>NZ_JAVGWM010000004.1:0-745558 GCF_032490435.1 Asticcacaulis aquihabitans
AAATACAAAATAAAACAACCCGTTAGGTGAAAGCCTAGCGGGTGTTTTTATGCCCGGATGACCAGGATCTACCTGCGGACAGATGGAGAGCAGGCGCTCATCACGCTGTGGATGCTGAAATCCTTATATCCCCAAGCGGCTAGGGGCCCGCTCTTTCACTTGCCTCTAATTTTTGACCAATATTCGTCAGCTATATCTGCGTCGATTTCGACGGGCGGAATGTTGCCGCCATATAAGCGATCCTGACCATCTTTGCGGGGGCCGGAAATCCAGAATTCCTCGCCCGTTTCAATGTCGTAGTAGTTGGCCCTGAATCCGTTCCCTTTTAGGCTTTGAAAGTTTCGCCCTTGGTAGGTCAATGACTTGCCAGTCTTCGACAACGTGACACGCCCGATCCGAGCTTCGCCGTTAAGCGATTCAGATTTGTTCTCCACGTACATGATGCGCGTCTTGGTCATCTGAAGATAATGTACACCTGTTACGCTTTGCGCAATGCCTGCTATACCGTCAGAGCGGTCTCAACTATGGAGAGTTCAGAGATGCTTCTTGTTTGCGAAGGAAAAAAAGCCAAATTGAAATTATCAGGCCAAATCCCGCCAGCACAGCCATCAGGTAATAGCCGCTAACGCCCAGATGATCAAAATACATGCCGGAAAGCAAGGTACATATGCCTGTCATGACGCCACTGGCATAGGCCGAATTTATGGATTGCGCGAGGCCTTCGTAGCCCGCGGGGACGACCTGGAAAATAAGCTCCAGACCTGCCAGGTAAACCGCCACGAAGCTCAGGCTATGCAGAAGCTGTAACGGCCAGAGGAGCCAGAGCTCCGATACGTTTGCCAATAAGGCCCAGCGCAAAACGCCTGCGGCGGCGCCAAGTATCAAGAGTCGCCATGGGCCGAGGCGTCGCCGAAGGGGACCGCCGAAACCCAGGAAAAGAAGTTCACCCAAAACCGCCACTGCCCACAGGAGGCCGCAGATAGTTGAACTATGGCCGGCTTTTTCCCAGATGATGGTCGAAAAGGCATAGTAAAAGCTGTGCGCGGCCTGAAGGCAGCCGACGGCCGCCAGCACCAAGATGAAATCCCTGTTGCGAACCAGTGTCGCCAATCGAACCCGAGGCGCAAACTGCTCGCTTGGGGTGAGCGTCGGATCAAGCCGGAAATGAGACGGAAGGATAAATCTGGCGCCTATGGCCACAGTTGACGCCGATATCACTGTCCATACAAGGACTGCGTTTATGCCGGCGGTCTGCAGCAGATAGCCAAGACAAATATTGGCAAATATAAATGAAGCTGAGCCGGCGGCCCTGGCGGTGCTAAAGGCAAATCGCTCGGATCGCGATAGTTGCAAGGTCATGGCATCCAGTAGCGGCGTGATGCTGGATATACCTGTGTAGCCCAGCCCGTAGAGGGCCATATAGAGGATGAAGCGGGCCTGGCTTGACCCCGTCCCCAGCCCCATCATGCCGTAGGAAAGCGCCGAAAGCAGGCCCAGGTACATAATCGGGGTTCTGTATTTTTTAAATCTGTCTGCCCAAATGCCGGAGAGGGGGCCCGTGATGGCCCGGCCAAGCAAAGGGACTGCGAGTATCCAGCCGATTTGCCCGGCCGACATCCCCTTGTGTCCCAGCCACAAGGGGATAAATGGCAGGCTGGCACCCATCCCGGCGCATAGCAGGGCATAAAACACCGCTTGGCGAATTAACGTCCGTCGCAGCGCAAGCGTCGGCTTGGCTACGTTTGTTTCAAGTGAGGAGACAATTTCTGCCGGCTGCACTCGGCTCTTCGCCACGATGGGACCTTCTATCGGAATATTGGGGGCGAGATTAGGCTGATAGCGTTATCACGATGAATATCAATCCGCCATAAAAATCGCATTATATAATGTGCGTCAATGGCAATTCATAAGGAATTTAGGTGATGGTTGTACAGGTTCTCTAAATTTTCGCATATATCATATGATTTATTATATACATTTCTAGACTTGGGCGGGATTACCAGAAAATCGCGTAGAGCGCGGTCAATATAAGAATTATCCCCAGGGCGGCCGCGTTGAATGATTTCGACGTCCTGAAATCAATTTTGCCGAGGTCGATAGTGGTCTCGGATGGGGGCTCGTCCGTGAGGAGCGAGACGCCGATACAGGTTACAAGCGATATCCAGAAGACCCATCCGACGCGATTGAGGAAGGGCATATCCGGCAGGTGGCCGACCACCCAGTGTGAAACCGTATCTGGCGAGGGGTGCTGATGAAGGTAGGACACCAGATAAAATATGCAGGAGGCCGCGAAGCCTACGGCAACGGCGGAGAAGGCGCCGGCGGTTGTGCAGTGTCGCCATCCCATACCGAGCACGAATATGACCACAATGGCGGGGGCGAAAAAGCCCGTCAGGCTTTGCCCGAATTGAAAGACCTGGTCGAAGCTGCCAAGCAGCGGTTTTGCGACTATAATGGCGGTCAGAAGCGCAGCCGCCGAAGCGAAGCGGCCTATAACCACGAGTCTCCCATCAGGGATGGTCGGATTAAGAGGCTTTACGATATCCATTGTGAAGATGGTGGCGATCGAGTTTATCTTGGACGCAGACGAAGCGACAATCGCCGCTACGAGCGCGGCAAAAACCAGGCCCAGGCATCCCGTCGGCAATAGCGTCATCATGGTTGGGTAGGCTTGGTCGGACCGGCTGATGTCCGGAGCCAGGATAAGGGCTGCCATGCCGGGCACGACGACGATCAACGGCATGAGCAGTTTGAGGTAGCCGGCAAATGCGATACCTTTTTGCGCCTCAGACAATGATTTCGCCGCCAAGGCGCGCTGGATGATATACTGATTGAATCCCCAGTAAGAGATATTCATGATCCACATGCCCCCGACCAATACGGCAATCCCGGGCAGGTCTTTGTAGTACGGGCTTGATTTTGGCAGGATCATTTTGAAGTGCTCGGGGAACTGACGTATCAATTCGCTGGCACCCCTTATGACGCCTGCTGGGGACGGGTGTCCGCCGATACGGGACAATGTCACCGCGACAATGATGAGACCGCCAAGCGTGAGCAGCGACACCTGCACGATATCCGTCAGCGCGACAGCCTTGAGACCACCGGACAACTGATACGCCAGGGAAAAGCAGCCGAGCAGAATGACCGCGAGCATAGGGTCCATGCCTGTCACCGTGGTGATAGCGGTTCCGCCCAGCCAGAGTATGGCTGTGAGATTTATCAGTATGTATTGGGCCAGCCAGAATACGGCCATGAGGTATCTGACGCTTGGCCCGAATCGCTGAGCCAAAAATCCAGGCATCGTCCGAATGCCACTGCTGAAAAAGACAGGCAGGGCGAATTTACCGACGAGCAGCAGCGTCGCCGCCGACATCCATTCATACGAAGCCACTGCAAGGCCAATACGAAATCCCGACCCTGACATCCCGATGATTTGTTCGGCAGAAATATTTGCGGCAATCAGTGAGGCGCCGATCGCCCACCACGGAAGCTGGTTGCCAGCGAAAAAGTAGCCCTCCGTGCTTGTCTGTAATTCGGGCCGACGGCGCGTAACGTATTGGGCAAGGACGAAAATACCGATAGCGTAAGCGATAGTGATCGCGATATCGACAGCCGATAAGCTATTCGCTGTCATTGCGGGCCTGTCCTGCCTTGCGTGTCAGTGGAAGTGGTTTCTTTAGCCGTAGCTGAAAATTCAGCGGCGGGTAAGGTGGGAGAACACAGATTTGTTTCAATACGCCGAGCGCAAAGGTTTCAATAGATTGTTTTTTATAGTCACATTTTTTATAGCAAATGACAGTTTGCTGTATAGGTGGTCGGGACGTTCCTGACCCTATGAATAGGTCTTTAGCGGCAAGCGTTTGATCGGCGACCAATATGGCGGCCTGATTTTCCTAAAGAATATAATCCTGTCTTGGTCTGCGCGCATGGTTTGCGGCTTTGCCGCCGATAGCTAAGGGCGAGAAACGTGGCTGAAAAAAATGGTGTAATTGACTTGCCAAATATTAAATGTGATTTATTATCATCGGTGTTTGATGACTCCATTCTTCCCTAGTGGAGTCGCTGCTGAGTTTGCCAGTGACCGGCATTTTCAGCGTTCTGACGCCGAAGAGGTAACTCTTTGACCCACTCCCTGACTCGACTGAAGGCTTCTTCATCGTCGCCCCGCGTATGTGCCGCATCCCCGTTATCCGATTTTGTATATCGGGACTTTCGGAGGCAGCCATGCGCGGGGAACTTGTCCTGAATGCGTGGAATTGAGAGAGCTGGCCACAGGCCGGGCCTCGTGGAGATATAATGTCAAAGTATGGGTCTCTTGGATTGCTTGCGAAATCGCCGAATAGGCTCGCCATTCTGGCAATTTGCGCCGTTTGCTTGGGAAGCTTAGTGGCCCCGAATGCATTTGCTGTACCAGATGAGACGGCCTGTCTTGCCGCGCGGACGGATCAACAGGTCAAGGTCGCCGTGTCGCCCAAATGGGCAGAGCCCGGAAAGTCTTTT
The DNA here is from genome assembly GCF_032490435.1 of Asticcacaulis aquihabitans. Lineage (NCBI taxonomy): Bacteria > Pseudomonadati > Pseudomonadota > Alphaproteobacteria > Caulobacterales > Caulobacteraceae > Asticcacaulis > Asticcacaulis aquihabitans. The sequence goes on from NZ_JAVGWM010000004.1 coordinate 4,501, forward strand.
GAAGGGTGGGGAACAGCCCTTGCCTGGTTCGCGAATGTGACGGGGAGGCTGCGTTCGGCCCAGCGGGATAGGCTGGCTGACCTGCTATACGGTGAGAGCGGTCTCAGATTTAATATCGCCAGATATAATATTGGCGGCGGCAATGCGCCTGAGGGGAAAGCTTATCTGCGCACTGGAGCCGATATTTCGGGCTTCTGGAAACGGCCATCGGGCGCATCGGGCAATGACTGGTGGCATCCGGATGATCCATCGCAATGGGATTGGTCGGCGGACCCGGGGCAGCGCTGGTGGCTGGGCGCCATCCGCGAGCGTGTGCCCAGAGAGGATCAGATTTTTGAGGCGTTTTCGAACTCTCCGCCGTATTTCATGACGGTCAGCGGACGGGTCTCAGGAAACCTTGACGGCTTGGTCGACAATCTGCGACCGGGAAATGAAGAGATTTTTGCCGATTACCTGGTAAGGGTCACAGCGGAACTTGAGCAGCGTCACCATATTCATTTCCGCACCCTGTCACCCATAAATGAGCCCAATACCCCCTACTGGTACGCAGACAACACGCAGGAAGGGGCGCATTGGTCGCCCGCGCATCAGGCGACAATCCTGACGGCGGTTGCCAAGGCATTGCGAAGCCGAGGGCTGACAACCACCCTGTCTGCGATGGACGAAACCAACGCCCAGACCTTTGTCGAGGACTGGGCTGGCCTCGATCAGACAGCGATCGATGCCATAGACCAGATTAATGTGCATAGTTACGATACCACCGGAAAGACAGCTATCCGCGATATTGCCCAGGCTACCGGCAAGCGTCTGTGGATGTCCGAAGTCGATCTGTCGCCGCCAAATGTGCCTCAGGCCTTTGATGATATGCGTCCCGCGCTCGCCTTGGGGGAGCAGATCGTGAGCGACATTAATCGCCTGAGGCCGGTCGGATGGGTATTGTGGCAGGCGGTTGAGAACGAGGCAAAGCCGCCATCGCCAGGCTCTGATTGGGGGCTCATAAAAATGAATTACGACGACACGGCTGCGCCTCAGATAAACATCACGACAAAATACTGGGCCATGGCCAATTTTTCGCGGTTTATACGGCCGGGCGACAGGTTCATTCCTGTCGATGACACCGACACGGTTGTCGCCCTTCGGCCGGACAATCAGACCGTGGTTGTGGTGCACGTCAATCCGGGACTCTATTCGCGACATCTGATGCTGAGCCTGCCATCGCTACATGCGGGCTTGACTTACAATGTATCCACCACGGTCACAGATGCCGCCCATCATGCGCAAAGCCTATGTGCCGAACGCGCGCTTGATAGCGGCGGGCTTGTCGTGCCGCCCAAATCGGTCACAACCTTCGTGCTTCGTCCTGTAGATGGGGGGCGACGGTAGAGCGGACACAACCTGCCAAGGGCTTGACATCTTGTGTCTATCGCGAACCTAAATCATAAAGCCTATGGAAAAGACTGGGGTGGACGAATGCAGGAACATGAGGACGCTGGCGAAGAAGAGGTTTTGTCGGAAGGAACCTACGAGGAGGCCGTGTCGACCGGGCGTCTCCACGGCACGCTTGCCCATCGTCTGGCCGTAGACATACTGCGTGGCGTCTATAAGCCCGGGGACATTTTGCCATATCAGTTGGATTCCAGCGAAGCGCTCAATATTTCGAGGACTCCCTACAGGGAGGCGCTAAAGATTCTGTCGGCAAAGGGATTTGTTGAAAGTCGCCCCAAACGCGGCACCCGTGTTTGCGATCGCACACAATGGAACCTGCTCGACCCCGAAGTTATGGGCTGGATGTTTGAGACGACGCCCACGGATGACTTCATCGATGGTCTATTTGAGTTGAGGCTGATCAATGAGCCCGCAGCGGCTGAGCTGGCCGCCGAGCGCCGAACGGCGGAGGAGTTGGATCGCATGCGGCATGCGATGGAAGTGATGCGGGTTGAAACCCTGGCCACCGAGACGGGGCGCCTTGCGGATATCGACTTCCACAAGACCTTGCTGGTCGCGACCAAAAATGAGGTGCTGATTTCTCTTAACAGCTCAATTGCTGCCGCGATCGCCTGGTCTACGCGGCTGAAATCATCGGATCCAAAGGACGCCCGAAATAGCTGGCAGGATCACTATCGTGTTTTTGAGGCCATTGAGGCCGGCAATGGTCGGGCCGCGCGCTGGTCGATGGAGTCTCTTGTCCGATTCGCCCTGGAAGACACCCGTCGTTCGCAAAAGCGGCGTGAGACTCCGTCAAATAAAGGATAAGTGGTTCACAGGCTGGGCTTAAGCGCACAGCCTGGTGCGGTAAGATGGGCAAAGTGTGATCTCCCATTGCCAACTCAGCGCGCTTATTCTTTTTATAAAATCACATTTATAATTGCAAAAATTCGATTGTATGACTATTAATCGACAGGGCGCATCAAGGGTTTCAATCAAAACGATGCGCGCAAAAGGCAATATTGCGATATTATGGGGGGCGTTGTGCGCTGCTAGCTAAGGCGAAGCGCCATGATGTCGCTTAAATAAATCGCACTTAAATAATATTCTGCTCTGGGCAGCGAAACGTATTTCGGACTCGTCCCACTGGCCTTGCCGCAAGGCTCCAGGGGTGTTGCGCAGGGCAGGGCATATAAGACGTATTGAGCAGGAAGAAGCGCCAAAATGGATTCAAATCATCTGAACAGACGTGGCTTTGTTGCGTCCGTGGCCGCCATGGGCGCAAGCCTCGCCGTTTTTGGGGCCGCTTCGGCTTCCGCTGTCAAACCGCGATTCACGGTCGAAGGCGACCAGTTCATGTTGGATGGCAAGCCGTTTCAGATACTTGCCGGCGAAATGCACTATCCACGTATTCCCCGTGAATACTGGCGTGACCGGCTGCGCAAACTGAAAGCTTTAGGGCTTAACACCCTGACCACATATGTGTTCTGGAACGTACATGAAACGGCGCCCGGGGTTTACGACTTTTCCGGCAATCTCGATATTGCCGCCTATGTTCGGATGGCTCACGAGGAAGGCCTTTGGGTCAATTTACGCCCTGGGCCTTACGTATGCGCCGAGTGGGATGGCGGCGGATTGCCAGCATGGCTGTTTCCCGAGGAAACCGGTATTGCGCGGACAAGCGATCCAAAATTCATTGAGCCAATGAAGCGTTGGTTTAAGCGACTCGGTCAGGAATTGACTCCGCTTCTGATCGACAGTGGCGGCCCGATCATTCTGACTCAGGTCGAAAACGAATACGGCGCCTTTGGCGCGGACCATGCTTACATGGCTGAGGTCATGCAGGCTGAGCGTGACGCCGGCTTCTCCGGCCTGCTCTATACCGCTGACCCATCGCAGTTTATTGCCAATGGCTCCATTCCCGGTGTTGTAGCGGGCATTAATTTCGGCACAAACTACAAGGCGGAGGAGGAATTCGCTGCCCGCGCGAAAGTGCGTCCGGACGGTCCGTTCTTTAATTCCGAACTGTGGGGCGGCTGGTTTGATGCCTTTGGCGACCTTCACGCCACGATGGAAATTCCGCCGCTGATCGCCAGCCTGAAGTGGATGCTCGACCACAAGATGTCCATTAGCTTCTACATGCTGCATGGGGGAACCTCCTTCGCCTGGTATGCGGGCGCCAACTGGGACAACAAGGGCTATGCGGCGGATATTTCCAGTTATGATTATGACGCCATACTGGACGAAGCGGGGCGCCCGACGCCCAAGTATGAGGCGGTGTCCGCCCTGCTGAAGAACTACTTGCCCGCCTCGGCGTTCTCACCGCTTCCTGAACCGGAAATTCCGGCAATTATACCGCGTTTCCGCCTGAAGCAGGCGGCGCCGCTTGATCAGTTACTGTTAAAGTCGACCCTTCAGAAGACGCCTAAATCTTTGGACGCCTTGGGACAGATGCACGGCTTAATGCTCTATCGCTATCAGGCAAAGGTCGCGGCCAAGGGCGAGCTCAAATTCGGCGATGTTCGCGATTACGCCCTCGTGCGGATAAACGGCAAGACCGTAGCTACCCTCGACCGGCGTTTGAAGGAAACCTCTGTCTCAGTGGACTTGCCGAAAGGCGCTGTGCTCGATGTCTTGGTCGATACTCATGGTCATTGTAACTACGGCAAGAATATCGGCCGCGACCAAAAGGGCCTTATCGGTGGCGTCACCCTAAACGGGACACCTTTGGAGGGATGGGCGCAATATGGCCTGCCAATGGATAGCCCTACGGGCCTGACCTTCAGCGCACAGGCTCCGGATGGACCTGCGTTTTATCGCGGGACGTTCTCGGTCGAAAAGCCGGGATTCACTTTCCTTGATATGCGGGGTTGGGGAAAAGGGTACGTCTTCGTCAACGGGCACAATCTTGGCCGCCACTGGTCGGTTGGGCCGCAGCGCGCAATGTTTGTACCCGGGCCCTGGCTCAAGGCGGGCGAAAACGAAGTTGTCGTCCTGGACCTGCATGAAAGCGCGGAACGCACATTGGCGGGCGGCGCCAATGAAATATGGGATTTGCCTGGGCTTGTAAAAGCTTAGATGGCTCGAGGCCCGCGGGTGGAAAGCCTCGCGCGGGCCGACCGCGTCTTGGCGAAGGCCTGAATGTAGCGCTCGTCGCCGTAGTAAGTCTGATCGTCCAATTTACGTGGGCGGCGGTTCAGAAGCTGTTGAGTTGAACCGGATCTAGCAATGGTATGCGTAATTTCGCGCCTCACTAATCGGCTTTAAAATCTATAATCACTTATAATAATATGATTTAACTTGCAAATGCTTGCCTCTGACTGAAGCGAGGGGAGGGACGTGTTTGTTGATCGTTTTGATGCGACGCCTCAAGCCTCTCATATCTAGTTGATTTTTATATTAGATATAATATCTGCACGCCCATTCCACATCCTAAGTCGCGCTCTTTTTGGGGTGGTCGCCTCACCCTGTTACAATTTAAGCACATCCATTACAATTTAGTCAGATTTGAAAAATCATGGGTAGAAATTAAATCATATTGTCTTACAAATAAATTCAAGAGCACGCACCCCATCAGCGGCCTTTATAAAAAATCCAGGAGGAACATATGAAATCCAAAATTCGCTTGCTTGCGTCTGCGTCGATCATGCTGTTGGCGGCACAGGGCATTGCCTTTGCCCAATCGGCTCCAGATGCCGCAACGCAAGCCGGCGCCACCAAGGGGCAGTCCACGGCCGAGTCTACGGATGGGAAGGGGGATTCGACCCTCGTTGTTGTCAAAGGCTACCGGGCCAGTCTTCGGTCTGCGCAACAGATCAAGCGCCGTTCTGACTCAATCGTCGATGCCGTTGTCGCCGAAGACATCGGGAAGCTCCCGGACGTCAACGCAGCCGAATCGCTGGCGCGCCTGCCAGGTATCCAGATTGTTCACGGCAGCGATGAAGGCAGTGGCGTCCTGGTACGGGGCCTGCCGGATGTGGCGACGACGGTCAACGGCCGCGACATCTCGACGGCCGAACTGCGTCGTGTACAGCTTCAGGATTTCCCCTCCGGCGCGTTGGCGGGCATGGAAGTGTACAAGTCGGGGTCTGCGGACCTGCTGGAGCCTGGTCTTGCCGGCCTCATCAATGTGCGTACGCGCCGTCCGTTCGATTTCAAAGGGTTTGAAATCGACGGTGCGATCCGCGAAACCTACAATGATCAGAATAAAAAGTTCAACACCAATGGCAACGTACTGATCACCGACCGCTGGAATACCGGCGCCGGCGAAGTTGGCGCCCTGTTAAACCTGTCCTACACGGAACAGGATTTCCGCAATGCCGTGCGCTGGGCGACCGGATATATCGCAACCAATACTGTGGCCGGGCAGACCGCCAGATATCCTGATGCCGTCGGCGTGTACATGGATACAGGCCATCGCTGGCGGCCATCCGCCAATGCCACGCTGCAGTGGAAACCGAACGCGCAGGTCGACCTCTATGCGGACTTGCTCTGGCAGGCCTATCGCGCTGAACATTCCAATGACTGGGCGCAGGCGCCGCTGTGGAGCGGCACGAAGACGAACGTGGTGTTTGAAGACGGTACCAACAAGATCCAGAGCATGACCAATACCGGTGGTGAGCCGATCTCGTTCTACCGCTCGACCGGCTACGACCGCACCGACACGCAGCAGATCGCGGTAGGCGGCAGCTTCACCAGCGGCAAGCTGAAGCTGTCGACTGATCTGGCTTATACGAACAGCGTCTATTCGAACTCGTCGTGGAGCCTCGATTCGGCACTCAACACCTCTTATCCGATCAACATCAATTACACCGCAGGCGGCGGGGCAGCGTGGACGGCGGTCGGACTGGACGTGTCAGACGCCAGCAAGTACATCTGGCGCGGTTATTACGAGAGCATTTACAAGGTGGGCGGCAACGGCATCCAGTGGCGTGGCGACGCGGTCTACGACACCGACTGGGGTATCTTCAAGCAGATCAAGGCGGGGCTGCGATACTCCGACCGTAACGCATTCCTCGAAAGCAACGATCGTTACGGCTGGACCCTCCCGCTCGCGATTCCATTCACGTCGATCGGCGTCGGCGACCTGTCTCTCACTCAGGATACCTTCCGCGGTAATGAGCAAGGCTTCCGCAACTATCTTCAGCCGTCGCGTGAAGGGATTGTCAGCAATCGTCAGGTTCTCCTTGCTGAAACCCGCGCCGCCATGGCGCAACTCAAGGACGTCGGTGGCATAGCGAACTGGGCACCCGATCTTATGGGGTATAATCCTTACCGAGGCTTCACGGCTAAGGAAGCGACCCGCACCGCCTATCTCCAGGGGAGTTACGAATCGCACTTCTTCAATTCGGATGTCGACGGCAACATCGGCGTGCGCGTCGTCAATACGGTCGGCAAATATAGCGGCTTTTCGAGCGTGACGTGGGGCGGGGTCCAGCAAGGTATTCCGAAGAGCATCACCCAGAACTATATCGATGTGCTTCCGAACGTGAGCATGCGCCTGCGGCCAACCAACGACATGCAGATTCGCTTGGGCATTACCAAGACGCGTACGCGCCCAGATTTTAGCCAGCTCAATCCTGCCCTCAGTATTTCGCAGTATACCGGTACGCCAAGTCCAACTGCCGCGGACGCCTATGGTTCGGCGGGTAACCCGGATCTGAAGCCTTTGACGTCATCCAACTACGATATAACGTGGGAATATTATCCGTCGCCAAACACTTCGGCGAGCGTGGCCGTATTCTACCACAAAGTAAACGGCTTCATTAATAACTATACGACCCGGACGAATGATCCGGTCTATGGAGTTCTGGAAGTCTCCCGGCCTGAAAATGCCGGCGACGGCAAGATCAAGGGCATCGAAATCGCGGGACAGACCTTCCTCGACTTCCTGCCCGACGCCTGGAGTGGTTTCGGCGTCCAGGCGAACCTGACCTATATCGATGCCTATAACCAGTTGCCCGCCACGATCGACAGCACCGGTGCAATGGTCAAAATTCCGGGTGTATCCAACTGGAGCTATAATCTGGCGCTGTTTTACGAGAAGGGCAAGATTTCGACACGCCTCTCATATAACGGCCGTTCGCGCTGGATAAACGGATACGACAATCGTAACGCCGGCGTCGAAGGGGAAGGCACGGAAGCGGTGAACCGCCTGGACTATTCGTTCAGCTACTCACCGAACGACTTCTACACGATCAACCTCGACGTCTCGAATATTCTGGCCCAGCCGTTCCACAACTTCCACACCTATGAGCCGGGCAGAGCGTTCGTGCGCGATATCCGCGATGAAGGCCGTTATCTCGGCCTGTCCCTGCGGTTCAAGTACAACTGATCAAGGGGTTTGGAACCTTTTGAGATGTGAGAGGGGTGTGCCCATTCGGGTGCGCCCTTCTTTTCTTTAGATGGCTAGTCTATAAGTGGCCGGTATGCCCGCCAAGTGCGGTGTCACTCTCAAACGGTATTAGCCTCCGCAAGAGCCGCGGACGATGAGCTCCGTTTGCAGCCTTTCGGATGGCGAATTATGCCCCGCAAGCTGGCGCATGGCCTTCGTCACGAGGAGGTGACCCGCCTTCAGGACGTCCTGACGAATGGTTGTGAGCGCCGGGCTCGAAAAACTGGCAACGTCTATATCGTCATAACCGACGACAGAGACATCGTCAGGCACGACGATGCCATGCATGGACAAGGCGCGCATCGCCCCAATGGCCAGCATGTCCGAAGCTGACACAATGCCATCAAATTTCACGCCGCGGTCCAAAAGATCGTTCACGGCTTCAAAACCAGAATCATAGACCAGCTTCGTGTGCTGTATCAGGGACGCATCCATTTCAACGCCATGGTTTGTCAGTGCGGATTTGTAACCGGCCAGGCGCTGCTCGATTTCAGCCACATCGCAGGCGCCGAGAAAAGCGATCCGCCGCCGGCCTAATCTCAGCAGATGGCTCGTGGCCCTCTGTCCGCCAAAGAAATTATCGGTTCCAACTGAGCAATAATTCTGATCCTCAAGCTGCGCCCCCCAGACAGCGAGCGCCCTTCCCTGCTTGTTGAACTTGTTCAGAGCCTCGTGATACTGGCTCTGCCCAAGAAAAATGAAGCCGCCGGTCGGATGAGCGCTCATCAACTCGGCCACGCCATCGGCGTCTCTTGGGACGCGATGAGAGATTGAAAAATCGATATGACGCTCACGCATGGCGCTTCCAATGCCGCCCAGCAGGCGTAACTGAAACGGTTCCGCCATCTGTGTACTGACGGCTGGAACTGCCATGACCACAATAATCTGGCTATGGTCGATTCCCTGGCGTCGCTTAATATCGTAATTGCTCTCCTTTGCCAGCCTCAGGACGAGTTCGCGCGTTTCTTCACTGATCGCGGGATGGCGAGCCAAGGCGCGAGACACGGTGGAAACGGACACGCCCGCCTGAAGGGCAATCTGTTGTAGCGTCACGGGGGGCGCGGTTTCTTTTTGCATGCAGTCTATTTACCCTGCGCGGTTGTTCTCCGCAAATTACATACAGGTTATGCAAAATTTGCATCACAATCAAGCCCTGAATGCGGTGAGGGTTTTGAGGGTGCGAAAAGTTGAAACTATTAAATAGAATAAAAAACAAATGGTTGCCGCAATACGCACGCCCCGGCGAATGATTTTGCGAAATAAGGCTCGATGGTAACAATGTCTCAAAATTACAACAGGGCGCAAAGTTGCAGCGCATGTTGCGCAAATGTGCATTGCCTTCGCGATGATTGGTGATAGCTTTGCCCCCAATGCGCATGCCAGACACGCACCAACTCCATGGTCACGCCGTGGGGATGCCGCTGTACGACATGACCCGGCAGGATCAATGCGCAGGCACCGTAATTCGCGTTCCCGACAAGGGCGCGAAACTTAAAAAAGATTACACAAACAGGAGGAAGTGGAACAAGATGAGACACACCAGCAAAAAGGCGACGTCCGGTCTGACCAGACTAGGTAGTTCGTTGGCGGTACTCGCGATTGCGGCCGCGTTAACTGCGCCGACCGCGGGTTGGGCGCAAACGGCTGGGTCCACTTTGCGCGGAACGGCGCCGGCTGGCGTGACGGTTGTGGCGACAGACGTCAATTCGGGCGCCGTGCGCCAGGTCAAGGCCAGCGCCGATGGCACCTACGTCATTGCGGGCCTGCCGTCAGGTAATTATCACGTTACGGCTGGCGACAAGGAAGCGGCTGACATCTCAGTGGCCGTGGCCTCTGTTGCGGTTTACGACTTTGGTTCGGATAAGGCGGCCAGCGGGGGTACCACAACGGTCGTAGTCACCGGCCGCAGGCCGTCTGTTGAAATTCGTTCGTCGCAGGTCAATCAGTTCGTGTCTCTGCACGACATCCAGGCCCTGCCGCAGGCCACGCGCAACTTCATGGAATTTGCCGATACGGTTCCGGGCGTGCAATTTAACGTGGACGGCGGCAGCACACACAATACCTCGCTGCGTGGCGGCGCTCAGTTGGCTTCCGCCGTCAACGTCTATATCGATGGCGTCTCCCAGAAGGACTTCGTCCAGGGCGGTTCCGGTTTTGCCGGCAGCGCGGGTGTTAATGGCTCGGGCGATCCGGGCAACCCCTTCCCTCAGCTCGCCATCGGCGAATACAAGGTCGTTACCTCCAACTACAGCGCGGAATATGGCGATGCCGCCAGTGCCATCATCATCGCGCAGACCAAATCAGGGGGCAACAAGTTCCACGGCGAGATCTTCGGCACCTATACCGACGAGAATTTGCGCGCCAAGTACCCGTCTGAAAAGGCGTCTGGTACCGAGAAGGGCAAGGCACCCAGCAAGGAATATGGTCTCGCCTTCAGCGGCCCTATCATCAAGGACCGCATGCACTTCTTCGTCACCTGGGAACACAAGGATCTGTCGAACCAGAGTGACGTCTATCCGGGCGCCGGTGTATCGCTGTCGCAGGCCCAGGCGTTGCTGCCGGCAAATGTCGCGAGCCAATATGGCCCTGTGACCAATCCGTTCACGGAAGATCTGTATTTCGCGAAAATCGACTTTGAGCCCAGCCCGAACGATAGAATTGAGGCAAGCCTCAACTATCGTCTCGAAGACATGTTTACCGGCGGCAGCGGCCAGAACGCGAAAACGACTGAGGCGCCTTACACCAATAACGTCAAGCGTTCGGATATCCGGTGGCAGCATAGCGCCGACGCCTGGGTGAACGAACTACGCCTGTCCTATCAGGACACAAATGCGTCGACGTCGACGACAACAGGCTCCCCGCAGTTTGCCTATACCTACTATCCGAACGCGTCGAGCGTGAGCAACCCCACCGCTGGCTCCGTTGGGCTGATCAATGTCGGTGGCCCGGGCTCGGGCGTTGGCGCGGTGAGCTCGCAGAAGGGTTTTACCCTCCAGGACGACCTCACCTTCGCCAATTTGGAAGCATACGGCAATCACACGCTCAAAATAGGCGTTAGCTACGGCAGCATCGATCTGTTCACGCAGGACGGCAGCTCTGATAAGTCCAACGCGACCTATTACTATGCTGTCACGGCGAGCGGCGTTTCAGCAACGCCCTATCTGGTTCAATATCCAAACATTGTGCCCGGTTATACCAACACAAGCGTCAGCACGACCGACAAGCAATTCAGCGCCTATATTCAAGACGACTGGCAGGTGAATGATCGCTTGGAAATCAATCTCGGCCTGCGCTGGGATCACGAAGAGGTGCCGGCCTACCTGAACTATGTCACGCCGTCGGACGTTGTGGCGGGGATTAACAGCCTGTATCCTGGTACCGCACTGACCTATAAGCAAGTCCTGGCTCTGCAGATTTCAGACAAGCCTGGATCCCCCGGCATCAACCTGGACAATTATATCAGCACCGGGTCCAATCGGAAGGCGCCGAATAATTTCGCACCGCGCCTGGGCTTCTCTTATGATCTGACCGGTGACGGCAGACGTGTGCTCTTCGGCGGTTATGCCCGCTCTTATAACCGTAATCTGTTCAGAACCCTCGCCCTGGAAACCACCAAGGTCGCCCTGAACAATAACCCGCAGATCTACTTCCCATCTCCCATAAACCAGGATGCGTTTGGCGCCTGCTTTACGGCGGCGGACGTCAATCCGGCTCATCACTGCTATGCTTGGGACGCGTCCTATCTGACGCCGGCAGGGCTTTCAACGCTTCAGACCGATGCCTCTTCGCACGAAGTGGATTTGCTGAATAACGACATCAAGACGCCGTATTCGGACCAGTTCAGCCTTGGGATTCGCAACACGCTGGGGGAATGGAACACGCAGGCCACCCTATCCTATATCGCCAGCTACGATTCGATTATCGGACGCTTGGGTAATCGTTATGCGGACGGGTCTTACTTCCAGAACGGCAGCCAATGGGGCGCCCAGGGCGTGCCGGGTGTTGGCGGGCTCATTCTGTGGGATAACGGCGGTAAGGATGAAAACCTCCAGCTCGGTCTGGCGGCGCAAAAGCCTTACACCAAGGAATCGGGTTGGAGCATGACCGTCTCCTACACCTACTCCGACGCCAAGCAGAACAATGTCGCCGGTATCAACCCGTATTCGGTGGGTAACAACCAATATCTGTTCGATTACCCGAATATCAGCGACTACCCGCTCCTGCAGTCCACGGCGGTGCCAAAACATCGTCTGGTCATGACCTACTCCCGCGATCTGCCTTGGGACATGTCGATGGCGGCCAAGCTGTCAGTGGCAACGCCCACATCGGCCATGCAGATTTACGGCTGCCAGACACCCGGCGTCTCCGTCTGTAACAGCTATGGCGGCGGCGTTCAGACAATCGTCAGCGAACGACCGAAGGATACCATCGGCTACAAAGAGATCGACCTGCAGATCTCAAAGAACTTCAAGCTGCCTAGCGGCGTTGACGGTTATGTGCGGGCGGACGTCCTGAACCTGTTCAATTGGGTCAACTACGATCCGAATTCGGTCTACTTCCCGAGCTTCGGTGCGAAACCTGTTTACACCAAAAACGGCCCCATCGTTGGATCGCCCTTTACGGTCAGACTCTCGACAGGCGCTAAGTTCTAGTATGGAATGGGTTCCGGCATTTGCATTCGCGCAAATGCCGGAACCTAACCACTACCAGGCGTACTTATAGTCAGTTGATTATATTCCGCGGAACTCAAGCCAATCTGCTTTTACCCGCTGTGCTGGTGCAGCGCGATTTTTCACACTATTATCCGTCGAATAATTTTTAAGCTCAGCCTGAGCGCCGAGCCCTTATTTCCTCTTCCTTCGCTGGACATCCAATGACTTTGCAACAGGCCAAACGCCCCATAAAAACCGTCGCGGTTATCGGTGGTGGAACGGCCGGGTGGATGAGCGCTGCAGCTATCTCCAAGTCATTCGGCACGGACATCCAGGTTCAATTGGTTGAATCCGAAGAGATTGGCCTGATCGGGGTTGGTGAGGCGACGGTTCCGCACATTTCAGCTTTCAACCGCCTGTTGGGCATTAATGAAGCGGAGTTTGTTCGTGAGACCAAGGGGACCTTCAAGCTCGGTATCCAGTTCAACGATTGGGGCAAGATTGGCGATTCCTATATCCACGGATTTGGCACAATCGGCCGTGACCTGGGTTTAATGCCTTTCCACCAATACTGGCTGAAGGCCCGTTTCGCCGGTAAGGCGAAGGGGCTTAGCCAATATTCACTCAATACAGTGGCCGCGCCTATGGGCAAGTTCATGGCGCCGCCGCGCGACGCGCCAGCGAATTCGCCACTGGCTGAGATCGCCTATGCCTATCATTTCGACGCGACCCTTTACGCCCGCTTTTTACGCAAACGCGCAGAGGCGCAGGGCGTCGTGCGTACCGAAGGTAAGGTCGTTGCGGTCAATCAGAATAAAGAGAGCGGGTTTGTTGAAAGCGTAACGCTCGAAAACGGCGCAACGATCACGGCCGACCTGTTTATCGACTGTACCGGCTTCCGCGCCTTGTTGATTGAAGACACGCTGCACGCGGGCTTTGAGGACTGGACGCATTGGCTGCCCTGTGATCGGGCCCTGGCCGTGCCGTGCGAGAAAGTTGCGCCGCCAACCCCTTACACGCGTTCCACAGCGCGTTCTGCAGGGTGGCAATGGCGTATCCCGCTACAGCATCGCACCGGGAATGGCTATGTCTATAGCAGCCAGTTCACCAGCGATTCTGAAGCCGCCGATCTGTTGCTCAAGTCGCTCGATGGTCGAGCACTCTCCGATCCGAAAGCCATACGTTTTACAACCGGCAAGCGGCGAAAGCTCTGGGATAAGAATGTCGTCGCGATTGGTTTGGCCGGAGGGTTTATTGAACCTTTGGAATCAACCGCCATTTTCCTTATTCAATCGGGCATATCGCGGCTGGTAAGCTTGTTTCCGCAGTCGGACTTTGAGCCGGTGCTGCAAGATGTTTATAACGCGCAAATGCAGTTTGAGTATGAGCGGATCAGGGACTTTATCATCCTCCATTATCATGCCACCGAGCGCAGCGATTCCCAATTCTGGAACTATGTGCGAACCATGCGTGTTCCGGATTCGGTGAAGTCCTATATCGATTTGTTTTCCGCCAATGGCCAGTTCTTCCGCGAAGGCACTGAATTGTTTGGCTTAACCAGCTGGGTGCAGGTGATGCTGGGCCAGGGAATCATGCCGCGCAGTTATCACCCCGCTGTGGATTGGGTCAAAAACGAAGACATGCAGGCGCTCATCGATCACGTAGAAAAGGTCGTGGCATCAAATGTGGCGCTTATGCCCAGGCACGAAGACTTCGTTGCGCGATATTGTGCGGCCAGTTCAATTTAGCGCAATCGCCGAGCGCGTAAGGGCGTGACCAAACATGAGCACCCCGCTATCCGCTATTCTATAAGGCTTTTCTGGTGCTCTTGCGGCACGAACGCTGACGTCTGACGGACGCATTGGGGGCATCTTCGGCCATTGAGGTGTCTTGGACCTACCTTATTCGTTCGATTGCGCAGATCGGCAAGACACAGTCTACCCCTCTTGGGGCGTCACTTTTTGGACCGCGAACGGAAATGGCGGTGGATGTTCACAATAAGTATCCGAGGCACATTATAGGGTAGGTAAAACAGGAAAATGAGCGCGGCTGCCCCACGATGGGCGGGCAGGGGCGGGAAGTGATTTTCCAAGAGTTTTTGAAACATTTTAAAGGGCTAACAATTGCGGAATTAGCAAAGCAATAGGGCTCGCCGCTTTGGGGAGTTTCTGTACGCGCGCTGCTCTAGTGAAAAATGAGATAAGCGACGCCCGCCCAACACGCGGCGCAAAAGAGGGTCACGCCAATCAGAGTGAAAGAAAACGGATACTTCTTCGATTCTTCGCCGAGCGTCTCAATATCAATTGTAGAGGGTGTTCTCACGTCTGACGTTGAGCATATTTCATCGTGGTAAGCTGATTTGGCCATACAAATACTCCTACTCTCCATTTATGCTATTTGACATAAATGTCAAAAACAAGACGAGAATTGAGAATAATGGTTAATAAATGATAAGCTGCCGCTACTACGGTGATGGCGCTTTCGATATTGAGAGCCAAACATGTTTCCAGCTTGCGCACCATTTGCCTCGCAGAGTTATGCCGGAAGCATATGATCGGACCTTTGTCTGCTTAGCGTGGTTTGAGATCATTCGGAAAAATGATCTGATGGCGTTATGTTTTACGCTTAGCTCAGGCGGTGCCGAAAGCATTGTCGAACGTTCCGACGGATCATAATCCTGCGAATTGAGAACGTCGTTATTGAGCCGTTGATGACCCGGCTTGATGCTACGATCGTTGACTATGCTGGTGTGGATTATGTGGAATTATTGTTCTGTAACGGATAATTCTCGTCACAAAGCAAGATGGTGCCCAGGAAAGGACTCGAACCTTCACGGCCGTTAAGCCACTGGCACCTGAAGCCAGCGCGTCTACCAATTCCGCCACCTGGGCACTTCGTCTTAGGTGGTAGTCTCTGCCGATTGCTCGGCGAGGCGGCGACCTATAGGGGGAAAGTTTTCGCCGGTCAACGCCTTTGATGACGATTTTCACAAATCTTTTTCGGGGGCTGACTTAAAGGCGTTGCTTCGATAAAAACCTTGCGTTATCGAGAGGTTCGCACGCTGACGTCAGTCAGGCGTGGGCCAAGCGTATTCAAGGGATAAGATCATGGCAAAGATGGTCACGGTGTTCGGCGGTTCGGGGTTTTTGGGCAAGCAGGTGGTGCGTGCCTTGGCCAAACAGGGCTGGCGGGTGCGCGTGGCGGTCCGCAAGCCGACCATTGCCTATGATCTGAAGCCGTTGGGCGATGTCGGGCAAATCCAGGTGGTGCGTTGTGACGTGCGTCGCGAGGCAGACATCGCCAGCGCGCTGGAAAATGCCACGGCCTGTGTCAATCTGGTCGGCACCATGTATCAAGGCGGCGGCCAGGGTTTCGATCTGGTCCACCGTCAGGCCGCAACCTGGATGGCGGATATGTGCAAGCAGCGCGGCATTGGCGATTTTGTGCAGATGTCGGCATTGGGGGCCAATCCCGAGGCAGCGTCGGCCTATTCCGCCAGCAAGGGCAAGGCGGAAGTCGCCGTCCGCAAGGCTCTCCCGACAGCCGTTATCCTGCGTCCGTCGATCCTTTTCGGTCCGCAGGACGGATTTTTCACATCGCTGGCGGCGCAGATTAAGATGTTCCCCGTCATGCCGGCGATCGACGGTGGAGAAACCAAGTTCCAGCCGGCCTATGTCGGCGATGTCGCGGCGGCCGTGGCGCGCGTACTTGGCAACACAGATGCCTATGGCCAGACATTTGAGCTGGGTGGCCCAGAGGTTTTCACCTTCAAGGCTCTGGTTCAATATGTCGGTACGGAGGTCATGAGCCCCCGTCCGCAGATATGGACGCCGGTCATTGTGGCTCGTCTTATCGGTTTGGTTGGAGACGTTCAGGCATGGGCGCGCGGTATCGTGCCGGTGATTCCGGCGCCGCTTCTGACCACGGATCAGGTGTTGCTGCTGGCGGTCGATAATGTAGTGAGCCAGGGGGCCAAGGGCTTTAATGATCTGGGCATCGCTCCGACGGCGGTGGAATCGATCGTGCCGACCTATCTCTGGCGCTTCCGCAAGAATGGCCAGTTCGCGGTTGCCGCCCAAGGCTGAGGTCGCGCTGCAGGCGATAGGCTGTAGGTTTATGTCGCGCCCGTAGTCTGCTCCATAACTTAGCTGTTACCTCGGTGGTAACGCTTGCGTCGGCTGGCGAAGGGCTGGCTGGACGCCAAGACCGCGCACGGCGGTCCGGTAACCGGCTATTTGCCGCTGTGGCCCAAAAGATAAGTCATACTTTTCTCCACTGTCGGTAGATATCATTTCTTAACCACACCTGCGTAATTTTCACATAATCGCGTTTTTTGATTATGGGTCCCATCATGAAATTTTCCATAGGCCATAAGCTCGCTGCCGCATCTTTGGTGTTTGTTTTGGCAATGGGAGCATTTGTTGCGGGGGCGTGGGCGTCTTTGTCCCATCTACGCCACCTCCAAAATCGCGGCATTGTACTTATGCAAACGTCAGCGGCGGCGCAAGCCCTCTCTGGTCAAGGCGCGTCCCTGTACCAGATCATAGCCGATGCTCAAATCAATCACGAGCTGGACCGGACGCAAACGGACTGGGCCATGGAAAAGAGCCGGACGGAGGCCTTGTTCGCCGACTTACGTGGTCAATTGAAAGAAGCCGATGAGACAGCGCTTCTGGACCAGGCGATGACGGGATACCGCAATTATATAAACATGTTCGAGTCCGAGATGATGCCTGTACTGAAGGCCAGCGACGTGCTGACGCTCCAGTCTCGCGCGTTGGACGGTCAGATTGACGAAGCCTGCGTCAAGATGGTCGACCCGCTGATGGCGTTGTCAAAGCTGACAGTCGGCAAGGCCAATCAGGCTGACGCCGATTTCGATAAATTATCGGGTCGGATTTTGATGATCGGGAGCCTCATCGGTGTTTTGGCACTTCTGCTAGGCAGTACCATCAATTTTGTGACGGTCCGCCATATCTCCGTTCCTCTCAAACGCCTGGCCGGTCTGCTCCACAAACTGGTCAGCGGCGAGACTGTTGCTCAGGTGCCTTACGAAAATCGTCGGGATGAGGTCGGAGACATCGCGCACGCCGTGTTGGCGTTCAAAGATAATATAGCCGCGGTGGCGAGGCTGGAAGCAGAGCAGTCTGCTGTGCGCGCCAGGCTGGAAAGCGACAATGCCCGCGCCTTACAAGTGCTGAAAAGCGCCGAGGCATTCGAACGCCAGATCAAGTCTGTGGCGGCGCGTGTTGGGCAAACCTCGACCGACTTGAATATGGCAGCCCACAATCTGGATCAGGCCGCACGCGATGCCGATATGCGGTCGACCTCAATGGCGAGCGCGACGTCTCAATCGTCTTCCAATCTGCAAACGGTCGCGTCTGCCACCGAAGAGCTATCGGCCTCGATCAACGAAATTAGCCGCCAGGTTGAAGAGACGACAATGATGACTCAGGCGGCGACGGCAGAGGCACGCCGGACGGGTCAAACGGTCGACAATCTGACTCAGGCTTCGTCGAAAATTGGCGATGTCGTGGCGCTTATTCAGGACATCGCCTCTCAGACCAACCTGCTGGCGCTGAATGCCACTATCGAAGCGGCCCGGGCGGGTGAAGCCGGCGCCGGTTTCGCCGTAGTGGCCGGAGAAGTGAAGAACCTGTCAGCTCAGACCTCGCGCGCCATAAGCGAAATTCGTGACCACATATCGACCATGCAGAGTGTGACCGAAGAAACGGTCGGATGCATCAAATCGATCAGCCACACGATCGAACGTATCGACGCCGTAGCGACCTCAATCGCCGCGGGCGTCACTCAGCAATCCGCGGCCACAGCCGATATCGCCAATAATGTTGCCCAGGTGGCCAATGGCGCGGATACAATCAACGAGGATCTGAGCCAGGTGTCGCGTGCGTCGCAGATCACAACCGAAACGTCGGCCGAAGTGCTCAAAGGCGCCGGCAGCCTGTCGGAACAGGTCAAGGCCATGTCGGAAGAGGTCGATGCCTTCCTGGGCCTGATCCGCGTTCAAAAAGCAGCGTAGGGACCGATAAAAAAGCCCGCCGGTTAGGGCGGGCTTTCTGCACTAGTAGTGCCGATCTTAGTGGCGCCAATCTTAGTAGCGGTAGTGATCTGGCTTGAATGGGCCTTCGACCGGCACGCCGATGTAATCGGCCTGTTCCTTGTTCAGCACGGTCAGCTTGGCGCCCAGCTTGGCCAGGTGCAGCAAAGCGACCTTCTCGTCCAGATGCTTGGGCAGAGTGTATACCGACTTGTTATAGCTCTTGCCGTTTACCCAAAGCTCGATCTGGGCCAGGGTCTGGTTGGTGAACGATGCCGACATGACGAAGGACGGGTGGCCGGTGGCATTACCGAGATTGACCAGGCGACCTTCGGACAGGACGATGATCTTCTTGCCATCCGGGAATTCGACGTGGTGGACCTGCGGCTTGATCTCGTCCCATTTGTAGTTGCGCAGCGACGCGACCTGAATTTCCGAGTCAAAGTGACCGATATTGCAGACAATGGCATTGTGCTTCATCTCGCGCATGTGTTCGAGGCGCAGCACGTCCTTGTTGCCGGTCGCGGTGACGAAAATGTCGCCGACGGCCGCCACTTCCTCGACTGTGCGGACTTCATAGCCTTCCATGGCGGCCTGCAAGGCGCAGATCGGGTCGATTTCGGTGACGATAACGCGTGCGCCGCCGTTACGCAGCGAGGCGGCTGACCCTTTACCGACGTCGCCATAGCCCAGGACAACGGCGACCTTGCCGGCCAGCATGACGTCGGTGGCGCGGCGAATGGCGTCGACCAGGGATTCGCGGCAGCCATAGAGGTTGTCGAACTTGGACTTGGTCACGCTGTCATTAACGTTGATGGCGGGGAAGGGCAGGTCGCCCTTTTGCGCCATGGCGTAAAGGCGGTGAACGCCGGTGGTGGTTTCTTCCGATACACCCTTGATGGCGTCGCGGATGGCGGAATAGAAGCCCGGCTTTTCTTTCAGGTAGCGCTTCATGACCTTGTAAAGCGCTTCTTCTTCTTCGTTCTGCGGATTGTCGAGCAAGGTTGGGTCCTGTTCGGCCTTCGGGCCGAGGACGCAGAGCAGGGTGGCGTCGCCACCGTCGTCGAGGATCAGATTCGGGTATCCACCGTCATGCCATTCGAAGATCTTGTGGGCGTAGTCCCAGTATTCTTCCAGCGTTTCACCCTTGATGGCGAAAACCGGCGTGCCCGTGGCGGCGATGGCGGCGGCGGCGTGATCTTGGGTCGAGAAGATGTTGCAAGATGCCCAGCGCACTTCCGCGCCGAGGGCCTGCAGAGTTTCGATCAGTACGGCCGTCTGGATCGTCATGTGCAGCGAACCGGCGATACGGGCGCCCTTCAGGGTCTGGGTCGGACCGAACTCCTCGCGCGTGGCCATCAGGCCTGGCATTTCGCCTTCTGCGATGTCGATTTCCTTGCGGCCCCAGGCCGCGAGAGACAGGTCTTTTACAATATAGTCAGCCATGGTCGGTTTCCGTTTCAAGAGATATGAAACGGCTTATAGCCGCCCGCGCGGAAGTTGGCAATAAAGATATAAAGATGTCTTTATATGATTTAGTAGTAGTCTTGGAGCGTCAAGGTCCGCGTTTCGCCGCTGGCGATGGTCAGGCGCACGCTTTGTCGGCCTGGATCGCGTTTCCAGTCGTCAATGGCGGCCATTTGCGCCACCGGCGTGCCGTCTATGGCGGTGATCAGGTCGCCCTTGCGCCAGCCGCCCGCTTCTGCAGGACTCTGCGGCGCAACAAAAATGACGTTCAGGCCGTCGCCTTGCGGCAGGTAGGCCAGGCCAGACCGTTCGCGATCGAAGGGCCGCGCCAAATGGTCAGGCGTGGTCGATATCCATAGACGACCGGCTTCGATGTCCCAAAAGGATCGTAGTCGCAGGAAAAAGTCGAGGCCCAGATTGACGTCGTAGGTAAGCCGGTTGTCGGAAATTTCGACCGGTATGTCCCGAAAGGTCAGCCCGCCGAAGGTGGCGCGGTCGACGCTCGACATCGTGATCTTATGCAGTCCGGTGACATCTCCGCCCAGCCATTGCGATGTTTTGCGGCCTGTCAAGCCATTGCGCTGGGCCCAATCGGCTTTCAGGATCAAGGGCGTATTGCTACCGGTATCGACGCTGGCGCGGACCGGAACGCCGTCGATTTCCATGTCAATGGCAAGGCTGCCGTTTGTGCTGCGGTTGAGCGCCAAGGCCGTCATGCCGGCCAATGGCGGTTGCCGCGTCTGAAAGGTGGCGCGTAAACCGGGCCCATCCAGGTCCAGCCTGTGTCCGTCCAGAATATCACGACCGACAATCATGTCGCTGGTCAATCCGGCCTGTTTCAACGGCATGATCATCAGCGGCGCGGTATAGGCGGTGTCGCCCGCCGCGATCAGAACGGGTGCGCTTTGCGCAGCGCGGATCGATTTGTAGATGGCATCGCCCTTGCGTTCGCGATCGATGCTTAGGCCCAGGCTGGCGGCCACACCACTGTCGATCAACGAGGCGCTGGCGCCGCAATCGAGCACGCCCGTGAGCCGCCGGCCCTTCACGATCACTGGCATGATCAGCCCCTCATTGCTGAGGCGCAGACCAAAACCGGCAGGCGCCGCATCGGCGTGAGGGGCCAGGCCCAAGGCGGCAATACCGGTCAAGAGATGGCGGCGGTTCATTTGCATGGAGTCTGAATAGCAGACGATAAGGGCAAAAAGGGGGTGCCTAAGTGGCGCCGATGGATTAGATCATGGCGTGAAGCTAAGGAATTGATGATGAATGCTCCCGCCTTTTCCCTGCGCCACGATTGGACCCGTGACGAAATTGCCGCCCTTTTCGACCTGCCGTTTATGGAACTGGTTTTCCAGGCGGCGAGTGTTCACCGTCAGCAGTTCGACCCGTCCGAGGTGCAGTTGTCTCAGCTTCTATCGGTCAAGACGGGAGGATGTGCCGAAAATTGCGGATATTGTTCGCAGTCGGCGCACTTCGACACAGGCCTGAAGGCGTCCCGGCTGATGGCCGTTGACGCTGTATTGGCGGAGGCGGGAAAGGCGAAGGCCGGTGGCGCGCAACGGTTTTGCATGGGCGCCGCCTGGCGCGATTTGAAAGACCGCGATGTGCCGGCGCTCGCCGCCATGATCGGTGGCGTCAAGGCGATGGGCCTGGAAACCTGTGCCACACTCGGCATGATCACGCCCGACCAGGCGCGGGCGCTGAAAGCGGCAGGCCTCGACTATTACAATCACAACCTCGATACGTCGCCTGAATATTATGAAAGCGTGGTAACGACCCGCACCTACGCCGAACGGCTCGATACGCTTCAGGCGGTGAGCGATGCCGGCATGAAGACCTGCTGTGGCGGCATAATGGGCATGGGCGAGGCGCGCGCGGATCGGGTGTCCTTCCTGCATCAACTGGCCACCTTGCCGCATCATCCGGATTCGATCCCTATCAACAATCTGGTCGCCATATTGGGCACGCCTTTAGGTGATAAGGTCGGCACAGAGCGCGGGATTTCGGGTCTGGAATTCGTGCGCACCATAGCGGTGGCACGGATCGTCTGCCCGAAATCAATGGTGCGACTGTCGGCGGGCCGAACCGAGATGAGCGAAGAGCTGCAGGCCTTGTGCTTCCTGTCCGGCGCCAATTCGATCTTTATTGGCGACACCCTGCTGACGACGCCCAATCCGCAACCTGGCACGGATGCCCACCTGTTGCGTGAACTGGGCCTGCGCCCGATGCAATCGTAGCCCACTTCAAAATTGCGGGCATGATCTGGCGAAGACGGGTTCTGTATGCTATTTGCGCGGAATGAAAAAAGAAAAGAAAAAGGACGCCCACCGGGGCGCCAAGGTTCAATCCGCCGCCGAAATCGTCCGCCAGCTGAAACAGATTTACGGTAACGCCGTCGCCAATCTCCAGGCCGACCTGCATGCTTATCTCGAACGCAAGGAAAGGCCGTCGCGTCATCTGCGCAAGGAGGGGCGTTACTGCTACCCGAAGCTGACCGTTGTATGGAAAGGCGTTTACGACGATGAAGAAGAGGGCGTTGTCCTCGATCATCGCCATCCGCAGGTTAATCGCGCCTTTGCGCGCTTTTCCCGGCCGGGGAGCTATTCCAGCTCGATCACGCGTCTGGATATCTTCGGCGACTATATCGAAGAACAACTGAATTTTTTGATCCGCGATTACGGCGCTGATTGTTCGGTGTCACTATCCAACCAGGAAATACCCTATCCTTACGTCCTCGATGGCGCCGGGCTCGACCTCAATAGTGTCTCAGCCATGGACCTGTCGCGGCATTTTCCGGCCACGGAACTGGCGCTCATCGGCAACGAAGTGGCCGACGGCATGGATTTCATCGATAGTCACGGCCATCGCCCCTTGGCTCTGTTCGATGGTCTGCGCACCGATTTCTCGCTGGCGCGCCTGCGCCACTATACAGGCACGCCGGCGGACCACACTCAGGGCTATATCCTGATGACGAACTATAATCGCTACGTCGATGTATTCGTCGCCTACGCCCTGGAGCAACTGCAAAAGCCGGACAGTCCCTATACGGCCCTGTCGTGCTGCGGCAATTTCGTCGTCACCAAGGACACGGTCAATCCGCTGGAGCTGATCGTCAACTCACCCTGGCGCGCCAAGCATCAGATGCCGGCCTATCACCTGATGGCGCCGGACGGTCGCGGCATAACCCTGGTCAATATCGGTGTCGGCCCATCCAATGCCAAGAACATCACTGACCATCTGGCCGTCATGCGTCCGCATGCCTGGCTAATGATCGGCCATTGTGGCGGTTTGCGCGCGTCGCAAAGCATTGGTGATTATGTCCTGGCGCACGCCTATTTGCGTGACGACCATGTCATGGACGATGTTCTGCCGATCGAAATCCCTATTCCCCCGATCGCCGAAGTCCAGCAGGCCTTCCATCAGGCATCCGTACGCATCACCGGCCAGGACGGAGACGAACTGAAAAAGCGTTTGCGCACTGGCACGCTGGTCACGACCGACGATCGAAACTGGGAACTGAAATACAGCCTGTCCGCCCGCCGGTTTTCGCAGTCGCGCGCCATTGCCATTGATATGGAGTCGGCCACCCTGGCGGCGCAGGGCTATCGCTTCCGTGTCCCCTACGGGACGCTGTTGTGTATTTCGGACAAACCGCTGCATGGCGAACTGAAGCTTCCGGGCCAGGCCAACCATTTCTACGAACGCGCCATCGCCGAGCATATCCAGATCGGGATCGAGACGGTGAGTATTCTGCGCGACTTTGGGGCACGCCTGCATTCGCGCAAGCTGCGCTCTTTCGATGAGCCGCCGTTCCGGTAAGCGTTATGCAAAACAAAAGGAGCGGGTTGCTGTGACGCAATCCGCTCCAGTCAGATCAATGGACCTCCATCCATAGGGTTCATCCGTAGCGGGCGGGCGTCGCCGCGATCGCGGGCGGTGCAGGCTTGTCGCTGGTGGCTAAATCCTGATATCATTTTGAGCCCTTTGGCTTTCACTATCGAATCAAGTTGCTGTGAATGTTGCCGTTTTCGGCGATCGACCTGTCCTGTAGCGCCGTGAGGGCTTTGCCGTACGAGCCGCCCGGCTCGCGGCTTGACGGCTGGCTGGCCCATGCCTTGGCGGCAGGCTTCCTCTCCGATGGCGGCCCATTGGGCCGCTACAGCTATCTGATGGCGGAGCCGGTGGCGCGCGCCGAGCTAACCTATGACGATCCGCGCGAAACGACGGCCTTTTTGGCCGAAGTCACGGCTGCGATCACGCCGGATAACGAAATACCAAAAATCGGTGACGCGGCCATTCCACCGTTTACCGGCGGTCTGGTGGGAATGGCCGCGTTCGAACTCGGGTTGCGGCTGGAAGCCATGAAGCGCCGGCCCTTCCGCATCGAAGGTCGCAAGGCTTGGCCCGAACTGATCGTGCTGTGTTATCCGGCGGTCTTGGCATTTGATCATCACCATCAGACGTTGGTGGTTATAGGCCGTGGGGCCACACCCGCCGAAGCGGCGGCAGCGCGCGATCGGCTTGTCACCCTTTATGAAGGCACACCGGTTTCGGCGGTTGTGTCCGGCAGGTTGGTCGACGGCGCCTTGTGTCTTGAAACGCCCGACGGCGTGCACGAGGACAAGGTGGCAGCCTTGATTCAGCAAATTCATGCCGGGGATCTCTTTCAGGCTAATCTCGCGCGGGGATGGACTGGCCGCCTGCGCCGGGGAATAAGGCCCGGTGCGGTAATGGCCGCATTGCATGCGGCGGGGGCGGCGCCATTCGGTGGCTTTCTGGGACTGGATGAAAGGTTCGTGATTTCTAATAGTCCGGAACGATTCATTCGTCTCGATGCCGGCGGTCGTTTGGAAACCCGGCCGATCAAAGGGACACGTCCGCGCGGTCGCACGGCAGGGGAGGATAGGGATCTCGCCGCTGAATTGAGCGCCAGTGAAAAAGACCGTGCGGAAAATCTGATGATTGTTGACCTGATGCGGCATGATTTATCGCGCGTCGCAGACGTAGGCAGCGTCACTGTGCCGGCATTACATGTACTCGAAAGCTATCCAAACGTGCATCATCTGGTATCGACCGTGACAGGGCAATTGCGAGCCGATAAGACGGCGGCGGATGTGATCGCCGCGACCTTCCCGCCAGGATCGATCAGTGGAGCGCCCAAGGTCCAGGCGATGAAGGTCATTCACGAGATGGAAGCGGCGCGCGGGCCTTATTGCGGGTCGCTGTTCTTTATCGATGCGGGCGGTGCTATGGACTCAAATGTCCTGATCCGCACCTTGGCGATGGAACGTGACGAGGCCGGCAGATGGAATATCCGCGCCTGTGCCGGCGGTGGCATTGTCGCCGACAGTGTGCCGCGTGCCGAGCGTATCGAGACCGAGACCAAGTTGTCCTTGATCAAAAGGGTGCTGGAAGGCTAGGCGCGCGGGTTATGGTGTTGGACATGAGGGGCATAGCACCGCCGAGCCGTTACGCGGATGGTGGTAGAAGGCGTCCTTGAACTGCG
Source organism: Asticcacaulis aquihabitans (assembly GCF_032490435.1). Taxonomy (NCBI): domain Bacteria; kingdom Pseudomonadati; phylum Pseudomonadota; class Alphaproteobacteria; order Caulobacterales; family Caulobacteraceae; genus Asticcacaulis; species Asticcacaulis aquihabitans. Next base: position 30,006 of record NZ_JAVGWM010000004.1, read on the forward strand.
TGCCGGTGGGCACAAAAAACCCGCCTAGCGGTGACGTATAGTCGTACTGGACTTCCGTCATGACAAGGCTTTCCCCGGCTGCGATCTGTGTGGTTGTGATGGCCGTGATCTGCGTGCCCTTTTTATTATGCGGATAGGCAGATTCCTGAGAAGATACACTCCAGTTGACAATCGCATGGTTGGTCGCATCCATTGTGACGGATGTTAGTCGCATCTTCAGGCTTGAGCCTGATGCAGTATCGGGCAGCATACTTTTACCGATCTGCCAGAGATCGCTGATATTGTCGGTGGTCAGGGTCTCCGACTGCGCTGCCAGGTCGCCGACGGTCGCGGCCAGGTGGGATGTGCGGCGCGACGCCATCATGCCCAGGGTCAGTTCGGCGAGGCCGAGATAGGCCGCGACCAGAATCGGCGCGACGAGGGCGAATTCGATGGCGGACACGCCGCCATTGTCTCGGGCGAATTTACGGCCAAACGCTTTCAGCGTAGCGATGTGGTTGAGACGGCGCAGGGATATCATCAGAAGGGCTCGTTTCTGAATACGGAACTGGACCGGATAACGACGTCGTTATTACTGAGCGTGGTAAGCCCTGCTGACAGGAATGGCGTGAACATTGGCCACTCGTAATAGGCGTTAACCATCTGGATTTCGGAACCGGCACCGATGGTGTACGAGAAATTCGAAGCGGGTATGAACTGGCCGTTTTGAATCGCCGTCGGCGCCTTTACATCATTAAAGGTTTTGAAGGTAGAGACATCGACGCGCAGGCTGTCGACGCAACTGGCGGACAACCACCCCATATTGTTACAGATCTTGGCTTTGAAGGCCGTTGCGTTCGGGGTGTTGGCCATGGTTGTAAGGCCGGTGCGTATGTCGCGCGCCGCTACATCGGTAGCGTTATCAAGCGTGACGGACAGCAAAATAATCACAGCCAGTTCAATGCAGCCGCATATCATTACGATCAATGGGCCGGCCACCAGCGCGAATTCCAACGCCGCCGCACCACGCGTGTCTTTAACAGCCCGCTTCATAGTTTTGAATTTGGCAAGCATGATAGCCCCGCGCCTTCTGTTCAGCTAGGCCGGATACTACGATGTCTGCGTCAATAGTCCGTTAAGGGCGCAAATCCTTCGGGAAGGTGCCCGAAAGCCTGGCAGCATATCAGTGGCTGACCGACTGCATGGCGACCGGTGAGCTGGTAACCACTGGCGTGGCCACTGGCGCCGGAGGGGCAGAAGCGCTCGTGTTTTCCGAAGTAGCGTCTTCCGATATGCAGACATTGGAGCAGACGGTCAGGGAAGACTTCAGACCCTTATAGACGTTGATGGCGCCCTTTTGGGCGGCATTGACGATGATTTCGCCATCGAACAGGGTGCGGCCATCACGTCCGGTGACAGTGACGGCGCTATTTCCGAAGCCCTTGCCGACAATATATATAGTCCGCGAGTCAATCACCTGTACATCGGCAATGTCCGGATTGGCGACGATCACCGCCCCAGCCGAACCGTTGAGTGTGACGCGCATTGTGTGGTTTTTGGCGACCGTAAGGCGTTGGCCGGCTTCGGCCGTACCGGTAAGGGCCGCTGCACAGGCAATAGAGGCTGCCAGAATACAGAGTCGCGTTCCAATCATGTGTTTCGTCATTCTAGGCTCGTATCCCGTTATGCTTTCAGGTGCTTCGTTACGATCATAATGCATCCGCACACTATGAGTAGCGCCCATGAGGTGAGGGTCTTGTTATGAAAGAAGGTAAACAAGAAATCTTTAAATTTGCTAAACGTAATATTAACGTCAAAAAAATCCTATAAATACAGCATTAATATTGCTTAATTAAAGTTAAGGTTAATTACAATTAATAGTAATTATATATTAATCATAGAATAATTTGAAATTTTCTTTTCTGTTTACTTGGTTTTAATCATGGGCATTTAAATTGATCTCGTGTTCGGGAGCAATTGAGCCGGTTATCGGTGGCCCGATACGACAAACGGTTCAACTGCTTATTATCAAACTTAACCTGGAGAAAATCACATGACCAAGTTCCTCAACCAATTCGCTCAAGACGAATCCGGCGCCACGGCTATCGAATATGGCCTGATCGCCGCTCTGATCGCTGTTGCCCTGATCACCGTTCTGGGCACTGTCGGCAGCAACCTGACCGGCACGTTCTCGAAGGTCGCCGCCAAGCTCGGCTAATACCCAGACGAGACGGCAACCCTTATGGGGTAACCTGACTGCAGGCCGCAGATTGAATGATCTGCGGCCTGTTTCTTAAGGAAGAGAACCCAATGCTAGGCAAATTTTTAAGAGATGAAAGCGGCGCCACGGCTATCGAATATGGTCTGATCGCTGCTCTGATCGCCGTTGCCCTGATTACGGTTCTGGGCACCGTCGGCAGCAAGTTGACAGGGACCTTCTCAAAGGTCGCCGTCAAGCTCGGCTAATACCTGAATGGTACGGTGGCCCAAACGGCGACCGGATTACAGGCTGCAGATTAAATGGTCTGCGGCCTGTTTCTTAAGGAGAGAAGGCAATGCTGGGCAGATTTTTAAGAGATGAAAGCGGTGCTACGGCGATCGAATACGGTCTGATAGCCGCGCTTATGTTTCTGGCTTGCATGACCGCGTTTTACGCCTTCGGTGACAGCGCCACGGCTATGTTCAATCGGATTGGCACAGCGATTACACAAGTAACCAATCGCCCTTGATGTCAGATATACTGACGAACCACCATCAGTACCTTAATACATTTATAGAGCAACGAGCCTTGGGGTTTCCCTAGGCTTTTTTTATTTATTAACCGGACCTACGAATAGGACATCCTTAACCGCTGCACTGTTAGAACGCTTGGCCTGTTAATCATATCAAGGTTCGCTTCCGTGCCGATCACGACCCTATTAACCGTCATATATCCGATCTGTCTGATTTGGGCGGCCTATTCCGATATTACCACCATGAAAATTCCCAATCGCCTGACGTTTGGTCTGGCGATCGCCTTCGTTCCGGTCGCCTTATTGAATCAATTTTTCGGGCAGCCGTTGAGCGTCCAGGATTGGGGGCTTCATTTTGGCATAGGCTTGGCCGGTTTGGTATTGGGCATGGCTCTGTTCGCCTTCCGTCTCATGGGCGGGGGGGACGCCAAACTGATCGCCGCCGCCGCGCTCTGGGTGGGGCCGGGTATTCAGACCTGGTATAGCGCCTTCGTGGCCTTGTTAATCTATACAGCCCTCTTCGGTGGCGTGTTGTCCATTGTCATTATTTTGGCGCGAAAGCTGTTTTGGGGCTTGAAGCCGAACCTGCCGGAATGGGCGGGGCGTCACCTGGAGGCCAAGGGCGATATTCCTTATGGCATCGGTATTTGCGCGGGCGGTCTGTTTGCTATCGGCGAAAGTCAATTTCTCCACGCCCTTAAGTTTTGGTCCTGATTCGGTCCGCGGATAGATCCGCAAAGCTCTGGCGCGAAACTGACCCGTGTATGGAAACCATCTAAATCTCGGCAAAAATTACGAATTTACCCCTTGGCAAGCATTCTTTAGGCGAACGTTAACTAACCTTAAGCGAAGATTCCCTAAGGCAAGACATCAAACTGATTTGGTCCATATAGAAATTCGCAGGTGCGGAGACCAGATATTTCAGGGGAATTGGGTAGATGAAGACGTCACGATACGTCGTATTCGGTATAGCCGCCGTCGCTGCGCTTGTTCTGGCATTTCTTGTCCGCGGTATGATCGGCGGAAAGGCCACGCACGAAGCGGCGGCAACGGTTCAGGCGCCTGCGGTACCGACCGCGCGCGTTCTGGTGGCGACTCGCGACATTCCGGCCGGTACCCGTCTGGTAGACGGCGACATGGCGTGGCAGGATTGGCCAGTCAATACCCTCAACCCTGCCTATATCGTCGACGGGGGGCGCCCGGAAACAGGGGCCTTGTCATCAGCGCCTGCCTCCGGTGCCGAGGACGCGGCGGCGAAGGGGCCGGTCGCGGTCAAGAAGCCGGGCAATGGCGTGCTTCAGGCCGTGGCGGACAAGGTCGCGCCGTCGCCGAGTAAGGAGGCCTATGTTGGCGGCGTGGTACGCGAGGCCTTGCTAGCCAATGAACCCATTATTCCTGCTAAGATCGTGCGCGCTGACGAAGGCGGCTTCATGGCGGTGATGCTCAATCCGGGCATGCGTGCCCTGGCCGTACCGGTCAGCGTCGACAACACGGCCGGTGGCTTTATCCTGCCGGGTGATCGCGTTGACATACTGGCGACCCATCAGACGCCGCGTCAGGGTGGTGGCAGTGGCACCATCGATAGCGTCCAACCGGTCTTGCGCAATATCCGCGTTCTGGCGATCGACCAGCAGGTTTCCGCCGAAGAGGGTAAGCAAAGCGTCATAGGTGCCACGGCTACGCTGGAAGTAACGCCGATCGATGGTCAGATACTGACCCTGGCCAAGGCATCGGGCACATTGTCGCTCATGTTGCGCTCCTATGCCGATGCCGCCGGCCCGTCCGGCGCCGTTATCCAGGAACCTGTTGGTGCCAGTGATCAGGCTGTCCGCGTTATCCGCCCCGGCTCGACTTCAGAGGTGTTGGTGTCACGATGATCTCTAAAATCCGTAAAACAGCTATTCTGAGCGCGGGCGCCGTCCTGAGCGCTGTCGCGGTGTTTGGCGCCGGAGCGGTTTCGGCTGAACCGAAGGCCTATGCGAACACATCTGGCGGCTATTCAGGCGCTGCGTCCGGTGTGCAGGTACAAACCGGGGCACCCGCGAAGGTTCAGGTATTGAACCTGCCCAAGGGGCGTTCGGCGGTTATTGACCTGCCGGTTGACGCGTCCGATGTCTTTGTTTCCAATCCGGCTATCGCCGATGCCGTGTTGCGCACACCGCGTCGGATCTTCGTGCTGGGCGTTGCCTCAGGCAGTTCGGACGCAATCTTCTTCGACGGCATGGGCCGGCAAATCCTGAATCTCGCCATACGCGTCGATACGCCGACCGACGGCCTCAGCGATACAATTAGCCGGCTGTTCCCCGACGCTCATGTCGAGGTTCAGACGATGAACGGCTATGTCGTATTGTCGGGCATTGCCCAGAACGACGGTCAGGCGGCGCAGATTTCGCGGTTGGCTGAAAGCTATGCTGAAAAACCGGAAAACGTGCTCAACATGATGAGTATTGCGGGTAAGGATCAGGTAACGCTGAAGGTCCGCATTGTTGAGGTCAATCGGTCGGTTATCAAGCAACTCGGCCTGTCGACGGACATTACCTATAGCTACGGCACGCAATCCTACAGTTTCGGCAATTCGTCAGGCTACAGCACAAATGGTTCGTTCCAGGGCGGCAAGGGCGCCTGCTACAATCAGGCAGGCACGGCCACCTATAACGGGACCAATACGAATATCGTTGGGACCCCCGGCGTGCCGGGTAACTCCAGCACGACGACCAACACCGGGACTGCGTCCTATGGTGTGACAAACAAATCCTGCCTGCAGGCGTTTGAACGCGTCGGTTTGGCGCGCACGTTGGCAGAACCCAACCTGACTGCCGTCTCTGGTGAGTCCGCAAAATTTTTGGCCGGTGGTGAGTTCCCAGTACAAGGGGGGACAGATTCGCAAGGCCGCGTTTCTGTTCAATTCAAACCGTTCGGTGTCGGTCTGGGCTTCATGCCGGTTGTCTTGTCTGCCGGACGAATTTCCCTGAAAATTTCCACTGAAATATCCGAGCTGACCAATGTTGGCGCCTTGGTAACGGGTAGCCTGACCATTCCGGGGCTGACGGTGCGCCGTGCCGAAACCAGCGTGGAAATGCAATCAGGTTCATCACTGATGATCGCCGGCCTGCTTCAATCCAAGTTCAAGCAGTCGATCGACAGCCTGCCCGGATTGACCTCCGTGCCGGTGATTGGCGCGCTGTTACGTTCGCGCGACTTCCTCGACGACCAGACGGAAATGGTTGTTCTGGTCACGCCGTATATTGTCGATCCAACGCATCCCGCAGACATGCAGACGCCGGCGGACAATCTGCGTCCGGCGAACGATCTCAATGCGGTCTTCATGGGTAACCTCAATGAGATCGTCAAGAAAAAGGGCGGCCAAATCGCTGGCGACGCCAACGGACAGACCGCTGGTTATCAAGCACCCGTCGGCTACGTGATTGAATAGGAGCTGTCATGACTGCATTTCTTTTCAAACCCGCCCTCAAACTTGCCGTCTTGTTGACCGTCTCCGGCTTCGGCTTGGCTGCCTGCACGACGACAACGGGCAGCCACGCCAATCTGAACACGCCCAAGCCTGTAACGCCAATTGATCAGTATCCGCTCCAGGCGCAAACCCTTCGTAAGACGATCAACCTGCGTATCAATCCCAATGGCCTGTCGCAGAATCAGCGGGTCGCGCTGGATCAGATAGCCGATAAGGCCAATTGGATAGATGGCGAACCGGTAAATGTCGAAATCGTCACCAGCGGCGAACCGGCCGCAATTTCAGCCGGTCGCGGTGTCGTCTCATATCTGCGCGGCCGCGATGTGGCAGAACCGAATTTGACGATCCTGAGCGCCCGTGAACAACCAACCGATATCATAACCGTCAATATGGTATTTTACCGGTCCCGGACTTACGCCTGCAATCAGTCTTGGGAAAACCTCACCCAGACCTTCAATAATGGGCCCTATGACAATTTCGGCTGTGCGGTGAACGCCAATCTTGCCGCCCAGATTGCAGACCCGCGTGATCTGGATAATCCGCGTGCAGCGACACCCAAGGATGCCGCTCGGAAAACGACAATCATAGGCAAGTATCAGAAGGGTGAAGTGACATCGGCGCAGGCCGATTCCGCGTCCGACGCAAAGATTTCGCAAGCCATCAACTAACACACCCGAATCGACCCCCGGCCAGCAACATTTGGCAGAGCAAGGCAGACCATGGTAAACCCCGCCAAACATACCGATCCGTTCGACAGCCTCGACGACCTTGATGACGAATTCATCGACTATAAGGCGCGTCTGGATGCAGAGGATGACTATGGCAGCCAGGCCGCTCCGCAACGGGTTGACGAGACGGTGAGCGACCCCTTTGCCGATGATGATTTTGATACGGCTGAGGCTTTCGAACCGGAAATGGCGATGCAACGCCAGGCGTTCGCCGCGCCTGCCGCGGCCGCCCCACCTCTGGGTTTGCATAACCTTGCAGAAGATGAAGATATCGGCGCGGTATCCATTCCGCGCATTACGATTCATTTCTTCCCCGAAAGCGAAGCCTCGCTTGCCGCATGCGATACGGCCTCCCTCGACCGCCGGATGGCTCGCGCGCAGTGTATCGTTCGCCGTGGCGGCATTTCGGAAGCCATAGATACTTACCGGCATGAACCTACGCCATCCCTGATTTTTGTCGAAAGCGGGTCGCGGGGACGCGATCTGCTGGATCAGCTTGGGCAACTCGCCGAAGTGTGCGACGCCAACACCAAGGTGGTGGTGATCGGTGCTCACAACGATATTTCCCTATATCGGGAACTGATCCGTCAGGGGGTCAGCGAATACATGGTGTTGCCGGTTCAGCCGCTGCAACTGATCAAGACGACTGCCGGGCTGTTTGACGATCCGGAGACGCCGTTTGTTGGTCGCACCATCGCCTTTGTCGGCGCCCGCGGCGGCGCCGGTTCGTCCTCGATCGCCCACAACTTCGCCTATAATCTGTCTGAACAGATGCAATCGAACACGGTTATCGTCGACTATGACCTGCCGTTCGGTACAGCGGGCTTGGATTTCAATCAGGACCCTTTGCACGGCATGGCCGACGCGCTCAATGAGCCGGACCGTCTGGACAATGTCCTGCTGGACCGCATGCTGACCAAGTGCACCGAACGGTTGTCGCTGTTTTCCGCGCCGGCAACCCTTGACCAGGACTATACGGCAGATCAGGAAACCTACGAAGAAGTTACCCGCAAGATCCGCTCAGCCGCGCCGTATATCGTCATGGATTTGCCGCACGTCTGGACGCCATGGCTGAAGTCGAACCTGATTTCCGCCGATGAAGTTATCATCGTTGCCACGCCGGATCTTGCCTCATTGCGCAATGCCAAGAACATCATCGATCTGCTCAAGCAGTATCGGCCGAACGACACGCCGCCGCGTCTGGTGCTTAACCAGATGGATATGCCAGGCCGCCCGGAAATCCCGGTGAAGGATTTTACGGCTGCGCTTGGTGTCGAGCCCGCCGTACTCATCCCCTTCGATGCCAAGCTGTTCGGCCAGGCATCGAATAATGGCCAGATGATCGCCGAATGCGGTCCGGCCTCCAAGGTGGCCGACAGCCTTATGCAACTGACTTCGAAAGTCACCGGCCGAAATCCGGAACCTAAGACGAAAAAGTCGTCATCCTTCCTCGCCAACCTCTTTAAGAAGTAAGGCACACGCAACGTGTTTGGAAAACGTCCGACAGATGACAAAAAGGCATCGATGGCAGCGCGGCCAGCGTCGGCACCGGCGTCGCCTTCGCCTTCGGAGGTAAAGCCGCAGGCGCTTAGCCAGGGCGGGGGCAATGCTGCGCCGCCCCCGGCCTCCGCCAATTCGGACATCGCCACCCGTCCTCAGAAACTTGACGCCAAGACGCCGGCGCAAAACACCGCGCCCAAGGTGGCGCTTCCTGAACTGAGCCAGGAAAAACGTGTCGGTGGCTCGTCCGGTGACAAAGCGGCAAACAGCGCGGCGAAGGCAAAGCTGGCTCAGGGCCTCGAGCAGATGCACCAGGCACAGGCCGTGACGGAAATCGTGCGTGAGCAGTCCGACTACTATCACGCCACCAAAACCGCCATCTTCAATGCGCTTCTGAACACGATCGACCTGTCGCAACTCGCGTCGCTCGATCACAAGGCGGCCTCGGAAGAAATTCGCGACATCGTCGCCGAACTGGTGGCGATCAAAAACGTTTCGATGTCGGTGGCGGAACAGGATAACCTTGTCCAGGACATCATTAATGACGTCCTGGGCTACGGGCCGCTTGAGCCTTTGCTGGCGCGCGACGATATCGCCGATATCATGGTCAATGGCGCGACCCGAGTCTTCATCGAAGTGGGTGGTAAGGTTCAACTGACGAATGTCCGTTTCCGCGACAATCAGCAGCTGATGAACATCTGCCAGCGCATCGTCAGCCAGGTCGGCCGACGCGTTGACGAAAGTTCGCCGATCTGCGACGCCCGCCTGCCAGATGGCTCCCGCGTCAACGTCATCGCGCCGCCGCTGGCGCTTGACGGGCCGACCCTCACCATCCGTAAGTTCAAGAAAGACAAACTGACCATGCGCAACCTGGTGGAGTTCGGCTCCATCAGTCCGGAAGGCGCGCGCGTCCTCGGTGTCATCGGTGCCTCGCGCTGCAACGTTTTGATCTCCGGCGGTACCGGTTCGGGAAAGACAACCCTGCTCAACACCATGACGGCCTTCATCGATCCAACCGAACGGGTCGTGACCTGCGAAGACGCTGCCGAACTGCAACTGCAACAGCCGCATGTGGTGCGTCTGGAAACCCGACCGCCGAACCTGGAAGGTCAGGGGACCATCACCATGCGCGATCTGGTCAAGAACTGTCTGCGTATGCGCCCCGAACGCATCATCGTCGGCGAAGTTCGTGGCCCGGAGGCTTTCGACCTTCTCCAGGCCATGAACACCGGCCACGACGGTTCCATGGGCACGCTGCACGCCAACTCGCCGCGCGAAGCTGTTTCCCGTCTCGAGTCGATGATTACGATGGGCGGTTACGGCCTGCCGTCGCGGACGATCCGCGAAATGATCGTCGGGTCGATCGACCTGATCATTCAAGCCGCGCGTCTGCGGGACGGTTCGCGCCGCATTACCCACGTCACCGAAGTCCTGGGCCTGGAAGGTGATGTTATCGTCACCCAGGACCTGTTCCTTTATGAAATCGAGGGTGAAGACAAGCAAGGCAAGATTCTCGGTCGCCATCGCTCCACCGGCATTGGCCGGCCGCGCTTCTGGGACCGCGCCAAATATTATGGCCTCGAGCGCGAGTTGGCCGAAGCCCTAGACGCTTCCGAGTAACGCTATGCTTTTAACCCTTCTCATCGCCTTTCTGAGCTTCGTGATCCTCGCCAGCCTGGGCTATGCCATAACAGGCGGCGGTAGCGGATCTTCGGCAGCCCTGACCAAACGCACCCAAACCATCGGCTTGGGGACGAGCTCGCGCGCCAAGCATCGTCAAAAGGCGCAGGCCAAGACGCCGGAAGAGCGCCGCAAGCAAATCAGCGAGCAGCTCAAAGAGGCTGAAAAGCGGGAGCGCAAGGCGCGACTTACGCTACGGGCCCGTATGTTGCATGCCGGGCTTGAACCGGATGTGGCAAAGTTCTGGATATTCAGTGCAATTCTGGGTGCTGTTGCCTTTTTTCCGCCAGTTATCGTGCTCGGCCAAATGCCGGTCTGGGGACGCCTGCTGGTTGGGTTGGGTGCATCTTTCATTGCCTGCTATGGCTTGCCGCGCTGGGTACTCGGCGTGATGGCCGGCAAACGCGTCAAGAAATTCACTGAAGAGTTTCCCAATGCCATGGACATTATTGTCCGCGGTATCAAATCCGGCTTGCCTGTCAATGACGGCCTGAAACTGGTTGCCAAGGAATGTCATGCGCCGCTCGGGCCGGAATTTCAGCGTCTGGTCGAAAACGTCGGCGTAGGCATGTCGCTCGACGGCGCACTGGAAAAGATGAGCGAACGCATCCCTGCCCCCGAACTCCGCTTCTTCGCCATTGTCATTTCCATTCAGGCCAAGACCGGTGGCAACCTGTCCGAAGCACTCGGTAACCTGTCGAACGTCCTGCGCGCGCGGAAGATGATGGGTGAGAAGATCAAGGCACTGTCATCCGAAGCCATCGCCTCGGCCTCGATCATTGGGGTTCTGCCGCCCGGCGTCGGCACCATGATCGCGTTGACGCGCCCGGAATACATCGCGCCGATGTTCACCGATGTTCGCGGGCAACTGATGCTGTTAGGCGGCGCGGTATGGATGTTCATGGGCATCATGATGATGCGCAAGATGATCAACTTCAAATTCTAAGGGGGGCATATGAAAGACTTCGCTGCATTCATCATGAACCCCGGCAACCTGATCGCTGGTGTTGTTGCTATCCTGGCTTTCCTGACCTTTGTCACCTTGGGCCGCAGCATGACCTCGGGCGACCAGCTCGACAAGCGTATGAAGTCGGTCGCCAATCGTCGTGAGGAATTGCGCCGACTGTCACGTCAGAACGTGGCTAAGGACGGCGCGGGCGGCCTACGGCAAAAGGACGAAGGTCTGGCGCGCAACATCGTCGATCGCCTGAACCTGAAGACCTTGTTGGAAGACCCGAAGGTGGTCGAAAATCTGGCCATGGCCGGCTATCGCGGGCCCAAGCCTGTCTCCACCTTCTACTTCTTCCGCTTTGCCATGCCGTTCGTCCTGGGTGCCATTGCGGCTTTTGAGATGTTCGTGGTGGATGTCGGCCACTATTCGTTTCAGATCAAGATGTTGATCACGGTTGGGTCTTTTGTCATCGGCTATTATGCACCGAATATTTATATCAAAAACCGCGCGGCAAAACGTCGTCTGTCGATCATGCAGGCCTTTCCGGATTCGCTCGACCTGTTGCTGATTTCAGTCGAAGCGGGTATGTCGATCGAGACCGCTCTGCAAAAGGTGGCTGCCGAAATGGGACCGTCTTCGATCGAACTGGCCGAGGAACTGTCCCTGTTGGTGGCTGAGCTGTCTTACCTCCCAGAGCGTCGTCAGGCCTATGACGGTCTGGCTAGGCGCACGGGGCATCCAGGCATCAAGTCGGTGTGTACGGCTATGGTACAGGCGGAAAAATACGGTACTCCTCTCGGCACGGCCCTGCGCGTCATGGCCAAGGAAAACCGTGAAATGCGTCTGTCGGCCGCTGAAAAGAAGGCCGCCGCCCTGCCGGCCCAGTTGACCGTTCCAATGATCGTCTTCTTCTTGCCTGTGCTCTTCCTGGTCATTCTCGGACCGGTCGTTCTGCGCATCACAGATATGCAAAAGAACAAGCCGGATGCCCCTGTAGTCAATGATGTCAGCAAGCAAAAATAAGCAGGCCTAACCACTAAGCAGGCCTGACCACTTCGTCTCGTCTCTGCCCGTACTTATGTGAGCACCAACACAGATAATCCGCAAAGCCGTCGCTAAGGCTATAAAAAGAGACGCGGAGCCTGGGGCCTCGCGTCTCATATCACCATGATTGTTTGCCTACAGACTTATTGGCAGGCCAGGCACTCTTCGTAGTCGGTGCGCGGCGTATCCATCTTTTCGACGACTTCGCGGGCTTCGGCGCCGGCGTGCGCGGCGCGCTGAACCGACTTGGAACGGAGATAGTAGAGCGACTTGACGCCTTGCTCCCATGCAGTCCAGTGCAGCATGTGCAGGTCCCACTTGTCGACATCGCCGGGCAGGAAGATGTTTAACGACTGCGACTGGCAGATTTCCGGCGTACGGTCGGCAGCCAGTTCAACCACCCAGCGCTGATCGATTTCGAAGGCGGTCTTGAACAGGTCTTTTTCGTCCTGCGACAAAGCATCCAGATGTTGGACGGACCCTTCATGCTGTACGATCGAGTCCCAGATTTCCGAGCTGTTCAGGTTCTTTTCTTCGAGCAGGGCGACCAGATAAGGATTCTTGACGGCGAATGACCCCGAGAGGGTCTTGTGGGTATAGATGTTGGCCGGGATCGGCTCGATACCGGCTGAAGTGCCGCCGCAGATGATCGAAATTGAGGCAGTCGGGGCAATGGCCAGCTTGTGCGAGAAACGTTCCATGACGCCGCGTTCCTCGGCGTCCGGGCAGGCGCCCCGTTCTTCGGCCAGCTTGACTGATGCCTTGTCCGCTTCGCGGCGCAGATGCTTGAACAGGCGCATGTTCCATGACTTGGCCATGGCTGATTCGAAGGCGACGCCTTGGGCTTGCAGGAAGGAATGGAAGCCCATCAGGCCCAGACCGACTGACCGTTCGCGCATGGCGGAATAGATGGCGGGCTCCATGGACGACGGGGCACACTGGATGAAGTCCTCCAGAACGTTGTCGAGGAAGCGCATGATGTCTTCGATGAAGCCCGGCTGATCGCGCCATTCCAGGAAGGTTTCGGCATTGACCGACGACAGGCAGCATACCGCTGTGCGGTCGCGGCCCTTGTGATCGACGCCGGTGTGCAGCATGATTTCCGAGCACAGGTTCGATTGGCGCACCTTCAGGCCCAGTTCGCGCTGGTGCGCGGGCATGGCGCGGTTCACCGTGTCGGAGAAGATCAGGTAGGGTTCCCCGGTTTGCAGGCGAATCTCGAGGATCTTCTGCCACAGCGAACGGGCGTCTACGAAGCGCAGGACTTCATTATTCTTGGGCGAACGCAGGCCAAATGGTGTGCCGTCGCGGACAGCTTCCATGAACTCGTCGGTAATGCCGATGCCGTGGTGCAGGTTGAGCGATTTGCGGTTGAAATCGCCCGACGGCTTGCGAATTTCCAGGAATTCTTCGATTTCCGGGTGGAAGACGTCAATATAGACGGCGGCCGAACCGCGGCGCAAGCTGCCTTGGGAAATGGCGAGGGTCAGCGAATCCATGACGCGGATGAACGGAATGATGCCGGAGGTCTGGCCGGCGCCCTTGACCTTTTCACCGATGGAGCGGACGCCGCCCCAGTAGGTGCCGATGCCGCCGCCGTTGGAGGCGAGGGCGACGTTTTCATTCCAGGTCGAGACGATGCCTTCGAGATTGTCGGGCACGGCGTTGAGGAAGCACGAAATCGGCAGGCCGCGCGCCGCGCCGCCATTCGACAGGACCGGAGTCGCCGGCATGAACCACAGGCGCGAGATGTAGTCGTAGATGCGCTGGGCGTGCTCGGAGTCATCGGCATAGGTAGTGGCGACGCGGGCGAACATGTCTTGATAAGATTCGCCTGGCATCAGATATCGGTCGTCCAGGGTCGTCTTGCCGAAATCGGTCAGCAGCGAATCGCGCGACGGGTCGGTGACGACATGTTTGACCAGCTTGAACTCCGGGCGCGCCTTGGGACGCACAGCCATGTTTGCCTTGGCCGAGGGGGCTGCTGTTGATTCACGCTTGGCTGCTTCGTTCGCTGACATCTTCACTCTACCCTTAGTCTCAAACCGCTCCGTGCTCGGAGCTACCCATATGGGGGACGCAAACAACTATATCTAGTGTGTTGGGCGCCCCCGCCGTCGATATATGGGGCCATAGGCCAGAGTTTTCGTCAAGGATCAAGTCGATGTTTTGGCGAACTTTTTCGTTAATGAGGCGTTAAATTTCCGCTTTCTCCATACCGCTCAAAGGCTTGCGAATGCGATACGAATTTTCGCCGGATTCACGAAAGCTGTGAACGAATCGTCACACGGTTTGCGCCGGACCTTCGGACAGGTAGCGGTCAAGTTTATTGTGCCGGTCGACCAGCACGACGCTGGGGATAATCGGCGTGTCGGTTAGCTCAAAACCCATGATGATGATCTGTTCCGACTCACTGATCAGATGAGCAGCCGCGCCGTTCATGGCGATGACGCCGGAATCGCGTTCGCCTTTAATGACGTAGGTTTCCAGGCGATGGCCGGACGTATTCGACACCACAAGGACGCGTTCGCCTTCCCAGAGGCCGACGGCCTCCATCAAGGCTTCATCTATGGTGATCGACCCGATATAGGCCAGATTGGCTTCGGTGACATAGGCGTTATGGATCTTGGAACGCAGAACGTGACGCATGGAATTACTCGCTAAGGACAGTTTTGGCTCCCTTACGCGCCCTCGCACTCTTCGTCCACAATGAAGATGTCGCCGGCAGGGGCCATGACGTAAAGAGTCGTTCGATCAGCCGATCTGACATGTATAGAACCGCACGCGTAAGCCCTCACGCCGACGGACGGGGTTCAGGCTTACTCGCCCCACAGGTCGGTAACGTCTCCCTTGCGGTTGAGCATATGGATGGCGCGCTTGATGACGGTCAGCACATTCTCGACGCGGGCGTCCGATTCATAGGTCAGGGCGGCGCGATGCATGCCGTCAAGGGCGAAGCGGGCCAGATCGCGACTGGCCTGGAAGCGGGCATCGGCACCCGCCATGATGAAGCCGGGAGTGGCGCGGCCCATGGCGGCTTTGTCGAAGGCCTCCTGAGCGGGACGGATCGCCTTGGCGACCTCGCTGTCCTGCCGGCCAGCGCGCTCCAGCGCCAGAAATGCGGCAAACGGTACCGAACTGAGCAGACGCCAATAGGCATCGATCGCGCCGTCCAGAGCGTCCTGGCCCGGTTTCAGCTTCTTGGCTTCCGCCTCAAAGGCGGCTTCGCGGGCGGCATGGATGTGCCAGGCGGCGGCCTCAACCAGGTCTTCGCGTGTCGGGAAGTGGTACAACATGGCGCCGCGTGTCAGACCGCAGGCCTCGGCGATGGCCGCATTGCCGGAGCGGTCATAGCCCAACTCGGCGAACAGGCGCATGGCCGTTTCCAGAATTTGCACGCGGGTACGGCGCGATTTGGGCGTATCCTTGGCCCCGCCGTCACGGGATGGCGTTTCTTTATCCCGCAGTTGCGCAAGTTTTGGTGGCTCGCTCATGGGTCTTTCTGGGGTCTTTCTGGAATCCCGTATATTGTCATTTGACAATGGGAGGTATCGGAATCCGTCCTCACTTTTAAAAATAAGGGATTTTGGACTTTAAGCAAGCCGCAAACCGCGCACCGGCCCGCGATTTTGTCTCCCTCGGCGTAATTTGTGCACGGCACAAGAAATTTCGGGTTCGCAAACAGCGATGACGTCTGTTGCTTGCCAATTCGGGACAAACCGGGCAATAGGGAGCTGAGACATCCGCCCCTGAGGACAGACGAATTTGCGTATCTTGCTGGCAACCGACGCGTGGGAACCTCAGGTGAACGGCGTGGTGACGACGCTTCGCCGCACTATAGAGGAGTGCGAAAAGCTCGGTCACGAGTTCCATATCATCGACTACAACCAGTTCAAAACCGTGTCCTGGCCGGACTATCCGGAGGTCAAGCTGGCGCTCGGGTGTTATGAGGAGGTGCGTGGCATCATCCTCGACTATGAACCGGATGCTATCCATATCGCGACGGAAGGCTTCGTCGGTATGGCGGCGCGGCGGGTCTGCCAGGAATTCAAACTGCCGTTCACGACCAGCTATCACACCAAGTTCCCTGAATACGTATCGGCGCGTCTGCCGATCCCTTTGTCCTGGGGCTATGCCTTCATGCGTTGGTTCCACAAGCCATCCGGTCGGGTGATGGTGGCGACGCCGACCCTGCAGAAGGATCTGGAGGAGCGGGGCTTCAAGAATATTTCGCCCTGGACGCGCGGTGTCGATACGGTGACGTTCAAACCGGGCCTGGAGCCGATCTTTGGCGACCTGCCGCGTCCTATCATGACCTATGTCGGCCGCGTTGCGGTCGAAAAGAATATCGAGGCCTTCCTGTCGCTCGACCTGCCCGGTACGAAGGTAGTGGTCGGTAAGGGACCACAACTGGAGGAGCTGAAGCTGAAATACCCGGATGTGGTTTTCACGGGGCCGCGCTTCGGCGAGGAACTGGCGCGTTCCTATGCGGATTCAGACGTCTTCGTCTTCCCGTCTCTGACCGATACCTTCGGCCTGGTGATTACCGAAGCCATGGCGGCCGGAACGCCGGTGGCGGCCTTCCCCGCGCACGGTCCGATAGACATTATTCCGGGCTCAGGCGCAGGAGCGATCAACGACAATCTCTCCGTCGCCATCCAGGAGGCCCTGAAGATCGACCGCCGCGATGTTCGCGCCTATGCCGAAAAATTTTCCTGGCCGGAATGCGCGGCCGAGTTCATCCGCAATCTGGAGCCCTATCCCGAGCCGGCCAAGACAAAATTGTGGACGCGGCTGCGCCAGTTGCCGCGCAAGATCCGGCGGAAGCCAGAAGCGGCCTGATGGTAGCGGCCTGATAGTAGCGGCTTGGGCCGCTCAGCCTGGACTGGATTGGCGGTCGGCGGGCAGTTGTGGCGCGGTGTGCGCGTCCAGCATGCGTTGTTCGGCCCGGGCTTTTCTGAGCGCCAGGCGCGCTTTGTCGATCGTGTCCCTATTGCCGCCGCGCTCGGCCTCGGCCATGGCCACCGACGCCTGCATCAGCTTTATCGGAATAAAGTGGGTGTTGTCTTCGGGCGTAAAGCTTTTGACACGCAGCGCGCCCAGAATGGCACGCTGGCGGTCGCCATCGGCACCGGCGGCGCGGCCGTAGCTCAGGAAGAAGGATCGAAGCTTCTCCTTGGTGACGGGGTCAAGATCCTGCCTATAGATCAGCGCGTCGCCCGGAAATGGATTGGACGCCCATATAACCTTCAGCTTTCGAAAAGCCGCGTCGTCGGTGTGCTGTAGAGCGAGCAGGGCAGTGGTGTCGGTTGCGGCGGCGTTCAGCTTGCCATTCAGCACGGCCGATATATTGGCGTCTGGCGTGCCTGTTGTAATAGTCTTGAAGCATTGCCCAGCCGCCAGCTTTTGCGGCTGGAACAGATAGTATTGTGGCGCGAGGCCGGAGGCCGGCTTGTCACGTTCGCCCAGGGCAAAGGTCAGCTTTCGGTCGCATTTCAGCAGGTCTTCTGGCGTCAGCTTCGACTCGGTCGGAGCGATGATCAGCCCCTGCAGGGCAGTGACGGCATCGGCCCTGGCAAAGACCTCGCCGTGGCCGCGCGTGATGGCTTCGACGCCTTTCAGGTCTGCGAACCACCCGATTTGAACCTTGTGGGTCCGCAGGGCGTCGACCTGGGAGGCATAATCTTCAGCGAAAACCGGTTTGACCTTAAGACCAGTCTGATCCGCCAGGTCGTTGAGCAGCGGCATCCACAAGGCTTTTGCGGATGTGGCGCCTTCGGGTGACAATATGGAAAAGGCGATGTCTTTACGGGCGCCGAGATCGGCCGTGCGCTCACAGGCGCCAAGCGTGCCCGCGACAGTGGCCAGTAAACCGTATAAAAATGCCTTGCGAGATAAAGCCATCGGCAACATGCCGCAGAGCTCCCATTACTGTCTTTAGTTCCGCGCCCACAAGAATCATATGGGAAGTTTGCCGCCAGTGGCAACTGTTTTAACGGCTTGCGTTTGTCGGTCGCCGGGCGAAATTTTTTTACCGGCTATTCTTTACATAATTTCCTATTCCTCTATATAGGGCATTCTTCCGGCGGACCCCGAGTTCATACAGGTCCTGCCTCATTTTCCGCAAAAAGGTCATGTACCTTCCGCGGGATGAGGCTCAGGCATCGCTGCTAACGCCGGTCTGGGTTAACTTAATTTAGGGTGCACTGTGGTGGAAAACTACCAGTCAGCCCTGGACCTGGTCCGCAAGCAGCCTCCGGAACGTCCCGTCGCACTCGTGCGACGCGCGCCCGTAACAGTTGCCGCGCAATGGTTTCAGGCTAATTTCAAAGGCGATGTCTTTTATGCCGTGAAGGCCAATCCGTCTCCGTGGGTTCTCGAAACCCTGTGGGCGGCCGGTGTCCGGTCTTTCGATGTGGCCTCGATCCAGGAAGTCGAGCTGGTGCGTACCACGCTGCCGGCGGCGCGCCTGGCCTTTATGCATCCCGTCAAGAGCCGAGTATCAATCGCCCGTGCCTATTTCGATTTCGGCGTTCGCACCTTCTCGCTGGATACGCATGAAGAACTGGCCAAAATCCTGGATGCGACCAATCACGCCAAGGATCTGAATCTGATTGTGCGCCTGGCGACCTCGGGCGAAGGCTCGAACCTGCCCCTGACCAACAAGTTTGGCGCTCAGACTCACGAAGCGCCCAGCCTTTTGCTGGCCGCGCGCCAGGCGACCCAGGACATGATGGGTATTTCCTTCCACGTCGGCTCGCAATGCATGCGCCCGACCGCCTATGCGGCGGCCATGGCGTCCGCCTCGCGGTCACTGGTCCGTGCGGGCGTCTTCGCCGACGTCGTCGATGTCGGTGGCGGCTTCCCGTCAGTTTATCCCGGCATGATCCCGCCGGCCCTGTCGGAATACATGGACACCATCAATCGCGCCTTCAACGAAATGAAGGTGCATGACGAAACCCAGCTTTGGGCCGAACCTGGCCGTGCGCTGGTGGCGGAATCGACCTCGGTCCTGACCAAGGTCGAATTGCGCAAGGGCGACGCCCTGTATCTCAATGACGGTTCTTACGGCAATCTGTTCGATGCCACCCACGCCAAATGGCCCTTCCCGGTGCGCCTGCACCGTCAGGACGAGGCCGAGAGCGAGACCCTGAAACCGTTCCGTTTCTACGGTCCGACCTGCGATTCCATCGATTCCATGCCCGGCCCCTTCTGGCTGCCTGCTGACGTCGATGAAGGCGATTATGTCGAAATCGGCATGCTGGGCGCCTATGGCGTCACTATGGGCACGCGTTTCAATGGCTATGGTGAGACGGAGACGGTTTTCCTCGACGACGCGCCTATGGCTTCCCTGTTTGGTCTAGGGCCACGCAGCCTGAGCAACCCGCGCTCGCTGTTCGATGTCGACGACAACAAGGTCGTTCGCCTCAACCGTCCCAAGGGCGGCAAGCGTGGCAAGAAGCGGGTCAAGGCCAAGGCATAGGATTTTTCAAGGCCGGTACGCGTACCGGCCTTGATTACATAATTTGGGACTCATCGACTGAGAATCCACGCCGTTTCTCGAAAAACTAAAGCGCCAAAGGGCCCTTGCGGCGGGTCTCCGATGGGGATTCCCCGAACAGCTCTGTGTAATACTGAGCAAATCGTCCGGCGTGGGGAAAGCCATGCGCAGCGGCGACATCGGCGATGGAGCGGCCGTCGCGACCTTCCATCAGTGCCTGGCGCGTCATCTTCAGGCGCATGGTTCGCAAATAGGCGTGCGGCGTGACGTCAAGATGAGCGCGGAAACTGGTTTCCAGCGTCCGGACGCTGATATTTGCCGCCTTTGCCACATCGGCCATACTGGGATTGTTGCGGGCTTCGCGTTGCATGTAGTCGCGCGCCAGCCGCAGATAATTGGGCATGGGACCCGCCTTGGTGGTCTGCATGCGGTCGGAATAGCGATGCGGAATACTTTCCAGCAGCAGATGGCTGAATGTCTCGACCAGGCGATGTTGCAGGCTGGGTGACAAGTCGCGGCTCTGGAAGGTGAAGGCGTCGGAACACAGGGTGGAAATCAAACGCGACAGGACGCGCGCCTTGGGCGTGCCCAGGTCGATGACAGGACCGAGGCGCAAGTCGCGTTCGACGGGCAGTTGCAGAATGTCGAACAGGAAGCGCTGGACCCAGCTGAATGACACCTTGATAATATAGGCTTCGCAGGTTTGGCCGTCGGCGATGTGCGATACATGGGTCTCCCCCATGGGCTGGTAGATCATCGCCTGGCCGGCGGTGACCTTCTGCGTCATAGTCCCGCGGCGCAGATTGAGATAGCCCTTTACCGGCATGATAATGATGACATCGTGACTGGCGGTGGTCTGAATCTGCACGAAGCCTGAGGTTGAGATCAGGCGGGCCATGTGGATCTGCGGGTCGTTGCGGTCTTCCTGGGATTTCAGAACGCCAAGGTTCATTTGCCATTGGAAGTCCGGGCCGCCACTTTCCTGAGCACAGTTCCAATGGAAGAATGTACAGATGACGTCCTGGAATTTTTCGAAGCTGTCGCCGACGCATTGCCATGTTTCAACGGAATCCAGCGGATTTCCTTCCATGACATTCTTCCCCGTAAACCGTTTTTGAGTGATCGACTGCTCGGAATCGGGTAGTAAAGGAAAAGCTTTCATGTGCAAAGGTAACACTTGTCCAGTAATGAAAGGCAAAAGCCGCTAAGCGAAAAAAACAACGTGGACCCAAAAATAATCCACAAAGTGAAAAATACAAAACTTAGAACGATTTAGAATTGTAGGTACTTTAAAAAAATATCCATAAAGAGCGAAATTTAATCCAATTGGCGCAATAGACTGTCTTTCGATATTGGCCATTCGATTTCAGCTCATGGTACTGTTATCATAAATGTTTTGCGAAAATGCGGTAGATATGCGGCGAACGCCGCGACCCAATCAAATCTTTACAAAGTCGAACGGTGTTCGATTGAAGTCATTTGCCAAAGTCGGGGCGATAGTCTATACGCGCCGCTCTGATAACCCTCCCCATCGCACCGTCTGGGGGATTGAGGGCAAATGACGGGCGTCCACCTTTACCCACCCCGCTGCCGGGGCGCTTCTCAAAGGAACGCAAACATGACTGCAGACACCGCACCTCTTTCCAACATGAAGGCCACGCTCCTCGCCGAGACGGTCGAACACGTCGACATCACGTCCTATGATGCGCGTCCGATCATCGACTCGATGCGCAAGATGTCCTTCTCGTCGCGCGACACGGCGCGCGCTGCCGACATCTTCAACATGGCTCTGGCCGACAAAGGTTGCTCGACCTGGCTGATCCTGGCTGGTTCGACCTCAGCCGGTGGCTGTATGCATGTTTATCGCGACATGGTGAAATTTGGCATGATCGACGCCGTGGTCGCCACGGGCGCGTCGATCGTCGACATGGATTTCTTCGAAGCCCTGGGCTTCAAGCATTATCAGGCCGCCGGCCAGGTTGACGACAACGTACTGCGCGACAACTATATCGATCGTATCTACGATACCTACATCGATGAAGAGGAGCTGCAGAACTGCGATCACACTATTCTCGAAATCTGCAACCAGTTGGAACCGCGCCCCTATTCGTCGCGCGAATTCATTTGGGAAATGGGCAAATGGCTGGCCGCCGGCAACGCCAAGAAGCCGGGTTCGCTGATCCAGACCGCCTACGAAGAAGGCGTGCCGATCTTCTGTCCGGCGTTTGTCGACTCCTCGGCCGGTTTCGGTCTGGTCAAGCACCAGAAGGAACGCATTGCCGCCAAGCAGCCCTACCTGACCATCGACGCGGTTGCTGATTTCCGTGAACTGACGGACATCAAGATCGCTGCCGGCACGACCGGCCTGTTCATGGTCGGCGGCGGCGTGCCGAAGAACTTTGCCCAGGACACGGTTGTCTGCGCGGAAATCCTCGGTGTCGAAGCCGACATGCACAAATACGCGGTTCAGATCACTGTGGCCGACGTGCGCGACGGCGCTTGCTCGTCCTCGACGCTGAAGGAAGCCGCGTCGTGGGGTAAGGTTTCGACCACCTACGAACAGATGGTTTTTGCCGAAGCGACCACGGTCGTTCCGCTCATCGGATCCGACGCCTACCATCGCGGCGCTTGGCAAGGCCGTGAAAAGCCGCGTTGGGCCAAGCTGTTCGCGTAACCTGGCCATCTATGGCTTTGCGCAATAATGTGTTCAAAAATACGTGAAGCAGGGAAAATATCCCTTATTTTGCGTAGATATTTTGTGCGTCGCACTAGCATTTTTTGCGCAAAGTATTAGATACAGTTCTAACGCAGACCGCTGAATGAGTCCTCTCATCCAGCAATAAAGCAACAAGTTCGTCACCGGGATCATCCCCCCCCCTCGAAACCGGTGGCATGCGACGGAGACCATTGCCCCCCAATGGTCTCCGTTTTGCGTTTGGGTGCCGGCAATGGTCGTAGACCATAGCACCCCATCAGGGTCTCTCGTCGTTTTGCGTTTGGGTGCCGGCAATGGTCGTAGACCATAGCACCCCATCAGGGTCTCTCGTCGTTTTGCGTTTTGGGTGCCGGCAATGGTCGCAGACCATGGCGCCCCATCAGGGTCTCTCGTCGTTTTGCGTTTTGGGTGCCGGCAATGGTCGCAGACCATGGCACCCCATCAGGGTCTCCGTTTTGCGTTTTGCCTTAGGCCCTTTTCGACCGCGTCGACGAACGCCGCTTAGTGTCCTGGCTTGCGCTTATAGACGTTAAAGCCATCCCAGTCCCCCCGGACCGTAGAGACGTGATCGTAGTCGGCGTCGAGCCGCTTGTATATCTGCGGCAACCGATCGCGATTAAGGCATCCCATCACATAGGCCATATCCGATAGCAGGATGTATTGCGGACGGCTGTCAAAGGCGGCACCCAGGGGATCAGCGTCGGGCGTGGGAAAATTGCACAGGAGGTGCATGGCGTTGAAGTATTTCGCCTTTGGCAGGGTCTGGGTGAACAGGTAGACATAGTGCCCGCGGCTCAGGACCAGAAGATTGTCTCCGGGCTTTATGCCCTGCTTGCGTAAGCTTTCAGCCCCAAGAACACTGGCCCGGTAGTCCGGGATCGCCAGGTAGCCACCGGGAAACAGGTCTTCGCGTTCCATGATCATTGGCTGTGCGACGGCGGCCGTCATGTACAGGGCCATGTAGAGGTTACGCTGCCGGGGCTTGAAGTCGATGCCGTGGCACAGGACGCCGACAAACAGGATGACGGTCGGCGTCATCAACGGAAAGCCGCAATAGAGATCGGGCGATTTGACCATCAACACGCCGATGGCAGCCGTGACGTACCACAAGAGGGTGAGGGCAATCAGGCGCGGGGCAACGGCTCGTACGCGCCCCAGCCGCAGCACGGCCAGAAGGGCGCCCGCCGTGATGACCAGGAGCGGCTTGATCATGGCCAGAAAGTTTAAAGGCCGCCGGAAGAACT
Source organism: Asticcacaulis aquihabitans (assembly GCF_032490435.1). NCBI lineage: Bacteria > Pseudomonadati > Pseudomonadota > Alphaproteobacteria > Caulobacterales > Caulobacteraceae > Asticcacaulis > Asticcacaulis aquihabitans. The sequence continues at coordinate 53,554 of NZ_JAVGWM010000004.1, forward strand.
TTATCAAAGGCGACTGCGTCTGGATCCACATGTCGAGTTGTGACCGCTGCAAGGCGGACATCACCACATCGTTGAACGCTTCAGTAAAATGGCCGGTGGCCGCGAAATAAAGCCCGAAACCAAGTGTCGGCAGGGGCGCCACACCACAAAACACAGCCAGAGGCCAGACGGTCTTGCGCTGCCAGCATTGCCAGGCCAGCCACCCGAACAGGGCCAGACCTTCGAAGGCAGCGGTTTGTTTGACCATGACGGCGCAGCCGATCATCAGGCCACTGCGTGCCAGTATGCCCAGGGCGCGCCGCTCATCAGCCCGCCCGGCGTCAAGCATAAGCCGGACGGCTGCGATGGTGAGCGCCATCTGGATATGCTGTGTCGGGAAGGTGGTGCCTTCCTGGAACAGGGAATAGATCGGGTAGAGACCGGCCGCCCAGAAGGCCATGGCCGGCGATCCGTGGTCCGTCAGCATCCGGTGCAGGCTATAGGCGCCCCAGGCAATGAACAGGATCTCTATCGCCTTGATTTGCGCCAGACCTGAACCGACGAAGAACTGGACAGCGGCAAAGAGGGCGAACATGCCTGGCGCCTTGATGTCGTAACTGGCCACATAGGGCAACTCCCCCCGAAGCCATCGGCTGGCAACGACGCTGAAGAAGGCTTCGTCATCGCCGATGACATGTATGAAGGGGAGGCGGACCGCGAGGGTCCACAGCAAAAGCACAAGCCCCGCGGTCAGACGGGGGTGTTGTTCGGCGATTTGACGCAGGACGCCGGAAAGGTGCGGACGGGCGTGTATCTGAGGCGAGATCGAGGGCATCACACCGTATACAGGTCAAACCTGAAAAATATGGTTACTCGCACGCCGGACGCGGCTTAAGGCGCCTTAGCAGAAATTAACGCCGCCTTAAGCCGTGTTAACCATTTAAATACCTGAAATAGCTAAACCTTGGGCATGACCACGCCGATTCGCCCCTCACTCGCCCAGATGCTTAATCCGCAGGCGGCCGCGCCCAAACCGGTCCAGCCGGAAGGCGGCTTCGCCAGTGCCCTGGCGGCGCAAAAGGCGTTTTTCCAGCAGGTCACCGCTCCCAAGATTACGCCGGCCACCTATACCGCCGCTGACGTCGCCAAGGCGACGGCCCCAGTGCAAACCAATGTGCAGACCAGCGCCGCTCCTGCGACCCCGCAATCAGCCGATCAGCCGCTGCGTCGTCCGGGGTCCTATCTGAATATCGTGGTTTAGACCGAAACGGCCTTTACGACCGGCGCGTGAACCAGTTCCTCGGTGGTGGCGGCTTCCGATACGCCTTCGGACAGGGGCGGGAAGGGCAGCTTCTTCATCTTCTTGCCCGAAACCTTGTCTTTTTTCTTGCCGCCCTTCTTTTCCTTGATGGGCTTTTCGCCGTCGGCGACGGTGTCCTTACGTGGCTTGATCTCACCTGACAAGGCCTCTTCCCGGGCGGCGGTCAGCTTACGCAGCAGCTTGACGAAGCTGTCGCGCTTGGGGGCGGACAAGAGGCTGAGAATCTTTTCATCGGCGGCGGCAACGCGGGGTTCCATTTCGGCGAGAGCCGCCTTGCCGCTGGGCGCGATCTGAACCAGATTAGCGCGGGCGTCAGTCACGGATCGTTCGCGCGCCACCAACTCCTTGGCCAGCATGCGCGACACCAGGTCGGCCAGGGTTGAGCGATCAATGCCCGTCAGCCGGACCAGATCGGTCTGGGACAGGCCTTCCGACCCTTCCAGAGCTTTCAGAACGGCATATTGTCGTTGCGACAAAGCCCCTTCGCCCGCTTCCTCGCTGTAGATATCAAGCGCAATTTGCAACACCCGGTGCAACAAATGCGACGGCGAGGTATCGAGCCCATTTTTCGACATGACCTTGTCGCCGTGCTTTGATTTTTTCATGATGTCCAGCCGCTTTCTTTTTGCCGCGCCATATAGTGACATGACTATATGACGTATTCACGACATTTCAATCAGAACACGGAGTAAATAATCAATCTGCTTTTTCCTCTGGCGGAGTTTCCAGATTTTTCATCAGGAATGGGAGCAGAACGATCGAGAACGCGATAGGCCCGCCGATCATGGACACCAGTTTCCACGTCACCCAGAAATCGTCGCTCTGCGTGCGCCAGATGACTTCGTTGGTCGCGCCCATGGCGTAGTAGAACAGGGCGTAATAGATGGTCAGCTTCGGCCAGGCGGCATCCTTCAGCTTGAGACTGTCGCCGAGCAGGGCCTTCAAAGGCTCCTTCTTCAGCACCAGCGCCCCCAGCAAGATCGACCCGATGATGGCATCGACAATGGTCATCTTGATCTTGACGAAGGTCGGATCCTTGAAGACGACCGTCAGCACGCTGAATGGGATGGTGATCAGGCAGGACATCAGCGGTATCCACGCCACCCGCTTTTCCATGATCAGGCCGGCGATCAGGGCAACCACGGATGCAGCGCCGAGCACGCCCGATGCCCATACCAGTGCCATCGGTTTCTCAACCAATTTGAGCGCGGAGCAGGCGAAAAAGGTCAGGCCGAACGCGACAAGAGGCCCGTAATCGACGACCATCTTGATCGTGTTCTGCTTCGGCGCTTCGGGTTTCAGCGCCAGTTCGGGATTGGCCTCGCCCAACTTTTCCGCCAGTTTTCCCGCAGCGCGATCGACAATCTGATCGCCAGCCTTGATTTCCGTACCCAGATCAATGGGCTCATGACCTTCTGGGGGCTCGGTTCGGGACGTCATTGCGCATCTCCCAACGGCTCGAGGCCGACCATGGAGCGCGCGAAGTCACGCGCCTTGAAATCGTGCAGGTCCTCAATATCTTCGCCGACACCGATCAGCTTGATTGGGGCGTCCGAGGCCTTGGCGATAGGGATCAGAATGCCGCCGCGCGCCGTACCGTCCAGCTTGGTCATGACCAGGCCCGATACGAAGGCTTGCCGGCCGAAAATCTGTTCCTGGCTGAGCGCATTGCGGCCAACCGTGGCGTCTAGGACCAGAAGTGTTTCGTGCGGGGCGTCAGGATCGACTTTCTTGATGACGCGGACGACCTTCAACAGCTCGTCCATCAGCTGCTGCTTGTTCTGCAAACGGCCGGCCGTGTCGATCAATACCACGTCATAGCCTTCTTCCTTCGCCTTGACGAAGGAGTCGTAGGCGAGTCCGGCGGCGTCTGCCCCGGTCTTGCGGCCCATGAAATCGGCATTAGCGCGCTGGGCCCAGACCTTTAGCTGTTCGACAGCGGCGGCGCGGAACGTATCGCCGGCGACGATAAGGACCTTGGCGCCGCTCTTGGTCAGCTTGGCCGCGATCTTGCCGAGCGTAGTGGTTTTTCCCGACCCGTTGACGCCCACGAACAGCACGACATAGGGACGTGGGCCCGCCAGGGGATCGAATATGCCTTCGTGTCCGGCCAGTTCGTCAGCCAGGGCCTCGGCCAGGGCGGAGCGAACGGCATTCGGGTCCTTGGCCGAAGAAAAGCGCTGCTGCGCCATCTTGCCGGCGATGGTGGCGGCAATCTGCGGCCCCAGGTCGCTTTCGACCAGCAGGTCTTCCAATTCCTCAAGCGCGGCATCGTCCAGCGCTTCCTTTTGCTGGAACACCTGGGTGACGGATTCGGTCAGGGTTTGCGAGGTGCGGGACAGGCCCGCAGTCAGGCGCTGAAACCAGCCTTTTTTCTTGTCTTCGCTCATACCGCCTGCTGTAGCTGAGTTTGGGCCAGCGTGCCAATGACATGTTTGCCATCATGGCCGTGGATACGGATGTCGCTGAGGCCGCCGACCATCGCGTCACCGTCAAAGACGACTTCGGTGAAGTCGGCGGCGCGGGCAAAGCCTGGCTTTTCAACGACGCACGACAAAACGCGGCCGTGCTGGCGCGTTAGATGACGGGTCAGGGCCTCTTCGGCCTTGGTACGCAACCGGGCGGCGCGCTCCTTGATCAGCGGGCGCGGCAGTTGCGGCATCTTTGCCGCCGGTGTCTGTGGACGCGGGCTGTAGGGAAAGACGTGCACGAAGGACAGGTCGCAGGCATCGACCAGCGACACGGCATTGGCGAACATGTCTTCGGTCTCGGTCGGAAAGCCTGCGATCATGTCGGCACCGAAGCTGATGTCCGGGCGGGCGCGCCGCACCTTTTCGACCAGGGCTATGGCATCGGCGCGTAGGTGACGGCGCTTCATCCGCTTAAGGATCATGTCGTCGCCATGTTGTAGCGACAGATGCAGGTAGGGCGCCAGCCGCTCTTCCTCCGCGAAGGCGCGCAGCAGCGTGTCATCGATTTCGGCGGCGTCGATGGAGGACAAACGCAAGCGCTTCAGGTCGGGCACATGCTTGAGGATGCGCGTCACCAGATGGCCCAGTTGCGGATTGCCGGGCAAATCGCCTCCCCACGAGGTCAGGTCGACCCCGGTCAGCACAATTTCGTTATAGCCTTGGGCAACGAGGGTCTGGGTCTGCGAAATCACATCGCCCGCCGCTGCCGAGCGCGAATTGCCGCGGCCATAGGGGATGATGCAGAAGGTGCAACGGTGGTCGCAACCGTTCTGAACCTCGACAAAGGCGCGGGCCCGATCCTTCAGTCCATCGATCAGATGGCCAGCCGTGGTCTTGACGCTGAAAACGTCGTTGACGACAACGCGGGCCGAATCAGGCGTCAGCCGGTAAGCGCCGGCCTTTTGCTTGTCGGCATTGCCGATGACGAAATCGACCTCGGTCATATTGGCGAAGGTGTCAGGATCGGTCTGGGCGGCGCAACCGGTAACGATCAGGCGCGCATCGGGATTTTCCTTGCGGGCGCGGCGGATGGCCTGGCGTGCCTGGCGCACGGCTTCGCCCGTTACGGCGCAGGTATTGAAAATAATGGCGTTGTCCAGCCCGTCTTCGGCGGCGGTCTTGCGGATGACCTCGCTTTCGTAGGAATTCAGGCGGCAGCCAAAGGTAACGACGTCGACCTTGCTCACAACTGGCCCTCGAACTCGACCTCGATCGGCCCCGTCATGACGATATGATCGTTCTCCGCCCAGGCGACATGTAGCGGGCCACCGTCCATGATGATGGTGGCGGCGCGATCAGTCAGGCCACGCCGGACGGCGGCGACCAGCGTAGCGCAGGCACCCGTGCCGCACGCCTTGGTAATGCCCGCGCCGCGTTCCCAGACGCGCATGCGAATGGTCTGACGATCGATCACCTGGGCGAATTCGACATTAACGCCTTCCGGGAACAGGGGGTGATTTTCGATCAGCGATCCTGTCGCGGCGACATCGACCGTCGCTATATCATCGACGAAAAAGACGACGTGCGGATTGCCCATGCTTACCGCCACCGGCGTGTGGTACAGCGGCGCATCAATCGGCCCGACCTGCAATTCCAGCTTGGCGGTGTTCATCTCTTCGGCCAACGGGATTTGCCGCCAGTCCAGACCCGGTTTGCCCATATCGACGCTCGCCGTCCCCGTCCGGGCGTCGGCGCGAAGTACGCGGGCACGGGTCTGTCCGCCCAGGGTGTCGATCTTCAGCGTCCGGTCGTTCGCATCGCGGTTGAGGTACCAGGCGACACACCGCAAGGCATTGCCGCAGGTTTCCACCGTGCTGCCGTCAGTGTTCCATACGCGCATGAAGGCGTCGCCTTCGGTACTGCCTTCTATGGCGATCAACTGATCGAAGCCGATGCCGGATGTGCGGTCGCCCCAGGCGCGGATCTGCTCCGGCGCCGGCGCGAAAGCCTGGTCGCGGGCATCGATGACAATGAAATCATTGCCAAGGCCATTCATCTTTAGAAAGGGGCGGGTCATGGTCAGCGTGCGGTCACTTGATTAAGTGTATCGTCACTTAGGCGTGACAATGGCGCTATATAGTCGCAAAACCGGCATAAATGTAGGATTTTGTGAAAATAATGCCCTCGTATTGCGCAGAGGGAGAGCGCCCACCTGATCGCGGCCATGCCTGAGGCTTTGTCTGGGCGTTCGAAGGCCAGCGGGGGCTGACCTTCGAACGCCAGGATCGGTGGTGGTGCTGATGCTTAGGCGAAACCGCGCTGACGCATCAGGGCGTCGCGATTGACGTCGCGGCCAAGGAAGTTGCGATAGGCGACGTCCTGCGGAATGGTGTCGCCTACGCTGAGGATATGGTCGAAATAATTCTTCGCCGTCGGTCCCTCGAACGGGCCGCCTTCCTTCATGAACTTTTCATAGGCGTCGGCGACCAGGGCATCCGACCACAGATAGCTGTAATAGCCGGCCGAATAGTCGTCCGATGAGAAGATGTGCGCGAACTGGGTCGGGCGGTGACGCATGACGATTTCCTTCGGCATGTTCAGCTTGGTCAGTTCGGTCTTTTCGAAGGCATCGATATCGATATCGGTTTCACCGGCCAGGTGATACTTCATGTCGATCAGGGCGCAGGCCAGGTATTCGACCGTGGCGAAGCCCTGGTTGAACTTCGACGACCGGACCAGTTTCTCCTGCAACGCCTTAGGCATCGGCTTGCCGGTTTCGTAGTGGATGGCGAACTGGTTGAGCACGACTGGCAGGGGTAGCCAGTGTTCGTTGAGCTGCGACGGGAACTCGACGAAATCGGTCGCGGTATTGGTGCCGGCCTGCGACGGATACCAGGCGTTTGACGACAGGGCGTGTATGGCATGGCCGAATTCGTGGAACATGGTTTCGGCATCGTCCCACGAAATCAGGATGGGCTGACCCGGCTGCGCCTTGATGAAGTTGCAGTTGTTGGAGCAGATGCAGATGTGTTTGAGCATCCCGGATTGCGACTGGTATTCGGTTTCCCACGCACCCGACGATTTGCCTTCGCGGGCATAGGGGTCGTAGTACCAGACGCCGACCTGCTTGCCGGCGCGCATCACCTTGTAGGTGGTGACATCGGGATGGAAGACAGGGACGTCGGTGATCTTGATGAACTCAAAGCCATACATTTTGTTGGCGCACCAGAACATGGCGTCCTGAATTTTGTCGAGTTGCAGGTACGGCTTAATTTCCGACTCATCGAGATCGTATTTCGCCTTCTTCACCTTCTCGGCATAGAAGCGGTAATCCCATGGCGCGATCGTAATCTTGACTCCTTCGGCATCGGCGATCTTCTGCATGTCGGCCACTTCTTCGTGGACACGATTGACGGCGGGCCCCCACACGGCTTCCATCAGGTTCATGGCGTTTTCCGGCGTCTTGGCCATGGCGATTTCCAGGCGCCAGTGGGCGTGGGTCGGGTAGCCGTAGAGCTTGGCGCGGCGGGCGCGCAACTTGAGAATTTTCGCCCCGATCGCCTTGTTGTCCCACTGGTCGTTATTGTCGCCGCGCATGACATAGGCGCGCCAGATTTTTTCGCGCAGGTCGCGGCGTGTCGAATAGGTGGTGAAGGGCTCCATGGCCGAACGGGTATTCTGCACCGCGTACAGCCCATCTTTGCCCAGATCCTTCGCCTTGGCGGCCAGGGCGGCGATGAAGTTTTCGGGCAGCCCCGCCAGATCGTCCTTGGTGATGAAGGTTGCTTGCGCTTCGTCGTGCTTCAGGTTTTTGGAGAAGGCATCGAACAGGGTGGCCAGCTGCTGGTTGATGTCGGCCACTTCCTTTTTTTGCTCGGGCGTCAGCTTGGCGCCGGCGCGGACGAAGCTTTTGTACTTTTTCCACAGAAGGCGGTCCTGCTGCGGGTTGAGCTTCAATGTGTCACGCTGGTTGTAGACGGCTTCGATGCGTTGAAACAGGTCGGGGTTTTGCTTGATTTCGTCGCCGAAAGCGGCCTTTACCGGTGACAACTTGGCGGAAACCGCCTGGAAAGCATCGTTCGACAGGTTGGAATCCCAGACGCTGTAAACCGATCCGACGCGATCATAGGCCTGGCCTGAGAGTTCGAAGGCCTCGATAATGCTCTGGAAGGTCGGTGCCGAACGCTTCATGGTAATGGCGCGGATCTCCGCGCGCATGTCGTCCATGGCGGCCAGGGTTGCCGGTTCGAAATCGGCGATCTTTACCTTGTCGAAGGGCGGCACGCCGCCATAGGGACCGCTCCACGGCTGGGTAAGATAGGCGGACGCGATCGCGCCGCCGCCCTGTGCAAAAACGGGCGCGGCAAACGCAACAGTGCTGGCGCCGGCCATAAGGCCCAGTGCGGAGCGGCGGTTCATATTCGACATGCGGGTGTCCCTTCGGGTACGCGTTTGTTTACTTTGACTATTTTGTTATCTTTAAGCCTGTTTACGGCTGGCCGCAAAAGGCGTATCGAGTGAGCGTATAAGGCCGATGAGATGCGGCCAAATTAAGTTTTAGTAATATAGGATACCAGTTTATGGCCATAGGTGTTTTTGACTCGGGGATCGGCGGGTTGAGCATTCATCGCGCGCTCGTCGACAGGTTGCCCCAGGCCGATTTCGTCTATCTGGCCGATCAGAAACATACGCCATACGGCGACCGTTCGGGAGAGGAAATCGTCGAACTGACGCGTCTCGGCTGCGAAACCCTGTTCGACGCCGGCGCATCGCTGGTGGTCCTGGCCTGCAATACCGCTTCGGCCGTGGCGCTGCGCCGCCTGCAATCAAGCTGGTTGGCCCAGTTCCGTAAGACGTATAAGCGCCCGGTCAATGTGCTGGGCATTATTGTCCCGACCATCGAAGCCGCAACGGGCCTGCCCTGGGAACATGAGGCGGAGCGCCGCGGCCCCAAGATCGAAAAGCTGGACGTCATTGGCGTCTTTTCCACGGTCGCCACCGCACGGTCACGCGTCTACGAAATCGAAATCGACAAGCGCCGTCAGGATCTCGCGGTCTTTACCGAAGCCTGTTCCGGCCTGGCGGACATGATCGAGCAGGGGGCCGAGCGCGCGCAGTTGTCGGCCAAGATCAAGGGCCATGTCGACAGCCTGAAAATCCGGATTGGTCGCTATCCCGACCGCGCCATACTGGGCTGCACACACTATGAGATCGTCGCCGACCTGTTTCGCGAACATCTGCCGGCTGGAACGCCGCTCATCCACCAGCCGGAGCCGGTCGCCAAAGCTTTGGCCGACTATATTGGTCGTCATCCCGAATATAATATCGGCGATAGCGGACGCCGCGCCTTCCTGACCACAGGCGCGCTGAAATCCCAGTCCGCCCTGGCCGAAGCCTTCTGGGGTGGACCGCTCAGCTTCGAAACCCTGCAGGCGGTTGCGAGCTAGTCATGAAGGCGCGTGCGGCACTCTTTTCGCTCCTTTGCCTGGTAGGGGCATCCGGTGTAGAGGCGGCGACGAAACACGCCGCGCCATCGCCCGCCGCACAATCCGGCGCTCAACCCCTGCCTCAAGGCGGCACGGGCGCGTCGGGGCAGGAATGGTCGGACGTGACCGAAGTGGTGGTGCGCGCCAAGGTGTCCGGCCCGGCCATGTGGAAACTGAAGCGTGGTGACGCCACCGTGTGGGTAATGGGCGTTCCGGTTGAAACGCCCCAGGACCTGCAATGGGATCAGACGCGATTGAAGCGGATCCTGAAGGGCGTCAACTTCGTCATCGTGCCGGGCTTTTCGCGCGGCAGCAGCCAGGCGGACAAGCGCTGGCTGGCGGGTTCGGAACTGCCTTACGGCACGCATCTGGAAGACGTGGTGGCGCCCAAGACCTATGCCCGTTTCAAGGCCGCCGTTGCACACGAACCCGGACTTCGCGCCGCCAACTACATCCTCAACAGGCCGATGCGCGCCGGCATGGAACTGTTCGAGGACGTGCTCCAGGCCAGGGGCATTCGCCGTTATGACATGACGCGTCAGGTCATGGCCTTGGCCGATGCGGCCGGGGCGCGGACAAAGGTGGCCTATACGGTCAATGCGGACCTGTTGTCCGATCAGTGGCTGTTGCTTGACACCAAGGGTAATGAAGCCTGCCTGACCATCTTCCTCGACGGCATCGACAATCTGAAGAGCTTGCCTGGCATGGCTCGGGCGTGGGCGGAGGGGGATGTCAAAACGGCGCTGGCCAGTTATCGCGACTCGGCGATGCTGACGTGCAACCTGACGACGCCGGGCTGGCGTGAGCAATACGATGCGCTGTTCATTGGCGGCATGGTGGGCAGTATCGGCGAGGCATTGGCCAAGCCTGGCAAGAGCCTGGCCGTGGTCCCTTTCAGCGATCTGCTGCGCAAGGACGGGGTGTTGGATCGCCTGCGCGCGCAAGGTGTGGAAGTCAGCTCGCCGGTCGAGTAAACGGGAAGTCGAATAAACGGTAAAACGGTCACAAAAGCGTTGTAGTCTGACGCCGCGTATCCGGAGACTTTTGATGTTCAAACGCCTGTTGTTGGCCCTGGTCCTTTTCACAGCCCCGATCGCTACAGCGTCGACGGCGCAGGAAACCTGGCCGGAAACGGAAGTCGTGGTGCGCGGCAAGGCCGCCGTCGGTCCGGCCTTATGGCGCGTCAGCGACGGCGATAGCCAGGTCATCATACTCGGAATCCTCCCGGTATTTCCGAAAAAGCAGAAATGGAGCACGCAGCGGATCGAAAACGCACTGCGCGGCGCCAATCGCCTGATCACCCCGCCAGCCAGCAGTGTCGGCCTGGGCGATATGTGGATGATGATGTCGAAGAAGGGGCTACCGGATCGCGGCACGCTGAAGGACAGCCTGCCGCCGGCGCTGTATGCCCGCTATGAACGGACGGCGAAGCGCGCGGGCGTGTCCATCAAGGATTTCGCGCGCGACAAGCCGATATGGGCCGGGGCGCGTCTGCGCCGCGAAGTCTTACAAAAATATGGCTTGAGCGACGATGAGCCGGTTGCCACGGTCCGGCAGCTGGCCCGCTCCGCTAGCGTGCCGGTTAAGGCAGCGGGCCGCTATGATATTGGCCCTATGTTCAAGGCGGTCAACGCGATGAACGAAGACAGCAGCGAGGCCTGTCTGGTCTACACACTGGATGATATCGACTTCGATATCGACCGTGCGCCGTTGGCGGCCCGCGCCTGGGCAGTTGGTGATATCGCGGCTGTGCGCGCCAATTATCAGGGATCGGCCCTGATCAAGTGTCTGTCGGGCTCTCCGCAATCGGCGGGCATAATGGATCGTGGCGTCGGCGACTCGGTCACGGCCGTGTCGGCAGCCCTGGCCAAGCCTGGCAAGACGGTTGCCGTTCTGCCGCTGGGGCTTTTGCTGCGCAAGGGCGGCATTCTGGATCGGCTTCGCGGGATGGGCTACAGCGTGTCGGCGCCCCAGGACTGAAACAGGCTGAAAAAAAGCCGCGAAAAAAAAGCCGGAAGCATAGCCTCCGGCCTTCCATAATGCCCTTTTCCGGTTCAGGCTGCGATATCGGCCGGGGCCGTGACCCGGATCAGATGATCGAAGGCCGACAGGGCTGCCTTTGACCCTTCACCCATGGCGATGACGATCTGCTTATACGGCACGGTGGTGGCGTCACCGGCGGCGAAGACGCCCGGCACCGAGGTTTCCCCGCGCGCATTGATCTCGATCTCACCGCGCGGCGACAGGGCGATGGTGCCCTTCAGCCATTCGGTGTTGGGCAGAAGGCCGATCTGTACGAAGATGCCTTCCAGTTCGATGCGATGGTCGATGTCGTGGATACGGTCCTTGTAGCTGAGGGCCGTGACCTTGGCGCCGTCCCCATGCACCTCGGTCGTGGCTGCGTTGACGATGACCGTGACGTTCGGCAAGCTGAACAGCTTGCGTTGCAGGACGGCATCGGCGCGCAGTTCCGGGGCGAATTCCAGCAAGGTGACCTGGGCCACGATGCCGGCCAAATCGATGGCCGCCTCGACGCCAGAATTGCCGCCGCCGATCACCGCAACGCGCTTGCCCTTGAACAGCGGACCGTCGCAGTGCGGGCAATAGGCCACGCCCTTATTGCGATATTCCTCTTCGCCGGGCACGCCCATCTGACGCCAGCGCGCGCCGGTCGACAGGATGACCGTGCGAGCCTTGACCGAAGCACCGGAGGCCAGCTTGATTTCCGTCAGACCGCCGGGCAGGGCGGCGGGGACCAGGGCCGTGGCGCGTTGCAGGTTCATGATGTCGACGTCATATTCCTTGACGTGCTGTTCCAGCGACGCGGCCAGTTTCGGCCCTTCCGTGTGGGAGACGGAGATGAAATTCTCGATCGCCATGGTGTCGAGTACCTGGCCACCGAACCGCTCAGCTACGATGCCGGTGCGAATGCCTTTGCGGGCCGCGTAGATGGCGGCCGAAGCGCCGGCCGGGCCACCGCCGACAACCAGCACGTCGAATTCCGACTTGGCGTTGATCTTCGCGGCTTCGCGTTGATGCGCGCCGGTATCGATCTTGGCCAGAATTTCTTCGAGTCCCATGCGGCCTTGCGAGAAGGCTTCGCCGTTCAACAGGACGGTCGGCACGGCCATGATCTGGCGCGCTTCGACTTCGGCCTGGAACAGGGCGCCGTCAATGGCGACATGCTTGATCTTCGGATTGAGCACGCTCATCAGGTTGAGAGCCTGCACCACGTCCGGACAGTTCTGGCAGGTCAGGGAGAAATAGGTTTCGAAGCGCAGCTCGTCGTCGATTTCCAGCGCCTTTACCTGTTCGATGACGTCCGCCTCGACACGGGGTGGATGGCCGCCAACCTGGAGCAGGGCAAGCACCAGTGAGGTGAATTCGTGTCCCATCGGCAGGCCGGCGAAGGTGACGCTGATGTCGCTGCCCGGGCGGACGATGGCAAAGGATGGCTTGCGGGCATCGGCGCCGTCGGTCTTCAGTGAAACCTTGTCCGACGCGGCGACGATATCGTTCAGCAACTCGACCAGTTCGCGCGACTTGGCGCTGTCATCGATCGAGGCGATCAGTTCGATGGGGGTGCGAAGGTTTTCCAGATAACCCTTCAACTGTGCCTTCAGGCCGGCGTCCAACATGATTTTACTCCGAAATGAAATTGGGGGATCAGGCGCGCGGGCGGCAGGTCGCCACCGCGCGCAGCCTGTTGGCGACGCACGGTGGCGAAGCCTTAAGGTTTAGATCTTGCCGACGAGGTCGAGCGAAGGTGCCAGGGTCTTTTCGCCTTCTTCCCACTTGGCCGGGCAGACTTCGCCGGGGTGAGATGCGACGTATTGCGCAGCCTTGACCTTACGCAGCAGCTCGGCGGCGTTGCGGCCGATGCCTTCGGCAGTAACCTCGGTGAACTGGATCACGCCTTCCGGATCGACCAGGAAGGTGCCGCGATCGGCCAGGCCGACGCCTTCACGCATGACTTCGAAGTTATTGGTGATCTGACCCGACGGGTCGCCCAGCATGGTGTACTTGATCTTGCCGATCGCCGGCGACGTGTCGGCCCAGGCCTTGTGCGAGAAGTGCGTGTCGGTCGAAACGCTGTAGATTTCCACGCCCAGCTTTTGGAAGGTGTCGTAGTTGTCGGCCAGGTCTTCCAGTTCGGTCGGGCACACGAAGGTGAAATCGGCCGGGTAGAAGAAGAAGATCGACCACTTGCCCTTCAGATCGGCATCGCTGACGTCGACAAACTTGCCTTCCTTGTAACCGGTGGCTTTGAACGGCTTGATGGTGGTGTTGATAAGGGCCATTGGGGATCTTTCCTTGAATTGAGTTGGACCGGGTTAAGCGGAACGAGCGGACAATCGCAAAAAAAAGACCATAGAGCAAATTTGTTTTATTTTATTTTTGAATAGATTTTATTTATATACATTAATGCGTCGCGGCCTCGGCGCGCACCACGGCGGATATGGCATTGATGACGGCGCCGATCCGCAGGGCGGCCTGACACTGAACCGCGCTGACCCCATGGCTGCGCAATACCTTTTCGTGACTGTCCATGCACAGGCCACAGCCGTTGACGGCCGATACGGCCAATGACCATAGCTCGAAATCGACCTTATCGACGCCGGGATTGGTCAGGATGTTCATGCGCAGCCCTGAGCGCATCGTCTCATATTCCTTGTTATGCATCAGGTGCAGCGCGCGGAAATAGACATTGTTCATGCCCATGAGGGCGGAGGCGGCCTTGGCGGCGGTTACGGCCTCGGGCGAAATGACTTGCGCGGCTGCGGCTTCCACATGCGTCAGCACCGGCGCGACGCCCACCGCGTGGGCGCAAGCCAGGAAGGTGCCCCATTTTTGCTGGTCGCTGAGCAGGGTTTCGGCCAGCAGAGTATCCAGGTTCAGCGCCAGGTCGCGCCCGTAGGCGGGAATCATTTGGCGAAGGGCATCGATGGACATGGGCGCCTCTCAATAAAATCTATTCATTTTGACATTTTGATAAATTTGATTTATAAAATGCCGGTGTATTCCGTGAAAGTGTTCCATGCTTCCGACCCTGCGACAACTGCAATATCTAAAGCTGCTGGCTGAACATAAAAGCTTCAACGGCGCGGCCGAGGCGGCCTTCGTGTCGCAGCCAGCCCTGTCGTCGGGTATTGCCGAACTGGAAAAAACCCTGGGGACGCGGCTGGTCGACCGGTCACGCGGTCAGGTTATCCTGACGGCGGTCGGTGAGGAGACGTTGAAGCGGTCCGAGGACATCCTGGCGCGCACGGAAGACCTGGTGGAAGCTGCGCGCGGCGCCAACCGGCCGTTGACCGGGCGGTTCCGTCTCGGCGTCATTCCCACCATCGCTCCGTTTCTCTTGCCCAAGACCCTACTCAAGCTGCGCCGTGACTTTCCTGATCTGCGCCTCTTCCTGCGCGAAGACCAAACCTCTCGGCTGATCGCGTCGTTGAAGTCGGGCGCGCTCGATGCGGCCGTGATCGCCCTGCCGTATGATCTGTCAGGGCTCGACAGCGCCTTTATTCTCAAGGACGAAATCCTGGCGGCCACGCCAAGCAATCATCGGCTTGCCATCAATGACCGGATTTCGCCGGAGGATTTGAAGGGTGAGGAGTTGATCCTGCTCGAAGACGGGCACTGCCTGCGCGATCACGCCCTGGCCGCCTGTTCCTGGACCTCTCCGACCGGTACGTCGGAAAACCTGAGCACCTACACGGCCAACCATGGCGGCGGGTTCGCGGCGACCTCGCTGAATACCCTGGTTCAGATGGTTGGTTCGGGTCTGGGCGTCTCACTGGTGCCGGCCATGGCGGTCGAATCCGGTCTGGTCAAGGCGGCCGATGTCAGCGTGCGGCCCCTTGCATCGGACCACGCCTTCCGCGATATTGTGGTCGTGTGGCGGGCGGGCTCGAGCCGCGCACCAGAGGCCAGACTTCTGGCCGAGTCTCTAAAGTCCTAAGTGGCCAGACTTCTGGCCGACTCGCTAAAGTCTTAAGTGGCCGGGGTTCTGGCTGCCTCATTGAATCCGAGAGTGATCGACCGCATGAAACGCGTCCTGTGGCTTGGTTGTGTGGTGTTGGGGCTGCCGCTTCTGGCCGCCTGTTCGAAACCCGCGCCTCAGGCGGAAGAGACGTCCGCGTCCGTCGCGCCGCCACCGCCGGTGATCGACCCCTGGCCCGGCAAGTATGAAGGCGACCTGATGGTCCGTATCAGCGGCGGACCCGGCGCGCACAAGGTCGTGCTGGTCGAAGCCGAAGCGGATGGCTGTAACGGCGATGTCGGACTGGCAGGCGGAGAGCCGGCCCGCGACGTGTCGGCGACGGAGCTTAGCCTGGTTTTGAAACCGGACGACAAGACGGTCTGCACCATCCGTATTGTGCGTAATGGCGGCAAGGTCACGGTCAGTGAGACCGGCATCTGCACCGCCTATCATGGCCTGTCCTGCCCCTTCGAGGGTACGGCGGCGAAGGTGAACTAGCCGGCGTCAGGCTCTGCCGAAACCCGCACGCAATGTCTAGTCCGGCACATTCCGGTTCAGTTCCTCCAGCCAGATCCGGGCATTGGCGTCCGACGGCATGCGCCAGTCACCGCGCGGGCTCAGGGCGCCGCCCGAAATCAGCTTCGGCCCATTGGGCACGGCCGACCGCTTAAACTGAGACATCGAGAAGAAGCGGGTCAGGAAAACCGACAGCCATGCCTTGATGTCCGCAAGCTCATAGCTGCGCCGTTTATGCACGGGGAAATCCTGCGGCCATTCGCCGGCGGCGGCATCGCGCCAGGCGTGGTAACTGAGAAAAGCGACCTTGGACGGCTTAAGCCCGTAGCGGGTGATGTAATAGAGATTGAAGTCCTGCAATTCGTAGGGGCCGACCTTGTCTTCGGTTCTCTGAATGGCGCCGGCATCGATCGGAATAAGCTCCGGTGAGATTTCGCGGTCCAGAACTGACTGCAGGATACGGCCCGTCCTGGGGTCGAACTCACGGCTTGCCGCCCATCGGATCAGGTGCTGGATCAGGGTCTTGGGCGCGCCGCAATTGACATTGTAGTGGCTCATATGGTCGCCGACGCCATAGGTGCACCAACCCAGCGCCAGTTCCGACAGGTCGCCGGTGCCAACCACGAAGCCCCGCTTTTCACCGGCCAGGCGGAACAGGAAGTCCGTGCGCAGGCCCGCCTGAACGTTCTCGAAATTGACGTCATATACCTTTTCGCCGCGCGAATAGGGGTGGCCGATATCGAGCAGCATGCGTTTGGCCGCGGGGCGAATATCCAGCACCTCCGAGGAAATACCCAGCGCCTTCATCAGCCTCAGCGCATCGTTCTTCGAGCCTGTCGATGTGCCGAAGCCCGGCATGGTGTACCCGTGGATGTTTTCGCGCGGGAGGCCCAGCCGGTCGAAGGCCTTGCAAGCCACGATGACGGCATGGGTCGAATCCAGGCCGCCGGAAATACCGATGACGACATTGCGCGTGCCGCTGGTTTCCAGCCGCTGCATGAGGCCGTGCACCTGGATGTTGAAGGCTTCGTAACAGTCGTCGTCCAGCCGTTCCCGATCCGTCGACACATAGGGAAAGCGCGGGACATGCCGGTGAAAATCGGTCAGGTCGTGTGTTTCGTGATCGAAGAGCGTGACGGATATGTCGAACGGCGTGGTCCGGCGGGCGTCATTGAAGGTAACGGTACGCAGCCGCTCGGCGGCGATGCGATCGACATCGACATCGGCCAAGGTCACACTGTCCGAGGTAAAGCGCGGGCCTTCGGCGATCAGGTCGCCCAGTTCATAGATCAGCGACTGACCGTCCCAGGCCAGGTCGGTGGTCGATTCGCCAGGTCCGGCAGCGGAATAGGCGTAGGCGCAGAACAGGCGCTCCGACGCGGCGGCGCACAGGCGTTTGCGCGCCCGCGATTTGCCGACCACGACCGGGGAGGCCGACAGATTGACGATGATGTTGGCGCCGTGCAGGGCTAGCGGCGTCGATGGGGTCTGCGGCACCCATAGGTCTTCGCATATCTCGATCCCGAAGGTGAAGGCTTCGAAATCAAGCGCGCGGAAAATCTGGTCCGTGCCGACATAGACAGGCTGTCCGGCCAGTTCGACATGCGTCGGCGGCAAGTCTGCGGCGGAGGCGAACCAGCGTTTTTCGTAATATTCGCGGTAATTGGGCAAAAAGGTTTTCGGCACGATACCGAGTGCCCGCCCGCGATGGATGACGGCGGCGCAATTATAGACGGCGCCCTGAATGCGCATCGGCAGGCCGACCACCAACACCGGACGGATGTCGCCGGACGTGGCGATCAGTTCGCTGAGCGCGCCCTTTACCGATTGCAGCAGGATGTCCTGAGTAAACAGGTCGTCTATGGCATAGGCCGACAGGCTCAGTTCCGGAAAGACGACCAGATCGGCTCCGGCCGCGTCGGCGCGACGGGCCAGAACCAGATGTTCGGTCAGATTGGCGTGCGGATCGGCAATATGTACCTTTGGCGTGACGCAGGCGATGCGGACAAAGCCATGGACGGCCGGGGAGAGGAAATCTGACATTTCTATGGACATTTCATCATCTCCGGCAAGGTTTGGCGTTAGGATACGTCTTTCGGGCAGCTAAATCAAAATAATGAAGACGTGACTATGAAAATTACTGCCATTTTTCGTAAATTTCATGAATGAGAGACGTAAGGTCGATTATTTTGTTTCAATAGAAACGATAAGCAAGGGCCGCACCTCTGGCCCTTTTTTATTCCGCGTGCCATTTTTTGAAAGCGCACCTTCCGCGCCTCTGTTATGGGAGGCCATCATGACCGTAACCTTCCAAGACATCGAAGCGGCTGCCGAGCGTATCAAGGGCCACGTCGTCCGCACGCCCTGCACCTTCAGCCAGCGCCTGAGCACGGCTTACCGCACCAAGCTGTGGCTTAAGTCGGAAAACCAGCAATATACCTCGGCGTTCAAGGAGCGAGGCGCGCTTAACAAGCTGCTGCAACTGAGCGACGCTGAAAAACAGCGCGGCGTCTTTGCCGCCTCCGCCGGTAATCATGCGCAGGGGCTGGCCTATCATGCCAAACGCCTCGATATCCCCGCCACGATCGTCATGCCGGTCGGTACGCCCTTCGTGAAGGTGGAAAAGACGCTCGGCTACGGCGCCGAAGTGGTCATCGACGGCGCCAATTACGACGAAGCCTCCGCCATTGCGCAAAAGCTGTGCGAAGACAAGGGGGGTGTTTATGTCCATCCGTTCAATGACGAACAGGTCCTGACCGGTCAGGGCACCTTGGTCATCGAAATGTTGCAGGACGTGCCTGAACTCGATGTGCTTCTGGTGCCTATCGGCGGTGGCGGCCTGATCGCCGGCGCGGCGATTGCCGCCAAGGCCATCAAGCCGTGGATCAAGGTCATCGGCGTCGAAGCGGCCATGTTCCCGTCCTTTACCGCTCGCCGCCGCGACATGCCCCTCCCGATGGGCGGATCGACCATCGCCGAAGGCATAGCGGTCAAGGCGGTGGGCGACCTGACCTTCGCCCTGGCCAATCCACTCGTCGACGACATACTGGTCATCGACGAATCGGACTTTGAGCGCGGTATCGCGGCGCTGGCCAATATCGAAAAGACGGTGACCGAAGGAGCTGGCGCCGCAGGCCTGGCCGCGGTCATGCGTTTTCCCGAGCGGTTCGAAGGCCTCAATGTCGGCCTGATCCTGTGCGGCGGCAATATCGACCTGCGCCTCTTGGCCTCGGTGCTGCAACGGGAACTGGTTCGCGAAAAGCGGCTTGTCACCTATCGTATTTTGGGTGACGATCGTCCCGGCATGCTGTCGCGCATGGCCGACGTCATCGCCGACAAGGGCGGTAACATTGTGGATGTGGCGCACAATCGCCTGGTTCTGGATGTGCCGGCCAAGGGAGCGGAATTCGACATCATGGTCGAGACGCAAGGCCCGCGCCATGCCTTTGAAATTTCAGAAGCCCTCAGGAGCACCGGATATGCCTTACGGATGGACTAAAACGTCTGGCACGTGGACCAAAAAACTCCCTCTCTTTGCAATCGCCTTCCTCTTAGCTGCGTGTGGACAAGCCATGGACAAGACAAACGCCCAAACCGTTTCGGAACAAAACCTGCAAAAAGGTCAGGCTTTCCTGGCCGACACCGCCAAGGTGCCGGGCGTCGTCGTCCTGCCGTCGGGCGTGATGTACAAGACGGTGTCGAAATCGCCGACACCGGGTGCGCAGCCGACCGTCGCTGACAAGGTGACCATCAATTACGAAGGCAAGTTGCTCGACGGGTCGATTTTCGATTCGTCCTATGCCCGCAACGAACCGGCCAACTTTCCGCTCAACCGTCTGATTTCGGCCTGGCAGCAGGTCATCCCGCTGATGCATGTCGGGGATGAAATCGTCCTCTATACGCCGCCGACCTCGGCCTATGGCGAGCGCGATCTGGGGGAAATCCCGCCCAATTCGACCCTGATCTTCCGCGTTCAACTGCTGGGCATCAACCAGTAATGCGTATTATGACATGTGCGGCGCTGGCGCTGTTGACCGCTTCACTGGCCCTGACCGGCTGCAATGATCGCAGCACCTCGGCTCAGCTTGAGGCCATGCAGGCATCGGCCGATGCCGCCGCCGCCCAGAACCTGAAGGATGGCCAGGCCTATCTCGCTGATATCGCCAAGCAGCCGGGTATCGTCAAGCTGCCGTCGGGCGTGATGTACAAGGTCGTGTCACGCGCGCCGCAACCCGGCCCGCAACCGAAGCCGAGCGACCAGGTGACCATCAATTATGAAGGCAAGCTGATTAACGGCAAGGTGTTCGATTCATCCTATGCGCGGAATCAACCGGCGACCTTCCCTCTTGCGCAGCTGGTGCCGGCCTGGCAGGAGGTCATCCCCTTGCTGCATGTCGGTGACGAAGTGACCCTGTATACGCCGTCATCGTCCGGCTATGGTGAGCGCGACATGGGGGAGATCCCGCCCAATTCAGCCTTGGTGTTCCGGATACAGTTACTCGGCATCGCCTCGTAAAGCGATGGCGCGACGTATGATGTCCATGCGCGCGCCATCACCTTAAGCATCAGATTTTATCCCTTGATGCGCTGGATCAGGGCGGTGGTGGATGGGTCGTGCGGCGCGATAGCGGCGCCCTGGATGTCCTTCAGCACATTGACCCCCAGCGTCTTGCCCAGCTCTACACCCCACTGGTCGAAGCTGTTGAGGCCCATGACGATGCCTTCGACAAAGGTCTTGTGCTCGTACAGGGCCAGAAGCGCACCCAGCGTTTCCGGCGTCAATTCGTCGAGCAGAACCAGGGTCGATGGCTTGTTGCCCGGGCACACCTTCTGCGGCGCAATCTGGGCCGTCCGGGCTTCATCGAAGCCGAGCTTGCGGCATTCCTCAACCGAAGTCTCCATCGACTTGCCGACCATGAAGGCCTCGCCCTGGGCGATCACGTTCGACAGCAGCTTTTGCTGCATGTCCAGGCTGGCTTCGCTGTTCTTCGCGGCGGCGATGAACTCCAGCGGAACGATATCCTCGGACTGATGCAGCATCTGGAAGAAGGCATGCTGCGCATTGGTGCCTTCGTCGCCGAAGACCACAGGACAGGTCGCTGTCTTCAGGATATCGCCGGTCGGCGAGGTGCGCTTGCCGTTCGATTCCATTTCAAGCTGTTGCAGGAAGGCAGCGAGACGGCGCAGACGGTGGACATAGGGGATGACCGCGCGGCTGGTGCGGCCAAGACCGATACGGTTATAGAGCTGGGCCGCAGCCAGAAGGACCGGCGCGTTCTTTTCCAGCGGTGCCGTCAGGAAGTGTTGGTCCATGGCATGCGCGCCGTCGAGCAGGCGTTGGTAGACGTCGTAGCCGAGTGCGATGATGACCGACAACGACACCGCCGACCATAACGAATAGCGGCCGCCAACCCAGTCCTTGAACCCGAAGACACGATCAGCCGGAATACCGTAGGCGCCGGTCTTGTCTGGCGCGGCCGATACCGCCGCCAGGTGGGCCTTGGCGGCCTCTTCACCCAGGCCCTGGATCAGCCAGTCACGGGCGGCCAGGAAGTTGGCCAGGGTTTCCTGGGTGGTGAAGGTCTTGGAGACGGCGATGACCAGGGTTTCCGCCGGATCGAGGCCGGCCAGGGCGAGCGCCAGTTCCGAGCCGTCGACATTGGCGACGAAGCGGATGTCGATCTGCGGCTGAAGCGGCGTCAGGCCCTGGAAGACCAGGCGCGGACCGAGGTCGGAGCCGCCGATGCCGACATGGACAATCGTCTTGAACGGTTTGCCCGTGGCGCCGGTGATCTGCCCGGCACGAATGCCGTCGGCATAGGCTTTCATGGCGTCACGCGCCGTCTTGACGTCAGTGGTGATTTCGTCGCCGCGTAGACGTTGATTTTCGCTGTCGCTGTCGCGCAGCGCCACGTGCAACACGGCGCGGCCTTCGGAGACATTGATCGTCTGACCGGTCCACATTTTTTCGCGGGCTGCATCCAGACCGCTGTTTTCGATGGCGGCGATGGCGGTATTGAAACCGGCCTGCGACCAGCTTTGCTTGGACAGGTCGACATAAATACCGGCGACATTCAGGCTCATGCGCGCCAGACGATCGGGGTCTGCGGCGAACTGATCAACGATCTTGAGCGAGGCGTCGGCATAGGCCTGTGTTTTCAGGGCATCGAGGGTCATTTCAGTCTCCTGTGGTCCAGATCGCGGGTGACGATTTTCACTGGGTTCCATGTCAAGCTTTTGGCCAGTCGTAAAGAGCCTAGCTGTCGGGTTTTTTGAATAAATTTTCTATGTTCGAGAATTGGTCTTAGGCCTCGCCATGCGTCCACAAGGGCCTTCCACACCAATGATCCCTTGCCTTTGAGGGTATCTTTTACTGCCCCAATCAGGGTCATACCAATATGTATGGGTAAGGTGGCGATCAACAGCCCCATCGGCATGGATTTTACATAGAGCCATATTCGGTTGCGGTAGCCGTGATAGAGCGCGAAGTCCGACCGCACGCCCAGGCTGGCCGAACCGACGTGACGTACGATGGCGCCGGGGACCAGCAGACAGCGTTCACCGGCCATGCGGGCGCGGAACCCCAGGTCGGCATCCTCGCAGTAACAGAAGAAGTCTTCGTCAAAGCCGCCCAATTGCGCCCATAGGTCACGATGTATCAGCATGGCCGCGCCGCACGGAGCGAACACCTCGGCGATCTCTAGTCCCTCCGGACGGGTGTGCCCGATGCCGGAGCGATAGGGAAAGCCGAAAAAGGTCAAGGCATCGCCGGCGCCGTCCAGCCGGTCGGGGTGGTCATCATTCAGTTGCAGCGACGTGAACAACCGGACATCGGGATGGGCGGCAATGGCATCGCGCATGGCATCGAGCCAACCGGCATCGAGGAAGGCGTCGGGATTGATCAGCCCGATCCATTCGCCGGTGCTTTCGGCAACCGCGCGGTTCATACCGACGGCAAAACCGAGATTGATAGGGTTGGCGATCTGGCGCACGGACGGATATTTCGCGGCAAGAGCAGCCATGTCGAGATCGCCGGGTGAATTATCAGCATGGATGATTTGCGCATCCTGCACCGTCAAGGCGGCCAGACAGCGATCGATGTTTTCGGCTGAGCGATAGCTGAGCGTGACGAGGCTGAACAGTAAGTCGCCCTCTCCTTGCCTGCGGGCAGAGGGTGGTGTGGGGGCGCGAAAACCGTCAGTCATACCGGCCGTTCCACTCGCTATGCACGCTGTCATCCGTCTCATTGTGGGCATATTGCGCCTGAAGCGCCGTGAAGGCGTCCGCGCTCAAGCCCTGCTTCAATCCCCATACCGCCGATCCGCGCACTACCGCGCTGTCATCCTTCAGGCCGTTTTCCAGAGCGGCCTGAGCGGCTGTGTTGCCTGTTTGGCGGAAATGATTGCCCAATGCATAGTTCACGTTACGCAGAAATGAGGCCCGTCCAATACGTTTGATCGGGGACTTGGAAAACAGGGCGCGGAATTCGCCGTCGTCCAGCCGCGCCAGGTCGGTGAGTTTCAACCCATCGAACCCGTCGCGCATCTGCAATTTGGTTTCGTGCGTGGCCTCGGCGAACTTGTTCCACGGGCAGGCGGCCAGGCAGTCGTCGCAGCCATAGATGCGGTTGCCCATGGCGCGTCGGAATGGTTCAGGCCAGGGGCCGCGCGTCTCGATGGTCAGGTAGGACAGGCATTTGCGCGCGTCCAGTTGGTACGGTCCCGTAAAGGCATTGGTGGGACACGTGTCGAGGCAGGCGGTGCATGAGCCGCAATGATCGCGTTCGGGCGTGTCGTTTTCCAGCACACGATCAAGCAGGATAACGCCGAGAAACAGCCACGAACCGAACTCACGCGACACCAGGTTGGTGTGCTTCCCCTGCCAGCCGAGGCCGGCCAGAGCCGCCAGCGGCTTTTCCATCAGGGGCGCCGTATCGACGAAGACCTTCAGTTCGCAGCCCGTTTGAGACACGATCCAGGTCGCCAGTTGCTTGAGCTTCTTCTTGATCAGGTCGTGATAGTCGTCGCCGCGGGCATAGACGCTGATATTGGCGATTTCGGTCTGGCCGAGCAGCGTCAGTGGGTCGCTGTCGGGGCCGTAATTATAACCGAGCACCAAGGCGGACTGGGCGCCCGCCCACATATTGCGCGGATGCTGGCGGCGCTCCAGGGTGTCTTCCATCCAGGTCATGTCGCCGTGAAATCCGGCGTCGATGAAGGTTTTCAGTCGGTCGGACGCCGCCCATACCTCCGGTAGCGCAGCAAAACGCGCGGCGCTGAACCCGAGCGCTTTGGCTTCGGTGCGGATGGCGGTGGCAAGGTCGGTAATGGGCTGATGCTGGCCCATGGGCGCTTTCCCCAAATGTGCCTATAGTTCTGGACGAAAAGCGTTTAGAAATCGAGTTCTTTGTAATGGGCCGATGCCGCCACGCCCGGCAGCTTGTCCGCCAGGAGCGGCCGGAAGCAGGGGCGTGATTTCATGACCATGTACCAGGTCTTGAGGTGCGGATAGCGGGTCCAGTTGATCTCATCGAAATAATCAAGGATTGACAATTGGCCTGCGGCGGCGAAGTCGGCATAGCTGAGTGCATGTCCCGCCAGCCAGTTACGAGCGCCGAGCAGGCTTTCGAAATACCGCAGGTGGTCTTTAAGCGCTTCGCGCCCGGCGCGCATGGCGGGAATGTCCGGGACGCCACCGCCCATCAGTCGCTTTTCCATTTTTTCGTGGAGCAGCAGCGCATTGACCTCATAGTCGAACTTGCGCTCGAACCAGCCGACCAGGCGGCGCGCTTCGGCGCGTTCGTTGACATTGGCTGGCCAGAGACGAATGTCGGGATAAGCCTCCTCGAGGTGCTCCATAATGGCGCGGTCCTCGCAGATGCGATGGGTCTGGCCGCCCGACTCCTGCTCAGGCATCTCGACGAGAATAGGCAACAGCCCGGACGGGTTTAGCCGGAGGATGGTATCGTCCGGTTCCCAGTAGCGAACCGGGACCTCTTCGAAGCTGAGTTTTTTTTCGCCCAACGCCAGGCGAATCGTCCGGGAATGCGGGTCGAAGGCGAAATGGTAAAGCTGGCGGGTAAAGGCGGTCATTGCGGACACTTATGCCTTATTCGGCGCGCTTAAGTCAAAACCTGTTGGGGCTTCTTCACCGAAAACGCCGCCATGCGGCTCTGCAAGCCCCTGAGGGTCGGCATGGATCAGAATATCGGCATTGGGAAAGACGTCCAGCAGACGCTTTTCGGCCCCGATGATGATCTTGTGCGCGGCGTCCAGCGACAGGGTCGGCGACATTTCAACGTGCGCCTGGATTAGAATATAGGGCCCCATCAGGCGCGTGCGCAATTGATGGACGCCCAACACCTGCGGGTCTTGCGCGATCAGGTCTATGATGCGGGCAACGTCTCCATCTTCAAGCCCGCGGTCCATCAGGTGATCGGCCGCTTCACGCAGGACCTTAAGCGCGCCCCAGACGAACCAAGCCGCCATGACGAAGCCGGCGATGGCATCCATCTGCACGAAGCCCAGGGCGGCTGCGACCACGCCGATCAGGGCGATCGAATTGCTGACCAGATCGGTGACATAGTGCATGCGGTCGGCGGATATGGCGACCGATTGGCTGCTTTTCAGCGCCAGGTTCTGAAAGAAGACCAGCCCGATAGTCAGAATGATGGAAACGATCAGCACACCGATAGCCAGGCTGGATTGCGTAACAGGCTCGGGATTTTTCAGATGCTCCACGCATGACTGCATGATCAGCGCTGCCGAAGCAAAGACCAGTCCGGCCTGGACCAGGGCGCTGAAGGCTTCCGCCTTGCCGTGGCCGAAGGGGTGCTCCTTATCCGGCGGTGCCTTGGCATATCGCACGGCGGCGAATGTGATCAGGGAGGCCAGAAGATCCAGACCCGAATCGGCCAGAGACGCTAGGATGGATTGCGACCCTGAAAAATAGAGGGTGATTCCCTTCATCACCACCATGACACAGGCGACGACGACCGAAAGACTCGACGCCAGCAATACCAGATTGCCCGAAGATGGCGGAGCAGCGGGCGGCGGCGGTGTGGATGGGCTCATCTATCTGTCTTAGCACTTCGCCTGTGGCGTGCAAGTGTGTGGCGCATGACGCAGGTCAGTAAAAAGGTGTTAACAAAACGTAAAAGTGGGTTGGAGCTCGGCGACGAACCATGTAGCGTCGGAAATAATCAATCTTGATAATTCCGTCGGCTTTCGTTTCGTTATTTGCACAGGGACACGAGTATGTCACGCGTTTGGATTAGCCGCAGCGAGGCCTTGGCACGTCTTGAGGTCAAGCCGCAAACCCTCTATGCCTATGTCAGCCGCCAGCGGATCGCGGCAAAAAGCGATCCGAGCCACCCGCGTATGAGCCTCTATGCGCTGGACGATGTCGAGCGGTTGTCGCGCCGCGCACCCGGCCGAATCGCTCGCGCGTCGACGGCACCGTTGCCGATGCAGACTCTATCGGGCGGTACAATCACTCGCGGTGAGGCCGCTATCGATACCGAAATCGCCATCACGATCGACGGTCACCACTATATTCGCGGCCGCGACCTCGTCGATCTGGCAGCGACGGAGAACTATGAAGCCGTGGCCGCGCTGTTGTGGCGGTCGGAAAGCAATAACCCGTTTGGGCCGTTGAAGCCGCGTCCCGATGTCAACTTTCCCGGCGGACCGCGCACCCGTGTGCTGTCCATGCTCAGCCGTCGCCTGGAAGAAGACGCTTTGTCGGACGTCGATCCTCAGCGCGACCTCGCCCTGGAAGCGGCCAGCCTGGTCAATGAAATGTTCGATTCGGTCACCAATGGCGGCCCGCGTCTGTTCTTCCACCAGCGCCTGGCGCGGGCATGGAAGGTCTACGACAGCAAGGATGTAGACCTGTTGCGCCGTGCGCTGGTCTTGTCGGCGGATACCAGTCTCGACGAAGCCACGCTGGCGGTGCGTGTCTCTGCCGCGACTCTGGGGCCACTGGCCATCGCCGCTATGGCGGGATTTGCCACCTTAACCGGACCGCGCCTGGGCGGACGTATTTCGCGCGCCGAATCCTATGTCACCCAGGCGCGCCGTACCGGCAATCCGGTGACCCTTGCCAAGTCGCTGCTCGATAAGGGCCTCGAACTTCCGGGGTTTGAAAAGGACCCGTCGCCATCCGAGCCGCTGCGCGCCCGCGCCCTGATCGATGCCGCCCCGCATATGGGCGAAGACCTCAAGACAATCCTTAAGGTCGGTGAAGACCTGACCGGCCAAAGTGTCGGTATGTCGCTGGCTCTCGCCCTGATCGGTCGCCACCTCGACCTGCCACGTGAAGCGCCGATGACATTGTATGGCCTGGGCCGCAGCGCCGGATGGCTGGCCCACGCTATCGAGCAGATGCAGACCGGTGGATCGCCCAAGGCGCGCCTGCGTTACATCGGTATCCATCCCCATTCGGCGGGGTGACCGCCTGCCGGCAATCGGGGAGTGCGGAAATCAGCATCAGTGTTCGCACGTGCACAAATTACGTTCGAAAATTGCGCGAATGACGATTTCCTTTGCTGAAGTTTCCCTCTAAGACTGTCGCGTCTTAGAGGGTTTTCTCATGCATTATCTGTTGGCTGCGCTTCTCGGTCTGATCGAAGGACTGACGGAGTTCCTTCCCGTTTCCTCAACCGCGCATCTATTGATCGCCGAAAAGCTGATGGCCTTTAGTGATCCGGGCGGCAATTTCGCCGTCATGATTCAGCTGGGTGCCATCCTGGCCGTCGTCGTGCTTTATTTCCAACGCCTCTTCAAGGCGGTGATTTCCATTCCGACCAGCGCAGACTCCCGCCGCTTCGCCATCAGCGTGCTGGTCGCCTTCTTCCCGGCGGTCATTATTGGCGTAGTGGTGAAAAAATCCGGCCTTCTGAGCGCCATTTTTGAAAACGTGCCGTTAATCTGTGTTGCCCTGATCGTTGGCGGCATTGCCTTGTGGGCGGTCGACAAATTTGCGCCCAAACCTGTGTATCACGATTCAGCAGCCCTGGACGTCAAGACGTCGCTTCTGATCGGCCTGTTTCAATGTATGGCCATTATTCCCGGCATGTCGCGCTCGGGTTCGACCTTGATCGGTGCCATGGTGTGCAAGGTGGACAAGAAGGCCGGGGCCGAATTTTCATTCTTTCTGGCCATCCCGACCATGCTTGGCGCATTTGTCGTCGAATTCGCCGACAGCCACAAGCTGCTGACCACCGATCAATACGGCCTTATCGCCATCGGCTTCGTCGTCGCCTTCCTGTCCGCCCTGCTGGTCATCAAGCCGTTTATTGGCTTCGTGCAAAAGCGCGGCTATGGGCTCTTCGCCCTGTGGCGCAT
The DNA here is from genome assembly GCF_032490435.1 of Asticcacaulis aquihabitans. Taxonomy (NCBI): domain Bacteria; kingdom Pseudomonadati; phylum Pseudomonadota; class Alphaproteobacteria; order Caulobacterales; family Caulobacteraceae; genus Asticcacaulis; species Asticcacaulis aquihabitans. The sequence goes on from NZ_JAVGWM010000004.1 coordinate 81,594, forward strand.
TCTGGTGGGTGTCGGCGGCCTCGTCTGGTGGTTCGGCTTTGCCCACGTGGGCTGATCAGCCCTTCAGATCGTCCGGCACGCGGCCGCCGCCTTCTTCCAGCTTGCGCATCACCGCCTTGTGCAGCCAGATGTTCATATGGGCCGTATCGCTTTTGTCGCCGATATAGCCCAGCTCATCGGCCAGTTGACGGCGGTGTTCCAGGCTGGAATCGAGCCCGACCAGCTTCATCAGGTCAACGATGGAGTGACGCCAGTTAAGCGCCTCGCCGGCTTGCTCGGCCGCTGTGTCCAGAATGGGCGCGACATCGACCAGCTCCGTTTCCAGTATGGCCGGCGTCGCCATGGTAGTGGCCGGAGCGATGGCCGAGGTATGGACCGGTGGCACGGGCGCGGCCATGGTCGGCGTGCCCGGCGATTGCAATTGCTTGTGAAAAATGAAATCGCGGATCGTGGTGAACAGGCCCATGACGTAGCTCCTTATGATATTACCTATATAGGCTACGCCCGGCGGATATAAAGATGCGATTACGGTTTGCGCCTGTGCAGCCGCTCATAAAATTTGGGCACGGTGTCGCTGGCCTGGCGGGTGGCCATATCGCGGACCCTTTGTTCGGCACCGGCGATCAGGTCCGGAATTAGTTTGGCCTCTGGCAGGTTCTTCCAGTATTTCTTAGGCATTTCCGTCTGCATCATCTTTATCTTGAGACGGGCTGGATTGAAGATATTGGCAAAATAGGTGCGCCATAGGTCGTCGGCGTCATCCTGGATGTCAGGCTTGTCTGCGGGAGCGTCGCAAAACCGGATATCTGTACCGTCCCACGATATCGCGCCCTTGGGTGTCGCGATCAGCCAGTCCATGTCGGCAAAACGGCGGCGAAAAAAGCCGGCGTTACGGGCGACGATGAAATGGTCGGGCTCGAACCATGATACAAAGGCGCGGCGTTCGTTGTCGCTGGGAATTTCCTTGAAGCGAACGAAGGCGTGCATCTTGTGGCTATCGCGGTGGACGGACCGGTCAAACGCGTGAGCGCGGGCCACATCTGGATCGGATCGGATGTGCAGCAAGGTATTTTCGGTCTGCAATCGCCACAGCAGACGATAAGCCAGATCGAAGCGCGACGGATCGCTATGACAGATCAGGCTTTCGGCCAAAGGCAGGAACGCCTTGGGCACCGATACCGGCACGGTCCCGCCCATGGGCGGCGTTGCGGGCGCCGAAAACAGATCGGTGCCGGCGGCGTCTTCACCCACCCATTCGATATCGCGCGGCGCCACGCCCTGGCTCAGTAATGCCCGCGCCGCGGTTCGCCATTCCTCGAAATCGCCACGCGCCCGCAGAACGATCCTCACAGCAAAACCAACTGCTGAGGTTCCGGCACGAATAGACTGCGCAAATCGCTGCGGTCTATCAGCTTGAGCGGCGACCAGCCGCTGGCGGTGACGAAGGCCTGGACCTTTTTCACCGACACCTTCAGACGCGCCAGGTCGTCCATAGCCAACCGCTTGAACCGCCGTGCCGACAGGATGGCCTTGACGGTCTTTGTGCCGAAACCGGGCACGCGCAGGAGCATCTCCTTGTCGGCGGTATTGATATCGACCGGAAACCGTCCACGATTTTCCAGCGCCCAGGCCAGTTTCGGATCGATGGTGAGGTCCAGCATACCGTCCGGGCGTCCGGCGGTGATTTCTTCGATGCCGAAACCGTAGAAACGGTAGAGCCAGTCGGCCTGATACAGGCGATGTTCGCGCACCAGCGGCGGCTTGATCAGCGGCAAGGCCTTGCTGGCGTCGGGAATAGGGGAAAAGGCTGAATAATAGACGCGGCGCAGTCGATAGTCGTCATACAGACCGGCGCTTGTCCCCAATATGGTGGCATCCGACGCCTCATCGGCGCCGATGATCATCTGGGTCGATTGACCGGCCGGCGCGAAGGTCTTGCGGCGACGGGTCCGCAGCGTCGGTTCGCCTGCTTCGTCTATTTTCGTTTTCAACTCGCCCATGGACCGGCGAATATTGCGCGGGTGTTTTTGCGGGGCGAATTTCTCGACCCCGGCATCCGTCGGCAGTTCGATATTGATCGATAGGCGGTCAGCGAAAAGCCCGGCCTCTTCGATCAGCTTCGCCGAGGCGTCCGGAATCGTCTTGAGGTGGATATAGCCGCGGAAATTATGTTTCACGCGCAAATCGCGCGCGATGCGCACCATTTGCTCCATGGTGTAATCCGAATCGCGGATGATGCCAGACGAAAGGAACAGGCCCTCGATATAGTTGCGGCGGTAAAATTCTAGCGTCAGCCAGACGACCTCTTCCGGCGAAAAGCGTGCGCGCTCGACATTGCTCGATGACCGGTTGATGCAGTAGGCGCAATCATAGATGCAGAAATTGGTCATCAGAATCTTGAGCAGCGAAATGCAGCGGCCGTCCGGCGCATAGGCGTGGCAGATGCCCGACCCTTCGGTGGACCCCAATCCTCCCGACCCCGATGAATCGCGTCGAGTGGTCCCGGACGAGGCGCATGACGCGTCGTACTTGGCCGCATCGGACAGAATGGCCAGGCGCGCTTTCAAACTCTTTTTCATAATTGTTCATGATATGTTCTGTTTGCGAATGCGTCAATCCATGTATGGTAGGCACCATGAACGATATCGTGATTGTGTCCATTGCCTGCGCGAACGAAGCGGAGGCGCAAAGCCTGACCGGATTGCTGGTCACCGCCCGTTTGGCCGCATGCGTGCAAAGTCATGAAATCCGCTCGGTTTATCGCTGGAAAGGCGAGATCGACCGCGCAGATGAAATCATGTTGACGGCCAAGACCCTTTCCGACCGCCTGCCGATGCTGGAAGCCCTTGTCAAGCAGCACCACAGCTATGACGTGCCGGAAATTATCGCAACGCCGGTCGTCTGGGCCAGCGACACCTACGCCGCATGGCTGCGGGACGCCCTCGACTAGGGTTTGCGGAATTTCAGCGTCATGCGGTCCGATTCACCGATGGCGTCGTATGTCTGGCGCTCCGCGTCCGTCAAGGTGCGGGTATTGTCCTTGCTCTGGCGCACCGGCGGGAGGGTCCAGACACCGAACGGGTGATCGCGCGTATCCTTTGGATTGGCGTTGATTTCCGATCGGCCGTCGAACACGAATCCTGCCTTTTCCGCCGCCTGGATGACATAGGATTCCGGCACGTAGCCAGTTCCCGCCTTCGGGTCAGCGCCGTCCGGCGCACGATGTTGCTCCACCGCCAATATGCCGCCTGGTTTCAGGGTGGTGTAAAAGATTTTCAGGTAGGTATCGGTGGTTTCGTCCTGGCGCGCCCAGTTATGGAAGGCTCGGGCCACCAGCAGGAAGTCAGCTGAATTGGCCGGCAGGTCGCTGCCTTGCGGCGTTAATGTCTTGGCCGATACGTCGCCGTAGATGGCTGTGTTGGCCACTTCCTTCCAGAATGTCTCATCCTTCGGGTTACGCAGGGCGGCGATGTAATGCCCACCGGTCGCCTTGGCGTAAGGTGCCAGGATTTCGGTCCACCATCCCTTGGCGCCGGGGTCGATCTCGACGATGGTCATGCCGGGCTTGAGCCCCCAGAAGGCCAGCGCCTGGGCCGGATGGCGGTAGGCGTCGCGCGCCTTGTTGACATCGCTGCGCCAGGCACCGTTTATCGCGGTGGTCAGGGCTGCGTCGTCGGCGACGGCGGGCAGGCTTGTGCACAGGCTTGCGGCGGCAAAGGCGGCGATCAGGGTACGGCGGGCAATCATGAGGTCCTCCTGTTTTGCGAAGCCTTAGCAAGACTGGCGGGCTGTGTCTTGTCACAACGCCGTCAGGACGATACACACAGGCGGAAATCAGCGAGGTTGTTCATGACAGAGATTTCGGGCATCTGCCCGCCCCAGTTCGCCGCCGTCAAGGATGCCTTCGCCGCCAATTTCGCCAATGGGCTTGAACGCGGCGCGCGCTTCACCGCTGTGATCGCCGGCCAGACGGTTCTGGATATATGGGGCGGCAACGCCGATCGCGAAGGTGCCGTGCCGTTCAGCGACCAGACCCTGACGCCGATATTTTCAACCGGCAAGGCGGTCATGGCGACGCTGATCGCGCGGTTGGTGGACACGGGCAAGCTCGATTACGAGACCGCCGTGGCGCATTACTGGCCGGAATTTGGCCAGAACGGCAAATCGCGCATCACGGTCGGGCAACTGATTTCCCATCAGGGCGGTTTGCCCGGTTTCTCTCCGCCCCAGGACCCCAGCATCTGGTTCGATGTCGACGCCACGCTGAAAGCGTTGTGCGCCCAGGCGCCGCTGTGGACGCCGGGCGAGGGGTCTGGTTATCATCCCATCGCCGGTGGCTACCTGCTGAATGAGTTGCATCGCCGCGTAGATGGCCGGACCATGGGAACGGCGTTGCGTGAAGACATAGCCGAACGCTTTGGCCTGGATCTCATGATCGGCACGCCGGATGCCTATGCGTCGCGCATCTCGGTCATGCAAAAGCCGACCTCCGCGCCTGATCTGGGGACGCTCGATGCCATCAAGCAGGCGGCATTCCTCGATAAGGGCTCAGCGCCGGCCGGCAAGGGTTCGGCCGATTGGCGACGCATGGAAATTCCATCCGCCAACGCCCACGCCACGGCATTGGCACTCGCGGATTTCATGCAGATCATCGCCAATGGCGGGCAATTGAAGGGCCAGAAACTTCTGTCGGTCAATACCCTGGGCCAGGCGACGCGCGAACGCGTCTATGGTCAGGACAGGGTATTGCCGTTCAAGCTGGCCTGGGCGGCGGGGTTCCTGCGCAACACCGGGATCCGCATTTACGGTCCGAACGAACGCGCCTTAGGCCACAGCGGTTGGGGCGGATCATGCACCCTGGCCGACCCGGAGCGCAAGCTCAGCATTGGCTACGTCATGAACAAGCAATCAGCCTATCTGATCGGCGATCCTCGTCCGGTCGGGCTGATCAATGCCCTATACGGCTGCCTGTAAGCTCGCCTACGCCTCCAGCGGCTTGATCGCCTTCAGCCGACGCCAGGCGCCGAAGGCGAAGACGAGGGCGCCCAGCCAAATGAAGGCGAAGGATATGCCGCGCAACAGGGTGAAGGTTTCGCCCTGGAACAGACCGATGACGAGCGTGCTCGTCGGCCCGATAAACTGGATGAAGCCCATGGTCGATAGGGGCAGGCGGCGGGCGACATAGGCGAACAGGACCAGTGGCAGGACGGTGACGGGGCCGGTCAGGACGAACCAAAAGGCCTGGGACGGCACAAAGAAATGGCCCTGTCCGGTGCTTTCGAACCAGATGAGATAGATCAGGGCCGGCAGGAAGAGATAGGCGCACTCGACAAACAGCCCCGCCAGGGCGGGGATAACCAGTTGCTTGCGCAATATGCCATATGACCCGAAGGTGGCGGCCAGGAACAGCGCGATCCACGGCACGTGGCCGATGGCCAGCGCCTGAATAACGACGCCGACAGCGGCCAACGCGATCGCTCCCTTACCCCAATTGTCCAGCCGTTCTTTGAACAGCACCGCGCCTGCGGCCATGTTGAGCAAGGGATTAAGGTAGTAGCCGAGCGAGGTTTCTATCGTGTGGCCATTGGTCACCGCCCAGACATAGACACCCCAGTTGCCGGCGATGAGCAGCGAGGTAACGGCCAGCATCGTGCGCAGGTGAGCGGATTTGAAAGCCGCGAACACCTCCGGCCATTGCCGGGTCATGAAGACCAGGCCACCGGCCCAGATCAGCGCCCATAGCGAGCGGTGGGCGATGATTTCGATCGCGCCGCCGCCGAAATGGTGGATCGGAATGTAGAACAGCGGCACGAACCCCCAGATCAGGTAGCACATGACGGCTAGATTGATGGGCGAAGTGACGGGGTTGGACGTCTGGGACGACATATCGAATATCCAGAAAGAAAAAACCGGCGGAACCTTTTCGTTCCGCCGGCTTACAAAAACTTACAGTGCGAAGTTTCTTAAGCGTCTACGGAAGCGATCACACCGCGTTCATCGAGCAATTGCGCAATCTGTACGGCGTTGAGCGCCGCGCCCTTGCGCAGGTTGTCGGCCGCGCACCACAGCGAAATGCCGTAAGGCACGGTGGTGTCGTTGCGAATGCGCGAAACGAAGGTGTCGAATTCCCCCACGACTTCGATAGGGGTGACGTAGCCACCGGCTTCACGCTTGTCGATAACCTGGATGCCCGGCGCTTCACGCAGGATCTCGCGGGCTTCGCGTTCATCGAGCGGATTGTGGAATTCGATATTGATCGATTCCGAATGGCCGACGAAGACCGGGACGCGCACCGCGGTCGGCACGACATCGATCGTCGGATCGAGTATCTTGTGCGTCTCGACGATCATCTTCCACTCTTCCTTGGTGTAGCCGTCGTCCATGAAGACGTCGATGTGCGGAATGACGTTGAAAGCGATCTGCTTGGTGAATTTCTTCGGCGTCTTGTCGCCCATGCCATAAATGGCCTTGGTCTGGTCCCACAGCTCGTCCATGCCCGCCTTGCCGGCGCCGGCCACCGACTGATAGGTCGATACGACGACCCGCTTGATCTGGGCGGCGTCATGCAACGGCTTCAGCACGACCAGCATCTGTATGGTCGAACAGTTAGGATTGGCGATGATATTCTTTTTCTTGCAGTCCCAGATCGCGTCAGGATTCACTTCCGGAACGATAAGCGGCACGTCCGGGTCCATGCGCCACGCCGAGGAATTATCGATGACGATGGGGCCGGCCTTGCCGATCTTTTCCGACCACGCCTTCGACACATCGCCGCCGGCGCTCATCAGGACGATATCGACCTTGGAAAAGTCGAATGTTTCGAGATCAACGCATTTGAGGGTTTTTGTTCCGAAGGAAACCTCAATACCCACCGATTTACGCGAAGCGACCGCGTAAATGTCCGAAACGGGGAAGTTCACTTCTTCGAGGATCGTCATCATTTCACGACCCACGGCGCCGGTGGCGCCGACAACGGCGACCCGATAACCCATAATGCTGCTCCTTGATAATCTGCGGCATCGAAATCCGCCACGGGCAAATGACGCTTTTTGCCCGCGATTACAAGGATGAATTGACGAATTAGCGGCGAATGTCCGCGCTTTGACGATTGGCCACCTTGAAATCAGCGCAGAGCGGCGACGTTTTGCAGGCCTGACCGATTGGCCGAGCGCAGCACGCCGTCAAGCGCGCCAATCAGGGCTTCTGAGGTGAACGGCTTGGGCAGCAGACCATCGCCGCCCGCTTCGAAGCTCTGCTCCGCCTGGGCGCAAGCTTCGGCGCACCCCAGGAACAGGATGGGCGTATAGGTGAGGTGATGGCCATCCTCGACCTGACGGATTTCACGCGCGGCCTGAAGGCCCGACATGACCGGCATTTCCATATCCATCAGGACGGCGTCATATTCGTTGACCTGATAGGCTTCGACGGCTTCGCGGCCGTCTACGGCGAAATCGACGTCTATGCCCGTCGTCGCCAGCATGAGATCGATCATTTTGCGCAGGGTGGAATTGTCTTCGACGCACAAAAGTCTCATAGCCATACTCCTCCTGAAGGGCGCGGTTACGCTGACGGATTCGCGCCTGTAACAATGTTATACAATCCGTGTCTTAGTGAAATCTGAACACACATTGTTTTTTTATACGGTCCCGGATTGGGAAAATGACCGGGCCGCACATAGGCATGTGCATGAGCCATGCCTGGAACGGTTTGCCTAAGGGTCGGTCACGTAAATGTGTGAAGTCGGGTTATGAACAGGGACGTGGTGATTATCGGGGGCGGACCGGCGGGCGTTGCCTGCGCCATATGGCTTAAAAAACTGGGCGTCGATTGCCTGCTGCTGGAAGCCTCCGGACGATTAGGCGGCCTGCAGACGCGCAGTCCCTATGAAAACCTGTGGATTCCTGGTGTTCAGGGCAAGACCGGGCAGGCGGTTGCCGCCAGTCTGGAAGCCCATGCCCTAGCATTGGAGATCGATATGCGCCTGAATAGCCTTGTGCTGTCCGTAGACGGCTTACGCGTGGCGACAGCGAATGAGATTGTCGATGCACGGTTCATCGTCATGGCCACGGGGTCATGTCCGCGCGCGGCCGATTTCAAATCGGCGCGGACCGTCGCCATCGGACCGGGCGAACCGATGGAAGCGCTGGAGGTATCAGGCCGCCGGGTGGCCATACTGGGCGGTGGCGACAATGCCTTCGACCAGGCCCGTTTCGTGCGGGATCGCGGCGGCCAGGTAACCATCTTTTCGCGTACGCCGCCCCGGGCACAGGCGGGGTTGCGAGCCCTTGTGCCGGATGTGCCCGTCGTGGTCGGACCTTATAAGGCGGATCAGGCGGCAATGACGGTCAATGACAGGCCGTTCGACGCTTTCGGCGTCATGTTCGGTTTCGAGGCGGTAATCCCCGCCGGTATGTCCCCGGAATTGGAAAATGGCTACGTCGCCGTCGATCGCCAGGGCCGAACCTCCCTGCCCGGTGTCTATGCCTGCGGCGAAGTCACCGACTTCTGGCATCCCTGCGTCACGACCGCCACGGCGCACGGCATTCAGGTCGCCAAACAGATCTCACTGTCCCTGATAGGTTGTTAACGCATCCGCAGCATTTTTTTGACGCGATTTTAAACCGGATCGTCTATGGTGCTGCCAAAGAAAAGTGGTGGTGGCTGAATTTTCGATGCCGAATATCAGATCCGAGTACAAGCGCCTGTTGAAATCGGGCGAGATCAAGCCTGATGCGGCGCAAAAATCAGCCATTGAAGCGCTGGTCGTACTCGAACGTAAAATCCGCCAGAGCCGGGCGACATGGCGCCGCCTGCTCGGTATTCAGCCCCGCGTGTGCGGGCTGTACCTGTGGGGACCGCCGGGGCGCGGCAAGTCCATGATGATGGACCTTTTCTACAACAATATCAAAAAGGTCACCAGGCGGCGCGTTCACTTCCACGCCTTTATGGCGGAGGTGCACCATAATATTCGCCTGTGGCGCGAAAGCGATGCCAAGACGCGACGGATCAATTTCGGCACGCCCGGCTTCGGACGCAAATGGGGCGACGATCCGATTGCGCCGGTCGCCAAGCTGATCGCCGATCAGACCCAGCTTTTATGCTTCGATGAGCTTCAGGTTACCGATATCGCCGACGCCACCATCCTGTCGCGCCTGTTCGAAGCCCTGTTTGCGCGCAAGGTGATCCTGGTCGCCACCTCCAACCGGCCGCCGGACGACCTCTACAAGGACGGCCTGAACCGCGAACATATCCTGCCCTTCATTGCCATGATCAAGGCGCGCACGCAGGTAGTCGAAGTGGCGGGCCCCAGGGATTTCCGCATGGACCGTCTGCGCGGCGCCAAGACGTGGTTCTGCCCGTCCAGCGATCCGCAGGCCGTGGCCGGTTTTAACGTGCTATGGAGCGACATGAAGCACCTGATGACGGAGATGGAGTGCGTCCTGACCGTCAATGAACGCAAGATCCGCTTCGCCCGTGCCGCGGGTCCTATGCTGCGCGCCACCTTCGCTGAGCTGTGCGGCGCGGCCAATGGTCCCGCCGATTATCTCGCCGTAGCCGACCGCTTCACCACGGTGTTTATCGACCATGTTCCGGTGCTGTCACCGGCCAATCGCAACGAAGCCCGGCGCTTCGTCACCCTGATCGACGCCCTGTATGAAGCCGGGGTCAGGACGGTCATTCTGGCCGATGCCGAACCAGCCCAGCTTTACCCCGCGGGCGACGGCGCATTCGAATTTGAACGTACGGTATCGCGCCTGGAAGAAATGCGATCGGAAGATTATATTAACCGCGCAGGATAGGGCTATACGGCCAATATACGCTGCGCCTGCTCCAGATGCAGGCGTTCGACCATTTCTCCATCGACCGAAACGACACCCGCCGCACTGCCGTCGAAAGCGTTGACCACAGCTTGCGCCCATGCCCGTTCCGCCGCCGACGGACTGAAGGCCGCCTCCGCGCCCGCGATCTGCGACGGATGAATCAGGGTCTTGCCATCAAAACCGAGGCTGCGGCCGTGTTCGCATTCGGCCATAAATCCGGCTTCCTCTCTGAAAGCATTATAAACCCCGTCCAGGACAACCCGGTCGCGCGCCCGGCCATGCAGGACGATCTGCGACAGGGCAAGTGCGATGTCCGCCCGGCCGTCCATTGGCCGCGTACGCAAATCCTTGCGCAGGTCATTCGGGCCGGCGATCAGGCCTCTGAGCGGTAAGGCAGCGATGGCGCTCAGATTGACGACGCCGCGCGCCGTTTCAATCATGGCCCACAATGGCACGCCCGGCCAAACATGGGCGACGCCTTGGATATCTTCGACGTCATTGACCTTTGGGATGACAAGACCGCCGATCGGCAGTCCGGCCAGGGTCTTATGAATGGCGTTGAGATATTGCGGATGAATGCGGACCAGGATGGTCTTGGCCACAAACGCGCCGCGCAATGTGTCCGCCAGTGTGGTCAGGGCGCTGTCGCGTTCGGCGTCGCCCACGGCGTCTTCAAGGTCGAAGATCAGCGCATCGCAGACCAGCGTCGCGGCCTTGGCCATGGCCCGCGCGTTGGCGCAAGGGATAAACAGGACGGAACGGTACATGGTGGCACTCCCTTTGGCGATCACAGACCGTTTATAACGCTGTGACGGAGAAAGCTCTTGTCAGAAAAAGATAGGATCCCCATATTACCTCTACGCCCGCCGTGGCAAGCGCTACGGCTGACCAAATATTGAAACAGGGGTTTCACCTATGAGCGATATGGACACAAACTACGTAGCCTTGCCGTCCGTCGAAGAACAAGCGAAGGATATGGGCCTGCGCAATTTCCTGATGGGCATCTATCAAAAGATGGCTCTCGGTCTTGTGCTGACAGGGGCAATGGCGTGGGCCGTTGCCAATACGCCGGCCGTTGCGCAACTGCTTTATAGTTTCCGAGGCGACGTTGTCACGGGTTACACACCGCTGGGCTGGATATTCGCCTTTGCACCGCTGGGCCTCAGCTTCATTTCCGGCATGTTCATGAATCGCCTGAATGCGGCCGTTTCGGGCGCCTTCTACTGGGTGTTCGTTGCCGTCATGGGCGTCTCGCTGTCGTCGATCTTCCTGCTCTATACAGGCATTTCGATCGCTAACATCTTCTTCATCACCGCCGCCACCTTCGGCGTGGTGAGCCTGATCGGCTATACCACTAAGGTCAACATGACCGGCTGGGGCGGCTTCTTCTCCGTGGCCGTTCTGGGCATGATCATTGCGGGACTGGCCAATGCCTTCTTCTTCAAGAGCGGCATTATGATGATGGCCATGTCGGCAATCGGCGTGCTGCTGTTCTCGGCTCTGATCGCCTATCAGACTCAGAGCCTGAAGCAGATGTATTATGCGGTTGGCCAGGCCTCCGCCAATCATCGTGCGGCCCTGACCTACATCGGCGCCATCAGCCTCTATGTCAGCTTCATCAACCTGTTCCTCAGCCTGCTGCAGCTGTTCGGCGGCCGTCGCTAAGCGAACAAGAGCTAAATGTGAAACCCCGGAAGGCGACTTCCGGGGGTTTTTGTATCTGCGTATGGGGACTACAGCACGTCGAATTTGCGTTTGTCGAGCACGGCCAGCACGGGCCCCAACTCGCGGCCCCGTTTCAGGATCAGGCCGCTCTGGTTATAAACGGCAAAGGCGCCCTGCTTGCGGGCCAGGGCCGGGCGCTTTTCGATGCGGTATAGGGGGGCTTCGCTGGAGCGGCGGAAAATGTTGAAAGCCACCGCATCGGGCAATTGATCGATGGCGTAGTCGCGCCAGTCTCCGGACGCCACATGCTGACCATACAGCCGCAGGATCAATTCCAGTTCCTTGCGCTCGAAGAAGACGGGGCCCTTGGGGCTGGCGGCGCCGTTGAAAGCGCCGCTGAAATCCTGAATACTCATAAGCACAAGACTCTTGGATGAAATTCCAGAGGGGATTACGCCCCAAGCGTCTGAATCGCGCAAGTAAATTTGTCGCGCGAAACCGATCTGCCAATTGTATCCGATCTTTATGGGATCGTTATGAAATGGTCGTGGAATGACCTCAATTTGGCCCTTTCGGCGCCGGGTTCCGCAGCGATTATCTACCTGTCGGCCAAGGGCTACGTGCTTTGGGTTCCCCCCTGAACAGCCCCCCCAGCCCCCGGGAATTCGAGTACGCCTTGGCCGGCAGATATTTTCTATCCCTGAGATTTCTTCCCCTGAGATTCGCTGGCGCTGTCACCTTTGGTGACGGCGTCTTTTTTATGCCGTCGCCCACAATCCGATATCGTGGCGCGGCATGGCTTCGAAATAGGGCAGGGCTTCGATCCGCCCCAGCCAAGCTGAAATCTGCGGATAGGGCGTCAGGTCGATCCCGCCTTCCGGTGCGTGAGCGATATAGGCGTAACAGCCCAGATCGGCCAAGGTCACAGTATCGCCGACCAGCCAGTTCTGTTCCGCCAGATGCAGGTTCAGCACGGCCAGAAAATCGTTACCCATGCCTTGGGCGGCTGAGATATCGAACGGGGCATTGAATAGGTTGATGCGTCGCGCCAGGGCCAGGCCGTAGGCGATCGGACCAGAGGTCTTGGCCAGCCATACCATCACCTGGCCGAACAGGGCCGCATCGCGGGGCAGCAGCGTGCCGTCGTCATAGGTCAGACCCAGATAGGTCAGGATGCCGACGGAATCCCAGATAACCTTACCTTGGTCGTCAATCACCGGCACCTGACCGAAGGGGTTCATCGCCAGGAAGGCGTCGCTCTTCTGTTCCTTTTCGCGCAGGTTGACCTCGATCAGCTCGTAAGGCAGGTCGAGCGCCTTCAACGTCAGCAAGACGCGATGCGCGTTGCCCGACAGGTGCATGGAATAGAATTTGATCGGTTGACTAGGCTTGGTCATGTATGGCCTCAGGCGAACAGGTGAAACAGAAAGAACAATAGGTCGGCGAACAACAGGCAATAGAAGGCGGTAATTGCCAACCGATAGCCCATCAACACGATACGGGCGTACAACGGCATGGTTACATTGTCATCCGACTGGAATATGTCAGCGGAGACGGCATGGCGCAGGCTGTAATTTTCCCAGAAGCCGGGTTTGTGCCAAGTCGAGGGCGTGCGTTCGAAATAGTAATCGCGGTAGGTGCGATGGGCCAGAACCGCAATCAGCCAAACAAAAAGGGCGGCTATAATCGATACGGTGATCAGATTTAGCCCCCAATCCATCGGTCAGCCGGCTTTCAGATGAAGCAGCACCCGCATTCCCGCATCGGCGAGGACGAACACAGACGGGCCGATCATGGCGATGGCCAGGAAGCGCCACGCGCCTCCGTTACGAAGGGTGAGGATCCCGACGCCCAACGCGATCAGGGCCGCCAGCAGGCTTTCGATTGCCAGGACATTACCGGCCGACGCGTCCGGCGCCGGCGCCAGGTTGAGCACAATGGCAAAAAAGGCAGCAGCCAGGCCCGCGACGGCGATCAATGTGGCGCGATGTTTCATGACCTGTCTTACTACGGCAGCGAGCGGACGCAAATCATCTGCGTCGCGTCGTCAAAGAAAAAGCCTTCCAGCCGGGCGGCTGGAAGGCTTCTTTTATACAGATCGCCGTAAGGCTTATTCCGCCGCGTCGCTCGTGACGACACCGCGTGCCAGGTTACGCAGGACGTACGGCATGACGCCGCCGTTCTTGTAGTATTCCAGTTCCGTCGGCGTATCGATGCGGCAGCGGACCGGGAAGCGGGCGACCTTGCCATCCGATGCCCGGAACAGCTCGACGATCAGTTCCTGGCGGGGCTGGAGGTTTTCCAGACCGCGAATGGTGACGATTTCCTCGCCGGTCAGGCCGAGCTTGGCCCAGCCGTCGACCTTGAACTGCAGCGGCAGCACGCCCATGCCGACGAGGTTCGAGCGGTGGATGCGTTCGAAGCTTTCGGCGATGACGGCGCGGACGCCGAGCAGCTTGGTGCCCTTGGCGGCCCAGTCACGCGACGAGCCGGTGCCGTATTCCTTGCCCGCGAAGACAACCAGGTTGCGGCCTTCGGTTTGGTAGCGCATGGCCGCGTCGTAGATCGACATGACGTCGCCCGACGGGAAGTGCTTGGTGACGCCGCCTTCGATTTCCGGGGTCATCTTGTTGCGGATGCGGATATTGGCGAAGGTGCCGCGCATCATGACTTCGTGATTGCCGCGGCGCGCGCCGTAACCGTTGAATTCCGAAACGGGCACGCCGCGGTCGATCAGGTACTTGCCGGCGGGCGAAGCGGCCTTGAACGAACCGGCAGGCGAGATGTGGTCGGTGGTGATCGAGTCACCGAAGACGCCCAGAACGCGGGCTTCGACGATATCCGTGACGCGGTCAGGCGTCATGGTCATGCCGTTGAAATAAGGCGGGTTGGCGACGTAGGTCGATGACGCGTCCCAACCGTAGGTCTGACCACCAGCGACCGGAATGGCCTGCCAGTGCGTGTCGCCCTTGAAGACGTCGGAGTAACGGTTGGCGAACATCGCGTTTGTGACGTGCTTGCGTTGCAGCTCGACGACTTCCTGCGTGGTGGGCCAGATGTCCTTGAGGTAAACCGGTTCACCGTTGGAACCGGTGCCGATCGCGTCCTCCGACAGGTTGATCTTCAGCGAGCCAGCCAGGGCGTAGGCAACGACCAGCGGCGGCGAAGCCAGGTAGTTGGCGCGGACGTCCGGGTTGACGCGGCCTTCGAAGTTGCGGTTGCCGGACAGGACCGACGCGGCAACCAGGTCGCCAGCGTTGACGGCGGCCGAGATGGCTTCCGGCAGCGGGCCAGAATTGCCGATACAGGTGGTGCAGCCATAGCCGACCAGGTTAAAGCCCAGGGCATCCAGGTCTTCGGTCAGACCAGCGGAGTTGAGGTAGTCGGTGACGACCTGCGAACCGGGCGCCAGCGAGGTCTTGACCCATGGCTTGACCTTTAGGCCGAGGGCGCGCGCCTTGCGGGCGACCAGACCGGCGGCGATCAGGACGGAAGGGTTCGAGGTGTTGGTGCACGACGTGATGGCGGCAATGACGACGTCGCCATGACCGACATCGAAGTCCGAGCCTTCGACCGGGACGCGCTTGGCTTCGTCTCCGGCCTTGCCGAACTCGCCTTGCAGGGCGGAGGCGAAGGCCGAGGCGGCGTCGGACAGAAGAACGCGGTCTTGCGGACGCTTGGGGCCGGCCAGCGACGGCAGGACCGAACCGAGGTCGAGTTCGAGCGTGTCGGTGAACACCGGCTCATGCTCGGGCTCCAGCCACAGGCCTTGGGCCTTGGCATAGGCTTCGACCAGGGCGACGCGTTCCGGCGTGCGGCCGGTTTCGGCCAGGTAGTTGATGGTCGGTTGCGAAATCGGGAAGAAGCCGCAGGTGGCGCCGTATTCGGGGGCCATGTTGGCGATGGTCGCCTGATCTTCCAGGGTGAGGTTGACGAGGCCGTCGCCGTAATATTCGACGAACTTGCCGACGACGCCCTTCTTGCGCAGCATCTGGGTGACGGTGAGCACGAGGTCGGTGGCGGTGGCACCTTCCGGCAGCTTGCCGGTCAGCTTGAAGCCGATGACTTCCGGGATCAGCATGGGGATGGGCTGGCCCAGCATGGCGGCTTCGGCTTCGATGCCGCCGACGCCCCAACCGAGGACCGACAGGCCGTTGACCATGGTGGTGTGGGAGTCGGTGCCGACGACCGTGTCCGGATAAGCCACTTCGCCGCCGTCAGCGACATTGGTCCAGACGGTCTGGGCCAGGTATTCCAGGTTCACCTGGTGGCAGATGCCGGTGCCGGGAGGCACGACGCGGAAGTTGTTGAAGGCGGAAGAGCCCCAGCGCAGGAAGTTGTAGCGTTCGATATTGCGCTCATATTCGCGATCGACGTTCTGGGTGAACGAGGTCGGCTGGCCGAAATAGTCGACCATGACCGAGTGATCGATGACCAGATCGACGGGGTTCAGCGGGTTGATCTTCGCCGGATCGGCGCCAAGCTTGACCATGGCGTCGCGCATGGCGGCCAGATCGACAACGGCCGGAACACCGGTGAAATCCTGCATCAGGACGCGGGCGGGACGGAAGGAAATTTCGTGTTCGACGCTGCCCTTGTTCTTGGCCCAGGCAGCCATGGCGCGGATGTCGTCGGCCTTGACCGTATCGCCATCTTCGTTGCGCAGCAGGTTCTCAAGCAGAACCTTGAGGGAGGCGGGAAGCTTGGAGACGCCATCCAGGCCGTTGGCCTCGGCCGCCTTGAGATCGTAATAGGTGTAGATTTTATCGCCGACTTTCAGTTCGGCTTTTGACTTGAACGTATCAACGGAAGACATATACGCAGTGTCCTTCTCAAATTAACCGCCCGGCCGCCCCGATGGCGACCGTAAATACAAGAACGCGCGTGAATGAGGGACGCACAGGGTCTCGACATTGCGCTGCAATACCTTGAAGGCGGAGCATCTGCCTTCTAAACTTCTTATTTGTTTTCGTCTATGTAAGCCGTAAGGCGAAAAGGGTTATTTTTATGGGCGTGAGTCTGAAGGTGAGGGAGCTATCCCTGAAGAAGGGATATAACCTTTTGATTCATAATTTGAATTTTGACTTATTGCCGGGCCAGGCGATCAGTCTGACGGGTGAAAATGGCGTCGGAAAAACAACGCTTTTGCGCACCCTGGCCGGCTTTCTGACACCTCATACCGGAACGATCCGTGCGTATGAGAATGATGTGCAGCTTGAATCGGAAATCTGGCAGAGTCGCAAGGTCCATTTCCTCGGGCACCACGACGCCTTGAGCCCGTCGCGCACCGTATTGCAGGAACTGCGGTTTCAGGCGGATTTTCTTGGAGGCGATCTGGGCGGCGACCTGGCGGGTATCGGCACACTCAGGCTGGATACCCTGCTCGATCTGGAAACGCGCCACCTGTCGGCAGGTCAGAAACGCCGTCTGTCCTGCGCCCGGTTGTTGATGGCCAAGCGTCCCCTGTGGTTGCTGGATGAGCCGATGGCGCCGCTCGATGTCGATCATCGCGCCTTGCTCGGCAGCCTGATGCAGGCGCATCTGGCCGATGGCGGCATGATCATCGCCGCCGTGCACGACGCGCTGCCGTTCAATACCCAGGCCCTGCGCCTGGAGCGGCCGACGATGCAGGATCGTGAGGCGGCCTGTGTCTGATTTCCGTCGCGCCGCCCTTGCCCTCATCACACGTGACCTGGGTCTGTCGCTCACCCGTGGCGGCGGTCCGCTGCTGGCGGTTGGCTTCTACCTGACTCTGATGGCGATGATCCCTTTAAGTCTCGGACCCGATCAGGCTGTTTTGTCGCGTATTGCCGCCGGCCTGACCTGGCTGTGTCTGGCGCTGTCGAGCCTGCTGTCTCTTGAGCGCCTGTTCGAGCGCGACTACGAAGATGCCGTATTCGATACCTTGCGCCTTGGTCCTTTGCCGCTTGAACTGATCGCCCTGCTGAAGGTTTTGAGCCAATGGTTGGGCACCGGTGTGATCTTGTCGCTAATGACGCCGGTGGTGATGATTATCCTGGGGGCGCCGGCGTCCCTGGCGCTAATGGGGCTTGTCTCCGCCTGTCTCGGATCGCTGAGCTTCGCTTTGATCGGCGGCATCGGCGCCTCGCTGGCGCTGGGGTCGCGCAAGGGCGGCGTCCTGATGGCCTTGCTGGTTCTGCCGTTCTATGTGCCGCCGGTGATTTTCGGCGCGGGATTGATGCAGGCGACCCAGACGGGGGCTTCGCCGGCCCAGGCTTTGGCCTTTCTCGGCGCCTATGCCCTGTTTGCCTTGGCTCTGGGGCCTATCGCCATGGGCGCGGCATTGCGCGGCGCCTTGAGCTGAGCCCTACCAGGGCAGAAAGCGCGTCGTCTTGATGTGATGTTCGCGATAGACGCTTCGGCGGCTGGCGCCAAACCAGTAGCGAGACGGAATGCTTAGGCCCACCATGACAAGAACCGCGCCCTTGACCAGCATCTGCATTTGCGATTCTTCTTTAACGAAATACCAGATGGCAACCATCGTGGCGACCATGGCCAGGGTCGCAATTGCTGCGATCCAGCGGCAATCCTTGCGCATCTCGACATAGTAGATGGTGAAGGTCACCAGGGCGATCACGCCCAGAATAAATAGGTTGAACAACATGCTGCGCCTCCCAGCGTGCCTCCATCCTACTCGAAAACCGGAAGGAACTGGTTAACGTGCGACGGCGCGTCCTCTTGCCCAAAAACGCCAAAACCCCTATGTGCGAAGCATGATCAATTTCCTAGCCAATCCGGAACGCTTCACGCGCCTTACGCGGCCCTTGCGCCCATGGCTGGCCGGCCTTGCGGGCCTGCTGTTCGTCTGGGGGCTTTATCTCTGTTTTGCCTCGCCCGAGGATTACCAGCAGGGCGATACGGTGCGCATCATGTACGTGCACGTCCCGGCCGCCTGGATGGGCCTTGCCGTCTATGCTGCCATGGGGATGGCCAGCTTCTTCGGCCTGATCTTCCGTCATTCCCTGGCCGATGCGGCGGCCAAGGCGATTGCCCCCATCGGGGCGGTGTTTACGGCGCTGGCCCTGGTCACTGGCGCTTTGTGGGGCATGCCGATGTGGGGCACGCCGTGGCAATGGGATGGCCGCATGACGTCCGAGCTGGTGTTGCTGTTGTTCTATATCGGCTATATCGCCCTTCATGCCTCGATCGAGGATGAGGCCCGCGCCGCGCGCTCGACCGCCATCCTGGCCATGGTCGGTCTGGTCAATCTGCCCATCGTGCATTTTTCGGTGCAGTGGTGGAACAGCCTGCACCAGGGCGACTCGATTTTCGTCAAGGGCGGCCCGACCATCGGTGCGCCCATGCTGTGGCCGCTGTTCGTCATGGTCGCCGCCTATCATGTGCTGACGGCTTGGCTGTTCCTGGTGCGGCTCGATTCTGAAATTCTCGCCCGCAAGTATCGCGCCCTGCGCGCGCGTCTGAGCTTCAACTAGGGAGATCGTCATGGACCTCGATATGGGCAAATATGTCGTTTTCGTCTGGGGCTGCTATGGCGCAACCGCACTTGGCTTGGGCGGGCTTATACTGGCGTCGCTTCACACCCATATGCGTCGCCGGAAGGTGCTGGAGGCGCTTCAGGCCGCGGCCGATGAGGTCAGGAAATGAAGCGCATTCTGGCTTTCGCGCCGCTGGTTTTGTTCGTCGGCCTTCTGGCGGTTTTGGGCTACTACAATTTCCATAAGAAGCCGCAATCTGAATTGCGCGCCATGGTCGGCAAGTCTGTGCCTGGCCTTTCGCTGACCGATTTGCAGGATGGGACGCAAACGGAGCTTAAGGGCCTGGTCACGGCATCGGGCAAGCCGGTGCTGGTCAATTTCTTCGCGTCGTGGTGTGCGCCCTGTATCAGCGAAAATCCGCAACTGATGGCGCTGAAGGCCAGGGGGATCACGATCATCGGCATCGCCTGGAAGGACGAGCCGCAAAACACGCTGAAATTTCTGGCCCAGCATGACAATCCGTTTGCCCGCACCCTGACCGATCCGGACGGCCGGATGGCGCTGGCCTTTGGCAATTCCGGCGTGCCGGAAACCTATATCATCGCTCCGGACGGCACGATCACCGATAAGATTACCGGCCCGATCGTGCCGGCGACGTTGGATGAGGTCTATGCAAAGGTCGGCGGAAAGTCGCCGCCTCAGTAATGCGGCGGCCGCGTCACCGGCGGGGCATCGCCGGCGCCAGACTCGACGTTTTCAACGCGTTCGCCCAACCGCCCCAGCATACGGCGCATCTGATCGATGATCTTCCATTGTTCGGCCAACTGATCCGACAACTCGTCAATTGTCTTGACCTGATGGGCCACTGTTTCTTCCAACGCGGTGACGCGGTCCTCAATCATCTCTGGAATCATCTTTGGCCCTCGCTGTTGCGGAATGGGTCGAGGGGATAGGTGCCGAGGATTTCGACATCGACAGCAAAGAAGTTGAGTTCTTCCAGAGCCTGTTTCAGGCCATTGTCGTTCGGCCGCCCTTCGACATCGCAATAGAAGACCGTCGAGGCGAAGACGCCGTTTTCGATATAGGATTCCAGTTTGGTCATGTTGACGCCATTGGTGGCGAAGCCACCGAGCGCCTTGTACAGCGACGCGGGTATATTCTTCACGCGGAAGATGAAACTGGTCATGCAATCGACATCGGGCGCGTGGGCGACCACGCGGTCTTCCGTCGTCAGGATGAGAAACCGCGTGGTATTATGTCGGGCGTCTTCCATGTTGCGGCGGAGGATTTTGAGGCCGTACAGTTCAGCCGCCGGTTCCGGCGCGATGACGGCCCGGTCCAGTTCGCGCGTCTGTGACAGGGCGCGGGCGGCGCCCGCCGTATCGTGGAAAACTTCGGCGGTGATGTTCAATTCGCGCAGGGCGTTTCGGCATTGCAAGAGCGCCATGGTGTGCGACGCGGCAACCTTGATGTCTTCCAGTTTGGCTTCCGGCACTGCCATAAGCATCATTTCGATCGGCAGGAAGCGCTCGCCGATGATCTTCAGGCCGGAATTCGGCAACAGGTGGTGAACATCGGTGACCCGTCCGGCCACGGAGTTTTCGATCGGGATCATGCCCAGTTCACACGCGCCCTCGCGGACAGCCGCGAAGGCGGCTTCGAAGGTCGGGAACGGAGTCGGGGTAAAGTCGCCGAACCAACGCTTGATGGCCTGATGGCTGAATGCCCCGGGCTCGCCCTGATAGGCGATCTTGCGATGGGTCTGCACGTTCATTTAGGTAACCTTCTCCGTCGAAAATGCCAAAGCCCGGAGAGCTTTGACGGGCAGGGTCGCGCGCCCCGCCATCAAGTCCCCCGGCCGCTAAGCGCTCAGGCTTCGCACGGATGAGACGTCAAGGCGATTGGGCGGCAAAGGGTGCGACGAAATGCCACTATCATGCCACTTTTGGCACTTCGGTGGCATTTCGTCGCTTGCGCAAATGGCGGTAGCGTGTCAGAGAGCCAAAGGCAAGTAGATGAATGCGCGTTGCTTGCGCCGATATTGACAGTCGTGTCTGCGGCCTTAAGCTTCGTGAACAAAAGAATCACAGGGTGACTTGGCGATATGAGCGGCGACCTTCAAGTAAACAAAATTCTCGGTGCGGTTCTGGCAACCGGCCTGGTTATCATGGGCGTCAAGCTGGGCGCCGAAGCGATCTATAAACGCGAAGCCCCGGAAAAGCCCGGCTATGCCATCGAAGTGGCGGAGGCCGCTGCCGGCGGTGGTGCCGCCGCTGCGGAAGTCCTGCCGGATTGGGGCACGGTCATTCCTAAGGCAGACATTGCTGCCGGCGAAAAGACATTCCAGACCAAGTGTACCTCCTGCCACAACAATGCCAATGGCGGCCCGAACGCCACCGGCCCGAACCTTTGGGGTGTTGTCGGCCGTCCGACGGCATCGCACGGCGGTTTTGCCTATTCCGACGCCATGAAGGCCCACGCCACCGACGCACCGAACTGGTCCTGGGACGCGTTGTTCCACTTCCTCGGCGCGCCGCAGAAGGTGGTCAAGGGCACCAAGATGACCTTCGCCGGCGTCAAGAAGCCGGAAGAACGCATCAACCTGATCGCTTACCTGCATAGCCAGGGATCGACCGGTTACGCCGTCCCGGCTCCCGATCCGTCACGCGCACCGGGTGCGGCTCCTGCCGCAGGTGCGGTACCGGCTTCAGGCGCAGCGCCTGCGGCTGGCGCGCCGACGACCGAAACCCCGGCCAAGCCGGCTTCGGGTACGAAAACGGATACGCCTCTGTCGGGTGGATCGGCCGCATCGTCTTCGGCCGCCGCACCAAAACACTGATTGGCAGGCAATTCAGATGCAAAAGCCCCCGCCGGATGGCTCCGGCGGGGGCTTTTTACTGCGTCTTCAGGGCAGGGTAAAACAGTGAGCACTCAGTTAAGACGCGCGTAAAACAAAAGATTATAGGCGGCGGAAGGCGGTCGGCATTCCGGTGCCGCACGCATCGATGCGATGGATGGCGTCCGCCAGCGGCTCAATCGCCACCTTCATGTGGTGCGCATTGGCGTGAATGATGTTGACGTCGTCGACCATGATGGCGACGTGGCCCTTCCAGAATACCAGATCGCCACGCACCAGACCGCTCAGGTCGGGTCCGATGTCGAGCGACAGGCCCAGCTTGGCCTGCATGTCGGAATCGCGCGGGCAGCCGTAGCCGGCGGCATAGAGCGCCTGCTGCAGCAGACCCGAACAGTCGAGGCCGATGCTTTCGCGCCCGCCCCATTGATACGGGGCGTTGATATAGCTTTCGGCAACGCTGACGAAATCCGACGCAAAGGTTTCGAAGGTCGACAGGTGGTTGGCGAACACCCAGCCCATTTCATTGATATAAGCAAAACCGTTTTCGTAGCGTGTCACCGACACCAGCGCGTTCAGGCTGATCGCCGCTATCGTCGATGATTTCAGGTTCGGGCCAGCGAAGACGTAGGTCCGCAGCGTCGATACGAAATGGGTCGGCAGGTACCAGTCGCGACGGAAAGCAGCCACCGGCACATAGCCGACATAGCCGTCACGCAGGGCCTGGCCCCAGAAGAAGTCGTGCTTGCGCTCGATGACCTTGAAGCGCTCACCCAGCAGGAGTTGATCCAGTTGTTCCGCGCCGTGTTCCGGCTGCGCCAGGATCGGTGCGGTCGCGTCGTAACAGCTCAGGACTTCACCCGCGACATAGGTCTTGGCGCGGATCAGGCCTTCATGCGCCTGATCCGTCACACCGTCCTTGAACGGCGTGACGCGTTTGTCGAAAGGGTCATCGCGATGCGTCATCTAGCTTATCTGCCTTCTACAGGTCACCATCTGGCACATCATCCGGTTTCCCGCCATGCGCCTTTATATGTGCACTTTAGCAGCCGGTTGCAAAGATCGCCTTAACGGCCACGGTCAATAGGAGATTTATGAAAGCTGAAGCAGGTCTTAACGTGCCTCAGTATGATTTCAGCAACTGATAGACCGCGCGCAGCGTCTGAGCTTCGGCGCCGACCGGCCAACCCGCGCGGCCGCGCGGGTTCCAGGCGTAGATGTCAAAATGGACCCATGCACCTGTCTTGGGTGCGAAGCGTTGCAAAAATAGGGCGGCTGTCACCGATCCACCCTGGGCCCACCCGGCGGGGTCGTTGCGCAAATCTGCGATGTCGGAATCGAGCGCCGGATCGTAGCCCTTCCACAGCGGCATCCGCCACAAGGGATCGTACTGCGCGATGGCGGCGACCTCCAAACGGCGCGCGACATCCTCGTCATCGGTGTAGAAGGGAATAACCTCGGGACCCAGCGCCACGCGCGCCGCACCGGTCAGGGTGGCGAAGTCGAGGGTCAGGGCGGGCGCCAGTTCGCTGGCGCGCGCCAGGGCATCGGCCAGGATCAATCTGCCTTCGGCGTCGGTATTGCCGATTTCAATCGACAACCCGGCGCGGGAGGCAATGATGTCGCCCGGACGGAAGGCGTTGCCGGAAATCGCATTTTCAACCGCCGGGATCAGGACGTGCAGGCGCACCGGCAATTGGGTCGTCATCACCCAATCCGCCAAAGCAAGGGCGTGGGCCGCCCCACCCATGTCCTTCTTCATCAGGCCCATGCCGCTGCCGCCTTTGATATTAAGGCCGCCGGTATCGAAGGCCACACCCTTACCGATCAATACGATGACCGGCAGGGTTTCGTCTCCGCCGGCGGGCTTCCACGAGATTTCGATGAAACAGGGCTGATGATCGGAACCGGCGGCACGGCCGACGGCATGAACCGCCGGGTAGTTTTCCTTAAGCAGGTCATCGCCGTAGATGACGGACATGTCGGCATTATGCGTCTGGGCGATCTGGCGCGCCGCCGCTTCTATATCAGCCGGGCCCATGTCGTTAGCCGGTGTATTGACCAAGTCGCGGGCCAGCGAATGCACACGCACCTCGATCGCGATGGACATGCGTTCAGCTTCGCTGAGATGTGCGTCGTTAAGCCTGACCTCGCCGGATGCCGCGGCCGATTTGTAGCGCGTGAAGGCATAGGCGCCGAGGCCCCACGCGACATGGATCGCATGGCTGTCCAAGGTTTTGTCGTATATCAGCGTCCAGGTTCCCTTGGGCAGTTGGCTGGGCAGGCCGCGAAACGTCATCGGCGTATAGGCGGCACGCGGTCCCAGTCCCAGCCAGGCCTTTACCCCCGTTTCGTCAGGCACGATGACGAGTGCGCCGGCCTTGCCGGTAAAGGCCTTCAAGCTGAGATAGGCTGCCTGAACCGGTGTCAGGCTCGCCACCGCAGCGGCCACATCCTCTTCGAAAACGGCAAAAAGGGTATGCTCGGCGGTCGTTTTCGGGGTTTTGATCGGCTTGGACATTTTTGGTTAATTCCGGAGGCGCAGCGTTAACATTTATTAAGAGCTTAACTCTATCTTCATACCGGTCACTGAAATCTTAATCGTCGCGCAATTCAAGTCCGCGCGCAGTCGGGGTTGCCGTCATGTCCATTCGCCTCGCCGCCGTCAGCCTGATCGTTCTGGCTGCCCTCACCGCACAACCCGCCTCCGCTGGCCTGTTCGGCAAGAAGGATAAGACGCCCGACGTAGCCGCTGCTCCGGCTGCGCCGACCACCACACTGGCCCAGACGACGTCTCAAGCCGAGGCCTTCACCCCGGCCACTAAGGCCGAAATCGAAGCCGCCCTGCGCGCCGATCCGCTGGCCCAGGCGACGTTCTTCAACACGCAGTTTTCTCACAATCCGACAAATCCGCAGATCGGACTATATCTGTCCAACGCCTTACGGGCGCTTGGCCGTTACGAAGAAGCCGCCGACACGGCGCATCGCGTCCTGCTGTTCGCCCCTGACAACCAGGATTTGTTGCTTGCGGCGGCCCGCGCACATATTGCCGACAACAACGCCTTTTTCGCTATCGATTCGTTGCAGCACGCGCTGGAGCTCAAGCCCAAGAATTGGCAGGCCTGGTCGCTGCTTGGCGTCGCTTTCGATCAGACCAAGCGGCCGGAAGACGCTCAGAACGCCTGGGCCAAGGCTTTGCAGATTTCCCCTGACAATCCGGTCGTGCTGACCAACATGGCTATGGCCAAGGTCACGCGTGGCGATTTCGTCGGCGCCGAGCCGCTATTGCGGACGGCCGCCGCGCAAACAGGGGCGACAATGCAGGTCCGCCAGAACCTGGCTCTTGTTCTCGGGCTGCAAGGCAAGATGCCTGAAGCCGAACGCCTTCTGCGCCAGGACATGCCGCCCGCGCAAGCCGATGCCAACCTGGCCTGGTTGCAGCAAGCCATAGCCACCCATCCGGCGGCGACCGCGCCCGCCTCAGCCACCGCGCCCGTACGGTCGTGGGATTCGCTGAAATCGAGCGGCAGCTAACCCCCTCCACGGCGTCATCCCCATCACAAATTGTTCCGGTTAACCTTTTCGGTTAGACGCCGCATCGCCATATGTTATGCGTGAGGCGGTACGGCGCGAAGTTGCGTCGGCTTGAGGCGGAAAAGAAATTATCCCCAAAAAGACACACCATATATAGACGTTAACCTATCCTTAACCACGAAATGTGGTGATATAGGTCTGTCACTGGCCTTTAGTATCGATTCGGGATTTTTTATGAGCAGTTCACTAATTTTGTCCAAGTCTTCCGCTGGCCTGCTGATGCCGAGCCACTCGTACAAGCCATTCCGCTACCCTTGGGCCTTTGAATTCTGGCGCAAGCAGCAGCAGGTCCACTGGATCCCGGAAGAGGTGCCGCTGGGTGAGGATTGCAAGGACTGGGCGACGAAGCTCAACGATTCCGAACGCAACCTGCTGACCCAGATTTTCCGCTTCTTTACCCAATCGGACATCGAGGTTCAGGACAACTATCTCGAACGCTACAGCCATGTCTTTAAGCCAACCGAAATCAAGATGATGCTGTCGGCCTTCACCAATATGGAAACCATCCATATTGCGGCCTATGCGCTGCTGCTGGAAACGATCGGCATGCCCGAGTCGGAATTTGGCGCCTTCATGGAATATGAAGCCATGCGCGACAAGCACGACTATATGGGCACGTTCGGTATGGATACCGAAGCCGATGTGTGTCGCACCCTGGCCATGTTTGGCGGCTTTACCGAAGGCCTGCAACTGTTCGCCTCGTTCGCCATGCTTATGAACTTCCCGCGCTTCAACAAGATGAAGGGCATGGGCCAGATCGTATCGTGGTCGGTCCGTGACGAAAGCCTGCACTGCGAAGGCATCATCAAGTTGTACCACGCCTTTAACAAGGAAACCGGTGCGGTCACCAAGTCGGTGGCGGACGATATTATCGACTGCTGCAAGACCGTAGTGAAGATGGAAGACAAGTTCATCGACCTGGCCTTCGAGCAGGGTCCGGTCCAGGGCATGACGCCCGAAGATATCAAGGCCTATATCCGCTATATCGCCGACTGGCGCCTGCGCCAGTTGGAACTGCCGGAAGTGTTTGGTGGCGTGAAGGAAAACCCGCTGCCCTGGTTGCAAGTCTTGTTGTCCGGCGTCGAGCACGCCAACTTCTTTGAAGCGCGCGCCACGGAATATTCCAAGGCTGCTACCAAAGGGCAATGGACCGGTAACGAAGGCGTCTGGGGCGCCTTCGATCAGTTGCTGAAAAAACGCTCCGAAGCCACAAAAAATGGTGTGAATGCCTAAGCAGAAGCCTCCGGAAACGGAGGCTTCTTTGTTTTGGATGTGGAAACGGTGGATGGCGACAAGCGTGCACTGGCTAGCCGTGACCGGCTTATGGGTTGCTTACCCGTCAGCTCTGGGGTCCGCGCCGCATCCTTATGCTATGGCCGCTAAGGTGTGAGGACTGCCAAAGTTTCACTGTGAAACACCTGGCAGGCCAACGGACCAGAGGCACGTGAAGCCGGTTTTTTGACGCACCACCGTCAAGGATATGCGTGTTTCTGGTCCTTTTCGCATCTGGACAATCTGTCATAACTGGCCAACACTTTGCCCCTGAATCAAAAAGGGGAGGCAGGGATGCGTGCATGTCTAGCCGTTGCGGCGATGATCAGTGTAACGGGATGTATGCAACAGTCTGCGCCGGTGGCAGATCCCGTGCCGTCCCAAGCCATGCGTGACACCTTCAAGACGTGCAAATGGGAGAAGGTCGAAAGCCGGACGCTGGTGATATGGAGCTATGCGTGCGGCGAGGACATGGGTAATGTCCGGCTCACCGCTGACACTAAAACCGGGGGCTTTGCGCTCGGTTCGAACGTGCCTGATGGCACATCTCCGCGATCCGTAATCCAACCCTTTCCCAAGTCGGCAAATGCGCCGGTTTCGGCCATTTTGTCCGCCGTGCTGGCCGCGACGGGAGCGCACGGCGCGTCCTGCCAACTGGTCGAGACGGACTATGGGGATTGGGGAAAGGTGTGGCTGCTGGAGCCAACGGGCGCGGAGAGGGTCGCCTATGATAAGGCCAATGCGGTCGAACCGCAGGCCAATCCGTGTGGAGAGCTGGGCATAGGGCCCGCCGGCGACCGCTTCTTCCGCGTATTGGCGGATGATCCGACCCGGGTCATCTACTACGATATGGGCAGCGAAATCCAGATTTTCGATCCATCAACCCTGCGGACGATATCTCGCTAGGCTGTACGGCCAAAAAAAACAGAGCGGCCAAAAAAAACAGAGCGGAAAGACGCATCTGAGGAAACGCCCTTCCGCTCTTATCATCGCTGCCATCCGGCGGGAAAGCAGCGACAATTCATGAATTCTTGCAATCAGGCGTCGTGACGCTTGTTCCACTCATCAACCTGACGATCCGCTTCGTCCTTGGCGATGCCGTAACGTTCCTGAATCTTGCCGGCGAGCAGCTTGCGGTCACCTTCGATAACGTCGAGGTCATCATTGGTCAGTTTGCCCCAGGCCTTCTGAACGTGACCCTTGACCTGTTCCCAGCTACCTTGCACACGATCGTTGTTCATAATTATCTCCTGAATTCAATATGTTAACCTAGAAGATATCTTAGCGGCCTGCCTGCTAAGTTTTCGACGCTTGAGCGTCCGGGTTTCATAAGAAACGCATAAGGCCTTTGGGGTCAGAATATCGCGCTGGGCAGCTTCTGCGGCACGCAGTAGCCTTTTTCCCCGAGATGGCTGTCGCGGCCTAAGCGGCTGTTCTCGATCTCTTCGGCATAGAAGGCGCCGTTTGAGCGATCGAGCGTAATACGCAGCGCGCTACCCCTGCGGGTGACGCGGTTGACCAGGTAATAGGCCGTGCCGCTGACATTTGCCGAACAGCCCACATCGAGACATACCGATTGGCGTATCAATGACTGATGCGCCGGATCGACGAACAGGAACTTGAAGTCGGCGTTTTCATCGGGAAAGACTGGGGACGGGAACAGGTCGATGTAGAAGGTGCCCTGGGAAATGAAACGCGCTCCACGCGTGACCTGGGTTTCGCACTTCAGGCTGACTTGACCCGTGGAAAAGGCAGGGGCGCGCGGGGCTTCCGGAGCGGGTATGGCGGCGGGGGGCGCAGGCGGGGGAGCGGCCAGGGGCTGACTGGTCAAAGGCGGGCTGGTCACCGGAAGACTGGTCGCAGGTTGGCTGATCGCCGGCGCGGATAACGGATGATCGGATGGCTCCGACGTCGTGGGAATCGGTGATTTTGCCGGGAATGAGGGGGTGAGCGCGGCCGTCATGTCCGGGCTGAGCGCGGGTGTCGCAGCGGTAGCTGTGCCGTAGGCCTTATAAGGAATAGGCGACGACGGTGTCACCGGTGCCGCAGCGGGCTTGGCCTTAGGCTTGATCCGCTTCTTGACGGGCTTGGGTGCGGCGTCCTCTTCGAGCGCGCCTTCGGCATGGGCGATCGATGCCAGAATAAATGGCCCGGCCAGAAGCGCGACGCATAAGGCGATCAGCGGCTTCATGCGTCTTCGTCAAAACGGTTGGCGACCAATTCGACCAAGGCGTTGACGGCATCCTCGGCCTGAGCGCCTTCGGCTTCGATACCGATCATCGTACCCTTTCCCGCGCCCAGCATGAGCAGGCCCATGATCGACTGCGCATCGACGCGATTATCGTCTTTGATGACATATATCTGTGCGTCAAATGAAGAGGCCAGCTTCACGAACTTGGCCGAGGCCCGCGCATGCAGGCCCTTGTTATTGCAAATCTCGACGTCGGCACGCACGCTTTGTTCAGTCTCGCTCATTCACCGCCTCCCTGCCGGGGCGCGATGAGAATGGAAGCGTTCGTGGCTTTAGTCCAGTATTTAGTTAGCCCTCAAGCAGCGAAGCGGTAGGGTATATGCAAAGCCCTCAAGCAGCGAAGCGGTAGGGCGGGCGCTGTGGGTAAGTGGATCAGTTATCGCCGGACAGGACGTAGGACGCAACCGTGACGTATTTGCGGCCAGCCTCCTGGGCGTGGCAGACGCAGGCCCCGAGGTCCTCGTTCTTGCGCAGGGAGGCCAGTTTTATGAGCATGGGCAGGTTCAGGCCGGCAATCACTTCTGCTTTGGTTTGCTCCATGACCGAAATGGCCAAGTTGGACGGCGTGCCACCGAACATGTCGGTGAGCAAAATGACGCCATCGCCCGAATCGTTCTTGAAAGTGGCGTCGAGGATATCCTTGCGGCGCTGAGCCACATCATCGTCAGGGCCGATGCAGATAGCGGCGACCTGATTTTGGGGCCCCACGACATGTTCCATCGCCGATACGAACTCGTCAGCCAACCTGCCGTGAGTAACGATGACCAGTCCGATCATAAAAGCATTATCCTTGCACCTTTTGTGCTAAACGCGCCGGTTATTCGCCGGAGGACGAGTAGCCCCGCATCATAATCCCGATTTCATCGCACTGCAAAATGAGATTTACCGCCAACCTGCAAATTTCGCGCCGCCAATAGAGGGGTGTGTCAAATATGACAGGGCCGATAATGCAGGTAATAGATGGCCGCGATGACCTTCAATATGTAAGTCTTTTTAAGGGACTTTCAAGCGTAGCAGGAGTTTGTTGAGGCTGGAGGCTTCGCGCGGGTTGAGGCGTAGGGTTGGGATATTGTGTCCCAGTATGGTTGTGACATCGTGAGCCGGCAAACGCTCGATTGGGTCGGATTGGACCAGAACGGCCAGGCCGATGCGTGTGACCGGCCGGGTCCGTACGCTCATGATGCCCAGCCCCCGCACTTCCATGCGTCCGGCGATGGTTTGCGGCGCCGTCGCGTACAGGGCGCCACCGGACGTCCATAGGTGGCTGTAATCGTCGCTGACCAGGGCGCAGCCTGCATCTATGGCACGTAGGGCCAGATCGCTTTTGCCGCTGCCGGATGGTCCCAGGATAAGCACACCGCGCCACTCGGACCCGACAAGCAGGCTCAAGGTCGTGGCGTGAATGACAAGTTTGCTCATTCGGTCAGTTAATACACCGACGGCAACAGAATGCAAAAGCGCGCCCCAATCACGTTACCTGCCTCATCCTTGCGATTTTCGGCCCATATACGGCCGCCATGCGCGGCG
Organism: Asticcacaulis aquihabitans; assembly: GCF_032490435.1. Taxonomy (NCBI): domain Bacteria; kingdom Pseudomonadati; phylum Pseudomonadota; class Alphaproteobacteria; order Caulobacterales; family Caulobacteraceae; genus Asticcacaulis; species Asticcacaulis aquihabitans. The sequence continues at coordinate 112,035 of NZ_JAVGWM010000004.1, forward strand.
ATGATCTGGCGTGAGATTGACAAGCCCAGGCCGGAATTCTTGCCGAAGCTCGTGCCCTTGGGACGCGAGGTGTAGAAGCGCTGGAAGATGGTTTCCAGATTGTCTTCCGGAATGCCGGGCCCGTCGTCTTCCAGAACGATACTGAGCGGCAGGGCAGGATCGAGGCTGCTGTGTTCCAGACGCACGCGCACCTCGCCGCCCGGAGGCGAAAAGGAGCGAGCATTGTCGATCAGGTTGCGGAAGACCTGACCAAGCGGCCCTTCTCGCCCGCTGACCTTGGATGCGGCCGGCGTCAGGGTACGCTTGAAATCGACGCTCACCTCGCCGGCGATATGGCTTTGCTGATAGAGCGAAATGACGTCTTCCAGCAGGGCGCCGATCTCGACCGTGCGCGGGGTATCGCGCGACAGTTCGGCATCGAGGCGCGACGCGTTGGAAATGTCCGTGATCAGACGATCTGCGCGGCGGACGTCCTGATTGATGACGGCCAGCAACTTTTCCTTGGCCGCTTCGTTCTTGACCATGGGCAAGGTTTCGAGCGCGGACCGGATAGAGGTGAGAGGGTTCTTGATCTCATGCGATACATCCGCCGCGAACCGGTCTATTTCTTCCATGCGCCGCCACAAGGTGTCGGTCATGCTTTCCAGGGACCGCGCCAGTACGCCGATTTCGTCGCGGCGGGCTTCCAGGTCGGGCAGGGATATGGCGCGTGTCTTGGCCATGCGGACGCTGTCGGCTGCGGCGCTCAGGCGCTGGATCGGCCGTGACACGAGCCATGTCAGCAATAGAGACGACAACATGGTGACGCCGAACGCGATCAGTATGAAGGGTAGCATGGCCAAACGCTGAGCCTGGACGATCTTGTCAACGTCTCCGCCTTCGATCGTAAGGACGCCCAGCACTTCCTTGACGCGTTTCAGCGGAATAGAAACGGAGACAATCTTGACGCCCCGTTCGTTCGCGCGAACCGTGGCCGATTCCGATCCCGACAACGCCATCATCACTTCTGTGCGTAACTGCTGCTCCGCCACCTGGCGAAGGGCTTCGCGTTTGGACGTCTTGTCCTTGGGCACGGGATCACCCGGCGCGCGCGCGGGCGCCAGCGTATGAACGTCGATGGTGTCGGACAATGGATACGAGTCAAGCAGTTGCTTGCCCTTGTCGTCGAACAGGCGGGCGCGCTGGCCGGCCGGTATAAACCGGCTAAGGACAAAGACGGCGTTCTCCGGCTCAAGGTGCGGCTGGGGCTCGCCCTCGGTCGATACTTCGGCGATGACCTCGGCCATCAGTTCGGCCTGGGAGGTCAGGGACTTGATCTGGGTGACAATCAGGCTGCGGCGCAGGTCGCTAAGGACCAGCGCGCCAATGACCAGAATGACCAGTCCAAGCAGGTTCAGCCCGAAAATCAGACGCCCAAGGCGGGATTGACCGAAGGGGAACCGTTTAAACCAGGGTCTGGCCATCAGCCACTTTCCAGAATGTACCGGAAGCGTGGGCTTCCTGGCGAAGGGTCATGCGATGCTCGGGCCGGGTTTGCCGCCAAGCTGAGATTTCTGGTCCAGATTTCTTGTTTCAGATTTCTGGACCCAGATTTCCCGGCCTAGATTTCGCGGTAACGATACCCGACACCGTACAGGGTTTCGATCGAATCAAAGGTTGGATCGACCTGACGGAATTTCTTACGCATGCGCTTGACGTGGCTGTCGATGGTGCGGTCATCGACATATACCTGGTCGTCATAAGCGGCATCCATCAGGTTGTCGCGGCTCTTCACGAAGCCGGGACGCTGGGCGAGGGCATGCAGCAGAAGGAATTCCGTGACGGTCAGGCGAACGGGCCTGCCGTCCCACGTGCATTCGTGGCGGGCGGCGTCCATGACCAGCTTGCCGCGCTTGAGCGATTTGGCGTTCAGCGCTTCGGTGACTTCCGGCGCCTCGCCTTGCTCGACAATGCCGGCGCGGCGAAGTACGGCCTTGACGCGTTCGAGCAGTAGGCGTTGCGAGAACGGCTTGTGCATGTAGTCGTCGGCGCCGAGGTTGAAGCCGAGCACTTCATCGATTTCGTCATCTTTGGACGTCAGGATGATAACCGGCAGGTTGGAGGTGGCCCGCAAGCGGCGCAACACTTCCATGCCGTCCATACGCGGCATCTTGACGTCGAGGATGGCAAGATCGGGCGGATCTTTTTCAAGGGCTGCCAGACCGGCAGCGCCGTCGTAATAGGCCTGTATCGTGTGTCCGCCGCTTTCCAACGCTAAGGAGACGCTGGTGACAATGTTTTCGTCGTCGTCGACCAAGGTAATTCTGGCCATATTTTCTCCAGTCCGCAGGTAAAGCCTGCCTATTTCACTACCGATGCCAAATCGAATTACAAAAAGTCCATTCGGATTTTGGACAGGCGCGTTTGATCCATACAACCTTAGGCGCGTTCTTTTAAAGGCGTCAACGCGGCGAATTCGCGGCCATAAGGATAATTTAATATCATATGTGTAAGATTTTGAAGAATATCAAGCAGGTGACAAACAGGCATGAGCCATCATCCGGTGCATTACGAGTTGTTTTCGCGCCGCACCCCACAGGCCTCGTGGGTGCTCGAAATGGCGTCCGAAACACGCAATCTGGTTATGGAAGCGGCGGAAGACATGCTGAAAGGCGGTCGTTCGGCGGTTCGCGTCTCTAAGGAGATGTACGATCAGGACAGCGGCGAGTTCCGTAGTCTGACCGTCTTTGAAAAGGGCGTGACGGCGCCGGCGAAGAAGCTGAAGCTGGCGCCGGACACTGACACAATCTGCACCAGCCCTCAGGACCTCTATACCCCGCTGGCCCGTGAAAAAATTTCCCGTCTGCTGGAAGACTGGCTGAACAAGCAGCAGGTGACACCGTTTGAACTGTTGCATCGCCCTGACCTGGCCGAAAAATTGGAAGCGTCCGGGAGTGATCTGCTGCATGTGGTGCAGAAGCTGGCTGTGCCGGAAAGTCATGATACCGGCCAGGACCTGCATAACCTGATGCGACGTTGGACAGCTCTGTTCGACAAGGCCTGCACGCGCCTGATTCAGGATGGCCGAAAAAACCTGTTCCCAGCCACCTCGCCGGAGACGGCCGTGGCTCTGGCGGCCCGGTTGCAGGCGCACCCCGAGCGCACCTACATCTTGGGCGGCGCCGTCGCGTCGGCGCTTAAGCCGCACAAACGCCCCGCCGCGAAGCTTGAGCTGCTCTTGCAGTTCGCGCAGGCCTTCGCTGGTCAGGAGACCTGCGGCTGGGCCTTGCAGATGATCGAAGGGCCGGTGGTCGAGATTTTCGCTTCGCGCGCCAGTCTGAATGATGTGCTGGGTCAGGAAACGGATCTGGGGGATTCCATGGCCGTCATGACACGCATGGCGGCGGGCCGCGAAGTCGCCTGCATCGCCGATGTCGATCCGCGCGTTGCGCGGCTGATGCCGCCGCTTGACGGTGTGCTGGGCGGGTACCACGATTTAATTCGTGACGGTCGTCTGCCCCATTTGGCGAACAGCATTTCGCGCCGCCTGATGCAGGAATTGAAAGGGCCACGTCGCCTGAAGCCGGGCAACCCGGATGGCGAGATCGAAACCCTGCGTGTCCTGGCCCTGTGCATGACGGCCGCGGGCCGCGACGATGCCCAGCGTGAGGACATCAAGGATGCGTTTGCGGAGCGCTCCAAGAAGCTGGTATCCGCCGATTTCGTCGATAGCCTGTTGCAAACCGCCGTATCACCGGCCGATGAGGCCGACAAACTGATCTGGCTATGCGAAAACATGGTTGGCGCCGCCAATAAACGCCAGGCCGCGCGTTGGCTGACCCAGATTGTTGGCGCGGCCAAGTTCGAACGCTATATGCGCGAAAGCGGCCAGGGCAATACCCGGTCGCCGGCGCAACGTCTGCTGGCCCTGGCCCAGATGCAAGACCGGGTCCGCGCCGCAGCGCTTATCGATCAGGATAGTCAGGAGATCAGCCTGAAGCTGGGGCAGATCGGTGATCGGATCGCCGGAGAGATCAAACTGCTGGCGCATGTGGTGCGCGGCAATTTCCCACCGATGCAGAAATTATCCATGCTGCTCAGTTTCGCCTCTGGCCGGTCGGCACCGCTGGGCCCATTGAGCGACCAGGCGAAGGCCGAAGTCATGCGTATGCTGCGCGACCCGCAAATCCGCTCAGGCCTGTCGTCCCAGCCGCAGATACTTGCGACCTTGCGGCCGATGATGCAGGCGGCCGGTTTAGCGGCGTAGCGGATCGCAAGCCGAATTCGGGATAGACCGCAGACGTCAGGCCGGGTGCCTGAAATTCAGCTCAAGCAGCACATTGTTGGGATCAACCACGAACAACTGCGTCAGATCGATTTCCGGTAGTTCGGTACGTTCATAACGCAGGCCGCGGCCCTCTAGCCGTCGCACCATTTCTTCAAGCCCGTCGCATTCGAAGGCGATATGATGGATGGCGCCGGTCGTGCCGCCAGGAATGACTTCGCGCGTATAGGTGTTGTCCGTTCCGAACAGGTTGAGGTGAATGACCGCGCGGTTCTTGCTGTCATATAGCCATTGTCGTTCTTCCGGCTTCCGGCGCGGCGCGGTGCGGGCTTCAAGCCCCAGCAACTCGCTGTAAAAGGCGATGGTTTGCGCCATGTCGCGCGTCTGAATATTGATATGGTTGAGATTCTTTACGATCATATTGCCACAATAAGCAAAAAGCGCGGCGATGTTCAACCGCCGCGCCTTGCCTATAGTGTGTTGCTCCAGCCGTGGGTAGGGCTATGCCGCCCGTACGTGCGCCAGGAAACTATTGATCTGGCTGCGCAGGTTTGACGCCTGATGTGCCAGTTCTGCCGATGCGCTGAGGACCTGAGAAGCACCCGCGCCGGTTTCCTCGGCCATGCGTGCCACGCCGGTGATATTGTAGGTGACTTCCTGTGTGCCCGATGACGCCTGATTGACGGCGTGGACGATTTCGCTGGTCGCCGCGCCCTGTTGTTCCACAGCGGCGGCGATGGTGGAAGAGGCGATGTTGATGTCGCGGATCGTGCCGGTAATGTTGCCAATCGCTTCAACCGCGCGCTGGGTCGTGGTCTGAATGCTACCGATATGCTGGCTGATTTCGGCGGTGGCCTTGCTCGTCTGCTGGGCCAGTTGCTTGACCTCGGCGGCGACGACCGCGAAGCCTTTCCCGGCCTCTCCCGCGCGCGCCGATTCGATCGTGGCGTTTAGCGCCAATAGGTTGGTCTGGGCGGCAATGCCTGTGATCATGTCGACAATGCCGGTGATGCGGCCGGCGGCCTCTGACAATTCGAAGACGATGGCGGCGGTGGCGTCGGCTTCGGTAACGGCAGCGCGGGCCTTGGCCGACGAATGTTCGACCTGGCGGCCGATCTCGGACACGGATGCGCCGAGCTCTTCGGCTGAACCGGCGACGGAGGTGACATTGGTGCCGGCCTCTTCGGCGGCGGCGGAGACGGAAATGGCCTGGGCGGCGGATTCCTGGGCGGACGACGTCAATTGCGATGCCGTGGCTTGCATCTCCGTGGCCGCCGAGGATACCATTTCGACGATACCGCCGACGGCGTTTTCGAACTGATCGGCAAGTTCATACATGGTTCGCTTGCGCTGTACTTCCTCGTCTTCGCGTGCCTGACGGCTGTCTTCTTCCAGTTGACGCGTGCGGATCAGATTGTCGCGGAAGACTTCGACGGTCATCGCCATGTCGCCGATTTCATTGTGTTCGCCGGCATTGGGAATAGCGACCGTCGTATCGCCGTCGGCCAGCTTCTGCATGACGCTCGACATGCGCTTTATCGGCGTCGAGATCGTGCGGATCATCACAAAGCCGATGACGACACAGACCAGTGCCGTAAAGCCGAGGGCCAGCATGATCAAGGTCACGGCGGATTTACCGAGCGCCATTCCGGCTTGCGCGGCGTTATGACCTTCGGTGAGTTGGTAGGCGCGGTCGGCCCGGATAGCTGTGCGGGCAAGGTTGGCGCTGTCTTGCATATCCCCGAAATAGAGACTTACGGCCCCGTTCAGGTCGCCGGCACCAGCCATATCGAGCAAGGCACCGCTCGTTGTGAGATAGGCGCCGACAGAGGTATTGATCGAGTCGGCCAGGGCTTCTTCCTTACCCTTGGTGATCAGCGGCTTATAGGCGGTCAGCGAGGCGGAAACGGCTTTCTCCGAATCCTTGATCATGTCGGCCAGTGCCGCCTTCTTTTCGGTGGGAGCCAGCAGGTACTGGCCCTGGCGCGCGCGAAGCCGTTCGAAGTCCTGGGACAGGTCACCCAGAACATTTGCAGCCGGCAGCCAGTTTGTGCCCACATCGTTGGCAGCGGCGTTCACGGCGCCGAGGCGGAGGATCGAGAAGATGCCGAGAGCAGCGGTAGCGCACAAGACCACGGCAAATGCCGCAATAACACGTGCGCGGATCGTCATATTTTTCAGCATTTAGCCGTTCCCAGGGGCCGGATACGCAAAACAGGTCGCATCCGGCAGCCTGCGCAAACTGCGGCGGATCGGTGGCCCTAATACGCAGCCCGTTTCGACATTTTGGGAAAATGTCAACCTATGGTGAAGAATGAATTAATTTTTGCTCTTGCGACACATTTCAGAGGGAATTTTTTGTGGCCAAACCCCTATGATTTATAAGGGTTAGTGAGCTTCGTCCCAGTTAAGAGCGGCATGGGCTTCAACCACAAGCGGGACGTTCATTTCAAGCGCGGGCAGGGTGGCGTCCGACATGATCCGCTTGATTAGCGGCATGACGGCATCGACCTCGGCATCCGGGGCTTCGAAGATCAGTTCGTCGTGGACCTGAAGCAGCATCCGGGTGGCGAAGCCAGCGTCGGTAAGTGCCTTGGGCATGCGCATCATGGCACGGCGGATGACGTCGGCGGCGGTGCCTTGGATCGGCGCGTTGATGGCTGCGCGTTCGGCAAAGGCCTTGAGCGCTCCGGCCTTGCCGTTGATTTCCGGGATGTGAATCTTGCGGCCCATCAGGGTCGTGACGAAACCATGTTCCCGCACGAACGCCTTAGTGGCGTCCATGTAGTCCTTGATGCCGGGGAAACGTTCGAAATAGGTTTTGATGTATCGTCCGGCCTCGCCTTGGTCGATGCCAAGTTGATTGGCCAGGCCGAAGCCTGAAATGCCGTAGATGATGCCGAAATTGATCGCCTTGGCGCGGCGGCGGATTTCAGAAGTCATATCGGCCATCGGCGTATTGAACATCTCCGACGCGGTCATGGCGTGGATATCGTCGCCGCGCGCGAAGGCCTGTTTCAGTTGGGGAATGTCACCGATATGGGCCAGGATGCGCAGTTCGATCTGCGAATAGTCGGCGCTGATCAGCTTGTGTCCCGGCTTGGCGATGAAGGCCTGCCGGATCTTGCGGCCCTCCTTGGTGCGGATCGGGATGTTCTGTAGATTCGGTTCGTTGGACGACAGCCGCCCCGTCGGCGTTGCCGCCAGATGGAAACTGGTATGTATGCGCTGGGTCTGCGCATCGGCGTAGGTGACGAGGGCGTCCGTATAGGTGCCTTTTAGCTTCGCCATCTGACGGTAATCGAGCAGCAGCCGCGCCAGCGGCTGGCCGGCTTCCGTGCCGCCCTTGCCCTCGGCGATTTCCTCCAGCGTCTTTGCATCCGTCGCCCATTGTCCCGACGCCGTGCGCTTGCCGCCGGGCAGATTCATCTCATCGTAAAAGATGGCGCCCAGTTGTTGGGGGCTGTTCATGTTGAACGGCCGCCCGACCAGGTTTTGGGCCTCGGCTTCGATCTCGGCCATGCGGGTGCCGAAATCGTGCGACAAGGATTGCAGCACCGCTGGATCGATACGGATGCCGGCCAGTTCCATTTCGGACAGGACGGCGGGCATCTGGCGTTCAAGGGTTTCGTAGACCGTGAGCAGGCCTTCGCGTTGCAGGCGCGGCTTAAGAATCTGCCACAGGCGCAAGGTGACATCGGCGTCTTCGGCCGCATATTCGGTCGCGGCCTTGAGCTCGACATATTTGAACGACTTGGCCGATTTGCCGCTACCGGCCACCTGCTTGAACGTAATGGGGGTGTGACCTAGATGCTGTTCGGACAGTTCATCCATGCCGTGGCCGTGCAGACCGCCTTCCAGGACATAGGAGATCAGCATGGTGTCGTCATACGGCGCGACATCTATGCCGTATCGGTGCAGGACCGACAGGTCGTACTTGATGTTCTGGCCGACCTTCAGGACCGTCGGATTTTCGAACAAAGGCTTCAACGCGTTGATGGCCTGTTTCAGATCAATCTGTTCCAGGCCGCCGCCATCGCCGAAATCGAAGCCTTCGGTTGAGGTATGGCCGAGCGGAATGTAACAGGCCTGGGTCGGGCCGACCGCTAGTGAAATGCCGCACAGGTTGGCATGCGATGCCGACAGATCGTCGGTTTCGGTGTCGATGGCGATGACCTGGGCGTCGTAGGCGCAGGCGATCCAGCGTTCCAGTTCGCTCAGGGTCTGTACGCAGACATATTTGTCGCGCTCGACCGGCTGAATGGCGGCCTCAGCGGGTCCCTTGACCGGGGCGCCGTAAAGCGGGCGCAGGATCGGTGCGGTCGGCACCTTGTCGAGTGCCGTTGACGAATCAAGATTGGACAGGGTGCCGCCGACCCGTCTTGCCAGAGAGGCGAATTCCATCACGCTCAAAAAAGCCGTCAGGACATCGGGCTCCGGCTGTTTCAAGGCGAATGTGTCGATGTCTACCGGTGTGGGGGAATCGCAGCGCAGGGTCACCAGTTCGCGCGACATCAGGATCTGGTCGCGGAAATCGATCAGGGTCTGGCGGCGCTTCTCCTGTTTGATCTCGGACGCGCGGGCCAGCAGGCTGTCGAGATTGCCGTATTCAAGGAGCAACTGCGCCGCCGTCTTGACCCCGATACCGGGGGCGCCCGGCACATTGTCGGCGGAATCGCCAATCAGCGCCTGCGCATCGACGACCAGTTCCGGCGGCACGCCGAATTTCGCAATGACTTCCTCGCGCCCGACCAGCGTGCTCTTGACAGGATCGAGCATCATCACATCGTCATCGATCAATTGCATCAGGTCCTTATCGGACGAAATAATCGTGACCTTGAAACCGTCCTTTTTGGCCAGATGCGTATAGGTACAGATTAGGTCATCGGCTTCGAAGCCTAGTTGCTCGACGGCGGGCAGGCCGAAGGCGCGTGTCGCGTCGCGGATCAGGGGAAACTGAGGGATCAGGTCTTCCGGGGGCGGGGGGCGGTGCGCCTTGTACTGATCGTAGATTTCGTTGCGGAAGGTATGCGAAGACGCGTCGAAAATGACGGCCAGATGCGACGGCGCATCGTCCCCGCGGTGTTCCTTGATCAGCTTGTACAGCATGTTGCAGAAACCGGCCACCGCCCCAACCGGCAGGCCGTCCGACTTGCGTGTCAGGGGGGGCAGCCCATGATAGGCGCGGAAAATGTAGCCCGACCCATCAATCAGGACGAGTCGCTTCTGTTTTTCAGCGGGGGCGGTCGAAGTGTCATCCATGTCGGGTAGGGTCTCTTGTCTACGGTCAGCCTTCATACGGCGATCTGACGATCATGCCAAACAAAAGCGACAGCCATCGTCAGTATAGGTGGCGTGGGCACTATGTCGCAGTGTCAGGCGTTTTCGCGTGTGTATAATAACCATGAAAATTTTATGGAAATGGAGTGGCAAATGTCCATGGTCAAAGATGCCGGTCATACGGCGGTGCGCATCAATATCAGCCGGATTCTCGAAATGTTTTTGCGCGGCGATATCACGCCGGGCGATGCCGTGGCCGATTTGAAAAAATTCTGCCATCCGCAACTGAGCCATGATGATGGTGCCGGGTTGGATGCCTATATCGCCAAGACGCTGGCTATGGTTCAGACGCGTGAATTCGACGCGGACAGTGCTTTGAGCCATCTGGTGGAACTGTCCGCCGTCAAAACGCTGGACGTCACACAGACGCCGGTTTTCAAGGCGGGATGACTACCAGCTTCCGCTGTTGGGCATGGAGGCCCACGGTTCCGCCGGCGCCTTCGGGTGGCCTTTTTGCAGCAGCTCGACTGAAATGCCGTCCGGCGAACGCACGAAGGCCATCGACCCGTCACGCGGCGGACGATTTATGACCACACCCATATCGCTTAGATGCTGGCAGAGCGCGTAGATGTCGTCGACCTCATAGGCCAGGTGACCAAAGTTGCGGCCGCCCTGATAGTCTTCGACCGCGCCGGTTTCGTCGGGCCAGTTATAGGTCAGTTCGACATGTGCTTGGCCCCGTAAGGCCTCGGTCGGTGTCGCCATGTCCCGGTCTTCCGGCGCAGCCAGGAACACCAGCGTGAAGCGGCCTGCGTCATTGTCGATCCGACGTTGTTCGTAGAGCCCTAGCCCGTCGCAGTAGAAGCGCAGAGCCGCATCGATGTCCTTCACCCGGACCATGGTGTGCAGATAACGCATCAGCCTGCCCGGGCGCGCAGGGTGGCCGGGAGGCCCGCGAACGTGTTTGGCATGCGCCTAGTGCTCGCCTTCGGGGCGCGGTGCCGGATCGTGATAGTCGTGGGCGTGATCCTTGTGCACGAACTTGCGGTCGCAATAGCCGCATTCCGCCGTGCCGTCCTCACCCAGCTCATAATAGGTCAGCGGATGGCCCAAGGCGCCACCACCGCCGTTGCAGGCGACCTTATGCGTGTCGACATAGATGACTTCGGGGGCTGGGAGGGTGTCGCTCATGACGCTGCTGTACCTTAGGGGCAATTGGGGCGGAAACCGCTCCGATCCTTAAATCAAACCGCCTTGTGTCGTCAATTGAAGTGTGAAACCTTCGGCCGATACAACAGGGACGCAAATGAAGCAGGGCGGCAAACTCGGTTCTATCCTGGGCGGGTCCATCGGCAATCTGGTCGAATGGTACGACTGGTACGCCTATTCGGCCTTTACCCTCTATTTTTCAAAGGCCTTTTTCCCCAATTCGAGCCCGACGGCGCAATTGCTCAACACGGCGGCCATTTTCGCCGTGGGATTTTTCATGCGTCCGATCGGCGGATGGCTGCTGGGTTGGTATGCTGACCGGTACGGGCGTAAAACCGCGCTGACCGCCTCGATTTTGCTGATGTGCGCGGGCTCACTGATCATCGCCATCACGCCGGGCTATGCCACCATTGGCATCGCCGCACCGGCGCTTCTGTTGTTTGCCCGCCTGTTGCAGGGCTTAAGCGTCGGCGGTGAATACGGCGCCAGTGCCACATACCTGTCGGAAATGGCCGGGGCGACCCACCGCGGGTTCTGGTCGAGTTTTCAGTATGTCACCCTGATCATGGGCCAGCTGATTGCGCTCGGCGTGTTGATCGCCTTGCAAAAATGGCTGCTGACGCCTGAACAACTCGACATCTGGGGCTGGCGCATTCCCTTTGTCATCGGGGCATTGCTGGCCGTCGCGGCCCTGTTCATCCGCACCCACATCGCTGAAACCCGTTCGTTCGAAGCCGGGCGCGCATTTGCGCGCAATCGCACCTGGGCGCTTCTAAAAGATCATCCGTGGCAGGCGCTTCAAGTCGTGGGCCTGACGCTTGGCGGAACGGTAGCCTTCTATACCTACACCACCTACATGCAGAAGTTTTTGGTCAACACGACCGGCTGGAGCAAGAACGACGCCACCACCCTGTCGGCCCTGACCCTATGCCTCTACATGCTGTTGCAGCCGGCGTTCGGCGCCTTGTCCGACCGTATCGGCCGGCGTCCGCTGCTGATCGGTTTCGGCGTGCTGGGTGTCCTGTTTACGGTGCCGATCATGACCGCCCTGGCGGGGGCGCAGGACTTCTGGACCGCCTTCGGGCTTGTCATGGCGGCCCTGGTCATCGTCAGTGGTTATACGTCGATCAACGCGGTGGTGAAGGCGGGACTGTTTCCCTCCCACGTCCGCGCGCTTGGTGTCGCGCTGCCCTATGCCTTGGCGGTGTCTGTGTTCGGCGGGTCGGCGGAATATGTCGCCCTATGGCTGAAAAACGCCGGTCATGAATCGCACTTCTTCTGGTACGTGACCGCCTGTATCGCCGTTTCGCTGCTGGTCTATGTCTTCACTGCTGATACTCGGCGCGCGTCGGCTTTTGACACCGATGAAACGTAAGCATGCCCTTTCCGCATGAGGGCGGAAAAGGCACGACTTGCTAAGGCACGGCTGGCGGCTATTCGTAGCCGTGCGCCGCCTCATTGATAACCAGTGACGGCATTTTGGAAAAATCCACCGCGACGGGCTGCGTGATTTTCGTCTGGTAGGTCTTGATGACATGCTCCAGGCGGCGTCGCACCTCCAGGGTGGTTTGGGCATTGGGATCGAGCGCCAGCGGCGACAGACAGAAGTCGATGATGGCGTCGGCTCGGTTCAGGGGATCCATTGTCATTACTCCTTATTCGGCCGCGAATTGCGCCGTCTCGGTTGAGGCTTTCATAGCGGTGGTGGAAGACTGGCCATTGGTGATGGTCTCGGCGACCTTGTCGAAATAGCCGGTGCCGACTTCGCGTTGGTGACGGGTGGCGGTGTAGCCGCGCGCTTCGTTGGCAAATTCACGCTGCTGAAGCTCGGAATAGGCCGCCATGCCGTGATCGCGGTAGCCGTCGGCCAATTCGAACATCGAATTGTTGAGGGCGTGGAAACCGGCCAGGGTGACGAACTGATACTTGTACCCCATGGCGCCCAATTCGCGCTGGAACTTGGCGATGGTCGCCTTGTCGAGCTTGGCTTCCCAATTGAACGACGGCGAACAGTTATAGGCCAGAAGCTTGCCGGGATATTGCTTGTGGACGGCTTCGGCGAAGCGGCGCGCGTCGTCCAGATCGGGGTGCGAGGTTTCCCACCATAACAGGTCGGCATAGCGCGCATAGGACAGGCCGCGGGCGATGCAGTGATCAAGGCCTGTGCCGGGTTTCAGGCGGAAGAAGCCTTCGACGGTGCGGTTGTCGCGCTCAATGAACGGGTGATCGCGTTCATCGACATCCGATGTGATGAGTTGGGCGGATTCCGCATCGGTGCGAGCGACCGTCAGGGTCGGCACGCCCATGACGTCGGCCGCCAGACGCGCCGAAATCAGGTTGCGTTCGTGAGCTTGGGTCGGGATCAGCACCTTGCCGCCGAGATGCCCACACTTCTTTTCCGAGGCCAGCTGGTCCTCGAAATGGACGCCGGCGGCGCCCGCCTCGATAAAGGCCTTCATGATCTCGAAGCTGTTGAGCGGGCCGCCGAAACCGGCCTCGGCATCGGCGACGATGGGGGCGAACCATTCGCGTTTGGCGCCGCCTTCGCTATGCTCGATCTGATCGGCGCGTTGCAGGGTGCGGTTGATGCGGCGGCACAGTTCCGGCGCGGCATTGGCCGGATACAGTGATTGGTCTGGATACATGGACGACGCGGTGTTGGAATCCGCCGCGACCTGCCAGCCGGACAGATAGATCGCCTTAAGTCCGGCACGGACCATTTGCATAGCCTGGTTGCCGGTCATGGCGCCCAGCGAGTTGATGAACGGCTCGGTATGCAAAAGGTCCCACAAACGGTTCGCACCGCGTTCGGCCAGAGTATGCTGGATAGGAAATGATCCGCGCAGCCTCAAAACATCGGCCGGGGTGTAGGGGCGCTCGATGCCGTCGAACCGGTTCGGCGCGGCGGTGGGAACAAGATCTTGGAAGGTTGTCATGTCTGTTATCCTTGAGACGATTGGCGTGAAGGCTGGGGCGGCGGAACGCGGCGGGCGGCCATCAGAAGGCCGGGCGCGAACAGCCCGAAGGAGGCGACATAGGCCGTGGCCACGTCCCATGGGGTGGTAAAAGGTGTAGGCTCTGGTCTATTTGTCATAACATGTCTCCTTTCGGACGGTCTTGCCGTCGGTATGTGTGGAGACATGAAACGCTTATATGATAGGAAAATATAGAGATCTGGCAGCACAATTGGCGACATTTGGAAAATTGTGACATTGCAAGTTTTGTAAATTTGTGACAATGTGTCCACCTGTGAGGTGACATGGCAGACCTGGATCGCAAACTGTTTCTCGGGGGGCGGCTGAAACGGCTGCGCTATGATCTGTCCTTGACACAGACCCAGATGGCCGCCGATCTGGGCGTGTCGGCCTCCTATCTTAACCACCTCGAACGCAACCAGCGGCCGGTAACGGCTCAGGTCCTGCTTAAGCTGGCTGCAACCTACGATCTGGACCTGCGCACTTTTACCGATGACAGCGAGCCGGCGGGGGAGGCGGACCTGCTCGAAATCTTCGCGGATCCCCTGTTCAAGGGCCTGCACCTGCCGCGCCGGGAAATATCCGAACTGGTCGCCGTATCCCCAATGGCGGCCGAGGCGGTGACGCGGCTGTACCGCGCCTATGTCGAACGTCGGAAACGCGACGCCGTGGCCATTGCGCCGGAAGACGCCGACCAGTCGCCTTCCGACTGGGTGCGCGACCAGATTCAGACCCATCACAACTTCTTTCCCGAACTGGACGAACTGGGTGAGCGCCTGTTCGCTGTGCTGGGCGGCGATCCGCATGGCCTGGCCGAGGCGGCGCAAAAGCGGTTGGCCGAGGTCTATCGCATCGATATCCGGTTGATGCCGGCTCAGGTGATGATGATGTACCAGCGCCGCTTCGATCCGCACCGTCGCCGGCTGATGATTTCCGAGACGCTCGGCGCCTCGTCACGGCGTTTCGCCATCCTCTATCAATTGGCGCTTAGCGAATATGGGTCTGAAATCAATGCCTTGGCGGAAAAGACGCGGGCGCCGGACCTGGCGACGCAGCGTCTGTACAAAATCGCCCTGCTCAACGCTCTCGCCGCCGCGACCCTGATGCCTTATTCTGCTTTTCTGGAAATGGCGGAACAAAACGCCTACGATATCGAGCTGTTGCGCGCCCCGTTCGAGGTGTCGTGGGAACAGGCGTCCCAACGTCTGACCACATTATCGCGGCCGGGCGCGCGCGGCGTACCGTTTTTCCTGATGCGGATCGACAGCGCCGGCAATGTGTCCAAGCGCTTCGCCGCCGGACATTTCCCGTTTTCGAGATATGGCGGCGCCTGTCCGCGTTGGAACATCCATCAGGCCTTCCAGACGCCAGGCCGGGTTATTACCCAGGTCATAGAGACGCCGGATGGCCTGCGCTATTTCACTGTATCGCGCACGCTTGACCGCAACTTAAGCCCCTATGCCGATGGGGCCTATTCCCAGGCGGCCATCGGCCTGGGCTGTGAATTGAAATATGCCGAAAAGCTGATCTACGCCCGCGGGCTTGACCTGGCCCAACCCAATGCGGTCCAGACCGGGCCGATGTGCCGCCTGTGTGAGCGCCCGAACTGTCGCGAACGCGCCGCCCCGCCGGCGGTCAAGGCGTTACAGATCGACGAATGGATCAAAGGCGTGACCGCTTTTCCATTTTGACCTAAATACGAATAATGCCAAGCGTGCGCGGCCTCTGAGCGCCACAAAGTCTGCATTTACACCCGTGCCGGAAACGCATAGGTTGCCGCCATTCTGGGAGACACCATGTCGGGAGTTACGCTGAAGGATATTGCACGCGAAGCGAACGTGTCGATCGCTTCGGCATCCCGCGCCATAAACGGGCTGGACAATGTCACCGACGATGTGAAGGCGCGCGTGCTCGAAGCCGCCAAGCGCCTGCGTTACGTGCCACACGGCGGCGCCCGCTCGCTTGTCATGTCGCGTACCAATACGGTGGGCGTCCTTCTGCCTGACATCTACGGCGAGTTCTTTGCCGAAATCATGCGCGGCGTCGACGTGGCGGCACGGGCGCGTGATCTGCATGTGCTGGTGTCGGGCTCCCATGGCAATCCGGACGAAGCGGTGCGCGCGGTGCGGGCCATGGGTGGACGCGTCGATGGGCTGCTGGTCATGTCGCCGTTCGTCGAATCGCACGACTTGGCCGCCATCATCCCGCTCAACCTGCCGCTCGTGACCATTTCCAGCCGGATCGGCAAGGTGGGCCAGGGCTCGATCAGCGTCGATAATTTCGGTGGCGGCGTGACGGCGGCGCAGCACCTGATTGACCAGGGATGCCAACGCATTGCCCATATTTCCGGGCCGAAGCACAATTTCGAAGCCGAGGAACGCAAGCGCGGCTTCCTGTCGGCGACCGAAGGCCGCGCGCCGCAGGTCTTCGAAGGTGACTTCACCGAGGCGTCGGGCTATCGCGGCACCAAGGCGTTCCTGGCGTCCGGCGACCGGCCGGACGGCATATTCGTCGCCAACGATATGATGGCCGTCGGTTGTCTTCTGGCCCTGCGCGAAGCGGGGCTGAATGTGCCGGACGATATCGCCGTCATTGGCTTCGACGACATTCCCATCGCGCGCTTTACCTCACCGCCCCTGACAACCCTGCGCGTGGGTATCTTCGACATCGGACGGCGGGGGCTGGAACTGTTGGTGGCCGCGCTCGACGAAGGGGAAATGAAGCCGCACGAAGGCCTGATCGTCACGCCTGAACTGGTTATCCGCGACAGCACGCGCCGCAAAAACGCCTGAACGCATTTTAGCAGTTGAGTACGAAGCCGCTTTCGCTTAGGTAGGCTTCTCAGGCCACAGGCACCCATAGCTCAGCTGGATAGAGCGTTGCCCTCCGAAGGCAAAGGTCAGAGGTTCGAATCCTCTTGGGTGCGCCATATTTCCTAGAAATGACATTTTCAGCGAACTGATTTCCGCCGATTACTCTATGCTACCGCATGAGGCGGAACGCGAGCATCCGACTCATGAAATCCGTCCGCATTCGGCCAGGTAATCGAGCAGTACCCGGACGCGCGACGGGAGCGGTCCGCCTTGTCCTATATGGATTGCGTGGAAAGCTTCGCGATCACCAGGGTTCAGATGTTCCAGCACCGGCACCAGTCGCCCCGTTGCGATATCTTCGCGCACCGTAAATGCCGCGAGACGTGCCAGCCCCGCGCCGTTTAGTGCCAATCGGCGTAACCCCTCGCCATCACTTGCCTGAACTCTCCCCACAGCGGGGACGATGACGGTCTCGGCTCCCTTCTTCATCGACCAACCATCGACGGTGCGGGCATAGCCGAAGCTGATACGGTTGTGCCGTTCCAGGTCTTCAAGCGTCTTAGGCTCGCCGAATCGGGCAAGGTATGACGGAGCAGCGACCACGATCATCGGCGTGTCGCCCAGCTTACGGGCGACAAGACTGGAACTTTTGAGCGGACCGGCGCGTACCGCCACGTCGGTCCTTTCCGCCACCAGATCGACCACCATATCGGTTTGCACGAGATCGAGCGTGACGCCCGGATAGCGATCCAGAAACTCCGGCAAGATCGGCGCCAGGATGTGAGTGGCGTATGACGCACTGGTGTTGAGGCGGATGCGTCCCACGGGCTGCTCTCCTGCACCCGCGCTGCGTTCTGCATCCGTAATATCCGCCAGAATGCGTGTCGCGCGTTCGTAGAACGCGCATCCTTCTGGCGTGAGCTGGAATGCGCGTGTCGAGCGATTGATCAGCCGAGCGCCAAGCCGCGCTTCGAGCCGGATGGCAAGCTTGCTGACGGCGGAAGGCGTCATGCGGCAAGCGCGCGCGGCCGCCGAGAACCCTCCGCGTTCCACGACACAGACGAACACTTCCATTTCGCGGGTCCGGTTTATCTCGGAGCGTGCCATTGGTCTTTCAATTCATAAATGATGTTCTATTACGCATACTATATCATCTTATGATGGAGATCTATGTGTCGTATCAACTTGAAACTTGCGAGACAGATCATGCCTTTGGCTCTCTATGCCTGACGGCCGATGCCTCATCCACCAATAGAAAGGACCTCTTCATGGAATATCGTTTTCTGGGCCGGTCGGGCCTCAAGGTTCCAGTGCTGAGTTTCGGCGCGGGCACATTCGGCGGAACGGGGCCACTGTTCGGAGCTTGGGGTACCACAGATGTTGAGGAGGCGCGGCGCCTGATCGACATTTGCCTCGACACCGGCGTCAACCTGTTCGACACCGCAGATGTTTATTCCAGTGGCGCCTCTGAAGAGGTGCTTGGGGCGGCCCTCAAGGGGCGGCGCGACAGCGTGCTAATTTCGACCAAGACCAGCCTGCCGATGGGAGATGGTCCCAATGACGCCGGTTCGTCGCGGTTCCGCCTCATCCGCGCCGTCGAGGATGCGCTGAAGCGCCTTCGCACCGACTATATCGATCTCCTGCAATTGCACGCCTTCGACGTGAACACCCCGATGGAAGAGGTTCTGTCCACGCTTGATACACTCGTGCGAGCCGGGAAGATCCGTTATGTCGGCGTGTCCAACTTTTCCGGTTGGCAGATCATGAAGGCCTTGGCAGTCGCCGACCGCTATGGCTGGCCGCGTTACGTCGCCAACCAGGTCTATTACTCTCTGATTGGCCGCGACTATGAATGGGATCTGATGCCGCTGGGGGCCGATCAGGGCCTGGGCGCGCTGGTCTGGTCGCCGCTCGGCTGGGGCCGCCTGACTGGAAAGATCAAGCGCGGTGCGCCGTTGCCCGAAGTCAGTCGCCTGCACGAAACCGCGAGCTACGGCCCTCCCGTCGACGACGAACACCTGTTCAGGGTTATCGATGCGCTGAACATCGTGGCGGAGGAAACCGGGAAGACTGTGCCGCAAGTGGCGCTCAACTGGCTAACGACGCGGCCCACCGTCTCCTCTGTCATCATCGGCGCGCGCAACGAAGAACAGCTTCGCCAGAACCTCGGCGCAGTCGGTTGGACGCTTGCACCCGAGCAGATCGCAAAGCTTGATGAAGCCAGCGCCGTCTCTGCATCCTACCCCCATTTTCCCTATCGTCGCCAGGCGGGATTCTCCCGCCTCAACCCTCCGATTGCCGGTTAGCAATTCGGAGGGTGCTCTACACACCAGGCGTCTCCAGCGAAACCTTCCTCGTCCAGAGGCTGTTATCCAGCCCACGGGGGGAGATGACGGCGATGCGGGCCTTTGTCCCGCCGGGCGTCATGCCCCATTGGCACGGCGCCGCTCGGACCCGTGATGAAAACCCTCATACCCTATTCCATCCTGGATGGCACCGACCATAATCCATCGCTTCGCGCACATGATTGCGAAGCTGAGCGCAACCACATTCCATGCAAAAGCGCATAGGTTATGTTCAGAATTAGACAAATTCAATTCATCTTCAAATGGGTTAGGGTCATGGCCTATCAAGGAGATTGCGATGTCAGGGTCTGTAACCGGAATTCCTAACCTCATCCTTCGCACAGAAGGCTTGGTCATATTTGCTACCGCATGTCTGGCCTATTCAAAATTCGGCGCAGGCTGGATGTGGTTCGCCATATTTTTCCTTGTGCCGGACCTTAGCATGCTTGGGTATCTGCTGGGCAAAAAGGCGGGGGCTGCGATTTACAATGCCGGGCACAGTTTGATTGGACCGATTGCGTGTCTCGCGATTGGCCAATATTTCGGACATACCGAGGTGTTGAGCGCGGGTCTGATCTGGATCGCCCATGTCGGTTTTGACCGTTTTGCCGGCTATGGCCTGAAATACGCAGCGGGATTTGGCTTCACACACCTCGGGCTGAAAGGTCGCGACAAGAAACGGAATGCGGTCGCGGTGTAAAGGGGCGGTCTAACCGTTTTCCGGCTTTAACATATATCCCACGCCATAGACCGTGCGCACCAGTTCGTCGTCACTGTCTGCATTCGGGTGGATTGAGGCGAGCTTTCGTCTTAGGCGCGAGATGAGCGTATCGAGCGCTCGCGCCGTCGAATGTTCCTGCATGTCTGCTATGCGATCAAGAATAAACAGGCGTTTCAGTGGGCGGTCTGGATTGTCGAACAGGACTCGAATGACTGCGAATTCCGTTGACGATAGTGCCAGGGATAGTCCGACCGGGCTTGTGATTACACGCGATATGGCGTCAAGGCGCCAGCCGAAAACGTCGACATTTTGGGCGTCGCCCAGGTCAGGCCTATGGAACCGCCTGAGCACCACGCGGACCCTGGCGACCAGTTCGTCTGCATTGAATGGCTTGGCTATATAGTCTTCCGCACCCAGATCCAGCCCCTTTATCCTGTCGATATCCTGCCCCCGGGCGCTCAACATGATGATTGGAGGCGCGCTTTTTGTGCTGAGCCGTTTGCAAATAGACAGTCCATCCTCCAGCGGCATCATTGTATCGAGGATAATGAGATCAACCCTTTTTTGACTCAGCACGACATCCATTTGTGCGCCACCGTCGGCTGTCAGCACATCGTATCCATTTTTGACCAGTATAATGCTGACGAGATCTCGTATATCCTCCATGTCATCGACAACGAGGATCCTGTGTTTAGTAGAGCGGGGATACAACATAGTTAATTTTTTGAATAAACGCGGAAACAACACCCTTGTAGATGTGCTCCATATTACTAGGGAGACTATAAGCGACCATTTATGAATTGCGACATTGGTGTAAGAATCTTTTTTCTCAGCATTAAGGTCACGAGCCTATCCTGCTCCTAGCAAAGATATAACGAGTGGGAGAACCCTATGTTTTTTGGATCCGGCAAGACTGATGACAAGGCGGTTATCGCCAGTCTCAACGCGTCCCAAGCGCTCATCGAATTTTCACCTGACGGCAGCATTCTATCGGCGAATACCAATTTCCTGGAGGCGGTAGGCTACACCCTGTCGGAAATCAAAGGGCGCCACCATAGCCTGTTTTGCGATCCTGCCTACGTGGCGTCGGATGACTACAAGACATTCTGGACGGGTCTGCGCGCCGGCCAATTCCGCGCCGGAGAGTTCAAACGGTTGGGCGCAGACGGACGGGCTATTTGGCTCCAGGCGTCCTACAATCCCGTCACAGATAAGGCGGGTAAGGTTGTAAAGGTCATAAAAATCGCCTCCGATATTACCGCCGCCAAACTTATCGCGATCGACCACGCCGGAAAGATCGCCGCAATTGATCGTGCCCAGGCCGTGATCGAGTTCACGCCGACAGGTGATATTCTCCAGGCCAACAAAAACTTTCTCGATACGATGGGCTATGTTGCCGACGAGATTGTTGGGAAGCACCACCGGATATTCTGTGAGCCGAGTTACGCCAACTCTAGTGACTACAAGGTATTTTGGGATCGCTTAGGCCGCGGTGAAGTTCAGGCCGCCGAATACAAGCGTATCGGAAAGGGTGGCCGCGAGGTCTATATCCAGGCGACCTACAATCCGATTTTTGACGATACCGGTGCGGTCATCAAGGTTGTGAAGTTTGCAACCGATCTTACCGCCTCTGTCATGCGGCGGCTTCGCAATGATGCGCTTGGCCAGGCAATCAACTCCGAGCTTGGCAACGTCATCCATCAGATGGTCGATGCAACCCAAATGACGTCTGGCGCCGCCCATGCGTCGAGCGATACCACGACAATCATCCATTCTGTCGCGGCGGCATCGGAAGAACTCAGCCTCAGCGTCCGTGAGATTGGTGAAAGCATGACCAATGCTCAGGCGGGCGTCGAGAGCGTGTTCAATAGCGCACAGAAGGCGAACGATTCCGTAGCGACCCTGAACGAGTCCGCAACGGCGATGAACGATATCGTCGCCCTCATTCAAAACATTGCGTCACAAATCAATCTGCTCGCGCTAAACGCCACCATTGAATCGGCACGCGCGGGAGAAGCTGGTAAAGGCTTTGCCGTCGTTGCCTCGGAGGTTAAGTCGCTTGCCAATCAGGCGGCAGCATCTACCAAAACCATCGGGGCGGAAATCGCCAAGATGCAGTCGGTGACTTCGGAGGTTGTGGGCGCCATGGACGTGATCTCGTCTTCGCTGAATGCCGTGCTGGAAAATGTCGCGAGTGTCGCCAGCGCAATTGAAGAACAGCATGCGGCGACCGGCGAAATATCCAATAATATGCAAATGGCTGTCTCTTCAGTCCAAAAGATCGAAGACAGTCTGGGACAGATCAACTCAACCTTCACCAGCGTCGCCAATGCCTCGGAGCAGGTCAAGCAGAGCGTCGAGCAACTGGTTGCGTGACGCCTTATGGTCCGGGACGGCGTAAGCGTGAATGCCTGCGGGTCCCGGCAGACTACTAAAGCGTCTAGCAGAATCGTCGAGAGAAATAATGCCAAGGCTGCGAACTCCCAAAAATGAAGTCCAAAGGCTTGACGCCTTGGCGGCGCTGGACATTCTCGACACGCCGCCAGAACCCGCCTTCGATCAACTGACAGGACTCGCGAAGCTGATTTTCGATGTGCCTATCGTCCTCATCTCGCTCGTCGATGAGGAGAGGCAGTGGTTCAAGTCCCATATAGGCCTGGACGTTGATCATACGGCGCGTGACGTCTCCTTTTGCGACCACGTCATCCGCGAAGATGCGGTCATGATCGTTACCGATGCTTTGGACGATCCACGCTTTTCGACCAATGCGCTGGTTGTCGGCGCGCCCTATATTCGATTCTATGCGGGCGCACCGGTGCGTTACGATAAGGTTCTGATCGGAACGCTTTGCGTGATTGATCGCATACCGCGGCCAGATTTCGGCCCTGCCGAAGCGCGCAAACTCGAACAGATGGCGGCCTCAGTGTCGTCAGTGTTGGCTATGCGCAAGGCGGCATTGACCAGTAGCGCCATAATAAAGGCGAAGGAGGAGGGCCAGAAAACGCTTGAGCTTGTCGAAGATATAGCCGGCATAGGTCAATGGTCGTTCAATGTAAAAACGGGCCGTGTAAGTTGGTCGGATCAGGTCTTTCGCATTCACGGTCTTCCGATCGCCGACGAACCGCCTGATTACGCGCAGGTCTTGGCTCTTTACGAACCGGAAGACGGGGCAAAGCTCGCCATGATGGTTGAACGCGCTTTAAAAACCGGCCAGGGTTATACCCTCGACGCGCGTATACGCCACACCGACGGTTCATTGCGCAATGTCGTCGCGAAGGCCGTCGTCCTTCGAAGCGGCGACGGTGAAGTGGAGACGCTCAACGGCGTTTTCCAGGATGTAACGGACTATCGCGCAGCCATAGAACAATCGCGTCAAGGCGAAGCCCGTCATCGATTGCTGGCGGAGAACATGCCCGGTATGCTGGGGTACTGGGACTTAGACCTGAAGTGCCGTTTCGCCAACAATGCCTATTTTGAATGGTTCAACAAACAGCCGGATGAGCTCATGGGTGTTCATCTCAAAACCTTGCTTGGCCCAGACATCTTCGCTCTGAATCAGCCCTATATTCGCGGTGCGCTGGCCGGTAAAAAGCAAATCTTCGAGCGTGCGATGACAAAGCCTACCGGCGCCGTTGGCTATATGCTGGCGCAATACCTGCCTGACTTCGAAGAGGACGGCCGCGTTTGCGGCTTCTACGTGATGGTCACCGATATCACCAATATGAAGCTCAAAGAACTGGCGCTGGCCGACAGCAATGCCCAACTGATTGCCGCGCGTAAACAAGCCGAGGCCGCGTTGGAAATCAAGGCACAGTTCCTGGCGACGATGAGTCATGAAATCCGAACGCCGATAACGACCATATTGGGATATGCTAATCTTTTGAGCGATCAAGCCGGCCTGTCGCAGGAAACTCAGTCCTTTGTTAAGCGCATTGACCGGGCTGGGCACACACTTCTTGGCATCGTCAATGACATCCTTGACGTCTCGCGTTTGGAAGCCGGCCAGATGACGCTAAGCCCCCAGGTGGTCAATGTGCGAGAGCTGGCGCGTGACACGGTTGACCAGTTTCAGCGGCAAGCTGAGGCGCACAATCTCAACCTGACTGTGGCCTATGACGACGCGCTGCCGGAATGGCAGGTGATCGATGATACGCGCCTGGGCCAGATATTGAGCAACCTGGTCAGTAACGCCTGCAAGTTCACCTCCGACGGCAATATCTGCGTCTCTATGCGCGCGGTTTCAGGGCAAATTGGCGGGCGTATGCGGGTTGAGGTTTCCGATCCGGGGCCTGGACTGAACACCGAACAGACCAGAAAGCTGTTCCAGCCGTTTCAGCAATTGGATGCCGGCATAAATCGTAAGCATGGCGGGAGCGGTTTAGGCCTTGCCATCTGCGCCGAGCTTTTAAAGCTGATGCAGGGGGAGATAGGTGTGGCTTCAGACGTCGCCTCGGGCAGTACATTCTGGTTTGAAGTCCCTTTGAAAGTGGCGACGCCAGCCAGCAAAAACGCGTCCCTGTCGGGCCCGATGGTCGCGCTTTATGCATCCGCGGCGAAAAAATAATTGCCGAAATTCGGTTGGCCTCTATTCCACGAGGTCGATTTCCATGAAATCGGCCACTTCCGGAATCCAACGCGTTTGCACGAAATCAACGTGGGCCGGATGGACGTTATAAGCCTGGTAAGCGGCCTGATCCGCAAAGGCCATGGAGACACAGAAGTCGTAGTTCGACTTCGGACTGACTTGGCGCAGCAGCTCGAAATTTTCGACACCGGGAATATTGGCCAAGGCGCGGTTGGCGGCCAGAAAATCGGCTTCCTCAGCCGAGCCATGGGCATGTGTCAGGCGGAACGGAACGATATGGCGTATCATGCGGGTCTCCCTAGAGCAATGAGCGGTCAATTTGACTCACAAATTAAACGCAAGATGCGGAAAAACGTAAAACCTAGACCGGGTTGCATGCCCTGACTTGATTCGTCAGTATGCAGACCGCTCTAGTTGTGACCTGGAGCATAGGGGAAGTTGAGGCCCTTGTAATAGTCCAAATCGTGCGTCGGCGCGGCGATGCCAGCGGGCAGGGGCAGACCCGACTTCGACTGGAAATACGCTATGGAGGCATCGCGCCACCACCTGGCCTCACGTTCCTGAATGGCCAGATTGGCCGATATGGCGGCGAAGCGTTGCGGATCGACATAGGCGCTTAAGCCCGCCCAGGTACGGCGCATATCGCCAGCGGCATTGGCACCGGCATCGTAATCGGTGACCAGTTCGTCCCACAGGCTGCGGCCCGATTGCACCTTGTACGTCCAGGGCAGGTGGTGGAACCACAGCAGGTAGCGTTCATCCATGGTCTTTGGGTCAGTCCACAGCTTGGCGGCTTTGGGCGTGTATTGCGCAAGCGCATTGGAGCCGGTGGCCGTACGATCGAAGCCGATACCTCGTGCGTCGGCCTTCGCGTAATAGCACGGATTCCATTCCGGCCGCGCCAGGTCGCAGACCCAGGGGCCGGGGCCATAATGATGCCCGGTCGCCATCTGGTGCGCCAGGCCGAGGGGCGTCATGTAGCGGGCCGCCGTTTCTCGCGAGGTCATCATCATCTCGACCACGGGCTTTACGAAGGCCGGATCGGCGGAGAAGGTCATCCTTACCCAGTCGGCGGCGATGTCGCGGCTCGAGGCCTCCGGGTCCCAGGCCAGCCGTCCGAAGGCGTACCAATCGGCCTGGCTGAAATCGTGCGCCGTCCAGTTGCGGTCGTCGCCGACATTAGACACGCCGGCAATGCCGGTCAGCGTGTGGCCATCGAGCGAGCCATCGATGATCTTGGCGACGGTTGAGCCCTTGCCCTTGGCGAAGGTGTCTGCCTTCAGCGTCTCTTCATAGAGCGGCCCTTGATAGACCAGGTGCGTGCCCTGGCCGAGATATTCCTTGGTGACCTGCACCTCCAGCATCTCGTTGGTTTTGGGCATGGCGCCGAACAAGGGGTGGAAGGGCTCGCGGGGTTGGAAGTCGATGGGCCCGTTCTTGATTTGCAGGAGGACATTGTCGGCGAATTGGCCTTCTACCGGGGCAAATTCGTTATAGGCCTGTTTGGCACGGTCATCGGCGTCATGCTCGGAATAGACGAAGGCGCGCCACATGACGATGCCGCCGTGCGGTTTCAGCGCCGCCGCCAACATGTTGGCGCCCTGGGCATGGTTGCGGCCGTAGTCGCCGGGGCCGGGCTGGCCTTCGGAATTCGCCTTGACCAGGAAGCCGCCGAAATCGGGGATGATCTTGTAGATCTCATCCGTCTTGGCGGCCCACCAGGCCTGGACAGCGGGATCAAGCGGATCGGCGGTTTTCAGTCCGCCTAAGTCGATAGGGGCAGAAAAACGCGCCGACAAATAGACCTTGATACCGTAGGGGCGCAGGACCTGCGCCACCGCTTCGGTCTTGCGCAGATAGGGCTCGGTCAGGCTGTCGGCCTTGGCATTGACATTGTTGAGCACGACGCCATTGATGCCGATCGAGGCCTCGGCGCGGGCATAGTCGGTCAGGCGCGGATCGACCAGATCGGGCAGCCGCCACCAGTCGAAGATGGAGGCGCCAGAATAGCCGCGTTCGACCGTGCCGTTGAGATTGTCCCAATGATCGACGACACGCAGCTTGATTTTCGGCGCATCTGCGATTTTTAGATGGTCGAGACTTTGGCGCGTCTGGATCTGGCGCAGGAAGCGGAAGGCGCCGTAGAGTGCTCCTTGGTCGGTGCGTGCGGAAATGACCGTCACCGCATGGCCATTGACGGTGCGGGCCTCGATACGGAAGCCCTCTTCCGGTACGCTTGCGTCCTCAGTGACCAACATGACGGCGCCATCCACCGGCAAGTCGACGATGGGGGTTTTCTGATCAAGCAGGCCGTCCAGCCCGCGTTGCAGTTCGGCCTTGGCACGCATCAGGATAGGCGTATTGCCGCCGATGATGGCGGTGGCGTGCGGTCTGTACTGCGCGGCATAAGACGTTTCGACCGGGCGGTAACGTAGCCATAGATCGTAACCGTCCTCGGCCCGTGCTGGCTTGGTCAGGAGCGGGGATGCGGCAGCGGCGATGGCGATACAGGTGATGGCGATGCGGGCGACGGCAATCCAGCGATGTGACCAATGACGCATGACGAACCTTTTAGGCGGTGACTTTTTCCCGGCGCGGGCAAAGCAGGTGAATGACGCAAACGGTGAACAGACTACCAATTAAATATCCGTCTGTCCTGGCGGCGATTTATCAGCAGATACGTACATATATGCGCATTTTGCAGCTGTCTCTAACCTATCATCGCTCCATGGTACGCCCGTTTTTTATTGTGTCGGGTGCGGTTAAAGGTCATACCAATGGTTTAGCCTTATCCCTTGACCGCAGAATGTCAGATACCAAGAAGCTCTATCGTCAGATAGCCGACTCTATCGCCGCCGAAATCGAATCGGGGCGATACAGGCCCGGCGATCGTCTGCCGACCGAGCGCGATCTGGCTCTGCAATTCGGTGTCAGCCGCCCGACCTTGCGCGAAGCCTTGATCGCGCTGGAAATTC
This sequence comes from Asticcacaulis aquihabitans, assembly GCF_032490435.1. Classification (NCBI taxonomy): domain Bacteria; kingdom Pseudomonadati; phylum Pseudomonadota; class Alphaproteobacteria; order Caulobacterales; family Caulobacteraceae; genus Asticcacaulis; species Asticcacaulis aquihabitans. Next base: position 139,202 of record NZ_JAVGWM010000004.1, read on the forward strand.
TGGGCCTGATCGAAGCCAAGCACGGTCACGGCATTTTGGTGACCAACACTGGCCACGCCGCCAAGGCGCCGCCCATTACCGACTCGGAAATTGGCGCTTTTGAACTGATAGAGGCGCGACGCCTGTTCGAAGGCGAGGTCGCGGCCATGGCGGCGACCCTGGTTAATGAGGCGCACATTGCCGAGTTGGAAAAATTGATCAAGGCCATGGACGATAAGGATCCGGTCAAGGCGGAAAAGGCCGACCGGGAGTTCCATGTCATGATCGCTAACATTACCGGAAACGGTGCGTTGATCACGACGGTCGAAAACCTGTGGGACTGGCGCTACCAATCGCCCTTCGCCAAGATTGTTCTGGCCCGGGCTGCCAACATGGGTATGAAGCAGCGCATCAACGAGCATACGGGAATTCTCGAAGCTTTGCGCAACCGGTCATCGTCTGCCGCGCGTCAGGCCATGCACGAGCATATGGACCGCGTTATCGAGCACCTGCTCAACGCCACGGAAGTGCTGGCGGTCGAAAGCGCAAAGCAGGCCAGCCAGGACCGCCGCAAGGCCATGGCGGGGCGGTTCAAGGCCATTTCCACAGATATCTAAACAGAAAACAGGCGCGCAGCTTTGCCGCGCGCCTGTAAGGGGTCAGCCTGGCCGCCAGATCAGGCCGACCACCCCCCGCCGAGGGCCCTGATCAGGCCGACGGTGGACTGGTATTGCGCCGCCCGTACGCGCAGGGCCTGACGTCTTATGGTGAGCAGTTGCCGCTGGGCATCGAGCACTTCAAGCTGTGACGATGAGCCATTGGTGTAGCGTGACTGCGACATGTTGAACGCGCGGGTGGCGGCCTCGACCGCCTGATCCTGCGATGCCTGCTGCTGCTTAAGGTAGGTCAGGTCGGACAACTGGTCCTCGACATCGGCGAAGGCGACTAGGCCGGCCTGCCGGTACTGAGCGAAAGCGGCGTCGAGACCACCCTTCGCGTAGTCAACGCCGGCGCGGCGTCGGCCGCCGTCGAAAATCGCCTGCGATAGAATACCGGTCAAAGACCAGGTCCGCGCCGCGTCCTTGAACAGGGTGTCGAGGTCACCCGACGCATAGCCGCCATTGGCGGTCAGGCTCAGCGTAGGAAACCAGGCGGCCTTAGCGATGCCGACGCGGCGTTGCGCGGCGTAAAGCGACGCTTCGGCGGATGCGACATCGGGGCGGCGATGCAGGACGTCGGCGGGTATGCCGGCGGGAATGACCGGCACAGCGCTGGCCCAGGGCTGGGAGGCCCACTGCGCAACGCCGAAATCGAATGTGCTGGCCGGCTCGCCGAGCAGGACGGCCAGGGCATGGGCCACCTGGGCGCGTTGCTGGTCGAGCGCGGCGGACGCCGCTTCGGTCGATGCGACCTCGGTCTGGAGACGGGCGACATCCAGCTCGGCGACATCGCCTTCCTGGAAGCGGCGTTGCGTGACCGATAGGCTGCCGCGGTAGGCGGTCAGGGTGTCGCTCACGATGGCGCGGTCTTCATCGAGGGCCCGCAGGGCGAAATAGCTTTCGGCGACACGGGCCTGGACCAGCAGTTGCGTATCGCGCAGCAGGGCCTCGTTCGACTGTGCGTCGAAACTGGCCGCGCCGGCGGCAGCACGCAAACGCCCAAACAGATCGACCTCGTAGCTGAGGTCAGCCCCCAGGGTGTGGGTCGTGCCGGGCTTGGTCGAACCATTATTCAGGACCGGATTGGCCCCGTGGCTCCCATTATAGCTGGCGCCAAGCTGTGGCCACAGGTCGGCGCGGGACGCCCCCAGCAAGGCCTGGGCCTGATCGAGGCGGGCATAGGCCAGCTTGATGTCGTTGTTCTTCTCCATGGCGCGGGCCATAAGGCCGTTCAAGGCGTCGTCGTTGAAGACCAGCCACCAGGTGCCGACCGGTGTCGGTGCACGGACGCCGGGTGTGGTCTGGCCGGCAAAGGCGGTGGGTGTCTCCACGGCCGCTTGCTGGAGCGGGGCGGTGGCGCAGCCGCTAAGCAGGGTGGCCGCGAGGGTAAGGGAAATCAGGCGTTTCATCAGAAAGCCTCCGGCTTGAGTTTGGCGGGCGTAGAGGTCGGTTGCGGCGCGAGCTCATCGTGCACATCGTCTTCGCCTTCGAGCGTCGATGTATGCGATTTGAGTGGCCGGTTACCCGACAGGGCGCGCAGCAGGACGTAGAAGAAGGGGGTCATGAACAGGCCGATCAGGGTGGCCCCGATCATGCCGCTGAACACGGCGATCCCCATGGCGCGGCGCATTTCGGCCCCTGCCCCTTGCGAGGTGACAAGCGGCAGGACCCCCATGATGAAGGCGATGGACGTCATCAGGATCGGGCGTAACCGCAGGCGGGAGGCGCGAATGGCGGCTTCCAACGGATTGAGCCCCGTCAGTTCGAGTTCGCGGGCGAATTCGACGATCAGGATGGCGTTTTTTGCCGACAGCCCCACCAGGACGAACAGGCCGATCTGGGTGAAGATGTTGTTGTCGCTATGGGTCAGGAAAACCCCGACCATGGCGGACAGCAGCCCCATAGGCACGATCAGGATGATCGAGATCGGCAGGACCACGCTTTCATACTGGGCGGCGAGCACGAGGAAGACCAGCAGGATGACCAGCGGGAAGACGAGCGACGATGAGTCGCCGGCCAAGATCTGCTGGTAGGTCAGTTCGGTCCATTCGTAGTCGATGCCGGACGGCAGGGTTTCTGCGGCAATGCGCTTGATCGCATCCTGAGCCTGGCCGGACGAATAGCCGGGTGCCGGACCGCCGGAGATGTCGGCGGACAGGTAGCCGTTGTAGCGGCTGGCCATGACCGGGCCGGAGGTCGGATCGACCTTGAGGACGGCAGCGAGCGGAATCATCTCGCCGGATGCCGAGCGGACCTTAAGCTTACCTATGTCTTCCGGGTGAGCGCGATACGGAGCATCGGCCTGGACCCGGACGCTGTAGGTGCGGCCGAAGCGGTTGAAGTCATTGACATATTGCGAACCGAGATAGATCTGCATGGTGGCGAAGATGTCGCTGACGCTGACGCCCAGCTGGCGGGCGCGGGTGCGGTCGATATCGGCGTAGAGCTGCGGCGTGTTGATGTTATAGCCGCTGAACACCCCAGCCAGTTCCTTGGTTTGCGACGCCTTGGCGATGAAGGCCTTGGTGGCTTCGTCGAGCTTGGCGTAGCCGAGACCGGCGCGGTCTTCCAGTTGCAGCTTGAAGCCGCCTGTTGTGCCGAGGCCAAGCAATGGCGGCGGCGGGAACATGACAGAATAGCCTTCCTGAATGCCGGCCAGCTTGCCGTTAAGCGCACCGGCGATGGCGCCGGCGGATAGAGCCGCGCCGTGACGCTCCTTGAACGGCTTCAGCGGCATGAAGACGACGGCTTCGTTGGAGGCGATGGTGAAGCCGTTGATCGACAGGCCGGGGAACGCCAAGGCGTGGGCGACGCCCGGCGTCTGGGCGGCGATTTCCGAGACCTTGCGGGCGACCGCTTCGGTGCGGTCGAGGGTCGCACCGTCGGGCAGCTTGACCATGCCGACCAGATAGGCCTTGTCCTGCTGCGGGATGAAGCCGCCGGGAACGACCTGGAACATGACATAGGCCAGGGCGGCCAGACCGGCATAGAGGCCGAGCATCAGGCCCTTGCGGGTAGCCGTTTTGCCGACGCTCTTGCCATAGGCTTCCGATCCGCGCTTGAAGGTGCGGTTGAAGCGGGCGAAGAACCCACCCAGCCATTTGTCCATGAAGCGGGTCAGGCCATCCTTGGGAGCATTGTGCCCCTTGAGCAGCAGGGCCGCCAAGGCAGGAGACAGGGTGAGGGAATTGACCGCCGAAATCACGGTCGAGATGGCGATGGTCAGCGAGAACTGGCGGTAGAACTGGCCCGACAGGCCGGTAATGAAGGCGAGAGGCACGAAGACCGCTACTAGGACGAGCGCGATGGCGATGATCGGGCCGGAGACTTCGCGCATGGCCTGGTAGGTGGCCTGGCGGGGAGACTTTCCGGCTTCGATATTGCGTTCGACGTTTTCGACGACGACGATGGCGTCATCGACCACGATACCGATGGCCAGCACCAGCCCGAACAGGGTCAAGGCGTTGATGGTGAAACCGAAGAGGTGCATCACCGCGAAGGTGCCGATAACCGAAACAGGCACGGCCAGCAGCGGGATGATCGAGGCGCGCCAGGTTTGCAGGAACAGGATGACAACGATGACGACCAGGATGATGGCTTCGAGCAGGGTGTGGATGACCGAGTCGATCGATTCATGGACATATTCGGAGGTGTCGTAGGCGATCTCATAGGAGACGCCTTCCGGCATGGCTTTTTTCAACTGCTCCATGGTCTCGTGGACTTCTTTGGACAGCTGGAGCGAATTGGCGCCGGCGGTTTCGAAGATGGGAATGCCGACCGCGTTCTTATTGTCGAGCAGTGAGCGCAGGGCGTAGTCCGACGCACCCATTTCGATGCGGGCGATGTCGCCCAGGCGGGTAACGGCCCCGTCGGCGCCGGTCTTGACGATGATGTTGCGGAAGTCTTCTTCGGTGCTCAGGCGGCCCTGGGCGTTGACCGACAGTTGCAGGGTAAGGTCGGGCAAGCCGGGCGAGGCGCCGATGACGCCGGCGGCGGCCTGGACGTTTTCGGAGCGGATGGCGTCGGCGACCTGAGATGGTGACAGTCCGCGTTCGGCGACCTTTTGCGGATCGAGCCAGACGCGCATAGCGTAATCGCCGCCACCGAACATCTGGATCGGGCCAACGCCCTTGATGGCCTGCAGGCGATCCTTGACATGGAGCAGGGCGTAGTTGCGCAGATAGGTCGCGTCATAGCGGCCATTGGGTGAGGTGATATGCACCACCAGCGGCAGGGAGGACTGGCTCTTCTGGGTCGTGATGCCGAGCGCGCGGACATCGGCCGGAAGACGGGCTTCGGCCTGGGATACGCGGTTCTGCACCATCTGTTGCGCCAGGTCGGCATTGGTGCCGAGCTTGAAGGTGACGGTCAGGGTCATCTGGCCATCGGCTGTCGCTTGCGAGGACATGTAGAGCATGTTCTCGACGCCGTTGACCGCTTCTTCGATCGGCGCGGCGACGGTTTCAGCGATAACGGCGGGGGATGCGCCCGGATAGGCGGCGCGCACCACGACCTGGGGCGGCACCACTTCGGGGTATTCGGAAACAGGCAGGACGCGCAGGCTGAGCAGCCCGGCGACAAGGATCAGCAGGGAGAGCACCCCGGCGAAGATCGGCCTGTCGATAAAGAATTTGGAGAGGTTCATGTTTGCCTCTTGAGCTGGCGGATTTGAGGTAAGCGTCGCCCGCCGCCGCGCCGAAAGTCGGCGCGCCGTCTACCCGTTTCAGGGCATGCAGGCAGGGAGCGGGCGGAACCGTGACCGGCTTCGGTCACGGTGGGCGCTTATAGGGCTGAGGTCAGGGTGTTATCAGGCTTTCGGGGCGGCGGTCTTGCCCATCGCCACGACGGTTTCAGCGACGACGGAACCGGGGCCGACATGCTGGAGACCGCTGACGATGATGCGTTCGCCGTCCTTCAGACCGGAGGTGACGATGCGCAGGCCGTTGGCCGTCCCACCCAGCGTCACTTCGCGATAGGCCACCTTGTGATCGGCGCCGACGACATAGACGAAGCGCTTGTTCTGATCGGTGCCGATAGCCAGTTCCGAGACAAGCAGGACCGGCTTTTGCTGGGCTGCGCCCATATGGACGCGGACGAACTGACCGGGAATCAGCTTGCCTTCAGCATTCTGGAACACAGCGCGGGCGCGAAGGGTCCCGCTGGTGCCGTCGAACTGGTTGTCGATCAGTTGCAGGTGGCCGGAAATGGGCTCGCTGCTCGCATCTGTGTCAACCGTGACTGGGATGGTTTCCAGAGAGGTTGTGCCCAGGTCGGCAAGGGTGCGGTTGATGACCGCTTCGTCGGCATCGAAGCTGGCATAGATCGGGCTGACCGAAACCAGGGTCGTCAGAACTTGGGATTGCGGGCCGGCGCCGATCAAATTCCCGACGGTGACCTCGATACGGCCGACGCGGCCGGATACAGGGGCGCGGACCTGGGTGTAGCTGAGGTTGAGGTTGGCGGTTTGCAGGTTGGCGCGGGCCGCCGCCAGATTGGCTTCGGCTGCCTTCAGGTCGTTGGTGCGGCTTTCCAGTTCGGATTGCGCAATGGCGTGATCGTTCCACAGACGCTGGGCGCGGGCGGCTTCGGACGTGGCCAGGGTCAGCCGGGCGGAGGCGGCGGAGACGTCGGCCTGTGCGCGGGCCGCTTCGGCCTGGTAAGTAGCCGGGTCGATGGTGACCAGCAGGTCGCCGGCTTTGACCAGGGCGCCTTCGCGGAAGTGGATGGCCTTGACGGCACCGGCAACGCGCGGGCGGATTTCAACGCGATCGACGGCTTCGAGATGGCCGGAAAAATCGGTCCATTGGGCGGCGGTTTGCAAGGCGACGACCGAAACGGTAACGGGTGTGGCGGCGGGAGCCTGAACCTGGCTGGCGGCCTGGGTGGTCAGGGCCGTGCCGATGCCGGCGGCGGCCAGAACGGTCAGAGATACGGCACCGGCGACAAGTATTTTGCGATAACGATCAAGCTTGAGGGTGGAGATGACGGGGTCGAACATAACGGATTTCCTTTGGGGAGAAAGGAGCAGGGAGGAGAACGCATACTGGCGGATGGCGGCAAAAGGGCTTGCGCTTCTCGGGTGCAGGCTTATTTTATGCGGCGTCGCAGTTAAATAGTCCGTGCCTGTCATTTTGTAAACATATTTTTATGCGACATCGCAAATAAATATGCTAAGGCGTAGTCGAAGGCTCTGCCGAGGCGCCGTGAACGCTGCGAAATCGCCCGCTTTTTCAGGCTGGCCTCCGCAGCGGAAGAGGATTACTCTGCGGGCTCGCCAATAAATGGCAGTTGCCGCTTTTGGGTTTGGAGTTTGTATCGTGGACGATTTCAAAGGGTTTGAATTGCCCGATGTGGCGTGCGGCGGCGAGGCGGCTGATCCGCAAGCCTGTGCCTGCGAAGCCCCGCGCAAACGCGGACGACCCCGCGCCTTCGATCCCGACGCCGTGCTGGAAACCGTGCTGGAGATGTTCTGGATGCGCGGGTTTGCCAATACGTCGCTCGACGATATTGCTGCTGCGACGGGCGTCAGCCGGCCTAGCCTGTCGGCGACGTTCGGCGACAAGGAAGCGCTGTATCTCAAGGCTATGGAGCGCTATCGCCAGGCTATTTCCGGGAAACTGGATCAGGTGCTGCAATGCAATGGTCAGAACGACAATCTGCGCGGCATTATAAACCGCTATTTCGACGTCATGATCCGGTCATATACCGGCGATGTAGACGGCGAGTCGGAAGCCGGTGAGTGCTTGGGCTGCGCGTTCATGTGTACGGCTCTGAACGAAGCGCCGCGGCATGAATCGATCATGAGCGTATTACAGGGTACGATCGAAGAGTTTGACGCCCGCTTTGAACGGTTCTTCGCCAAGGCGCAGAAAATGGGTCATATCGGTTCCAATCAGAATCCGAAGGTGATGTCACAAATGATCACCTCCCTGACCTCCAGTCTGGCTGTTCGTGCCCGTGCTGGTGCCAGCCGCGACGACCTGAAGGCCATCGTCGAAGCGACGACAAGTTTCCTGTTTCCTTAGAACTTCATGCCGAAAAGTGGATACCACTTTTCGGAAAAACATGAGGCGTTACAAAAAATTAAAGCCATGAGGCGGCTCAACTGAGCCGACGAATGCTCTAGCTAAAGCTCCGCCCACTGGCGGATCAGGTTATGATAGTGGGCCGTAAGGGCGACCACTTCCGGCGTGTCGCCCAATTGCGCTCGCAACTTCAGAATGGTCATATCCAGGTCGAACAGCATCTGGCGGCGATGGCTGTCACGCACCATAGACTGTGTCCAGATAAAGGAGGCAAGGCGCATCCCGCGCGTCACCGGCTCGACGCGATGAATGCTGGTTCCCGGATACAGGATCGCATCTCCGGCCTTCAACTTGACTTCGTGGGCGCCGTACGTGTCTTCGACGACGAGTTCGCCGCCATCATAATCATCCGGATCGCTCAGAAAGACGGTGGTTGACACGTCGGTGCGTACCATGGCTTGCGTGACCGGATCGGGCTGGATGGCGCCATCGACATGATTGCCGAAGTAACCGCCGTCTTCATAAGCATTGAAGCGTGGCGTCAGGACCGTTTTCGGCAGAGCCGCCGACTGAAATAATGGATGACGCAGCAAGGCGCTCCGAACCAGATCGGCCAGGGGTTGCGCCTCTGGCGCCAGGACGGGTAACTGGTAATTCCACTTTTGCCCGGCCGCCTGTGCGCCGGTCGTGTGCCGGCCTTCGGTCCAGCCAGCCTGGGCCAGCACACCGCGAATATGAGTCAGTTCGGCGGACGTCAGGACGTCGGGAATGTGCAGCATCATGTTCTATACTCCTTATAGACAAAGCGCTCCGGCGTAAACCGGAGCGCTTGGCAGGCCGAAGGACTGCGGTCAGAACCTGACGTTCAAGGTCAGGGTGCCGCTGAGCGGCGCGCCGGGTGTCAGGCGTGAACCGCCATTGTTGAGGGTGGCGATATAGTCTTCGTCGAACAGGTTGTAGATGTTGAGCTGAAGCGCCAAACGCGGAGTAATGTCATAGGACGCCATGGCATTGGCGACCCAGTATTCGGGGATTTTCGCCAGGCCCGCCGATGTGGCGAGATTGACGCTGGGGTCGACGACGCGCAGCTGGTCGCCGGTATAGGACGCACCGCCGCCGATCGTGAATTTAGGTGTCACCTTGTAGGTTGTCCAGACCGTGCCGGTCAGCTTCGGCGACCAACGGGCGGCTGCGCCTTCGGCGTTATTGCCGCTGGTGCCGCCGGTGATTTCGGTATGCAGGGTCTGCACTCCGGCCGAGACCTGCCAGCCTGGGGTGATCTGGCCGACCAGGCCCAGTTCGATGCCGTCAACCTTGCGCTCACCGACCTGAAGGAAAGAGGTCGGATTGAGCGGATCGGCCAGGGTCAGTTCGTTCTTGGCGACTGTCTGGTACCAGGCCGCGGTCAGCGACACTTTTTTCGACAGCAGGTCCCACTTGGTGCCGACTTCGAGATTACCGACCTCGACCGGATCGAAGGCCGAGTTCGATGTGCTCGACGCCGAGGCGCTGAGAACGAAGTTGTTGCCGCCCGGCGGTGTCAGAGAGTTGCCATAGGCGACGTACAGGCTGCCGTTGTGGCGTGGCTTGTAGACAAGGCCGACATTCCAGCTGGCCAGGGTGCCCGATGCCTTGAGGTGGTCGACCGTCGGTGTATAGGGGGCGGCGGCGCCAGCCGTGGCGACGTCGGTTTCTGTGGCGTAGTTGTCCAGACGCAGGCCGGCGTTGACCAGCCATTTTTCGTTGAGCTTGATCGTGTCGAAGGCATAGGCCGCCACGGTCACCGTATTGCCGTCCGTGTAGGCGCCCGTGGCGCGCGGCAGAGGCAGGGCGATGTCGGGGTTCGGCGTGTACAGGTTGCTTGCCGGCACGACGTCGGTTACGCCCTTGGCCGTCGTGCTGTAGGTGCGGTTGAACTGGCTTTCGTAGGATACTTCCGCGCCGATGGCCAGATCATGCTCCCAGGCGCCGGTATGCGCCGTCAGGCTGACATTGGTGGTATTGATCAGTATCTTGTTGTCCTGATCGACGCGCTGGCGGTTGCGCGTCATGGTCCAGGTGGACGGATCCGCCGGGTTGACGGCGGTAATGCCGGCAGATCCCGAACTGATGCCGGTCAGAACCCGGTTCATGCTGGTCTGACCATATCGGCTGGTATTGGTCAGGACTGCGCCGCCGGCGAAATTGTGCTCGACCTTGCCGGTCAGCATGGCGGCATCGACTTTCTCGTAGTCATTGACGCTGCCGTAGAAGTTTTCGCGGTTCACCCGCTTTCCGGCATTGAGTGCGGGGACGCTGTTGTAATAGCCGTCATAGCCGATGGCCGAGATGCCGCCGTCGGGCAGGTTGTCCTGATGAAGGGCCTGCGCGAAAACGTAAAAACGCGTGTCCGTGCCCAGGCCGATAGCGAAGGATGGCGCGATGCCGTAACCGCTATTGTTGACGTGGTCGCGACCGGCAACATCGATATCCTGAGCCATGATATTCAGCCGGAAGGCGCTGGTTTCGCCGGTGCGGAAGTTGACGTCAGCCGTGGCGCGGGCGCCGCCCTGGCTATAGAGGCTGGCGGTCGCCGATTGCCCGCCTTTCAGCGTCGGCAGCTTGGACACCAGGTTGATATAACCGGACGATGCGCCACGACCGATGTCGGCGCCGGCCGGCCCCTTGGCGACCTCGACCTGCTCGACATTGAACACGTCGCGCGACACCGCGCCAAGGTCGCGAACGCCATCCAGAAACACCGAGGACTGAGCCGAAAAGCCGCGTAGCTGGAACGTGTCGCCGGCGCTGGTATTGCCGTTTTCACCAAGTTGCATGGTAATGCCCGGTGTGTTGCGCAAAGCGTCGATCAGGGTGGTCGCATTCTGGTCCTGCAACACTTCCTTGCTGATGACGGCGACCGTCTGTGGCGTGTCGACCAGCGCCTGAGTCTTTTTCGGCGACGACACATGGTCTGCCTTGTACGGCCCATGGCGTTCGCCCTTCACGGTCACCTCGGTGCCGCGATCGTTGATATCAGCGGCGGCGTCAGCTAGGGCAACGCCAGGAAGGGCGATGGCGGCTAAGGCAATAGCATAGGGATTGACAGGGTGCTTACGGCTGCGAATGGAGGCGGACATGGTGTGTTTCTCTCAGATTTTGCCGAGGGGAGTCGGCGTCGCCAAGCGTGTTATTGCGAGCTATTATCAATTGCAAGTGAAATCTTGCGAATAACTTGCATTATTGACAATGAAAAGCCGTCTTCCCGCCTGAATCTCCAGGGCAAGGCCTGAACGCTGCCAATTGTCGCAGGACCGTGACTCTATGTCCCTTGACCCGCAGGGCTCATAAATGATAATCATTCGCAACCTTTAGAGTGACTATTTATGAAACTGACTGAGTTGCCCGCTTTTTCACCCGCCCTGGTGACCGGCGTCGTCGATGCACATGACGGCGATCTGATCAGCAATCGCTTGCGCGAATTGGGTTTCGTAACGGGTGAGGAGGTCAAGGTTGTCGGGCGCGGGCCCATCGGCGCCGATCCCCTGCTGATACAGATCGGCTTTACACGCTTCGCCCTGCGCCGTTCGGAAGCGGCCCGGGTGACGGTGGAGCAGGCTGCATAGGATGGACACGCTCACAATTGCTCTCGTCGGCAACCCGAATTGCGGGAAGACGGCGCTTTTCAACCAACTGACGGGTGCCAAGCAGAAGGTAGCTAACTATGCTGGTGTGACCGTCGAGCGCAAGGAAGGTTACTTCACCGCGCCATCGGGCCGCAAGGTGCAGGTGCTCGACCTGCCCGGCACCTATAGCCTCGACGCCATGGGCCCGGACGAGATCATCACGCGCGATATCTGCCTGGGGCGCCGGCCGGGCGAGACCATGCCGGACCTGATCGTCTGTGTCGCCGACGCCACCAATCTGCGACTGCATCTGCGCTTCGTGCTGGAGGTCAAGCGCCTCGGGCGGCCGATGATTCTGGCGCTGAATATGATGGATGCGGCCCGCAAGCGCGGCATCCAAATCGATACGGCCCGTCTGGAACAGGAACTGGGCGTTACGGTGATCGAAACCGTCGCGGTCAAGGCGAATGGCACGGCAGCGCTGGTGGCGCATCTCGACGCCAATGTCGCGCCGCATGTGCCTGAAATTCGCGAAACCGGCGATCTGCATGGCGATGTCCGCCGCGTCCTTAAAGCCGCCGTTGTCATGCCGACGCGGACATCCCTGATCGACGACCGGCTGGATGGCATACTGCTCAACCCGGTTCTCGGCATTCCCATACTCGTCGTCATCATGTTCGTTGTGTTCCAGGCTGTCTTCACCTGGGCGACGCCAGCCATGGATTTCATCGAAGCCAGTATGCGCTGGCTCGGCGGAGTGGTGACAGAAACCCTTCCCGATGGCTTGCTGAAAAGCTTTATCGCCGATGCCCTGATCGGCGGCCTGGGGGCGGTGATCGTCTTCCTGCCGCAGATTCTGATTCTGTTCTTCTTTATTCTGATCCTCGAAGAGTCCGGCTATCTGCCGCGCGCCGCCTTCCTGCTCGACAACCTGATGTCAAAGGCCGGCCTGACGGGACGGTCGTTCATTCCGTTGCTGTCCAGCCATGCCTGCGCCATTCCGGGCATAATGGCGACGCGCTCGATTCACGATGTCCGCGACCGCATAACCACCATCCTTATCGCGCCCCTGATGACCTGTTCGGCGCGCATTCCGGTCTATACGCTGCTTATCGCCGCCTTCGTGCCAGAACAGAAACTGTGGGGTTTTGTCAGCCTGCAAGGCCTGATCCTGTTCGGCATGTATATCATCGGCATCACGGGAGGGCTTACGGTCTCGCTCGTCATGTCGATCTTCCGGCGCGACAAGAGCGAACATCCGCTGATCATGGAACTGCCGTCCTATAGATTGCCGCACGCCAAGAACCTGCTCATCGGTTTGGGCGAACGCGCCATGATCTTCATGCGCCGCATCACCGGCATCATCTTTACCGTCAATACCCTGTTGTGGGTGCTGACCACCTTCCCCGGCAAACCGGCGGGCGCGCAAGGGCCCGATATCGACTACTCCGTCGCCGGCATGATTGGCCATTGGATGGAGCCGGTCTTCGCGCCCATCGGCTTCAACTGGCAAATTTGCGTTGCCCTCATCCCCGGCCTGGCGGCGCGCGAAGTGGCCGTCTCGGCGCTGGGCACCGTCTATTCGGTCTCCGGTGACGATGCTGCTGTGGCCGACCAATTGGGACACCTGATTTCAGCGCAGTGGCCGCTCGCCACCGCCTTGTCCTTGATGGCGTGGTACGTTTTCGCGCCGCAATGCCTCTCCACCCTGGCGGTGATTCGCCGCGAAACCAATTCCTGGAAAATGGTAGGCGTGACAGCTGGCTATCTGTTCGCCCTGGCCTATGTCGCGGCATTCCTGACCTACCAGATCACGCATTATTTCGTTCCGGGAGTCTGACTGCATGTATGCCATCGTCCAGACCGTCATTATTGCCCTTATCGTGGCCTTCTGCGCGGTACAGATGCTTCGCCGCCTGATGCCCAAGCTTAGCCGCGAGCTTCAGGTGAAAGGTGCGGACGCTTTGACTCGCGCCGACTTGCCACCGGTCGTTCAAGCCATAGGACAGACCCTAAAACCGGCCGAGGCCGCCGATAGCGGTTGCGGCTCCGGCTGCGGCAGTTGCAAGGGGTGTTCGCTGTCGGAACTGAAAAAGGGGTAGGTCCTATTCCGCAGGACAGGCCGCCCCCGGTTTGGTTTCGGTCAGGCGAATATCTGCCACCGATATATCCAGGCTGCTGGACGTTTCCATACGGGCTACGCTTGGCGTCGCGGATAGATCCTGCGCCTTGAAGCAGGACAGGGGCACGGCCAGTGCCGTATAGGCGCCGGTGGATGTCGTTTTCAGCCAGGCCGTGACTGGGACGGAGGCCGTGCCGATACCCAGACGCACCTCACCGGTCGGCGCTGAATTGACGCGGACAGAGAGGGAAATCATCATCGCGCCGTTGGCTTCGCGGGCAATATCGGAAGGCTTTTCGGCGCCGATTTCCAGCGCGGCCTTGGCCTTGCCGTTCCACATGGCATGCAGGGCACCGTCATCCTGCGGCGATACCGTCAGAGCCGCGGAGCCGTATAGGGTTGCCTGCGTGCCGACATACTCCATGCGATGCTGGGCGTCGTCGGACAGGCTAATCTTATAACCATTCCAGGCGGTGCCCTTGCTATAATAAACATTTTTTTCGCCGTAGCGGATGGTGTCGGCCACCTCGGCAAGATGGGGCGTGACTGCGGGCGCGGCGTAGCTAAGGCCGTAACCATAGGCGAACTGCGGGTCATAATTGGTGTCACCGACATTCAGCGGTGTCTGGTCCGGCCGCTTCGGCCAGGAAAAGCTTAGACGCCCCTGAAAATCGCGCTTGCCGGTCAGCACGTCGGCGATTCCCGCCCCTTCCGATCCGGGCAGCCAGGCGGCGACAAAGGCATCGGCGGCATTGATCTGAGGATTCACATATAAAGGCCGGCCGGACATCATCACGGCGACAACAGGAATCCCCTGCGCCTTCAACTTGCGGATCAAGGCAAGCGATTCGACATTATCGTGGTGCAGGGCGACATCGGCTTGGTCACCCATGAATTCGGCATAGGGGGTTTCACCGAATACCACGATAGCGATGTCCGGCGTCTGGGGCGCGGTGCCGTCCGGACTATAAAGGACCTGGCCACCGGAGGCTTCAATCTCGGCTTTGAGTCCTTCGTAGATGGAGGTGGCGCCAGGAAAATCGGCATTGCTATTGTTGGCACCTTGCCAACTCAGGGTCCAGCCGCCCGACTGCATGGCGATATTATTGGCGCCATCGCCGGCAATCAGCACCCGTGCCGTCGGTTTCAAGGGCAGGACGCCAGAATTTTTGAGCAGGACGAGCGATTTGGCGACGGCCTCGCGGGCAACGGCGCGATGTTCAGGCGTACCGATTGGGCGGTAGGTCGCGGATCGGTTGGCGGGCGAAGGCTGCTCGAAGACCTTCATGCGCATCTTGACACGAAGGATACGGCGGACGGCATCATCAAGACGCCGCATCGGAATTGTGCCGTTCTTAACGTCGCGCACCAGATTGGCATACAGCAGCTTCCAGTCCTGAGGCTGGTTGAAAATGTCCAGGCCGGCATTGAAGGCGGCGGCGCAGTCGGAATTGGTACAGCCGGGAATCTGGCCGTGGGCCAGCCAATCGCCCATGACGAAGCCGTCGAAACCCATCCGGCCTTTCAGCACGTCGGTCAGCAAGGCCCGGTTGGCGTGCATCTTGGTGCCGTGCCAGGAGTTATAGGACGCCATGACGGACTGTGTGCCGGCATTGATGGCGTCGACATAGGGGGCGCCATGCAGGCGGGCCAGATCGGCTTCCGAAACCGTCGAATTTCCTTGATCGCGGCCGCCGTCTGTCGAGCCGTCGCCCAGGAAATGCTTGGCGGTCGAAATGACGTGGCTGTCGTCAAGGAAGGTCGCGCCCCGTCCCTCTATGCCAGCCACCATGGCGGCGGCATATTGCGCGACGATTTTAGGGTCTTCGGAGTAGCTTTCATAAGTGCGGCCCCACCGGTCGTCACGCGCCACGGCGATGGTCGGGGCGAAGGACCAGTCCATACCGGTGGACCGGACCTCTGCGGCGGTGACTTCGCCGATACGCCGGATAAGGTCCGGATCATGCGCGGCGCCCAGGCCGATATTGTGCGGAAACAAGGTCGCTCCGTAGACGTTGTTATGACCATGCACGGCGTCCGACGCCCATATGAGCGGGATCGTCACGTTCTGGCCTGGCCTTACAGACGCCTGGTAATAGGGTTCAATCAGATCGACCCAGTCCTTCACCGTTGCATGCGTGTTGCCGTTCGGCACCGCACCGCCGCCGTTCTCGATTGAGCCGATGTGGTATTTTGCAACCTCTTCCGGTTTGATAGTCTTCCATTCCGGCTGTATGACCTGACCGACCTTTTCTTCGACCGTCATCTGCGCCAACATCGCGGTGATGCGCTTTTCCATGATGGGATCGAGACCGATCGGCGACGTCGCGACTGGCCACAGTCCCGGATGGACGACGGCTGGCGATGGGCCTGTGGGGGAGGGGCTTTGGGGCGCGGCGTCCGCCGCAAAGGCGATGGCGACAAGCAGCGCAGCCACGGAGGCGGCGCCCTTCGAGAGGGGGCTGAGGGACATGGGCGCTTCTTCTCCGCTTATTATATTTTTTCACAGAGGATCATGATGACAGCGTTGTCGTCAAGTCCCTATTGACACTGATGACATGGCCTCTCTATGCAGGTTCACCCATAAAAAAGTTGAGGAGACGCGGGTGCAAACCACATTGAACTTGGGCGAAGCCGAAGCGCGCCTGGCCATAGACGCCTGCGTTCACGCACTCAAGACGCGCGGCAAGGCGGGTGTGGTCGCGGTTGGCGACAGCCATGGCGAATTACTGGCCCTGTGGCGCACCGACGGCTGCGCCTTGCCGCCGATCGTCATCGCTCAGAACAAGGTGTATACGGCTGCCCGCGTGCGCGGTCCGTCTGGCGACCTGGGGCGCGCTGCACAAATTGACGGCTCGGACGTGCATTACCACGGCGATGCGCGCTATGTCGGCTGGGATGGTGGCGCGCCTGTCATCTATAACGGTCAGTGCATTGGCGCCGTCGCGGTCAGCGGCCTGTCCGGCGTCGAAGATCTCGAAATCGCCAATATCGGCATCACGGCAATTCTCAACTCTCTGGACGCATAACATCATGGCCTTTCCTGTTCCCTACGTCGCCTCTCCAACCCGTTATGACACCATGTCCTACCGCCGCTGCGGGCGCTCGGGGCTCAAACTGCCGGCGATTTCGCTGGGCCTGTGGCAGAATTTCGGCGGCGTCGATGTCTATGAGACCGGCCGCGCCATTTTGCAGTACGCCTTCGACAAGGGCGTGACCCACTTCGACCTGGCCAACAATTACGGCCCGCCCTACGGTTCGGCTGAAGAGACTTTCGGACGGGTCATGGCCTCTGATTTCAAGGCGCACCGCGACGAACTGGTTATATCGACCAAGGCCGGCTGGGACATGTGGCCGGGGCCCTATGGCGATGTCGGCGGTTCGCGCAAATACCTGATCGCGTCGTGCGACCAGAGCCTGAAGCGCATGGGTCTGGATTATGTCGATATCTTCTATTCGCACCGTGTCGATCCGGAAACGCCGCTGGAAGAGACCATGGGGGCTCTGGTTACCCTGTATCGCCAGGGCAAGGCGCTCTATGTCGGCATTTCTTCTTACTCACCGGAATTGACCCGCAAGGCCGCCGCCATACTGAAATCGGAAAATGTCCCCCTGCTGATTCATCAGCCCTCCTATTCCATGCTTAATCGCTGGATCGAGGAGGAACTACTCGATACACTCGAAGATCTGGGCACAGGCTGTATCGCTTTTTCACCCCTGGCCCAAGGCATGCTCAGCAACAAATACGTCAACGGCGTGCCGGCTGACGCCCGCGCCGCCAAGGCGGGTTCCTTTAACCAAAACCTGATCACAGACGACAATATTCGCCGTATTCGGGCACTCAACGATATCGCACAAAAGCGCGGCCAGACCTTGGCTCAGATGGCTATTGCGTGGGTTCTGCGCGACCGCCGCGTCACCTCAGCGCTTGTCGGGGCGCGTACCGTGGAGCAGATGGCCGATACACTGAAATCGCTGGACAATCTGGTCTTCACCGATCAGGAACTGGCCGACATCGACACCTATGCCACCGAAGGCGGAATCGATCTGTGGAAGGTCTCTTCGACGCTGTAGATATAGTTTAAGTTTGCTCAACTGTCGGGCGATTTTTGATCGCTCGGCAAAACTACACAAGTTCAGTATGGTTTCATTCGTCACCTGACTGTTGTCACAGGACCGATGAGACCATGACCAAAGCCCGCCCAACCGATACCGCGCCGTCGCCAGCTCCCTTAATCTGGTATGCGCGATGCCCGACCCTGACAGCTCTGGGCCTGATTGCTAATCGGGGCGTGTTGCAACGCGAATTCCTGCGCGAAAACGTTCATCTGGTTTCGGTGCGCGAAAATTCGACGCCGTCGGTGCGCCAGGGGCATCTCGATCACACCCTGCCCAATCTGATCCGCGAAGCCGACGCCGCGACCGCCCTTTGGGCGCATGGCCAGAATGAACGGTCGCGCTTGCTGGCCGTTGGGCAAACCTGGCATACGATCAGCATCGTAACGCGGCCGGGGCAATCGATTCAGAGTTTGAGCGATCTGGCCGGCCGGCGTCTGTCCCTGATCAAGGAGGCCGGTAATTTTTCACCGGCTCAGGTACGCTCGCTGCGTGCCTGGGAAACCGTGCTGGAGGTGGCCGGTGTCGCCAAGACTGACATTGAATTCGTTCCGGTGGTTGCCGACCATCCCAGCGTGCCTTTCGGAGACGTTGCCCGGCGTGAAGTTGAAGCGGTGCTGAGTGGCCACACCGACGTCGCGATCCTGTTCGGCGCTAAGGGGCTGGAACTCGTGCGCTCGGCGCACCTGAAGACGGTGCACCGTTTCACACCCGAAGAGATCAAGGCTGATGCTCGCCTGTCTGGCCTGGTCGAGCTGCGTGCCGTGACGGTTGACAGTGTGTTGCTGGAAGGCCGTGCAGATATCGTGACCCGCATTCTGGACAATCTGGTTGAGGCCGCCCGGTGGGCTGAACGTTTCCCGAATGAAGCCATCCGGCAGGCCGCTATCGAGGGCAAGGTTGAACTGGAGGATGCGGTGACGGCCTATGGATCGCTTCTGACCGAGGGTGCACAAATAGGTATCGACTCCAGCCGTCTGTCCACCTTGGCGGGCCTCGCAGACTGGCTAAAACATCGCCATCTGCTGCCATCGGCGCACCGGCTCGATGACTGGCTGGCGCCTGCACCCTTACAAAAGGTGCAAGACGGTTTGAGCGCCTATGCTTGAGGCCTTATCCCTACCTCAAGCATAGGCTCAAGCCCGATGCCAGCCTTGGGCCCGAAGGTTTTCCCTGTTCCCTTCGGGCCTTTTCATATTATGAAGGCCGCATGAATCCTGTCTTCTCCGACCTGCCCGTAAGTATTTTCGAGATCATGTCACTGGAGGCGCGGGCGCGAGGCGCGGTCAACCTCGGGCAGGGCTTTCCAGAGGTGGACGGCTTTGCGGACGTGCGCGAAGCCGCCGGGCGCGCCTTGATGACGCAATCGAACCAGTATGCGCCCATGCGCGGACTGCCGGTCCTGCGCGATGCGGTGGCTAATTTTTACCATCGGGTGCAGGGCTTAACGCTTGATCCGGATACTCAGGTTCTGATTACGTCGGGCGCCACCGAGGCCATTTGCGTCGCTATTTTTTCGATGGTCACGCCGGGCGATGAAGTGGTGGTCTTCGAGCCGATGTACGACGCATATGTCCCTCTCATCCGCCGCGCCGGCGGCGTGCCGCGCATTGTCCAGCTTAGTCCGCCACATTGGGAGTTCAGCGACGACGACCTCAGTAAGGTCTTCAGCGACAGAACGAAGCTGGTCCTTATCACCACGCCCAACAATCCCACGACCCATTGCTTCAGCCGCGAACAACTGAGCTTGCTGGGCGACTATTGCCAGCGTTTCGACGCGTGGGTGATGAGCGATGAGGTGTGGGAGGAGGTCATATTTGACCGCACACATGTCAGCGTGCTGCATATTCCGGCACTGGCGCACCGCGCGATCAAGATCGGTTCGGCGGGCAAGATATTTTCGCTCACCGGCTGGAAGGTCGGCTTCGTTGTTGCCGAAAAGGGGCTCGTCGACCAGGTGGCGCGCGCGCACCAGTTCATTACGTTTGCGACGCCACCTGCCTTGCAACATGCCGTCGCTTATGGCCTGGGCCTGCCACAAGACCGGTTCGAGGCGGCGCGTGCGGAATTGAAATCGCAACGCGACTACCTGGCGGGATTACTGGCAGAGGCTGGGTTTGCACGCCTGCCGGCCGAGGGCACCTATTTCCTGAATGTCGATTTGGTCGCTTCGGGCGTGGCGGGTTCGGGACTCGATTTCGCCTATCGCCTCGTTCGTGAACATGGTCTGGCCACGATCCCGTTGCAGGCCTTCTGCGAGTCTGGACGCGACCTGCCGGTACTGCGCCTGTGCTTTGCCAAGTCGCGCGATAGCCTGACTCAAGGTGCGGTGGCTTTGGCAGCGGCGCGCTAAGTGTGAGCCTACTCGACCGGTTCTGTGTGGAACGGCGTCACGCACAGGGTTGCGCGGATAGCATTACACAGTGAATCACGCACGGCCTTGAAATCGCTGTCTGTTTTGCCTTGGCGCACCGGATCGGCCATAAAGGCGGCGGTGGTCGGCCATAGCCGTTCATAGCTGTACAAATGTATGTCGGCCTTCATCTCCGGGGCTGCCGCCTGAACATTGCGAATATTCTGGAAGGTGTCGTCGACAAAATAGACATCGGTGTAGCTACGCCCTTTCAGGCTTTTGAGCAAAATGCCCAGCATCACGCCCTTGTTCTGGCCGGACAGCATCATTACGCCATCAGAAACAGTTACTGGACGATACGGCTTTGTCTGTACCGAAATACGCGCGCGCTTTGCCGCCCGGCGAATTTCAGCATCCCCCAGATTGCCGCGGCGCACGCACAAAGGCGGGCCGCATTCCGGCGCCGATGACAGGTCGATACCGTTGGCTTTCAGGGCGGCTTCGGTGGCGCCGCGCAAATCGGACCCGCGCGCGCTCAAGGCATAGACGGCAATGCCGGCCGTCTGCAGGCGCTTGACCTGCTGGGCCGCGTCCGGTTGTGTGGGGGACAGGGTGCTGAGTTGCAGCAGGGCGGTGTTGTTTACCAGCAAGGCCTGAAAACCGGCCTCGCTTTTGTCGCGTGTCTGTTGCCAGTTGAACCAGGTGTCGCTGCCGAGGTCCTGAGGCATGGTGAGGAGGGTATTGTCGATGTCGAAAACGACCAGGACGCGGCGGCCTTGCGCATGGGCAGCCAGGGCCGCATCGACCGGATTGGCCAGGTCGGTGATGGAGATGTAAGCCGGTTGCGGCCTTTGCGCGGCCTCGGTTGCGACGGGCAGGCACGACAAGGCGGCCATCAAGAGAATGTGTGACAGTTTCATGACGGTTTGTTAGCGCGCTTTTACGCCAAAAACTAGCCGCGTCCCTCAATCAGCTTGCGCAGGCTGTCGAAAATGCCTTTGCGCATCTTGGCATCATGCCGCCCAAGACCGCCCTGCCGCGCCGGCGGTACATGAGCCATCGGATCGCCGTCGACCTGGAAGATGTAGTGGTCGAACATGGCCTTCCAATAGACCTTGTCCGCCGGCGAAATGTCCTTCAGCGACAGGAGCGCCGCCAGAAAAGCCGACATGGGGTTTTCAACCGTGGGGGCGCTATTCCCCCACCAGTAGTTGATCAAGACGTTGAAGGGGCTGAGCGACTGGACGTGGTGCCACCAGTATTTCGGCACGTAGAGGGCGTCTCCGGGCTCAAGCTCAGTGACCATGGCCGCGTCCAGGGCATCTTTCAGGCGTGGGAAGCGCGCGAAGTCTGGTTCCTCCAGGCTCGCCAGGGAGATGGCGCGTCCCGATGGGGTATGATCCATCGGCCCGATATAAAGGTTCTTTAGCTGCTCCGGCGGGAACAGGATGAAACGCCGTCGCCCGGCGGCGACACAGGCCAGGTTATGATCGTTGTCGTTATGGGTTTGCGCGCGCGTGGCGTTGCTAATCCAGATACGCGGGGCAATGGCAGGCGGGAGAAGCGGGTTTATATTTTCGGCCAGGAAGTCCGGCAAATAGTCTTTGATCACCGTGGACTGGATATAGGTATAGGGCGGATTGGGATGGTCCATCGCCGCCAGGATCTGGTCTATGCCGGCTGAAATCGTTTTGAAGCGCTTGTTGAAATTGAATTCGCTCATGTCGGCGCTATAGGAGAAGCGGCCCTGTACACCATTATGGGCTTCAAGCACGGTTGTCGGATGGCCGGTGTCGAGCGTTTTCAGGTAGTGCGCCATGGGTTGGGCGCCGGCCCGGCCATGCCTTACCGCCGGCCAGTCCGCGACCAGCCCGCGGATCAGGACTGGTCGGCTCGCCGGCAGGATCGCCTGCGCGAATATGTCTGGCGTGACGCCATCGATCGTATCGATGCGGGGGAGGGATTCGATAATGTCCGGCATCGGAGAGCTCTGGGTTTGGATTTGGGTTGACCCTTAGGGCGCGGATTTGCCCACGGGTTTGGTGGTAGATCACGGTGATTGTCAAGGTGTGGCGGGCCAGGTGTAACCGGCCAAGCGTAACAGGCCACGTGTAACAGGAGTGTCGCACCAATTCTGGACCAATTGACGAGGTAGGAGGGGTGTGGCCTAAAAAATACCTTATATTATGCTCTGGACGCGCATATAGCGATATCGTCGCACGCAGTATCGCCTTGGTTGAACAGGCTCAATTAGATATGTCGTAGTATTTTTATTATCATTTCATGAGGCGATAAATTGTTAAAAATCAAATTATTGCGTTGATTTATAATAATTTTTTATTGAAGCTTGGCGTTGGGGGGCACTTCTAAATGTAGAAACGTTCCTACTAATTCGGGCAAAGTGGAGAATTTGAACCGGTTTATGACCGGTATGAAGTGTGGCATTCGTGCCATCTTTGGGCCAGATTGTGGCGAAAGCCGATCTTGACGCTGGATATTTTCACGACGTTTCTGTAACAAATAAAGACGAAATAATTAATCAGGTCGAGAAGCGTCACAGGTTAACCCGGAAATTGAGAGACATGCGGCAGCATCGTCGGCTTAATTAATTTTGACGTACGTGTCAAAATTAATGGCTGTCATCTGACCAAGCGTGCGAATTGCCAGTCCGGACCACCCTGATCAAGACAAACCCGCTTAGCCTCGTCACGGTTGCTGTTTTGTATAACGGTCTTACCGGCAGCATCTCGGGTCTGCCGTTCGGGACAATTAGGGAGAAGAAGTATTATGAGAGATACCAAAGGCAAGGCTCGCGGGCTGACCCTGTTGAGCGGTGCTTCCGCCGTCGCCTTGACCGCCATGGCTGCCAGCCTGGCGGTTCCTGCGTTTGCGCAGGACGCCAAGGCGACAGACGATTCAGGGGCTCAACAGGTCGTCGTCGTCGGCGTCCGCCGCTCACTGAAAACCGCTCAGCAAATCAAGAAGGACGCCGATACGGTCGTCGATTCGATCACGTCTACCGATATCGGTTCATTCCCGGATAAGTCGGTCGCCGAGGCGCTGCAACGCGTCGCCGGTATTACGGTGACCCGCTTCGCCGCCGCTACCGATACGGCGCACTTCTCGGCCGAACCTTCCGGCGTTCTGGTCCGTGGTCTGCAACAGGTTCGTTCCGAATTCAACGGCCGTGACGTGTTCTCGGCCAACTCGTCGCGTGGTCTGTCGTGGGGCGACGTATCGCCAGAACTCATGGCCGGCGTCGATACCTACAAGAACCAGACGGCTGACCTGATCGAAGGCGGTATCGCCGGCTCGATCAACCTCAAGACCCGCCTGCCTTTCGATTCCAAGGGCCGCCTTCTGGCGCTTTCGGCCGACGCCTCCTACGGCGATCTGGCCAAGAAGTGGACGCCGTCCTTCTCTGGTATCTATTCCGACCGCTGGTCGACCGATATCGGTGAATTCGGCCTGATGGTGAACGCCGCCTATTCGGATATCGCCACGACGTCGCAGGGTATCCAGTTCGGCCGTATAGGTATCTTCTGTAATAACCAAAACCTCGGTGAACACGACACCTGCAACGGCAACCAGTTCGGCCACAACAACGCCGACACGACGCATAACTTCGCCTATATTCCCGTGTCGACAACAATGCGCGATACGAACTTCGATCGTACGCGTCATGGTGTTTCCGCCGCCGGTCAGTGGGAAAGCCCGAATAAGAGCCTTCTTGCCACCTTGCAGTTCAATACGTCCAGCTACGAAAACAAGTGGCATGAACATTTCGTCGGAACGAGCTATTTCGACGTCTGGGCTCAACCGCTTGGCTATCAATTCTCGAACGATACGGCCGCCAAGCCGCTGCCGGGCCAGAGCTTTACGTTCAATGATCAGGGCCTGTTCCAGACGGGCGTCCTGACATCGGATATCGGCTGGTGGGGTGCGGATAACGCTGGTTCGGCTCAGATCGCACAAAATTCTTCCGGTCAGCAGATGGTTAATGCCTGTTACGGCTGGAACGGGTGCGAGCCTAATCGTCGCGGCGCCACAGTGGGAACAGGGACGCGCTTTAACCACAACAAGGAAACGACAACCGATACCTCGTTCAATTTGCGTTGGATCATTAGTGATCGTTTGCGCGCGAATTTCGATGTTCAGTATGTCGACGCCGATGTCACCAATTATGACATCGAAGTGGATATGAACTCCTTCGGTAATGTCGGCCTTGATGCCAGCGGCAAATACCCGGTAACCACCCTGTCGCCGGGCACGAATATTAACCTGTCGGCAGGTGGTTTGGCCAACCCCAACAGCTATTACTATAACTCGGTCATGGACCACACCGAAGACTCGCACGGCAATGAACTGGCTAGCCGTTTCGATCTGCAGATGTCGTTTGATGAAGGTTGGATCGATACTCTAAAAGTGGGCGTCCGTTACGCCGACCGCGAGCAAAAGGTGAACTGGTCGGCTTATAACTGGAAGAATATCTCCAATACGTACAGCCAGAATGCCGCAACCTTCAACATCGATACGCCTTTGCGTACCGGCGGGCCGCTCTATCATGTCGAAGATTTCGGCAATGATTTCATGCATCGCAGCGATCTGATTAATCAACATCAGTTCGTCTTCTTCAACTATGATACGCTCGAAAGCCGTTCAGCGTTGTCAAAGGCCATGAGCCAGGCCAGCACGGGTATCGGTTCGTGGGTGCCAATCTGCGATCGGACGAACGAAGTTGCCAACAGCTGCTATACAGCGGCTGAGCAGATGGACATCGAAGAAGAAAGCTACGCGGGCTACTTGCAAGTGAAGTTCGGCGGGAATGACAAGACGATCTTCGGCAAGGCCGTTACCGGCAATGCCGGTGTGCGCTGGGTTCAGACCAACATCACCTCAAAGGGTGGTGGCGTAAAGTACCCGGATGCGTTTGAATATAACCAGAGCAACTGCGATGGCTCTTTGACCGCGCTTCAGGCCTCTCAAGCTCAGGCGGCAGGCCAGTATGTTGTGTTCTTGCCCTGTATCACCAATCACTCGGTGGATGACGTCGCGTTCCGCGATGGGGTTATCACAGGCGATCCGCAATTCCCGGCGGTTGTGAATACAACACACATCAACTTCCTGCCTTCGTTCAACATGAAGGTCCAGTTGAACGATACCTGGCTAGCACGTTTCGCCTATTCGCGCGCCATGTCGCGCCCAGACATGGGCTATCTGCGCAACTACTTCTACGTTCAGGGGTCGGCTTTGACCTCGTCGGAAATGTATATCGGTAACCCCAATGTGGTCCTGGGAACGGGTACCGGTGGCCCGGCCACGAACTGTGCCGTCGGTACAGCTTGTAGCTATAAGGGGTATCGTTACACCGCTTCGTCGGGTAACCCCTACCTGAAAGCGACCACGGCCGACCAATACGACCTGACCTTCGAAAACTACTTTGCCGCAGTCGGTTCGTTCTCGTTCGACATCTTCTACAAGAAGTTCTACGATTACGTTCAGAACGGCACTCGTCAGGTCGTCACCCTTACGCACAATGGCGTAACGCGTGACGTTCAGGTTACCGGACCGGTCAATGGTCAAGGTGCCAGCCTGAAGGGTTTCGAAGTGGCCTATCAACGTTACTTCGACTTCCTGCCCGCGCCGTTTGACGGCTTCGGTATCCAGGCTAACTACACCCACATCAAGAACACCGGCATCAAGAATACGGGCCTGGGTTCGACCTCCGCCGGCGGTGGTGGTGGTCTGGGTTCGTCGGGTGGCGGCGTTATCGCGGCCTATGACAACATCACGGTGGATCGCCTCGAAGGGCTGTCGGACGACTCCTACAACCTCATCGGCATGTACGAAAAGGGACCATGGGCCTTGCGCGCCGCCTATAATTGGCGCTCGAAGTTCCTGGTTACCGCCGCTGACTGCTGCGTCGGTTTCCCGAT
The DNA here is from genome assembly GCF_032490435.1 of Asticcacaulis aquihabitans. NCBI lineage: Bacteria > Pseudomonadati > Pseudomonadota > Alphaproteobacteria > Caulobacterales > Caulobacteraceae > Asticcacaulis > Asticcacaulis aquihabitans. The sequence continues at coordinate 164,997 of NZ_JAVGWM010000004.1, forward strand.
CTGGCAAAAGGGCGTGGGCTACCTCGATGCGTCGGCCCGTTATCGCGTCAATGACAATATCGAACTGTCGATCCAGGGCTCCAACCTGCTCGACTCAGATACGGTCTTGATGCAGCAGGTCGACAACCGTGGCACCTTGCTGCCGAACGCCTGGTTCAAGAACGACCGTCGCGTTCAGGTGGGCATCCGCTTGAAATACTAAGAGACCCTACACGGGGCAAAAGGGGGAAGCGCGTCGCGGGAAACTGCGGCGCGCTTGCTTTTTTTGCGGGCGGCGGGCAACCTGCACTGCATAATAAGTCGCGCGGCAAACCGCGCCACTGGAGGCTTATACAATGGCATCACCCCTCAAGGTCGTCATCCTCGGCGGCGGGACGTCTGGCTGGATGTGCGCGGCCGCTCTGTCCGCCATCCTGAAGCCGGGGATGCCGAGCAGCGTGCTTGACCTGCGATTGATCGAATCGGCGGACATCGGCACGGTCGGCGTCGGTGAGGCAACCTTGCCCCATATCAAAGAATTCAACGACTTTCTCGGCATCAACGAAGCCGAGTTCATGCGTAAGACCAAAGCGACATTCAAGCTGGGCATCGAGTTCCGCGACTGGGGTCAGGTCGGCAACAGCTACATCCACCCATTCGGGACCTTTGGTCAGACCCTGGCCGGCGTGGAGTTTCAGCACTACTGGACGCGCGCCCAGGCCTTGGGCGAAGCGGCGTCGATCGAAGACTATTCCTACGCCATCCAGGCCGCGCGAGGCCAGAAGTTCGATTTCCCATCGGAAGACAAGGAATCGATCAAATCGACCTTTTCCTATGCCTATCATTTCGATGCCGGCCTTTACGCCGCATTCCTGCGCGAATTTGCCGAAGCACGGGGGCTTAAACGTACCGAAGGCAAGGTCGAAACCGTTGTTCTGAAACCGGACAGCGGTGATATCGCCAGCCTGACCCTGGCGTCGGGGGAGGTGATCGAAGGCGACCTGTTCATCGACTGCTCCGGTTTCCGCGGCCTATTGATTGAAGAGCACCTGCACGCCGGCTGGGAAGACTGGTCGCGCTGGTTGCCATGTGACCGCGCCCTGGCGGTGCCGAGCGAGCGCACAGGCGACTTCCCTTCGTATACCCGTTCGACCGCCCTGTCCGCCGGCTGGCAGTGGCGTATTCCGCTCCAGCACCGGACTGGCAACGGTTATGTCTACAGCAGTGCCTTCATCAGCGATGACGATGCCCAAAAGGCCTTGCTGGCCAATCTCGACGGTGCGGCCCTGATGGACCCCAAGCCACTCCGCTTCAAGGCCGGCCGTCGCAAGAAATCCTGGTACAAGAACTGCCTGACCATCGGTCTGTCGTCTGGCTTCCTCGAGCCGCTCGAATCGACCAGCATCTATCTGGTTCAGATCGCGGTCCAGACCCTGATTGCCCTGTTTCCGTCCAGTAAGCCGGGTGAACCGATCGACGACAAACTGGCGGATGAATTCAACCGCCTGATCGATATCGAATACGAACGGGTGCGCGACTTCCTGATCCTGCATTACCACGCCAATACACGCACGGACTCAGCGCTGTGGGACTATGTCCGACATATGAGCGTGCCCGACAGCCTGACGCACAAGATCGAACAGTTCAAACGGCGCGGCTATGTGAAAAAATATCGCGACGGCCTGTTTTCACCGCCGTCCTGGCTTGCCGTCTTCATCGGTCAGGGCGTTGTCCCGCAAGGCTATGATCGGATGGCCGATGCGATGGACGATGCCAGTGTGATCGAGAAACTGGCCGATATGCGGGCGCGTATCCGTGCCAATGTCGACGCCATGCCCGATCACGCGGATTTTGTCCGTGACTATTGTTTTGTCCCGCCCGCAAAAGTCATGGCTGAGGTGTCGAAATGAGTGCGCATAAGATCGATAAGGTCGTGATTTGCGGCCGCGACGCAGCGGCGTGGTTGGCGGCCAATGCCTTGTTGCGCGCCTTCGGTCGCAGCGGCCTGACGGTGGAAGTGGTTGAGTTGCCAAGCCTGTTGCGATCTCACGACGTGCTCAGCAGCCTGCCGCCGCTGGAGGCCTTTCATCGCCTGCTTGGCTTAGATGAATACGCCTTGATGAAGGCGACTGCGGCGACCTTCAGCCTGGGGCAGAGCTTTGTCAATTTCGCGCGATCGGCGGCGCCCTTCTTCCATGGCTATGGTGGTCATGGCGCCCCCATCGCCGGCCAGCCCTTCATGCCGTTCTGGATCAAGGCGCGGCAAGCCGGCATGAATGTCGCGCTTGAGGACTTTTCTCTGACCGCAGCGGCGGCAAAGCAGGGACGGTTTTTCCTGCCGACAGAAGCCTACAGCGTGTTTGGCCGCACCGACTATGCCTATCACCTCAAGGCCAGGCCCTATGTGCAGTTGCTGAAAACCCATGCCTTGCGTCGCGGGGTGACGGTTCACTCAGCGCGTTTCGTCACAGCCCGCCTCGATGACGCCGGCGCGATTCGTGCGGTGGTGCTGCCGGATGGCAGCGAAGTCGCGGGTGATCTCTTCATCGATGCCTCGGATGCCGAAAGCACCTTGCTGGGGGATGCCTTGGGTGTGCCGTTCGACAGCTGGCAGGCGTGGTTCCCAGGCAATCGCGTCCTGACCGTCGCGGGCGAGCGGTTACGCAGCCTGCCACCCTATGGTCAGGTGCGTGCCCTGTCGAACAGCGTCTTGCACCTGGCGCCTGTGCAGGACCAAACGGGGGTGCAGCATGTCTTTAATGACGCGACCTCGACCGATCAGGAAGCCCTGGAAGCAGCGGCGTTGATTTCAAACCTGCGTCTGGCGCCTGACGCCGTTGTGTCGCCCTTGTCTGTCGGGCGGCGCACTTCGTCCTGGGTCAAGAACTGCATCGCGCTCGGTGAAGCGGCCTGCGTGCTCGACCCGATCGACAATGCCAGCCTGCATACCGTCCAGCTCGGCCTGGCGCATCTGATCAACCTGTTCCCGCTTGATCGCCATGTCGAGACGGAGGCTTATGAATACAACACCCAGATGGGCAATGCGTTCGACCGTATCCGCGACTACCAGATCGGCCATTACAAGCTCAATCGTATCGAAAACCAACCCATGTGGGATTCCTTGCGCGACATGGCGGTCCCGGAAACGCTGGCTTACAAGATCGATCTGTTCAAGGCGCGCGGTACGGTCGCCATATATGAAGAAGAAACCTTCGAAACCGATGACTGGCTGGCCCTGTTCACCGGCCACGGCCTGATCCCTCGCGGCTACGACCCCGCCATCGACCTGGTTCCGACCGAACAGGCCGTGCCGCAGTTCCAGCGTATGCTGGGCTATATCAAGGCGCAGGTGCAGGATATGAATTCGCATGACGCCTTCCTGGAAATGCACGCCTCCAAGGATTTTGCCTGAATGGATGACCGGATACGCAGGCTCGTCATTGTGGGGGGCGGTACGGCCGGATGGATGACGGCGGCGGCGTTCGCCAAGATACTCGGGACCGTCAACTATGACATTGTCCTGGTCGAATCCGAAGACATCGGCACGGTTGGGGTCGGCGAAGCGACCATTCCGCAAATCCGCACCTTTAACGATCTGCTGGGCATAGACGAGAATACGTTCGTGCGCGAAACCAATGGCACGTTCAAGCTCGGCATCCACTTCGTTGACTGGAAGCGTCCAGGGGAGAGCTACATTCACCCGTTCGGCCTCTATGGCGTCGATATGGACGGTATTCCCTTCACCCACTTCTGGCATCGTCTGGCCAATATGGGGGGGAATGGCGACTGGGGGCGCTTCAACGCCGAAACCATGGCCATGCGGGAAAACAAGTTTACCCGCATCCCGAAGGGCGACGCATCGGGATTGCCTCAAATCAACTATGCCTATCAATTCGATGCCAGCCTTTATGCCGCTTTCCTTCGCCGCTACGCCGAGGCGCGTGGCGTCACGCGACGGGAAGGCCGAATTGTCCGTGTCGATCAGGCGCCGGAATCGGGCAACCTCACCGCGCTTCATCTGGAGAACGGTCAGTCGATTGCCGGCGATTTCTTCATCGATTGCTCAGGCTTCCGCGGTCTGCTGATCGAACAGACGCTGAAATGCGGCTATGAGGATTGGAGCGAATGGCTACCCTGCGACCGCGCGGCCGCCGTGCCATCGGCCAAGCCTGACGGGCCGATCACGCCCTATACACGCTCAACCTCGCGCGAGGCGGGATGGCAATGGCGCATCCCGCTCCAGCACCGGACGGGTAATGGCTATGTTTTCTGTTCGGAATTCATCAGCGAGGATGAAGCCTGCGAAAAGCTTCTGACACGGCTGGACGGCGCCCCGCTGAAGGACCCGAAGGTGTTGCGTTTCACCACGGGGCATCGCCGTAAGATGTGGCACAAAAACGTGGTCGCTTTCGGCCTGGCTTCCGGCTTCCTTGAACCGCTGGAATCGACCTCCATTCACCTCGTCCAGGCAGGCATCGCCAAGCTGCTGGCGCTATTCCCCCGTACCGGCATAGCCCAAAGCGTCGTCGATCAATATAACCGGGAAACGATCGCCGATTATGTCAACGTCAAGGACTTCCTGATCGCCCACTACAAGGTCACGGAGCGTGAGGACACGCCTTTCTGGCGACGGTGCAAGCATATGAGCGTTCCCGACAGCCTGACGGCGCGTCTGGAGACCTTCCGGGCCACCGGGCAAGCCGCCGCTCAGCAATGGGAGCTGTTCAAGGAGGTGAGCTGGTTCTCGGTTCTGGCGGGCCAGGGGCTGATGCCGGGGGATTACCATCCGGTCGCCGATGTCATTTCCGACGACGACCTGAGGCAACGCCTCGGGCGCCTGCGCAGCCAGGTCGATCAGCGCGTCAAGGGCATGATGTCCCATGATGACTATATCGCCAAATTCTGCGCGGCGCCAAAAGCCGCTTAGAGCCAGACTTTCGGCGCCCCTTCCGGAAAGTGCTTTACCGTCTGAGCGCGGCTTCCAGCTTGTCCAGTCCTTCGTCTAAGATCTCATCCGAGGCAGTCAGTGGCGCCAATAGCCGGATCGTGTTGCCATAGACGCCGCAGGACAGCAGGATCAGGCCGTGTTCCTGCGCCTTAAGGCATACCGCCTTGGTTGCCGCGGCATCGGGCGTATGGCCGCCTGGCTCGGTGACGATATCGAAGGCAATCATGGCCCCCAATCCGCGCAGGGCCGATATCGGCACACTGTCGTTCCGCTGGCTGATGCTTTCGATACGGGCCTTCAGCCGTGTCCCCTGACGGTTGGCGGCGTCGAGCAGAGCTTCCTCCTCGATAACATCTAATACGGCCAGCGCGGCAGCGCACGCCACCGGGTTGCCGCCATAGGTTCCGCCGAGTCCGCCGGTCACCGGTGCATCCATTACGTCGGTGCGCCCCACGACGCCGGACAGCGGATATCCGCCGGCCAGTGATTTGGCCATGGTCATAAGGTCCGGCTTGACGTCGTAATTTTCCATGGCGAACAGCTTGCCGGTCCGGCCAAAGCCGGTCTGAACTTCGTCAGCGATCAGCAGGATGCCGTGATCGTCGCAGATTTTCCGCAAGGCGCGCATAAGTTCTGGCGGTGTGATGAGGAAGCCGCCTTCGCCCTGCACCGGCTCGATGATGATGGCCGCCACGGCGTCAGGCGCGATGTCGGCCTTAAACAGGTAATCTAGCATTTTCAGCGTATCGGCGGTGTCTATACCGGACGCTTCGACGGGGAAGGGCAGGTGATAGACGCCGGGTTGCTGCGGCCCCAGGTCCTTCTTGTACGGCACCACCTTGCCTGTCAGCGCAGACGTGAGTGCCGTGCGTCCATGAAAGCCGCCGGTAAAGGCGATGACGCCGTCGCGGCGCGTGGCGCAGCGCGCGATCTTCACGGCATTTTCCACCGCCTCGGCGCCGGTGGTGAACAGGACGGACTTGGCCGGCCCATCGATCGGGGCCAGGGCGTTGAGCCGTTCGCACAGGGCGATATAGGATTCGTACGGCACGACCTGAAACGCGGTATGGGTAAAGGCGTCCATCTGTTTCAGCGCGGCGGCCTGGACCTTCGGGTGGCGATGGCCGGTATTGAGAACGGCGATCCCGCCGGCGAAATCGATGAAGCGGTTGCCGTCGGCATCCCACAACTCGGCGTTTTCAGCGCGGGCGGCGTAAAGCGTGGTGGCATGGCCTACGCCGCGCGGCACGGCGGCGGCCCGGCGGGTGGCGAGATCGGCATTATGGGTCATGATAAGGCTCCGCGAAGTTTAGCGAAGAGTACATATTGTGATCACAATTTGCCAGTTGAATTTGACGGCGACTGTGTCTTGTCTGTCGTTATGGACCCCCTTGTTGAAACGGTTATTCTCCTGCACGGCACGGGTCGCTCCCCGCGCAGTTTGGCTGCGCTCGAGAAGCGGCTGACTGGGGCTGGCTATTCGACGTGCAACCTGGCCTATCCCTGGCGAGACAGGGATATTGCCGGCCTTGCCCACTTTGTCGCCGATGCGCTCAAAGCGAAAGGTCTGACGGGGCCGACGAACAAATTGCACTTCGTCACCCATTCTATGGGCGGTCTGGTGGCGGCCTACCTGCTCGGCACACAGCGGGATCGTCTGGCTGCGGCGATCGGCCGCGTGGTTATGCTGGGGCCGCCGCTGGGCGGAAGCGAAGTCGCTGACGCCTTGTGCAAACTGCCGATGTACAGGTGGATGTATGGGCCTGCTGGACAGGACCTCGTCACTACCTCTGGCCTTCTCGATAATATCCGCCCCGACTATCCGCTGGGTATTATAGCGGGGACGGTAGGCTGGCCATATCTGTCCGGACTGATATTCATCCGTGAAGCAAACGACGGCCGCGTATCAGTGGCGCGGACGCGATGGGACGGTATGGCGGACCATCTGATCATGCCCGTGACGCACAGTTTCATGCCGACGTCTCCCCATGTCCAGGCTCAGGTCCTGCACTTCCTGCAAACGGGCACTTTCAGACGGCCCTGAAACAAAAAAACGGAGCGGTTGTGAGGGGACACAAACCGCTCCGCCATTTCAGGACCTGCCGGGGAGAAGGTCCCGAAATTTGGTCCGCCTGATCAGTGGACGTTGGACATGTCGACTGGCCCCTTGGGACGCGGGATCGTCCAGACGAGGAGGGCGCAACACAGGAACAGCACCGCGGCCCCCATGAAGACCTCATTGGTGGACAGCATGAGAGCCTGACCGCTGACCAGCCGGTCGAGAATGCCAAGCGCCGCACCTGGGTTCACGCCATGCTGGACCAGGGTTTGCACCGATTGATTGGCGTCCAGTCCGCTGACGATTGCAGCGCGGTTGGACGTGGCATTGTTTTCCCAAATCGTGGCGACCAGGGAGGTCGCAACGGCGCCAGCCATGGTGCGGATAAAGTTCTGCAGGCCGGCGGCATTAGCGGTTTCCTCCACCTTCACCGACCCCATCGATATTTGCAGCAAGGGCATGAAGAAGAAAGGCATGCCTGCGCCTGTAAGGAAGATGAGGAAGGCGATCTGGCCGAAACTCATATCCATATTGGACAGACCGCGGATGAAAGTGATCAGGGCCAGCCAACCGACACCGAAGAAGATGAGACGACGCGGATCGATCTTGACGGCTAGTTGCGCGGCAATGGGCGCAGCAAAAATCGCCAGGATACCGACCATACCGGTGGCATTGCCCGCCCACGATGCCGTCCAGCCCAGGTTATTCTGTAGCCATAGCGGACCGATGACATTGATGGCGAAGAAGGACCCAATCATCAACGCCATGCACACCATGGCGATGGAAAACCCCCTGTGCCGGAAGACGCGCAGGTCCACAATGGGATTAGAGTCTGTCAATTCCCAGATCAGGAAAGCGATGAATCCCAGTACGGCGACAACGGCCAAGGTGACGATAAAGGGTGATGAAAACCATTCATGCTCCTTGCCCAGGTCGAGCATGATCTGCAAGGCACCGACCCACAGGACCAGAAGCGCCAGACCGACCACGTCGACGCGCGCTTTGACGGTGCGTGTTTCCTGGCTGAGCAGCACACGCCACACGAGGAAGCCGGCACCAATGGCAACAGGCACATTGACCAGGAAGATCGAACCCCAGCCGAAATTATCGCACAGGGTGCCACCTAGCACCGGGCCGGCCACCGGCGCGACGAGGGTGGTAATGGCCCAGATCCCCATGGCCGCCGGTTGCAGTTTTTTCGGGAAGATAGTGAGGAGAAGGGTCTGAGACAGCGGCATCAAAGGTCCGCCGCAGAATCCCTGAAGGATACGGGCGACAACCAGGATTTCCAGGGACGGCGAAATGCCGCACAGGAAAGAGGCAAGGCCGAACCCGACCAAAGCGACCGAAAAGGTGCGGACCGTGCCGAACCGCATCGCCAGCCATCCGGTCAGGGGTACGGAAATGGCCTCCGCCACGGCGTAGGAGGTGATGACCCAAGTGCCTTGCGAGGTCGAAACGCCAAGCGCACCGGCGATATTGGGCACCGAGACGTTGGCGATGGACACATCGAGAATAGCCACGAAATTGGCCATGGCCAGAAGGATACCGCACAGCCAGAGCGTCAGCCCTGTCAACGGTACGGGTTCCTTATAGGTCGGGTCTGAGGCGGCGGTGGAAGCGGACATGGTCGCAACTTTCCGATGACGTTGATATACAAGGGTCGCAGGCTACGCGCCGGGCGGGGTCCGCCGGGTTTCGAACGTGCAGCCTCAGTCCCCGTTACCCGGCCCCCGTTATCGTGCGAAGGGCCGAGGGGCGGGAAGGGGTAGTCGAAACATACGCATTCGCTGGTCAGGTCTAGTCGTTGACGCTGATCGTCGCCTTCATGCTCATGCCGACGCGCAGCGGGTGTTGTTTGAGCTCAGTGGGGTCGAGTGCGATGCGGACGGGCAGGCGCTGGACCACCTTGATCCAGTTGCCGGTAGCGTTCTGGGCCGGGATGATGGCGAAGGCCGAGCCGGTGCCACCACTCAGGCCGGCCACCTTGCCATGGAACTTTATACCGCCGCCATAGGTGTCGGCGGTCAGCAGGACTGGCTGGCCGATGCGCACCTTCTTGAGCTGCACTTCCTTGAAGTTGGCGTTCACATAGGCGTTTTCAATCGGCACAATGTTCATCAGCACCTGGTTGACCTGAACGCGTTGGCCGATTTCGACGGTGTTCTTGGCGATGACCCCGGAAATCGGCGCGCGGATGACGGTGCGGTCGAGGTCGTTCTGGGCCTGCTCGACCTTGACGCGGGCGGCAACCACTTCAGGATTGTCGCCACGGTCGACACCAGAAATCAGCGCGCCATTGGCAGCGCGTTGACCCTGAGCTGCCAGCGCCTGGGCGCGGGCGCTGTTCAGCGCGGCTTGGGTCTGGTCGACCGTTGTCTTCGCATTTTGCAGATCTTCGCCCGACACGGCGCCAATGGCGACCAGGCTCTTGCGATCGTTATAAGCCTTCACGGCATTATCGTAGGCCGCCTGAGCATTGGCGACCTGGGCCGTCGAGGCGTCGGCCTGAGCCGCCAGCGTCGTATCATTTTCGTAATAGGTGCCGACCTGGCGCTCGACCTGGTCGAGTTGGGCCTTGGCGGACGCCAGCGCCAGGCGGGCGTCGGTGTCATCGAGCACGACCAGTACGTCGCCGGCCTTGACGGCTTGGGTTTCGATAATGTTCGAGGATTTGACCGGCGCCGAAATCTGGGCTGTGACGGCGGCGGAACTGGCATCGACATAGGCGTTGTCGGTTTCGACCGATTTGCCGCCTTCGATCAGCGTATAGGCGCCGAAGGCCAGACCGGCCAACAGGACGACGCCGCCGAAAATGAGAAAGAGCGGACCGCGCGCCCGGGAGGACGTGGGCGGCTTACTGCCACCATTCGGGCCACTGGCACCGGGAACGGGTGGGGCGTTGTTTTGCGGGGCCGCATCGGGGGAGGATTGATCGGACATGGGCTAAAACTCAGTTTTGGGATTGGTAGCCGCCGCCAAGCGCGGCGATAAAAGCGATGCGATCACGATAGGCTTGCGCCTTTAGATCTGTAATTTCATTTTCGACCGATATGACGCGGGCATGGGCGCTGATCACATCTATTTTCGTAGCCAGTCCCTTACCGAAGCGGGCTTTGGACAGCTCGTAACTTTGCAACGCCGTATCGTGACGGCCTTGCGCGGCGGCCAGCTCCCCGGTCGTGGACTTGGTGCGCCCGGCGGCGTCGGCGACTTCGCGCAGGGCGGTCGTCAAGGTCTGGTCATAGGTGGCGACGGCGGTGTTGTAATCCGCCTCATATGATCGGTAACTGGCGTTCAGGCGCTTCTGATGAAATAGCGGCAGGCTGATGGCCGGACCGAACGATCCGAAATTCGAATCCGATTGTCCGAAATATTGCAGGCCGAGCGCTTCGCGGCCCCAGGACAAAGACAGATTGAGGTTCGGATAATAGTCAGCCTTGGCGTATTTGATACCCTGGCCGGCGGCTTCGACACGAAGGCGGGCGGCGACCACATCCGGGCGGCGACCGATCAGGTCAGCGGGTACGTTGCCGGGCAAGGTGGTGATTTCACTGGGTGCCAGTTGTGGCCGTGAAATGGACAGGCCGCGATCCGGCCCGGCCCCGACGAGAGCGGCGATCAGGTTATCTTGCAACCGTATGGCTCCATCGACATTGGCCAGACGGCGGTCAAGCTGCTGCTGGTCGTCGCGTGCCGATAGGAGCGTGTCCTTGGGCTCGAGATTGTGATCAGCGCGCGCCTGATACAGATCAAGTTTCGTGGCGGCGCCACGTTTCAACTCGGTGAGTTCGTCGCGCGTCTCATAAAGACGGTTCAGTTCGACATAGGCGTTGGCGACGGCCACGGCCAGATTCTGGCGCACCACTTCGCGTTCGATGTCAGAGGCCTTCGCCTGACCGATGGCACCTTTCAGCGCCGCGCGGCTCTTGCCCCAAAGATCGATATTATAATTGGCGTCTAGGGTGATGCGACCGAGCGGCAGGACGCCTTGGGGCAGAAGAGTCTTGAATTCCGCCGGGTAGCCCATGTTCAGGCTCTGCTCTGTGGCTGTGACCGAGCCGTTGAGCGTCAGGTCGGGATCGAGCGCCGATTTGACCTGGGACTGGGTGGCCAAAGCCTTGTCCAGACGGGCTTGAGCCGCCAGCAGGTCGGGAGAGCCGGCGAAGGCTTCATCGACCAAGGTGTTCAACTGCGTATCGTTAAACCCCTTCCACCATTCTCGGGCCGGCCACTGACCGTTTTCGGACGCCAGGCTCTGGGTCGCGGCCAGATCGCTGCGCGGTGTAATGGTGTGAGAGGCGGGAACAGACGCACAGGCCGTCAGTACGGCCCCAGCGGCAACAAGTGCGCTCAGGCTGACCGCTTTCCGCACGGAAAGGGGGCTTTTATGGGAAGCAGGGGAGTGCATAGGGGGAGGTCCTGAAACACAAAAAGGTGAACCGTACTGTACAGTCTGCTTTCTTTGCGCTACACTCCAACTCAAGTCAAGTACGAACTGTACAGTATGGTACAAATTTTTATGGAATTGCCAATCACTAATTTTCCTGACGCGCCAGAATTGAAGGACTCCCTGAAAGAGTCCGCGCATACGAAGGACCAGCCGTCCTTCAAGGACCAGCGCCGCGACCGTATAATCCAGGTGGCGCGCAGCGTATTCTACGAAGTCGGCTATGCTGGCGCCAGCATGTCGATGATCTCGAACCGCCTCGGTGGATCGAAAGCGACGCTTTACGCCTATTTCAACAGCAAAGAAGAGCTGTTTGAGGCGATTGTGCGCGAACAGTGCGGCGAAATGGCTGCTCTGTTCCAGCGCCACATCGGTTCTGATGACCTGCGCTCCAGCCTGACGGTTATGGCGCGCCAGTTGATGGGCGCTGTCATGTCGGACGGCGTTATCCGCACTATTCAGTTGGTCGTCGAGGAGAGCTACCGGAATCCGCACCTGTCCGAGATGTTCCATAATGTGATCCAGAGTCAGGGACGTGATAATTTGATCGGTCTGCTTCAGGCGGCGCACGACAAGGGACAGATCGACGCGCCGAATATTGCCGAAGCGACTATGGTGCTCAAAAGTCTGCTCTTCGGGGACTGTCATTTCAAACGCATCATGAATCTGGCGCCGGAGCCGACCGAGGGGCAACTGCATCGCCAGATCGACCTGGCCGTCGATGTCTTCATGACCTATTACGGCCGCCCCACGGACTGACGCGCGAGCCGCGGGACATTTAGCCAGGCCGTCGAAGGGGCGGGCCGCGCGGTCGATTGCATGCGCGGTGGCGGCCATGTCCTGTCTGTGCATTTGCGCCTTCCGCTAGGTTCGCCTCCTTATCAGGCGGGCGCATGTCAGCGTACGTCAGCAGCAATTCGAATTGTTTACTAATGTGTAAATCTTTGTGGTTAGCGTCGATTCGTTTTTAGAGGTTAGCCTATGGCCCGTTCGTCCGACTCGTCTGCGTTTCCGACCGATAAACAGGCCGCGGTGACGGGGCGTGATGGAGACCTGAAGGCCCTGTGCGCGTCCGTTTGTACTCTTGCGGCGGCCATTTTTGACCTGCCCATAGTGTTTCTCAGGCTTACGGACGGACCGGTGGCCGCCGTTGGGATAGACAGTGGACGACTGGACCATTTTGCCTTTGTCGAACGCGTGCTGGATGGGCCGCTCATCGTCGCCGACGCCACCCGCGACAGCCGGTATTTTCTGGAAACCACGGTCCTGCGTGCGCCGCACATCCGCTTTTATGCTGACATGCCGCTGGTGCACGATGGCCGCGTGCTCGGTGTTATCGGTCTCGCCGAGCCCTCGCCGCGCCACGATTTCGATGTCCGCAAACTGGCCTTGCTCGAGGCATTCGCCGGTCATGCGGCGAAACTGTTATACTTGGCTGGACGCGCCCGCCAGCAGACGGACCTGATCGCCGAATTGCAGGCCCGCCAGGCACGCCTCGATTCCGATATGACCGGACTGGGTTACTGGAAGATCGATCTGAATACGCGGGATGTGATCTGGTCCAGTGGTTTTTACGCCATCCTGGGTTTGACGCCGGAAACCTATACGCCGACGGTGGCGGCCCTGCTTGATATCTTTGAGCCGGAAGACCGGTCTATGCTTATCGAGCGCCTGCAGGCCTCGGTTAATGATGGCCAGGATTTCGACGTTCAGCTTAACGTCCTGAATCGTAAGGATCACATCGCCCGGCGCATTCGTATGCGCGGGGGTGTTGAATCGGACACATCGGGTGTACCGGTGCGATTATGCGCCGTCGTTCGCGACCTGAGCGTGACGGCAACGCCGCTGCGCGACGTCAGTACGGCAAAGGATGAATTCCTGGCGCATGTGACGGACGAGCTGCGCCGGCCCCTGAATGATATTGTCGGCTATGCCCGCCTGCTCGACACCAAGGCGCAGCTTAATCCGGACATCGCGACCTATACGCACGACTTGCTGCAATCGGCGGAGACCTTGCAGAAGACGCTTGGGCGGCAGGGGCTGACCGCTGCACCCATCGTGCCCGAGGCAAGCGTAGGCAGCGCCGCGGATGACGAGATTATCGACGTTACCGACCTGATCCGCGAGGTGGTAAATGCGTTTACGGAACAGGCGGCGCGCAATCACACACGGCTTGGCGTGCATTTCAGCGACTTTACCCATACGACAGCACGCATGGATGTCATGCGCGTCCAGCAGGTTCTGCAAAACCTGATCTCCAATGCCTGCAAGTTCACACAAGGCGGCGTAATTACCGTCACCGCGCGCCAAGTGACGACGCAAAATCCGAACAGCCAGATGCCTGAAACCCATCTCCCTGAAGACCATCTCCACGTCAGCGTACGCGACACCGGCGTTGGCATGAGTGACGAGCAGTCGGCGGGTCTGTTCAGCGGCCGCACGCGCGGGCTGGGCCTGTCCATCACCAAGACGATCGTCGAGATGCTCGGTGGCCAGATCGGTGTGACGTCTCGGCCGGGAGACGGCACAACCGCCTGGTTCGAAATTCCGGTCGCCTGGACGGCCCCCTTGCCGCTCGCGCGTGATCCCAAGGCCACCCCGATACCGAGCACTCTGGCCCGCGAAAGCTTCGGCGTCCCGTCCGAGCCGCGGCCGGCCGCCGAAGCCCGCCGCCCCGCCTACGCGCCGATCCGGCCATCGCCGGAGGCCGTATTGCCCAAGGCGCATCCCCCTGTCGACGCGGATCGGATAAATCGCGAATATCTGCGTGCGCTTCTGGCCGACATGAAGCTGGACCTTTAATATCGCAATTGGGTCGAAATGACGCAGTCGGCGTTAAGCCGTATCTTAAGACTTGCCATCTACGGTGTATCCCGACGTAACCGTCCGGGGAGGCGGGATCACCACAGGTAAACGCATGATTGAGGATCTCAAGAGGCAACGCGACCGATACATTGCGTTTTCTCTGGCGGCAGCGGATCTGTTGATTGAGGTCGACACCCATTTTCGTATCGTCACTACCGTCGGTGCGACCCAGGCCCTGCTCAGCGGGCCGGTCGAAGACGTGATCGGACGCGACGTTTGCGACATCTTCGTTGCCAGCGATCAGGCCTTTGCCCGCCGTCTCCTGACCAAGGCTCAATCGATCGGCCGTATCGAACCATGCAGCCTGCAACTCAGTCAGCCACAAGGGCCCGCGCTCCAGGTCAATATGGGGGCATGCTTCCTGGGTAGCGGCGACAGCCACACCTTTATCAGCATTACCGTTCTGTCGGACGGTGTCATGATCGACGGCGAAGGCGGTCTGCTAAATCTCGATTCCTATCTGAAATTCGTCAGCAAGAAGATTGCTATCCAAGGCTACACCGCTCCGAAGGATCTGAAACTGGTCCGCTTAACCGGCTTGTCACGCGCCATGCGGGAACTGCCGGCGGAACAGGCCGACATGCTGATTGGTGAAATCGGCTCGGTGTTGCGTTCGCAATCCATGGCCGGCGCCGCCGCGGCGCAGCTCTCAGACGAGGCCTTCAGTTACATACCGTCTGCCAAGAGCGAAGCCGTATCTTCGGACGCCATTTCCAAAGATATTCAGGCAGCGGTGCGGGCGGTTGGCCTACCCGAAGACAGCCTGCGTCCAACCATGATGAATCTGGAGCTATCGATCGGCAATCTCGATCAAGATAGTATCGCCCGCGCCCTGCAATATACGCTTCAGGACTTCTGCAAGCCTGAACGCAGCCCGATCCATTCGCTGGCCCAGGGGCTCAAGGCCGCCATGGCCGAAACGGTCCAGCATTTCGACGATATCCGCGCGCTGATCGACAGTGACAGATACACCCTGTTCTATCAGCCGGTGGTCAATCTCGACGACCGCACGACACACCATTACGAAGCTCTGTTGCGTTTCGCCGATGGCCATAGGCCGTTCGACACCATTCGTCTGTCGGAGCAGCTGGGTCTAGTGCAGGATTTTGACATGGCTGTCGCGCGCAAGGCGATTGACACCTTGATCCAGCGGCCAGATGTAAAAATCGCCATCAACCTGTCCGGCCTATCCATTCAAAACGAAGCCTTCCGTGAAAATCTGCGTCATCTCGTCAGCCCGTTCAGGGATATCAGCGAGCGACTGATGTTCGAGCTGACCGAATCCAATACGATCGATGACATGGAGGCCGCCGGAACCTTCCTGCGTTGGTTGCGTCGCGGTGGATTCCATATCTGCCTTGATGATTTTGGATCCGGAGCAGCAACCTATTCATACCTGCGCAAGTTCGATTTCGATTTCGTCAAGATCGACGGCCCTTTTCTGCGTGAGGCCCGGGAAAATCCCCGTCAACGCGCGCTCATCCGTTCCATCAGCCACCTGTGCAAGGAACTGAACTCCCATGTCGTCGCGGAGATGATAGAGGACGAGTCCATGGCAAGGCTCTGCCAGGACCTGGGCATAGGCTTCGGTCAGGGCTATCACTTTGGCAAGCCAAAGCTCGAGATCGATACCCCGCGACCTATTTTGAACGGCAAGCGCAAGGGCGTCACGGAAACCTGGCGGTAGGCAGTTCGCGTAAGCGCCAGATTAGAGCTAAACTCCGGCGGAAAATTCATCGCCGGACATCTTGGTAGGTATGAAACCGAAAAACCTGATTTCGCTCATCCCCGTCCTTGCGCTTGTCGCGGGGCTCCCCGTTCACGCCCGTGACTACTGGTTCGGCGCCGACCTGTCCTATGTCAATGAGATGAAGGACTGCGGCGCGCGATACAGTTACGGCAGTCAAACCGACCCTTACGCGATCTTCGCCCGGTCAGGCCATAACCTGGTGCGCGTTCGCATATGGGTTGACGCCAAATGGACGCCCTATTCCAATCTGGCCGATGTCGAAAAGACCATCGCCGCTGCCAAGGCACAGGGGCAAAAGGTTCTGCTCGATTTCCACTATTCGGACGATTGGGCCGACGGTGGAAAGCAACTTGTGCCCGCCGCCTGGGCGGGCTTGAGTGACGATGACCAAGCCAAGGCGCTCTACCAATATACGCGTGACACCCTGAACACGCTCAAGGCCAAAAACCTGATGCCGGAAATGGTTCAGGTCGGCAATGAGACCAATGGTGAAATCCTGCGCACTCAGCCGGAGGAACATGTCGCGATCAATTGGGCGCGCAATGCTAAACTGTTCAATGCCGGCATCAAGGGCGTGCGCGATGCGTCCGCCGACAGTACAATAAAACCGGAAATTATGCTGCACGTCGCCCAGCCGGAAAACGTAGAACCGTGGTTCGAACAGGCCACGAAGGCGGGCGTAACCGGTTATGATATCATCGGTTTGAGCTATTACAGCAAGTGGTCGAAGGAAGACTTTTCCGGACTTTCAGAAACAATTCGCCGCGTCCATTATCGCTTTGGCAAGGCGGTGGTTGTTGTCGAAACCGGCTATGCCTTTACCGATGACGCCGCCGACAGCGCCCATAATCTGTTGGGTTCGGAATCCGCCCTGAAGGGCTATCCGGTAAGCCCGGCGGGGCAGGCGCTGTACATGCACGATATCATGCAACTGACGCTGGACGCGGGTGGACAGGGTGTTGTCTATTGGGAGCCGGCGTGGGTATCGACCAAATGCCGGACACGTTGGGCGCAAGGCTCCGATTGGGAAAATGCCGCCTTTTTCGATTATAAGGGCAAGGCCTTGCCGGTTATGAACTGGCCAAAGGCGTCCTATGTCTGGCCGGTGGAAACACGCTTTGCCGTGGCCAATAGGGGCCAGGCCGCGCAATATCTCAGCGGCGATTTTACCGGCGGCGTCCCGGTGGCCATGCGTAGGGAAGGCGGTCGTTTTGTCTATAGCGCCTGGCTACGCCCCGACAGCGATATCGTAGTCGGTCATGCCGACGCCGAGGCCGCGCTGGACACTGCCGAGGCGCTTCAAGTCAAGGTGCCCAAAACAGGGGGTGTGATTACGCTCCCTTGACCGGCGCGATTTAGCGCTTTAATTGTATGACAATAAAAACAGGGAACGCCATCATGCTCGATATGAACCGCCGCCACTTGCTGGCCAGCGCTGCCGCAACCTTTGCCGCCGTAAGCGCCGGCCTGCCCGCCCTGGCGCAAACCGTCGAAACCGGCCAGCGCCGCCGCCTGCGTTTCGACACTGGCTGGAAATTCGCCTTCGGTCATCTCAATGATGTCGAAAAAGACTTCGGATTCGGCGCCGATCTGCGGACCTATGCCAAGCAAGGGCCGGATGCGACGCCGATCGCAAAACCGGATTATGACGATTCGACGTGGCGCGGGGTAACCTTGCCGCATGACTGGGCTGTCGAACTGCCGTTCGTGCCGAATCCAAAGGCCGCAACCTTTAAGCCTGACGACCACGGCTCGGTCTGGGATCCGGCTGCCAATCACGGTTTCAAACCGCTGGGCCGCGACTACCCGGACACCAGCGTCGGCTGGTATCGCAAAACCTTCACACTTGACGCAAGCGATGCAGGCAAGCGCATCTCCCTGGAATTCGATGGCGTTTTCCGTAATGCCATGGTCATCGTCAACGGCTATATCCTGAAGGTCAACGACAGCGGCTATTCGCCGTTTCGCGTCGAACTGAATGACGTGCTGAATACGGACGATAAGCCCAATACGGTGCTGGTTCGCGTCGATGCCTCACTCGGCGAGGGTTGGTTCTACGAAGGCGCGGGCATTTATCGCCACGTCTGGCTGGTCAAGACAGATCCAGTGCATGTCCCGCAATACGGTGTCCGTGTCCGGGCGAAGACGGACGGCACGGTCGAAGTCGCAACGACGGTCAAAAACGACAGCGACCAGGCCCGCACCATCGATATTTTGTCAGGCATCCGCAGCCTGACGGGCGATGTCGTATCCGCCAATACGGCTCCGGCCTCCGTGACATTGGCGCCATGGAGCCAGTCAGTGGTTTCCGAGACAATTCAGGTGAGCGCGCCCAAGCTGTGGTCGCTCGAACAACCCAACCTTTACACGGTGACAACGACGTTGCGTGCAGATCAGACGGCTGTTGACCGTGTGTCCACGACCTTCGGTTTTCGCGATATCAGGTTCGATGCGAAAGAGGGCTTTTTCC
The DNA here is from genome assembly GCF_032490435.1 of Asticcacaulis aquihabitans. Lineage (NCBI taxonomy): Bacteria > Pseudomonadati > Pseudomonadota > Alphaproteobacteria > Caulobacterales > Caulobacteraceae > Asticcacaulis > Asticcacaulis aquihabitans. Next base: position 183,518 of record NZ_JAVGWM010000004.1, read on the forward strand.
TCAATGGCAAATCCGTCAAGCTGAAGGGCACCTGTAACCATCAGGACCACGCCGGGGTCGGCGCGGCCATCCCCGACGCGCTCCAGGTCTGGCGCCTGCAACAGCTCAAGGACATGGGCTGCAACGCCTATCGCACCTCGCATAATCCGCCGACGCCCGAACTGCTCGATGTCTGCGACCGCATGGGCATACTGGTCATCGATGAGACGCGGATGATGGCGTCGAGCGAGGAGGGGCTGGCCCAGTTGGAAACCCTCATCCTGCGTGACCGCAACCATCCCTCGGTTATACTATGGTCTATCGGCAATGAGGAGCCGCAGCAGGGGACTAAGCGCGGCGCCAAAATCGCTCGCACCATGAAGCGACTGTGCAATGATCTGGACCCGACACGTCTGGTCACGGCCGCCATGGACAATGGCTACGGCCAGGGGATTACCGAAGTCATTGACGTCATGGGCTTCAATTATCGCGATGGTGTAATCGACGACTTCCACGCAAAATTCCCCAACATGCCCATCATCGGTACCGAAACGGCGTCGACTGTTGCGACGCGCGGGGAATATATCAAGGACGACGCTGCTCATATCGTCCCGGCTTACGACACAACTGCGCCGTGGTGGGCGACGACTGCTGAAGGCTGGTGGCCGCATTTCGATGAAAAGCCCTACATTGCCGGCGGTTTCATCTGGACCGGCTTCGATTATCGTGGCGAGCCCACGCCCTATTCATCGTGGCCGAGCATTTCCTCGCAATTCGGCGCACTGGATACCTGCGGCTTCCCGAAGGATAACTACTGGTACTATCGCGCCTGGTGGCGGCCAGAGCCGCTTCTTCACCTCTTCCCGCACTGGAACTGGGAAGGCAAGGAAGGCCAGGACATTTCCGTCTGGGCACACAGCAACGCCGACGCCGTTGAGCTGTTCGTCAATGGCAAGTCAGCGGGTCGAAAGGCCGTGGTGAAGAACCGCCATGTCGAATGGACCGTGCCTTACCAGCCTGGAAAGATCGAAGCCTATGCCTACAAGGCCGGCAAGGTCATTCTTAAAGCCGCGCGCGAAACGGCCGGTGCGCCAGCGAAGGTCGTGCTGACAACCGACCGTACGGCCTTGAGCAATGACGGCATGGATTGCACGGTGATTAAGGCGGAAGTATTTGACGCCAAGGGCCGTCCCGTGCCGAAGGCTGACAGCCTTGTCCGCTTCACCGTATCCGGCCCGGGGGCGGTGATTGGTGTCGGCAACGGCAATCCGAACAGTCACGAAGCCGACAAGGCGTCTGAACGCAAGGCCTTCAACGGTCTCTGTTGCGCCATCGTGCAGGTCACCGGCGCGGGCGCAATCACCGTCACGGCCAGCGCGGATGGATTAGCCGGCGGGAAACTGGTCTTAAAGTCGGCCTAGATGGCAAGAACGCCTCCCGGGGGGGAGGCGTTCGGCTTTAACCCGTATTTCGGCGATCAGTATTTCGGCGCTTGGTCGCCCCACAATTTTTTGAGGGCGCCCGGGCGGCCGCACCCGATCACGTAGCGGTCGTAATGATCGCTATGGGTCTGCCAATAGTGCTGGTGGTAGGCCTCGGCCGGATAAAAGGGCAATCCGGTCTGTGTCGATTTGACGACGAGCGTATAGATCGGCTTGTTCAACTGCTTGCCGACAGCCTGCTTGGACGCCACGGCGGTGTTGTATTGCGCATCGGAAAAAGTGAAGACCGCTGTGCGGTAATTGTCACCCAGGTCGCAGATGACGCCGCGCGGATTGGTGGGGTCGGTTGAATGCCAGAAGGTATCGAGCAGTTGCTGGTAGCTGACCTTGTCCGGATCGTAGGTCACCTCGACGGCCTCCACATGACCTGTGCCGCCGCGCACCACGTCGTCATAGCTGGGAGATTTGACGCTCCCGCCCATGAAGCCAGCCCGCGTATTGGTGACGCCCTTGACATGGTCGAAGGCTTTCTGCGTGCTCCAGAAACAGCCGCCGGCAAATACGGCGACCTGACTATCCGCCGCCAGGGCATTGCCGGCCAGGCTCAGGGCCATCACGCCGGCCAGAACGACACGACCCAAAAAAGTGCGTTTCAACATGTGATGATCCTAGGCTGGAATGAATTTAAGCGCGACGCCGTTGTTGCAATACCGCTTACCGGTCGGCCGCGGGCCGTCATCGAACAGGTGTCCCTGGTGGCCGCCGCAGCGCGCGCAATGATATTCCGTGCGCGGATATCCGATAGCTAAGTCGGTCTTGGTTTGCAGGTGATCTGGGATTGCTCTGAAAAAGCTGGGCCAGCCGGTGCCTGAGTCATATTTGGCGTCTGAGTTGAATAGCGGCAGGTCGCAGCCCAGGCAGGCGAACGTACCCTTGCGATGCTCGTTAAGCAGAGGACTGGTGCCAGGGCGTTCGGTCGCTTCGTGGCGCAGCACATTATAGGCGGCAGGCGGCAAACGCTTTTTCCATTCGGCATCGCTGAGTTTAAGCGGCGCGACGGTTTCAGCCTGGCTCTGCGCGCAGCCGGCGGCGAGCGCGCCGGCGCCGACCAGGGTAAGAAAATGACGACGTAACATGAGTAACCTCCATGCGGGTTTACCTGTTATACGCCTGAAAATGGCTTTGGGTTACATCACGCCTGCAAAACTGCCAGGAGCGCCCGTTTTTCTGGCGTCAGGCTGTCCGGACGGACCATCAAGGCGTGTTTCAGGGTCTGACGGCGGGCTTCGTCGGTCGCGGGCAGGGGGCCGTTGAGCAGGGTGCGCAAAATCTGGCGAGCGACGCCTAAGCTGTCGCCGAAGCGTTTCATGATGGCGGCAATGCTGACATGATCGTTGGGATCGTCGCGCCAGCAGTCATAGTCGGTAATGATGGCCAAGGTGGCGTACGCTATCTGGGCTTCGCACGCCAGAAACACCTCCGGTACGTTCGTCATGCCAACCAGATCGGCGCCGAGCGCGCGCAGCATGTGGCTTTCTGCGCGGGTGCCCAGGCGGGGACCATCAACGCAGGCATAGGTCACATCGCCATGGAAGCTGTGGCCGCTGGCGACAACCGCGGCCGCTATCCAGGCCCCCAGATTAGGGCAGACCGGCTCGGCGGTGGAGATATGAGCGCTCAGCCCGCCGCCAAGAAAGGTTTTTTCCCGACGACCCTTTACCAGGTCGAGATATTGCGATGGGACAGCGAAATGGCCGGGGGCCAAGCCTTCGCGCAGTGAACCGACGGCGGATACCCCTAGGATCTGGCGGACGCCGAGGGCTTTGAGCGCGTAGATATTGGCGCGGTAATTGACCTCATGCGGTAGGTGCTGATGGTTGCGCCCGTGGCGCGCCAGGAAGAAGACGGTATGATCGCCATAGCGCGTTTCCAGTATCGGCGAAGACGGTGCGCCGAACGGCGTCATGACGTCATGGTCGCGGATCGTCTCCAGCGAATCGAGCGAGTAGAGGCCAGTGCCTCCGATAATGGCCAGCATGATGGGCCTCAGTCCTGAAAAGCGGCGCGGTTTACATCACCGCGCCTGTGTGGCGAATCTGTGCCTTTTATAACGCACCACGTGCGTATTGAAATTGCAAACGCCGCATAAAGGGCGGTGTCACACCGCTGTCATACAACCTACATGCGACTGTCACATGTGGAGCCTATTGCCCCCTGCGTGGCCACAAAGCGGCCCCAAAATTGCCATTTCAAAAAAACGCACAAGGTTCATCACATGAAAAAATCGTCTTTCGCCATCGGTGTCGCCGCTGCGGCGCTCACGATGGTCGCCGCCGTGTCGGGCGCCTCGGCTCAGAGCTGGACCGACAATATCACCGTCGGCGGCCGTATGTACCTCGACGTGTCGTCGAGCTCGCTGGAAGTCAATGGCGCCAAGTCGGGCAGCAAGAACGGTTTTGGTTTCGACGTGAAGCGCGTGTATTTCCAAGTCGACAAGAAGTTCAACGATATCTACTCGCTGCAAATGCAGACCGACGTGTCTCCGGTCAACCAAACGAGCGGCTCGATCGCGGGTCAAGGCCTCTATCTGAAGAAGGCCTATTTCAAGGCGGCTTTCGATCCGGCCTTTGAAGTTTCGGTCGGTTCGAACGAAATGCCTTGGATCCCCTACGCCGAAAGCATCTACGGCTACCGTTGGCTGGAAAACACCCTGCTTGAGCAAAACAACACTGGTGCTCGCTCGACCTTCGGCACATCGGCTGACTGGGGTGTTCACGTCGCCGGTAAGTTTGCTCAGAACTTCGCCTATCAAGTCTCGCTCGTAAACGGCAAGGGCTACCGCGACTCGTCGCGTTCGGAAGGCATGGACGTGGAAACCCGTCTGTCGGCCAAGTTCGACCAATGGAACTTCGCTGTCGGCAGCTATACCGGCAAGCGTGGCCAGCAAACCTATTCGGGCACGACTGAAGTTGTCGCTCCGCACACCGCTCAGCGTTATAACGCCTTGGCTGCCTTCACGGGTGACCGTTTCAAGGCCGGTGTCGAATATTTCACGGCGACCGATTGGCAGACTGCCAGCATCCTCGACACCTCGGCGGATCACGCCAAGGCTGACGATTCAGACGGCTACTCGGTCTTCAGCTCGTACCGCGTAAGCCCGATGTATACCGTGTTCGGCCGCTTCGACAACGTCAAGCCGACCAAGAAGCTCGCGCCCTGGAACGAAGGCAACTATTATAACTTCGGTATCCAGATGTCGCCGCTGAAGGGCATCACGCTTGCCCTGGTTGCCAAGCACGACGAGTTCGACGCCTATGCCGGCGGTCCGGCTCTGAAGGGTGCCAAGACGAACACTAAGTTCAACGAAATCGGCATCTTCAGCGAGCTGCGCTACTAAGGGCTTTGGGGGGCAGATGGGCCCGCCGCTCCCTTGGAGCGGTGGGCCCATTCACCGGCGTAACTACCGGTATTCCTTAGCTTTGCGACTCTTGTCTTTTTAAATTCTGCGGACTGTTACAAATCTGTCATAAAAAACAGATAGAGCATTAATTAATAGTCTGCCCAACACTTCCTCTCATGGAGATATGGATGTTCAAGTTTCTGAAAGGCGCCATCGCCGCCGTGCTGATGACCGCAGCGGTCGCTCCGGCTGCCATGGCTGCCGACACGATTTCGGGTGCCGGCGCTACCTTCCCGGCCCCGCTCTACGCCAAGTGGGCTGAAGGCTACAAGCGCACCACTGGTAACCAACTGAACTATCAGGCCATCGGTTCTGGCGGCGGCATCAAGCAAATCCAGGCCAAGACGGTCGATTTTGGTGCCTCCGATAAGCCGCTGACCCAAGCTGAGCTCGACAAGTCCGGCCTTTACCAGTTCCCGACCGTCGTCGGTGGCGTGGTTCCGGCCATCAATATTCCGGGCGTGCCGAATGGCAAGCTGAAGCTGCCGGGTGCTGTTCTGGCCGACATCTTCCTCGGCAAGATCACCATGTGGAACGATCCGGCCATCACCAAGTGGAATGCCGGTCTGGCCCTGCCGGCCCTGCCGATCACCGTCGTTCACCGCTCGGACGGTTCCGGCACCACCTTCCTATTCACCTCCTACCTGTCGATCGCTTCGGCCGAATGGAAGCAAAACGTCGGCGCTTCGGACGCCGTTGAGTGGCCGACCGGTGTTGGCGGTGCGAAGAACGATGGCGTTGCCGCCCTGGTTCGTCAGACGGCCGGTTCGATCGGTTATGTCGAATACGCCTATGTCATGAAGACCGGCATCAGCTACGCTCTGGTCGCTTCCAAGGACGCCACCTGGCCGCAACCGACCGCCGCTGCCTTCAAGGCTGCGACTGCTGGTGCTGACTGGGCCCACGCCCCCGGCAACTACCTGCTGGTTCTGAACCAGCCGGGCGCCAATGCTTGGCCGATCACGGGTGCCACCTTCATCCTGATGTACAAGGATCAAGCCAACCCGACCAAGGCTGCCGAAGTTCTGAAGTTCTTCGACTACGGCTACAAGGCTGGTGATTTCAACGCCAACGACCTCTTCTACGTGCCGCTGCCGGCTTCGGTGAAGACCATGGTCCGCAAGCAATGGGCTGAAAACATCAAGTCGAACGGCAAGCCGGTTTACGTCTCGCCGAACCCGTAAGTCACTGCGGACTTCCGCTGACTACGAAAACCCGATAATGAGCCGGGCGAGGTCCCCAATCGACCTCGCCCGGTTTCTGCCTGAAAATACCTGGCCTTAACGACACTGACCGCCGAATACTGGCTGCCGAAACGAACCGACAAGAGAGACAAGGACACATGTCTACAGACGTCAAATCCCCTCGCATCGATCTGACTGACCCCATTTTCCGCTGGGTCTCATTCGCTGCCGCTACCCTGTTGCTGTTGGTTCTGGGTTCGCTGATCACCATGCTGTTCATCGGTGGTTGGCCGGCCCTGTCGAAATTCGGTCTGGAATTCTTCCTGAAATTCAAGGATTGTCCGACCGGCCACGGCATCTGCATCGACACGCCCTGGAATCCCGTGACGGATCGCTACAGTGCCACCGCGCCGATCCTGGGCACCCTGATCACCTCCTTCCTGGCCCTGCTCTTCGCCCTGCCCATCGCCATCGGCATCGCCGTTTTCCTAACCCAGTTTTGCCCGCAACGTATCGCCCAGCCGCTGTCGACCGCTGTCGAATTGTTGGCCGGCATCCCGTCCATCGTTTACGGCATGTGGGGTCTGTTCGTTTTCGCGCCCTTCTTCGCGCAGCATGTCCAGACGCCGCTGATGATCATGGCGTCGCAAAATCCCAATTCCTTCTTCGCCAAGCTGGTCGCAGGCATTCCGAACGGGGCCAACCTGTTCACGGCGTCCATCATCCTGGCGGTTATGATCCTGCCTTACATGGCTGCCGTCTTCCGCGAACTCTTCCGCTCCATCCCGCCTCAGGTGCGTGAAGCTGCCTTCGGGGTCGGCGCCACGCCGTTCGAAGTCGTCACCGCCGTCATCATCCCCTACGTCCGCAAAGGCATGATCGGTGTCGTGATGCTCGGCCTGGGCCGCGCATTGGGCGAAACCATGGCCGTGACCTTCATTATCGGCAATTCGCATAAGTTTCCCAAATCCCTGTTCGACTCGTCATCGACCCTGGCCTCGACCATCGCCAACGAATTCGCCGAAGCGGCCGATATCCATCGGTCGGCCCTGATCGCGCTCGGCCTTGTCCTCTTCCTGATCACCTTCACAGTCCTGGCCATCGCGCGCTGGCTGCTGTCTTCGCAACGCTACTAGGAGCCGCTGTCATGGATCGCGCCCTTCGCCGCAAAATCGCCAATTCCGTTTTCATCGCGCTCTGCCTGATCGGCACAGCCATTGCCCTGATCGCCCTGGCGCTCATTCTCTGGTCCCTCTTCTCGCAGGGCATCGGGGGAATGAACCTGCAAATCTTTACAATGGATACGCCGGCCGCAGGCTCGCCGGGCGGCCTTCGCAACGCCATCGTCGGCTCCATACTGATGTGTGGTGTGGCCATGGTGATCGCGCTGGTCGTTGGTATCCTGGCCGGCACGTGGCTGGCGGAAATCGGCGGCGATACGGCCTATGGACACGTCGTCCGCTTCCTTAACGACGTGCTCCTGTCGGCGCCGTCCATCCTGATCGGTGTCTTCGTCGCCCAGGTACTCGTTTCGGGTAGCCCCATTGCGCTTGGGCACTTCTCCGGCTGGGCCGGCGCGGTCGCCTTGGCCATTCTGGCCACGCCCATCGTCACCCGTACGACCGAAGATATTCTGAACCTCCAGCCAAACGCGCTGCGTGAAGCCGGCATGGCGCTGGGTGCGTCGCAGTTCACGACCATCCGCACCATCATCTGGAAAGCGGCCGGCGCAGGCCTGCTGACCGGTGGTCTGCTCGGCTTCGCCCGTATCTCCGGCGAAACGGCGCCCCTGCTTTTCACGGCGCTCGGCAACCAGTTCTTCAACGCCAATATGAGCCAGTCGATGGAGAGCTTGCCGCACACCATGTATAACTTTGCGCTGACACCTTATGCCGACCTTAACAAGTTGGCCTGGGCCGCGGCCCTGCTGGTGGCTGTTGCCGTCCTCGGCGTCAATATCCTCGGCCGCTGGCTTGCCCGCGATAAAAACTCTCACTGATTTCATTCTTGACCGTAACTGAGAACCGTTATGACCGACACAATGTCCCCCGATTTCCAGAGCGTGATCACTCCCCCGCCGGCTGACAGCCTGGTGCTTGAGGTCAAGAAGCTCAACTTCTATTATGGCCAGAACCGCGCCCTGCACGGCGTCGATCTGCCGGTGAAGAAGAACGCCATCACGGCCCTTATCGGTCCGTCCGGCTGCGGCAAGTCAACGCTGCTGCGCACCATCAACCGTATGTACGATCTCTATCCCGGCCAGCGCGCTGATGGTGAGATTTTGTTCGAGGGCGAGAACATCATCGGCCCGAAGGTCGACGTCGCCGCCTTGCGTGCCCGCATCGGCATGGTCTTCCAGAAGCCGACCCCGTTCCCGATGTCGATCTACGACAACGTCGCTTTTGGCGTGCGCCTGCACAGTTCGAAGTCTAAGTCCGAACTCGACGAGATTGTCGAGACCTCGCTGCGCCGTGCGGCCCTATGGGACGAAGTCAAGGACAAGCTGACCAAGTCCGGCCTTGGCCTGTCGGGTGGCCAGCAGCAGCGTCTCTGCGTTGCGCGCGGCATTGCGGTCAATCCCGAAATCCTGTTGCTTGACGAACCGGCCTCGGCGCTCGACCCGATTTCGACCGCCAAGCTTGAAGACACGCTGGAAGAGCTGAAGAGCGACTACACCATCGTTATCGTCACGCACAACCTTCAGCAGGCGGCGCGTCTGTCCGACTACACCGGCTTCATGTTCCTGGGCAAGATGATCGAATTCGGGCCGACCGAAGAGCTGTTCGTTAAGCCGAAGGTCGACAAGACAGGCGAATATATCGGTGGCCGCTTCGGCTGATCGAGATATCTACCGTCACTAACGAAAAAGACCCGCCATCTGACGGGTCTTTTTTTATGCTCGCCGCCTATGGATCAGCGCACGTAAAGGGTCCTTGGCTCACCGTCCAGGGTGGTGCCGTCACTGCGGGTGGCGCGGACAGAAAGTTTATGTTCGCCCGGTACCAGCGATCCCTTCGGGAACTGGAAGTCGTATTGCAGCCTGGGCCAGTTCGAATCGTATTTCAGCAGGTCGGGTACGCGGAATTCCTTGGGGTCAAGGCCGTAGCGGGCGCGTGTTACCACCTTACCGTCGATCAGTATATCGACCGCCGTCACACCTTTCGGATCGGCGGCGACACCGAAGAAGTTGCTGCTGTTGTCTGTGTCCAGAAATTCGCCGCGTTCCGGGTGGGCGATATAGACTTGTGGGAAGAAGGGGCAGGGCGCCTTGGAGATATCCGTCAGCGGGGTTTGACGCACCCTGGCTGTATAGAAATCGACTGCCATCTTGTACGGCGGTAAACTGACGACGCGGAAGGGTTCGACGGCTTCGAAGTTGCGGCACAATGCCGTGTACATCGCGACCTGATCCGGCTCATGGTACAGGTAGGATGGTTCCAGCACGGCCATCATCACGCCCTTGCCCTTGTGCGTCTCAACCAGGGTCGGCAGGTCCAGGCCCCAGTGATGGCGCGCCACAACAAAGCGAGTTAGTTCATCGTTCGGATCGTCGAGCGTGAACAGGCGCCGGCCTCGCACGCCGGGCACGGCGGGAAACTCGATGTGGACCGCACTCATATGGCTGTTGGCCGCCCACACGATGTCGGGGCCGAAGCGGGCCTTGGCGCGCGCGTCAGCGGCCGCCAGATCGGGTTCCAGCAGCGACCAGTTTTCATTTTTCAGGATGTTGTGCTCGCGCACGCGATAGGGCAATTCCGCCGAATGGACGAAGGCCCATTGATAGGCGGTGCCGGCGATGCCGACGGTCAGGGCCAGAAGCGGGCCCGTGGCGATCAGGGCCTGCCGCATCCAGAGACCACGGCCGGTCACAGCCTTGGCGATGAAATTTTCCAGCAGTTCCGGAACGTAGGGCAGCAGGGGGACGAAGGCCATGAACGGCCAGTGGGGCATGATCTTCTTGTTGACAATGGTCTGCAGGCCATAGAACAGGAAAATGACGACGGCCTGGTATGCGAGGAGGCTTTCCGGCTTGTCACGGTCGCGTGTGAGCAGGTTCTTGGCGGCAACCACCATAGCGATGAAGAAGACGGGCGTGGCCAGGGCGAACTGAGTTTCAACATAGCCCAGTATCCGGCCGAAATTGGGTTGCAGTTTCGGGCGGTTCAGGACGTGGAACTGGATGGCTGGCCATTCGTTGACGGCATTGTAGATCAGGGACGGCACAAGGCCCAGGAACGCGATGCCGGCGGTCACCCAGACGCCCGGTCGCGTCCATAGCTTGCGGCCTTCGCGGCTGATCAACATGAAGGCTATGACGCCAAGGCCGGGGCCCATGAATCGGAAGTGGACCAGTAGGCCCAGCGCGGCGCAGACGCCGGTCAGGATCCACCACTTCATCTCGTCGCGCTGGATGCCGCGGATCAGGCATCCCAGCATGAGCGCCATCAGCAATTGCAGCGAGCCTTCCGGATAGAAGACGGTGCCGTTGAGCGACAGGGGCGGCAGCAGCAGGGCGATCATCGCCGCCCACAAGGCGTTGCGATGGCTGACCAACGGCTTGGCCATGAAATAGACGGCGAACGGAATGGCCGTTGCGATCAGCAGTGACACGATGCGCAAAGGCATGAGGTGCCAACCGAAGAGGGCGGTGATCAGACGCGCCAGCCAGGGAAAGCCGGCGGGAATGTCAGGATAGCCCAGGTCGAGATATTCACCGGACAGGACGAAGTGGCCCTCTTCCCAGATCACATGGCTGATCAGGGCGATATAGAATTTCCAGACCACCAGAAGGGCGCCAACGATGAAGAGGGCGCGGATCAGATGTTTGTCGTCGCCGAGGAAAGGCTTTTGCGGCGCCAGTGCCGGACGGTCGGCGTTCAGATCGTAGAATTCAACCATGGTGTCTCCCCAATGCGGCTTTATTGCCAGCAAGCGGACAGCGCGTAAACCCTACTTCTTCGCCAGGCTCCAGTCCTCAAACCGTCGTCCAGTCACTCTGGCCATATCTTGACGGCCCTAAAGGAGGACGTCAGGATTTTCCAAAAGACCAGTAGTCCAGATTGAAAAGCGGGCTATCTCCCTCGCCTTTAAACACCAGGATAAGGTCATGCGTTCCAACGGCGCCCGATACCTGCGTCGTTTGCACCTTCCAATGGTTCCAGTCGCCGGTGGGTGTAACGGTCAAGCGACCGATCTTCGGGCCATCGACCGAATCCAGGTGTAGCTCAATGACGCCGCCCTTGCCGTTGCTCGCGACGTTGGCGCTAAAGGTTGATGCGCCGCCCGCGCCGAAGTCGACGCCATTGATTTTGACATAGGTCAGATCTGTAATGCGGGTGAGATAAATTCCGACTGTGTCGCTGCGGGCTGTTTTGATGCCTGGCGCCCAGTCGATTGGACGGTCGCGGTCCCGTTTCACTCTTGACGTCCAAGCCAGTGTTTCGGCCTCCACCCGCTGATACGGCGACAACGTGTGGAGTTGCTTAACCCCGACTGTGTCCCACCATGGCTGGGTGCTGATCGTGCCATCGGGGTTATAATTGAATTCCGTCACCGTAACCGACCGGCGCTCATGATGAATGGGCGTCTCCGCGAAATTGAGGCGATAGTTGAAGCCGAACAGATAGGAATGGCCTTGAAAGTCGATGATGCCAGGGTGATTACCGGTTGATCCCGGATTATGATCCATGATGTCGCCCTTATAGGTCCACGGACCCGTGGGCTTGTCAGCCATGGCATAGCCAATGCCCTCCGGACAGCAGGTCGAGGCGTACGCCAGATAATATTTTGACTGACGTTTATAGAACCAAGGACCCTCTTGGTAGTTGGCAGGCTTGGACGGAACTTTTTCGATGTTTCCGCTATAGGAAATCATGTCTTTGTTCAGCTTGACGTACCACAGATTTGGATTGCCCCAGTACAGATAAGCCTGGCCATCATCATCGATCCACACGGTCGGATCGATAAAGCCGTCTGCCTTGTCTATCAGAGGCTTGCCGAGCGCGTCCCGGAAGGGGCCTTCAGGCTTATCGGCAACCGCCACTGCGATCACATTCTTAGGCCAACCGGCTACGCTGATAGGGACATACAGGTAAAACTTGCCATCGCGCGCGACAACCTGCGGTGCCCAGGCATCGTTTTCCTGCACTGCCCAGGGGAATGTTTTCAACGACGCGACAACGCCCTTGTCTGTCCAATTCACCATGTCGGTAGATGTGTAGAGGTGCCAATCCCGCATTTTGAAGCCGTTGGCATCGTCTTCATCATGACTGGTATATAAATACACAACGCCGTCGTGCACCAAAGGTGCCGGATCGGCGGTGAAGGAGGTTTGAATGATCGGATTTTCGGCCATTGCCGGCTGGGCAAGGTACAGAGGCGCCGCAAACGCCAAGGCTATGGCTAAGGGCACGTAGCGGCTGAACATCGAAAACCTCCTCAGAAGACGCCGGGACTATAACAGCCATCCTCAGTAAAAATAGGTTTTATATAATGCCGAGGTTGTCGCACATGTTAGCCAGAACAGAATGGGGTGATGGCAGCGTCGCTGTGTAGCGTCGGAACGAAAAACCGCAATGGACGGATTGATGTCGCGCACCCGCGTGACCCCGGCCGGCATAGGGGATATGGCCCGGCACCAGACAGCGGTAATGGCGATATGTGGCTAACCGGTGCCTTAGCCCTTGACCAATTCGCGCGTGGCGTTGGACACGGTGTAGTCGGCGGCGACGCGGACATCACGCAGGTGGCGGACCTGACGGATCGATTCTTCGTAGAGCGGGTGGGCCTTATAGGCGCGGAAATCGTCAATATTGGCGAACTCGCCGTAGACGATGACGTCAATATCGTTGGCCAACTGGTCTATTTTTTCGTTGTACGACACTTCCAGCACGGCGGCGTGTTCGATCTGGGTCAGAACAGAGAGCCCCCGGTAGATAGTGTCGCGATCCGCGGCGTTTTTGCAGGAAAACATAACGATGTGACGGATCATGGCGGGCGCTTTTTGTAACAAATCTAACGACCGCTTCCTTAAAGCCTCAGGCCTGTCCGTCAAGCTGTGATTTTGCCGCAGAGCCTCACGCGCCGTAAAAGTCGTAGGCAATTATTCGCCGGCCAGACCTTCGGCATGGCCGCACTCACGGCTGTGCACATGGGAGGGTCGGCTGTGGTACAGATAGTTATAGGCGTGGCCGAAGGCGATGCACAGCGCACCCATCACACTGATCGCGACTTCGATATCGGCCAGGGCCGGTATGAAGGCCGCCGCCGCGAGGAGAGCGAGCCCGACAACGATGGGGGCGGAAATTTGCCACTTGCGCCAGACATGCGACGCGCGGATGGCCCATATGCTCACGGGGGCCGCGGTCAGGACGAGGGCAGCATGCACCCAGCTGCCTGTAAACGGCGTCAGCATCGGCAGAACGGCGACCAGAAAGGGTAGGGCGAGGCAGTGCACGACGCACAGGGCTGACAGCCCCATGGAGGCGATATCAAGCCATTTCTTCTTCAGGTGCAGCATGGTCAAATGTACCGTCGACGGCGGAAGGCCGTACATGCAAATATGTTATATCATAACCTTTTGCAAGGCTGAGCTCGAAATAAACTGCTCGCAGTCTGGTGACAGGTCAAAAATCCCATCTGCACGGACCCGTGAATTCGCTTGCGTATTTTAATAAATCAAATTTAATTAATCAGGGGTTCGACGCATATGAAAAAGATCGGACAGGTTGGGAGGCACAGATGACCGAAACAGCGGTGCGGCGGCTGGCAAACGTGCAGGCAGAATACGAGGCGCTGATGACAGAATCAAACGCGCCGCAGCCTTGGTCAAACGGCATCTATCAACGCTGGCAGCGTCCTGTGATCACCGCTGACCATGTACCGCCCGAATGGCGTTACGACGTCAACCCGCACTCCAACCCCTTCATGATGGAGCGTCTGGGCATCAACGCCACCTTCAATGCCGGCGCGATGAAATGGTGGGAGAAATACATCGTCGTCGTGCGTGTCGAAGGCAATGACCGCAAATCCTTCTTTGCCATCGCGGAAAGCGACACGGGCGTCGACGGCTTTCGTTTCTGGCCCAAGCCGGTCGTCCTGCCACAGACCGCAGACCCAGATACCAATGTCTATGACATGCGTCTGACGGCCCACGAAGATGGCTGGATCTATGGGCTGTTCTGCACTGAGCGCAAGGATTTGAGCCAGCCGGACGACCTGTCGGCGGCAACGGCGCAATGCGGGATTGCCCGCACCCGTGACCTTGCCGAGTGGGAGCGCCTGCCCGACCTCATCACCCGTTCGGGCCAGCAGCGCAATGTCGTCCTGCATCCCGAATTTGTCGACGGCAAATATGCTCTTTATACCCGTCCCCAGGACGGCTTTATTTCTGTCGGTTCCGGCGGCGGGATCGGCTGGGGCCTGTGCGACGACATGACCCGCGCGGTGGTGGAGCGCGAAATCATCGTCGATAACAAGGCCTATCATACCATCAAGGAAATCAAGAACGGCCAGGGACCGGCGCCGATCAAGACCGCCGACGGGTGGCTGCATCTGGCGCACGGCGTGCGTAACACTGCCGCCGGTCTGCGCTATGTGCTTTACATGTTCATGACCGCCCTGGACGAACCATGGCGGATCATCCACGCGCCCGGTGGTCATTTCATCGCGCCTCAAGGCGAAGAACGCGTGGGGGATGTGTCGAATGTCACCTTCGCCAATGGCTGGATCGCCGATGACGATGGCGCGGTCTTCATCTATTACGCCTCGTCCGACACCCGCCTGCATGTGGCGACCTCTAGCGTGGCGCAACTGGTCGACTATTGCAAACATACGCCGGAAGACCCGTTGACCTCGGCAGCCTGCGTGGCACAACGTATCGCGCTCATTGACCGTAATGCCGCCTTCATGGCGAACCAGCCGTGAGTGACGTTACCGCACACCTTAAACGGCAGGCTCGTGATGAAGCGGGACGCCTGCTGCGTTGGTGGTCGGACAACCTGGTCGATACGGTGAATGGTGGATTTCTAGGGGAGGTCGACGCCGACGGCTTGCCGGTCGCGGATGCTCCCAAAAGCATCATCCTCAATACGCGCCTGCTGTGGTTTTTCAGCGCCGCCGCGCGCGCGCTCAAATCCGACGAGGCCCTGGTTCTGGCGTCCCGCGCTTCGGACTATCTGCACCGGTATTTCATCGATGCCGGGGCTGGTGGCGTTTACTGGCTGCTCGATGCGCAGGGCCGCGTCATTGACAGCAAGAAGCAAGCCTATGCCCAGGCGTTCACGGTCTACGCCCTGGCGGAATATTATCTGGCCAGCCATGACCTCATCGCCTTGAAAATGGCCGAGGCGTTACAGGATATGATCGAGGCGCGGTTCTGGGATAGCGGGCGCGGTGGTTATATCGAAGCCTTGGATCGCGAGTGGCGGCCTCTGGCTGATCCGCGCCTGTCGGAGAAGGATATCGACGCACCCAAGACCATGAACACGCATCTGCACATCCTGGAAGCCTATACGTCCCTTCATAGGGCAGCGCCACGCCAGGCGACCCAGGCGCGGCTTGACCGTATCCTGACCCTCTTCCTCGATCGCTTCTCCCACCCGCAGGGGCATCTGCGCCTGTTTTTCGACATGGACTGGACCGATCGCACGGCGGGCGTATCTTACGGCCACGATATCGAAGCCAGTTGGCTGATCTGGGAAGCGGCGCAGGCACTCGATGACGACGCCCTGCGTGACCGGTGCCGCCCGGTTGTGCTGGCCTTGGCCGGAACCACCCTGCATGAGGGCCTGTCGCCGGAAGGGGGCATGAATTACGAAAAACGGTTTGACGGTCACTTTGATCCCGACGGTGAGTGGTGGGAGCAGGCGGAAGCCTTGGTCGGCTTCGTCAATGCTTGGCATATGACGGGTGAGCCGGGCTGGCTCGATGCCGCTGACCGCGTATGGGCCTATACGAAGGCGCAATACGGCGCGGGCGGGAGGCGTGAATGGAGCTGGTACGCCGCTGCATCGGGCAGGGAGAAAATCTACACGGCGGGCATGTGGAAGTGCCCGTATCATAATGGCCGCGCCATGATCGAGCTTGATCACCGGCTTGGATAAAAGACCCGAAAATGGGGCCAAGAGGGAGCAGGGAATGAGCTTACAACCGATAGATATGGCTATTGTCGCCGGATATGTGCTGTTGACCATAGGTCTGGGGTTCTGGGTTGCCAAACTGTCGTCGGGCAGCCTGCAAAGCTATTTCCTGGCGGGCAACAAGCTGCCTTGGTGGGTACTGGGCCTTAGCAACGCGTCGGGCATGTTCGATGTTGCGGGTACGATGTGGATGGTCGGGCTGCTGGTGGTGTACGGCCTGAAATCGGTGTTCATTCCGTGGCTGTGGCCGGTCTTCAACCAGATTTTCTTGATGGCTTTCCTCGCGGTTTGGCTGAGGCGGTCGGGCAAGCTGACGGGCGCCGAATGGATCAGCTTTCGGTTTGGCGAGGACACGGGCGCCCGTGCCTCCCACCTGATCAACGTCGTCTTCGCCCTAATCACCGTGGTCGGTATGCTGGCCTTCGGGTTCCTAGGCATCGGCAAATTGGCAGCCGAATTCATTCCCTACAAATTCTCCGCCGACGCGATGATCAACGATAAGATCTACGGCCTGATCGTGGTTGCCCTGACCACGGTCTATTCGGTGAAAGGCGGCATGTATTCGGTGGTCATGACCGAAATCCTGCAATTTTTTATCAAGCTGGTGGTCTGTATCGCCATTGCCTGCATTGCCATCTCGCTCGTGACGCCGGAAATGATCCGCGCCGTCGTGCCGCCCACATGGCACAATATTCTGTTTGGTGCACACTTGAACCTGGACTGGGCCGGCGTTGCCCGCACCGCCGCGCCCGATCAGAAGGTAGTCGCCGATACCGCTATCGCCGTGATTCACCGCGAGGGCTATTCGGCCTTTGGCACCTTCTTCGCCCTTATGGTCTTTCAGGGGGTCTTCAAGGCTATGTCCGGCCCGGCGCCCAACTATGACATGCAACGCCTGCTGTCCGCCAAATCCCCGGTGGAGGCCGCCAAGATTTCAGGCTTCGTCAATGTCGTGCTGCTGTTTCCCCGCTACCTGATGATCGCCGGTATGGCAGTTTTGGCCCTGTGTTTCATTGGCCCCAGATGGACCGAAATGCAGGCCGCGGCCGTGGCGTCAGGTCAGGCCTTCGCCGGCGATATCGATTCCATCCTGCCCTGGGTTATCCGCAACTATATGCCGGCGGGACTGATGGGACTGGCGCTGGCGGGCATGCTGTCGGCCTTCATGGCCACCTATTCCGCGTCGCTCAATGCCGCCCCGGCCTATGTCGTCAACGACATCTACCGCAAATATATCCGGCCCGACGCTTCCGAAAAATCGCTGGTTCACATCTCCTATGCCACCTCGCTGACCTTCGCCGTCCTGGGTGCCTTCATCGGCTGGCAGCTCAAATCGATCGATCAGGTCGTGGGCTGGATTACGACAGGCCTATATGGCGGCTACACCGTCGCCAACGTCATAAAGTGGTATTGGTGGCGCCTGAACGGCACGGGCTATGCCGCCTCCATGGCGCTCGGCGTCGCGGCGGCTGTATTCATGGCCCTGCCTAAGGAGATCAGCGGCATGGTCATCGACCCGTTGCACGCCTTTCCTTGGCTATTTCTGGCCTGCGCGGCGGTTGCGGTGCTGGGCTCCTGCCTGACCCGGCCGGCCGACATGGTGGTGCTCAAGGAATTCTATCGCAAGACCCGGCCCTGGGGGTTGTGGGGACCGGTCCTGACCGCCTTGCGCGCAGATGACCCCGACGCCCAGCCGAACCGCGATTTCGCCCGCGATATGTTCAATTCGATCATAGGCGTCATCTGGCAGACAGCGATCACCGCCTCGGCCATCTTCCTGATTATCCGTGAGATGGATAAGTTCTGGCTGACATTCGGACTGGTCGCCCTGTGTTCGGTGGTGATGAAGTTTACCTGGTGGGATCGGCTGCGCAATGAGCCGGTTTAGGGTCTAAACGCTTGCTAGCTTTTGAAGGACTTGCGCAAAACCGTAACCGTACTACATACAGAAGGCTGCAATTCGGAGAGCCCGCTGTGAAAATTGAAATCTGGTCCGATGTCATTTGCCCCTTTTGCTATATCGGCAAGGCGGAGCTTGAAACGGCTTTGGCGCAATGGGGCGGTGAGGCTGAGATCAGCCATCGCGCCTTCCGCCTGAGCCCTGGCGAAGCGCCGACGCCGGTCGAGCAGATGCTGGGCCGCAAATATGGCCTCACACCGGATCAGGTAAAGGCCAATCTGGCCAATGTCGAAGCTCACGCGGCGCGTGCCGGTTTGGAATTTCACCTGGCGGGCACGATCGCCGGCGACACCACGGACGCGCATCGTCTAATCGCTCTGGCCGCTACGCATTCCAGGCAGGCAGACGCCGTCGCGGCCCTGTATCGGGCCTATTTTACCGACGGTCGCAATATCTTAGATCGCGCCGTCCTGTATCAAATCGGTGCGGAGATCGGTCTTGAGGCTGCCGATATCGATGCGGCGTTTACCTCGTCCGACATCGACATGTCGATTGCCCTGGATCAGCGCCAGGCCCAGGCTTATGGCGTGCGCGGCGTGCCCTTTGTCGTTGTTGACGGCAAGTTTGCCGTTTCGGGGGCGCAGCCGGTTCAGGCATTTCTCCAGACCCTTCAAGCGGCAGCGGCCGAAGCCGAGAAGACGGCCGTGATCGGCGAAGGTGAAGTCTGCGGCGTAGATGGCTGCGAACCCGCACAAAAATAAATATCGGTTTCGATTGGCGAATGGTAAGGCGCGGCCTATATAGGGCCGATAAAACCTCCCTCCCATACCTGAGCCAGTCGAAAGCGACCGCCTGATGAGTTCTCCCAATCTACAGAATACCCCTATGCCCAAGCCAAAAGGCAAGGCATCGGAGACCATCGCGTTCCTGAAACCTTACCTGTGGCCGTCCGACCGAGCCGACTTGAAGATCCAGGTCGTCTGGGCGCTGCTGGCCATGTTGGTCGGCAAGATTTTGACCGCCTTTACGCCGCTGACGTTCAAATGGGCGACCAACGCTTTGACCGTCCACGCCCCGCAACTGGCGCACCCCGACTGGTGGACCATGATCATCGGCATGCCGCTGGTCATGGTGGCGGCCTACGGCCTGGTCCGGATTCTGTTCAATATTTTCAATAATATCCGAGACGCCATGTTCGCGGCCGTCGGTCAACATGCCGTGCGCGGTCTGGCTAACCGGTCGTTCGTCCATTTGCATAACCTCTCCCTGCGCTTCCATCTCCAGCGCCGTACCGGGGGGCTGTCGCGCGTCATCGAACGCGGCAAGGCCGGGATTGAAACCATCATCCGTTTGACCATGATGGTCGGCATTCCGACCATTGTCGAATTCGTCCTGACAGCGGCCATCATCGCCTTGCAGTTCGATCTGATCTATGTCGGCGTCGTCGCGGTTACAGTGGTCGTCTATGTCTGGTTCTCGATCATCGCCTCCAACTGGCGCATCAGTATCCGCAAGGACATGAACGAAGCCGATTCGGATTCGATGTCGAAAGCGGTCGACTCGTTGCTCAATTTCGAAACCGTCAAATATTTCGGCAACGAAGATCACGAATCTCAACGCTATGACCGCGCCACCGCCATGTATGAAAAGGCGGCGATCAAAACCTATACCTCCCTCGCCTGGCTCAATATCGGTCAGACGGTCATTTTCGGCATCGGCATGTTGGTCGTCATGGTCATGTCGGTCCTGGAAGTGATGAACGGCACGAAGACGCTCGGCCATCTGGTCATGGTCAATGCCTATATGATGCAGTTGTCCATTCCGCTCAATTTCATCGGCACCCTCTATCGTGAAATCTCGACCGGCCTGATCGACATGGAGGCCATGTTCAAGCTGCTCGACGAACCGCAGGAGGTCACCGATGCGCCGGATGCGACCGATCTGGTGATCAGCGATGGGCATGTCCGGTTCAATGATGTGATCTTTTCCTACGATCCCGACCGCGCCATCCTGAAAGGCGTGTCCTTCGACATCCCGGCGGGCAAGACGGTGGCCGTTGTCGGCCCGTCGGGTGCCGGCAAATCAACCCTGTCGCGCCTTTTGTTCCGTTTCTATGACGTGAAGGGTGGCAGCATCGAAATCGACGGCCAGGATATCCGTCAGGTATCCCAGGCGTCGTTGCGCAAGGCCATCGGCATGGTGCCGCAGGATACCGTCCTGTTCAACGACACCATTGCCTACAATATCGGTTACGGAAAATATGGTGCTTCACGGGCTGAAATCGAACATGCGGCCGAGCAGGCTCAGGTCGCCGGCTTCATCGCCACCTTGCCGAAAGGCTATGATACCGAGGTTGGCGAACGCGGCCTGAAGCTATCCGGCGGAGAAAAGCAGCGCGTGGCCATCGCCCGCACCCTGCTCAAGGCGCCACCGATCCTGATCCTCGACGAAGCGACGTCTGCGCTTGATACGCATACCGAACGTGAAATCCAGGCGTCGCTCGATGACGTGTCTAAGAATCGCACGACCCTGGTTATCGCTCACCGCCTCTCCACCGTCGTTGGCGCGGACGAAATCCTGGTGCTTAAGGATGGCGTCATTGCCGAACGCGGCAAGCATGCCGACCTGATGCGCCTCAATGGCCTGTACCATTCGATGTGGGAGCGTCAGCGTGCGGCAGATGCTGCCAGGGAAACCCTGGCCAAGGTCGCCGCCGAAGTCGAATAATCCGAACACGGAATATATGCTCGAAGCCCTTCCGAAACATAATTCGGAGGGGCTTTTGCTTTGCGCATAGCAAAAGTCCCTCTTACCGGCGGGTAAGAGGGACTATGGCGCGGCCAAAGTAGGGATTCTTTGTATTGAGCGGGCCCGATCGTAAAAGCCCACAAATCCGCGAAGCGCAGCCGGAAACGAGCGTTTCCGTCAAATGGCTTACATCGAAGACGAGGTGGTCGTCGTCGTGGTCGTGGACATGGCGGCTTCCGAAGCCGGTGCCATTCCCGATGTCGGCGCCATGGCGTCGGCAGCCGGCGAAGTCACTTCCGTCGACGTTTCCGTCGTCGTGGAGGTTTCTTCCTTCTTCGAACAGGCGGCGGCCGACAGGCACAGGCTGGCAGCAGCAGCGATGGTCATGATTTTAGCAATATTGCGCATAATTGTGATTCCTTCTCACCAAGACGTGAAGGGAATATGGAGGAGAGGGTGTATGGAAGCGCTGTGGCTCGGGGCGTAATTTCATAAAAATTTAGTAAGTGCGAAATAAACGCCGCCCGTGCCCGATTTGCTATTGTGCCGTCCAGCCACCATCGATGCTGAGCGGGGCACCGTTGATGGACTTGCCGGCATCCGAGCACAGGAACATGGCAAGCGCGGTAATATCTTCCACGGTCACGAATTCACCGGTCGGCTGGGCGGCCAGGATTACCGTTTTGATGACTTCGGCTTCGGTCATGCCGCGGGCCTTGGCGGTGTCGGGAATTTGCTTTTCGACCAACGGTGTCTTTACGTAGCCCGGGCAGATGGCGTTGCAGGTAATGCCATGTTCCGCGCCCTCCAGGGCGATGGTGCGCGTAAAGCCGAGCAGGCCGTGTTTGGCGGCGACATAGGCCGACTTGAAGGGCGACGCAACAAGCGCGTGCGCTGAGGCGATATTGACGATGCGGCCCCATTTTTTTGCCTTCATGGCGGCGAAGGTCAGGCGGGTGGTGTGAAAACTCGCCGTCAGGTTAAGGCCGATGATGGCGTTCCATTTTTCCGGCGGAAAGTCTTCGATCGGGGACACGTGCTGAATGCCGGCATTATTGACCAGTATGTCGACGCCGCCCAGTTTGGTATCGATTTCCGTGATCAGGGCTGCGATCTGGTCTGGTTTGGTCAGGTCGGCGCCGTTGAACAGCACTTCGACGCCAAATTCCTTGGCCAGACCGCTGCGCTCGGCTTCGATCGCGGCCGGGTCGCCCATGCCGTTGAGCATGATATTCGCCCCTTGCGCCGCCAATCCCCTCGCTATGGCCAGTCCGATGCCGCTGGTGGAACCTGTGACGAGGGCGGTCTTGCCGGAGAGGGTAGCCATGAGGGTAGTCCTTATTCTTTGGGAGTTTCAGTAGAGGTTGGCGTCTCAGACGCGTGGGCGGCGACAGTCAGCGCCTGCTTTCCGCACTGTTCGACGAAATGCATGGTTGCCTTGGTCTGATCCTGGCCGTATTTCAGGCAGGTATCGGCCCATTTTTTTTGCAAATCGGCCACGGCGGCCGGGTCGCGTTTGCCGTCTTTGGTAATTTGCGCCGCTTCGTTCATCAGGTTCAGAGCTTCCTGGGTGAAGGCGGTGGTATCTTCTGCGTAGCGGCGAGAGGTTGTACTGATCATTTCGATCAGGTTGATCAGGCTGCGCGCGGCGCGCTGCTGCTGGTCTGCCATTAACCGCAGGCCGTGTTCGAAAGCCGAGGGAGTGCTCATCATAGGCCTCAATTAGCGTATGGACTTTGGTCGCGCCGGGAGATCCTAGGGATCAAAAGCCACCAAACTATGGCGATATTTCCGCTTAGGTGCAATGCGGAAAATATTTTGTGCGCTGCTAGTTAAGAAGGATCGAGCCGAGGAGAACCTTGGCCCCCTTCTGCCCCAAAATCTGGTCCGTGACGGCCTGGAACTGACTTGAAATGAAGTCAGGGTCGACCACGGACTGAGACGTCAGGCCACCGGCATAGCTCTGGAGGCGCGTCAGATAGGCGTCCTGGAGGCGTGGCATCATCATGACGATCTGTTCCGTCAGCTTGGGATTATCCGTGTAGAGGCCCATGTCGACACTCAATGTCCCATGCCTGCGCCGGCCGACATCCGTGAAGGCGGTAACCGTGCGGAACTGAGTATAGCCTACGCCACCGCCCTTTTTTTTGGGTTCGCTGGCGGTGGCTGGCAGGGCCATGAAGCTGGCGGCGGTTAAGCCTAGGGCGGCGGCAAGAAAGCGTCTGCGGATCATAATGCGCTATTGTATCGATACAGGGTTAAAAGGCGGTATATCGCGGTAATAAAAAAGTAACCATAAAATCAATGGTTTAAGTCAACTTCAGATTAAGGGGTTTCGGCTAGGCTAAGGGAATTGCAACCCGGAAGCCGCATGACGACCCAACATTCTCAGACCCAGAGGCTATTGCGCCGTATCAACAGTGCGACGACGTCTGTGTTGATTGTCGAGGACAACGACGCTTCGCGCCGGCTGGTTATGGAACTGCTGCGAGCGGCCGGTTTCAACAACCTGTCCTTCGCCCGCAATGCCGAAGAAGCCATCGATCATCTTCAGGCTCAGAACCCGGACCTCATGTTGCTGGACTGGGGATTGCCGGGCATGTCCGGTATCGAGCTGGTCACCGCGCTGCGCCAGGCGGCCTTGCTACCCGATCCCCGTTTTCCCAATCCGCAATTGCCGGTCGTCATGTTGACGGCGCGCCAGCGGGCGCATGACGTGACATTGGCGCGAAATGCCGGGGTCAATGAGTTCGTCATCAAGCCGTTTTCGACGAGTTCGCTCCTGCGCGCCCTGTCGTCCGCCCTGGTCAAGAAGCGCCGTTTCGTCGTCTCGGAAAATTTCGTCGGGCCTGATCGCCGCCGCCGGGCAGGCCTCTTCCCGGGCCTGCTGCGTCGTGCCGAAGATGCCCAGGAATTGTCGGCCTTGGGTCAGCGGTCCCTGGGCCAGGAAATCAACGCTTTGCGCGGCCTGATCCGCGCGGAAGGACAGTCCGGGACCCAAATAGACCGCGATCATGTCAACCAAGTGGTGATGCGGCTTATGCACACCCAGACCGTCGCCCATGATTTTCGCATGAAATTGATCGAACAGGCGACACAGTCTTTAAACGACTATGTGCGATTGTTCGGCGAAAAAGCCGAAGCCGATGTTCTGGATGTCCACCTCGACGCCCTGACCCGCCTGAACGAAATACCTTATGCCGATCCCGATGAAGCCCTGGACATTATCAAGCATCTGACCGCGCTGGTCGATAAGCGCAAAGCCAATCGCAAGGTCGCCTAATGAACGCATCCGCCACCATTGACGCCAAGGGAGCCGCTGCCAACAACAGCAATAACCGCGATGTGCGCAACCTGGCAAATCTGGGTGAAACGGCCTCCACCAGCCGGGTGCTCAACCTGTCTCAGGTCTATCTGGCGTCGGCGCGCGAGAAGGAATACCAGCTCAAGCCGTTCTTCCGCGACTCGCAGATGAACAAGTGCATTGTGATAAAGCACACCTTACGCGCCAATGAACGCGACATGTTCACGCGGCATCGCCGTACGGCAACCAAGATCATCCTGCCGTTTGATCCGCTGGATCTGAAGTTGGGCGGGCGCTCCATACTGGTCAATCAGGTCGGTTTCGACGTGTTTTGCCGCAACTATTTCAATACGGATGACGTCAACGCTAATGTGGATGTCCAGGTCCTGCGACTGCTCGACCAGTTGCCCTCGCTGGATCCTTTCCTCGTGCGCGAGCACCTGTCACGCCACGGTTTCAAGCCGGGCGCGGTCTATCTGAAAATTTCGCCGTTCGACCTTCAGCGCATGATCGGCTTCGCCAACGAAGAAATCGAACGCTTGGTGCGGACGGCCTTTTCAAACGCCCTGTCCGGCGGTGCGGCAATCAAGTTGGCAGGCAAAATACTCGCCAACGAACTTGACAAAGAACTGTGGCCGCTCAAATCGACTCTGCGCATGTCGGATGAAGAGTTCTCCGACGGCATCTTCTCCTGGCGCGGTTTTCTGTATTTCAAGTGGCGGCATCTGGAGCTGCAGGATGAGATGCGCCGGGTGCTGGAAGGTCTCGCGACCTACCAACCGGTCGGACCGTGCGATGATGGTATCCGCGATTATCTCAAGGAAACGCGCCCGCGTCTCGCGCGCCGCATCGTCAACGCCATCGCCAGCGTCGGCCGCACGCTCAGCGTCTATGATCAAGCCTATCACGCCCTGGTCGAAGGTGAAAACCCCGCTCCGTTCCGCCGGTTCCTGATCGACGGCCCCGGCCTGTTCTTCGAATTGGGCGAAAGCATTGGCATCCTGTCGCACATCGGTTCCTTCTGGTCTTACCGCATGAGTCAGTCAATGATAACCCAACGTCTGACGCCGACTGAATACGGTGACATCCTGGCGGATTTCGAGGACTCCTTGTCTCTCGTCACGCGTTACGATGAAGACGACAGGGACCGGTGATGGGTGCCGCTCCCATCCTATCCGCCGGTTTGTTGCGTGCCGCGAGTGACAGCGATTTCTCGACCACACGGGAGATCCGCAACCTGGCGAATCTGAACCGCACCTGGTCGTCGTGCCGGGTGCTCAATCTCGCCAAGCTGTACACCGCCTATAACGAGAACGAAGATTACATCGCCAAGCCGATGTTCGAACATTCGGCCTTGAACCGAGCGGTCATCCTCAAACATACCTTGCGCCTCGATGAGCGCGACCTGTTTCCCAATGGCCGCCGCACGGTGACCAAGATTATTCTACCCTACGACCCTTACGACCTGAGACTGGGCGGCCGGTCATTCTTTTATCGCCAGACCCAGTTTGAAACCCTGATGCGCAGCTATCTCGGCATCGAGGACCTGGGCAAGAACCGCGATGCCCGTATCCTGCGCTGCATTGATGAACTGCCTTCGCTCGATCCCTTCCTGCTGCGCGAGCATCTCGACAAGGCCGGTTTTAATCCGTCCGGTGTCTATTTCCAGATTTCCGCGGCGGACCTCAAGGCCATGACGGCCTTCACAGCGCGCGAAATCGAAAACCTGGTCAATGTCGCCTTCGGCGGCAGCAAGGGAGGCGGGGCGACCAAGCTGGGCAACAAGATCCTGTCGGACAAGCTGAACCAGACCCTCGCGCCGTTACAAGAGACCCTGCACATGTCCGATGAGGAGTTCCACGAAGGCATCATGTGCTGGCGCGGCTTCCTCTATTACAAATGGTGCCATGTCGAATTGCAGGACGGCCTGCGTGAAGTGTTGGCTGGCATCGGCAGTCACCGTATTTCCGGCACCCATGACGATCACCTGCGCACCTATCTGCGTAAGGCACGTCCGCGCATCGCCCGCGCCATCATTGGCATGATCAACGATGCGAAAGAAACCCTGACCCACTACGACGAGGTCTATACTGCATTGGCGATGCGTCGCGATCCAGAACCGTTCCGTCAATTCCTCCTCTTCGGCTCGGAACTCTTCGTCGAGCTTGGGCAGAAGATCGGCACGCTCAACCATATCTCCTCGTTCTGGCGATTCCGTATGGCGCGTCTCAACAAGAAGGGCGTCAAGCCGCTTCAGGATATAGAATTCGCCGACATCCTGATGGATTTCGAAGCCGGCCTGTTCAATGTCATGAAAAAGGACATAATGCGCCAGCGGGCCTAGCGCGCAAAAGGCTCCGGACGGTATGCCCGGAGCCTTGAGGTACTGTCGGGCAAATGCCCCTATCGCGTTTGCCTACTTGTCCATCAGCTTTTGCATGAAATAGGTGTAGTCGATGGCGTAGCGACGCGCCCGCTCCGGCAGGTTGGACGCCGCCGCATGGCCGCCTTCAGTATTTTCATAATAGAAGAAGGGCAGGCCCATCTCTTCGAACAGCGCCGCCATCTTTCGGGCATGGACCGGTCCGACGCGATCGTCCTTGGTCGAGGTTTCGAACAAAGGTTCCGGGTAGGCGACGCCAGCCTTGACGTTGTGATAGGGCGAGATCGAGCGCAGGAAGGCGCCTTCGACCGGATCGTTCGGATCGCCGTATTCGCCTTGCCAGGACGCGCCTGCCGACATGTGCGTATAGTTGACCATGTCGAGCAGCGGCACTTGGACATCGACGGCGTTCCACAGGTCCGGACGCTGGGTCAATTGCACGCCCATGAGCAGGCCGCCGTTCGAGCCGCCCATGATGCCGAGATGACGCGGCGTGGTGATCTTGCGGGCGATGAGGTCTTCGGCCACGGCCTGGAAATCGTTATAGATATTCTGGCGTTTGGTTTTCAGCCCGGCTTCGTGCCACGCCGGACCGAATTCGCCGCCGCCGCGGATATTGGCCAGCACATAGGCGCCGCCCTTTTCCAGCCACAGCTTGCCGATCGTGCCCGAATAGGACGGTGTCATCGACACTTCGAAACCGCCGTAAGCGTTGAGTATGACCGGCGTGGTGCCGTCGAGCGCGATATCCTTGCGCGCCACCAGGAAGTAGGGAACCTGCGTGCCGTCCTTGGATTTGGCCCAGAATTGCTGGACCTGCAAGCCATCGGCATTGAAGCGCGCCGGTGAGGATTTCAGCGTTTCCGACGTGCCGGACGCCGCATCGACCATCACCAGGGTCGCAGGGATCAGGAAGGAAGAGACGCTGACCAGCACGCGGTCGCTCTGGTCATCGGCCGAGGTTACGGCGATGGCAGAATTGGACGGCAGGTCGAGCTTTTTAGACGACCATTTGCCGCCGCTGTACTGATAGCTCCAGACCTCGCTGGTGACATTGTTCAACAGGTTGAGGACCAGGCGGTTTCGGGTCTGGCTTAAGCCTTCGACCGATTGGTGCGCGTCCGGCTGGAAGAGCAGGGTGGGTTCCAGCGCCGCCGGTTTGGTCAGGGCATTTTTCAGGTCGAAGACCAGGACAGCGCCGGTCTTGAAGGTCTTGCCGCCGGCGGAGGTCCAGTCCTCTTTCAAGGTATAGATAGCCTGGCCCTGCATGTAGCCGGCGAAGCTGGACGACGTGGGCAGGGGCAGGGCGATCGCCTTGCCGTCGACATAGAACCTCTGCTCGGTATGGAAGAAATCTATGCCGCGGTAGGACATGTCCATCACGTAGCTGCCGTCGATATTGCGCAGGACGTAGCGGCCGGCGCTGACATCGGCCTTGGTGCCGCGGAAGATTTCGGTCGCCTGATCGAGGCTCTGACCGCGCTTGAGTGCCTTGGTGATGTAGGCATAGCTCGACGCGGTGACATCGCCGGGCGTCCATTCGCGCGTAACATATACCGTATCGGCATCGCGCCAGCTGACGCTTTGCTTGCCTTCGGGCAGGTCGAAGCCACCGGCGATGAAGGACTTTGTGGTGATGTCGAATTCACGGATGACGGTGGCGTCCTTGCCGCCATCGGAAAGGGAGATCAGGCAACGCGTGTAGTCGGGCGCCAGGCAGTCGGCGCCTTCATAGACCCAGTTCTTGCCTTCCGCCTTGGACAGAGCGTCGATGTCGAGAATGGTGTCCCATGCCGGGGTGGCGGTCTTGTAAGAGTCCCAGGTGGTCTGGCGCCAGATACCATGAACGTGGTCGGCGTCCTGCCAGAAGTTCTGGACCATGCCCTTGTGCGCGAAGCTGGGATAGGCGATCCGGTCGGTCGCCTGAAGAATGGCAAGGGCCTCAGCCTGACTTTGCGCGAAACGTGGGTCTTTTGACAGACGGTCTAGCGTCGTCTGATTGTGGGCCAGAACCCACTTCATCGCCTCCGCGCCGTCGATCTCATCCAGGAAGGCGCGCGGGTCGGCGGTCTCCTTCGCGGCCGTATTGGGGTTGGACGAAAGGGGTTTGGCGACTGTGGTCATGGTCTGTGCGTGGGAAACGAGGGGATGCAGGGGGCTGAGCGCGACAAGTGCCGTGGTTACACATAGGGATTTCAGGGAGTTTTGCACCGGGGGCCCGCCTTTTTTGTTCAGCAAAAGATAACGGGTGAAACTAGCCCGTTTCCGCGCCTTGGCAAGATTACAAAAGGTTCATCTTTTTTCGAGAAAAGTACTTTACAAAATAAAGTTCTTTCGTCATTTATGTCGACACACCTGAATGGGAGCTTTTCATGTCCGCCACTCTGTCCCTGTCCACCGCCTATCGCCCCGCCAGCGGCATCGCCATGGACGGTGGCATGATGTTCTGGGCCGGCCTTTGCTACGGGACGGCCAGCCTGTCCAACTATCTGGTCATGTCCGGCTATATCCACCTGCTCCATCCTGCCATGATCGGTCTGATATGGATGGGCGCCACGGCCGCCTTCATGCTGTTCGGCGTAATCCTGAAAGTCGGCAGTGACCGTCTGCTGCTGCAACAGCCGGCGGTCAAACGGTTTCGCGCTATATGGACTGGCCTGATCGTCGGCGCAGCGGTTCTTATCGCCGCCCTCATGATCATGATGGCGAAATTCGACCTTGGGTCTAATGCCAGCTTCATCGTCTCCCCGATTGCGCTGGGTGTCTATGGCATTGGCTGGCGCGTCGCCGCCGTCATGACCGGCAGCCGTTGGCCGAACCTGCTGACCATGGGATGTTTCGCCGGTGCGATCGGCCTGGCGGCTCTGGCCGGTACGGCGGCGCAATCCCTCGCCTATAGCCTGTGCCTTGTCGTCTTCGCCGTCATTCCCGGTCTGGCTTTACTTCTGCGTCAGCAAACGCCCGAAGCCGCTGAATAATATACCGTTCAAAGAGGAAATACCTGATGTCCAATCTCCAGTCCGATATCGACTACATAAAATCTCTGGCCGAAGACGGGAGTAAGGGCCCGTTGAAGAACGGCGCCACCTTGTTCTGCGCCGGCTTGATCTACGGCGTGGCTGCCATCGCCCACTATGCCATGATCATGAACTGGATACCCAAGTCGGGCGCCATGTCCGCTGTGATCTGGATCGGCGCCAGCATTCTGTTCGGGATTTGCGCCACGGTGTTTGGCATTAACCGAATGCGTGTCAAGGGATCGGTCAGCAACCGCGCCACGGCTTCGGCCTGGTCGGCGGTTGGAATCGGCATATTTTCCTTCATCGCCTGTCTGGTGATTATCGCCAATATATACCAAACCTTTGAGCCGCTATCCTATCTGATCGCGCCGGTAATCCTCCTGCTTTACGGCATGGGATGGTGGGTCAGCGCTCTGATGTCCGGCCAGGGCTGGTTGAAACTGGTCAGCTTCGGATGCTTCCTGGGGGCGCCGGCCATCTCCTTCCTGGCCGGCAATGCGCTTCAGATGCTTGCCTATGCCGCGTGTCTGTTTTTGTTCGCCATGGTGCCTGGCATTGTGTTGATGCGCGCAGACAGGGCCTAACGTCATGGGTGACGATTTTTCCATCGATGCCATTGACGATGTCATTCACGGGCGTTTACGGTTAGGGATCATGGCCTACCTGTCCACGGCCGGTTCGGCGGATTTTACCCTGCTGAAAACCAAGCTCCAGGCAACGGATGGTAACCTGTCGGTCCAGTTGCGCAAGCTGGAAGAGGCTGGTTACATTGGGATAGACAAGAGCTTTGTCGGCAAGAAGCCGCTGACGACCATAAGCCTGAGCCCGACCGGCCGCACAGCCTATATCGCTTACCTCGATGCCATGCGAAAGCTGATCTCCGATATGGAGGGCTGACCGATTATCCCTAAGGCGGCCTTTCCGCGCTCCTCTTGTCAAAAGGGGAGCGCTTCGCGTTTCGGCTCACGAAAAAATTCATTTCATGTGAAACCAAATTCGCGTTACACTTCCAAAAATAAGAGGAGGCGTGACATGCTGGAGACCCAATCGGGCGAAAACGCCCAATCTGACTTTCACGGCATTGTTGGCGGTTATATACCGGAACGCGCCGACTGGACCATCGACCAGAACTGGGCCGCCTACACCCCGGAAGAACACGCCACCTGGAAGACTCTTTATGAGCGTCAGATGACACTCATACCCGGCCGGGCCAGTCAGGCCTATCTCGACGGACTGGCTGAACTGCCGATTACGGCTGACCGTATTCCTGATTTCGAAGCCCTCTCCGACGCGCTGGAAAAGCGCACGGGGTGGCGGGTCGTGGCCGTGCCGGGCATGGTGCCCAATGATGTCTTTTTCAATCATATGGCCAACCGCCGTTTTCCGGCGGGACAGTTTATCCGCAAGGCGCGTCAGCTCGACTACCTGCAGGAGCCCGACGTTTTCCACGATATATTTGGGCACGTGCCGATGATGGTCAATCCGGTCATGGCCGACTTCATGCAGGCTTATGGCGAAGGCGGCCTGCGTGCCGAACGGCTGGGTGTGCTCGATTATCTGGCGCGGCTCTACTGGTATACGGTGGAGTTTGGCCTGATCGAAGAGGCGGGAGGCATGCGCATCTTTGGCGGTGGCATCCTCTCGTCATTTACGGAAACGCGGTTTGCGCTGGAAAGTGCGTCGCCAAATCGCATCGGCTTCGATCTGGAACGCGTCATGCGCACGGCTTACCGCATTGACGAATTCCAGGAGACCTATTTTGTCATGCCGTCGCTCGACACCCTGTTCGACATGGCCAATACGGATTTTGCGCCCATCTATGAAAAGCTGAAAGCCTTGCCCGATTTCGGCCTGGCCACGGTGACGCCCGATGACCATGTATTCACGCGCGGCACCGGCGACTATCATCGGGCCTTGCTCACCGGTGCCTGATGACCAGGAATTGACACCCGAGTAAAACCCATGATTGATGTCCCAAACGGGAGAAAACATCATGGAACTCAATCGTCGTCATCTGCTTGCCGCCCTGTCCGCACTCGGTCTTGCCGGTGCATCCGCTCAGGCCAAGCCGGTTAAATCACCTTTCAAGAAAATCGGCGTCCAGTTGTATACGGTGCGCGACGCCTTCGCCAAGGATCCGGTCGGTACGCTGAAGCGAGTAAAGGCCCTGGGTTACGATCAGGTCGAAACCATCGCGTTTGGCGGTTTTTCCGCCGCGGATTTCAAGGCCAGACTCAATGACGTTGGCTTGACCGCCCCGTCGGGTCACGTTGGTCTCACTGACTGGCAAACGCGTGCGGAAGCGGCGCTTGACGATCAAGTGGCTGTCGGCGCCCGTTATGCCGTCCTGGCCTGGCTGCCGACCGAAGACCGCGACGGCTGGAAAGCCTGGGCGGACAAGATGAACGCCTGGGGGCAACTGGCCAAGGCGCGCGGCCTGACCTTCTGCTACCACAACCACGATTTCGAGTTCAAAAAGACAGCGTCCGGCGAGATCCCGTATCACCTCCTGCTGGAAAATACCGATCCGTCCCTGGTAGCCTTTGAACTGGATTGTTATTGGGCCAGCTTTGCCGGCCATGATCCGGTCCACGTCCTTAAGGAACATGGCAGCCGCATTCGCCAACTGCATCTCAAGGACAAGCTGGCCGATGGTTCGATGGCACCGGTGGGCGAGGGGACGATCGACTTTGCCGCCGTGCTGAACACAGCCGTTAAGAGCGGAGTGGAAAACGTCTATGTCGAACACGACAACCCGACCGACCCGTGGGCGAGCATCGCCACCAGCATCAAGAATTTGAAGGGCTGAGCCATTTGAAGCGCTGAGCTTGGCGGCCGCCCCCTACTTCTTTGCCGCCATCTTCGCGTAGTAATCACTAAGAACGAAGAAGGCCATCTTGCGTTCGCCGTTCTCCGAAACTACGCCCTTGCGGTTCCAGCCCTGCTGCCAGATGTTCTGGCGGCGGGGCGAGCGGAAATCCTTCAAAATCCATGGCGACAGGCCGGCCAGGAACGGAATCCGGTCGGCCATGGCCAAGGTATTTTTGTAGTATTTCGCCTGATAGTCCTCGGTGAAACGGGCTTCACGCACCGGGTCGCGGACACCGTAAAGGGTTTCGGCGCCGAATTCCGACAGGATCAGCGGCTTGTTGAAGCTGGAATGCCAGACGGTTGCCGGCACGTCGGCGATCTTGTCGTTGCCGTACCAGCCATTATAGGTGTTGACCGCCATGACATCGAGTTCCGGGATCAACGGATCGTCGATAGTGATGTCGATATGGCCGTCGACGGTTTTCTTGCCGGTGAGCAGCGCTGCCGAGACCAGACGTGTGCCGTCCAGGGCCTTGGCTTCGCGCGCCAGCGCGGTCAGGAAGCTGTTGCGGGCGTCCGATATCGGCGTCTCATTGGCCACGCTCCAGATGATGACCGAGGCGCGGTTCCGGTCGCGGAGGATGTTTTCCGCCATCATGCTCTGCGCGACCTTGAGGGTGTCGGGATTGTCGAACTTCACCGCCCAATAGACCGGCACCTCACTCCAGACCAGAAGTCCCATCTCATCGGCCATGCGCGTGGTGATTTCCGAATGGGGATAGTGCGACAGGCGGACGTAGTTGCCGTGAAGACCCGTCTTGATCTCGCTGAGCAGGGCGCGCGACGCTTCCGGTGTGATGCGTCGCGATGGATTGGGACCGAACTCTTCTTCATGCAGGCAGATGCCGCGCAGGAAGATCGGTTCGCCGTTGAGGATGATCTGTGTGCCCTTGACCTCGATCGTACGGAACCCGATCCGGTCGGTTAAAACGTCAGCACCTGCCTTGACCGAAACCTCATACAGCGTCGGTGTGTCCGGCGACCAGCGCTTCAGGTCCTTGGGCGCGCGGGTGCTGAGCGACACATGGCCATCGGCGTCCGTGGTGCCCTTCAGGCTGAGTTTGAGCGCCGGCACGCTGACTTCGACGACTTGTCCCGCCTTGGCAGGGCCGTCCAGCGCGACGTCGGCCTTGATCAGGCCGTCGGTGGTGAGGCGGATAAAGTCGTCATCGACATAGGTTTCCGGCGTGGCGACCAGGGTGACATCGCGGATCAGCCCGCCATAGGTTTCCCAGTCAGTGACCTGGGTTGGTACGGAGTCAGGTGTGCGGGTCGAATCGACAGCGACAACAAGGTTGTTGTTTTTCTCGCGCAGCAGACGGGTGACGTCGAAGCTGAACGGCGTGAAGCCGCCTTCATGCTCGCCGACGCGGTGCCCGTTGAGATAGACCATGGTCTTGTAATCGGCGGCGGCGAAGCGCAGGAAGACCCTCTGGCCGGATTTGATCAATGCGGTATCGAAGCTCTTTTGATACCACATCAACCCGTTATAGTAGCGCAGTTCCGGTGAGTAGGCGATCCAGGCGGACGGTACCGGACCGACTGGCGCACGGGCCAGGTCGTATTCGAAAAAGACATCGGGATCGGCCTTCATCGCGGCCTCGACATTGACGTCCGAACCGCGGCCGTGCGTGACGTCCAAAGGCTTGCCGTGGAAATCGGCCATCCCGTCCTTGTAAGGGTCTACCGAATAGTGCCAGGGGCCGGAGAGGCTTTCTCCGGTGCGTCGGTCGGCATTGACCAGAACCGTACCTGGAACGGTGGTGCTGTAGGCCGGAGCGTCGGCAGGGCGGGCCGGTCTGGCGTCGGCAGGCGTGGCCAGAAGCGCGGCCGTGACGGCGACGACGAAAATCTGCGCTAACCTCATGACATCTCCTCCTGATATTTTGTCGGTGACAAGACACCGGGATGCGGGCCTTGTCAAACCCGCCGCTGGGGCGCAAAGTGACGGAATGCGCCCGACCTTATCTTCTGCTGAAATTGACGCCCTCGCCTATGATTTGCCGCAATGGACGCTTGAGCCCGGCGGCCTTGCCATAACAAGACACCTGGAATTCAAAGACTTCAAGACGGCGTTCACCTTCATGACCGAGGTCGCTGAAGCGGCCGACCGGCTGGACCACCATCCCGAATGGTCCAATGTTTACAATCGGGTGTCTATCCGGCTAACCACTCATGATTCCAAGGGCTTAACGGCCAGAGATATCGTTTTGGCGCGGGCTGTCGACGCTGCTGCCAGCGACTGACGGGCGAAACTCACGCATTTAATTTTTATTTTTCTGACCGTAGTGCTGTAGGTACAAAAGTTTGTGATCCCCTGAGTTCCAGGGGTCCGGCGGCGTCTAATAAGAGGATCACGGAATACCCCCATGCTTGAAAAGAAAAACACCATTCTGATCGTTGATGACGAGGAAGAGATCCGCAAGATGCTGAGCATCTTCCTCGATGCCGCGGATTTCAAGGTGTGCGAATGCGACAGTGGCAAGCAAGCCCTGCGCATGAGCGCTTCGGTCAGGCCCGATCTGATCCTGCTCGATCTCGGCCTGCCTGACATCGACGGCAAGGAAGTCATTACCAAGGTACGCGAATGGTCTAACGTGCCCATCGTCGTGCTGACCGCCCGTGCTGAGGACATGGAAGCGGCCCCCGCCCTGAATATCGGCGCGGATGACTATGTCACCAAGCCATTTTCTGCCGAAGTCCTTCTGGCGCGCATCAATGCCAACCTGCGCAAGTCCGCGGTTAAGGAAGTCGGTGATCCGGAAATCGTTCACGGCCCGATCCGCATGGACCTCGTGCGCCATGAAGTGTTCATTGACGATGAGCGCATCGGTTTCACGCCCAAGGAATATGATCTCCTGCGCTACTTCCTGGTCAATCGCGGCCGCATGTTGACGCACAAGCAGATCCTCAAGGAAGTGTGGGGCCCTGCGCACCTCGAAGACACCCAATATCTGCGCGTCTATATCGGTCAGGTCCGTGACAAGCTTGAGACGCGTCCGGGCCTGGGGAAATCGATCGTGTCGGAATCCGGCATCGGTTACCGCATGGACATGGTCAACTAGTCCCGATCGTGAGTATTAAAATAGAGGTCCGGTGGAACAGGTTTCACCGGACCTTTTTATTTGTTCCAGATGCCGTGGCGGGACTGAGTCTTACCGCTTCCTTATGAGCGGACAGTTTTTGCCGTCTTTGTAATTTATGGCGGAAAGCATAGCCTGAAATACAAGTTTCCTCCGATTACGGGCGGGGCTGTTCAATAGGAGAATACTATGCTCAACTGGATCGTAACCTTCTTTATTCTGGCCGTTATCGCGGCTTTCTTCGGTTTTACAGGCCTGGCGGGCACCTTTGCTGAAATCGCCAAGTTTATCGCCGTCATCTTTGTCGTGCTGTTTATCGCCAGCCTGGTTTACCGCATGATTACCGGCCGCAGTGCCAATCCACCTCTATAAAATGGCTAGAATCAAATAAAAAAGCCGGTCCTTCGCAGGGCCGGTTTTTTTATGGTTTAGGCCTGGCTGCCGATCAGGTCGCCTTTTTGTTGGCGTACCATAGGGTGAAAATGGCGCCACCTTCAGGGTGGTTCGACAATTCGATGCGGCCGTCGAGCAGGCGCATGATGTATTGGCAGATGGTGAGGCCCAGGCCTGTGCTGGCGTTTTGCTGGTCGGACTTCTGCAGACGGGTATATTTGTCGAAAACCGCCGCCTGCTTGGCGGGGGGGATGCCATCGCCATGGTCGCGAATACGCACGAAGCCTTCATTACCGGTGATTCCGTATTCGACCTCGATCACCGGCACGGCCGCCTTGCGGCCGCCGAACTTGAAAGCATTGTGCAAGACCAGGCCTATAGCGCGGGCGCCCAGCATCGGATCGGTAACCAGATCGTCGTTGCCGACGGGCGGAGCGATCTTTATTTCGCCGCGCGTCTTGAGGGGCCCCAGCCGCGCCAGGCTGTCATTGATCATCTGGCTCAGTCTGGCGGCTTCAAAGCGCGGTTTAACCGCGTCGGCCTCAAACTTCGCCATATCGAGGATGTTGGTGATGAAGTGGTCAAGCCGGAAGGCCTCGGTCAGGGCTGAGCTGATGAGCGACTTGCGCTTTTCCTCGCTCAGCTTGTCATAAAGCATCGTCATGACTTCGAGCGAGCCGATAATCGTCGCCAACGGCGTCTTGAGGTCGTGGGACACCGAGGATAGCATCTGGCGATGCAGGTACTCACGGATCTCGTCGTGAGTTGGGGAGGTCATCTCTTCGGGCTTCATAACCGTGTCTTACCAATATTGTCCTGCGCAAGCAACGCGCTCAAGCCATATACGATAGAAAAGGGAGCAAGGTCTTCGAACCCTGCTCCCTTTGGGTGTCAAAACCGATCAGCCAGGGGAAAACTGTGGCTTTGACATATGGGAAATCCTAAACGCTAAAAAAATCGACGGGTAATTTTCTACTTTTTGTCGGCGTTGTTTTCTTTTTGCTTGTCCGCGGCTGCCTTTACGTCTTCTTTGGCGTCCGTGACGACCCGCTCAGTGGCCGCACCGGTTTTAGACAGGGCCGAGGACGCCGCGTGACCGCTCTCTTTTATGGCGTCGCCAGCCTTGGCGAGCGCCGGACTGTCCTTAAGCTCGTCCGCCGCCTTGCTGGCGCCTACGGGCAGTTCGTCAATCACCTTGCCGACGCGGTCCCCGACCGTCACCGAATGGCTTTTGTTGTAAAACCATACGCCGGCAACGGCGAGGATAAGGACAAGGACGATCAGCAACAGAAATCGTCCAAGTCCCGGTCCGCGGTAAATATCATTGGCCATAGGTCATCCCCGCGTCGCGCATTTTTAATCGTTCCAGGTGCCGGCGATATGCGCATAGGCCGCCAATTCACCCTCGTCTTCTTCCGGATCGAAAAGCTCCGGCGGCAGATCGTCCTCGACATATTCACCCTCCAGTTTGACCTGGCGAACGGGGGAAGGTTTCGGAGTGGGAAAGGGGAGAATGGTGGCGTTCATGGCAGACGTCCGTTGATGAGATGGGCCATACCCACAAGGGTTAGGCGGTCTTGAATTGTGGATTGGTGACCGGGGGAATTTCAGACGGCAATTCCGGATTGCCATCCGGCGCGGGCGGATTGTATTCGGGCTCGCTGTCCGGGTTGGTCGCGGGTTCATGCGGCTCGATTTCCGGGTCCTCCGGATCGTTCGGGCCTTCGGAAGCGAACGCATTTTCGACTGCCGGGATCAAGCCGCTGATACGACGCAACGCCTTGGAAATATCGTCAATTCGGCGTTCCTGATCCGGTGAGGGAGGATTGCCGCCTTCGCCTTCGAACCGCAGGAAATCATCGAGAGACAAGGCCAATTCCTTTTGGGCTTCGATAAGGGTGTCATAACCGGCTTCGCTGATCTTCTGCGCGGCCTCCAGCCCCTTCAGATAGGTATTGGTCCAGTCGTTGAGTTTGGCGACCTGAAGCTTGACGTCGGTCTTCAACCGTGCGGCGTCACAACCGGTCAGAAGACGCTTCAGATCGTAGGATACCTGCTGCACGGAGGCGATATGATCTTCGTCATACAGAGCGGATAGGCCTGTTAGCTGGCTTGTCGCGGAAACTGGCGAGGCTTGCGTCTGATCGGCCGGCGCAGCGTTATCGGTGCCGGTCGTGCCCTGGCTTGTCGGGCTGGTAGTGACGTTTGAATCGAGCATGGCCTTTTCCTCCTGCAAAGTAATCTCATGATCCGCGAAGGCGGATATGGATGACCGTACGAAAAAGGCTGCAAAGGCACAGTGCCTAAGCCTGGCAGTGAGATAAGGGGGATATAAAAACCCGTATCACGCCGGGTGGCGCGAAGCCACGGCGCGCAGCTTTTGCGCCAGTATGTCGGGCAGGACCGGCTTGGAAATGTAGTCGTCCATGCCCGCGGCCAAGCAGCGTTCGCGATCCCCGGCTAAGGCATGTGCGGTCACCCCTATAATGGTGTGACGTGGGCCGCCCTGGCTTTCATCCTGACGGATTTGGCGGGTGGTTTCCAGCCCGTCCATGCCGTGCATCTGGACATCCATGAGGATAGCGTGAAAGGGGCCTTCCGCGTCAAGTATGCTTAAGGCTTCCGCGCCCGATGTGGCGGACAGAATGTCATAGCCCAACTCCTCCAACATAAGGGTCAGGACCATGATATTGGGTTCGTAATCCTCCACGATCAACACGCAGGGTTTGCGGCCATCTATCGGCGGCTCGGGCCGGTAATCGGCCGCAGGCGCGATTGGGCGGTTCGGATTGGCGCCACGCGGCAGGTCGAGCGTCAGGGTGAAGCTGGACCCTTCGCCCGGTTGGCTTTCGACATGGATATCCCCCCCCATGAGCTGGGTCAGGGAGCGGGCGATGGACAGGCCCAGGCCTGAACCGCCGAACCGGCGGGTGATACTCTCGTCGGCCTGAGTGAACTTTTCGAAGATGGCGGGCAGCTTATCGGCCGGAATGCCGATGCCCGAATCGTGCACTCGAACGATCAGGCCGCACATA
Organism: Asticcacaulis aquihabitans; assembly: GCF_032490435.1. NCBI lineage: Bacteria > Pseudomonadati > Pseudomonadota > Alphaproteobacteria > Caulobacterales > Caulobacteraceae > Asticcacaulis > Asticcacaulis aquihabitans. Next base: position 222,459 of record NZ_JAVGWM010000004.1, read on the forward strand.
TCGCCGCTCAGCGGTCTGGCGCTGGCCTGGATGAGGATTTCGCCGCTATCGGTAAATTTAAGCGCATTGCTGACCAGGTTCATCAGCACCTGCTGCAGACGCGACCGGTCTCCGATCAGCCACATGCCGTTGGTGGTGTCCTCGATGCGGAAGCTCAGGCCTTTGCGCTCAATGTCCTGGCCGAACATGACGCGAATATCTTCCAAAATAGCCGAAATCTCGAAAGGTATGGCTTCCAGCTCGATATGATCGTCTTCGATGCGGCTGATATCGAGCAGGTCGTTGATCAGTTTGAGCAGCAGATCGGCATTTGTGCGTAAGGTATCGACTATCTTTTTCTGGTGATCGTCCAGGCGCGTATTCGCCAATACGGTGGCCAGTCCGGTCACGACGTTCATCGGCGTGCGGATTTCATGGCTCATGGTGGCCAGGAACCGGCTCTTGGCCTGGTTGGCCGCTTCGGCGCGTTCTTTGGCAGCGGTCAGCTCGATGCTTTGCTGGGCGTTTTCACGTAACAGCCGCTCCTTGGTGAAGGCGGCGACCATGATGGCCGGCAGAAGATCGAGATAGGTTTGGTTGACATCCTTGACGCAGTAGTCGGCAGCGCCCTTTTCCAGGGCTTCCAAGGCAATGCGCTCATCGCCGCCGGCCGTCAGGATGACGGCGGGGGGCACGACGGTCAGGTCGGTCAGGCGGTCGAGCATCTGCAGGCCGTTCATGCCGGGCAGGTTATAGTCGATCAGCAGCAGGTCGAAATCGTGCCTGTGCAGCAGATCGAGCGCATCCTCGGCGCTGCCGGCGGTTTCGACCTTTAGCCCCAGTCTTTCCATACGCTTCTGAAGCAGACGCGCCAGGGCGGCATCGTCTTCGACATAAAGAATCTGATGCATGGTTGGTGGTGTTTTGGACTCGTGGGCGATGGTGTGGGGCATGGGAGTTAGGCTCGGGTATGCGGGACGCGAACTGTGGTCAGCATCAGGCCAAGCTTTCGAATAGCATCGGAAAAGTCATCATATCCCACAGGCTTGGTCATGAAGGCATTACAGCCCAGGGCATAGCACCGGTCAATGTCTTTCGGGTTGTCGGTGGTGGTCAGGACGACGACGGGGATGTGGTGCGTCCGATCATCGGTCTTCAGACGTTGCAGAACCTCGAAGCCGTCGATGTCGGGCAGATTGAGATCGAGAACAATAATCGTCTTTTCAAGCGGTTCGGTACGCGCGGGCGTCCCGAAGAAGTAGGCTATGGCTTCTCCGCCGTCGCGCAGACGCACGATCGGATTCAATACGCCGGCCCGTTGTAAATTACGGTTGATGAGGCTGGCATGACCTTCATCATCCTCGACCAGAACGACAGTGAACGGTTCGGAAAAAGCGCTGATCATGCCGCGTCCTCCCGTTTACCGGACAGTTTTTCCGCTGCATCATTGGCGACAGGTTGGCGGCGCGGCAGGCTGACATAGAATGTCGTGCCGACATCGAGCTTGGATTCGAACCATATGCCGCCATTCATCTTACGCAAGGTGGCCTTGACGAAAGCCATGCCCAGGCCTAGCCCGCGCACGTCACCGGTATTACGCGCACGTCGGAAGATGTTGAACACGCGCTCGGCATCTTCGGCATCGATGCCGCGTCCATTGTCGTGAATAGAGAATATGTAATCGCGCGACGTTTCCAGGCAACTCATCTCGATATGGCCGGCGACACCCGGCCGCAGATATTTGACGGCATTGTCGAGCAGGTTGGAAAAGACCTGCTCAAGCGCCACGGGATCGGTCACCAGTTTGGGCAGTGGGTTGACCTTGACCTCGACCCCCTTGCTGGAAATCTCATAGCTTTGCGCGCCCAGGCATTTGTCGAACACGGCCTGGGCGTCGACGACTTCATCGCGGTAGGTGAACTTACCGATGCGCGATAAATCCAGAATGGCGGTTGTCAGGGTGTCCATCCGGTCCACGGCATTGCCGATGAAGCCCAGGGCCTCGGGAATGTCGCGCTTGAGAATATGCTCAAGCTTGGCCCAGGTTTCCTCGCCAATTCCTTTGCGCTTCGGTTCAAGCAGGTCGTCTATATCCTTCACAGCAAGCGTGAGCTCGTGAGAGAATCCTTTTAGGTTGACCAGGGGGGAACGCATGTCGTGCGACGTAATGTAGGTGAAGGCCTCCATGTCGGCGTTCAGCTGGCGCAGTTCTTCTTCGCGGCTCTTTTGTTCGGTGATGTCGGTATGGGTGCCGATCATGCTGCGGATCTGGCCGAACTTGTCCCAGGTGCCGATGCCGCGTGACATGACCCAGCGCCACGTGCCGTCCTTGTGTTTGAGGCGGAAGACGTTGTTATAGGTGGGTGTTTTTTTGATGATATAGTCGTGACGGACTTGCATATAGGATTCCAGGTCGTCAGGATGAATGCGGCCTATGAGGGAGCGGATATCCTCATCCAGCTCGCCCTCCTCAAAGCCCAGCATCGCCAGGTATTCCTTGGACATATAGATGGTTTCGTTGACGAAGTTGATCTCATACACCCCGTCATTGATCCCGTTCATAACCGCCCGGAACCGGGTTTCCGCCCGTTCGTTCTGCGCTTCGATAGCCTCGTTTTCGGCTTCCAGCTTGATGATCAGTACGGTGCCGGCCAGGAATATACCGACACCCAGAATGCTTCCGATGATCAGAATGTAGGCAAAGTTACGGCGGCGCGGCTCCACCAGCTTGCGCCGCTCCTCCATGTTGGTCAGGCGGCGCGCCGTGACAGTGGCCACCAACTGGCGCAATTCGTCCATCTGACGCTTCTGGATGCCCAGTGCATTCATGCTGATCTGGCCGCGGCCATGCCCACGCATGTAATTGATTTGCGATTCCAGAAGGCGCTCCATTCCGTCAAAGCGGTCGAGCAGGTTGCTGGTCTCAGCAAATGCGGTGTTTTCGTAATAGGTCGACTGGCGCAGGGTGTTGATTTCGTCGGGCAGGCGGGCGGCGGACACCTCGTACAGTTCAAGAAAGGCCTTGTCGCCGGATAGCACATATCCGCGCACGCTCGTTTCCATATTCACCATGTCCATCAGGATAACCTTGGTCTGGCGAATATTCTCATACTCATAACGAATGTGGTCGTTCAGGTTTTGGGATTTTGTGTACTGATCATAAATAATCAGGCTGAAAGAACAGAGCGCTATCGAAATAACACTGAAGAATGCCAGATATAGATGCTTAACATTCAAGCCCCAGGGTAGTCGCATATCTATCCGCCGGCCTCTATGGCGCCAATGAGATATATGTGGTCGACCCGCTCAATATTTGCATTAACAAGAGCTATTTAATGAAAACCTTAACGCAGGAAGGCGTCACCCAAGCGCTATGAGTGACATATCCGCCTTAAATCTAGCGTAAGGGCGTATAATGGAGCAATAAGCTGCGGCACCATTTTTATAAAGATGACATAAGTCCTAATCGCGCGAAAAAAGGCCGGTTAGCGCCGCGCCCGCTCCAGCTTGTCCTTTGGGGATAAGCTCCGCGACGTTCGCAAACCCTGCACAAATGCGCCGACCATGTTTGTTGCCTTGTCGATGACCGGTGCGACCATCGGCGCCTGGCTGTGAAATATCTGCTCGACGTCGCTACGGACGCGGTTAAAGATACGCGCGGCCACAGCCGCTGCAACACCCAGTATGACAAGGGTAAGGGCGGCGATCACCGCACAGGATGGCAGAACGTCCAGGTTGGCGGCAATTAGCTGCATGTAAATGAGCCATAACAGGCCGCCAATCATCAATGCGGAAAGGAATGTCCCGAATATCCCGAGCAGGAGGACGAGCGTCAGACCGGAAACCGCGCTCATGACATGGGCTTTCGCCGTATTGAGCTTTTTCGTCGCCGACAAAAGCTCGAAAATTCGCGAAACCCAGAACATGATGCGATTGCCTCCTATGGCGGTGGACTCCGGTACATATGACACAAAAACGCCGGGCAGCCTGAAAGGGCCGTCCGGCGTCATGTGTATTGGCTTAGCGGCGGGTAAGCAGGGCGCCGAGGATAAAGCCGGCGCCGAGCGCGATGGCTGACGAACGGATCGGGTTCGTCTTGATTTCGCTTTCGATCTTACGCGTATATTGCGATGTGGTGTCGGCGGTGCGATCGAACAGGCCACGCACCTTTTGTCCGGCTTCGTTGGCATAGCCGCTGACATTGTTGAGAACATCTTCACCGCGATCCTTCACGTCGTCGATCGCGTCGCGCGCCCGGTCGGCGGCATCGCGGGCGCTATTGCGCAGATCGTTTTCGGCCAGGCCCTTGGTGACATTTGCGGCGGCTTTGGTTGCGGAAGACAGCATGGGTCGATTACTCCTGCACAGAGACTGCCGGAAACCGGCATTTACGGGTTTTTCGGGGGAGGAAGAAAAGGGGGTCACGTTCACAGCAGGCTTGTCTGAAACCCAGGGGCTGGGGGGGCGGAGAAGGGCTTGAGAGAAGCGGCCGTGAACGTGATGATTTAAGATTATCGGTCCGGCTTTAAGGAAGCGATGTGACGCCTGCTAGGCGAAAATAAAGATTGCATAAAAATGCGGGGTGACCGCCTGCCGGTGTAAATGACTTACCTCATTCTTATCCCTTCATCACGGTCCGGTGCATCCTTTTTATGTCGGTGAGGCTAGGCTACAAGGGATCGCGGGGGCTAGTCCCGGCGACAGATTGCAGGAGAATTCATCATGACTGTTAAAGCCAGCATCAAGGAAACCGCCGGCGCTGCCGAAGAAGAACTGGGCGAAGCGCTGAAAAACGACAAGATGGCCGACAAGGGACGTCAATTGCGCAACGAAGGCCGTATCGAAAATGGCAAGATGCCGAAGACGCACGTCCCAGGCACCGAAAAAGACAATGTAAAGCTCGGCTCCTAATCGCCCTGCCATATGAAAAAAGCCTCCCCATCGAACGATCGGGAGGCTTTCTTTTTTGGTTTAAAACGCTATTTATTCCGCGGCGTTTTCCTGGTCCACAGCCGCCGGGCTGTAGCCCAGGTGGGCCAGAAGGTCCTTGATCTTGATGGACGCGAAATGAATTGAGGAATCCGCTACGCCGTAGGGCATGAAAATCCAGTCACCGATACGCATGGCGCCGCAGGTATAGATGACATTGGGGACATAGCCTTCGCGGTTATCTTCGGACGGCGACAGAAGCGGTTCTGTCGATCGGGCCAGGACAATGCGCGGATCGTCCTTATCCAGCAGGGCTGCGCCCAGGGAATAGCGGCGCACCGCACCGACCCCATGGGTCAGGACCAGCCAGCCTTCGTCCAGTTCGATGGGAGAGCCGCAATTGCCCATCTGGATCAACTCCCATGGGGCTTCCGGACCCAAAATACGGTCGCCGTAGTTCCATGTGTATTTGTCGTCGCTCTCCAGGTAGAAGATGCTTTCGTGGTCCAGACGTCCCACGGCGGCCCACCGCCCATTTATCTTGCGTGGAAATATGCCGAGCCCCTTGTGCCCAGAGGCCGCGCCTCGGAAGGGCGTGAGCTTGAACGAGCGGAAATCCGACGTTTCCAGACACTCGCACGCGGTCTCCTTGCCGTTATAGGCGGTATAGGTGCCCATATAGCTGGCGCTACCGCTTTCATCGGTGAATTTCAACATACGTAGGTCTTCAAGCCCGTTGCTTTGCGACCGGGTGACCGGAAAGAGAACGGTTTCCGAGATCGGACAGGCCTGGTGCCCGTGAACCGTCACGACACCGTCCAGCGGCGCATTACCCTGCGGCTTGGCGGCGACGGCAAAATCGGCTTCCGGCTTGAGTTCGACCGTGCCATCGGGATGAAACGTGCCTTCGCGGAAGGAGACCGTCGAAATGTGACCTTCACCGACCGTGCGCGTCGACATGATGAAATTAACGCCTTCGCCGGCACCGCTCTGGTCGGGGTGAAGAACGACGGAAGGGTTCATGACCGCCGCCGCCGAATAGCTATATTCATGGCAGAAATAGGCGCCGATAAGCGCCATATGGTCTTCGCCCAGCGTGTCCAGCCCGCCGTTCATGGCCTTGATCTGGCGGAATCGTTCGAGGAAAATGCCGCGTGCCTGCCAGTGACGTGAGGTGAAGTCGCGATTGACCACCTCCAGTTCGTTACGCACCTGTTCGAGCGACATGGCCGCAATGGCATCGCAAATGCGACTGACCCGGGAGCCGGCACCCATGGCGCTGTCACGCGGAGTGATGGAAATGGTGAACGGCAGGATGACCACCCGTTCCGGATTGGCGTGCAGAGTAATCGGGCTAATAAGCATTTCAGTCATAGTGTATCCCCTCAGATGCCGGTCCTTCCGGTCCGGTTTAGGCAAGGCAAAGTCGCGAACCGCCTTGGCGGTTCGCGTACGTGAGGGCCTGTATTTTGCAGGCCAGGTGTTTACAGGTCGGCTTTGAGAGCCGCCCAGCTCATGGGATAGGACAGGATCGATTCCGCGCCCTGATTCAGGTTGACGCCATTTGGGTTCAGCCCGTCATAGCAACCGCCGTTGCCATCGAGCAGACTGAGACCTGAGGTATTCTCGCCATGGAACCAGGCAAAGGCGCGCATAGCTTCGTCACGCCATTTCGTATCGCCGCTGATCCGCAGGGCTGTCAGGCAGGCGTCGATGGTGGCAAGGACTTCCAGGGGTTGTTGATCGTACAGCGGGTGATCCGGGCCATCGTCGGAAAACTTCGAATTGGGAATGGGCGCGAAGACGCTATTGCGAGTTTGCTTTTTCATTAGCCAGGTCAGGGAGGCCAGGCCGTCCTTCACCATTTCGGCTTCGCCCAGGAAGGCGCCACCGACGATCAGACCTTCGCAGACACGCGCATTGTCATAGGACAGGGACGGTTCGAACCAGTTGTGACCAGCACGAACTTGCGTTCTGAGACGGTCGTGAAGGTCGCGGGTAAGGTAACGCACCATGACCTGAATTTCCTGGCCATCGCCGAAAACACCGAAGGTACGCACCAGGTTCTTTATCATAACGGCGCGTGACCGCAGTGAGTTCCATGTCGGTGTCTTCGGCAGAATCTGGGCGGCCAGATCACTGGCCCATTGACGCAGGTCGGCAGGCAGGTTGGAGCGGGCCACGTCGATCAGGCATTCATAGGAGCGCGCGCAGCAGTCGTCGGAGCCGCCGTCATCCAGCCATTCGCGGTTATAGGACATGAAGTTGCGGAACCGGCTGTCATTATTCCAGGCATGGTTCATGAAGGAGGCATAGATGTAGCCAAGCTTCATTTGCTCAGGCGTCAGGGGCCCTAGGTTCGATTGCCGCGCCACCAGTGACAGCGCCCGAGCATTGTCATCGGCGCAATAGCCGTGCTGACGGTCGGGCAGACTATATTTGCCATGCTGGAAGATGCCGCAATCGTCGGTCATGCGGGCAATCGCGTTCCATGACGGCGCTTCCGGTAGGGACACAATCAACTTTTCCGGCGGCACGTCGTAATTGGCGACATCTGACTCGGCTTGGGTAACATAGGCGCGAGCAACTTCGCTCCAGCGCGACGGTTGGGCGGCCTGGTAGGCTCTCATGGACATCTCCGTACGCAGGTGATCGTTGTCCAGCAGGCTGGAAATGGCTTTGGCAAAGGCTGCGACGTCGCTGAACGGACAAATAATGCCGACGCCGTCAGCCAGGGCTTCGGTGGCGTGCCAGTAAGGTGTCGAAACGGTGGGCCGTCCCAGCGCCAGCGCGTAGCTAAGCGTGCCCGACGTGATCTGGGTTTCTGTCAGATAGGGTGTGACATAGACATCCGTCGCCTGAAGCACATCGATCAGGTCATTGTCGTTCATAAACCGGTTGATGAAGCGTACATTCTCTTCGACGCCGAGTTCCGCGGCCATGGCGATCAGGCTTTCGCGATACTTTTCGCCTTCATTACGCACCAGGTGCGGATGGGTGGCGCCGATGATGAGATAGACGACCTCCGGGCACGTCTTGCGAATTTCCGGCAAGGCCTTGATCACCGTTTCGATGCCCTTGTTCGGCGACAGAAGACCGAAGGTCATCAGGGTTTTCTTGCCGGTCAGATGCAGCATCGGCTTGAATTCGGAGGTGGCGCGCAGGGGGCGCGAGGGCGCGCCGTGCAACACGACCTGGATCTGCTCATCCTTGACGCCGTACACACGCTTCAAAATATCCCGGCCCTTCTGGGCCATGGTCACCAGGGTCGAAGAGAGGCGGATCAGGGCCTTCATGACGTGGCGCTGCTCATCGTTCGGGTTTTCCAGAACCGTGTGCAGGGTGGTTACGATCGGCATGTTCAGGCGTTCCAGGCATTCGATCAGGTAAGCGCCCGACGGGCCGCCATAGATGCCGAATTCATGCTGCACGAACAGCACCTGGGTGCCGTTGTCATTCAGTTCGTCGGCCAAGGCGCGATAAGCGGCAATATCGTTCTGAGGCACCTGATGCGTCACTTCCGACGGATAGTCATAGGCCGCGCCGGGGTCGTTCATGGCGATGACGCTCCAGCTGGCATGAGGCAGGGCGCGTGACAGGCAGGCATACATATCGCGTGTGAACGTGGCCAGACCGCACTGACGGGGCGGAAAGTTACCGATGATGGCGGTTTTCGACAGAGTCATGCCGGGGGCGCCAATTCGGTCAGGAACGGATCGGTTAAGCGTAGCGGCCGCCGTAGCGGGTAAGCCTTCCATCTCCGCTTCCAGGTCACTGGCGATTTCGAAGCTGTTGGCTTGTAACATGTCGCTCTCCGCTAGAAATTCAGAGTCCCAGCCGAAAAGTTACAGATACGCTCTGACAAAACCTTTTTAGGGGACGTGATGTTAGGAATGGGGGCAGGACTTTGGAGTGCCTGCTGACGAGACGACACTGCCGGTTCGCCTGTAAAGATTCAGTACGGAACACCCCGCACTGCAATAAGTGCGGAGTCACAAGCGCGTGAAGGCGTTGCGGCTACGGTTTAACCACAGAAAAAGAAGCTGTTGGCGGTCAGGCGCCCGGTACGTGGGTCCTCGCTGAGGCGCGCACCGTCGAACAGCGCGCAATGCAGCAGGTTGCTACGGTATAGGATGAGGCGATTGAATTTGGGCTCGACGGCTTCCAAAAGGGTATAGTTGGGCGTGTCCGCGCCCGTATATCCGTTCAAATGCGCGGCCGCCGCCTCGAGCTCCCGCGCGACGATGGCCATGTAGCGCTCGCGACGTTCGGGCGGGATGGATTCGTAGCCGGTCGTGTTGTGGCGAAAGAAGCCGGTGCCGCCGGCCTGGTCGCGCGCCAGGTAATGCACCATGGCCAGACCGCGGGGGTCGGGCTGATCATAATGCGGGATTTTTTGCAGCGGAACCAGTTCGTCGGATCTTCGCGTCGACAGGGCGAAAAAGGCGCGGGCGCTCATCTGGCCCTTCCCTATACCGAAGGCGCGCATCAGGGTCGGGCGCAGTATGGGCACTAAGGCCTGAAGATAGGCCGTGGGGATGGCGGCGTTCACGCCGGGATAGTAGGTCGCTTCCGGGGCGGCGAACGGGGTTCGCGCCGCCGCTTCGATCAAATCATCTGGATTGAGCAGGACATCGTCTATGACGATCAGCGGATTCTGTTCGTCACCAATATGCATCAGGCGCACACGCGCCTGCGGATTGAGTTGAATGCTTATTTCTTCCCCGGACATGTCGCCATGATAACGCAGTCCGGCGCTGTCGGCTCGGAATTTATTTCGTTCTTTATTGCGGTGGCACACCACCACCCAGCGCCTGATAGAGGGTAGACTGGTTGATCAATTGCGACAGGCGGTTGTTGTCATAGCTGAGCTGTTCCTGGCGCAGGGATTGCTGCGCATCAAGCCAGATGCGAAGGGCGACCGAACCGGTGCGATAGCGTACGGCATAAAGGGATTCGGCCTTGCGCGCGGCGGCCAGGCTGGCGGCCTGGGCGTCAGCCTGTTGCGCCAGTTGTGTGCGCGCCGACAGGGCGTTGTCTGTGTCGGCGAAGGCCTGCAACAGGGTTGTCTTGAAGGTCAGGACGGCAATGTCGTATGTCTTTTCGCTGATCTTGACGTTGCGGTTCAGGCGCGGGAAATCGAGAAACGGCAGGCTGAGCGATGCGGCCAGCGACCCGGTCGGATTGCGGAACAAGGCACCCAGTTCGCTCGACGACGCGCCGCCTGATGCGGTCAGGTTGAGGCCGGGATAGAGTGACGTTCGGGCAATATCGACATCGGCCAAGGTTTCACGCAAACGCCATTCGGCAGCGCGTAAATCGGGCCGGCGACCCAGCAGTTCGGCGGGCAGGCCGGCACGGACATCGGGCAAAGGGGTATCGGGCAGGACTTGCGGTTCGCTGGTCTGCGGCCACGGATCGCCGCCCAGCAGAACGGTGAGTGATGACCGGTATTCGACAAGTTGCTGTTGCAGGTCGGCCAGGCTGGCAATCTGCGAATTGACGCTTTGCTCGCTTTCCGACACCTCGACGCCCGAAACGGCCCCGGCTTTATGCTGAATGGTGACGAGGTCCAGCACCTTGCGCGCATAAGCCAGGTTTTGTTCACCGACCGTGATCTGCTGATGCGTATAGGCGATGCGCCAGTACAGTTCCGCCGTCGTTCCGATGAGGGCGAGGCGGGCGGCTTCGCGATCTTCGGCGGTCGCCTGGACCTCCCAATTCGCGGCGCGTGTGGCGGCAGCCAGGCGGCCCCACAGGTCTGCCTCGTAGGAGACGCCCAGACTGGCCGACCAGCGCGTGGCGTCACCCGTACTTACGCCGACATTGCCGTTCGCCGAGGGGAGCTGGTCAAGCCGTGTCAATCCGGCCTGTAGCTTGGCCTGTTGTACACGCAGGGCAGCCGCCGACAGGTCGTTGTTCTTGGCGAGCACGTTCGAAACGAGGCTGTTCAACACCGGATCGTTGAAGGCCGTCCACCAGTCAGTCAGATCGGAAGCAGCATTCGCTCCCTGTCCGGTCGTATCCTCGGCATGTGCGAACCGGCCCGGTGTCGGTACCGATGGCGTGTGATAGGGTGTCGATGCGCAGGCCGTCAGCAGGGCCGCCAGGCCGAGGGCGGAAAATATTCTGATTTTCGCGAAATGATGCATTAGTCCCTCGCAAGCGCGGTGACGGGATCGAGCTTGGCGGCATTGCGCGCCGGCAGGAACCCGAAGACGACGCCGATCAGGGTCGAGCACAGGAAGGCCGCGATGATCGATATCGGTGAATAGACCAGGGTGAAATCGCTGCTGAACAGCTTGAAGATCACACCGAACAGTAGGGCGGCGACAATCCCCAGCACGCCGCCGATCAGACAGACAAGGACCGCTTCGATGAGGAACTGCTGCATGATATCGCGCGTTCGCGCGCCGACGGCCATGCGGACGCCGATCTCGCTGGTCCGTTCGGTGACGGAGACAAGCATGATATTCATCACCCCTATGCCGCCCACGATGAGCGAAATAATGGCGATGGCGGAGATCAGAACGGTCAGGGTCGTGGTCGTGGCCGTGATCGTCTGGCGAATTTCATCCGTGTTCAGAATGGTGAAATCCTGGGTGCCGTGGCGCTGGGTGAGAAGCGTGGTAACGCCCGCCTGGGCCACGCTTGATTCCGTGTCGTCCTTGATGCGGACGGTGATGCTGCGCAACACATTGGTGCCCAATATGCGCGAATTAACGGCTGTATAGGCCATGTAGATATTGAGCGCGTCCGGGCTGCCGCCGCCTATGCCGGTGCTCTTGTTGGTCACACCGACAATGCGCGCCGGCACGGACCCCAGCAGAATGACCTGGCCGAGCGGTTTCCCACCCCCGTTTGGATAGAGGGTGTTGTAGGTGTTGTCGTCGATGACGACATCCTGGCTAAGGCCTGAGACATCTTCTGCCGTCAGCCAGCGCCCCTGCGCCATGGTCAGGCCGCGCACCCGGTCATATTGTTCGCCCACGCCCATGATCGTGGCGTTTGCGGCGATAGCGCCTGACCGCATGACCGTGTTCGACTGCACCAGCGGGGTCACGCTGTCGGCATAGGGCTGTTTAGCCAAGGCATTGGCGTCCGAGACCACCAGTGTTCGCACCCGTCCGGAGCGTGTATCGCCGAAGCCCTGGCCGGGATTGATTTGCAAGGTATTTGTGCCAATCGAGGCGATCTGCGCCAGGACCTGCTGGCGCGAGCCCTCACCCAAGGCGACGACGCAGACGACCGAAGCGATGCCGATAATAATGCCGAGCATGGTCAGGAAGGTACGCATGCGATGGGCGTTCATGGCCAGGACCGCCATGCGGAAGGCTTCGTTGAAGCTGTCGATCGCGGCCTGGAATCCGCCCTGGCTGGTCGCGGCGATGGGCGGCAGGCCCTGATCCTCGGCGACACCGCGGCCTTCACCCTTTCGGTCATTGATGATGCGGCCATCGCGGATTTCGATGACGCGTTCGCAATGCTCCGCCACTTCCATGTCGTGTGTGACGATAATGACGGTGTGGCCTTCCTTGTGCAGGCCTTTCAGAATACGCATCACCTCTTCACCCGACGCGGTATCGAGCGCGCCGGTGGGCTCGTCGGCCAGGACGATTTCGCCGCCGTTCATCAGGGCGCGGGCGATGGAAACCCGTTGTTGCTGCCCGCCCGACAATTGTCCCGGGCGGTGACCGGTGCGATCGGCCAGGCCCAGCCGGCCCAGGAGATCGGCTGCGCGCGTTTTGCGATTTTCCGGCAGCGTTCCCGAATAGATGGCGGGCACTTCGACATTGCCCAGCGCCGTCAGGTCGCCGAGCAGATGATAGCGCTGAAAGATAAAACCAAAATGCTCACGGCGCAGTTCGGCCAGTTCATCTGGACCGAGTTCCGAGGTTGGCCGGCCCCCGACCTTGTATGTGCCGGCGGTAGGCCGGTCGAGACAGCCGAGAATATTCATCAGCGTCGATTTGCCCGACCCCGACTGGCCGACAATGGCCAGCATCTCACCCGGCATGACGGTAAGGTCAATATCGTGCAGAACGGTTATGGTGCCTTCGCCGGCGGGAAATTCGCGCCTGAGCTTGGACACTTCCAGGGCAGGAGGTGCCGTCATGACAAATCTCCCATTACAGGCCGCGTGGCGGACGCGTACCGCCGCCCAGGCCGCCGGCAGTGCTGCGATTATTGCCGCCGCTGCGGTTCGCGGACGAACTGGCGCCGGATTGGGCCTGGGCGATCACCACCTGTTCCCCGACGGTGATACCGCTCAGGACCTGGACGTTGGTGCCGTCATTAATGCCTATCTTGACGTGACGAACCTCCGGCTTTTTCTTGTCCTTGCCCACGACACGGACCGTATAGCCGCCGTCCTTGTCCTTGCGGCCAAGGGCCGCCGCCGGAATGGTCAGAACATTCTGGGCGCTTTGCTGCACGATATAGACCTGTGCCGTCATGGACGGGCGCAAGACGCCATCGGGATTATCTACGTCGAACAGGCCGTAATAATAGATGGCGGACGAACTGGTGGCATTGGTTGTCGAGGTGTCGCCGGAAAAATCGGTCGGCGCCGGTTCGATGCTGCGCAGGGTGGCGTAATAACGTTTGTCGGGATCGCCCAGGGTCGTGAAATAGACGCGCATGCCGGGCTTGATGTTGATGACATCGGCTTCGGAAATCTCGGCCTTGACCGTCATCTTGTCGAGCTGGCCCAATACGACGATGGTCGGCGCCGACTGGTTGGCGTTGACCGTCTGACCCTGCTTGGTGACGATGGCGATCACCGTGCCGTTCATCGGCGCCGAAATCCGGGTATAGCCGAGATTAACTTTGGCGGTGCGAACCGAAATCGACGCTTGGTCAATCTGGGCATTAGCGGTATCGAGCGCGGCCTGCGCGCTTTTCAGCTGCTGCACCGCCGCCTCATAATCCGCCTTGGAGCCGGCATCTGCCTGATACAGGGTTTGCTGGCGGGTGAAATTGTTTTGTGCCTGGGCCAGCGTGGCCTGGGCCGATGCGCGCTGGGCCTTCTGGCTATTGAGGGCGGCGGCACTGGTGTCCAGGTCGTTCCTCTGCTTCTGCGAGTCGATTTCGGCGATCAAAGCGCCGGCCTGGACATTATCGCCCAGCGCGACGGCCAGCTTCGTGACCTGGCCCGATACCTGTGCGCCAACATTGACCTGTTCGAACGGTTCCAGCGTACCGGACGCCAGAACGGTTTTTTCGACGGTTCCCATGGCGGCGGCCTGGGTGATCAGCTCCGGACGTTTGGGTTTATTGAATACGGTCAGCCAGAGAACAATGACAAGGAGAAGACCGGCCGCAAGACCTGCGAAGGTGAGGAACCGCCTGTTTTTATACCACATGCCTTACGCCGCTATTCCATCTGGATTGCGCCCCCGCAGACCATGTCCATGGCCATTCTACGCAATGACTGTGAAATATCCGTCGTAAAAAAACGATGAGGTTCGATTTTAGGCGGCCACCGCCTCCCAACGCCCGGACGTTTCTGAGCGGAACAAAGCGTCGATGATCCGCATGTTGATGGCGGCATCCTGAATGCCATACGGCAACGGTGCCTCGCCACGGACGGCACGGCTGAAGGCCTCCCCCATCAGTTGGTATTGATTGGAGGGCTGCAAGGTGTGGGTGACCGCGGTGGCGCCGATGAAGGTCTGGCCGTCGTCGACGGTGATGACCTGCGGCGCATCGGGCGGCTGGTTGAAGGGGATGGATAGGCTGAGGCGCGCCTTGTCGCCATAGACGGTGACGCTTTGCGCCGGCGCCAGCGCGGTCGAGACGGCGAAGGTCAGTTGCCGTCCTCCGCCAAAATCGAGCAGGCCGGAGGTCAGGGTATCCGTCCCGAACGTTTTGTCGCGACTGATCAGCGCCATCACACGCACTGGATCAGCCTCGAAAAAGAAACGCCCGGCCACAATGGGATAGCAGCCGATGTCCATCAGGCCGCCGCCGCCCCATTCGACCTTGTTGCGGATATTGGCCGGGTCGGTGTTGTTGTAGCTGAACTGCGACTGGATGATGCGCGGCGTGCCTATGCTGCCCTCGCGGATCAAGCGGCGGGCCTCCAGCCATTGTAGGGAATGGCGCACCATGAAGGCTTCCATGATGTGGACTGTCTGCGCCACCTCGCTCAGCTGTCCGATTTCTGCCGCGTTGAGCGCCATCGGTTTTTCGCACAGGACGTGCTTGCCCGCCCGGGCCGCTTCGAGTGTTAGGGGCACATGCAGATGATTGGGCAAGGGATTATAGATGACGTCGATTTCGGGGTCGTCGATCAGGTCCTGGTAGGCGCCGTAGGCGGTATCCAGCCCTAAGGTGTCTGCCGCTGCGCGTGCCGCCGTTGCATCGCGTGACGCAATCCCCTTCACGTGGATTTCGTCACTTTGCATCAGCGCCGGAATGACCTTTTTGACGCCGATCCTGGCCGTGCTAAGTACACCCCATACCGTCTTTTTCATCACGACAGTCTTTCGATCAGCGCCATGGCGGCGGCGGGGTTGCGCGTTTTGTAACCGCTTATAACGTAAAGATAGACATCGTGCGGACGGGGCGGCTGTTTCGCGCCGAAGGTGTCCAGATCGTTCGGCACTTGTCCTTCCGACAGGGCGCGGGCGCGATACGCCCATTCGTCGAGCGCCTGCTCGCTATAGCCCTTCTCGTGCTGGTCGGTGGTGCCCATGATGCGGACATAGGCGAAATCCGCTGTCAGATCGGCAATGACCGGAAATTCAGAATCGGCTCCGGTGATAATGGCCACACCGTAATGACTGGCCAGGTCGACAAATTCCTTACAGCCAAAGCTGGGGTGGCGCACCTCGACCGCGTGGCGCAGGCGGACGCCATCAACCTCAGGCGGCAGCAGTTTGAAGAAGGTTTCGAAATCCGCCGGATCGAATTTTTTCGTCGCCATGAATTGCCAGTTGATCGGGCCCAGCTTTTCCTTGAGTTCGCTGATGCCACTGTTCAGGAAACGATCGACGCTGTCCTTCGATTCAGCCAAGTTCTTACGGTTGGTGGCGTAGCGGGTGCCCTTGACTGCGAAGACGAAATTGTCCGGGGTTTCGGCGCGCCATTTCTGGAAGGACGCCGGCTTTTGCGCGCCATAATAGGTGCCGTTGATCTCGATCGAGGTCAATTTAGAGGATGCATATTCCAGCTCGCGCTTTTGCACCAAGCCTTCCGGATAGAAGGGGCCGCGCCACTCCTCATAGGTCCAGCCGCCGATACCGACATAGATGGTCATGTTTTCCTCCTGCTGACACGTATCGCCTAAACGCGTGCCAAACTATGCTATGGCATGGCAACGCATTTGTGGCAGTAATTTTTCATGTTCACTTTATGTTCTTGATGTGGCATGAGTCAAATGGTTATGGACGACGAACAGCCCGCGCCGACACGAAAGATCATCCATATCGACATGGATGCGTTTTTTGCGTCGGTTGAACAGCGCGACAGTCCCGACCTGCGCGGCAAGCCCGTGGCCGTGGGCGGCGGCTCCGAACGCGGGGTCGTGGCCGCAGCGTCGTACGAGGCGCGCAAGTTCGGTGTTTATTCCGCCATGCCGTCGGTAACGGCGCGCCGTAAATGCCCCGATCTCATCTTCGTCAAGCATCGCTTCGAGGTCTATAAGGCGGTATCGCGCCAGATCCGCGATATTTTCGAAGACTACACCCCTTTGGTCGAGCCTCTGTCGCTCGACGAAGCCTATCTCGACGTCACCGAAAATCTGAAGGGCATGTCGTCCGCCACGGAAATCGCCGAGGAGATTCGCGCGCGCATCTGGGAGGCAACGCAATTGACGGCGTCTGCGGGCGTTTCCTATAACAAATTCCTGGCCAAGCTGGCCTCCGATCAGAACAAGCCCAACGGCCTGTTCGTTATCAAGCCGGCCATGGGGCCTGTTTTCGCCGCCGCCCTGCCGGTCAAGAAATTTCACGGCATTGGTCCGGCGACGGCGGCCAAGATGAACCGGCTGGGCCTGTTCAGCGGCCAGGACATACGCAACCAGACACTCGATTTCCTGGAGCAGCATTTCGGCGTCTCAGGGCGCTACTATTACGGCATTTCGCGCGGGATCGACCATCGCCAGGTCAAGCCCAACCGGGAACGCAAATCGATTGGTGCTGAGAACACCTTCTTCACCGACACGACCGATTTCGATACGGCCTGGAGCTTCCTGGAACCATTGATCGACAAGGTCTGGCGCTATGTCGATGCCAATCAGATCAAGGGGCGCACTGTCACGCTCAAGGTCAAGTTCAGCGACTTCCGCATCATTACGCGCAGCCGATCAGGTCTGGCGCCGGTCGCCAACAGGGCCGAACTGACCGCCTTTACTCGCACGCTTCTGGAAGGTGTTTTCCCTGTCGCCAAGGGGATCCGGCTGCTGGGCGTATCGATGTCGTCCCTGGGCGAGAAGGATCATCCGCAGGCTGAACAACTGAGCCTGTCGCTTTAGTGTGAAACTGGGTGTTGGTAACCCGACATCCGACTCGCGGAATCGCGGCGCCTTCGCTAAAAGCAGGGCATGGCCAAGCTTTATTTCTCCTATTCGACCATGAACGCGGGCAAATCGACCTTGCTTCTGCAGGCAGCCCATAACTATCGCGAACGCGGCATGACCGTGCTGATGTATACCTGCGCGGCCTATGCTGACGGACCGCAAGGCGTCATCAGTTCGCGCCTCGGTATCTCGGAACCAGCCGAACTCTATAGCGACGGTGACGATCTGTTTCAGAGCATCCGCGATCACCTGGAAGCCGACCGGATCGATTGTGTCTTCGTTGACGAAGCACAATGCCTGACGCGAAAACATGTCTGGCAATTGGCGCGGATTGCCGACCGTCTCGGTATCCCCGTCATGTGCTACGGGCTGCGCACCGATTTCCGGGGCGAGCTGTTCGCCGGATCGGCGGAGCTTTTGTCCATCGCCGACACCTTGCGCGAAATCCGCACCATCTGCTTTTGCGGGTCCAAGGCGACGATGGTGGTGCGCAAGGGCGCCGACGGGTTGGTGGTTGCCGATGGCGATCAGGTGTCGGCGGAGAAGTCGGACTATATCTCCCTGTGCCGCAAGCACTGGGAAGAAGCCATTGGGCACTGGCCGGTCAATGGACCGGAAGACTGGTTGGACGGGGCGAATCCGCGGCAGGTTTGATCCGCGTTTTCGCGATGACGGCCCGCCTTGTTATTTCTCAGCGTCGGACTTAGAGTGTAGACATGTCACTGCGCGCTCCCTTGATCGACGGTTTCGGACGCCGCATAAATTATGTGCGTCTGTCGGTGACGGATCGCTGCGACCTGCGCTGCACCTATTGCATGAGCGAGCGCCAGACCTTCCTGCCGCGCACGTCATTGCTCAGTTTCGAAGAGATGGAACGTCTAAGCCTGTTCCTCATCGACCGGGGCGTTGAGCGGCTGCGTATCACGGGCGGCGAGCCCCTGGTCCGCAAAGGCGTGCTCGATTTCCTGCTGCGTTTGGGCGAGCAGGTCCATAACGGCCGTCTCAAGGAACTGACCCTGACGACGAACGGCACGCTGCTGGCGGGGGCTGTGCCGACCTTAGTCGCGGCGGGGATCGGTCGCATCAATGTGTCACTCGACAGCCTGGACCCGGAGACCTACCGCCGTATCACGCGCGGCGGCGATCTGACCCAGGTTCTTGACGGGATTGCACTGGCTCAGGCTGCGGGCATCCGTATCAAGCTCAACGTCGTCGTACTGGCCGAAGATAATCGCCGCGACATTCCCGCTATCGTGCAGTTCGCCCATGCGCGTGGCATGGACGTGTCCCTGATCGAAACCATGCCCTTGGGCGATGAGATTGCCGGCCGCGAGGATCAGTTCGTCTCCGTGACGGATGTCCTGGCCGATCTGCGCAGCTTCTGGCACGTGGATGGGGTCAATGACGCAACGGGAGGGCCCGCCCGCTATTACCGCGTCGCCGAGACCGGTGGGCGCCTGGGATTAATCACGCCGCTTTCCCATAATTTCTGCGATACCTGCAATCGTGTCCGCATCACCTGCACTGGTCAGCTCTATATGTGCCTTGGCCAGGACGACCACGTCGATCTGCGCGCGGCCCTGCGCGACGACCCGACGACAACGGCTCTGGATACCGCGCTGGATGGCGCCTTGGCCGCCAAACCCAGGGCGCATGAGTTTTTTATTGCCGGCGCCGGGCTGGAACGGCCCGCACGCGTACATGCCCCGGCGCGCACCATGTCGTTGACGGGGGGTTAAGCGGTTGCCGTCTATCGATTGCGACCTATATATTTGAAGACAGCATGCTTAAGGGCTGCAACCCTATAGCTGGGCTGGCCACACGCGGTGGTATGGTATAGCTGTTCAGTAGCGTAAACCATTAAATCTTTATGGAATTTTTATAAGCAGTGCCGGGCTCCTTATTGGATGCTTACGTGGCGCTCCATAGGGTTTTTTCAGACGAACGGCCGGAACCTTATGTTCCTGACCGCAAGGGGGCATGGATATTTGATGTTACGAGTTTTTGGCAAGCATAGTGACAAGCAGAAACGCTCAGATCTGACGACGTCGCTGGGATTGTCGCTTGTCGGCGTCTTTTTTATCATCAGTGGCATCATTTCCTACGCCAACATTCAGACAATCCGGCGCGATACCGTGCTGGTGACGCAGACTCACATCATTCTGATCAGCCTGAACGAGCTCTTGTCGACGGTTAAGGATGCCGAAACCGGCCAGCGCGGCTATGTGATAACTGGGGATGACGCCTATCTCGATCCGTATAACAACGCAACGACGCATATTGATGAGCAGTTCACCAAGATAGGCGCCTTGGTAAAAGACGATCCCGAGCAGGTGGTCCGATTGAACCGCATGCGGGAACTGATCAACGGTAAAATGGCGGAGTTGGCGCGCACGATCGAACTCAGACGTACCGGCGGCCTCGACGCCGCGGTGGCTGTGGTGAAGGAGAGTTCGGGCAAGGTCTATATGGACCAGATCCGTTCTCAGGTCATGGGTATGCAGGCCGTAACGACCCAGCGTCGCGAGCAGCGTATTGCTGAAATGAACGACGCCTATAAGGTCGCCCAGGCGAGTGTGACGATAGCGGCTGTCATCGGCATCCTGCTGTCGGCCATGATCACCTGGATGATCAGCCGCGCCTCAGCGGCGCGCCGCCGGGAGGAATGGTTGCAGGTGGGGCAGGTGGGCCTTTCAGCCGCTATGATGGGTGAACAAAGGCTCGATCAACTGGGCAATAGTGTTCTGACCTTCCTATCCGAATATACTGGCGCCCATGCCGGCACTTTTTTTGCCTTGACCGACGGCCGCTATGCCCGAATGGGGACGGTGGGTGTGCCTGAGGAAAACGACGTTCCCGCGACGTTCTCGGCAAGGGATGGCCTGTTGGGCCAGGCCGTTTCGACGGCTAAGCCGATCATATTACGTGATGTAACGGAAACGCATCTGGCCGTTGGAGCCGGCCTGGGAAAATGGCGACCGCGCCACCTGCTCATCGCACCGGCGAAATCGGAACGCATGGTCGATGGCGTCGTTGAGTTGGGCTATATGCAGCCGATCGACGACCGCGCCTTGGAACTGCTTGAGCGCGTCTCCGAAACGATCAGCGTCGCTGTTCAATCGGCCAATTACCGTGCCCATCTGCAGAACCTTCTGGAAGAAACTCAGCGTCAGTCGGAAGAATTGCAAAGCCAGGGCGAGGAGTTACGCGTCAACAACGAGGAACTGGAAGAACAGAGCCGCGCCCTCAAGGAGTCGCACTTCCGTCTGGAGCAGCAGCAGGCCGAACTGGAGCAGACCAATTCGCAATTGGAAGAGCAGGCCGCCGCTCTCGAGAGCCAGAAAAACGACCTGTCGCGTTCGCGTGGCGAAATAGAACTAAAGGCGCGCGAACTGGAGCAGGCCAGCCGGTACAAGTCCGACTTCCTGGCCAACATGTCGCACGAACTGCGCACCCCCCTCAATTCTTCGCTTATCCTGGCCAAACTCCTTGGGGACAATCCGGATGGCAACCTGACCGAGGAACAGGTCAAATTCGCCCGTACCATCCAGTCTTCGGGCAATGACCTGCTGGCCTTGATCAACGATATCCTCGACCTGTCTAAAATCGAGGCCGGACAGATGGACATCCGCCCTGAGGCATTGTCGCTGACCCGCCTCGTCAAGGATATGCAGCGCGTTTTCGATCCGGTGGCGGAGCAAAAGGGGCTGACCTTCAAGGTCAGGCTGGCCAAGAACCTGCCCGACACCATCGATACCGACCGCCAGCGTGTCGAACAGGTGCTGAAGAACCTGCTGTCCAATGCGTTCAAATTCACTGAGACCGGGTCGGTCGAACTGGCCATTAGCCTGAACAGCGACGGCCGCATTGTCATGGCGGTAAACGACACCGGCATAGGTATTTCGGACGATCAGCAGGCGGCCATTTTCGAAGCCTTCCGTCAAGCCGACGGGACGATCAGCCGCAAATATGGCGGCACCGGCCTGGGGCTGTCGATTTCGCGCGAACTGGCCCGTCTGCTTGGCGGCGCCATCGGCCTTAAGAGCGCACCGGGCAAGGGATCGAGCTTCGCCCTGACCTTGCCGCTTGTTTACGATGCGGCCAATGTCACCTCCGGCATGATCACGCCTTTTGTCGCGCCTGCCGACAGCGATGATGATATCGCTATCCTCCCGCCCCCGCCGACCGTGGCCGCCAAGACCGCGGGCAAGACGACCAAAGGTGTCCTGCGTCCCGGACGCGTTCAGGATGATCGTGACCGGCTCGATCCCAAACGCCGGATTATTCTGGTGGTTGAAGACGACGTGTCCTTCGCCGGCATCCTTTACGATCTGGCGCGCGACCAGTCGTTCCAGTGCCTCGTGGCGACCTCGGCCGAGGAGGCGCTGGAAATGGTTCAGCAATACACGCCCCACGCCGTGGTGCTCGATATCGGCCTGCCCGACCATTCGGGCCTGTCGGTTCTTGACCGCCTGAAGCGCGACAACCGCACGCGTCACATTCCGGTTCACGTCGTCTCGGGCAGCGATTACCAGCATACCGCCCTGTCGCTCGGTGCGGTCGGCTACATGCTCAAGCCGGTCAAGCGTGACGAACTGGTCGACGCCTTCAAATCGCTCGAAGGCCGCCTCAGCCAGCAGATGCGCCGCGTCCTGATCGTCGAGGACGACGAGGTACAACGTGACAGCGTATCGCGTCTGTTGAAGTCGAACGACACCGAAACCGTTGCCGTCGGCACAGCGGCGGAATGTCTGGAACAATTGAAGGAACATACCTTCGACTGCATGGTGCTTGACCTGAGCCTGCCTGACGCCACGGGCTATTCTCTGCTCGAAACCCTGTCGCACGAAGACGCCTACGCCTTCCCGCCGGTCATCGTCTATACCGGCCGCGATCTGAGCTATGAGGACGAGCAACGCCTGCGCCGATACTCGTCATCGATCATCATAAAGGGCGCCAAGTCGCCGGAACGCCTTTTGGACGAAGTCACCCTGTTCCTGCACCAGGTGGTTTCCGAGCTGTCGCCGGAGCAGCAGACCCTACTCAAGAAGGCCAAGAGTCGCGACGCCATGCTGGAAGGCCGGCGCATCCTGATCGTCGAGGACGACGTACGCAATGTCTATGCCGTCACCAACATCTTCGAGCCGCTGGGTGCCATCATCTCGATCGCGCGCAACGGTCGCGAAGCGCTCGACCTCCTTGAAAAGACCAATGACCGCAAGGACGCCGACACGGCCATCGATCTCGTCCTCATGGACGTCATGATGCCGGAAATGGATGGTCTGACGGCGACACGTGAAATCCGCAAGCGCGCCGACTGGGCTAAGCTACCAGTCATCATGCTGACGGCGAAGGCCATGAAGGATGATCAGGAACGCTGTCTGGATGCCGGCGCCAATGACTATATGGCCAAACCCCTGGACGTGGAAAAACTCATTTCTCTGGTACGTGTATGGATGCCGAGATGATGCCAAAGACAGAGGATATCGAAATCCGGCTGCTGCTGGAAGCGATCTTCCGTAAGTATCATTACGATTTTCGCGGCTATGCGATGGCTTCTGTTAAGCGCCGCCTCTTGCAGGCGCGCGATCATTTCCAATGTCACACCATATCCGGCTTACAGGATCTCGTGCTGCACGATCCCACCATGATGGCGGCCATTCTGCCCTATCTGACAGTTCAGGTATCGGAGCTGTTCCGCGATCCGCTGTATTTCAAGGCCGTCCGTGAAAAGGTCGTGCCGCACCTCAGAACCTATCCGTCGCTCAAGGTGTGGATTGCCGGGTGCAGCACAGGCGAGGAACTCTATTCCTTCGCTATATTGTTCCTCGAAGAAGGCCTTTTTGACCGCACCATGTTCTACGCCACCGATATCAATCATGAGGCGCTGAAGAAGGCAGAGGCGGGGGTATATAGCCTCAACCGCATCAAGCTGTTCACGGAAAACCATCGCCTGTCGGGCGGCAAGGGGTCGTTGTCGGACTACTACACCGCCGCCTATGGCGCGGCGTCGTTCGACAAGGCCTTGCGAAAGAACGTCGTCTTCTCCGACCACAGCCTGGCCACGGACGCTGTCTTCGCCGAAACCCACATGGTGTCCTGCCGCAATGTGTTGATCTATTTCGATCGAGACCTTCAGGACCGGGCCATAACCTTGTTCAAGGGATCGCTGGCGCGCAAGGGGTTCTTAGGTCTTGGCTCCAAGGAAACCTTGCGGTTTTCGGCGAGCGCCGACGCCTTCAGCGATTTCGCGCACGATGAGCGCATATACCAGAAGCGGGACGTGACATGAGCATGACCGCGACAACAAAGTCCTTGAAAGACAATCCGATCGTGCGCCTGGGGGGTGTTATGGAAAAAGCCGTCGCAACGCCCGAAGCGGTGGTCATCGGCGTATCCGCGGGAGGGCTTAAGGCGCTGACCGCCATCCTGCCGGTCCTGCCGGCAGATTATCCATTGCCGATCATGATCGTCATTCACCTGCCGCCCGACCGCGACAGCGTGGTTGCTGAGCTGTTCGACGCCAAGTGTGCGCTTACCGTGCGGGAGGCCGAAGACAAGGAAGACATTTTGCCCGGTCATGCCTACTTCGCGCCGCCCGACTATCATCTGCTTATCGAGCCTGACCACCGCCTCTCGCTGTCATCAGAGGAACCGGTCCTGTTTTCGCGCCCGTCGGTCGACGTGTTGTTCGAAAGCGCGGCTGACGTCTACGGCGAAGGCCTGATCGGTGTTGTTCTGACCGGTGCCAACCCGGACGGCGCACTCGGCCTAAAGGCCATATTGCAAGCCGGTGGCCGTGGGTTGGTGCAAAGGCCTGATCAAGCCTACGCCAGTGCCATGCCGGAAGCGGCGCTGGCGCTTAGCCCTGACGCGGAAGCCATGACCCTGGAACAGATCGCAGACACACTGCAGAAAGCGGTGACGACATGAACCCGGCCCTGATTACCCCTGTTCCGATTCTGATTGTCGACGATCTATCCGAAAATCTGATTGCGCTCGAAGCCTTGCTGCGCCGGGATGGTCTCGAATTCATCAAGGCCAGTTCCGGCACGGAGGCACTGGAAATCCTGCTCAAGCGTGAAGTTGCTCTGGCTTTGCTGGACGTGCAAATGCCGGAAATGGATGGCTTCGAATTGGCGGAGATGATGCGCGGGTCGGAACGGACGCGGCGCATTCCCATTATCTTCCTGACGGCCGGCGTGACCGACCGGTCGCGGAAATTCCGCGGCTACGAAGCTGGCGCCGTCGACTTTCTGGAAAAGCCGCTGGAAGCCGATATTCTGCGGTCAAAGGTGGCTGTCTTTTCGGAGCTATATCTGCAACGTCGCCAGATCGCCGTTCAGCGTGACAATCTGAAGGCCTTTGCCGAGGAAAACCTGCGGCTGCTTAAGGACAGCCGCGACAATGCCCAGGCGCTGAAGGAAGCCGATGTTCGCAAGGACGAATTTCTGGCCACCTTAGCACACGAATTGCGCAATCCCCTGGCGCCGATCCGCAACGGTTTGCAGATATTGAAAATGTCGCCGGACGGACCGCGCGCCGAAGACGTTCGCAGCATGATGGACCGCCAACTGACCCACCTGGTGCGCCTAATCGACGACCTGCTCGATGTCTCGCGCGTATCGCGTGGCCGCATCGACCTGCGCAAGGAGCGTATAAGCCTTCAGGATGCCGTCAAGGCCGCCGTGGAAACGTCAAAGCCGCTCATCGACGCCAATGGCCACAAGCTGACACTCGACATCCCGACGGAGCCCTTATGGGTCGAAGGCGATCTGACGCGCCTGGCCCAGGTGGTATCGAACCTGCTCAACAATGCCGCTAAATATACGGCGCATGGCGGTCGTATCTGCCTGACCGTGACGCCACATACCGGCCACGCCGACATCATCGTTGCCGATAATGGCCTGGGCATCGAAGCCGACATGCTGCCGCGCGTCTTCGATTTGTTCGCCCAGGCCGACAGTCATCTTGACCGCTCGCAGGGGGGGCTGGGTATCGGCCTGGCCCTGGTAAGCAAGCTTGTTGATATGCATGGCGGCACCAGCAAGGCCGAAAGCGACGGACCGGGCAAGGGCTCAACCTTTACGGTCAGCCTACCCCTGGTCGGCGCCAGTGGTGAAGCCCAAGGCAAGCCCTTGCAGAAAAATGGCCGACCCGCCGCCCCGATGAAGGTATTGATCGTCGATGACAACGTCGACTCCGCCCAGACCAGCCTGTGGATGCTCGATCTGATCGGTCACAAGGCCGAGGTAGCGAACGACGGTGCCAGGGCGCTGGAAATGGCCAGCGAGATGAAACCCGATGTCGTGCTGCTGGATATCGGGATGCCGGGAATGGATGGCTACGAGGTCTGCCGCCACCTGCGCAAAATGCCTGGGATGGAACAAAAAGTGTTGATCGCCCAGACGGGATGGGGGCAGGAAAGCGATCGCCAGAAGGCGTTTGCGGCCGGTTTCGACCATCATATCACCAAACCGGTCAGCCTTGACCTGCTTACCCAATTGTTGGCAGATATCAAGCAGACCGCTACCGAAGGACATACCCATGGCTGACGACGGAAATGGCAGGACTGAGACCATGCGCATCATGATTGTCGAGGACAATGAAGCTCTGGCGCAGACCACTGGCTGGCTGGTCGAAATGATCGGCTATGATTACAAGCTGGCCGCTAACGCCAAACAGGCGATCGACACCTATGCGGAATATAAGCCGGACGTGTTCATGATCGATATCGGGCTGCCCGGCATGAACGGTTACGACCTGTGCCGGGAACTGAAATCGCGTCCGGATCTGAAAAATGCGGTCTTCATCGCTCAGACGGGCTGGGGGGAAAGCGAACATCGTCGCATGACGGCGGAAGCTGGATTTGACCACCACATGGTCAAGCCGCTTTACCTGGAGGCGTTGGAGACGCTGCTGGGCGACATCGCCAAGCAGAAGACGGGTTCCGCCTGACACGGAACGATTAGGCGGCCTTGATCCGAAATCGGAAGCAGGCGCCGCCCAGCGGTTCAGGACGTGCGTCCTGAGGTGTCACGAGGTCCAGCGCACTGCCGTGGCCCTGCACGATCTGCTTGGCCAGGCTCAGGCCGACACCGGTCCCCGTGGCCTTTGTCGAATAGAACGGCATGAAGACCTGTTCGGCGCTGTCCGCGCCGATCCCTTTGCCCGAATCCTCGACTTCGAAGATCACGCCTTCCCCGTCGCGCTTCAGGCGCAGGCGTACACAGGCGTCCGGCTTTTCCAGAGCGGCCTGCGCGCCGTTATTGAGCAGGTTCGATACCCCGAGCCACATCTGGTCTTCGTCCATCAGCAGGGATATGTCGCTTTCGGCCAGGCCATCGAGGCGTTCGGCGTCGAACCGTACGCCCTTTTCTCCCCATTGCGCCTCGAAGCTTTCCGTCAGGACGTCGAGCCACAGACCGAGCGCGCACGGACGTATCACGGGCGGCGGCAGACGGGTCAGGGCACGGTAGGCATTAATGAAATCGGTCAGGCCCTCGGTGCGCGCGACCACGCGTTCCAACGCCTTACGCGCTGCCGCGTGCGATTCGGCCGTCTCGTCGCCCAGCAGATCGAGTGCGCTTCGACTCATCGACGCCACGGGCGTCAGGGCGTTCATCAGTTCGTGGTTGAGCACCTTCAAAAGGTCACGCAAAGCGCTGGCCTCGGCGGCACGGACGTCGGCGGAAATATCGGTCAGTACCGCCAGATGCGACACGTGAGTCTCTTCCTCCATCTCAGCCAGATGCACGGCAAAGGTCTGGCCCTTCCACTTGATTTGGGAGCCTATCGTCGCCAAGCCCAGCAGCCGCTGACCGGCCGGATCGGCGGCATCTCCCAGTAAGGCCTTACGCGCGGCGACGGGCAGGGCATAGGCCACGTCGAACAGCTTGCGGGCGGCGCGATTGACGGCGATCAACTGGCCGTTATCGGGTTGAAGCAGGAGCGGTGAAGGCGTCTGGTCCAGCAGGACCTGCAGGCGGCGACGGCTGAGTTCTGCCGTGAAGTTGGTGCCGGGCTGGTTACGTTTCAACAGGTCGCGCCCCAGCACAAAGGCGGACTGGGTCAGGCCCAGAGAGGCCAGCGTCAGGGCGCCCAGCCCGCACACCAGAGCGCTGGCATACAGCCCTCGTGTAAGGGCCAGCCAGCCGAACGCGCCCAGGATGAAGACACCCATTTGCGCCGCCAGCGGGAGCATGATGCGTCTAAAGACCATGTTTTTCCATCCGCCGGTACAATGCGGCGCGCGTCACGCCCAGGTCCTTTGCCGCCGCCGAAATGTTGAACTGGTGCCGATTGAGCGCTGCCTTGACCAGTTCCCGTTCCGACCGCTCCAGATTGAGGTCCTGGGGCGCCTGGGGCAGGATGCGCGGCGCCTCCATGGCGGCCTTGATGGAGGCGATGAAACGGTCATTGTTCCATGGCTTGACGACGAAATCCTGGGCCCCCATGCGCATGGCCTGAATGGCGATGTTCATACCGGAATGCCCGGTGACCACCACGACGGGCAGGCTGGCGTCACGTTTCATCTGCTCATCCAGAAAGCTGAGGCCGGCGTCCCCTGACGTGTCGCCGCGCCGGTAATTGAGATCGAGCAGAAGGACATCGATGGCATTGGCCGCCAGTTGTTCACGCGCGGCCTCCGGGCTTTGCGCCTTGAGCAGACGCATGCCGTGGCGCGTCAAAATCAGCTCGGCGGCGTCGAGA
The DNA here is from genome assembly GCF_032490435.1 of Asticcacaulis aquihabitans. Lineage (NCBI taxonomy): Bacteria > Pseudomonadati > Pseudomonadota > Alphaproteobacteria > Caulobacterales > Caulobacteraceae > Asticcacaulis > Asticcacaulis aquihabitans. Next base: position 250,603 of record NZ_JAVGWM010000004.1, read on the forward strand.
ATATCGGCGTCGTCATCGAGGAACAGAGCGGTCAAAGGCCCTTTTTGTACAACGTCTTGAGCGGCTTCGGACATGTTCGAAAACGGACACTTTCATGGGGGCAATTGGGGCGGATAATGCCCTGAAGAGCTTAAAAGTCAAATAGAATTAGGCGTTTATGTCTATTTCGTATCCTGTGTTAGCCTTGTAATATGCCCGATAGACCTCTCAACTCCGCTTCAAATGACCGTCGCCTGGCCAAACCGTGGTGGCGCCGCCGTCCCATTCAAATCGTTGGCGCCGTGGCGATCGCCGCCGTATTGGCTTTGGGCGCCTTTGTCCTTCTGCCGCCGCCCAACACGGTTACGGTCAATGCCAACTCCCTCGATACCGGCGTCGTGAGCCGTGCTGCGTTCCAGGACTATGTCGCCCTGCGTGCGGCTGTCGAGCCGCTCGAAATCACCTACATCACGGCCGAAACCAGCGGCCGCATCATCGCCGTCAGCGCGGCCGATGGCGATATGGTCATGCCGGGCCAGGCCCTGGCCGGGCTGGGCAATCCCGATCTGACCCTGGCCGTGTCTTCGCGCGAGGCCGATATTTCCGCCCGCCTGAGCGACACCAACAGCCAGCTCATGACCTTGCAAAATGCACAGAATGCCAGCGAACAAAGCATCGCCGATGTGGCCTACGCCCTGCACAAGGCCCAGGAGGAACTGACGAAGCGCACTCTGTTGCGTGAGCACGGTGTATATAACGACGCGGCGGTCCAGACCTATGTCGATGAGGTCGCCTATCAAAAGCAGCGACTGGCCGCGCTCAAGACCCAGCAGGCGCAGCAGACGCAATTCTATACCTCTCAGCGCCAGCAAATCCTGGCCTCCGCCAATGACCTACGCCGCAGCCGCGACGAAGTGCGCGCCGGCCTGAAAGCCCTGAGCCTGACCGCGCCGGCGCAGGGGCGGCTTACGGGCTTTACGCTCAAGCCCGGACAGGCCGTAAAGCAGGGCGATCCGGTCGCAGAGGTCGATTCCGAAGGTACCTACAAGCTAAAGGCCGAGGTCGACGAATATTATCTGGCCCGTCTGTCGGTCGGCCTCAAGGCTATGGCCAATGTGCATGGCAAGGATGTGGGTGTGCACGTCTCCAAAATCTTTCCGCAGGTCAATAACGGACGCATCACCGTCGAATTGGAATTCGACGTCATGCCGACCGACCTGAAACGTGGCGAAACCATAGATGTGCGCCTGTCGCTGGGTGCCACCCAAGACGCACTTCTGGTGCCGACCGGCGGCTGGCTCACCGACAGCAACGGCACGTCCATCTTCGTGCTTAACGCCCATGGCGACGCGGCGACGCGGCGTCCCATAACCGTCGGCCGGCGCAATCCCGAATATGCCGAAATCCTGTCGGGCCTGAAGATCGGTGAGCACGTCGTCACCGGCGGCACCCAGGCCTATCTCAAAGCGCAACACCTCCGTATCCGAAAGAGCGACACAGAATGACCAGCCTTATCGAACTTCAGAATATCACGCGTCTGTACCGCTCGGACGAAGTCGAAACGACGGCCCTGCACAATATCTCGCTGCATATCAAGCGCGGTGAATTCGTCGCCATCATGGGACCGTCGGGCTGCGGCAAGTCCACCCTGCTCAATATCCTGGGCACAATCGACCGGCCGACATCGGGCGCCTACCTGTTTACCGATGCCTCAGGCGCACAGCAGGACCTGGCCCGGATGAACGAAGTCAATCTGGCCCGGCATCGCGCCCGGCATCTGGGTTTTATTTTCCAAAGCTTCAATCTGGTTGACGATCTGACCATCTATGAAAATATCGAACTGGGTCTGCTCTACCGCGGAGGCGTGAAGGGCGGCCGACGGCCCATCATCGAAGCGGCCATGGACAAGGTCGGTATCGGCCACCGCGCCCGCCACTTCCCGCATCAGCTGTCCGGTGGTCAGCAGCAACGCGCCGCCATCGCACGCGCCATCGTGGGCTCACCCGACCTGATTCTCGCCGACGAACCCACCGGCAATCTCGACACCGAAAACGGCGCGCAGGTGATGCAGATCTTGCAGACGCTTAACCAGGGTGGCGCGACGATCATCATGGTCACCCACTCGCAATCCCATGCCGACCAGGCCACGCGCCAGGTCGATATTCTCGACGGACAACTCGTCGCCTCCGTGGCGCAGGTGCTGTGATGTTGAAAAGCACCTTTACCGCCTTCTACCGGTCGTTTGTCCGCCATCCGCTCTATGCCCTGCTCAACCTGCTGGGCCTCAGCCTGGGCATTGCCGTCTTTATCGCGCTCAGTCTCTTCTATCGTTTCGAAACCAGCTACGAGAGCTGGAGCCCTAAATTGCCGCAAATCTACACGATAGGCATAAGTTTCCATTTCCCCGGTATGACGGATGATACAGGCATCGGCTCAATGGGCGGCCTATTGGAGGAGCTCAAGACGGCCTATCCGCAAACCGACGGCACGCGTTACTGGCCCGACAGCGTCATCGTGCATAAGGGGGCCGATGTCTTCAATGAACAGATCAACCTGGTAGACGCCAATTTTCTGATCTTTTTTGCTGTACCCGTCGTCTATGGTGACCCGGCCAATGCCCTGAGCGATCCTTCTCACGTCGTGCTGAGTGCCAGCCTGGCGCGTAAATACTTCGGGGTGACAAACGCTGTTGGACGCACCATGGTCCTAAACGACGAGGAGGGATTGAAGACCTATACTGTCAGCGCCATCGTTGCCGACCTGCCAAAAAATACCGAGATGAAACTCGATATATTGCGCCTTCTCACGCCGCAACGCACAGCGCTTAGGTCCAACTGGCATCACTGGGGATCGGTGCAATTGGCGACCTATCTCAAATTCAAAAGCCGAACAGAAGCCAATGCACTTGCGGTGCAGTTTCCGGCCTTCACCGATCGCCAGGCTGGGCAGTCGTTTGGTCCTGACGTTAAGCCGCACAAGATGCTGGAACTCAAACTCATTCCGTTGGCCGATGCGCACCTGATTTCGCCTAAGCTGAAAGCCGCTGTCATATCCCTAGGCGTGGTCGGTATTGTTGCCTTGGCGCTCGCCTTGATCAACTATGTTAACCTGGCCACGGCGCGCGCAGGGTTGCGGGCACGGGAGGTGGCGGTGCGCAAGACGCTGGGGGCGGCACCCCTTGCCCTGCGCCTGCAATTTATCTTCGAAGCCATGCTGACCCTGCTTCTGGCGTTCTTGGTTGCCTTGTCTTTTGTTGAGTTGAGCCTGCCTCTACTCAATAGTGCTGGCGGCCTGTCGCTCAAGCTCGACTATCATGCCGATGCTCTGTGGATCGCGAGCGTGCTGGCCATTGTGATGGTGGCGGGGCTTGTTGCGGCGCTTTATCCGGCGTTCGCCTTGTCGGCTTTCAAGCCGGCTCAGGTCCTGGCCTCCAGCCGCACGCCCGGCGGCGGCCGTACGGCTGGTATTCTGCGTACGGGGCTGGCCATGGTGCAGTTCACCGCCGTCGCCGTCGCCTTTATCCTCATCATGGGTTTCCTGCTGCAAATTCGCCATATCCAGAATGCCGATATCGGGTTTCAGCGGAGCAACCTGATGATCGTCAATTCGATTCGCGACAACGCCGTAACCCAGTCCCAGCGGGATGCCTTCGTCGCCGGAGCGAATGCCTTGCCGGGCGTCAGTTATGTCACCATCGCCAATGCAATTCCCGGCGACACGAGCTCGGTCAACAATTCGAATATTGTCCGGCCTGGCCAGGTTGATAGCGCGACTGAGTCGCCGACCGTGAACTACTCCATTGTCGGACCGGAGTATTTCCAGCTTCTCGGGGCGAAAATGCTGGTCGGGCGTGTTTTCGACGTGCAACGCGGCGAAGACCAGATGTGGGACGACAAGACAACCGACAAAGATCGTGTTTACAGTGTCGTCATCAGCCGTCGCGCCGCCAGGGACATGGGCTTCCCGACACCGCAGGCGGCGCTTAATCAAACGGCGCGATTTAACGACCACACTGTGCGCATCATCGGCGTTGTCGAAGACATGCGGTTCTATAACCCCAATGAACCCATACCGGCAAAGCTCTATTTGTTCGATGCGCACGCATCCGAGTCCGTCGTTGGGATGGTCCGCTATCAAGGATTGTCTGCGCCGGCCATGCGTGAAAAGCTGCAGCATCTGTGGCGACAAATAGCCCCTGCCGTGCCATTCGACGTGACGAGCGCGGCTGACAATCTCGACAAATACTATAAGCCCGAGCGTGACCGGACGCACCTGTTCACTATCGGTGCCGGAATTGCCGCCCTTATCGGATGTATTGGCTTGTATGGCATGGCTGCCTTCAACACCGGCCGGCGCGTCCGTGAGATCGGCGTCCGCAAGGTACTGGGCGCATCTGCCGGGCGAGTGGTTGGACTGCTGCTGAGGCAGTTCCTGTATCCGGTCGCTATCGCCAGCCTCATCGCCTGGCCGTTGGGCTGGCTGGCCCTGGAGCGTTGGCTGTCGCAATTCGATGATGCGATTGCCATGCCCTTATGGGTTTTCCCGGTGGCCTCAGGCGTTGCCTTGGCAATCGCCCTGGTAACGGTGGCCGGCGTGGCCTTCGGCGCCGCCAGCACGGAGCCCGGAAAGGCCTTAAGGCACGAATAGGATCAGGCGATAACGGAGCCCACCCAGCGCTGAAACGCCGTCACGGCCGTCTCATGCTTCGGCGAGAGACGGCCGGTGTCGTACACGCCGGCGTTCAGGTTCTCCTGCACCTTCTCGACGATCCACTTGTCTTCGGCCGTCACCTGATCCGACATGGCGATGGTCGCCTCCGGCACCGGTTCGCCGTCGGGCGTCAGGTATAGATAATCGAGCTGTGTCTGGTCCGCACCGACCGGCGACATGCGCTCGATCATCAGGCCGCGACTATAGACATTGATGCCGATATTGGGCCAAACCCAGCCCCATAGCCCGTCATAGACGGCGTCCGGCGATTTTGGTGGCGCGTCGTGCAGCACAACGCGACCTTCGACCGTGACCTTGTATTGCTCGGCAACGATTTCGGCATCGAGCGACGGGTGCATGGACGGCACATGATAGCCTTCGAGATAGTTTTCGACATAGGTCTTCCAGTTGCAATCGAGCAAATGCGCGCGGCGCAGACCAACCTTCAGGTTTGACCAGTCGGCCTCATTCAGACGGGCATCCAGCGGCGCGATCTGCACGCTCAAATCGGGCAGGTCGTCGCCGATCCCGGCAAAGACAAGGCCGCGCCAGGTCTGAAGCCGGATCGGATACAGGCCGTATTCGCGCGGGTCGAAATCGGCGGTCGCGCCGAAATCGCGGGCGGCACGCAGGCGACCATCAAGCGTGTAGCGCCAGCCGTGATATTGACAGGTCAGATAGCCGTCACACGTCCCCGCCTCCTCGCGGGTTAGCGGTCCGGCACGGTGACGGCACACATTATGGAAGGCGCGCAGGACGCCGTCATCGCCGCGCACAATGACGACCGGATAGCCGGCCAGTGTATCGGCCCGCCACTCCCGCGGATGAGGCACGGCGCTTTCATGCGTCAGGAACTGCCAGTTGCGAGCGAAAACGTCGCGGCGTTCGACCGGCCACAGGGTCGGATCGGTGTACCATCTGGCCGGTGCGGTGACGGGCGATGAGGGCTTCGCGGTCGTGTCCATGCTGTCCATTACTGTGTCCTCCTGCTGCGAAACCAGTGCGTGCCGTAAATGACCGCACCTATGGCGATCAGTACGGCCGATGCGCCGGCCAGTTTAAGAAAATCGCCCATGGCGTCCGTTGTCGCGGAGCTAGGCACCAGGCTGCCGAGTATGGCGGTGAAGGCGACGATGAAGCCGAGCGCTGCCAATATCTTCGCCCCCATGGCGCCACCGGGCGTCCGCCAGTCCAGCCCCGCGTCCGGTCGCTTCTGAGCGATCCAGTAGGCGGCGAACATCCACAGATAGGGAATGACGAATGTCAGCACGCCCATGCTGACGACAAAATCGTAAGCCCCGGCCAAGGTGGCGCCAAAGGCGCTCAGGCCCATGATGAGGATCACCAGGACGGCCTGAATGGTGATGGCGACAACCGGGGCGCCGGTCTTGGGGTCGGTGCGGCCCAGCACCTTTGGCAACATATGGTCGACGCCGATGGCGAAGGGCAGGCGCGCCGCCGCGCCGAACCAGGCGCTCATGCCACCCAGAAAGGTCAGGGCTGCCGCCGCCAGAAGGTAGGGCAGCCAGGCCGAGACGTGCAGCTTGGTCAGCGCGGCGGCAAGCGCGTCGGGCAGGCCGCCCAGACGCGACGCGATCTCTTGCGGAACGATGGCCAGCATGGCGGCTGTGCCTCCGGCATAGCCAATAGTCTGGAACAGGCCAAGCACGATCAGGGCGGGCACAATGGTCCGCACGCCACCCTTGACGTCGTTACGCATCAGGGCGACGCCTTCGACCCCACCAAAGGCGAACACGATGCTGGCCCACAGGATGGCGCCGTTGGCATCAAACGGCGGCGTGTAGTTGGCGCGGGCGAAATCGGTCGCCGATCCAGTCACATCGCTTAGATAAAATCCGGCCCAGATCAGAAAGAACAGAATAGCCACCGACACGGCAGCGCTGGCGATCGGCAGCCACTTGCCGACGCCGAAGCCGCGCGCGTGCAGGGCGGCAACGACGAGCAGGATCGCCGTGGCCGCCCAGAAGGCGCCTACGGGCTGACTGAGCACGGCACCCAGCCCTGCCGTTGCTGGAATGCCGAGACAGGCCTTGCCCAGCAGGTTGACGATGAAGAACAGCAGGCTGGCGAAATAGGGCAGGTTGCAGGCCCAGTAGAGCCAACCGGTCATGAAGCCGGCGAAGGGGCCCTGGGTTTCGCGCACCCAGGCATAGACGGCGCCCTCCTCAGGAAAGCGCGCCGACAGCTCCAGCGTGGCGCAGACTAGCGGCACAAGGAACAGAAGCGCGGCGACAATCCATAAGGTGATGGCCACGGGTCCGGTGGCCGCGCCTGTGGCCAGCCATCGGATGCTGAAATTCATGGCGGTGCCGTACAGGGCGATGCCCCATAGACCGGTTCTGGGGCCAGTCTTTGAGCCTGTTGTGGAACCCGTCTTGTCGCCTGCGGTCATGACGCCACCCCTGTGCAAGACAGATGATTGCGACGCGAACGGACGATCGTCAAGCCACCGTGAGTCGGTCGCCGATTCGCACCCGGCCATTGGCCACAACCCGGGCGGTAATGCCGCCATGATGACGCACGGCGTTGTAGCCGCCGGTGCCGAACGTCTCTTCCATTCGCGAGCACGGATGACATTCGCCGGTCATTTCCAGGACCGCGTCGCCAAGCTGGAACACCTTATCTTTCAGCGCCAGGAGGTTGATGCCGCTGACCATGATGTTGCGGCGAAGCTGTGCGGGCGTTACTGCCTGATCGAGATAGCTGGATATGGCGAAGAGGTCTTCGCGCTGGATAAGCGTGACGTGGCGCGTCCCCTTGCGCGGGTTATTGTAATGATCGCCGACCAGTCCTGCCTGGATGTCCAAATCAGCATGATCGACAACGGTTATGTCACCGCGCCGAATGGGCCTCAAGCCGATCCATTCCACCGTGCCTGGACGCATGGTCGCGTTGAGGAGGTCCGCAAGGGCCGATTTGGGGTTGAGCACTGCCAAGTCCTTATGGCCGAATCCGTTGAGTTTATCCGGCCGAAAGTAAGGCATCAATTATGGGGCAGGCGTCAACCGTTCGGCTTCACCCATATCGGCATGCACCCGCGTCAGCGCCACCGATGCTTCAGCTATACGGCGCAATGAAGCGCTGATCTCTGGTATAGTGCTGAGATGTTCTATCGTTTGGGCCGAATCGAGGATGTCGTTGAGCGGCCCGGTCAGCTTCTGCCGCGATAGGCGCAGGACGCGGTCTTTCAGGTCGCTGACGCGTTGCAAATCATGCAACCGGCTGCGCACGCTGCTTTCAGCCTGTGCATTTCTAAGGACATAGGCCAACTGGTGCGACAGCAGCCGCCAGTTCAGCGGTTTCACCACAAATGAGGTGGCACCCATGGCAAACGCCTTGTCTACGGCGACCATGTCCTCGCGCCCGGTGACGACGACAATGGGCAGGTGCTTTAGTTGGTCGTCCCAGCGAATGCGTTCGATCAGTTCGAAGCCGTCCATGCGCGGCATGTCCAGATCGATCAGTGCGATGTCGATACCGCCTTGCTGGAGCCTTTCCAGTGCAAAGACGCCGTCTTCGGCGACCTCGACCTCAAGCGTGGGCGTGGCCAGATGGACAGCGGCGAATTCGCGCAGAATAGGATCGTCATCGGCGACAAGGATGCGCGCCGTGTCGAAATCGACGAAATGGCTGCCAAGAATAGTCAATGGGTTAACTTAGGTGCGGACTTCATCGGTCCCACTCCTTCCGGCACCGGCACGCCACCGGATGCGTAGTTGTTGTTAATGACGAGGATGGGGCTTTGGCGCAGCGTCAATGATTTGGCGACAATGACGCTCCAAGCTGAGTCCTGCGCGACGTTGCCGCCCGTATCGATGACAAGCTTGGCGTTGGGTGTGTAGATGGTGCCGAGTAACTGGCTGACCTTGCCCGACGCTATGGTGAAAACGCCGACATTGTCGCGCGACGTGGCGATAAGAAAGCCGGCATAGGGGCCCGTCTTGCGCGCACTCAGGCGCACACTGGCATTTTGTGAAAAATTGAAGGCGTTGCCGGCGCCGAAGATCAAGGCGACGTCATCGCCTCGCAGAGTTGAATCCTGGTTCATGACCAGAGGGGCCAGGAAATAATGATCGCCGGGCTGGAGCATCAATGTTCCCTTGCCCAGTACGAGAATGGGCGTGCAGTGAACGCCTGGCGGCAGATACATGACGCCAGACCCGAGCTGGATGGGCACCACCGGCTCACCAGGTGTCAGAATAGAATTGCACAGCTTTTTAGGATTCAGGTCCAGATTGGCGAAGGGATCGTCTATAGGCAGGGCGCCAGAACGGCCGACAGGCTCTATCGGGCCAGACACCGTACCGACCGCCTGAGTGGCTTCCGCCTGAATTTGTGCGCCACTGTCGACATTGATATCGGCATTGGCGTGGATGGCGCACCCGGTGGCGCGAATACGGGCGGTGTCGCTGACCGATATACCCGAGCCACTGTCTGTTTGCAGAATGCATAGGGGAATGCGCTGGACATTCTCGGCGGTCGCAGTCGCTGACAGCGTATTCTTGCCCAGCCCCATAAAGCCGATCAGCGGCTTGTGTGCCATATCGCCTTTCAGTGTTACCGAACCGGCTTTCATATCGACGGTGGCGACAAAGGTCGCTGTTTCGTCCAGACCCTGATTTTTCAAGGACTGCGTTGCCACGGCGATGGCCGTCTGGCTGATCTGGGTCTTGGTGACGGCCGCTATGGCCAATTGCCCGGCGCCGCTCAGCGCCCCGGCATCGGCGGCATTCTGAAGCTGGGTGTGACGCCTGGCAATATCGTTCATTTCGATAGCGCCCGTCACGCCAAGGATCACGGGGATGGCCGCCAGCGCCGCAATCATGCTGACGTTCCCACCCTTGTCGCAAAACGCCTTTATCAAATGATTAAGGATAACTTTCCAGCTCATGCACTCTTCCTCAGAGGACAATAGCCTATCAGTGAGTTTTTAAGATTTACTCATTAGGGTTGGTTAACACCGTGGCGACTGCTGCAATTTCCATAATGACTTCCATAGGTTGTGCAAATATGGGCAGCACTTTATAGGCGCGTTTTCGGTAGAGGTGGTGGCATTCATGGGTAAGACAATGCGCTCGGGACGGCCCAAAGCCTCGATTGCGAGCCGCCTGAACGGGCTGGTCATCGGCGCGGTGCTGATCTCGACCGTGCCTGTCGCCGGCCTGTTCGTTGCACGTGAGACAGCCCGTCAGGCTGAGGCGCGCTGGTCCGTCATGAAAACCGCCGCCGATGTGCTGGCCTCGAGCGCCGAGGACGCTGTAAAGGGCAATGACCAGGGCCTCGCCTATACGGCCTTGCGCGCCGTCACCCGGACCCCCGGCATCACCTATGCCCGTATCGAGGCTCATGACGGTTCGTCCCTGGCCGAAATAGGGGCTGGCGCGCGCTTGAAAAGTGACGTGTCGCTCAATGCCGAAAGTCCCAATCCGGATGTGTTGGCGCTTGTCAGTACGCGGACGATCCAGGTTCATGCCCCGATCATGTCGGGCCGGCATCAGATCGGTCAGGTGGTCGTGGTGCACAAGTCCGAAGACTTCCTGCGCATCCTCATGCAGGCCTTGGCTGGGATATTCGGCGTTGCGATTCTGGCACTTATTATCGCCCTGATGATTGCTCGCAGCTTGCAGAAGGCGATGATCAAGCCTCTGAGCGATCTGACGGAATCGGTCGCCGCCATTGCTGAAAAGGGTGATTTCTCGCGTCGAGTGGACACCCAAAGCCGCGACGAGGTTGGCCAGTTGGTCACCGGTTTCAATGCTATGATTGACGCCATCCAGGAACGCGACCAGAAGCTGGAAGCGCACCTCGTCGGACTGGAACATGAGGTAGAGGATCGGACGCGCGACTATTTGCAGGCGCGTGACGAAGCCCAGGCGGCCAATGCCGCCAAGTCCGATTTCCTGGCGACCATGAGTCATGAAATCCGTACACCGATGAACGGTGTCATGGTGATGGCTGAGCTTCTGGCCGCTGAAAGTCTGCCCGCGCGCGCCAAACGTCATGCCCGCACCATTGCCAGGTCGGGCCGTTCCCTTTTGGCGGTGATCAACGACATTCTTGACTTTTCCAAGATCGAGGCCGGTAAGCTGGAGGTCGAAATCTGCGAGGTCGACGTTCTTGATTGCGTTGACGATACCCTGGCCCTGTTTCAGGCCAAGGCGCGCGAAAAAGGTCTGGAATTGGTCGCCAGAGCCCATCCGGATGCACCGCGGCTGGTTCCGGCCGACCCGGTGCGCCTGGGGCAGGTGGTGTCCAACCTGGTGTCCAATGCCTTGAAATTCACTGAACAGGGCCACGTATTGGTGTCGATTGAGCCGGACCGCAAGGCGGGCTTCTGGCGGCTGGTCGTCAAGGATACCGGCATTGGGATCGCTCGCGACAAGCTGTCGAGCATATTTGCCGCCTTTAGTCAGGAAGACCAGACGACGACGCGCCGGTTCGGCGGTACGGGACTGGGGCTCAGCATCTCCAAGCGGCTGATCGAGGCCATGGGCGGCGCCATCGCCGTGACCAGCGAGCAAGGCAAGGGTTCGCAGTTCCATGTCCGCCTGCCCGCACCGGAAATCCCGGTCACCTGTGCGCCTCCGGTGATCCACGACAGGGTCCAGCCGATGGTAAATCTCTATATCGCCGGTGAGGCGGAACGTGCCGTTGTCGCCGAAAGGCTGTCTGTAGCGAATGTCGGTTTCGGAGCTGACGCGCCCCGCCTGGTTCTGGCCGATGCCGGCGGCCGCAACGCATTGCAAGCCGGTATCGACCCGGCCTGTCTGGTCCTGCTGGCCGATCCCGAAGACGTAGAGGCCGAGCAGTGGGTGCGGGCGGGGCGCGCCGCTGCCGTCCTGCCGCGTCCACTCCGGCACCGCGATATCGACACCTTGATCATGCGCCTGCGTGATCGTGAAGGCTTCACACTCAATGATACCGAGACGGACCCCGAAGGCGTCGATGCCGCCTATCCGATGGCCAGTGTTCTGGTCGTCGACGATGGCGAGGTCAACCGCGAAGTCGCCATTGAGGCGCTGGCACGCTTCGGCATTGCGGCAAAGGTGGCGGTCGACGGTGCTGATGCGCTTGAAAAACTGGCCGGCGGCGCGTTCGATTTGGTTCTAATGGATGGGTCCATGCCGGTCATGGACGGTTTTGAGGCGACGCGCCGATGGCGTGCCATGGAAAATGCTCGCGAGCGCAGCTCGCATCTGCCGATCGTGGCGCTGACGGCGCACGTCGTCGGTCCGGCGGCGCATGCGTGGAAGGACGCGGGCATGGACGATGTGCTGCATAAACCTTTTACCCTACGCGACCTGGCGGACGTCTTGCGGGATCATCTACCTGAAGAACTGCGCCAAGGCCCGCTGAGCCGCGATCGACCGGACGAATTGGCGGTGCCTGTCGAGTTGCCCGCGACGGATGGTGATCTGTTCGACGCGGCGGTCATACGGTCGCTGGTAGACGGGCTCCACAATGGGCGTAGTGATTTTGTCCGCCGTGTCGTTGGCCTCTATCGTCAGCATGGACCGGAAGCCGCGGCCAACATGGCCAGGGCCTTGTCGGAGGCCGATGATGATCATCTGGCCCGTGCGGCGCACGCCCTGAAATCGATGAGCCTAAATATCGGCGCCAAGGCCGTGGCGGGTGTCGCGGCAGGCATAGAGCGAGCCATCCGTATCGAACACCGCTCCGTTGGCGCCGACGAAGTTGCCTTGGCCGCGTTATGGGTGAAGCGCACGCTTGCAGGCCTGGCCGCCATCATTGATGGTCCGGCAACGAATGTGGATACAGTTGACACGCCCAAGGACGGCGCCGAAGCAGAAAATTCTGCACCGCTGCCGGCACTGTCGACCGCCGAGATCGTTAAGGAGGCCATCGCTCAAGACAATCCAGAAGCCGTTCTGATCCGCGAATTGGAAGAGGATATCGATACCGGCGCCTTCGAGATGGAATACCAGCCCATTTATGATCGCATGGGGCAGGATGTCGTCAGCGCTGAAGCGCTTATGCGCTGGCGCCGCGGTGATCGCGCGCCGGTCGGGCCGGCGGTCTTCATTCCCATCGCGGAACGATCCGGTCTGATCACGCGCCTTGGAACATTTGCCCGTCGCCGCGTGCTGGAAACGGCGGCAGACTGGACAATTCCAGTGGCGATCAACGTCTCTCCCATAGAACTCGACAAACCGGGTTTCGTGGCGGGTGTCCGAGCCCTGCTGGATGAAACGGGTTTCGACCCCAAACGCCTGGTCCTGGAGGTCACCGAAACCGCCTTTCTCGGTGATCCGGACCGGGTGCGCCAGTTGTTCAATGATCTGCGCGCCATGGGCATCAAGCTGGCGCTCGATGATTTCGGTGTCGGTTATTCCTCGCTAACCGCCTTGCATCGCTTTCCTTTTGATAAGATCAAGATCGACCGCGAATTTGTTGTCGCGCTGGACGGGGAGCCACGGGCGGCGCTGGAAGCTCTGGCCATCATACAGGCGGTGACCGGCATCGGCCGCGCCTTCGGCATGCAGGTGGTCGCCGAAGGTATAGAAACCACTTCCCAACACAGCCACCTAAAGGCGGCGGGTGTGCACCAGATGCAGGGCTATCTGTTCGGTAAACCCATATCGACGGACGCGTTCGCAGCTCTGATCGGCAAAACGTCGCCGAAAAGACGTGCCTAAGCCGTTTCTCCGACGCATTGTAATCGATAACAAGTCATGTTTACCTGCCTCAAAAACGGGGAGCTGAACATGAAGCCTGGGATTATCGCCGCCGTCTTGGCGCTAGCCTCTGTATTGGCGCTATGCGGGTGCTCCGGACCCCGCGGCGTAGATGCGACCTCTTCGACCTCCGGCGCCGATTGGCCCTATTATCATGGTAACCCCAACGGTACGCACTATTCGACCCTGGACCAGATCAATACGGACAATGTGAAGACGCTGAAGGTCGCCTGGCGTTTCGATTCCGGTGATGCCTTCGGCGACGGCGCCAGTGGATCCGACATGGAGGGCAACCCGCTTGTGGTGCGCGGCCGCCTGTACTTCATCTCACCGAAGGGACGCCTGTTCTGTCTGGATGCCGCCAGCGGCAAACAGCAATGGGTGTTCGATCCGGCCTTTGGCGAAGAGGTTAACACCAAGCAACGCCTGCGCGGCGTATCCTACTGGTCGGACGGCCGCGCCGAACGCATCCTGTTCACCTTTCGCAGCAAGCTGATGGCCGTCGACGCGGCGACCGGCAGGCTGATCGACAGCTTCGGCCACAATGGCGAGGTCGATCTCAAGGTGGGACTGGACCGCGATCCGGCCAGCGTTTCCGTCGGCAATGTCACACCGGGCGCGGTCTACAAGGACCTGATCATCATGGGGTCCACCGGCAATACGCCGGGGCATATCCGGGCCTATGACGTGCGCACGGGGGCGATGAAGTGGATATTCCATACCATCCCCTATCCGGGGGAGCCAGGATACGAGACCTGGCCCAAGGAGGCGTGGAAAACCGCCATGGGGGCCAATGCCTGGTCCGGCCTGACACTTGATCCCGAAAACGGACTGGTCTTCGTCCCGGTTGCCTCTGCTGGCATGGGCAACAAGGATTTTTACGGCGGTGACCGAACCGGCGATAACCTGTTCGGCACGTCGCTGGTGGCGCTCGATGCCGCTACCGGAAAGCGGCGCTGGCATTTTCAGTTGGTCAGGCACGATGTCTGGGACCGTGATCCACCGACGCCGCCAACCCTCATCACTGTCAACGGCAAACCGGCCCTGGCTCAGGTGACAAAGGCGGGTGTGGTCTTCATCCTGGATCGCCTGACGGGAAAGCCACTCTATCCGTTGCAGGACCTTCATCCGCCGGCCTCAGACATACCGGGCGAAGTCACTTCGCCAACCCAGGTCCTGCCGCTCAAGCCGGAACCGTTCGCGCGCCAGCACCTGACGGCTGACCTTCTGACACAGCGTACGCCGCAAGCCCATGCGGCGGTCGCCAAAACGTTTGCGTCGGTGCGCTCGCGCGGGCCGTTCGATCCGCCGTCTCTGGGCGGGACCATACTCCTGCCCGGCATGGACGGCGGCGCTGAATATGGGGGCGCGGCCTATGATCCGACCACCGGGCTCCTCTATATCAACGCCAATGAAATGGCGTGGATACTGAAGGTCAAGAAGCAGCCACCACTATTGGCCGGCCGCTCGGGCGAGGCCCTGTATCAGAACGCCTGCGCCGCCTGTCACGGCTTAGAACGCACAGGGTCGCCACCGGAATTTCCGTCTCTGATTGGTGTCGGGGCACGCCTCAGCGATGCGCAGATCGCGCGTCAAATTCAGATGGGTGGCGGGCGTATGCCGGCTTTCGCGCAATTCGATGCCGCCGACCGCGCCGCCATTGTGGCCTATCTCAAGGGCGATGCGGCCCAGACGGCCAAAAAGGAAGCCCCCGCCTTTCCATCGACCGATGGCGATCCCTATGTCTTTGACGGCTATGTCCGCTTCATCGATCCCGACGGCTATCCGGCCATCGCGCCGCCGTGGGGCAACTTGTCGGCGCTCAATGTCAACACCGGCGAATATGTCTGGAAGCGATCCCTGGGCGAATATCCGGAACTGGCCGACAAGACGACGGGCAGCGAAAACTATGGCGGGGCCGTGGTGACGAAGGGCGGACTGGTCTTCATCGCCGCCACGATCTTCGACAACCGGTTCCGGGCCTTTGACAAACGTACGGGCAAGCTTCTGTGGGAAACCACCCTGCCGGCCGCCGGCATAGCCACGCCCGCCACCTACCTGGTAGGCAAAAAACAGTATGTCGCCATCAGCGCCGGCGGCGGGAAGAATCCGAAGGTCAAGCCCGGCGGAGAGATTATCGCCTATAGCTTGCCGTGAGCCTGGCCGGGAACGCGTGATCTCAAGTTTAGCTGGATTTCTTATTTTATTCCGGCCAAGAGGAGGCCTTGCCGGCGGAGACAGACATGTGGCGTTTCGGATATGTGACCGTACTGGGGCTTTGGGCGATGTCCGCCCATGCCCAGCCAGAGGCCGCCCCGCACGCCCCCACACCCACCGAAGTCCCTACCGAAGTGGTTGTCGTCGGGCAGCGTTTTCCCGCCTATGCCGGGGACGCCGTCTTCAGCCGGATAGATATTACAGCCGATCAGATCGACCAAAGCGCCTCTCTGGACCAGGCCCTGAAGCAGGCGTCGCAGGCCGCCCTGTTTCGCCGGTCGTCCAGCCTGACCGCCAATCCCACGGTTCAGGGCATGTCATTGCGCGCGATTGCGCCGTCCGGGGCCGGGCGCACCCTGATCACGCTCGACGGCATTCCACAAAATGACCCGTTCGGCGGCTGGGTAATCTGGGCCGGGCTGCCGACGAACGCCCTGGCCGGCGCCCACATTGTGCGCGGTGCCGGTGGTGGCGCCTATGGGGCCGGGGCCCTGACCGGCGTGATCGACGTGTCGCTTGTCCCGCCTCAGGCCCTTCGGCCCTATGCGGAGGTGTCGGTCAGCGATAGCGACAGCAGGTCGGTCGCAACCGGATTTGCCTTGGGCAACATCGCTGTGCATCTGAGCGACCAGACCTTGCATGGCGATGTGCCGGTGCGCGGAACCCAGCGCGGGGCGGCCGATGTCAAAACCTATGGCCGCGACAAGGCGATACTGCTGAATGGGCAATGGGCGTTGGCCGGAGGTGAACTGGCCCTGCTGGCGGGCGGTTATGACAGTGTGCGCAATACGGGCTTGAAAGGGGCGACCGCGCGATCGACAGGCGATCAGGTCGGCCTGTCGTGGACGCGCCAACCGACGGCGGATGCCAATGGCTACCGCCTGCAAATCTGGCATAAGGACTCCGACCTGGCCAACCGGTCTGTATCGGTGCTGGCGGGACGGACCGGCACGCTGCTGGCCAATGATCAGGTTAAGACGCCAGCGTCAGGCGATGGCATCAACGCCGCCATTCGCCACCGCACCCCGTCTGTCGAGTGGGAAGTCGGCATCGATGCCCGCACGGGCGATGGCGAGTCGCGCGAATTTTACCGCTACGTATCGGCGGTGGCGACGCGTTACCGCGTCTCGGGCGGAGGCAATTCCCTGATCGGCACCTACGCCGAAGGCACGCGGTTTATGGGGCCGTGGACCCTGACCGGCGCGGTACGTCTCGATCAGTGGAAGACATTTGACGCCCATCGCTTCGAACAGGACCTCGGCACCGGCAATGCGGTCCTTGACCTCGATCTGCCGGGTAGATCGCAAACCCTGGTGTCCGGTCGGTTCGGCGCGGCCTACAAGGCATGGCGGGTCGCGGTCTATACCGGCTTTCGGCCACCAAGCCTGAATGAGCTGTATCGACCCTTCCGCGTCGGCAACGACGTCACAGAGGCCAATGCGGACCTGAAGCCCGAAACCCTGTCCGGAGCGGAAATCGGCTGGCGCGCATCGGGCCGCCGTGTCCGGTTTGACGCCGATCTCTTCTATAACGTCGTGACTGACCCGATCGCCAACATCACCCTTGGCATTGGGCCGGGCACCTTTCCCTTGGCTGGCTTCGTGCCCGCGGGCGGCGCCTATCGTCAGCGTCAAAACGCCGGCAGGATTCGCGCCTACGGTCTGGAGGCGCAAGGCCAATACGACCTGACCGATGCTATAAGCGTGACGGCCACTGTAACGGTGACGCATGCCCGCACCGACGGTGGATTGCACCCGGCCCAGGCGCCCGATTATGGTGCATCCGTCGGTGTGGCGGGGCGCTGGATGAAACTGGACTGGCGTGCCGACGTGCTGTTTGAAGGACGCAGTTTCGAAGACGATCTCAACGCCTTGCCGCTCGATGCCTATAGCAAGATCAACCTGTCCGCCGACTATCCGTTGACCCCACGCGTTCAGGTCGGCGTGCGCATCGATAACGCTTTTGACGCCGCTGTGCCGATCCAGCGCAGCAATGACGGCACACTCAATTACGACACCGGCCGCGTGGTTTGGCTGCGTCTCAGCTATCGCCGGTAAGGACATCATGCAGACACTCGAAGACCTTCAGACGGGCCGGCTGGCCGGCGCCCGCCATGTCAAATTGGCTTGCGGCCTGACAGCCTTTCCCGAGGCGATTTTCACTCTGGCCGATACGCTGGAAAGCCTCGACCTGAGCGGCAATGCCCTGTCAGTCTTGCCGGACGACCTGCACCGTCTGTACCGTTTGCGGATTCTGTTTTGCTCGAACAACCGCTTCACCGAATTTCCGGCGGTGTTGGGGCAATGCGCAAATCTCAGCATGATCGGCTTCAAGGCCAACCGTATCCGGCGGGTTCCGCCGGGCGCCCTGCCGCCCCGGCTGCGCTGGTTGATACTGACCGACAACGAAATCGACGCCTTGCCGGACGACATCGGGAACTGCCCAGACCTGCAGAAGCTGATGCTGGCGGGTAACCAGTTGTCGGCCTTGCCTGACGGGCTGGCGCGGTGCACGCGGTTGGAATTGCTGCGCATCGCGGCGAACCGGCTGACACAATTGCCCGCCTGGTTGCCCGAGCTGCCGCGGCTGTCCTGGCTGGCTTTCGCCGGTAACCCGTTCAGTGCGGCGGCAGAACGGTCTACAGGTACGGCCCAGCCGATTGCCTGGCGCGATCTCGACATCGGCGAATGCCTCGGCGAAGGCGCGTCCGGGCACATCTATCGCGCGCTCTATCGCAGTGCCGACACCTCACGGACGGTGGCGGTAAAGGTGTTCAAGGGCGCGGTGACCAGTGACGGCCTGCCCGATTGCGAACTGTCGGCCTGTCTGGCCGCCGGCGCACATCCTAACCTGATCCCGGTGATTGGTCGGGTGGCGGATCATCCGGACCACCGCCAGGGTCTGGTCATGGAGATGATCGATACGCGTTTTGTCACGTTGGCGGGACCGCCCAGCCTGGAGTCGTGCACGCGCGACATCTATTCGCCTGATGCAGTATTCGATACCGAGGCCGCGTTCGCCATCGCGCGCGGCATTGCCGCTGCTGCCTGTCATCTCCATGCCCTAGGGCTGATGCATGGCGATCTCTATGCGCACAATATTTTGCACGACGGCCGTGGTGCTGCCCTGTTGGGCGATTTTGGCGCGGCCTCCTTTTACGACCTTGGCGATGCCTCGGCCGCTGCATTTGAACGCCTGGAGGTCAGGGCCTTTGGCTGCCTGCTGGAAGAACTGGTGGCGCGTTGCGTATCCGCCAGCCCGCAGGCCAGCCGGCTGGCCGACCTGCGTGATGCCTGTCTTGACGAAGTGCCGGCCAACCGACCGTCCTTTGCCAGGATTGTTGAGGGACTTTGTCTCTAAAGTTCGGCTCTCTAAAGTGCAGCGATAAAGGCGCGGCTTTCCTTCAGCGACTCGATGGCGGGCTTGAGGAAGGGCGGCTCCTGTTCGACGAAATAGTTCTTGACACCCAGTGTCTGTGCGGCGGCGAAAACCGGCTTCCAGTCAATCATGCCATGACCGATTTCCGTTGAACGGAAGCCGGCGGGCTGCTTCTCGTCCTTAATCATGTCCTTGATGTGCAGCAGGTCCAGACGGTCGGCGTATTTCTTCATCGTCGCCACGGGATCGAGACCGGCGACGGCGACCCAGCCCAGATCCAGTTCGGCGCGGATCAAGGACGCGTCGCCCGCCGACATCAGGATGTCGTAGCCTGTCTGGCCGCCGCCCAGATCCTTGAACTCCATGGGATGGTTGTGATAGCCGAACTTTAGCCCCGCTTTTTTGACCAGAGGCGCGATCTTGGCCATGTGTTCGGCGTTCATTTTCCAGGCATCGGCCGTCATCGCCTTGGTCATGCCGACAATCCAGTCCGATCCGGCGGGCAGGGGCGCGGGCGTCTGGGGCGATGAGCAGATCAGCCATTCGACGCCCAGAGCCAGGGCTTCGTTGATTTCCTTATCGGCGTTTTCGATCAGCTTGGGCATATTGGTGTGCGCGGAGCGCGCCTTCAGGCCTGCGGCCTCGATCAGCGTCTTGAACTCAGCGGCGGTCTTGCCCTGGGTGCCGGCGGTTTCAACCACGTCGTAGCCGGCGTCCTTGACGGCCTTCAACGTGCCGGGCACATCCTTGGCCAGTTCCGCTCCGACCGTCCACAATTGCATACCGACGGGCCAAGCATCGATGGCTGTCTTGGTGGCGGCGCTGTCGCTGGCCGGCGTAGCCGACGGCGCGGGTTTGCAGCCTGAAAGGGCGAGGAGGGCGGCGGCGCCGAACAACATATGGCGGCGCGAAGCGGTGATTGCGGTCATGTATATTTCCTGCCTGAAAATGACGGTCTGCGCCGTGCAAAGGCAGAAAAGCACGGATTGTATTCGATTACAATGGCCAGGTCGCGCAGCTGTGAATTGCAGCAGAGTTGTTTTTGATCATGCGAACATATATAGAACAATGCCATGTCCCGTGAGTTTATTACCCTGCCGCCGCTCTACTATCGCGACCATTTCGTGGAAATGGTCGGTTTCATTACGTCTATGTACGGTGCCATGCTGGGCGAGGAAGAACGGGCTTTCATTTCCGCCTTTGGCGAACTGGATGAATGGGCGCAATGTCTCTATATCCGCATGAGCAATCGCAAGAAGGCGGTGTTTTCGCCGCGCGATCTCGCCTACCAGGAAATCGGCGACCTGTGGGGTGGGCTGGATCAGTTGCGCGAACGCGGCTTTGTCCGTGACATCGATGAGTGCGACTATCGCGCCTGCCTCGATGACCGGACAAAACCGGATCTGCTGGCCCTGGCGAAGGATCACGGGCTGGACGTCAAATCCGGCTGGTCAAAGCCGAAACTGGTCGACTTCGTATATCAGCACCTGGCCTGGGCGGATTTCTCCGCCGGCTTCCTGCGGTCGGATCATATCGTACCCCGGCATAAGGACACGCTGGGCTTCCTGCTCTACCTCTATTTCGGTCGCCTGAGCGACAACATGACCAGTTTCGCGCTACGTGATCTGGGGGTGGTATCAGTGAAAAACCGGGACAGCTATCAGGCGCGGTTCGACAGCCTGACCGAGGCGCGCGCCGGTTATTTCTACACGCGACATCTGCGCGATCTGAAAAACGGAACGGTTATGGCGGCACTCGCCGAGAGCGTCGATACATGGCCGCGGCCCACGACGCAAAGCACGATCGACCTGCGTGATGCCCTTCTGCATCAACTCGGCCTGTCCTGTGAAAAGCGCCGGGATACGCACGCGGCGCTGGCCTTCTATGCCCGTTCCGGCGCCTTCGAAAGTCATGAGCGCAGCGTGCGGCTGCTGTATAATCTCGGCGCGGCCGAAGAGGCCAAGGTTCGGCTGGAGGCCATGCTGCAAAACCCGGCACACGATGAGGAATATATCTTCGCCAGCGACTTTTATGCCCGCAAGTTCGGCCAGCAACGCATCGGCGTCTTTACCCATCTGCTGCGCTCGGCCGAGACGCTGGAAGTCGACGAGTTGTTTCGTGGTGACGCCGAATATGGCGCCATGCAGGCCTATCGTCAGCAGGGCTGGACATGTCATCATACCGAAAACGGCTTGTGGCCCGTGCTGTTCGGCCTGGTCTTCTGGGATGAATTGTTCGAAAGCGAAGCCAGTTTCGCGTCGGAATTCGACTATCGGCCCCAGACCCTGAAGGATCGGAATTTTCACACCCGTTTTGCCACTGAGATCGGTGCGAAGCTCAGTCAGGTGCGGACAGGCGATGCCATGAAACTGGTTCAGGCCACGATCGCCGGCCATGCCGGGGAAAGCAATGGCCTGTTCTATTGGTTTAACGGCCTGGACGCCCTCATGACTCAGTTCCTTGCCGTGGCGCCACCTGAGGCGACGGCTATTCTGCTCGGCAAGATGGCGGAAGACTACTACGCCCTGCGCGACGGGTTCCCCGACCTGATGCTCATGCGGGACGGGCAGGTACGTTTCGTAGAAATAAAGGGCGAGGGCGATCAGGTGCGCCGCCACCAGTTGGCCCGCCTGAACCTCCTACGTACCGCCGGCTTCGATGCCGACATTTGCCGTGTCAGCTATCGCACCGATCCCGATCAGGTCTATGTTGTGGTCGATGTCGAAACGACCGGCGGTCGGCCGCCCAATGACCGCGTCACGGAAATCGGTGCCGTCAAGATTCAGCGCGGCGCGGTGATCGGCGAATGGTCGTCGCTGATCAATCCGGAAAAACGCATTCCGCATTTCATCACGCAACTCACCGGTATTTCCAACGACATGGTGCGCGATGCGCCAAAATTTGCCGATATCGCTGACGATTTCGCCGACTTCATGGAGGGCGCCATCTTCGTGGCGCACAATGTGGCCTTCGATCACGGCTTTATCGCCAGCGAGTTCCGCCGTCTGGAAAGGCGATTTCGCCACCCGAAGCTGTGCACCTGCGCCTCCATGCGCCGGCACTATCCGGGCCTGACCTCCTATGGCCTGGCTAATCTGTGCCGCGAGTTCAATATCGACCTGAGGACGCATCATCGGGCGCTGGCCGATGCTCGCGCGGCCGCTGAACTGCTCAACCTGGTCAATGAAAAGCGCCTGGGCGTCTGCGCTTAGGCCATAAGGTCTGAATTACCTTGTCAAAATTAGCGCAAGGCGCGAAATTTGACTGTACCGATGATGCAAATTGCCACATGACTATATGATCGTTTTTAATTGCAACAGTCCTGCGATTTCAGGAGAGAAGAATGTCGGAACAGCCGCAAGTGCTGCTTGTCATCGATGTGCAAAATGGGTTTGTAACCCCGCAATCAGAACATGTGGTACGGCCGCTGGAAAATCTCCAGTATGAATTCGACTACGTTATTTTTACCAAATTCTATAATCCCGATCCGTCCCCCTTCCGCAAGTTCGTCGGCTATGACCGGATGAAGCAGCACAGCGCCCAAACCGACCTGACTTTACAGCCGCGAGACGACGCCGTCATCATAAGCCGCCCTCTCTATAGCGGTGTAACGGAGGCGCTTTTGGTACGTCTTAAGACTTGGGGCATGCGTGAGGTGTTCATTGCCGGTATAGCCACCGATTCGAGCGTGCTGAAAACGGCTATTGATCTGTTCGAGCTGAATATCAGGCCTTGGGTTCTGCAAGACTTGTGCGCCAGCGACAAGGGGGCCGACTTCCACGACGCGGGCCTGAAAATCCTGGGCAACATGATCGGCCCGCAACATATCATCAACAGCTGCGGACCCGAGGCTGATGTGGTCAAACGTTAAGATCTGGCGTGCCGACGGGTTTTAGAGGTCGGTTGCGTCCTTGCTGGCATGGTGGGGAAACAGCGCATTTTTGCCCGCCCACAAGCCGCCGAGTATGGCCAGTACCCCTATTCCGGCCAGGCCGGCCAAAGCCAGACTGGTTTTTGGCAGGTTGCGGTAATTGGTGAGAAGGCGGTCCGCCTTCATTTGCAGGGTGTCCTTCGTTGGCGCGAAAATCGTCGCATAATCCGGCGACGGTTTATCGGTGGTCGGCGTTTCGAAATAGGTTTCCATGATCCGGACCTTTCAAGGCTTGGCGTCTTAACCGAGTGAAAGAGTCTATAATCGCGGGCATCAAAATGCGGTTGCGAAGCCAGCGCGCCGTATAAGATGGAGATAAGCCCGATCTAGCCATTCACCCCCAATAGGTGGCGATCTGGCGAGCCGCCTTGCGTCCCGAGCGGAATGCCCCGGCCAGGGATGCCGGGAAGCGTGTATCGAATGTATCGCCGCAAAAACAGACTTGGCCTTCCAACCATGGGCCGCTTCTCTTGTGTCCGGGCAGGCAGGCGGAATAGGCGCCGCGCGTCAGCGGATTGCCGGACCAGTGCGACAGGATCACATCGCCGGTCATATGCGCTTCAAAGTCCGCCAGTGTCTCGACCGGCGCCAGAAGGGTCCGTAAGTAGCCCAGCGCTTCCGCGCCGGTGAAGCCTTCGACCGCTTCGGCCTGGCGGCCGGAAATATATAGGCTGATCAAGGGCTGGCCGGCGCTGTAGACATGGCAAAAGTGCGGCGGCGCGGCGTCGAGCAGTTCCAGGGCCGTATCCGGCGCGACGCCGCGTGCCTCGAAAAACCCGGGTTCGACCTCGACCACGATCTTGTTCATATCCCCCATGACAAGACCGGCCAGATGATCGGTCAAAGCCTCGCTAAGCGGCGGGTCGAACACAACATCACCGGATTTGAGCACTCCGAGGGACCCCGTAAACAGGACATATCTTGCGCTCCAGATATCGTTTTCGGCGCTGCGCACCTCCACTATATCGCCTAGAGTCACTATCTCGGTGATATGGGTGCCATATCGAATATGGTCGCTGACCGCCTCCGCCATACGGGCGATGACCGTGCCTATGCCGCCGTCGGGTTGCAGGCCGCCGACGGTATTTTCATCGGTCAGGAATTCATGCGCCGACGGATATACCGGCGGATCGACGCCGTTCCACATCAGGCCGAACTCGGTCAGCACCTTACGGCCTCGGGCATCCTTGGCCAGCTCGGGCAAAGGACAGTCGGGCACGGTGCCGGATTTTATGCCATGGGCCTTATCCGCATCGAGCAGGCCCTCCAACCAGTCGCCGTCCGCCGGGCGCGCCCGACCGCCTTCGTACAGGGTCAGGTTATCCGAACGGTCTTCGCGGTATCCGATGCCGTAGTCTTCGATCAGAGCCTTGAGAGGGGTACCGTCGCCGTGCAGCCAGTGTGCGCCCAGGTCGACCGGCGTACCGGTGGGCGTTGTCACCGTCGCGGCGCGGCCGCCCGGTTCTGGCGCGGCTTCCAGGACAAGAAAATCGAGGCCGTGGCGTTGCAATTCCAGCGCCGCGGCCAGACCCGCCATGCCGGCGCCAATGATGAGAATATCGGTCATGTGCTCAGTTCATCCCGGCTTTTGATAAAAACACAATATGTCGTCGCGGCGACAATATCCTTATCCCATTCTTACGGCAGAGGCGGGCACGCCTATTTTTATCTTACAGGCCTCAGGGTCATGGTCCAGACAACTCGTAAAAGCGGTCGCAAGACCGACAAGATCATCCATCTGGTGAAAACGCAGACTGAGGCCTCATGATTGTTACGCTGCTCGCCGCCAGCGCCCCTACCCGTTCCGCCGCCGCGCCGTCGCATGTGGCGTCTGAGCTCACTCTCAGCGAGCGCCTGATCAGCGGCTTCGATGGTCTGTGGAGGCACCTGAGCACTTTGACGCCTCAGGCCCTGGCGCTCAATATTGGCATGAGTGTCACCATCGCAGGCGTATGTTGGCTGCTTATCTGGGGGTCGCGTGCGGGCTTGTGTTCGCTGCTATCCCGGACGCCGGGGCATGACGGCGAAGCCGGTCGGGCCTCCATCCAGAAGGCCTTGCGTCTGACGCGGTCCATCATCGTCTTTGTCTTCGTCCTGGCGGCAATCGTCATGATCGGCGGCATATGGGGGCTGGATGTCTTTGCCTTGATGTCGGCCAGCCTGGCCACCCGCCTGACCCATACGCTGGTCACACTCCTGATCGTCCTTGTCATAACGGCGGTGGCGTTCGAAACGGCGGGCGTGTTCATCGGCTATTTCCTGACGCGATTGAAGGCGCGCAAAAGCCTCGATCTCCGCCGTGCCGCCCAGATAGATACACTCGGTCCCATCATTCGGCGTACGCTTCAGGCGGCCATACTCGTGGTCGGTGTCATGATTTTCCTGAGCCAGCTTGGTGTCGAAATCGCGCCGCTTCTGGCTGGAGCCGGGGTAGTGGGCATTGCCATCGGCTTCGGCGCCCAGACCCTGGTGAAGGACTTCTTCACCGGCTTTTTCCTTCTTATCGAGGATGTGGTGGCCGTCGGCGATACCGTCACCATCGGTGGCAGTACAGGCGAGGTTGAGAACATGACCTTGCGCTATATCTCGCTGCGAGGCGGTGATGGCACGCTCCATGTCTTTCCCTATGGCGAAGCGCAGATCATCCACAACACCACCAAGACATTCGCTCGCTATGTGCTCGACCTGCCGATCGCGCTCGACAGCGATATCGATCACGCCATTGCCGTCATCAAGACAGTGGGCGCCGATCTCAAGGCCGATCCTATCTTCGGTCCGTTGATCATGGAGCCCGTGGAAGTGCTGGGCGTTGATAGTCTGGCCGATTTCGGCGCAATCTTGCGTATACGCATCATGACAACGCCGCATGAACGCATGAAGGTGGGCCGCGAATTCAACCGCCGTTTGAAGGTGGCCTTGGGCGATGCGCAGATCGCTATTTCTCACAAGGGGGCCTATGCGCCTTGATAGTAATCTTATCTTTTCGTGCGATTTTCAGATTTTTTCCTTAGGGTAAATCTGAGATTATAAAGCGTCGATGAGATATCAAAGACAAACAAAGCCAGAGATGATTGAAACCATTGACGCATGTCACTGTATTCGATCTCTCTGGTTTTTTGCTGTGTGCGGATAAAAAAAACGGGCCCTCGCGGACCCGTTTAATCCTAATAGGTGCTGGGCGGATCGCTGGCTGGGAAGCTGTCATCAACCATCGAATCGATCTGATGTTCATCCAGGTTGTTTCTGATCTTGCGATCGCCGCGCAGGCAGGTCCGGGTCGGCGTCATATGGAAAAATCCATTCAAAAAGCCGGAAATAAAGGTAGTAATCGTACGCATAATCCATCCTCCTGTGTAAGGCGGCGGCCAGAGGGCCGGCGCCATGTCAGATTGTGGTACCTGCCTTAAGTGTATCCGCAGCGGGATAAAGTCATTGTGGCGAAGAGGCCTGCCTGGCGTAAGGCTACCATAAGCTTTACCAGCAACGCTTGAGTAGGGTGCGCGTTCGTGACATAGAAGCGCCCAAAGGAGTTCCGCATGATCACCGAAATCGCCACCATACGCATCGATCCGGCCCAGGCTGACGCATTCGAAGCCGCCGTCGCCAACGCTGCGCCTTTT
This sequence comes from Asticcacaulis aquihabitans, assembly GCF_032490435.1. Lineage (NCBI taxonomy): Bacteria > Pseudomonadati > Pseudomonadota > Alphaproteobacteria > Caulobacterales > Caulobacteraceae > Asticcacaulis > Asticcacaulis aquihabitans. Next base: position 277,155 of record NZ_JAVGWM010000004.1, read on the forward strand.
TTCGAAAGCGCGAAAGGCTGTCATTCCATGTCGCTGGAAGCGGTGATCGAGACGCCGGGTGTCTACAACCTGCGCGTCCTTTGGGAAACCGTTGAACATCATACCGAACTGTTTCGCTCAAGCGAAAACTTTAAACAATGGCGGGCCCTGGCCGGTCCTTTCTTCATCGAACCACCCATGGTGGTCCACGGCGAAACCGTGAAGCAATATTTTTGAGATCTCGACACATGTCCGATACCGATAATGATACCCCCGAGCCCGCCCGCCTCAAGCGTAAGGCCCTTCTGACGCCGCTCGAATTTGCCCGCATCGCCGATCTGGCCTGGCGGACCGATCCGCGCGCCTCGCTGGCGCGCCAGATTTCCGAAGCGACTGGCGTGTCGGAAAGCTCCATAGAGCGGTGGCTCAAGGACGAACGTCACCCTGCGCCGGCCGAGCGGATCGCCGAGGCCTTGCGCCTGGCGGACAAGCGCATGCATGAAAATTCTGACTTTTTATACAATGTCGCGATGACATTGGCGCAAAATCCCTCATAAATCCCACCCATTTCACCACATATGGGTAAAAAGTTTGAATATTTGGGATTGATGGATTGATAAGGTAAAAAACATGAGCAATATTGCGCGAAACAGGTAAGGAAACGCGCATGCTGCTCAAGGACAAGGTGCTGCTGGTAACGGGCGGCTCAAAGGGAATCGGCCGGGCAATTGCCGTTGGTGCGGCACGGCACGGCGCGCGGGTTGGCATCAACTATGCCGGTGACGAAACGGCTGCCGAGTCCTGCGTGGCGGAAATCGAAGCCGCCGGTGGTCAGGCCTTTGCCCTGAAAGGCGACGTGTCCGATGCCGCATCCGCGCCGGCCTTTGTCGCCGAAGCCGTGAAGCGGTTCGGCCGGCTGGACGCCTTCGTCAACAACGCCGGCATCTGTCCCTTTCATGCCTTTCTCGACATGCCCGCCGACGTGATGGAACGCACCATGCGTGTCAACTTGCACGGCGCCTATTATATGTGCCAGGCGGCGGCCAACCAGATGGTGACGCAAGGGGAGGGCGGTTCGATTACGGCGGTCAGCTCCATCTCGGCCCTGGTCGGCGGTGAATTCCAGACCCATTACACCCCGACCAAGGCCGGGGTTTTGTCGCTGATGCAATCGACGGCCATTGCGCTGGGCAAACACAAGATCCGCTGTAACGCCCTGCTGCCGGGTACCATCCTGACCGATATCAACAAGGACGACCTGGCCGACGTCGAAAAGCGCGATTACATGGAAAAGCGTATTCCGCTCGGCCGCCTGGGCCAGCCGGACGATCTGGCTGGCCCCGCCATCTTCCTGGCGTCCGAACTGGCCGGCTATGTCACTGGCGCCGCTTTGCTGGTCGATGGCGGCATGTTCGTGAACCTGCAATAGAGGCGCGCCATGCGCTTCGTCGATGCCCATATCCATCTGTGGCAACTGGACCGGTTGCGCTATCCGTGGCTGATGCCGCCCTTTGCCGATGACGGACCCAACGGCAGCGTCGAGGCGATTGCGCACACATACCTGCCGGTCGACTACCTGGCCGATGCAGCGGGCTTTCAGGTCGAAAAGGTCGTGCATATCGATGCCGGTGCCCATGCTGACGACGCCTTGGCGGAAACGCAGTGGCTGCAGTCCCTGGCCGATGCTGGCGGCTACCCGCAAGCGATCATTGCCTTCGCTGCGCTCAACGACCCCGATGTCGAAGCGCTGCTGGCCGCCCATATGCTGAGCCCAAATGTGCGTGGCATCCGTCATATCATCAACTGGCATGTCGACCCGCAACGGACTTACACGCCGCGTAACCTGCTGGAAGACGATGGGTTCGCGCGCGGTTACGCCCTTTTGGCCAAGTACGGCCTGTCGTTCGATTTGCAAATCTATCCTGGCCAGATGAGGCAGGCCGCCGCGCTGGCGGCGCGTCATCCCGATATTCCCGTGATGATCAACCACATGGGCATGCCGGTTGACGCCGATAAGACCGAGTGGCGCACGGGCATGAAGACATTGGCGCAATTGCCGCACGTGGCGGTCAAGATCTCCGGCATGGGCTTTGTCGACCGGCACTGGAGCCCGGAAACCATGGGGCCGCTGGTACGCGAGGCGATAGACATGTTCGGGACGGACCGTGTTATGTTCGCCAGCGATTTTCCAACCGACAAGCTGTTCAACAGCTACGCGAAAAGCCTAAAATTCTACGACGAGCTGACGGAAAAGTTCAGCCAAAGCCAACGGGACGCCATGTTCGCAGCGAATGCCGAACGTCTATACAGGATTTAGGAAACACCAATGAACCCGTTATTGGGCGTCTTTTTTCACTGGCTGGGAGGGCTCTCCTCGGCCAGCTTCTACGTGCCTTACAAACGCATCCGGCTATGGTCGTGGGAAATCTTCTGGCTGACCGGCGGCGTCTTTTCATGGATCATAGCGCCATGGATCGGGGCGATGATCGGTACGGAGCACCTGTTTGCCGTCCTCGGCTCGACCGCGCCGTCCGTCATCTGGGCTTGCGTCGGCTGTGGTGCGCTGTGGGGCATGGGGGGGCTGACCTTCGGCCTGACCATGCGCTATCTGGGGCTGTCGCTGGGCATGGCGGTGGCGCTGGGCCTAACCACGGTTATCGGTACGCTTGGGCCACCGCTCGTCAACGGGACCCTGGGCGATGTCGCCGCCAAGCCTGGCAGCCTGTACACCTTCATCGGCATCGCGGTGGTGCTGGTGGCCATTGTCGTGGTGGCCCTGGCCGGTCACGCCAAGGAAAAGGAACTGCCCGGCGAAAAGGAAGGCTTGAGCGAATTCAACCTCAGTAAGGGACTCATGGTCGCTGTCTTCTGTGGTGTCATGTCATCCTTCTTCGCCTTCGGTCTGGAACGCGGCACCCCGATCAAGGAGGCCAGCCTGGCCGCCGGCACGGGCGTGCTATGGGCCGGTTTGCCGGTCATCTGCATCGTGCTGATCGGCGGGTTTGCTACTAATCTGGTGTGGAGCGGCTATCTGATCATCAAGAACCGTTCGGCGGGTGAATGGCTAGGCAAGGCCCGGCCTGGTGCATCGGCGGAAAAAATTCCGCTTTTGACTAATTATCTGTTGGCCGCCTTAGGCGGCACCCTGTGGTATTTCCAATTCTTCTTTTACACCATGGGCGAAAGCCAGATGGGCCGCTTCGGCTTCTCCAGCTGGACCCTGCACATGGCGTCGATCATCCTGTTCTCGACCCTGTGGGGCTTCGCGCTCAAGGAATGGAAGGGTACGTCGGCCCATACGCAGGGACTGGTCTGGTTGGGCATCTTGGCCCTGGTTGGCTCGACCGTCATCATCGGCTACGGCAATTATCTGGCCGGCCTTGCCGGCTGACGCCGAGTTGCCCAACAAGTTTCCCGAGAAAAAGGGCCCGGCAGGATACCTGCCGGGCCTTCAGTCTGGATCATCAGGGAAAGCGATCCATAAACCGTGTAAATGGGCGTGCCGATCGGATTAGTAGGTGGTTCGGCCGCCTGACGTATCGAACACCGACGCGGTGGTAAATGAGCATTCTTCCGACGCCATGAAGCAGACCGTGGCGGCGGATTCGTCGACCACGCCCAGCCGGCCCATGGGGATCTTGGAGCGCATGTAATCGACCTGGCTCTGGGGCAATTGCGCCAGGATCGGACTTTCGAACGTGGCCGGTGTCAGGGCATTCACGATGACACCCTTGGTGGCCAGTTCCTTGCCCAGGCTTTTCGTCAGGCCGATCACGCCCGCCTTTGAGGCCGAATAGGCTGAGGCGTTCGGATTGCCTTCCTTGCCGGCCACGGAGGCGACATTGACGATGCGGCCGTAGCCGCTGTCCAGCATGTAGGGGATGACCTCGCGACAGCAATAAAACAGGCCGTTGAGATTGATATCCATGACCTTCAGCCAGCTATCGATCGGGAATTCCCACACCGGCACGGTGGCGCCGGTGATGCCAGCCGAATTGATCAGGATATCGATCTTGCCGAGGATTTCGGCGGATTGCTTGGCCGCTGCCGCGACGGCGGCCTGATCGGAAACGTCGAGCGCCACGACGCCGGCCGCCCCGATCTCCGCCTTGGCGGCTTCGAGCGCTTCGGCATTCAGGTCCCACAGGACAACGGCGCCGCCTTCGGCGACAATGCGCTTTGCTGCGGCCTTGCCGAGACCCGACGCTGCACCTGTGACAATGGCCGTACGGCCCTTGAAGCGGTCGGTATAGATCACGCGATAATCTCCAGGCCTTCGAGGCTGAACGGAACGACGGTCTGCCGCTGTTCGCCGAGGGTGGCGATGCCGAGCGTCATGACGTCGCCAGCATTGAGGTAGATCGGGTTGGGCTTCTTGCCTTCGCCAACGCCTGGCGGGGTACCCGTGATGACGAGGTCGCCAGGTTGCAGCGTGATGAAGCGCGAAATATAGCTGATGCAGTGCGCAACATTGAAGATGAGGGTCTTGGTATTGCCGGTCTGCATACGCTGGCCGTTGACGTCGAGGAACATGTCGAGATTATGCACATCGCCGACTTCGTCCGGCGTCACCAGCCAGGGGCCGGTCGGGCAGAAGGTGTCGCAGCCCTTGCCCTTGACCCATTGAGAGCCGCGTTCCTTTTGAAAGGCGCGCTCCGACACGTCATTGACCAGCACATAGCCGGCGACATGGCTGAGGGCTTCGGATTCCTCGACATAGCGGCAGGTCTTGCCGATGACGAGACCCAGTTCCACTTCCCAATCCATCTTGGTGGCGTCGCGCGGCTTCATGACATCATCATTGGGACCGCTTAGCGACGTGACCGCCTTGGTGAAAAAGATTGGCTCCGGCGGCACGGGCAGGTTCGATTCGGCGGCATGGTCGGCATAGTTGAGACCGACGGCGATGATCTTACCGATATGGTTCACCGGTACCCCGTAGCGAGGCGTCCTGTCCACGATCGGCAGCGTGGCGATGTCGAGCGCCGTCAGCTTGGCCAGTTGCGACAGGCGCACCGTCTCCGGCGTTAGGTCGGACACGATGCCAGACAGATCGCGGATCTTGCCGTCGGCATCGACGACGCCGGGTTTTTCCTGGCCCTTGGGGCCATAGCGGCAGAATTTCATGGGGGAAGTCCTTTGGTAAGTTTTGAGACCCGGGAAGGTCTTAATGGGTGTAGGGGCGGTAGAGCTTGACGTCCGGGTTCAGTTCGACCCCGAAGCCGGGCTTATCCAGCATGTTGACATTGAGGCGGCCGTTTTCCGGCACCGGTTCCCCCAGCAACTGCGGATGGAACATCGGTGCGACGCGATCGGCCTTGGGCGCCATCATAAGGAATTCGGCGAACGGTGAGTTGTGGCGCGTGATGACAAAATGATAGCTGTACACGGACGATCCATGCGGCACGACCATAATGCCCTTGGCATCGGCCATGGCGGAAATCTTCAGCAGTTCGGTCACGCCCCCACACCAGCCGACGTCCGGCTGGATCAGGTCGCAGCAGTCCATCTCCATCAGCATGCGGAAGCCCCAGCGCGTGGCTTCGTGTTCGCCGGTGGTGACCAGCATGCCGGCGGGAACATTCATCTTGAGCTGCTGATAGCCCCAGTAATCGTCCGGAGAAATGGCTTCTTCGATCCATTTCAGGCCATATTCATGACAGGCATGGGCCAGCTTGGTGGCGTAGTTCACATCGAGCGCCATCCAGCAGTCGTACATCAGCCAGAAATCGTCGCCGCATTTGCTGCGCATGTCGGCGAGCAGCTCGACATTCTTCCTCAGGCCCTCGTCGCCTTCGATCGGACCGTGCAGCAAGGGCAGCTTGCCGCCGATAAAGCCCATCTGCTTGGCCAGGTCAGGACGCGCGCCGGTGGCGTAGAACTGCAATTCGTTGCGCACCGCGCCGCCCAGCATGTGATAAACCGGTTCCTGGCGCAGGCGGCCCATCAAGTCCCACAGGGCCAGGTCGACGCCGGAAATGGCGTTCACCACAATACCCTTGCGGCCATAATATTGCGAGGCGAAGTACATCTGATCCCAGATGGTTTCGTAGTCGAAGGGCGAACGGCCTTCGAGGAACCGTGCGAAGTGTTTTTCGACCATATAGGCCGCCGGTTCGCCGCCGGTGGTCACCGCGAAACCGGTCGTGCCGTCTTCACATTCGATTTCGACGACCAGCGTCCCCAGCACATTGATGCCGAAGGATTTTCGGCTCTGGCGGTACTCCGGATAGCGGCCCATGGAGGTCGCAATGTGGTTGTCGATCCAGTGGCCTTCGCCCTGATCGTGATAATCGGCCCCACCGCCGCCTTCACCACCCTTGATAACCGAGGCGCGGACCTGTTTAATTTTTGGATATCTAGACATAATCTCACCATTTGGGATAAAGCTTATCCCGGAGCCCTGTTCATAGACAATACAGCGTGTTATTGTCCCATTATCTAGATTTGAGTTCTACAGAATGAAACAAATGGCGTCAATTGAGAATGTGTCCGACGAGTCTGACGAGGCCGTCGCCAAAACTCTGGGTGGCGCTCAGACCCTGGTGCGGGGTCTTGATGTCATGATGGCCATCGCCGCTGGGGCCAAGACATTGCCCGACCTGTCCGAAGCGATTGGCTTGACGCGCTCGACGACCCATCGCCTGGCCACGACCCTGGTCGAGCAGCGCTTTCTCAATTTCACGCCCCGCGTCGGCTATAGTCTGGGGCCGCGACTGCTCGAACTAGGGCACCTGGCATCGCGCAATATGAGCCTGCCGCGCGTGGCGCACGACTATCTGCTGCAACTGTCGCACGACAGCGGAGACACGGTGCATCTCGGCATTCTGGAGAAGGATCAGGCATTGTACCTCGACAAGATTTCGGGCTCGCGCCGCATCGAGATTTCATCGCGCATCGGTGAGCGCCAGCCCTTGCGGTCCACGGGAATAGGCAAGGCGCTTCTTCTCGATGAAACCGAGGAAGCGTGGAAAGAGGTCTATGCCCGTGAGGCCAGGCAGTTCCCGGCCTATCGCGTTCCGGAGGCGGAATGGTTGGAGCGCATGAAGGCCTATTCTGCCGCCGGATATGCGCTGGATCTCGAGGAAAATGAAGATCGCATCCGCTGTGTGGCGGCGCCCATTCGCGACGCGGCCGGCCGAATCATTGGATCGATCAGCGTTTCGTCGGCGGCGCAGTATCTGGACGACACGCGCATGGAAATCCTGAAGCGCCAGGTTCTGGATACGGTTCAGGCGATTTCCAGCGAGTTCGGCTGGCGCGAGCGTCGATAAGGGTGAGGGTCAGCGGCGCGGCAGGATGGACCGAACCAGACTCGTTATCGCCACTGTGATGCCGATGCCGGCAATGACGGTAAGGGCGATATTGAGCAGGTCGTCTGTATCCGGTTGCGTGTCCGGCACGCCTTCCGACCCACCAAGGGGGCGCTTGGCCTGAAGCGGCAGGATGGCCGGCGCATCGCGCGGCGTCCAATCCCATACCCCCGGGTAATGGCTTTCGGGCTCAAGGGCGTTTGGATGAAATGGCGGGCGCGACACTGTGCGCGTGGCGGTTGGCAAAGATAATTCGGGCATCGAACTACGCTCCTGATGAGGGAACCGAAACCCATAATACGCCGATTATAAAATAAGTCATCAATCTTGACGTGCGCGTAAATAAAATGACGTAAGCGCTTGTTTCCGCTGCGGCTTCCCGTGTGACGGTTTGTTACCCTTGAAACGTAACCGGCACCCTTAATCGTTCCGAATATCGGAACGGTGGGATTTTTCCTAAGAAAATCGGAACATATTTTTGCATATTCGCATTATCACATCCAAAATCGTATCTTTATATGGACGTGCCGTGTCGTTATATGTTACGAATTTTCCTAACAGGCGTCGATCAAGACGCACGATCATGCCAATGTCAACGGGTGAGGGAGGGCGCGAATGGTGCGGTTAAGCACACTGGCCTCGCAATATGGAAGTGTCGCCATGCTTGCCGCTGCGGCCGTTGCAGGCGGTGCGTGCGCGCAAACGGCAAGCTCGCCATCGACCGACGGCGGCATAGCCCTGACCCAGGCAATGGAATTGGCCCAGGCCGCCATCGCCGATTGCCAGGCGCGAGGCTATCCGGCCAGTGCCAGCGTGGTGGATGGCAAGGGTGTGGTCAAGATCACCCTGCGCGCCGATGGCGCAATCAAGCCGCCGGTCGCCGCACCGTTAAAGGCTTTCACTGCCTTTACCTTCGATCAGCCGGGCGCCGAAATGGAACTGCGCGAAAAGAGTGATGCCGCTTTCAAGGCGCTGATCGACGCGCATAAGGACATCTACAATGATCACGCCGGATCGGTTCCCTTGCACACCGGTGGCAAGTTGATTGGCGCCTTGGCGGTGGCCGATGTGCCGCATGAGGTTGCCGATGCCTGCGCGCGGGCGGCAGTCGCCAGATATCCGGCCATCGGATTGAAATAGAATGTACCGCAAGACCTATTATGCGACGTCTCCGGCGGTCATGGCCGGCGCCAGCAATGCCGACCTGTGCGACAACTACCTGATCGACGGCCTGTTTTCACCGGATCGGGTGGTGCTGAACTATCTGCATCAGGAACGCATGGTCATCGGCGGGGCGATGCCGGAAACGATGCCAGTGCGTCTGCCGGTATATGAAGAGCCGGAATCGAACCGTGGCAAGCCCTTCCTGCATCGGCGCGAAATGGGCCTGGTCAATGTCGGCGCCGGCGCGGGTCGGGTCACGGTCGATGGGGTCGCCTACGCGCTTCAGCCGCTTGACGGGCTGTACATCACGCAAGGGGCGCAAGAGGTCGTATTCGAAAGTCTGGAGACGGCTGGCGCGCGATTTTACCTGGCCTCGACTCCCGCCCACTGTGGCTTCACGACCCAGATGTTCTCGATGCAAACCGCTGTGCCAATCGAGCGCGGCGCGTTAGCAAGCTCAAACGCTCGGACCATTTATCAGATGGTGACGCCGGATGCCTGCCCGTCGGCACAACTGCTGTTCGGCCTGACCATTCTCAAGCCGGGCAGCGTGTGGAATACCATGCCGCCCCATTTGCACGACCGGCGGTCGGAAGCCTATTTTTACTTCAACCTGAAGGACGACGCGCGTGTGTTCCATTTCATGGGCGAGCCGGACAAGGCGCGCTCCATCGTGGTCGGTAACGAAGAGGCGGTGATCTGTCCGCCTTGGTCGATCCATATGGGGGCTGGCACATCAAGCTACGCCTTTATATGGGCCATGGGCGGGGAAAACCTTGACTATGGCGACTTTAATGAACTGGATATCTGCCAACTGGCCTGAGCCGGCGGCCGCCGTCCTCTGGCTGCGTTGGACCTTAGGTACATAAAATAAGACTGAGGAAATACCCATGCAATATAAGCCCCTTCTTCTGGCGCTGACCTTAGGTCTCGGTTTTACCGCGCCGATACTGCCGGTTCACGCTGCGCCGCCTGCCGCCGCTGTGCCGTCCGTATCGTACACACCCGCCGACGTTATGCGCCTGACTGAAAAGGTGGCGGATTATCAAATCGCGTCGCTCGCGGCCGGACTTGTGCCCGCCCATGCGTCGGGTGATACGCCGGACCCAAAAAACTGGGTCCAGGGGGCTTTGTTCATCGGCCTGACGGCCCTGGCCGACCATAGCGACAATGGGTTGTATAAGCAGGTCGTGTTGCAACGGGGCGAAGCCAATCACTGGGAATTGGGCAAGCGGCTCTATCACGCCGATGATCATGCTATAGGCCAGGTCTATCTGTGGGCGGCACGGCACGGCGCAGGGCCTGACGCCATCGCGCCCTTGCGTAAAAGCTACGACACCATTCTGGAATTCCAGCCCACTGTCGGGCTGGAACATCGTGAATATACCGATCCGCGCGGCGTCGATTGCGGCCAGCGCTGGTGCTGGGCCGATGCCCTGTTCATGGCCCCGGCGACCTGGCTCGAACTGGCCAACCAGACCGGTGAGGCCAAGTATCGCGACTATGCCGTCAAGGAATTCTGGGCGGCGACTGATTACCTCTATGACAAGACGGAGCATCTCTATTATCGCGACTCGCGCTTCTTCGAGCGACGGGGCCCCCATGGTGAGAAGGTGTTCTGGTCGCGCGGCGATGGTTGGGTGTTTGCGGGCCTGGCCCATATCATCCCGTTGATGCCGCAGGGCGCCGACCGAAGCCGCATGGAAACCATCTTCAAGGAAATGGCCGCCAAGCTGGTTTCGATCCAGAAGGCCGATGGCTACTGGTCGCCATCCCTGCTGGCTGACCCGGCGACATCGGTGCCGGAATCGAGCGGCACGGCCTTTTATGTCTACGGTCTGGCCTGGGGCGTCAAAGCCGGTCTGCTCGACGCCAAGGCATATGAACCGGCCGTCCGCAAAGGGTGGGCAGCCCTGGTCAGGTCGGTCCATCCGGACGGAAAGCTGGGCTATGTTCAGGCCATCGGCGATCAGCCCGACAATGTCAGCTATGACGACACGCAATATTATGGTGTCGGCGCCTTCCTGATGGCGGGTACGGCCGTGGCCGATCTCCAACTCGGCAGCCGGAAAAAGTAGGGACCGTCATGAAGCGCCTGTTGCTGATCACTACCTTTGCCCTTACGGCCGTCTCTGCCAATGCCCAGAAAACCACCGTGGACATCACCGTGACCAACCCGCTTGACGTCGCGCGCAGCGACGAAGGGGTCGAGGTCGCCGTTCCTGCACCCGCACCCGCCAAGGGGCGCAAGCCGCATAAGGACTGGTCGGTGACGGTCGGTCAGACTGTTCTTCCGGCGCAATGGATCGCCGGCAAGGTGCGCTTCACCCTGTCGCTTAATCCCAGGGAGCAGGTCAAGGCGATCCTGATGCCGAAGGCCGCGCCCACGGCGCCGCCCCGCGTCCTTGTTACCCTCAATATCCAGGACGGCGGCAAGCTGGAAGGCACGCCCGCGACGGGCGGGGCGATAAAGGGTGGCACGTTTCATCTGCGCGACCGGTTCACCTCGCCCAAGGACCATTTCATCCACGATGGCCTGATCGCCTTCGAAGGCATAGGCTGGGAGTCGGACAAGGTAGCCTACCGCCTCTATCTCGACGAGCGTAATGTCACCGATATCTTCGGTAAATACGGCACGGGGATGATCTTCCCCAGCGTCGGTCATGGCTTCGACGACTACCAGTATCCGGTGGCGTGGGGCGGCGATATCTTCAAGGTCGGTCCCTCGCTCGGCGTCGGCGGCATTGGCCTTCTGCGTAACGGAAAGGCGACACAGATCGGCCCTTCGACCATTACCGGCAAGGTGTTGGCCAACGGACCCGTCACGGCCATAGCCGGCGTTGATGCCGACGCGATCGGCGGCGGCGCGGGGCGTATACACGCCACCTACGCCATCACCGCGGGGCGGGTGATCACCGAAGTAACGGTGCGCGCCGAGAAGGTGGACGCGCCATTGATCACCGGCCTGACCTTCCACGCGGGGGATCAGCGTATCGAGCCTTCGGATGCCGATGGCCAATGGACCTACATCGCCGCCTGGGGGCCGCAGGAGCATGGACCGGACCCAATCGGGACCGCCGTCTTCTATCGTCGCGCCGATGTCACGGGCCCGGCCGTCAATGACGGTCAGACCCTGTTCGTGCAGTTCAAATCCAGGACCGAGGCCAATTATCGTTTTGGCGCGCGCTGGACGCAGGAAGGCAAAACTGCCGTGCCGGGCATACGCGACCTCGATGGTTTCAAGGCCTGGCTGGAAGCTACGGTGGCCGAGTTGAATCATCCGCTTGTCGTCTCGACACGCTGACTGTTGCCGTCACACGCTTTCAAAAAACGCGTCAATAATCGACGTAGTAGTCCTTTTTGAAGGTCTCGTTCGCGAAGGCCTTTTTCGCCGTCCACGGTAGGGCGGGCGTTGTCCAGTAGCTGTCGTTCGCGGGCAGGCCAAGGGCCAGAAAGCTTTCCGACACGATATACATGCTGCCGTTGTTGGAATACCAGTCACCGAGCGTCGGCTGGTGCCCGGCGAAACCGATGGTCAGATACCCAGCGTCGTTGAAATTGCTCGGATTGGCAAAAATGCGTTTCTGGGCGGCGGTCAGGGCGGCGCGCACCTGGCCTTCCGGCAGGCTGTCGGGCAAGGCCTTGCGCCATGCCAGCAGGCCGAGCGGCTGGAAGGCCGCGGTACGATAGGTCATGGAACGGCCGATCGGCGGATAGGTGCCTTCCGGCGATATCATGCGTTCCAGATGCTCGCCATAGCGCTGCATTCGCTTTAGCCAGATTGCGTGCTGATCGGCGGGTTTCAGGTTGTTGAAGGACGGATTGAGGCGTTCCAGCACTTCCAGGATTTCGACCATCATCGGGTAAATGACATAGGAATTGTAATAGTCGTAGTGAAAGTGGACGCCGTCGGCCACCCAGCCGTCGCCGACGTACCATTCGTTCATCTTCTTGATGGCCAGGTCGAGGCGTACCGGGTCCCAGTCCTCGCCGATCGACAATAGGAAGGCTTCGTTCATGGCGGCGAACAACAGCCAGTTGGTATAGGGCGGGGATACGCGGCGCAGGCCCTTGATTTCGGTGACAATGCGCACCTTTGTCGTGGTGTCCAGCCCGTCCCAAAGCTTGGGCGCGCGCAGAAAGGCGTTGGTGTAGTAGGCGGAATCGACCAGGGCCTGGCCCGCGTTCGACCACAGCAGGTAGTCCGGGCTTTTGGGATCGACCGAATGGACATAAGACTGAAGAGCCTGGTCGGTGAAGGTCTTGCGCAACCGGCCTTCGGGCGTGGCGTCTTCCGGCAGGTTCAGCCAGGGCGCGAGGCCGGACATCAGCCGACCAAAACATTCCAGATAGGCCACGCCCGAGGGGCGGCCATCCCAGGTTGGTGACAGTTCCAGCTTGAAGTTCTTCTGCAATTGGCCTTGCGACATATTGCTCAGTACCGGCGTCGCGATCTGGGTCATGAGACCGGTCATATAGGCCCGGTCGTCTGCCGCGTTGGCCGCCGTCCCGCGCGTTGCGGCGGTGGCGGCGCCCGCCATGGCCGGAATCGTGGCCGCGCCCATCACGGCGCCCATGAACTCACGTCTTTTCATCGCAATTCACCCTCTCTGTATGCGCGGCTTGACGGCCGTTATTGTCAAATTCGTATCGTATATAGAAAGATGTGTCCATTTATAGATACGATTCTGATAAAAAAAGAGGCATGCGCCGATGACGCATGCCCGTGAAGTGAGGACAATTCTAATCAGGGAGGTGGCGCGGCGGAGGCCTTAGGGAAGACTCCACCGCCTGGTACGCGGTACATAGGTTAGCGTCAGAACCGGCCACGGATGCCGAACTTGATGGTCCGTCCGTCATATTTGGCGTAATCCATGCGCGTCTTCTTGCCGTTGCCATAGCGGCCGGACACGTCGTCGAAATAGTCGTAGCCGAGCGTGTTGGCCAGGTTCAGCGCGTCGATGCGCAGTTCGACATAGGAATTCAGCTTGTAGCTGACATTGCCGTCGAGATAGCCGGCGCCAGCGTGCCAGCGTTGCAGGTCCGAACCGTTGGCAGACGTTTCAATGATGTTTTTGTCTTTGTAGTTATAGGTCAGGCGGATGCCCAGCGGACCCTTTTCGTAGTAGCCGGTCAGGCTGTACGAATATTTCGGGATGGTGTTGACATTGAGCGTACGGCCGTCCGTCGTTTTGAAGTCGTAGCCCGACGAATTGACATGTGTGTAGCTGGCCAAGGCGCCCAGGCCATCCCAAGGGGCGGGCAGGAAGCTGAATTGCTGCTGGTAGGCCAGTTCGTAGCCGTCCAGTTCGATCTTGCCCGCATTGTAATAGGTCGCCAGCGTAATATCGAGGTTTGGATCGACGTGGCCGTTCGCGTCGTAGAAGATATTGGCCAGCGACGTATCGGGTAGGCCCAGGCTGGAGAACGGCACGTGGGTGGTCTGGGATACGGTGGTGTCGACCAGGTTTTTCTTGAAGAAGCCGGCGCTGACCAAGGAGCCGCGGCCGAAATACCATTCCAGTCCCGTATCCCAGTTGGTCGATATCTGGGGTTTCAGGTCCGGATTACCCGATGTCGCATACTGGTTATAGATGTTCGGGATGACGGTCTGGGCGGCGATCAACGACAGCGAGGCGCGGGTAATCGTCTTGCCCCACGACCCGCGCCAGATCAAATCGTCACGCAGATTGTAGGCAAAGCTGATGGACGGCAGGATATTGTCGTAGCCGCTCTTTTCCTGATTGGGCTGATAGGTGCCACCGGTGCCCGTTTTTTTGTAGTTGTCGATCACCGACTTGGTGTCAGAATAACGGACCCCGGCATTGACGCGTAGTTCGCGGTCGAAAACCTGGCCGGTGAAGTCGGACTGGATGAAGGCCGTTGCGATGTTTTCTTCGGCGGTGAAGCTGGTCGACAGGTCGATGGGCGAGGCCAACGCGTCGCCAATGGGGTCGAGAGTTCTGTTCACATAGTCACGTGAGAAGGTCGCCCAGGCGTTCGGGTAGCTATCGCCGATCACCAGGTTATCGAGCGGTACGCTGTGCAGCATGGCGGCACGCAGGCCGGCCGCGCCCACGGCGGTCAGCTTGGCTGAGGCGAGCGAAGTGCCGTTACGCTTGGTCTTTTCCTTGGTGGTGCTGACATAGGACAAACCAGCCTTCAGGTGGCCGGTCCAGCCGCCTAGGCCATAGTCCCAATCGGCGACCAGCTTGGCGGTGCGTTCGCGGTCGATTTCACGGTTCCAGTCGAGCGCGGTCGAGAAGTCCTGGTAACGCGATGGATCGGTGAAGTCGATGCCCTGCGCCGTCAGGCCCGGATAGACGTGATCGCTGCCCCAGTCGATGGTGGTGGTGACGCCGTAGATGTTCGAAACGATCCGCTTGTTGTCATAATAGGCGACGCTTTCGCTCGAACTGACCTGGCCGGTGAGGCTCAAGGTGTTGCTGAGGTCGTACTTGCCGTTCAGCGCGATGTAGCCGAACTTGGTTTCATCGTTGTAGTAGTAGCTTTCGCCCAGATACGAGGTGTTGCCAAACGTGCCTTCGAGCAGGTTGCCGTTTGGGTCGATGGTGACAGCGATGGGTACAAAACCGTTGTGGCCAGAGGCGCCCGGTTGGGCGGCCGTGTTGGTGGTGCGCGAATTACGGATCGGCAGGCCGAAGGTAAATTCGTCGCGCGAGTCTGTAAGGTGCGAGTACAGCATGTCTAGGCTGACATTCAGATTGTCGTGCTTGTACTGCACCGAAGAGACGAGGCCATCGCGGTCGCGGGTGTTTTCGGCGCCGTAATAGCGGTAGAAGCGGGGCAGGTAGGCGTTCTCGATCGCCGTGCGGTTGGCCAGCGAAGCGGCGGCGCGCGGATCATTGAAGTCAAGCGCGAAGCTGAATGGGCCGCTGCCCAGGCTATTAGCGTGGTTGGCGAGATAGGAGCTGTTATAGCCGCCGGTCGCTTCGAAGCCCGACTTCATGTTGACGCTGGTCGAATGGGCGGCGCCGATCAGAAAACCCCAGTCACCCCAGGTATTTGAATAGAGCACAGACAGGTTGGGGTCGACCTGCTGCGACGCCGTGTTGTACGAAGCCGACGCCGCGTAACGGATGATCTGGTTCTTGTTGTCGAACGGGCGTGGGGTCTGCAAATCGACCACGCCACCTATGCCCCCTTCTTCAAGTTCAGCCAGAGGCGTCTTGTAGAAGTCGACGCGGCCGAATAGTTCCGAGGCGAAAACGTCATAGTTGAAGTCGCGCGACGAGCCGCCGACATTAGAGGATGAGGTGACGTGAACCGGCGCACCATTCAGTGTCGTCACATTATATTCCGAGCCCAGGCCACGGATCGAAATGCGCTGGCCTTCGTTCGAGGCGCCGTCACGGCTCATATAGACGCCGGGAATGCGTTGCAGGGCTTCGGCGACGTTGGCTTCCGGGAATTTGCCGATGTCTTCGGCGACGATCGAGTCGCGAACGACAATGGCTTCCTTCTTCAGGTTGATGGATTTTTGCAGCGAAGACCGAAAGCCGGTGACGACGACGGTGGTTGGCTCTTGAGCCTGTGCCGATTCTGGGGCCGGCGCGTCTGGGGCCGGTGCGGCGGCCGCCTGCGCCTGCGCTACGATTGGCGCTGACAAACCGATCAGCATGGTTGTCGCTAACAGATAGGTCTTCATTGAGTATACCTCCCCAGGTCAGTCATTCAGATGGCGTGAGGCATAGGGCCTCGCTCCGCCACAGGGCTTGGACAGCCCGCGGTTATTGAATTGCATGTGATGTGAAAAACGGCGGGCCTGATACCCGGCCTTTACGCGCAGAGTTTACGGACGAGACATCTTGGCTGAGTGTTCAAGCATTTCCTGTTTCCTTGGTTTTTATATTTATGGACCGCCGAAAAAACGCGTTTCGGGCTGTCTTGGGACAATGCGTAACATTTATAGGCATGTCTGTACATATATCGGAACGAAAATGGTGCTGAAATCCGCCTCGAATGAGAGTTATGTGCCACTTTCGCAACGTTTTGCGTTCGGGTTCCGTTATGTGGAACGATTTCGCACCGGAATGCGGAACGGTCGACGCGCCGCGGCGCCGTCGTCACGGCGGTAACTAAAATTCATGATCTGAAATAGCATTGCGCGCGCGTGTTTCCGGCGCGATTCGTCCTCAGCGAGGTTTATGCGCGACGGTAGCCCAACTCCTGGCTGATGTGCAGGCAAGTTTCCTGGACATAGGCCTTGACCGTCTGGATGCGCTGGTCGTCCATGTACTGCGCGGCGGACGACACGCTGACGGCAGCTACGATGCGACCATTCATGTCGCGGATGGGCGCGGCGACGCAGCGGATATGATCCTCATTTTCATCGAGATCGAGCGCGTAATCCTCTTCGCGGTAATGTTTCATGATGTCGAGCCATTGCTTGACGTCATACTTGTAGCGCGGATATTCGGCCGCCTCGCGCTGATAGATTTCGCGCAGGGTATCTTCGCTTTCGTTCAGAAGCAGGGCCTTGCCCAGGCCCGTGTGGCGCAATGGCTGGCGTTCGCCGATGACACAGCGGACTTCGATGCGGCGTGTGCCGGGAATCTTGTCGATGTAGTGGACCTGATTGCGGTCGATGACGCCGAGATTGACCGTGTCGCCAGTATCGGCGGACAATTGCATCAGGTGGGCATGGCTTACGCGCGTGAGCGTAATCTGTTGCGAAGCGGCGTAACCGAGTTCGAGCAGCTTGGTGCCTAGGCTGTAACCGTCGCGCTGCGAGAAGTTGAGATAATTGGCTTCGACCAGCGTGGTCGCCAAGCGGTGAACCGTCGTCTTGTTGATGCCGAGCGACTTGGCCATCTTGCCGAGCGTATTGTCGCCCTTGGACACCCGGGTCAGCACATCCAGCCCCTTCATAAGGGTCAATGCGCCGGCCATGCCCTTCGACGCGACCTGGGTGTCGCCAGTCTGAGGTTCACCAAACTGGGTTTCGCTGTCGAGGGACGGTTCGTCGAGTTCAGCCGGATTGTGTTTCATGTCGCCAGATGTTTAAAGGTGCGGACGTCAGGAACGGCAGCAAACAATACGCCCGTTCCTATTATGGGTATAGGTGATTTTGGCGACGCTTGACAAGAGGGAGCGTTTCACCGGGCAATATGTTCCATGGCCATGACGGGGCTTCGGACTTTATAGCTAGGCGTTCGACCCTTTATTGCGACAAGGCGGTCGACGAGGGCGCCTCTATCCTGATTTATCTGCCCTATACCGATAATGGCGTGGCATTCGTAACCAAATCGCAAGGCGCCCTAACAGTCTCCGGCAGTTGTATTTCTAAATCGCAATAGTATGACAAATGACAAGCATACACGAATGCGTGATATAGTGGCGTTGTGAGCTGTTTCTATCGTGATTACTCCGTAAATGGTCTGGATTCTTAAGGAGTTTAGCTGGCCAAGACGCAACATGGCTTTTTACTGTTGCCGGTTGACCGACTCATAAACTGGTGTTACCGATAACACATTCAATGATACCGCTATCAGGAAATTGTCAGCGGTGGCATAGAAAACATGCGCAGGTCGAAATTATAATCGCACCACGCCAATTTGAGGGAAGAATCGTACCCGGCAATCGGAGCAAGGGCGACAGTGTTCGCAACCTCTTCGATACGCCATACCGGTCGCGTCACATGCAATCGAAAACGGGTAGTGCATCAGCAGATGTACTACCCGTTTTCATTTCAGCGTTTACCCAAGGCCCGATTGAGCTTGTGTTGCAGCTTTATCCAATGCGCCTTGGCCGAGGTCTCGATGCGTTTGACGTCGATGAACGTCGTGTTGCCAAAACCGCCCAGGGTATGGATTCCGTCCGTATAGCCCGCCATCAAACCCTCGGCCGTTAGGCGTCCCACCGGTTCTGCGTCGAAGCGCTCCGGTGTCAAGGTGTCGATCCTAAGGATGTTCATGGCCGCGCCATAGTGAGCGACGCAGTCCTGCATGGGGAGGTGAAGCTTGCCGTTATGAACGAAGGCATTGCCGCCCGGCCGCGAGGACTCGTAGCCGATACGAACGGGATTGCCCGCATGCTGTCGCCATGGCCCCATCAAGGCATCGGCGTAGGCGATGTGCAGTTCCCGCATGGCGCGTCCGTCGGGTCCGGGCAGGGCGTAGAACATCCACCAGCGCCCATCATGCCGCACGACCGTCGCATCTATGGCTGGCACGTCGAGCAGGGTCGCTACCGGCGTCCAGCGATCGGGGAAATGATCGCATCTGTAAAGCGTCAAGACGCCGCTCTTGTGCGCTTCCGGCAGCATATAGAGCACGCCGTCATCCTGGATGAGATAGGGGTATGACAGGTGGAACGGGGTGACCAGGGCGTCGCCCCTCGCCGTCAGGGCGCCGGTGGTATCATAGCTGTAATAGTGAATTTCGCCACGTTTGATGCGGTAATCGAAATATTCGACGAATATAGTGAGCCCTTCGTCTGTTTTGATGCCGAAGGGGTCGGCTATGAACTGAAAACTGCCGGGCAGGGGCAGCCATGTGATGGCTGATTTCGCCAAAGCGCCCGGGACCATCAGATCGGTTATAGGCCGGTTCAGGAATCCGACATGCCACAGATCTGTTTTCACCGGCGCCTCCGCATGTGTGTTGCCGGCAATGGTCTGGACGCGTAGGTGGCGCCTGTCAACGGGGATCCGACGCGATCAGACTAGGGATTCGATGGCTGTACGCAGGCGGCGGCGACCGGAATCGAAGCCGAAGGCATCCATGGCATAGGCTTGCGCGGCGCGGGCCTGGTTGCGCCAGGACGACCAGTCGGAAAAGATGGAGCCGACGGCAGCGGCCAGGGCATTGACATCCTCGTTCTTGAACAGCGCGCCGAACTGGCCGGCCTTGAGCACCTGGCGGGGGCCTTCGGTGTCCGAGGCGACGACGGGGACGCCAGCGGCCATGGCTTCGATCACCACCAGGCCAAAGGACTCATAACGCGACGGCACCACGAACAGATCGACATCCGACAAGAATTGGATCGGATCGGCGGCCCATCCGCAAAATTCAACACAGTCGCCCAGGCGCAGTTCGGCGGCTAAGGCTTCCAGATTCTGGCGCTCCGGACCGTCGCCGGCGATCTTCAAGCGGAACGCCTGGCCGGCGGCGCGCAACTGCGCGGCGGCGCGGATCAGGACATCGAAGCCCTTGATGGCATGGAGGCGGCCCATGGCGCCTATGGTCGGGCGTGCGGCGGTGGTGTTTTTTACGGGCAGTGTGCGCAGGTGAGAGAAGTTGGCCATATCGACCACTTTCAGATCCGGAAACGCCTTGCGCGCGCCGTCACGGACATGTTCGCTGATGCACAGGGCGGCACTGGCCTGCTTGAGGTGGGGTTTGTAGCTGGGCGTATGCAGAACCTGAACCAGCTTCTTTTGCGTCCCGGTGAAAGGCAACATGCACAGGCGGCCGGCACGATTGCCGTGGGCGATAACGAAGTCCGGACGGAACTCGCGGTTCAGCCCGGCCAGCTTTAGCGCAGCCAGGGGGTCGTAAAGGGAGTGCATGTGAATGGGCCTGAACCCGTGGCTGGACGTGGCCTCGGTCAACATGCCCGTGGGTTCGCCGATGCTCAGGACGTCGAATCCTTCTGCGCTCAGCGCCTCGTGGTAGTGCATGGCCATGAGGCCGTCGCCCCCTTTTACGGGAGTCATCATGATGTTCAGCAGACGCATACCAAGTCCCCAACCCTATTAGGTGGAGACACCGCATCCCCGGTGCACGGCGCCTCCGATAATAAGACACGGCTGCGCGGGCGGTCCCTCACGGTGGAGGTAAACAAAAAGTCAACGCGATGAATTTATTTGCGGCGCCAGCTGTGCCCTTGCTCCCGATGTCAAGACGGCGCTATATGTGCCTATCCTCTCAGAGAGTGTAGAATTGCCGGAAAACCGCATCCTGTCAGAGACTTATTTCGCCAAGCGCGAAGTGCTTCTGCGTTTTCTTGTGCGGTTGTGCGGCGATGAGTCTGTGGCGGAAGATGTGTTGCAGGATATTTACCTGAAGCTCAGCACGCAGGACATTCACACCGAAATTCGTGAGCCCCTGGCCTTCCTGTTCCGGATGGCCAACAATATGTACCTCAATCGCCTGCGCGGTGAAAACAGTCATCGTGTCCGCGACACGGCCTGGCGCGACCTGCATCCACAAGCCGAACACCTGCCGGATGCCGATGCGACGCCCAGTGCCGAAACGGTCGTGGCGGCGCGGCAGGAGTTGCGCGCGGTCATGGCGGCTTTGTCAACCTTGCCGGAAAAGACGCAGGCGATTTTCCGCTTGCACAAGTTTGATGGGTTGACGCAGCCTGAGGTGGCCAAACGAATGGACGTGTCCATCAGTTCGGTCGAAAAGCATCTGAGCCGGGCGCTAAAACACCTTCTCGCGCTCAACCGAAGTCGAAATTTACAATAAGCAGTTCTTATTACAATTGGTTGTTTTGGTTACGGGGTATGCGTACCTGAAGTGTCTTCCATACAAAGAGGCAAGTTTTATATGTCGGATTTAGACACGGATATCGAGGCACAGGCCGCCGATTGGGTCGTAAAGGCCATGGGCGGCGCCATCGGCGAGGCCGAAATCATAGCCTTGTCCGATTGGGTTGCGGCGTCGCCCCGTCATGCCGATGCGTATCGCGAGGCGCTCCTCCTGTGGGCAGACCTGGATGCACCGGAGGTCGACCCCGTCATGCCCGCCGATCCCTTCACGTCAATCGTGCGTCGGCCGGTCGGCCGAAAGGCTTACCTGGCCTGGTTCGGCGGTGGCGCAACCCTTATGGCGGCCGCACTGGCCGCGATTTTCGTCGTCACCCAGGTGCCAGCGACTGCCTATGAAACCGCCAAGGGGCAGCGCAAGGATGTGGTGCTGACGGACGGCACCCATCTCATGCTCAACACGGATACGCGTGTCGTTGCCCGTATCGGCGCCCATATCGGTGCACAGCGCACCCTGACCCTGGAAAAGGGTGAAATTGCCTTGACCGTCGTTCATGACGACGCCCATCCCTTTGTCGTCAAGAGCGGCGATGCGCAGCTGACCGATATCGGCACGCAATTCAATGTGTCGCGTTTGGACGGGGTGACCCGCGTTGACGTGCGCGAAGGCGAGGTCGAACTGATGTCGCGCGGCCAGGCTCGCAACCTGAAGGCTGGAGACATGGGCACGCATGATGAGGCGAGCGGTCAAAATCGCTTCGACAAGGCCGATCTGCAAGAGGCCTTTGCGTGGCAGTCGGCCCATGCTATCTATAGAAATCAGCCGCTGTCCGCGGTCGTCAAGGATCTGAACCGGTATTACGATAAGCCGATAATCGTTGACCCCGCTGTCGGACAGTTGAGGCTGAACATGATCGTGACCCTCGATTCGCAGACTGCGGTTGCCGGGCGCCTGGGGGAGTTCCTACCGCTCGAAGTTCGCGTTTCCAATGAAGCCATTTATCTCAGCCGTCGTAGTGATACCGGCTCTGCTTCTGGCGACAGCGGCAGGGGCGGCTGAGCGCGTTCCAAATCTCGATATAGCGGCCAAGCCCTTGCCGGCAGCCCTCGTTGAATTGGCCGCCATCCGGGGATTGTCTATTGGTGGCGTCGATCCCGTTGCCTGCTCCGCCAAGCCCTTGGCCCTGAAAGGCAGGTTTAGTTCCTATCAGGCCTTGAGACGGCTGCTTAAGGACAGTGCCTGCGACGTCCAGCCAATTGATGCGGTTACCTTTCGGCTCGTCCCCAAGGCAAAGCCGGTTGTCAGGCCGGTTTCGCCAACGCGGCCGGTTCAGCCGCGCTTACTGGCGGATGAGGATATCGCTGTCGTAATCGTTCGTCGTCAGCAAAGTGCCGCCCGCACGCCGGCGGCCGTCAATGTGGTGGCGCCGCCCTTACTGTCCGGCAACGATACGGACCTGTCGCTTATTGCCGCGCATGTCCCCGGTATGATGATCACCAATCTGGGGCCGGGGCGTGACAAGATCCTGTTGCGCGGCCTGTCCGATAGTGTGCTGACCGGGCGCACGCAATCGACGACGGGTTTGTATCTGGACGACGCGCCGATCACCTACAATGCGCCCGATCCGGACCTGTTGCTGGTCGACATGGCGCGTATCGAGGTGTTGAAGGGACCGCAGGGTAATCTGTACGGACAGGGCGCCTTATCCGGCGTTGTACGCCTGGTGACGCAGAAGCCGCGCCTGAACCTGTTCGAAGGCGAGGTAGGGGCCGCTGTTGGGTTTACCCAACATGGCAAGGAGTCGTGGCGCGCCACCACCGTTGTCAATCTGCCGTTGATCAAGGACCAAGTCGCAATGCGAGTTGCCTTATACGAAGAAAAGACCGGTGGTTTCATAAAGGGCGATGGCATTCCCCAGCCGGGCGCGTCGAGCGGGACGCAGGCCGCCCCCGACCCGTCAAGACAGGCGACCAATACCACCGAACGCAGTGGCGGCCGGGTTATGCTGACATGGCAGATAGCGCCGGATACCCGGCTTGACGCCACCGCCGTCCTGCAGAACCTCACCTCGTCCAACAGCCAGTACGTCATGGGGCAGCGCGGCCCTTACCGGCGGCCGGTTTCTCTGACGGAGCCGCACAACAACCGGTTCAACAATCTGTCCCTGGGTCTGACCAAGGATATGGACATCGGTACGTTGAAGGTGACCTTCAACCAGCTTAGGCATAAGGTTCGCAGCGGCTATGATGCTCAGCCGGTGGGACGTTACGTCTCCATACCGAATTCAGGCATCCTTTATTTTGAAGAAGATCAGTTTTTTCGTATGTCGTCTCTCGACGCCAGTCTGGTGTCGCGCTCGGATCAGCGCTTTCGCTGGTTGGCAGGTGTGTTCGCTGCGCGCAGCGACGAGGTCTTCACGCCGCACCTGACGGACTTTTACACCAAGCATACCCTTTACGATGAATTGCGAAAGGACCGGATCAGCGACGTAGCCGTGTTCGGTCGCCTGACCTATGACGTGACGCCGCGCTGGAGCCTGTCTGCGGGCTTGCGCATCCAGCGGTCGGGTCATGAAACCGACAGCCGCATCAGCAATGTCCGGCTCGTCAATTATAGGCCGCAAGGGCATATAGAAGACGATATGTCGGCCACGCCCGTGTCGCATGAACTGATGGTCAGCTACCAGGCGTCAGACCGCCTGCTTCTCTACGCCCTGTCGTCGAATGGCTTTCGCACAGGCGGCTTCAACACCACCACACTGATTACGACGGCGGTTTCACCCGCCTATCGCGGCGACAAGCTGAGCAATCGTGAAGCGGGTGTCAAATATCACACCGTCGACAACCACTGGCGTGTCAATCTGTCCGTGTTCAAGGCGGACTGGACGGATATACAGAGCGATCAGTTGCGCGCGACCGGACTTCCGATCACGCTGAATATTGGTGACGGATCGAATATGGGCGTGGAATTCGATACGGAGTGGCGCCCTTTGCCCGCTCTGACCTTGCAATTGATTGGCCAATATAACGACCCAAGGCTCGATCGGGTCAATCCATTGTTCCCAAAGCTCGCCGGTGGCGGCATGCCCTATATGTCACGCGCCAGCGGCAGCCTGAACGCACAATGGAGCCAAAGCCTGAAGGGGCTGGTCCTGCGTCACAGCGCCATTCTGGCATATCGGGGGCGGTCTCCGCTTAACTATCCAATCACCCAGACCACTTGGATGCGCGGTTATACCAATCTGGAGCTGACTTCGTCTGCGGATATCGGCCGATATACCGTGTCAGCGCGCGTTACCAACGCCACAGGCGCGCAGAGCAACAGCTTCGCCTACGGTAATCCGTTTGCCTCCGGCAACCAGATCACTCCACTTCGGCCGCGGACTCTGTGGCTGGCGGTTACGGGACACTTCTGAACCGGGGTCTAATCCGGCACAACAGACGCGACTACGGCTCCGGGATATTGAGCCTCAAAGGATCGCCGATGAGATCACCCGGCCCAAAGCCACATTGATTCCTGATGGCCGAATATGGTGAAGTCGCGAAATTAACGATATTTTAGGGAGTAACGCCATGCAACGGCACCGTGCTGTAACGATCAGCGATAATGTCTTGCCCGCCATGACCTTGAGCATCCATACCGGCGTGCTCAGGCACCGGGACATACTCGATATCGGTCTGCCATCCGGTAAAACGGCGGAGGCTCTGGTGGATCGCTTTGACGTGACGGGTCTATATCTGATCATGAATGGAAAACGCCTGGTATGCCGGCCGTGGCGCGGCGGGGATGGACCCGTGACGCGGTTGCCGGGAACCAGCTCCAACTGGACGGTCGACAGGATCGACGCGCATGAACCGGAAGTGGCCTAACCGTCTGTGATCATTTGAAGTCGCGAGACCGGACCAGAATGACCGGCGATTGCGCCGCGCGGCTGCCCGTACGCTTCAGCGTGCGCGGGTCGGGTCCGGGTTCGCCATAACGGAAATCATCACCGCGCAGGGGCGGTGATGAAAAGCCGTCGTCGCGGTCGCTGACGCTGTCGAGCTCTTCCGACAAGTCGGTCAGGCGCGTTGCGACCAGATGCACTACCTCGCCCTCCTTCTGGATCTGACCGCTTACCGCCACCATCCGTGCGGTCAGAATAAGACTGCGCTGAGCTTCGTATAGTCTGCTCCAGATGACGATATTGGCGACACCGCTTTCGTCCTCGATGGTCATGAAGGTCACATTCTTGGCCGTGCCGGGCCTTTGCCGGACCAGCACCATGCCGGCCACAATAGCGGTTGAGCCATTTTCAAGCGCTGTACCTGCCCGGCAGGTGAGAACGCCGCGGTCGTCAAGATCTCCGCGCAGGAAAGCGACCGGGTGGCGCCGTAGCGACAGGCCGACATGGCCATAATCCTGCACCACCTCGCTGCCGGCAGTCATGGGCTTCAGATGTACGGCCGGCTCCGTGGACGGCGTGCTATCGAACAGAGGCAGGGGCGTGTCGCGCAATCCTTTCAGCGCCCACAAGGCCTCACGGCGCGGTTTGCCCAGTGCCGGCAGGAAGGCGTCGGCTTCGGCCAGGTGAACCAGACTTGAGACAGGCAAGCCGCTGCGCCGCCATACGGCGTCCACATCGCCAAACGGGGTATCGGCGCGCGCCATGATCAATTGCGCCGCATCGACATTGGACAGGCCCTTGATGAGGCGCAAGCCCAGTCGCACCGCGAACGCACCAGGCGCGCCGGTGGATTCAAGCGTGCAGTCCCAGCGCGAACGGTTGACACAGACCGGCCGCACCTCAACGCCATGGTCGCGGGCATCTCGGACCAGTTGCGCCGGCGAATAAAATCCCATCGGCTGGGCATTGAGCAGGGCGCACAAGAAGACATCCGGGTGATGGCACTTCATCCATGAGGAGGCGTAGGCGATCATGGCGAAGGAGATGGCGTGGCTTTCGGGAAAGCCGTAGGAGCCGAAACCTTCCAATTGCTTGATGAGGCGTTCGGCAAATGCCTGCGTATAGTTGCGCTCCATCATGCCTTTCATCATCTTGTCGCGAAAGTTCTTCACCCCGCCGGTGTTCTTGAAGGTCGCCAGGCTGCGCCGCACGTGGTCGGCCTCATCGGCGGTGAAACCGGCGCAGATGACGGCGACCTTCATGGCGTGTTCCTGAAACAGCGGCACGCCATAGGTCCGGCCCAGAATGTGCTTCACTTCGTCATTGGGGTAGTCAACCGGTTCCAGCCCATGTTTGCGACGCAGGTAAGGATGGACCATGTCGCCCTGAATTGGGCCGGGGCGCACAATGGCGACCTCGATGGCCAGGTCGTAGAATTTACGCGGCCGCAGGCGCGGCAGCATCGACATCTGTGCCCGGCTTTCGATCTGGAAGACACCGATCGTATCCGCCTTGCAGATCATGTCGTAGGTTGGTGTGTCATTGGCGGGAATGGCCGGCATGGACATGTCTATGCCCTTGTGGCGGCGAAGCAGATCAAAACTCATCTGCATGCAGGTCAGCATGCCGAGCGCCAGACAATCGACCTTCATGAACTTCAAAGCGTCAATATCGTCCTTGTCCCATTCGATGACTTGCCGGTCGATCATGGCGGCCGGTTCGATTGGCACCAGCTCGTCC
Source organism: Asticcacaulis aquihabitans (assembly GCF_032490435.1). Classification (NCBI taxonomy): domain Bacteria; kingdom Pseudomonadati; phylum Pseudomonadota; class Alphaproteobacteria; order Caulobacterales; family Caulobacteraceae; genus Asticcacaulis; species Asticcacaulis aquihabitans. The sequence goes on from NZ_JAVGWM010000004.1 coordinate 303,695, forward strand.
AGCCGGTCGCGCGTGAGCACGAAACCACCGGGGTGCTGAGACAGGTGACGCGGCACACCTTCGAGTAGCCTGGCCAGTTCATGGGTCAACCGGATACGCCGGTCGACCGTGTTCAGGTTCAGGCCTTTCATGTTCTTTTCGTCGATCTTGCCGACCCAATGGTTATATTCCCGCGACAGGGCTTTGATCAGGTCTTCGGGGAGCCCCAGCGCCTTGCCGACATCGCGCAGGGCGCCCCGCGCGCGATAGCGGGTGACGACCGAAACCAGGGCCGCATGGTCGCGGCCATAGGTATCGAATACCCACTGCATCACGATCTCACGCCGGGAATGTTCGAAATCGACGTCGATATCGGGCGGTTCGTTGCGGTTTTTTGAAATGAACCGTTCAAACAGCAGATCGTATTTGGTGGGGTCCAGTTCGGTAATGCCCAGGACATAGCAGACCGAGCTGTTGGCCGCCGACCCGCGTCCCTGGCACAGGATGCCCTGAGACCGCGCATAATTCACAATGGCATGGACGGTGAGGAAGTAGTTGGCGTATCCCATCTCGGCGATGAGGCCGAGTTCATGGCGCAATTGCGTGATTACCTTGAAAGGCATGCCGAACGGATGCTGTTGCGGGTCCCGGTAACGCGCGATGGCGCCCATCCAGACGAACTTTTCCAAAGTCTCCTGCGGTGTCAGGTGGGTATGGGATTTTTCGTCAGGATATTGATACTGCAACTCCCCCAGATCGAAGGTGCAGCGGTCCAGGATTTCGCGGCTGCGGGCAATGGCGTCCGGATAGGTGTTGAATAGCCGCGCCATCTCCTCAGGCGGTTTCAGGTAGCGGTCGGCATGGCGTTCGCGGCGAAAGCCGAGAGTGTCGATGGTGCAGTTGTGGCGGATGCAGGTCACGACGTCCTGGAGCAGGCGCCGGTCGGGCACGTGGAACAGGACGTCATTGGTCGCCACGGTCGGCACGCCGACCTCTCTTGCCAACTGGGTCAGGTCATGGAGGCGCAAGGCATCATTGGGGCGGCGGCGCAGGGTCAGGGCCATATAGCCGCGGTCGCCGAAGATGGCGGCCAGACGGCGCAGGTTTCGCGCACACACCGCATCGGCCGCATCGGCCACAAGCACGGCGATCAGCCCATCGCCGAAGGCTTCGACATCGTCCCAGTCCAGATCGCACTTACCCTTGCCTGCCCGTCGCTTGCCGAGCGACAACAGGCGGCACAGCCGCGACCAGGCGGGCCTGTCCATCGGGTAGACCAGAAGCGCGCTGCCATCGCGCAGGTCGAGCCGGCAACCGGCGATCAGGCGTACGCCCGTTTCCTTTGCCGCCTGCCAGGCCTGAACGATACCGGCGACCGAGTTGCGGTCCACCACACCCAAGGCGTCCAGGCCGAGCGCCTGCGCCTCTTTGAACAGTTCGATGCAACTGCTGGCGCCGCGCAAAAAAGAAAAGTGCGTCGTCACCTGGAGTTCGACATAGGGATGCGCCGGGAATGCGGTCATGCGAAAACTCCGTGCATGAACCAGCCGCGCGTGCCCGTCCTATGGCCTTCGCCATCTCCGGAGCGAAACAGCCAATACCGCGCCCCGGCCTCGGTCTCGACCCGGAAATAGTCGCGTACGGCGTGGATTTCCGGATCGCGTTTCCACCATTCCCCGAAGATGCGTTCGGGGCCGTCGGCGGCGATGACCTGATGACGCGCGCCGCGCCAGGTGAAAGCCCGCGGCGGATAGTCGGGCAGAAGACCCAGGGTGGTTATCGGTTCTGGTCGGGCGAACAGGCGAACCGGGCGCGGCCAGTGTTGGGGCCAGATGTCTGCTTGGGTGTTCTCAATCGCCAGGGGAGACAGCCGGTGCGCGCACCGTTCCGGTACGTCGCTTTCGGCCGGGGACAGGCGATAAATGCGTTCGGCGCCTATGCGGTTGCTAAGCGTATCGATCAGGCTGGACAGGCCCGCACCGGCAGTATCGCCCGGCGTATCGAGGGTGCTGCTCTGCGCTAACGCCAGCGGCTCGGCACCCGTGGCGACCAGGCGCATGCGCTCGACGCCGAAACCGGGATCGACGGTTTCCAGCCGGTCGCATAGCAAGCGTGTCAGGCGGGCGGCATCGCGTACCGGGCGGGCCATCCCGATGCGCACGGCTTCAATGCGGTTATCGACACGATGAAACATCAGGTCGAGTTGCGTTGCTCCGAGGTTTTTACTGTCCAGCCGGTCGCATATCTGCGCTGTAAGCTTGCCCGTATAGCGCGCCAGAGTTTCCGGCGCGCCTATGGGCTCGGCGAACACGCGCGTGACCTCCGTGATGTCGGGCAGGTGTACGGGATCTAAGGGTTCGTTCAGGCGACCAAAAAGCTGGTCCAGTCGCCGCGCAATATCAGGCCCGAAGCGATGGACCAGGGGGGCGCGTGGCTGGGCCGCCAGGTCTCCGACGATCTGAAAGCCGAGGAGGCTCAGGCTATGCACGGTGTCCCCCGGCAGGCGCAGGGCTGCGATGGGCAGACCGGGCAGGCATTTGTCCTCTTCGCCGGGGGCGGTGATGACGGATGAACCGGGGCCGAAGCGGGCCAGGGCATGCGCGGCCCCCCAGGTACCGGCCAAGGCGGCGCGCGCTTCGATACCCTGCGCGGCCAGGGCCTGAATCAGCCCGTCCAGCAGGGCGGCTTCTCCGCCTTTCAGATGCGCCGCCCCGGTCACATCCATCACCAGACCGTCCGGTGGATCGACAGCCACAAGGGGGGAAAAGGTGCGCAGCGCCCATTGCGCCAGCCGCTCCAGCCCGTCGCGATCGGCCTTAGGGTCGGCATCGTGGATGGCCAGACCCGCCACGAGTGCCTGCGCCTTGGTAAGCGCCATGCCGGGATACAGGCCCGCCTGCCGCGCCGCGCGATCCACGGCGACGACCACGCGACGTCGGCCGTCCGTTCCTTTCAAGATAAGCGGCCCCTCAGGAGGCGGCGCGCAACTGTGCATCTGACGCCTGAGCCGGTCGGTGGACCAGCGGGGCAGCCAGAGCGAGACAAGTCTTGCCATCGCACGCCTCCACATCGAATTCGGCGCTATGGCCGCCCTTGCATCGCAGCAGTTCCAGATGCCAGCGCGCCCGTCCAATGCCAGCGACCGGCAAGGGCGCGGAAGGGGTGGCCGAAATGCGCCATCGGGTGGTCGCCGCTGTCGGCTGGCCATAATCAGCCGCGCCTCTTTCCTGTTTCCAGCGGCGCACAATGAGGCCCAGGGTGCCGAACGCTTCCGCCGCCAGTTGCAGCCGCCGAGACACCATCATCGACAGTTTCGCCACTTCGCCTACGACGGCTGTGACGCCGCCGTGGCGCAAACCTTCCTCGCAACAGGCCAGAACCGACTTTTCATCGCGGGCTTCGACATAGATCACCCGGTCTGGCGTCAGCCCGACCTGAGCCAGGCCCGGTGCAAACAGATCGGATTGGGTTACGCACCACAGGATCTGACCGTGTGTTCGCGCGGCTATGCCGGCGGCAAACAGGGCCGCGGCCGCCGCATCGACACCCCCGCCGTCCCGCCCCGCGATTTCATGAACGGCGCCCAGCGCCAGTCCCCCGCCCGGCAGGTGACGATCTATGGCGTCAACGCCGAACGGCAGGGCGCCGGACGCATGCAGGCTGCCGTCCAGCGTTGCGATATGCTGGCGCAGGTGTGCAAGGTCGCTAGGAACAGGCTTCAACATGGAACAATATCCTCACCGAGTTCTTCGGCATATTGTTCACTTTTTGTTCTCATATGACGCAAGAGTCAAGACGTTTGTTAACGTCTCGACTCATTGCCCTGAGAAGTGGGGCGGAGCTAGTTCAGGCCGCCACCGAGCGCCGCATAGAGATTAATCAGGTTCAAGGTGCGAACCAGGCGAATGCTGATCAATTGCTGCTGCGCGCTGTACAGAGTGCGTTCGGAATCGGTCAGGGTCAACCGGGAATCGACGCCGCGATCGAAGCGCGCCTGGGCCAGGGTATTGCTGTCCGTTGCCGCCTCGACGACTCGCGTCTGGGCCGTCAGGCGATCGTCGATGGTGGCGCGGGTGGCCAACTGGTCGGCCACATCGCGGAAGGCGGACTGGATCGCGCCTTCATACTGGGCCACGGCGATGTCGCGGCTGGTCTTGCTGGCCGACAGATTGGCGGCATTTGCGCCACCGGCAAAGATCGGCACGGAAATGGACGGGGCGAACGTCCAGGTATCGATCCCATCGAACAGCTTGCCCAGGTCGCTGGAGGCCTTGCCGGCGCTGGCCGTAAGCGAAATGCTAGGGAAGAACGCCGCTCGGGCGGCACCGATATTTGCATTTGCCGACTTGAGGCTGTATTCCGCCGCCATCACGTCCGGCCGCTTCAGCAAAATGTCCGACGGTACGCCGACGGGCAGATTGGCCAGCACGGCATTATCCGGGAAGGCGTCGGGCAGAAGATCCGGCGTCACTTCCGCGCCAACGAGCAGGCGCAGGGCGTTCCTGTCCTGCTGTACCGTGGCGGTGAGGCTGGCGACATCGGCGCGCGCTTGTTCAGTCAGCACCTGGGTCTGGCGAAGAATCATCTGATCTGTCGCGCCGACATCGAAGCGCTTTTGCGTCAGGTTCAGGCTTTCTTCGCGCAGGCGCAGGGTTTGCTGCGACAGGCGCAATTGCTCCTGATCGGCGGCCAGGTTGAGCCAGGCCGATGCAACGGCGGAAATCAGGCTGATCTGTGCCGCCTTTCGATTTTCGGCCACGGCGAAATAGCTTTGCAGGGCGGCTTGGTTGAGCGACCGCACGCGGCCGAACAGATCGACTTCCCACGAAGCGCCGACCGAGGCGGAGTAGGCTTCGGTCGTACCGACCGGATTGCCGTTGGTGTCGACCGTACCGGTATTGCCGCGGCTGCCGGCAACGGTAGCGTTCACAGCCGGAAACAGGCTGGCCCGCTGGATGCGGTACTGCGACCGCGCCTTGTCGACGTTCAGGATTGCAACCCGCAGGTCGCGGTTGTTGGTCAGGGCTTGATCGATGACGCCTTGCAGGCGCGGATCGAGGAAGACCTGACGCCAGGGCAGGGTGTCGGCCGATGCGCCGGTGGCGGTGACCGCCGTCGGGAACTGGCTTGGCACGGGCAGGGCACCGCGTTCATAGCGAGGTGACATCGTGCAGGCGCTCAGAACGATCGCGCTGGCGGCGCCGAGCAGGGTGATTTTGACGAATGCGGTCATCTTAGTGTCCCTTGCTGTCGGTGTCGGGCTTGTCGAGCATGGCCATGGCTTCGCGCTCGAGCGCCATTTTCTTCAGATGCTTTTCGTCGGCCTTGAAGATCTTTTCAACGATGACGAAGAAGAGCGGGATGAAGAAGATGGCCAGCAGAGTCGCCGACAGGATACCGCCGACTAGGCCGGTGCCGATGGCGTTCTGGCTACCCGACCCCGCGCCATTGGCGAAGAAGAGGGGCAGGATGCCGAAGGTAAAGGCCAGCGAGGTCATGATGATCGGGCGCAGGCGGACACGGACGGCTTCCAGGGTGGCGTCGATCAGACTCATGCCTTTTTCGTGGTTATGCTTGGCGAATTCCACGATCAGGATGGCGTTTTTCGAACTCAGGCCGATGATGGTCAAAAGCGCGACCTGAAGGTAGATGTCGTTGGACAGTCCGCGCAGCATGGTGGCGGCAAGCGCGCCGAGCACACCGAGCGGGATCACCATGACGATGGCGATCGGGATCGACCAGCTTTCATATAGCGCCGCCAGAAGAATGAAGACGACGAAGATCGACAGGGCGTACAGCATCGGGGCTTCTGCGCCGGACTGCTTTTCCTGGAGCGATAGGCCGGTCCATTCATAGGAGATGCCAGGCGGCAGGGAGGCGATGATCTTTTCCATTTCAGCCATGGCCTGACCCGAAGACTTGCCCGGCGCGGCCATGCCCTGAAGGTTCATGGAAGGAGCACCGTTATAGCGTTCCAGACGTGGCGAGCCGAATTCCCAGTGCGAGGTGGCGAAGGCTGTGAACGGCACCATCTGGCCCTTATCGTTGCGGACATACCATTGGTTCAGGTCTTCAGGCTTCATGCGGAAGGGCGCATCGGCCTGGATATAGACCTTCTTGACCCGGTTGCGGTCGATGAAGTCGTTGACATAGGCCCCACCCATTGCCGTCGACAGGGTGGCGTTGATGTCGGCCAGGCTGACGCCCATGGCGCCGGCCGCGGTCTGATCGATCTCGATCTTGAGCTCAGGCGTGTCTTCCATGCCGTTCGGACGCACAGCGACTAGGCTGGGGTTTTGCGAGGCCATGCCGAGCACCTGGTTACGGGCGTTAAGCAGAGCTTCGTGACCGAGACCGCCGACATCCTTCAACTGGAGGTCGAAGCCGGACGAATTGCCCAGTTCGGTCACAGCCGGCGGTACGATGGCGAAAGCCATGGCATCGCGGAACTGGCTGAAGGCGCCCATAGCCCGACCGGCGACCGCAGAGGCTTTGAGGTCGGCCCCTTTCCGATCATGAAAATCCTTGAGGCGGACGAAGGCCATGCCCGCGTTCTGACCGGGGCCCGAGAAAGAGAAGCCCGAGACGGTAAAGGCCGATTCGACGGCCGGGTCCTTCTCGAAGTGCTTCTGGACCTGATCGAGGACGCCGAGCGTACGTTCCTCGGTGGCGCCGGGCGGCAACTGGACGATGGTGAACAGGATGCCCTGATCTTCTTCGGGCAGGAAGGAGGTGGGGATGCGGGTGAAGAGCAGCACCATCAGGCCGACGATTACGGCGAACACGGCCATGTAACGCGCCGACTGGCCCAATATCTTGCGCACGGTATTGCGGTAGCCGTTAGCGGCACGGTCGAAATTGCGGTTGAACCAGCCAAAGAAGCCCTTCTTTTGCGAATGTTCCGCATCCGATGGCCGAAGCAGCGTGGCGCACAGAGCCGGCGTCAGGACAAGCGCCACGACGACCGACAGGGCCATGGCCGAAACCAGGGTGATAGAGAACTGGCGATAGATCACGCCTTGCGAGCCGCCAAAGAAAGCCATGGGAATGAACACGGCCGACAGGACAAGCGCGATACCGATCAGGGCGCCGGTGATTTCGTCCATCGATTTGATGGTGGCGACGAGCGGCGGTAGCTTTTCTTCGTGCATCACGCGTTCGACGTTTTCGACAACGACGATGGCGTCGTCAACGAGCAGACCGATGGCGAGCACAAGACCGAATAGGGTCAGGGTATTGATCGAATAGCCGAAGGCGGCCAGGACGGCGAAGGTGCCAAGCAGCACCACCGGCACGGCGATGGTCGGGATGATGGTGGCGCGCCAGTTTTGCAGGAACAGGAACATGACGACGAAGACCAGAACGACGGCCTCGATCAACGTCTTGACGACCTCATGGATCGACAGTTGGATGAAGGGAGTCGTGTCGAACGGCACCACATAGTGATAGCCCTTCGGGAAGTTCTTCTGCAGTTGCTCCATCTTGGCCTTGACCGCATTCGCAGTGTCAAGCGCATTGGCACCTGTCGCCAGACTGATGGCCACACCCGTAGCCGGACGGCCGTTGAACTTGACGGATCCGCTATATTGTTGGGCGCCGAGTTCAAGCCGGGCCACGTCTTCCAGGTGAACGACGGCGCCGCCGGCGGAATCCTTCACGATGATCTTGCGGAACTGATCGATATTGGTCAGGCGCGACTGGGCGGTGATGGTGGCGTTAAGGGCGGTGCCCTTGACGGCAGGCAACCCGCCGAGCTGACCGGCCGACACCTGGGTGTTCTGGGCGCGGATTGCGGCCATGACATCGCTCGGAGTCAGGCTGTAGCTGTTCAGCTTCGAGGGGTCGAGCCAGATGCGCATGGCGTACTGAGCGCCGAAGTTCTGAATGGTGCCGACGCCGTTGACGCGGCTGATCTGATCGACCAGGGTCGAAGACATGTAGTCGCCCAAGTCTTCGCCGGTGACTTTCGTGTCATCCGAATACAGGCCAACGACCATGAGAAAGCCGCTGGACGCCTTGGCCACGGTCAGGCCCTGCTGCTGCACTTCCTGAGGCAGGAGCGGGGTTGCCGACTGAAGTTTATTTTGAACCTGAACCTGAGCGATATCGGGATCGGTTCCCGCTTTGAAGGTCAGTGTCACGCTGGCCGAGCCGCTCGAATCCGACGTCGAAGTCATATAGAGCAGGCCGTCAATGCCCTTCATTTGCTGTTCGATGATCTGCGTCACCGAGTCTTCGACCGTCTTGGCCGAGGCGCCAGGATAGAGGGCGCTGACCGAGACCTGCGGCAGGGCGATCTGAGGATATTGGGCGATCGGCAGATTGGCGATGGACAATAGCCCCGCCATCATGATGACGATGGCCACCACCCATGCAAAAATGGGCCGATGAATGAAGAAACGCGAGATCATGGCAGTGTCCTTGCGGAACAGGTTTCAGATCGCACCCGATTGGGCGCGTTGGGACCGGAGTCTGTGATTATTTTTCAGCGGCGCCGAGAACGGTCGCCTTGACGGGGGCATCGGGGCGAACCTTTTGCAATCCTTCGACAATGACGCGGTCGCCGGGCTGAAGGCCCTCGGTCACGAGCCACTTGTCGCCGACGGTCTGGGCGGTCTTGATGGGGCGCGGGGCGACCTTGCCTTGCGGCGTCACGGTCATGACGAGGGCATTGCCCTTCGGATCGCGGGTGACGGCGGGCTGAGGCACGAGGATGCCGTTGCTGACCATACCGGAGACAATGCGGGCCTTGGCGTACATGCCGGGCAGCAGCGTACCGTTCGGATTTGGGAACACGGCGCGAAGCGTGACCGTGCCCGTGGCTTCATCCACTGACACGTCGGAGAATTGCAGCTTACCCTTGACTGGATAGACGCTGCCGTCTTCCAGGATCAGCTCGACATCCGCCGTCGCAGCTTCGCCGATCTTTCCGGAACTGGTGGCCTGTTTCAAAGCCATAAGTTCGTTTACCGACTGGTTGATATCGAGATAGATCTGGTCGATGTTCTGGATGCGGGCCAGCTCGGTGGCCTGGGACGCGGTGACGAGTGCGCCGGGCGTTACGGACGACTTGCCGATACGGCCGGAAATCGGCGCGATGACCTTGGTGTAGTTGAGATTAATGCTGGCCGTCTGCTGCGCGGCATTGGCAGACGCGAGCGCCGCTTCGGCCTGCGCCAGCGCAGCCTGTGCATCGTCATTATCCTGCTTTGACACGGCATTGATCTTGACCAGTTCGGCGTAGCGCTCTGCTTTCAGGCGCGCTGTGGTCAGACCGGCCTTGGCTTGGGCCACCGCGGCCTGCGCACTGGCATACTGTGCCTGGAAAGGCGCCGGGTCGATCTGGTACAGGGATTGCCCCTGCTTGACATAGCTGCCTTCGGTGAACAGGCGCGATTTAATGATGCCGCCGACCTGCGGGCGTACGTCCGAGACCAGATAGGCGGAGGTCCGGCCGGACAGCACAGTTGTCAGATTGACGGGCGTCGAAGCGACGACCACGATACCGACATCGGTCGGTCCGCCCATGGGCTGCCCTTCCGGCTTCTTGCCGCAGGCAGTGACGCCGATGGCGGCGGCCATGAGGACGGCCACGGGCAAGGCGCCGCGCGTCAAGAGGAATGGGGACGATTTCATTACGGAGGTCTCCGGGTCTGGCGGGCTTTGAATTGCGGTGCAGCAGGTACGCGGAACTTTTTGCGCTGCATCCTAACAAATAAGCGTCAGCATGGCTGCTCAAACAAATGTGAATGAACGATCATTCTCATTTAACTGGCATTAGGCGTCTTTTTGATATATGTCAACTGTACTGCCGCATTAAAAATCGTTTAGAACCTTGTGTGGCAAGGAAAATGCTTAACGAATGAATAACCCATCTACCCTGAAAGCGCAGGGCTCCAAGCCCCGCCAGAATCGTGAAGCGCGTCAACAGCATATTCTTGATGCGACGTTGCGCTGTGTCCGGCGTTCGGGTTTCCACGGCGCCAGCATGTCACATATTGCGGCAGAGGCGAAGATGAGCGTCGGCGTCATCTATCGCTATTTCGCCAACAAGGAAGCCATAATCGAGGCCATCGTTGCCAATGACCTGGCCGAGATGCGGGCCAAGTTCGCCGAATGGGAGAATTTGCCCGACGACGTCTTGCTCGACACCTTGCTCGATACGCTGGAGATGGCAGTCGAGCACAAATATACCGGCGATAATGCGGCCCTGGCGCTGGAAGTATTGGCTGAAGCCGCGCGTAATCCCAGGGTTGCCGCGATTGTTGAGAATGCCGATACCCAGGAACGCGAGTTGGGGCGCAGCCTATGCCGCCGACTGATGCCAGCCGGAAGCGAGGCACAGATGGCCGCACGCGGAGAGATTATCGGCATGATCTTCGACGGCATGATGATCCGAGCCATATCCAATCCGGCTATCGACCGTAAGGCGCTTCTGGCCGAACTGCGCCACGTGATGCGGGTGCTATTCACCATGCCCGCCGGCCCCCAGGACTAAAGATAGCGCCCCGTTAAACGTGAAAAGGCAAACAAAAAGGCCGCGACATCAGGATGTCGCGGCCTTTCTTTTGTATGGGCTTTGGCGCCAGCGCCTACATTGGCGCCATGCCTGGCATCATGTTGTGGTTCAGGTGGAACATCACCCAGATCGAACCGACAATCAGAATGCCGACGATGATGAGGGTGAAGACAAAGGCGGCATTGTTCCATACCTGGCTGGACGATGCATTCATGTGCAAGAAGAAATAGAGGTGAACCAGGATCTGGACGACGCCCAGAACCAGGATGACGGGCACCAGAGACGATGACGGCAGAATATGCATCATGGTCAGAGCGAACGGGATGCCCGTAAGGATGACTGACAGGATAAAGCCGATCAGGTAGGATTTGACGGTGCCGTGACCGGCGCCGTCATCATGGTGTTCGTGGTGCGCCACTTCCGACTTCGACTGATCGATATCGACGGGCTTGGTGTGCGGGGTCTTGGCCTTTTTAGGCTTCGCGACGTGGGGTGTGCTCATCAGGCGGCTCCCATCAGATAAACGATACTGAAAACGCCGATCCAGATGATGTCGAGGAAGTGCCAGAACAGGCTCAGTTCCATCATGCGGATACGGTTTGCGGGGGTGAGGCCGCGGCGGATAAGATGGCCGAACATGGCGCCCATCCAGATCAGGCCGGACGTGACGTGAATGCCGTGGGTGCCGACCAGGGTGAAAAAGGCCGACAGGAAGGCCGAACGATTGGGCCCGGCGCCTTCGTGGATCAGCTTCATGAATTCATGGATTTCCATGCCCATAAAGCCAAGTCCCAGCAGGCCCGTTACGGCCAGCCAGCCGATGACGGCCTTCAATTTGCCGGCGTCCATGCTGATCATGGACAGGCCGAAGGTCAGCGAGGACAGAAGCAGCAGGGCCGTTTCGATCGCGACATAGCTGAGGTCGAACAATTCGCGGCCGTTCGGACCGCCGGCGATGTTGTCCTTCAGCACTGCGTAGGTCGCGAAGATCGACGCGAACAGGATGCAGTCGCTCATCAGGTAGATCCAGAACCCGAGGGTGACCTTGGGGCCTTCGTCGTGGTGATCGCCGGCGTGATGGGTGTCGTTCGGATTGTGGTCGTAAGCCGAATCGATCTGGTTTTCGTAAGCTTCGACGGGGTTGGAGGGTTTGCTCATCTTAATTTCCCGCCTTCTTCAGGTTGGCGAAATGGGCGTCTTCGATGGCCTTCACCTCTTCGGCGGGCACATAATAGTCGCGGTTTTCATTAAAGGTGTGGGCGATGCCAAGGCCGATCATGACCAGCAGGGCGCCGCCCGCCATCCACCAGATGTGCCAGACGAGACCGAAGCCCAGACCAGCGCTCACGATGCCGATCAGGAAGCCCGTGGGCGTATTGTGCGGCATGTGAATGGGCTCGTAGCTTTTCGGCTGCACGTAGGCGGTGCCGGTCTGCTTGGCGTCCCAGAAGGCGTCATGGTTGCCGACCTTCGGCAAAACGGCGAAGTTGTAGAAGGGGGGCGGCGACGACGTTGCCCATTCCAAGGTACGGCCATCCCAGGGATCGCCCGTCAGGTCGCGCAGTTCGTCGCGCTTCCAGATCGAGTAAACAATCTGAACTATCTGCGCGATGATGCCGACAAAGATCAGCAGGGCGCCGCAGAGGGCGACGATAAGATAGATGTGCCAGACCGGATTGTTGACGAAATCGAGACGGCGGGTCATGCCCATCAGGCCCAGCGCGTAGAGCGGCAGGAAGGCGATGTAGAAGCCGATCAGCCAGCACCAGAATGATACCTTGCCGATACCGACGTGCAGCTTGAAGCCAAACGTCTTGGGGAACCAGTAGTTCAGGCCGGCGATGCAGCCGAACACCACGCCGCCGATGATGACGTTGTGGAAGTGGGCGATCAGGAAGACCGAGTTATGCAGGACGAAATCGGCGCCGGGCACAGCCATCAGAACGCCGGTCATGCCGCCGATCACGAAGGTGATGATGAAGCCCAGCGTCCATAGCATCGGCAATTCGAGGCGCACGCGGCCACGGTACAGGGTGAACAGCCAGTTGAAGATCTTCACCCCGGTCGGGATGGAGATAATCATGGTGGTGATGCCGAAGAAGGCGTTCACATTGGCGCCGGCGCCCATGGTGAAGAAGTGGTGCAGCCAGACGAGGAAGGACAGAATGCCGATGGCGAAGGTCGCGTAGACCATGCCGTCATAGCCGAACAGGCGCTTGCGCGAAAAGGTCGCGACGACTTCGGAGAACACGCCGAAGGCGGGCAGGATGAGAATATAGACTTCGGGGTGACCCCAGGCCCAGATCAGGTTGACATACATCATGGGATTGCCGCCACCGTCATTGGTGAAGAAGTGCATGCCCAGATACCGGTCGGCGCCTAGCAGGGCCAGGGTGACGGTCAGGATCGGGAAGGCGGCCACGATCAGCATGTTGGCGACCAGGGTGGTCCAGGTGAAGATCGGCATGCGCATCATGGTCATGCCGGGCGCGCGCATCTTGAAGATTGTGGTAATCAGGTTGACCCCTGACAACAGCGTCCCCAGCCCGGAAATCTGCAAGGCCCATATGTAATAGTCCGTGCCAACTCCGGGAGAAAATTCCAGTTCCGACAGTGGCGGATAGGCCAGCCAACCGGCATGGGAAAACTCACCGATGACCAGCGAGGCGTTGATCAGGATAGCGCCTGCGGCAGTCAGCCAGAAGCTCATCGAGTTCAGGTAGGGGAAGGCGACGTCGCGGGCGCCGATCTGCAACGGCATGACGATGTTCATCAGGCCGATGACGAACGGCATGGCCATGAAGAAGATCATGATGACGCCGTGCGCCGAGAAGATCTGGTCGAAGTGTTCGGGCGGCAGGTAGCCCGCTCCGCCGGCGGACGCGAGCGCCTGCTGGCTGCGCATCATCAGTGCATCCGCAAAGCCGCGCAGTAGCATGATCAGGGCGAGGATGATGTACATCGCCCCGATCTTCTTGTGGTCGACGCTGGTCAGCCATTCGGTCCAGACATAGGTCCACTTCTTGAAATAGGTGGTCAGGCCAAGGACGAGGATGGCGGCGCCAACCATGCCGGCGCCGGCGACCATGATGATCGGCTCGTGCCAAGGCACGGAGTCGAGGCGAAGCTTACCGAACAACAGGTTCAGCAAGGGGGTGTCGGGTGACATGGAGGGTATATTATGGGCGGGGGCGGTGAGCATTGGCACTCTACTAGATCTTGGGGGCGACGGCGCTGTTCAGCGCCACGTTCGACTGGGTTTGCTGCGTGACCGGTGTTTGGCCGGCGCGTTGCTTGGCATCTTCCGGCGCTTCACAGAATTTGGCGTCGGGATCGAGTGTCTTCATCCTGGCGAGGTTGACGGAGTCGTCCTTGCAAAGCGAACCATCGGCGCAGCCGTTGAGGACCTTGTGGAACAGTTGCGGGTCGATCGAGGTGAAATAGGTCGGCCGGTTGAACATGCCGGGCTTGGCCAGTGACAGGTAGGTGGCGGAATCGAGCGCCTGGCCAGACGTGCGGGCCTTTGCGATCCAGGCATCGAAATCCGCGTCGGACAGGGCGTGGGCCTGGAACTTCATGCCGGCGAAGCCTTCACCGCTGTAATTGGCCGAAATCCCGTCATAGACGCCTTCATGGTCGGCACGCAGGCTGAGTTGGGTCTGCATCCCGGTCATGGTGTAAATCTGGCTGCCCAGTTGCGGGATGAAAAAGGAATTCATCACCGAGGCCGAGGTCAGCTTGAAATGGACGGGCGTGCCGACCGGCATGGCCATCTCGTTGACCGTGGCGATGCCGTATTGCGGGTAGATGAACAGCCACTTCCAATCGAGCGAGACGACCTCGACCTCAATCGGCTTGGCGTCAGGCTTGTGCGCCGCCGCCTGCACCTTGACGTGCGGGTCCAGTTCGTGGGTCGAGATCCACGTGACCGTGCCCAACGCGATGATGATCAGGGTCGGAATGGCCCAAACCACGGCTTCGATACGGTTGGAATGTTCGAAGTCCGGATCGTAAGTGGCCTTGGTGTTCGAGGCACGATACCGCCAGGCGAACCACAGGGTCATGACGATAACCGGTATGACCGGAATCAGCATGAGGAGAACGGCCAGGATGATCAGGTCCTTTTCGGCGAGGCCGACGGGGCCCTTCGGGTCGAGGATCACCATTTGGCAGCCACTTAACACAGCGGCTCCAGCGCCAAGCGCCAGAAGGCTCATGCCTCTTTTTATGCTGCGGCGCAGCATATTGCTGTGCGGGCTTGGTTGTTCGGGGAAACGGAAACGGCGCGCTAAAGCGGCCGCGAAATCAAAATCAGACACGAGATAAAACCTATTACACACAAGGGCGTACGGGCGCGGCACGGCCGGCCGCATCTTTGATCCTTGTGTGCTGAATAGGAAAAACGCACTGACATCAAGTGTCAAAATGTCGCAAGGGAGGACATATTTTTTCGCAAATGCGTAAAAAAGAAGCGCTTCGCTTGGAAAATATTTTTGTCCTCACTGTCAAAAAACGGCGTTTCTTAAACAAATTTCCTATAAAAAATTCGTCAGAACCTTGAATAAGGTGTTGCAAAAACTCACTTTAAGGATAGCATTGGATAAATTGACGCATGCGTTAATTTGTTGGCCAAGGAGAAAAGTAATGGCGACGACTTCGACTGCTACACGTATTTATCGGTTTGGCCCTACGGTCCGAATTCTGACAGTTGTTGCGGCGATGGGACTAATTGCCGCAGGCATTTGGGAAATCGCCAACGCGTTCAGCGCGCATAATGGTGTCATTCAGCAGTTTTTCGGGATCGTTTTGGGCATGGTGCCTGTTGCCCTGGCGCTTTTCGGCGCTCCGGCCGTCCTGCGTTGCCAGCTTGAAGTTCACGAGGATCGTCTGGAGTACCAGGGGCTGTTGATCGAGGCATCGATTCCGCGGTCCGCCATCGTCGACGCTATGTCGCCGCGCGAAAGCTATGGCATGTTTTCGCTGTTCCTGACGGTTGCCGGCAAGCCTTTCAAGCGCTTGCATATCGCTATCTTGGGCAAGAAGGACGAGGCATTCGAGCGCTGGTACAGTGATCTTCCGCACGGACAAGCCGCCAAGGTTTAGAACTTCCAAATCACCATACGAAAGGGCGCCCACGTGGCGCCCTTTTTATTTGGAGATTACGCGTCGCCAACCGGGCCGGGGCCACGACGCCATAACCAGATGCCCGCGCCCGCCAGCATCAGGGCCAGGCTGAACCAGGTCAGCGCGTAGGCAAGATGGCTGTTGGGGAACCGAACCACGGTCATGCCGCCTTTCGGTAATCCGCCAGGATTGGGTGTGGCGTCGGCGTCGATGAAGTAGGGGGCGACAGTGCCGAGATGCCGTGCCCTGGCAATAGCCGCGACGTCGCGGCGATACCAGGCGTCGTGACCGGGATCATTTTCCTGCGAGAACAGCCATCCCTTTGTTTCCGACATACGCAACAGGCCCGTTACCTGAACCTCTTCTTCCAACTGACCGAGCGGCCGTGTCGCGGGCGCTTTTTTTTCCGTCGGCACATAGCCGCGATTTACGAAAACAATTGTGCCATCTGCTGTCTTCAGCGGCGTCAGTACCCAGTAACCGGCGCCGAGTTCGGTCAGCGCATAGACCTGAGCTTCCGCCGCATTGAGATAGTGCCCTTTTATTGTCACATGACGATACTCATCGGATGACTTCGACAGCCCTGCCCATTGCCCCGGTCCGGGGGCGGGTATTGCCGGGCCGGTTGTCCGTTCGTTGACCTGCGCGATAAGGTGGGTTTTCCACGCCAAGCGCTGCAATTGCCAAACACCCAGCGCGGTCAGGCCAGCCACCGACAGAATAAGCAGAATAGCGAAAGCAATACGGCGCATGAGAGCCTCTTTGTCGACAGACGCGCCCGTTCGTGGGCAAATGGCAAAGGTTTGCTCGCTTTATCACAGGCGGCAGATATCTCAATCCGCCGCATTGTCACATTGCCGCTCTGTTCACGCGGCCGGGCGCCTTGGCACGCGTTATGGCGCTATGATCAGATATACGGTGCCGTCTTAAGTTCCTTTTAAATACTTACAAAACAAACTGAAAGCATGGAGCATTCCCAGTCAAAGTATGATTTTATCGATGTCGTACGCGCACTCGCTGCCGCTTTTGTGGTTATATCCCACGTGCAGCAGATAGTCATTGACCGCCCCTTGGCAGCTGGAATTGTCAACCAAGCTCTAAGCTTCGCAACGACGCAAGGGGAAAACGCCGTTGTTGTTTTCTTCGTCATTTCCGGCTTTTGGATCATTCGAAGTGTGACCCGGACCGCTGAGACTTTCTCGTGGGGAAACTATCTGCTGGCTCGATTGACCAGGCTATGGGTTGTCTTGTTGCCGGCGCTTGTATTTGGGGGCGTTTTGGATTTTATGGGAACGACCTGGTTTCCGTCGGCCCTGTATAATGGCACGCAAGGAGCGGTTTCTCTTACCAATTCGGTCAGCCAGTCCCTCGGACCTGTGACGTTCCTTGGCAACATTGCCTTCCTGCAACGTCTATTGGTGAACACGTTTGGCTCGAATGGGCCTCTGTGGAGCTTGAGCTACGAATTCTGGTACTACATCTATTTTCCGGCGCTCTGGTTTTTGCTGAAATCTAAAAAACTTTACTTCATCTTGCCGGCACTCGCTTTTTTGCCATTCGTTCCCGGCCTTCACCTTTTTGGCATCTGGTTACTCGGCGGTGTAGTTTATTTTCTGGCTGAAAAGCGCCCGCTCAAAATTCAAACCAGGGGTGTTCATTTTGGTCTGAGTCTGCTGATATTCCTTTGGAGCTTGGGTATTGCCAATCTTGTCAACGACCATAAGATGATCGCCAATGTCTTGGTCGCGATCAGCTTTGCCGTATTGCTCTACTGCGCCCTGACGGCGAAGCTTCGAATGCCAAAGGTTTTGTCGCCGGTCGCGCGGTTCGGCGCCAGCTCGTCCTATTCGCTTTATGCCATGCACTTTCCGCTAATCGTTTTTGTGCTGAACTTCATCGTGCCGCAACACCGACTGGCAGCCAATTGGTCGAGTTGGCTGCTTGTGTTCACGCTTCCTATTCCGGTGGTCATTATTGGATACGTCTTTTCAATAATGACCGAAGCCAACACGGAAAAAGTCAAAGCGGCGGTTCGTAAAGTGACCTCACCTTAGAGCGTTATTGACGGCAATATGGCCCTTGTAAATCGCGTAGCATCTTTTCCGTAAGGCGAACCTGACGGCTATAAATGCGCAAACTGTTCGAAAAAATAGTGGAAGGAATGGTGGAGCTAAGCGGATTCGAACCGCTGGCCTCCTCATTGCGAACGAGGCGCTCTACCAACTGAGCTATAGCCCCATGCCTTCCGGAAGGAGTTGTCTTAATAAGCGAACTTCGCGGCCTGTCAAGCAGCCATTAACTTGCGCCCGCTATGGAAGTGCCTATATTCACAGAAGTTCAGTCGACTATTAAGAAATTACAAGGGGCGCGCGCGGGCATGACCAACTTTATCGCATTTATCGTTTACGGTCTGTTCAGCGTCGTCATATGGGCCCTGATCCTGAGCGCCATCCTGAGTTGGCTGGTGGCTTTCAACATCATCAATACCCGCAATCGCGGCATCTACATGATCATGGATATCCTCGACCGGATTACGACGCCGATCCTAGCGCCTTTCCGGGCTGTTATCCCCCCTATGGGCGGGCTCGACATCAGCTTCATCGTCGCCTTCCTGGTTATTCAGGGGATGCGCAATTTCCTGTTGCCGCCCGCTTTTGAAACCCTGCGGCAGCTCATTGGCTAGGCTATATGTGCGTTTGACGCCGAAGGCCGCCGCCGAGCGGATCGACGGATGGGACACGGACGACAAGGGCCGCCGCTATCTGAAGGTTCGCGTGCGGGCCGCGCCTATTGAAGGCAAGGCCAATGAGGCCCTGCTGGCCTTTCTGTCAAAGAGCCTAAAGGTACCGAAGTCACGCCTGACATTGGCGTCCGGCGATACGTCACGGCTGAAACAGATAGAGATTGATGGGATGGACGGCGCCGATCTGGACGGCCTGGCCTCGACATATGAGCCCAAAAAATAAGGGGACTGGAGTTGCCTCCAATCCCCAGTTCGCCCTTTGCGAGGGATCAGATTACGCGGCGACCGATGCGGCGGCGCGAATTTGCTCATTGATGGCCTGCGACACCTGAGAGCCCGAAGCGGTGCCACCCAGATCGCGGGTCAGGACACCCTTTTCGACGATCGCATCAATTGCCGCGTCCAGTGCGTCAGCTTCCGTCAGCAGATTGAGCGAGAAGCGCAACAACATGGCCACCGATTTCAGCGTGCCGATCGGATTGGCCAGATCCTTCCCGGCGATATCCGGGGCTGAGCCATGGATCGGCTCATAGACGCCCTTACCGGTTGCGCCCAGCGAGGCGGAGCCCAGCAGGCCGATGGAGCCCGGCAGTACCGAAGCCAGATCGGACAGGATGTCGCCGAACATGTTTTCGGTCACCACGACGTCGAACGAGGTCGGACGGGTGACCAGGTGCATGGCCATGGAATCGACCAGATTGTGTTCCAGCTCGACGTCGGCATATTCGGCCTTGTGCAGGCGGATAACCGTCTCACGCCACAGGCGCGAGGTTTCGATGACATTGGCCTTATCGACGCTGGTGACCTTGTTGCGGCGCTTGCGCGCAGCTTCGAAGGCGACGCGGGCGACGCGTTCGACTTCGGCGACCGTGTAGACGCATTCGTCGGTGGCCGAGGTTTCGGTGCGGGTCTGCTTGCCGAAATAGAGGCCGCCGGTCAATTCGCGGACGATCAGCATGTCGGCGCCCTGGACCACTTCGGCCTTCAGCGGCGAGCGATGCACCTGCGAAGCCTTGACCTCCATCGGGCGCAGATTGGCGAACAGGCCCATCGATTTGCGCACCGCCAGAAGACCCTGCTCCGGACGCATCTTGCCCAGGTCCCACTTCGGACCGCCAACGGCGCCGAGCAGCACGGCATCGGCCGCCAGACAGGCCTTGTCCGTCTCTTCGGGATAAGGGTTGTTGTCGGTGTCGATGGCAATGCCTCCGATGCGCTTTTCATCGAAATTGAAGCTGTGGCCGTAGATTTCGCCGATGACTTTCAGTGCCGATACGCCGGCGGCGGCGACTTCCGGACCGATGCCGTCACCCGGCAGCACAACGATATTATAGGTACTCATCAGGCGGCCTTTCCGTTCGATTGTTCGTATTGTTCGATTTGCGGCAGACGCTTGATCAGCCAGCCCATGGCGTCAACGCCTTCGAGCAGGCATTGACGGGCGAATTCCTCGACCTGGAAGTGGAAGACGGTGCCGTCTTCGAGCGACAGTTCGCAGGATTCCAGATTGATGGTGACGCGCTGTTGCGGATTGGCCAGCAGCTTATCGTAGGTGGCCTTATCGACGACGACCGGCAGCAGGCCGTTTTTCAACGAGTTCGATTTGAAGATGTCGGCGATTTCCGTCGAAATCACCGCCTTGAAGCCATAATCCATCAGCGCCCACGGCGCATGTTCGCGCGACGAGCCGCAGCCGAGATTGTTGCCGGCCACCAGCACCTGATGCTCTTGTGCGTCGATCTGGTTGAGGATGAAATCCTTGTCCGAGCCATCGGCGTTGTAGCGCCAGTCGTTGAAGGCGACCTTGCCCAGACCGGCCTTAGTGGTGGTCGTCAGGAAACGCGCCGGGATGATCTGGTCGGTGTCGATATTGGCTTCGGGCAGAACGACGATGCGCGATGAAAAGGTGTTGACGGGTTCTTGATTGCTCATCTTATGCGCTTTCCAGAGCCATGAATTGACGGGGATCGGCGACATGGCCGGCGATGGCGGAGGCAGCGGCCGTGGCCGGTGAAGCTAGGACCGTGCGGGAGCCCGGACCCTGGCGGCCTTCGAAATTGCGGTTGGACGTCGAGACGGCTAACTGGCCCGGCAGGACGAAATCGCCGTTCATGGCAATGCACATCGAACAGCCCGGCAGACGCCATTCGGCGCCGGCGTCGGTGAAGATCTTGTCCAGGCCTTCCTTTTCGGCCTCGATGCGGACCCATTCGGAGCCCGGCACGACGAGGGCGCGCACGCCTTCGGCGACATGGCGGCCCTTGAAGATTTCGGCGGCAGCGCGCAGGTCGGCCATGCGGCCATTGGTGCACGAGCCGATGAAGACGACATCAACCTTGGCGACATCGCGGCTGTCGCCGCCATGCAGGCCCATATATTTCAGGGCGCGTTCCTGGTCTTCGTTGGTGGCGACGGGGACGCCCTTGACGATCGGTGCGCCCTGGTCTGGCGAGGTGCCCCAGGTGGCCATGGGCTCGATGGCGGAGCCGTCGATACGGATTTCCTTGTCGAAGACGGCGCCATCATCCGACTTGAGCGCCAGCCATTGCTGAGCGGCGGTTTCGTACGCTTCGCCTTGCGGCACATATTCCCGGCCACGCAGCCAATCGACCGTCTTCTGGTCGGGCGCGATCATGCCACAGCGTGCGCCGGCTTCGATGGACAGGTTGCAGACCGTCATGCGGCCTTCCATGTCGAGGTCGCGAATAACTTCGCCGGCATATTCCAGCGCGTAGCCGGTGCCGCCGGAGAAGCCCAAGGTAGCGATGACGGTGAGGGCGACATCCTTGCCCGTCACGCCGGGTTTCAGCTTGCCGTCAATGGTGATGCGCATGGTCTTGGGCTTGCGCTGGGCCAGGCATTGGGTGGCCAGGACGTGGCCGACTTCCGAGGTGCCGATGCCGAATGCAATGCAGCCAAAGGCGCCGTGGGTAGAGGTGTGGCTATCGCCGCAGACAACGGTATAGCCAGGCTGGGTCAGGCCCATTTCCGGCCCGATAACGTGGACGACGCCCCGGTTTTCCGCGTCGTAACCGAACAGGCGCACACCGTTGTTGGCGGCGTTGCGTTCCAGGGTTTCGACCTGCTTTTTCGCTTGTTCCGTGACGTAGGGCCGGTTGCCCTGGGCATCCGGGCGCAGGGTCGGAATGGAATGGTCGAGCGTCGCGAAGGTGCGGTCCGGGCGGCGGACCTTCAGGCCGCGCGCTTCCAGTTCGGAAAAGGCCTGCGGGCTCGTGACTTCGTGGACCAGGTGCAGGTCGATATACAGCACGGCGGGGCTGGTGGCGCCCTCCGGCTCGACGACGTGCGCGTCCCATACTTTTTCAAACAGCGATTTAGCGGTCATGGGTCTCTCGTGTTTCAGTTCAGGCGTTTCGGGCTTGCCGAAACGCCTGAACACATGCGTAAAAATTCACGTCGTGGCGGGCCGCCCCGCGCACGCTGTGGTGTTGGTTTACTCAGCCGGAACGGTCGCCTGGATCGGGTCCAGCCAGCCGAAGCGGTCTTCCGTCGTGCCGTTGAACAGGCCGTGGAACAGGGTCATCAAACGCTTGGTGACCTTGCCCGGGCCGGCGGCGCGGGTGGGGATGTCATCGACGCTGCGGATCGGAGTGATTTCCGCCGCGGTGCCGCACATGAAGATTTCGTCGGCCAGATACATCATCTCGCGCGGCAGGGCCTGTTCGACGACTTCAAAACCGTCGGCCTTGGCCAGCTTGATGATCGAATCGCGGGTGATACCGCCCAGGATGGACGCGGCGACCGGCGGCGTGTGGATCTTGCCGTTCATGACGAGGAACAGGTTTTCACCGGCGCCTTCCGACAGACGGCCATCCGTGCCCAGGCCGATGCCTTCGGCGTAGCCACGACCGCGCGCTTCCTTACCGATCAGGTAGGACGACAGATAGTTGCCGCCCATCTTGGCCGCATTGGGAATGGTGTTCGGCGCGGCGCGCTGCCACGACGAAACGCAGACATCCACGCCCTTCAGCAGGCCTTCTTCACCGAGATAAGCGCCCCACGGAAACGCGGCGATGGCCAGGTCGACCTTGATATTATCGCCCTTCGGCGTAACGCCCAGGCCGTTTTCACCCAGGAAGGCGACCGGACGCCAGTAGGCGCTTTTCAGGCCGTTGGCGGTGAGGGTGTCCTTACAGGCCTGGATCATCTGCTCCAGGGTGTAGGGAATCTTGATGCCGTAGATGCGGGCGGAATCTTCCAGGCGGACCAGGTGGTCGCGCAGACGGAAGCCGACCGAACCGTTCGGTGTGTCGTAGGCGCGGATGCCTTCGAAGACAGAGGTGCCGTAGTGCAGGGCGTGGGTCAGGACGTGGACATTCGCGTCCTCCCAAGCCAGCATTTGGCCGTTCATCCAGATTTTGTCAGCGAGTTTTGTCATGTGTTTGCAGCAATCTTTATAGGAGTGGTATCTGGGGCAACGTCTTTACGCTCATTCGCGAGCGCCAAGAAGACGGATTTTTCAAACGCATCGCATAATGCGCGCAATCCGGCCCATACCGGGTCGGGGCCGCGACCACGGCCCCGATAAACCTCTCCCTTGATATTGAGACTGATTTCGGCAAACGCGCCGCCTTCGAAATCGAACCCGGCCTGGGTGATTTCGCAGTCGGCGACCTGCGCCGTGATGCCATAGGCCTTGCTCAGCGCATCCATGCCCGCTTCGAAGGCATTGCTGCCTTCGCCGCGCACCGTTTGCAACGACCGGTCGTCGTGCAACAGGTCGAGCGCGATGTCGGTACGGTCGCGGATGACCTGGGTGCGGACGCCGGAGATACGCGCGGTATCGCCATGCGCATTGGTCCGGTTGAGCAGCGACTTCAATTCGTTTTCGTCGATCTCACCGATTTCGTCGGCGCGGCGCTTGAAGGCCTGGAAGACCTCGGTCAGCGCCTTGTCGTCAAGAACGTGACCCATTGCGGCGGCCTGCTTGGCGATGGCATGACGGCCGGAGTGCTTGCCCAACACCATGTTCGACTTTTCCAGGCCGACATCTTCCGGGCGCATGATTTCGTAGGTGCGAGCATCGTTCAGCATGCCGTGCTGATGGATGCCGCTTTCGTGCGCGAAGGCGTTCTTTCCAACGATCGCCTTGTTGCGGACCATGACGCTGCCGGTGGCGCGCGACAACATACGCGACACGCCGGTCAGCTTGGTGGTATCGATGCCGGTCGTGACGCTGTACAGGTCGGGACGGACCTTGAGCGCCATGATGACCTCTTCCAGCGAACAATTGCCGGCCCGTTCGCCGATACCATTGATCGTGCATTCGATCTGACGTGCCCCGGCATCGATCGCCGACAAGGTGTTGGCGACGGCCAGACCCAGGTCGTTGTGGCAGTGCGCCGAATAGACCATGTCCGGATGGCCGGTGATCTGCGACTTCAACGCTGTAAAGATGCGGAAGATTTCGTTCGGCGTCGAATAACCGACCGTGTCAGGGATGTTCAGTGTCGTCGCACCGGCATCGGCGACCGCCTGGCAGATTTCGGTCAGGAAGTCCGGCTCCGTGCGGATGGCGTCTTCCGGCGAAAACTCGACTTCGTCGAACAACTTCGCGGCATAGGAGACGGCGCGGACACCGATTTCCAGCACCTCGTCGCGAGTCTTTTTCAGCTTTGCCGCGCGATGGATAGGTGACGTCGCCAGGAAGATATGGACGCGCGACCGCTTGGCGGGTTCGAGCGCACGGGCGGCGGCATCGAGATCGGATTCGAGGGCGCGCGACAAGGAGCAGAAGGTCGGGCCTTCGACTTCCGAGGCCACGGCGTGCAGGGCGGCTTCGTCGCCGGGAGAGGAGGCGGCGAAACCCGCCTCGATGATGTCGACGCCCAATTCCTTGAGTGCGTGGGCCATCATCAGCTTTTCTTTTACACCGAGGGAAAAGCCGGGCGCCTGTTCACCGTCGCGTAGACTGGTGTCGAAGACGAGGATACGGTTCGGGTCCTGAAGCGGACTGACATAGCTCATGCATTTATCTTTGCTTTGGGCTCTGTAGGCGATGGCGTGGCTTGCCCCCTCGGGTCACTGGCCAGGCGCTTGATGCCGTACAGGCGATCGATCTGAAGGCCCAGGATATCCAGGCTGCGGGAAAGGTCGCGCGGCCGCACTGTCAGAGACAGGCCGCGCTTGTCCTCGCCGAGATCGTAGAGTTCAGCACCATCGATGTTGAAACCCCGTCTCTCGACGAGGCCCAGAATTCGCAGCAAGGAGCCTTCCAGGCGATCCAGCTCAATATGAATCAAGTGGCTCATCCCAACGCTCCTCCATCATTTCAGCATTCGAAGCGCCCGGCGGCACGAGCGGCCAGACGTTCTCTCTCGGGTCAATCAACACATGCAACAGGGTAGGGCCTTCGGCGGCCAGAAGCTTGTCCAGCGCACCTTCGACCTCATGGCGATGGGTGATGCGGAACGCGCTCAGGCCGAAGGCCTTGGCGACCTCGACGAAGTCGGGATTGTCCGACAGGTCGATTTCGCTGTAATTTTCCTGGTAGAACAGTTCCTGCCACTGGCGCACCAGACCGAGCGAGGAATTGTCGAGCAGGACGATCTTCAGGGGGATGTTATAGCGGTTTAAGGTCGCCATCTCCTGAATGTTCATCATGAAGGAGCCGTCGCCGGATATGGTGACGACATGGTGGTCGGGCTTTGCCAGCTTGGCGCCGACGCCGGCCGGCAAGCCATAGCCCATGGCGCCGGACCCGCCCGAGGTCAGGTGGGCGCGATTGTGCGCGAATTCGCAGTGCTGTGCGACCCACATCTGGTGCTGACCCACGTCGCAGGCGGCGATAAACTTGTCACCGGCCTTTTCCGACAGGGATTTCAGCAGGCCGGGGGCGTAGATGCCCTTGCCGGGCGCATTATATTTGAAGCGGTGTTCCCACTTGTCGGCCTTGCACTTTTCGACCCACTTCTGGATCCCCGGCATTTTCGGGTTCAGCCCGGCGACGGTCTTTTTCAGGTCGCCGACGATGGCGACATCGGCCTTGCGCAGCTTGTTGATCTCGGCCGGATCGATATCGGCGTGGATTATCTTGGCGTTCGGGGCAAAGGCGTTGAGCTTGCCCGTGGCGCGGTCGTCGAACCGGGCGCCCAGGGCGATCAGCAGGTCGGCGTCCTGAACGGCGATATTGGCGGCGCGGGTGCCGTGCATACCCAGCATGCCGAGATAGAGATCGTCGGTGGTCGGCAGGGTGCCGATGCCCTTCAGGGTCGAAACGGCGGGGATACCCGTACGGGCGACCAAATCGCGCACTTCCTTGGACGCGTCGCCGATTTCGACGCCGCCGCCGATATAGAGCAGCGGGTGCTTGGCCTGTTCAATCAGCTTTTCGGCGGCCTTGATCGCGCCAGCATCGGGTGCGGGTGGGGTCCATTCCGGAAAGGACGCAGCGGACGACACGGCGACATGGGCGGCGGCGACATCCTTCGGGATATCGACCAGGACCGGACCCGGGCGACCTTCGGCGGCGATGGCGAAGGCCTCGGCCAGTATGGCCGGAATATCGGCGGGATCGCGGACCAGCCACGAATGCTTGACGATGGGCAGGCAGATGCCGAGGATATCGACTTCCTGGAAGCCGTCCGTACCCATCAGGTGCGTGGCGACCTGGCCAGTGATGCAGACCACGGGCACGCTGTCCATATAGGCATTGGCTATGCCGGTAATCAGATTGGTGGCGCCGGGACCGGAAGTGGCCATGCAGACGCCGACGCTGCCCGTGGCGCGCGCATAGGCGTCAGCGGCAAACGCCGCGCCCTGCTCATGGCGCACCAGGATATGCTTCAGGCCTGAACCGGCCAGCGCGTCATAGATGGGCATGATCGCCCCGCCCGGATAGCCGAATAGGGTCTCAACCCCCAGCGCTTTCAGCGTGGAGATGACCAGTTGGGCTCCGGTAGGTTGGTTGCTCATCAAAAAATCTCAGATCATTCAAATAGAAGGGGTGCGGCGGGTCTGCCTATGACCCGCCGCCGGAGAAGTCGACAGTTACGCGTCGACGTTTGCCTTGTTTTGCAGCCAGCTCATGCGGCCGCGCAGATCCTTGCCGACCTTTTCGATCGGGTGGTTGAGGTCGGCATTCATCAGGGCGTTGTAACGCGGGCGGCCGGCCTGATTTTCCAGGATCCAGTCACGTGCGAAGTTGGCGCTCTGGATGTCCTTGAGGACGTCGCGCATGCGCTCACGCGTTTCGGCGTTGATGATGCGCGGGCCCGAAACCAGGTCGCCATACTTGCAGGTTTCCGAAACGAAGGAGTGCATCTTGGCGAAGCCGCCTTCATAGAGCAGATCGACGATCAGCTTGAGTTCGTGCAGGCATTCGAAATAGGCGATTTCCGGACGATAGCCGGCTTCGACCAGGGTTTCGAAGCCCATCAGGACCAACTCGGTCGTACCGCCGCACAGGACGGCCTGTTCGCCGAACAGATCGGTTTCGGTTTCTTCCTTGAAGGAGGTTTCGATGACGCCGCCAACGGTGCCACCGATGCCCCGAGCATAGCCCAGCGCCTTGCGCGCAGCTTGGCCGGACACGTCCTTGTCAACGGCGAACAGCGACGGCACGCCGCGGCCACGTTGATATTCGCGACGAACGAGGTCGCCCGGGCCCTTCGGGGCGACCAGGATGACGTCCATGTCGGCGCGCGGAACGACGCGGCCATACAGAACTGAGAAGCCGTGTGCGAACAGCAGGGCCGAACCCTTCGGCGCGTGCTTTTCGATGATGTTGCTGTAGATCTCGGCGTGGCTCATGTCCGGCGTCAGGATGGCGATGATGGTCGCGTCCTTGACGGCGTCGGCCAGGTCGGCGGTTTGCAGGCCGTCGTGCTTGGCCTTTTCCTCGCCGGCACCACCGGGACGCACGCCGACGATGACATCCGCGCCGGAGTCGCGGAGGTTCTGGGCGTGGGCGCGGCCCTGGCTGCCGTAGCCGATGATGGCGATGCGCTCACCCTTCAGGCTGTCGGGGGAAACGTCGTCATTCGTATAGATCTTCACAATAGGCTCCGTAGTCTCTTGAGTAGGTTGAAGTTATGCGCCGAACATACGCGCGTAGCGTTCGCCGGGGGCAAACGACTTCGGCATATGTGCGGTGAATTTCTGGGCGCCCTGGGCCGCGGTTTCGGTCATCAGGTCGATGTGGCGGGTGGCGATGTCGATATGGATGGTGTCGCCATCACGGACGAGCGCGATCGGACCGCCGGCAGCGGCCGACGGGGCGCAGTTGCCGATGATGCGGCCGTGCGACCCGTTGCCGATGCGGCTGTCGGTCAGGACGCAGACGCCATTCAGTTCCATGATGTCGAGGGCGCGGGCGATGGCCGACAGCGCTTCCGCCGAGGCGGCGCGCATGACGATGATGTCAGACCCTTTGATTTCGCCCGAGAAGATGGCGTCCTGCGCCGCTTCGGCGTGGCCGAAGACGCGCGCCGTGCCATCGAACACGTCCTCGGCAAACGCGCCGGTGCGAATGACGCAGCCTTCGGGGGCAAGCGTACCGTGCATAATCGCAAAACCGCCCTGCTGCGAGCGTACAAGCGAACCGGCGCCGAACGGAGCGGTGGTGTCTTGCTTTCTCAGGGTCTGGATGGTCATGGCGATGTCTCGGTTTCTAAAGGTCAGATGTGCGAAAAAATCCCGCTCGTTTGGGGAGCGGGAGGATTTTTGTCCTCGAAAGTGCGGGTGTTTAAACCTGCGCTACCACTCCGGCATTAGGGGGCGTACTACGCCTCCAATAAGCAGCGATACGAGGTCTACGATAATGACAACCATGGCAAAAGACGTCGCCAGAGCGTAAAGCTCCCGCGTCTTGTTTTGCGTAATGGCAATGGCCGAAGCCTGGGTCATAACGATCTCCCCGCCGCCCGGTGTGGGTGCGTGTGTCCACATATAGACAGATGTTTGTTTAAATGGCAATCGAAAATTTGGAAAAATTTTCCGGCAATTCCGGGTATTACGGCGACGCAGCAAAATATTTTACCTAAAAATCCACATGTAAGGAAAAAGTATTTCATTTCTTGGTGGCAAAAGGCGGAAATCACGGCCCTGTGATGGCAAAATGCGAAAACTTATGTCCCGGTTTCAGCGGCAACCATCCGCCCTGGCGGCTTCCGTGCCTTGCCAACCGCTGGCTGAAGCCTATCATTGCAAAAAATCCAGGGTGAAAACCCCAGGGCACGAACACATGGTGCAAACACAGGGAAGATATCATGAAGGCGATTGTCACCGCAGCCATTCTGTTTTGCATGGCGCTTCCGGCCGCCGCGCAACCGCATACGGACGGGCGCACACCCGGCGAATATCCGCCGACCGTTGATTCCCAAGTTCAAAATGTGCCGCATGGCCAGTTGCTGGGGCCGATGGAATTTCATTCCAAGCTGATTCCCGGCACGGTTCGCCGCTACTGGGTCTATGTGCCGGTCGGATATAACGCCGCCAATCCGCCGAATCTTATTGTCTATCAGGACGGTCAACGCGCCATAGCCGGGTCGGAAAAGGTGCCCGTCGTGCTCGACAATCTGATCGCCAAGGGCGACATCGCCCCGACGCTCGGCATATTCGTGACGCCCGGCAATACGGGTGAGCATTATCCCGACACGCTCGGCATGAGCAATCCCGACCATCGCGCCGAAGAATATGACGCGCTGGATGATACGTTCGGGCGTATGCTGATCGAGGAACTGCTGCCCGAAGTCGCCAAGACGTACAGGTTCACC
Source organism: Asticcacaulis aquihabitans (assembly GCF_032490435.1). Taxonomy (NCBI): domain Bacteria; kingdom Pseudomonadati; phylum Pseudomonadota; class Alphaproteobacteria; order Caulobacterales; family Caulobacteraceae; genus Asticcacaulis; species Asticcacaulis aquihabitans. The sequence goes on from NZ_JAVGWM010000004.1 coordinate 332,796, forward strand.
AATGATCCGAAGCGTCGCATCATCGGCGGTGGTTCCAGCGGTGCCATAGCCTCATTCACCGTCGCGTGGCGTCATCCAGAGGCGTTTGGCAATGTGATCAGCCTGATCGGTTCCTACACGTCCATCGGCATGCGCCCGGCGACAGCTACTACACCCTACATCCCCGGCGGCGACGCCTATCCCGGTCTGATCCGCAAGTCGAAGATCCGCCCGCTGCGCATCTTCATGCAGGACGGCTCCAACGATCTCGACAATGAGCATGGCAACTGGTTCCTGGCCAATCAGCAGATGGTCAAATCGATCGAATGGGCCAACGCCAATGCCGACAAATGGAATTTGGGCCCGGCGCGCTACGACCTTAAATATGTCTGGGGCGATGGCGGTCATACGGGCGAACATGGCGGCGCGCTGCTGCCCGATATCATTCGCTGGCTATGGCGCGACGTAAAATAGCCTCCGCGACCCTGGTCAAATACGCGACGAATAATATTGCCATTGCGGCAGACAAGCCTATATAGGCGCAATCCCGCAAAGCCTTGTTTCTCCTAGATTTGCTTACACAGGTAACTATCATGCCCGCTTTACGTTCCCGCACCACCACCTTCGGCCGCAACATGGCGGGCGCACGGGCGCTTTGGCGGGCAACCGGGATGAAGGACGGCGATTTTTCCAAGCCGATCATTGCCGTGGTCAACTCCTTCACTCAGTTTGTGCCTGGCCACGTTCACCTGAAGGACCTGGGGCAACTCGTCGCGCGCGAGATTGAGCGCGCCGGCGGCGTCGCCAAGGAATTCAACACTATCGCTGTCGATGATGGCATCGCCATGGGGCATGGCGGCATGTTGTACAGCCTGCCCAGCCGCGACCTGATCGCCGACAGCGTCGAGTACATGGTCAATGCCCACTGCGCCGACGCCATGGTGTGCATCTCGAACTGCGATAAGATCACGCCAGGCATGCTCAATGCCGCCATGCGCATCAATATCCCGACCATCTTCGTGTCGGGCGGTCCGATGGAAGCCGGCAAGGTCGTATGGGCGGATAAGGACGGCGTGGCCCGGGAGCATGCGCTCGACCTGGTCGACGCCATGATGCAGGCCGGCGACGACCGCATTTCTGATGAACAGGTCCAGGCGGTTGAGGAAAATGCCTGTCCGACCTGCGGCTCCTGCTCGGGAATGTTTACCGCCAATTCGATGAACTGCCTGACCGAAGCGCTCGGTCTGTCCCTGCCCGGAAACGGCACGACTCTGGCCACCCATACCGACCGCGAGCGCCTGTTCTGCGAGGCGGGCCGCACGATCGTGGACATGTGCGAGCGCTGGTACGGCCAGGACGACGCCTCGGTATTGCCGCGGTCGGTCGCCACCTTCGAAGCCTTCGAAAACGCCATGCGCCTTGATGTCGCCATGGGCGGTTCGACCAATACCGTTCTGCACATACTGGCGGCGGCACAGGAAGCCGGTGTCGATTTCACCATGCAGGACATCGACCGGATTTCGCGCACCACGCCGTGCATCTGTAAGGTCGCGCCAGCCGTCTCCAACGTCCATATCGAAGATGTCCATCGCGCCGGCGGCATCATGGGCATTCTGGGCGAACTGCATCGTGGCGGCTTGTTGCACGGGGAGTTGCCGACGGTCTATAGCCCGTCCCTGGCGGCGGCCCTGGCGCATTGGGACATCAAGTCGTCCAACGACTCCAGCGTTGCCGAATTCTTCAAGGCGGCGCCGGGCGGCGTGCGCACGACCCAGGCCTTCTCACAAAGCAAGCGCTGGGCCGAACTCGACAGCAACCGCCAGACCGGCGCGATCCGCAGCGTCGAGCACGCCTTCACCAGGGACGGTGGCTTGGCCGTGCTGTACGGCAATATCGCCGAAAAGGGCTGCATCGTGAAAACGGCCGGCGTCGATGAGTCGATCTGGACGTTTACGGGCAAGGCGCGGGTTTTCGAATCTCAAGATGCGGCGACGACGGCCATATTGAACAATCATATCGAAGCGGGCGATGTGGTGGTCATCCGCTACGAAGGCCCCAAGGGTGGTCCGGGCATGCAGGAAATGCTGTATCCGACCACCTATCTGAAATCCAAGGGGCTGGGCAAGGCCTGCGCGCTTCTGACCGACGGGCGTTTCTCCGGCGGCACGTCGGGCCTGTCCATCGGCCACGCCTCGCCCGAAGCAGCGGCGGGCGGCCTGATCGCCTTGGTCGAGGACGGCGACCCGATTGAAATCGATATCCCCAACCGGTCCATCCATCTGGCCATTTCCGACCGCGAAATCGCCGAACGCCGGGCCGCCGAAGAACATCGTGGCGTTGACGCCTACACGCCGAAAAACCGCGAACGCTATGTCTCAGCGGCGCTCAAAGCCTATGCAGCGCTGGTCACTTCCGCCGATACCGGCGCGGTGCGTGATCTGGGCCAGTTAAAGCGGTGAGGGCGTCCGGTGCATAATAGCTCTGGATTTTGCGGTTATTGGCTGTAGGCTCGCCCGGTGTGACAAGGGGAGCGACCATGGACAGACGGCTATTCATATGGGGAACTGTTGGCGTCCTGGGGTTTTCCGGTAACGCCTGGGCCAAGGCCGTGTCCGAAAAAGACGCGCAGACCGGTCTTCGCGATATCCTGACAAAGGGGACGCAGGCGGCTGTCGAACGGGTCTCCCGTCCTGATGGCTATTGGGGCGATACGCGCATCCAGATTCCCTTACCCAAAACCCTGGCCAAGACCCAGAAGCTGCTAAAACCACTGGGGCAGTCAGGCTTGCTCGACGATCTGCACCTGCGCATGAATCGCGCCGCCGAAAGCGCGGCACCGGCGGCCAAGGGCCTCTTCATCGACGCCATCAAGGGCATGACGATCAAGGATGCCGTTGGTATCATCAACGGTGGCGACACATCGGGGACGCAGTATCTCCAGCGCACGGCGACGCCTGGGCTGAAGACGGCGTTCACGCCGCCGATGCAGAACGCGATGCAGCAGACCGGCGCCGTCGATTATCTCGACCGGGTCGTCAAGCGCAACAATATGCAAGGCTTTCTCAAGACGGACGCCAAGACCTATCTTGGTGACTATGCCGTTGGTCTGGCCCTGCAGGGCCTGTTCTACTATGTCGGCAGCGAGGAAGCCGCCATCCGCCGCGATCCGGCCAAGCGGACGACGCAAATCCTGAAAGCGATTTTCGGCTAAAGCGCGTCATTCGGCGAAGGCGCGTCATTTGGCGAAAGCACCTCAGGCGACCAGCACTTCCACATCCGATCTCACCTTTTCCGACGCGGCTGCGACGTTGGAGAAGGTGTGGGTGATCTGACCCAGGCTGTCGTTGATCTGCTCTACCGCCGACACCGCCGACTGCATGTTATGGCTGATTTCATTGGTGACGGCGTTCTGTTGTTCCATAGCGCTGGCGACCGAGGTCACATTGCCAAGCACGCTGTCCATCGAGCCGGAGATGAGGTCCAGCGCATCGACGACCTCGCCCGTGGCCGCTTGCATGGTGGCGATTTCGCTGGCGATGGTCTTGGTGGACGCCGCTGCCTGATTGGCCAGGGTCTTGACCTCGCTGGCCACGACGGCGAATCCCTTGCCGGCATCGCCCGCCCGTGCGGATTCGATAGTGGCATTGAGCGCCAGCAGGTTGATCTGGCCGGCAATGCTCTGGATTAGGGTGACGATATTGTTCATGGCGGCGGCGGACTTGTTTAACCCAGCGGCGGAGACGATGGCGTTTTCCGCATGCTTGAAGACGCCCTCGACGCTTTGGCGGGCATGGCCCATACTGGTCGATATATCGCGGACGCTGTGGTTCAGCTCTTCTGAGGCTGCCGCGACGGAATTGATGATGGCCCCGGTTTCGGAAGAGGCGGTGGCGGCGGAGGCTGTCATATGTGTCGCTTGCGTCATATTGGCGACAAGACCATTGAGATCGCCATGAATGCTCTGGCTCAGGTTGGCGTTGCGCAGGCGCTTTTCCACGGTTGCCGTCATATCGGTGGCGAACTTGACGACCTTGATCACGTGGCCTGTGTCATCGAGTATCGGATTATAGCTGGCCTGGATATAGACCTTGCGGCCGCCCTGGCCGATTCGGACGAATTCTCCGGTCTGGAAATGTCCGGCGCGCAGGCGTTCCCAGAACTGGCGATATTCGGGGGAATTGGAAAAGTCTGCGTCGCAGAAAAAGCTGTGCGGTTTTCCGGTAACGTCGGCCAGGCTGTAGCCCATGGTCTTGAGGAAGGTGTCGTTGGCGGTGACGACATTCCCCGATGGGGTAAATTCGATCACGGCTTGTGAACGGTTAAGCGCCTCGACCTTGCCCTTATGGTCGATCTCGGCCAACTTGGCAGCTGTGATGTCCGTCGCCAACTTGATAATCTTGATAACGCGGCCCGACAGGTCGCGCACAGGCGCGTAGGTCGCCTGAAGCCAGATGACATCGCCGGTCTTGCTGAATCGTTTGAAGCTGCCTGACTGAGACTGGCCGGACGCCAACTCGCGCCAGAATCGGCGGTAGTCTTCGCTTTCCGTGTAGATGCGGGCACAGAACAGGCTGTGGTTACGGCCCACAATATCGCTGAGCGTATATCCGAGTGTTGTCAGGAAATTGCTGTTCGCCGTCAGGATGCTTCCGTCCGGCTTAAATTCTATAATGGCCTGCGAGGCGTCCAATGCCGCCAACACACTCTTGCCATCGGTACCGCCCGGTGCCTTGAAAAACATGATCTCCTGATCCTTTGGAGGCTCTTGCGCCCCGTTTGCAAAATGAGTGGGTCATACGCGGTACAGGTTTTTTTGCTAGACGCGGTGCCGTTAACACTGGGTTACCGCCAGAGCTAGAAGGGAAAATTCGGTAAAAATCATAAACTTAGAGGCGTTTATGCTCAATTTGCAACCCTCCTGCCGGGTGGAGGGGAGGTGCAGAAATAAGTTTACCTTCGCGTCAATTCCTGATTAACTTACGGCAAGACCCGCAATATGAGGTCGGATATATACAGATTAAGGGAAACGCCATGCTGGGTCTGATGATGGATGCGCCTCTGCTCATCCCCTCGATTCTCGAATATGCCGCCAAGTATCATCCCAATAAGGAAATCGTTTCGCGAAACGAAGACCATAGCCTGCATCGCTATACCTATGCCGAGGCACTGGTCCGGACGCGCAAGCTGGCCAATGCCCTGAACCGGCTTGGCCTTAAAACTGGCGACCGCGTGGCCACCCTGGCCTGGAACAATTACCGGCATTTGGAAATGTATTACGGCGTTCCAGGCGCGGGCATGGTGTGTCACACAGTCAATCCGCGCCTGTTCAAGGAGCAGATCGAATATATCATCAACGATGCTCAGGATCAGTACATCTTCACTGACCCGTGTTTCGCGCCGTTGGTCGAGGCCATGATTATGAACCTGCCTTCGGTAAAGGGCGTAGTGGTCATGGGCAGCCGTGAACAGATGCCGGGCAATATCTTGCACCGCGCCCTGTGCTACGAAGACCTGCTGGTGGCGGAATCGCCTGTTTTCGAGTGGCCTCAGTTCGACGAACGGACCGCTTCGGGCCTGTGCTACACGTCCGGTACGACGGGGCATCCAAAAGGCGTGCTCTATTCCCACCGGTCCACCGTGCTGCATGCCATGGCAATCAACCAGCCGGGCCTGTTCGGGTTTGGACCGGACGAAACCGTCATGCCCGTCGTGCCCATGTTCCACGTCAATGCCTGGTGCGTGCCTTACGCCGCACCGTTGGTCGGGGCACGCCTGGTTCTGCCCGGACCGCGCCTGGACGGACCGGGTCTTCTGGAGGTCATTCGCGGCGAAGGCGTTACTGTATCGGCCGGCGTGCCGACCATATGGATGAACCTGCTCAACCACTGCGCCCAGACAAATCAGTCCGTAGCCCCCATGCGTCGCGTCGTGATCGGCGGCGCCGCCGTGCCCCAGGTGCTGATCGACGGATTCGCCGCTCATCAGGCGCTGGCCATTCAGGGCTGGGGCATGACGGAGACATCGCCGCTGGGTGCTGTCAGCGTTCTGGATACGCGCCACGAAGATTTGCCGGCCGAAGACAGAATGGCCCTGCAACTGAAAGCCGGGCGGTCGCCCTTCGGAATTGAGATGCGCATCACCGACGCCGAAGGGAAGACCTTGCCATGGGACGGCAAGACGCGCGGCGAGCTGGAGGTACGTGGCCCATGGGTCGCGTCTGCCTATTACAATCTCGACGACCGGGATCAATTTACGAAAGACGGCTGGTTCCGTACGGGCGACATATCGACGATCGATGCAGACGGTTTCATGAATATCGTCGATCGGGTGAAGGACGTCATCAAGACGGGCGGCGAGTGGATATCGTCGATTGAGCTGGAAAACCTGGCTCTCCAACACCCCAGTGTCCGCGAAGCCGCGGTCATCGCGCGCGCCGATGCCAAATGGAGCGAGCGGCCCCGCTTTATCCTGGCCTTGCATCCCGGCAAGACAATAACTGGGGCGGAGTTGCGCAAGGTCGTGGAACCGTTCGTGGCGCGGTGGTGGATCCCGGAGGACTTTATCGTCGTGGATGAAATTCCCCACACGGCGACCGGCAAGATATTGAAAACGGCTCTGCGTGAACTCTACGGGGCCGAAAACCACCCCGACGCCCAAAAGATGTAAAGGACGCGATCAGGCCCGCCTTTGTTCTGCTTCGTCGAGATAGTCCAGAACCGCTTCGGCCGGCATAGGCCGGGCGAAGTAATAGCCCTGAGCCAGTGTGCAACCGAGATCGCGCAATATCGCCAGTTGCGCCTCGGTTTCGACGCCTTCGACGATGCAGTCCAGCCCCATGTCCGTGCACAGGGCGGTCAGCGACTTGACGATTTTCAGGCTGACAGAATTGCGGCCCAGGTCGGTGATGAAGCTGCGGTCGACCTTGATCTTGTCGAGCGGCAGGCGATGGACGTGACTAAGCGAGGAGAAGCCCGTGCCGAAATCATCCAGCGACACGCCCGCGCCCATCGCCTTCAGGGTGCGCACGGCTGCATAGGCTTGCTGGAAATCGTGCGTCATCGCCGTTTCCGTTATTTCGAAATCAATGCGTTTCGGATTGATGCCGGACTGGTTGACCAGGGCAATGATCTGAACGACGCTTTCGGCATCAGACAGATCGTGGGCCGACAGATTGAATGAGATGCGCAAGGAGTCGGGCCAGGAGATGGCCGCCGCCAGCGCCTTCTTCAATAACGCCTTGGTAACGCTGCGAATCAGGCCCGTGCGCTCGGCGAGCGCGATGAACTGATCGGGAGGAATCGCGCCCAATGACGGGCTCTGCCAGCGCGCCAGGCCTTCCATCGCGACCGCCCGCCCGGTTTTCAGGTTTACGATAGGCTGGAAAACCATGGACAATTCGGTATCGAGATCGGCCGCCAGTAAAGCGCGTTCCATGGCGCCGTGACTGCGGATCTGTTCTTCGTGTTCGGTGGAGAAGATAACCATCTGGCCGCGCAGATGGCGCTTGGCGTGATAAAGGGCGTAGTCTGCCCGCTCGAACAACAGCTCCGCCGTGTCGGCCGACCGCGGATAAAAGGCGACGCCAATCGAGCAGCCGAGTGGCGCATGGGAGCCGCCGATGCTGAAGGGCAGGCTTACCACATCGTTTATGGCATTACCCAGGGCTTGCAGGTCTTCGGGAGCCGGATTGCCGTCCATCAGGAAGCCGAATTCATCGCCGCCCAGCCGGCACAGGATGACGCTCGTATTGCACGCGGTCTGAATGCGTTGGGCGGCTTCGGTCAGCACGCGGTCGCCCGTGGCGTGACCATAGGTGTCATTGACTGGCTTGAAACCGTCTAGGTCAATGATGCCGACCGCGAAACCGCGACCGCTTGCAGCCGCGCTGGCTTGCTGGCGGTGCAATTCGGTGAAGAACCAGCGGCGGTTGGGCAGTCCGGTGAGGAGGTCAAGATTGGCGATGCGAAAATTTTCATCCGACAGCCGGCGCGTTTCCCCCTGGGATGCCACAAGTCGTGCGAAATTGCGGGAATAGGTGAGCAATATGATGATCATGGCGGCCGATACCAGTGCCTGGTTGACCGAGATCGCCTTCAGGCTGGAATGACCTTCGAAGAAGAAAAACAGGACGAAGGGTATGTTCGCCGTGATGGTGACGCCCAGCGCGGCAGGTCGCAGAAGCATCAGACAGAATACGCAGCCGATGACCGTCAAGGCCATGTAGAAAATGACCTGACCGCGGGCATAGGGATCGCCATAGGGATAGAGGCTCAGGCCCCAGATGGTGAAGATGAGCGTCAGGGCCACCGACAGGTGCGTCGTCAGGCGCATTTGCCGAACGATTTTTGCGTCGCTGAGGGCCGTATCCCGCGCTTTCCACCACCACAGGCATCGTATGACGCAAACGACGCACAGGATCGCGGGGAAGTATATGGACAGCCAGACCGGCGTCAGCGGCCAGAAGGTCCAGGCGGTCGCCAGAGTATTGGTGCACAGGATGAAATAGAGAAGCGGGATCTGCTTGGAGTAGGCCGCGAACTGAGCGCGCAATAACTCCATGTTGTCGGTCTGAACCCGAAACAGCGACAAGATTTTTTTAAGCGAAAAATTCCCAAAAAACAAAGACTACACCCGTACCGGCAGTCTCAGTCAGACTGCTCTTTATCTGATTTTCAGCCGGTACGATAACATGGCGATATGTATAATCTCTTTATGCGTTTTCAGAAAAAACCCGAAAGGGTTGTGTGCGGCAACCAGGCCGTGCGGCAGTGTTCAAGGATGAAGTCGTACAGGTGCCTGGGCATTGCAGATGTCGACCGCACCGGCTGGGCGGACGAAAAATGCGCCGGAGCGGTTGGCGCGCGCCTTCACCCAGGCCGCGAAGGTCGGGGTATCGCTGTCCAGCACCTGGAAGGCCGGGCGTTCCATCTGCGGCAGGTCGGACGCCATTTGGGTGGATACGATTTTGATACGCTGCGTGTCGTCTTTGTAGAAGCCGAGCTCTTCGGTGCCGCGCGGCCGGTCGGTCAATAGCTCCATACCTTTCAGCACGCGGCCCACGACCGCCAGATTGCGATCGAGGTGACGCGGCGCATGGCCGATCACCGTATAGAGCTGGGTGCCGGAGCCGGTATCGGGCGCCACATCGCGCGCCACGCCGATCATGCCATAGCAATGCACCAGCCACCGCGTCTTGCCATCGGTCGCTACGGGCCATGATTTGATGTGTCCGGTTTGTTTGGCATAGGCGTCGGCATAGGGCAGGGGCGTGAATTTCAGGCCGGCACCGAATTCATATTCTGCCGGCGGCGTGGCGGTGATGCCCTTGGCTTCGGTCTTGTCTTCATCGGGGCGCCCCCACTGCACGACATAGGCGTCCTGCACACGCAGGATCGATGCGCCGTCGAAATAGCCGGACCGGACCAATTGCCGGATATTGGCGACGTGGACAGGCGCGAAATCGGGCGCCAGTTGATAATCGATCACCGAGCCGTCGGCGAGCGTCATGACCACGATGTCGTCCGCCTTCACGTCGATCCAGGTCGTTGCGGGTGCTGCGTCCAGCACTTCCTGAGGCGAAGGGGCATTTTTCGTGCCTTGCTGGGTCACGGGGGCAAAACCGGACAGAAACAAGGCGGCACAGCCGACCATCAAAACGCGCTTGATCATGGAACCCCTCGGGAATGTATCTTCGAAGACTAACCCGTAACCTGGGCCCCGCAAGCAGAAAATTCAGAAAGACAAATTGTTAACCCTAATATTTTACCAGCTTTTCGCACTCCTTCGTTAAGCTACACAACAGAATATACAGGAGTTGCCGCATGTTCCCGCCCATGACCCGCGCTGAAAAAATGACCCTGATGATCCGTATCTGCCTTGTGGTGCTGACCATAGCGGCGGGTATTCTGGCCTTCGGTCCCTTCGGCGGTCAGGAAGCCCGTATCGGTCTGACGGACAAGGAAGGCCATGTCCTTGCCACCTTCGTTATCACCTGCCTGGCTATACTGGCCCTGCCTAAGCTGCGAAAATGGGATGTGGCTCTGCTATGTCTCGTCGGCGGCGGCCTGGTTGAGGTTGTCCAGACCATGACGGGCCGCGACGGCGACATGGCCGACTGGCTGGCGGATGCCTTCGGTGTGGCCCTGGTCATGGTCCCGATGACGGTGCAGTCGATGCGCCGCTCCGTGCTCAATGCCACTCCGCGCCGCCGCCGTACGGACCAGCCGTTCAACAAGGCGCATAAGACGCTCACCGATCTGGTGACAAAAGACTAAACAATATTTACACGTGTGATTGCGCTGTGTACCGTTACCGCGATTATTTCGGGGGTACGATATGCGCAAGACGGGAACATGGATCGCGGCGGCACTGGCCGGCATAGCGGTGGTTGCGATCGGCGGTGCCTATTTTGCCTCGCCCTATTTTGCCGCGAAAGCGCTGGCGGACGCGGCCAAGGCCGGAAATAAGGATCAACTGGAAGCCCTGGTGGATTTTCCCGCTGTTCGCGACGGCCTGAAATCGCAGCTCACGGCCATGCTAACGGCCAAAATGCAGAACAATCCTGAGCTAAAGGGCAACCCGTTCGCGGGTCTTGGGCAAATGATGGTGCCTACTCTCACCGAACGGGCCGTGGATGCCATGGTCACACCCGAAGGGATCGCCGCCATGGCGACGGCGAAGCCCGCGGCTACTCCGGTCCAGCCTGACGCCTCCCAACCTGACGCCTCCCAGCCTGATGCTTCAAAAACAGAGCTTACGCCCGCGCCGACTCCGTCAAAAGCCGACGACAATACCGTCCATAGCTACAGCTATGTGACCCTGGATCGATTTCGCGCGTCCGCCGCACCCAAATCCAAGCCGGCCCAGCATATCGATTTCGTTTTCGAACGCCGCAACCTCTTCTCTTGGAAGTTGGTCAAGATCGACATGTCCCAGGCACTCCTGACGCCCGAAAACGCCGGATAACCGGCGGGCGGAAGCGCAAAGCTCAAAGTGGTCTACGCGGTGTGATGGTGTGAGCGCTAACACCAGAACTATACCCCGCCGCGAATCCGGATTACATTGCATCTTCGATTTGATATCAGGATGGTCACTCGGGGAATGGATCATTGACAGACAAAGCATCCGCGCTGGACAGCCTGTCGCCACGGCAGAAGGAAATCCTTCGCTTGGTCGGTCAGCATATGCAGGCGAAAGAAGTCGCCCGCGCGCTCAATATCAGCAAGCATACGGTCGATACCCACACCGAAGAGGCGCGGAAGCGGCTTGGCGTCGCAACCAGTCGCGAAGCCGCACGGATGCTTATGGAATATGAAGCCGCCGCAGGCCTCCCTATCGATTACCGACCCCCACCGATAGGGATATCGGACCCGGATGAAGATGGGCCACACTGGGTCCATGAGCAAACTTTATCACCCCGACCAACAGAATTACCTGAGCATCAGCTACGACGAACTGGATATGGTTCTGAAAATGCTGGCCGACCCGCAGAAGTCGCACCACGTATCGGAGACGATCAATACGGTGCGCACGATCAACATGCAGGTGGGCACGGAAAAAGCCATCTACACGCTGGTGTCAGCGATAGCCTGGTTGACGGACGAAAGGGTTGGCTCACTCGATGGCTGAATAGCCTGTCGCCTGCCCAATGGGTAGGGTTCGTGCTGGTGTTGGCAATCATAAGCCTCATATTCGTGGGGGGCATAGTCGCCGCCGTCGCCGGCATAATACAGGTTATTCAGCAAATCACGCACTACGCCGGTTGGCGCAATTGATTTGGGGAGTAACATGAAACGATCTGATATGGTGCTGTATGGCGCCGAACAACTCATACTGTCTGAAAATGCCATTGAGCAAGCCCTGGCGGATACGGCCGGCTTGGCCAGCAGCCTCAGTCGCATGCGTGTCGATTCGCGATTATCGGCCGTTATCGGTCAGGACGCCCTGTGCGAAGTCGCCGCAGCCATTAGGGCTTTAACGAAGGCGCGTGGGGCGATGGTTCGCGCCCACGGGCACCTCGATGCAGTCAAAACACAGATCGGTTGCGGGGCTGTTGCTATAGGCGGCGGCTACCAAAAGCCGCCGGGTGATGGCATTGTTCGAGAAAGCGTGCCGGGCGAAGACGTCGCGGCATAAAGGACAAGAATGATATATACTTGGGCGATCCTCTCGCACGTCCTTGCGGTTATTGTCTGTGGTTACGCCTTCTGGCGCGGCGGCTCCGTTGAAAGATACGGAGCTGCCATTATTGCGGTCAGCTGGATATTGAGCACGTTTCTGCAAAGCAATGCCGGCCATGGTCCGGGTTCGGTCGTGGTGTGCATCGACGTCCTTACCATGCTGATACTGCTCTATTATTCGGAACGCACGCGCGCGCTTTGGGTGGCCTGTTGCGCCGCTTTCACGGTGCTTGCGGTTCTGACACACGTCGCCTTCTACACCGCCCGGCAGATGAGCCTTGTCGCCTATATCACTGCCGCAGGCCTGTTCGGGGGCTACTGCCTGCTCCTGCCTCTCTTTATCCGTATGATCGTGCTGGAATGGCAACGCTTCATCTCACGACGCCTCACCGGGGTGTGAGGCGGTAGGGTTGCTACGAGGGGAGGACGAAAGTCTATCTCGACAGCAGGTATGCAGCGAACGCAATTTGTTAACAAGGCTGACCGCAAAGCCATCCACTAGGAAATTTATCTGAGTGGCGCATCTAAGCCTGATCAAAGTCCATGATCCTGCGTCGACATACGGCGTGAGCCGTGCCGCAATACAACGATTAGAAAAAACGCAGAACTCATCCGTTAAGTTGTGATGGCGTCACTTGCTCGGGCTATAAAAAGTCATCACGATGGCGGTAACAATGGAAGCAATAAGCCTCAGTCTTGCTTACAAGTGAGGTGCATTCGCGTTTTGACATATTTCCAAGCTTGTAGGCCTATATCTCTATGACCAGACCGGCTCTCCACAACCTCGGTTATCGCATCTGGAACCAGTCGCGACTGGCTAAGCATGTTGACGCCTACCTCCAAGTATATGAAGAGATTGAAGACCACGATCACCGTAATGCTCCGATTCCGTCTGGGTTGTTTGCTCCAATTCGGGTTCTTCGCCAAACAGCATATCATAGCCTCATCGTTCATTTGGACATGATCGACAGCGGCCAAGGCGTGAGCTTGCGCAAGCTCATATTTGAGGCACAACGAGAAGGGAAAATTGATTCTAACGTTGAGAGAGCCCTCAGTGATAAACTCGATGCCCACTCGCGTGTATTGAAGAACATAAAGCATCAGAGGAATTCCCTCGTTGCACACAGGTCTGAAAAGCATACCTTCCGCGAAATACGAGACAAATACCCGATCACCACCTCAGAGCTTCGTGCTTTGGCTGAAACCTATTATGAAATCGCGGCCGCACTATGCATCGCGGTCCCCTTCTACGACATTTGGAAGCGAGAGGATCAGCGTGCGAATACGAAGACACTGTTGGCATTATTGGCAGCGCAGGGCGCATAAGTAGCACCGAAGGTGCGAGAGTTCTCACTTCGTTAGGTCTTGATATGTCTGTCGCCGAATTAAAGCCTCCTCTAGGAGCACAACCTTTCGGCCCGGTTCAGATACCTTTAAGTCCAATTTTAAGTTACCTTAGGTCAACCTCTAGTCATCTCCGGGTACAGAGCGTTTGCTGAGTCATACTCCTCATTAAGTCCCATAATATCAGCATAAGCGTACGGTTGACGCTTTGACGATTAACATCGATACATTTTCGGTAAGATTTCTGAGGGTGTCGTGATGGATATTAGGTCGTTACAGCAAGTGTCATGTGCGCGGTTAGAAGCCCCTTTTTTTGGCTGTGACCTAAATCTCAAGCTTGGTGTTTCGCTCACCGTTCGTGAAGGTCGACGTCCTCTGAATGGTTTGAGGATGGTTCCCGAGAACGGTACGTCCGGCTGGTATATCTGGGCTGGTGAGGATTTTTCCGATGACGATGATTTCTTTTTGCCCTTTCATGGCAAGCATTTGGAAGAGTGGGCGCCCGTGGTACTACCCTATTTAGCGCTGCCACCTGGCTGGCGCTTTCTAATAGATGGGGATTATGAGGATGTTTGGCATGATAAGGACCTTCTGAAGTAAGAGGCGTTCTTGCTAATCAAACCAATGGCAAAAGGTAGACCATCTTGCCGGTTCTTCGCTACGTAGGCCTTGGCAACCAGACAGAATGTGTTTGCGGCCGAGGCCATCGCAGCGCGCTTATCACGTTGTTTCTGTTCAGCGGGGTCGATGTCGTTTGCGAGTAAACGTCGTGCTTCGTCTCGCCGCTCCCGAGCCACCTTTAGGCTGACCTCTGGATATGTGCCAAGACAGAGTTTCTTCTCTATGCGTTTGGCACTGCCATCGTCATCATGACCGTTGATGCGGTATTTGAACCGCCATAACACGCCGCCTGAAGGCTGAATCAACAGGAACGATCCTTTCTCATCAACCATTTTGTAGGGCTTGAGACCAGGCTTGGCATTACGCAGTTGGGCAAAGACGAGGGTCATTTGGGGGCCACGCTTTTTAGCTGTTTCCAAGTGGCCCCCATCATGGCCCCCCAAATCACCCGAATGTAGGCGAACGGCGGCGGACACTAGCGGCCAGCTAGCGCCTAAAGTAGCAGATTTTATTGGATTTTCAAACATTCGCGGACTTTGGCGAACGAGGTAGTGGTGCCGCTTAGGTGACTCGAACACCTGACCCCCTCATTACGAATGAGGTGCTCTACCGGCTGAGCTAAAGCGGCCCGGAAACAGAAACGGGGGACTTGCCCCGCGAACAGGCGCGTTTCTTTACACGCCTCATATCGCCTTGCCAAGGCCTGATGCGATTATTTCTTCGCTTTCGGTGTGGCAGCTTTTCGCGGGCGAGCGGGCTTTGGTGGCAAGGCTGCGACCTCATCCAAATCCTGGCCCGTAATGGCGGCGTCATATTGACCGACATCGTCCGGTTGGGGTGTGAGATCAACGGCGCGGACCGTTGTCCGCTTGGCGCCCTTGATGAACGGCATGGACGGGACGTAGCGCGAGGACAGGTCCGGCACCTCAGGAAGGCCCTTTTCGCCGCGCTCATAGCGCGGATGCGCCAATACACCCTTTTGGGCGAAGGTCAGGATCACATCGCTCCAGTCCGAGGCCGAGTAGGCGAACGCGTTCGCGTCGGCATCGATATCGGACCATTCCGGTTCGCCCTTGGCCTGGGCGGCGTGGGCGACCCAGCTTCGGGCGCCGTCATGATCGCCGAGCGCTTGCGCGGCGCGCGACATCAGGCCGGTGATTCGCCGGGTGACATGATCGTCGGCGGCATCGTCGGCCAGGGCCGCCACGGCCGCCGAAATATCCGGTTTGGATGCGGTCAGCAGGGCGCATTCCAGTTGAAGCATGCGGCTTTCACGATGTTTGGGATTGCGGTCGATCAGGCCCTGAAGGCGGCGCGCGCGCTCCTTAGGCGTTTCGTCCGAAACCAGGTCGCGATAGGTGAGCCAGATTGCCGGATGCGGCGCGGCGGCCCATGACGCTTCCAGCACGTCCTCGGCGCGCCCAAGCTTCTTTGTCTTGCCCAGCAGGCGGGCGGCAATGACGGCGGCTGGCGTGAAGGCGGGTTGCAGCTTGGCGGCGCGCTGGGCGTAATCCAGGGCCTGATCGCGCGACGACGCTTCGTCCGCCGTTTCCAGCCGCGCGGCCGAAGCCGCCATAAGCGATGCCTTGGCGCGTTCGGAAAACAGCGGCGAGATCAGCTTGCGAGTCAGGGCCCCGTCGATCAGGGCCAGGGCCTGCGGCCATTCGCCGGCTTCCAGATGCGCTTCGAACAAAGCTTCGAACGCCCACATACTAGGCTTGGGCTGGCTATAGGCCTCGCCCGCCAGTTTGAGGGCTTCGGCCTTTTCGCCCCGGCTTTTGGCCAGTTTCATAAGTCCCTTGAGCCCTGCCAGTTTCAGCTCCGGGACGCTCAGCATGGCAGTATAGGCGGCTTTGGTGGCGACATCGTCATCGGATTGTTCGGCGGCCATGGCGCTGAGGATGCGGACCAGGACGATATTGTCGCACAGGTCGAGCGCCTTGGCGGCCTGGCGGCGGGCTTCGGTGCCGTCGCCGCTAGCGACGTTCATGAAGCCGCGCGTCAGGGTTTCGTCGCCCTGCTTGCGGCGGACGGCGGCGCGTTTGCGTTCGGCGCGCTGAGGCGATCGCGACAGCCACAGGGCGATGTTCCAGAAGCTGACGGCGCAAAAGGCCAATACGCCGATAATGATGACCGCCGCCGATGCCGACGTATCGATACGGTAGTTCAGCCAGGTGAGTGACGCCTGTCCGGGATCGCTTACGCAGGCAATGGCGATGGCCAGGAGTGCGGTGATGCCGAGCAGGATCAGAAGGGTGCGGATCACAGAACGCCCCCGTTGTTGAGCGGTTCACGCGTCATCTGGCTTAAGCGATTTAGGGCGGTTTCGGAAATGCGCCGGGTCGCGTCGTCGACCAGAACGCGCGCCCGGGCCTGAGCAAGCCAAGGGCCCAGCGCGGACTGAACGGCGGGGGGCAGGGTGTCGAGATAGGCCACCGCGCCTTTCAGGTCGCCGCCATTGAGGCGGATTTCCGCGCGTTGCAATATCGCCTGGGTACCCTGGCCGTTGGGATTGTCCGTGCGGCGGATGCTGATAAAGCCGCCGATTGCATGCAGGATGGTGTCGATCAGGCTGTCTTCGCGGTCGGACGTCTTATCGGCGATATTGGCCTTGGCGGCGGCAGCGGGAAACTGGACCGCCAGGGTGATCTCGCTGGGGACGCCCTTTTCGGCATAGGGCCGCAGAGCCGCTGCCAAGGAGGCGTCATCGAGGCCCGCCTCGACCACGGCCAGTTCGGACAGGAAGGGTTGCTGGTTCTTGGCGGCCAGTTGCAAGGTGCGGGCGGCGAAGGCCGAGGCGGTTGCCTTGGCCAGGACGCGCTGGTTCTCTTCGATCCGATCCAGACGCGCCGACAATTGCGTCAGGGCGGTCGGGTCCGCGGTGTAAACCGGCGGCTGAGCGGGGACGGCGGCATCGGCGGGGTGCGCCAACTGTCCCTGCAGGCTGGCGATTTGGCTCCTGAGCTCGGCGATCTGGGCATCCTTGTCGGCCTGTGGCGCCGGTGCGGTGGCGACGGCCGCGGGCTTTGCCGGCGCCGCTGACGGTTTGATACGATAGGACAGGAAGAACAGGAGGAGGCCGCAGGCCAGGATCACCATGGGCAGGCCAAACAGCACGATCATCGGCCATTTCAGCGCGCTCTTCGTTTCCTGCCAATCGACGGGCTCGGATGGGGGTACGGCGTCCGCGCCGGTAGGCCGGGTATCGGCATCGGTGGGGGTTAGCGGATCGCTCATGGTCTCTTCCCGTATGAGTTAACGCGATGACGGGGACATGATCTCCGGCGCCGCGCCACGTTTTGTCTGGCCGGGCGTCTCATCCATAAAGTACCGGCATTAAGTACCGAGACTTTATCGGGAGGCGCTTTCGTCCAATAGCATAAGCATGGCGGCTTCGTCTGGGAACGGGGAAATGCGATGCGCGATCCCCTCGGCCAGAGATTTTTCAATCTCCGGAGTCCGGGCGGCCCGCAATGCCGTCTCCACACCCTGCCACGCCGCCTCAGAAATACAGATAAAGCTCAGATCACGAAAGGCAATTTTATCGTGATGCCGGATCAGGATCTCGGCGACCGCCTGTCCGCCGCGCGCGGAGTGGATCAGGATCGGGCCGATCCGAGAGAGACCGTCCGGGGCGAGGGGGGCTGACACGAGCTGGGTGTCATAGACGGACACCTCATTTATCGTGAAACCGAGGGTTCGCAACCGGTCGGTAAGCGGTGCGGCCGGGGTCTTCGCCGCCGCGTACAGGAACCGCAGATGCCGGTCGCCTTGCCGGTCGATCAGGTTAACCAGATCATCGACCGATCCGCCCGCGCTGATGACTTCCTGGAACTTGGCGGCGCGCGCCGCTTCGGCTGTGGCGTCACCGACGCACCATACAGGCACGGCGCGACGCGCGCACAGGGCGGTGAAGCCAGCCAGGCCATTGCGGCTGGTGACGATGACCGCATCGAAACTGTGCGGATCGATGATCGCTTTCAGCGGCTGGACCTGAAGGACGGGGGCGACAATGGCCTCATAGCCCTTGGCCTCTATGGCGCGCGCGGTGCGGTTCGCGCCCGATGCCGTGCGGGTAATCCAGACGGCGGTTTTCATGTTAGCCTTCGTACTGGATAAGATCGGGGCCAGCCTCGGCCTTGATGTCCACGCCCAGCCGCAGGCCGAGATTACGGGCGGACACGGCATCTGGATTGGACACCATCTCGCGCCTTTGCCACCGCGTCCGGCCATCGGCGCTTAGCGCCTCGACGAACAGGGTCAATTGGCTGCCGGTCAGTGTCGCATAGGCGCCCACCGCCGTGCGGCATGACGCTTCAAGCGCTTCGAGCGCGCCACGCTCGGCCTGCACGCACAGGAAGGTGGCTTCGTGGTGGAGGGCCTTCATCCAGCCGGCGCCTAGGTCCTCGGTGCGGCATTGAATGGCCAGGGCGCCCTGACCCGGCGCGGAGGCGTGAATGTCGGGATTGATATAGGAACGGATGTGGTCGCTCAGGCCCATGCGGTTCAGGCCCGCCGCCGCCAGCAGCATGGCGTCGCAGTCGCCGGCCTTCAGCTTGGCCAGGCGCGTATCGACGTTGCCACGCGTCATGACGATTTCGAGATCCGGACGGATGCTAAGCATCTGGGCCTGGCGGCGCAGGCTGGCCGTCCCCAGGCGCGCACCCTGCGGCAGATCGTCTATCGTGCCGTAATTGAGGCTCAAAAACGCGTCGCGCGGGTCTTCGCGCACGGGAATGGCCGCCAAAGACAGGCCGGGAATATCGGCAGCGGGCATGTCCTTCAGCGAATGGACGGCCACGTCGATGTCGCCGCGCAACAGCGCGTCCTCGATTTCCTTGGTGAAAAGCTGTTTGCCGCCGGCTTCGATCAGGCGACGATCCTGGATACGGTCGCCGGCCGTGGAAATGGTGACAAGGGGGGCGGTCTCATCGGCCTGAGCGGGATCGCCGCCAAGTGCGGCCACGATCTGCCTTTGCACCCATCCGCATTGCGTGAGGGCCAGTTTCGATCCACGGGTGCCAATCTTCAGCTTCGTCATGTGGGTGTCCTAGCATTTTATGACGAGGTGGCAATGCAAAAGACTTGACGTGCGACCATATGACGGGGTGTAGGAGCAGGATGACGCACAGTATCACCGTCTTGGGTATTGAATCGAGTTGCGATGAAACGGCTGTCGCGGTGGTGCGCCGTGACGCAACGGGCACGCATGTCCTGTCGTCCGTCATTCATTCCCAGGTCATGCAGCATAAGGCTTTTGGCGGCGTGGTGCCTGAAATCGCCGCGCGATCCCACGTTGAAACCATCGACGATCTGGCGGCGCGCGCCCTGGCGGAAGCGGGTCAGCCGCCGCTCGATCTGGTGGCGGCGACATCCGGGCCGGGCCTGATCGGCGGGGTCATGGTCGGGCTGTCCTTCGCCAAGGGCTTTGCCTTAGCGCGCAACCTGCCCCTGATCGGCATCAACCATCTGGAAGGCCATGCCCTGTCGGCGCGCCTGAGCGAAGACGTAGCCTTTCCGTTCCTGTTGCTGCTCATTTCCGGCGGCCATTGCCAATTGCTGTCGGTCACGGGCGTGGGCGACTACGCGCGTCTGGGTACGACCATAGACGATGCGGCCGGCGAAGCTTTTGACAAGATCGCCAAGGTGCTGGGGCTTGGCTATCCCGGCGGTCCGGCGTTGGAAGCCGAAGCCCTGAAAGGCGACGCCGCGCGGTTTACGCTGCCGCGCGCCCTGCTGGGCCGTAAGGACTGCGATTTTTCTTTTTCGGGCCTGAAAACGGCTGCCGCCCTGATCGCTTACGATCACGTCAAGACGGCGCAGGATCGCGCCGACCTGTGCGCCGGCGTCCAGGCGGCGATTACACGGCAACTGGTCGAACGCTCGGAACGGGCAATGGCGCTGTTCAAGGCTCAGGTGACGGTTTCCCGGCCCGCCTTTGTTGTCGCCGGCGGAGTGGCCGCGAACCAGGCGATTCGTGCGGCCCTGACGACGGTTGCCGATCGGAACGGGTTCGAGCTGAAGGCGCCGCCGCTCAAATACTGCACCGACAATGCGGCCATGATCGCCTTGGCGGGTCTTGAACATTACGAAAAGCTGAGCCAAGAAGGACATCAGGCGGCGTTGCCGGACATGAACGTAGGCATGGCAACCGTCGCACGTCCGCGCTGGCCGCTCGACGAGATCAGCGCCGCCAACGCGCCAATCCATAAATATTCCGGCCGCAAGGGAGCGAAGGCGTGACGATACAGACGTTCGAAAAGGTGGGCGTGATCGGCGCCGGCGCCTGGGGTACGGCACTGGCGCAGGTATCGACCCTGGGCGGCAATGCCGTCATCCTGCATGCGCGCGAACCCGAAGTCGTTGCCGCGATTAATGCCGACCATGAAAACCGCCTGTATCTTGGCGGCGTCCCCTTGTCGCCTGACATCACCGCGACAAGCAGCTTCGCCGATCTGGCGACATGCGACCTGATACTGGCCGTGCCGCCGGCCCAGCACATGCGGTCGACCTTGACCGCCTTCAAGCCCTATGTCCGTGAGGGGCTGCCGATCGTCCTGTGCGCCAAGGGGGTTGAGCGCGGAACCGACAGCCTGATGACCGAGGTGCTGGAAGACGTGTTGCCGGAAGCCGTGGCGGGCGTGTTGGCCGGTCCCAATTTTGCCCGCGAAGTGGCCATGGGGCTGCCGTCCGCCGTCACTATCGCATGCGAGGATGCGGCCCTGGGCGCGCGTATCGCCGCCACCATCGCCGGTCCGACGTTTCGCCCCTACCAATCGACCGATCTGATCGGCGCAGAAGCGGGCGGGGCTATCAAGAACGTTATCGCCATCGCCTGCGGCATTGCCGAGGGCAAGGGGCTGGGGCGCAATGCCCATGCCGCCCTGATTACGCGGGGCTTTGCCGAAATGTCGCGCATGGCCATGGCGCTGGGCGCACAATTTGAAACCATGGCCGGCCTGTGCGGCCTTGGCGATCTGGTGCTGACCTGTTCGTCGCCGCAGTCGCGCAATATGAGCGTCGGCCTGGCGCTGGGGCAGGGACAGACCCTGGAACAGTTCCTCGCCGATAAGGTCAGTGTGGCCGAAGGCGTGCAGTCGGCGCCGGCCGTGGTCGACCTCGGCCGCAAGCACAAGGTCGAACTGCCGATCTGCGAGGCGGTCAACGCCGTTCTCAATGGCGACATGGATGTGTCGCGCGCCATCGAAGCCCTGCTGTCGCGGCCGCTGAAGTCCGAGCGGGTTTAGAGCCTATTCCGATCTGACTGAAATCGGCGCTCTACTTTCCTTCTTTCACGCGCTTTTTCATCCCAAAAAGTGCAGCACACTTTTCGGAAAGCGCTAATCTACTCCGCGTCAAACTTAGCGATGTCGTCGATCAGCCCGTTCACCGCAGCGGCGATGATCTGCTGACCCTGTTCGACCGTGGCCAGGGACGAATCCGATCCGATACGGCCGTCGGGGAAGCGATAGCGATAATCCAGGGCGTCGCGTATCGGGCCGGTCGGCGCGATCTGCGGTTCCATCGCGGCCGATTTGACGCGGTCGGGATAGGCGGCATAGGTGACGGCGATTTCCGACGGGGTGGCATGGCTGCCGTGACCCTGCGGGTAAAGGCGGGCGCACAGGCGGCTGATGCCAGGCAAGTCCCACCAGTTGCGAAGCTTGAGGATGAACGGGCAGGGCGTTGCGGCATAGGAATAGTGCGAATAGATTTCCGAGAAGGTCGCTTCGATTGTTGCGACATTGCCGCCATGGCCATTCAGGAAATAGATGCGGTCGAAACCGTGGCGGTTGAGGCTGTCGACCCAGTCCTCGATCGCAGCCATGAAGGTGGAGGGCCTCAGCGAAATCGTGCCGGAAAAACCGAGATGATGTTGCGCCATGCCGATATTGAAAGTCGGCGTGACGAGAATGTCGCCTTCCTTTTCGGCGGCGTGAGCGATGATTTCCGGGCACAGCCAGTCGGTGCCGAGCAGGCCCATCGGCCCGTGCTGTTCGTTGGAACCGATGGGGATGACGACGGTGCGCGACGCCTTCAGGCGCTCGTCGATCTCGCACCAGGTAGACATGGCCAAAAGCATGGAGGCACTCCTTGGAAAGCTGTTACCGCGACCATAGCCGCTCCGTGGCCGAGGGCAAGCCGCTCCGTGTCGCATTTCGCATCAGGCGCCGTTAGTACACGCCAATCCGCGGGTTTTTTCTTATTGGTCTTATAGACTCTCGAATCCTGTTTCCCTAAGCTGTTGCATAAGTAAAAAGACCTGAGGAAATGCCCTGATGAGCGACACGTTTTTCCGCGTCCCCGCCGATTTCATCCGTCCGAAGACGTTGACCGCCGACGGACTGGCGGCGCAGCACGCCTTATTCGAAAAAGACGCGGATGCGCATTGGCGAACCCTCGGCGACGCGTTGGCATGGATGCAACCCTTTTCCAAGGTCAAGGACGTCTCCTTCCATCGCGAAGATTTCCGTATCCGCTGGTTCTATGACGGCGTGCTCAATGTCAGCGTCAACTGCATTGATCGCCATCTGGCGACGCGTGGTGACCAGGTGGCCCTGATCTTCGAAGGCGACGATCCCGGCATATCCTATACGGTCACCTATAACCAGCTCAGCGTCGAAGTGAACAAGCGCGCAAACCTGTTGAAAAAGTATGGCGCCAAGAAGGGAGACCGCATCACCCTTTACCTGCCCATGGTACCGGAAGCCGCCTATTTCATGCTGGCCTGTACACGCATCGGTGCGGTCCATAACATCATCTTCGGCGGCTTCTCGCCCGATTCGATATCCGGCCGGGTCCAGGACTGCCAGTCGGATATCGTCATCACGGCGAATGAAGGCCTGCGCGGCGGCAAGATCATTCCGCTCAAAGCCAATATCGACAAGGCCATGGAGTCCTGCCCCGGTGTGCGCCACGTCTTTGTGGTCGAACACACGAAAGCGGGCTGGAGCCGCATGCCGCGTGATCTGGTGGTCTCTGAAGAACTGGAAGGCCTGTCCGCCGACTGTCCGCCGGAACCGATGAATGCCGAAGACCCCTTGTTCATCCTCTACACGTCCGGATCGACAGGCAAACCCAAAGGGGTCCTGCATACGACGGGCGGCTACCTCGCCTGGGCGGCCTATACGCACAAGACGGCCTTCGATTATCAGGATGGCGACGTCTATTGGTGTACGGCCGATATCGGCTGGGTGACGGGCCATTCCTACGTCGTCTATGGGCCCCTGGCCAATGGCGGCACGTCGCTGATGTTTGAGGGCGTACCCAACTATCCCGACAACAGCCGGTTCTGGCAGGTGGTCGATAAGCACAAGGTCAACATCTTCTACACCGCGCCGACGGCTATCCGGGCCTTGATGCGGCATGGCGACGATCCGGTAAAGGCGACATCGCGCGCCTCCTTGCGGGTTCTCGGCACGGTGGGCGAACCGATCAACCCGGAAGCCTGGCTGTGGTACCATCGTGTGGTCGGCGATAGCCGTTGCCCGATCGTCGATACCTGGTGGCAGACAGAAACCGGCGGTCACCTGATTACGCCCGTGCCCGGCGCCACGCCGCTCAAGCCCGGGTCCGCCACGAAGCCTCTGCCTGGCGTTGTCACCTGTCTGGTCGATGCCAATGGGCATGTTCTGGAAGGGGCGACCGAAGGCAATCTGTGTCTGTGCGACAGCTGGCCGGGCCAGATGCGCAGCGTCTATGGCGACCACCAGCGCTTCCTTGATACCTACTTCTCGACCTACCCTGGCAAATATTTTACCGGTGACGGCTGCCGCCGCGACGAGGACGGATATTACTGGATCACCGGGCGTGTCGATGACGTGCTGAACGTGTCGGGCCACCGCTTGGGAACGGCCGAAATCGAAAGCGCCCTGGTGGCGCATCACAGCGTCGCCGAGTCGGCGGTTGTCGGCTACCCGCACGATATCAAGGGCCAGGGCATCTGGTGCTATGTCACGCTGAAGCAGGGTGTCGAAGCCAGCGACGCCCTGAAAAAGGAACTGGTGACCTGGGTACGTCAGGAAATCGGGCCATTGGCGGCGCCGGACGTCATTCAATGGGCGCCGGGCCTGCCGAAAACCCGCTCGGGCAAGATCATGCGTCGTATCCTGCGCAAGATCGCCGAAGGACATCCGGATCAGTTGGGCGATATCTCGACCCTGGCCGATCCATCCGTGGTGGCGGACCTGGTTGAAGGCGCCAAAGGGCTAGGTTAGATCGCCAGCTATATCCCGCGAAACAGAGGCGCCGACCGAGCCGGTCAGGCGCCTTTTTCGTGACATGCAAGAAACCCGTAAGGCGTATCACTCATGCCAGTCTTACGGTTCGGGTGATAAAAAACGACGTTCTCCTTACGGCAGGTGGCCTAGACTGACCTGCTAAAAAGCTGTTGCCAGAAGACCATCAAAGGAGACGCGCCATGATGCCTAAGACCTTTACCTCACATCCGTCCAACCACCCGTCGCCGCCTCAAGATCCGGCCCAAGATCGGGTGAAAGATCGGACGCCGCCCTCGACCACCCCAGCCGAAACGGAAACCGAAACCGCACCGGCTGTTGACGAGACGTTTGAAGGCAAGACGGTGTTTTCGCCGAACGAGCTCAATCAATCGGGAGAGGACAAGGAGTATTTCCACCCCGACAAAGGGCGTAAATTCGATGCGCCGAAGGATGCTAATGCCAACGCCTTGACGCCGGATGTCGAAGTTACGCCAGACAACACCGTAAAGCGCATCGGTTAGGCCGCGAAACAAACACGCAGGTGACCGCCTTGGCCGCCTGCGTGCTAAGTGTTTAGTCCTTGGTTTAAGCCTTGAAGAGACCACCGAGTATGTCGCTCAGGCCACCCTGCGGCACCTGGCCGTCGGGGGTCAGATTGTGAATGAGTTCCGGCAGGGCCGACGCCAGTTGTGTCGTGTCGACTCCAAGCGCTGAGGCCACCTTGGTGACCTGTTCGGACCCAAGAACGGCTTGGAGCTGTTCCGGGGACACCGGCAGGTTCGCGCCATTACTCACCCAGGATTGGACGATGTCGCCCAAGCCGCCCTGGTGAAACTTATCGATAACGGTCTGGAGCCCGCCATCACCAAAATGGCCGGCAAGGGCTTGCAGGTCGGCCATGGCGCCGCTTTCGCCGCCCAGCGCGTTAAGGACGCCGTCAAAAAGACTCATGATTCTATTCCTTGGATTGGGGAAGATCGGGTCAGACTGATGTCGGCCTGACCCACCTGTTCAGATCAGCTTTTCAGGCAGGTGGCCGAAAACTGCTTATAGGTCTGATTACCGGTTTTTCCGGCAGCCTTCATCTGGCTCCATTTGGCTCCGCATTCTTTCATGCGGTCCTGCGGCTTGGTGTTGGACGCCTTGACCACTGTGGCGGCGGGCTTGGCAGCAGCCATGGCGGGTTTCGCCACAGGCGCAGGTGCGGGCGTAGCGCCCTTCAGGCAGGCGGCGGAATAGGCCTTGTAGTCCTGTCCGTTGGTCTTATTGGCGGCCTTGTCCTTTTGCCATTGCGCGGCGCACTGGGTCATCTTTGTGTTGGCCGGCGTAGCGGCGGCGTTGGCCTGGCTGATGATCGCGGCGGGTGTGGCCACTAGTGCCAGTATGCTGAGGGTAAAAGCAATTCGCATGTTGAGTTTCCTCTGAGACTCTCGGCCTGAATCGCAGGCCCCGGGCATGGGGGACCATGTCGAGGGGGAGGATATCGGCAGCATTTTGTCAGTTTTAGGGCCATAGACCGCCTCCGCATAACGCCGGTGTCAAAGGCCAGCCGGCTTAGATCTGCCGGGACATTTCGCCCCGTTTCACCGCCCCATACCAGGCCCACAGGAGGTGGGCGGCAACGGACCGATAGGGCGACCAATCGCGTGCCCGCTCCGCGCAATAGGCTTCGTTTGGGCGCTCAGTCAGGTCGTCCAGCCAGCCCACGGCTTCGCGCAGGGCAACGTCGCCGACGGGAAACAGATCGAGACGTCCCTCCGAAAACATCAGGTAGACCTCGGCGGTCCAGCGCCCGATTCCCTTCAATGCGATCAGACGCGCGGCGGCGTCCTCGATGTTCAGCGCCGCCAAGGCCTCGGTGTCGAATCCGCCGCTGTGAAAGGCGTCGGCCAGGGCGCGGGCATAGGCGATCTTGGGACGCGACAGGCCATAGCCACGCAACAGATCCTCATCGTGGGCCAGCAGGTTTTGCGGCGTCAATTCGCCGATGCCGTCGCGCAGCCGGGCGAAGATGGTGTCTGCCGCCTTCACCGACAATTGCTGTTCGACGATCAGGCCGAGCAAGGCCGGAAAGCCGCCGGGCCGTATACGATACTGGATATGCGAAAAGGCGTCGGTGAGGGGCTTCAGGCGCGCATCGCATTGCGCCAGGTGGGCGAGGTGGACGGGATCGAGCGGATTGGCGGTCATGTCCGGCATTTAGCACAGCCAGCTGCGCAATTGCGTCAGGATATGATGCAGCCGACCTGGGCCACGCGGTATTCGCGGCGCAAGGTATCCGAAACAATGCCGTAGTTGCGCTTGGTCAGCGTGTTTTCGGCATCAAAATCCGGCTTACGCTCCACGGTCGAGGCGATGGCGGACACCGTTTCCGGCACGGTGGTGTAGATACGGCCCCGGCGCGGATTTTCCCGCAAGGTGATGCCGACCACGTGCGAATTGTCATCGACCGCCGGCCCGCCCTGCAATTGATTCAGGTCGCTTTTCAAACCTTCTGTTTGACCGGCCTTGGCCCAGGCCAGAACAGCTTCGTTATGCTGGAAGCGCTTGGAGCGTTCCAAGGTGGCGCGCCCGATCAGACGGCCCGTGGCCTCGCCGACGCTGCCGCCTGGATAACCGATCATGAAGCCGCGCATGCCGGGTTTGACATTGGCCATATCGACCAGGCTTAGCGGCCGTCCGCCGCCACTGGTCACGGCGACCAGGAAATTATCATGACCGGGTGCCGGGCGGGTCTTGAACGGCACAGCCAGATTGCCGCCGATATTGAGGAAGGGGTGGGTGCAGTCACCAACGCTGTCCTTGGCGACAATCCATTCACCGCTTTTCGAAATGGAAAAGGCCGTGCCGGTCATGATCTTCTGATCGTCCACGGGCAGGTTGATGATCGAGGAAATGGTGAAGGGCGTGAAATTGGCGAACAGGGACATTTCGCCGATCCCCGGGGGTGGCGGGGCGGGCGGCGAATTGGACGTTTCATGCCAATTGCCGGTTACGACCACAATGGTCGTAAGGGCCGCGGCATATAGGAGCCAGTCCAGTTTCATACCGTAATCCTAGAGCATCATGCCAAAAAGTGGACGCCACTTTTTGGAAAAACAGACGGATAGAGAATTTTTCGATTCCACATGATCGGAAACGTTCTAGGCGTCGACAGAGGCGGCAAGGATCAGGGCGGCGGCCAGCTTGGCCGACACCAGCAGCACGGCGGCGGAAACCTCGCCCTCATTGATGCGGTTGGGCAGGCCGGCCAGCAGGAAATCGACCAACCGGAAAACAAACAGTTGCAGGATGATGGTGGCGCCGCCCCACAGGGCAATTTCACGCAGCGAAGTCGAGGCGGCCATGGAGGCGGCCAGCGGAAGGGCCAGACCGATGATGACGCCGCCAAAGGCGACGGCGGCAGCCGAATTGCCGTCGCGGATCTGGTTGATTTCCTTGTAAGGCGTCAACAAAGAATAGATGGTGGCGCCGATCAGCAGCATCAGAAGCGTCACGCCGGCATGCAGCAGGGTGATGGGAAAGCCCGTCGCGAAGGCCTGCATTTCCGGCCGCAAAACGTCGGGCGACAGGAAGTTAAGGTTAAAACTGTCGGGCGTCATGCGCGGTCCCCTCTATTGCGCTGACCGTCACTATTGTAACGGGCGCGCATACTAATGAGGTAACTTCCCTGCAAGATCAAGCCCACGCTGTCGGCCTGTGGACAAATTTTATATGACAGGCTGTTTGTTTAACTCGGACAACAGGTTAGTCCAGCATGTCGCCTGTCAGATAGGCAAAGGGCAGGCCGCCTTCGGCGGCACCCGTGTCCCGATTTGACGCAGCTTCGTCGCGTTGTTCGCGACGCACAACTGAGGCGCGTTTCTTTTCGCTTTCCGATTTCAACTGTCCGCACGCCGCCAGGATATCGCGTCCGCGCGGCGTGCGAATGGGCGAGGCGTAGCCGGCCTTATTGAGGATGGCGGCGAAGGCTTCGATGGTGCGCCAGTCCGAGCATAGATAGTCGCTGCCCGGCCACGGATTGAACGGGATCAGGTTGATCTTGGCCGGAATGCCCTTGAGCAGGCGGATAAGGGCGCGGGCTTCGGCCGGGGTGTCGTTCACCCCCTTCAACATGACATATTCGAACGTGACGCGGCGGGCATTGGAAAGGCCCGGATAGGCGCGGATCCCGGCCATAAGCTGTTCGATCGGATATTTCTTGTTGAGCGGGACCAGCACGTCGCGCAGTTCATCATTGGTGGCGTGCAAGGAAATGGCCAACATGGCCTGGGTACGGTTACCGAGCGCTTCCAACTCCGGCACAACGCCCGAGGTCGATACGGTGATGCGACGGCGCGAAATGGCGATGCCTTCGCCGTCGGAAATGATGTCGATGGCGTCGGCGACCTGGTCAAGATTGTAGAGTGGTTCGCCCATGCCCATGAAGACGATGTTCGACAATTGGCGGTCTTCCTTTGGCGACGGCCATTCGCCCAGATCGTCCCGGGCCACCTGGACCTGGGCGACGATTTCCGCCGTCGTCAGGTTGCGCACCAGCTTTTGCGTACCCGTATGGCAGAAGGAGCAGTTGAGCGTGCAGCCGACTTGGGACGATACGCACAGGGCGCCCGCGCGGCCGACCGACGGAATGTAGACGCTTTCCACCTCGATGCCCGGCGCCATACGGATCAGATATTTGCGTGTGCCGTCCTGGCTGATCTGGCGTTCGACGATTTCCGGCCGGGCCAGCGAGAATTTCTCTTTGAGGAGCGCGCGCTGATCCTTGGCGATGTCGGTCATCAGGTCGAAATCGGTAAAGCCGTAATGGTGCACCCAGCGCCAGATCTGGGTGGCGCGCATCTTGGCCTTGCGCGGTTCGACCACGCCGGACTCGGTCAAGGCCTCAATCAGGCCAGCCCGCGTCAGTCCGGTGATGTTCACCAACGGAGCGACAGCTTGGGTGACAACCGAGGATTTAACGGACAGGTCGAGCGTATGGGCCAAGATATGCGGCTTTCAAAGGTCAGATTGCAGGGATTGCGCGAGGCTATACAGGAAATGGCTGCAAATGTCTAATCGACGCCACATTGCTTGGTCATCCTGGTGGTCATATTACCTGGAAGGTCCTGTTATGAAGCATTTCCTCAAAATTTTCCTGATCAGCGCAGTCGCCGCGACGGCGCTTCCGGTCGCCGCCAATGCCGCCACCGGCCCCGCGACCCAGGCCCTGTCGGCCTGTCTGGTCCGGTCAGCCTCCGCCGATGATCAGGTCACATTGGTGCGTTGGGCGTTCGCCATCATGGCGCGCCATCCGAAGGTGGCCGACATGAGCGCTATCTCCGCGTCGCAATATGTCGCGATCAACAAGGCCGGTGGTGACCTCTTTACCCGTCTTTTGACGACGGACTGTACCGCTGAAACCCGCACAGCCCTTCAGACCGACGGTCAGGAGGCGATTCAGGCCTCGTTCACGGCCCTGGGCCAGAAGGCCCTGCAAGGGTTGCTAGGCGATGCCAATGTCCAGTCCGCCATCGGCGATATGCTGCAATATGTCGATCAAACAAAGTTGCTGCGGGCCCTGACAGGACTGGGCAGATAGTCAAGGCGGTGGGTTGATTGAGCCGTAGTGCTTAACGACCCAGATATCGTTCCGGTTTGTGAAATCCGACCAGGACGCCGCTCATGGCGACGGCGGAAATCACCGAATAGAGCAGATGCTGCGGACTTAGGATCAGGATCGACGCCGCCATGATAAGGGCATCGCACGCCATCTGCGTCTTGCCAGCGTTGATGTTCTTCGTTTTTTGCAGATAGAGCGCCAGAACACCCGTACCGCCGGCACCGGCGCCATGACGGGCCAGTGCCAATATACCCATGCCGATAATCGTGCCGCCGAACAGGGCAGCGAACAAAGGGTGGACCGTCTCGAACTTGAAGGCGTAGTGGGCGAGATTGGCCCCGGCCATGATGGCGAGGTTGACGGCAACCGTCTTGATCATGAAGCGTTTGCCCATGGCCGGCCAGGCGAACAGGAAGAAGGGAATATTGATCAGGATGAACAGCAGGCCAACCGGCAGTGGCGCGATATAGGAGACGAGCAGTGCGATACCCGCCACGCCGCCTGTCGTCAGTCCGGCCGATTTCAGCATGACAATGCCCAGCGCAATAAAGGCGCAGCCGATGGCGAAGGCATAGATGTCTTCAATCAGGGTGTGTTTGACCGTCGGATAGAGGGCATCCGCGCCGTCCTTGTCGGGCATCTTGCCCGTCCCCTTGTCGATAGCCTTGGCAGTCGTCATGCGGCATTCCGTTCCGAAAGCGGTCTATGCCCGGCCCATACGCTTCATCCCTGCCATTTTGTAATTATGGTTTCTTATGACACAATTTTTGTAAACACGAAATAGCTAACCCCCGCACACGGGGCAGGCCGGATCGGCGGCCAGTTTCACCGTCCGCGACGTCATGCCAAGGCCATCGAATATCAACAATTGTCCCCGCAGCGCGTCACCGGCCCCGGTAATCAGCTTTATCGTCTCAAGTGCCGCCATGGTGCCGATAATGCCGGCAAGGGCGCCCACCACGCCGACGCGTTCGCAAGTCTCCGCGTCGGGTGGAATATCGGGCACCAGGCACTGATAGCAGGGGCGACCGTCGAAGGTCGCCAATTGCCCGCTGAAGCGTCCGAGTGCTGCGGACACCAGCGGTTTTTTCAAATCGTGGCATACGCGGTTAACCAACAGCCGCGTCTCGAAATTATCACATCCGTCCAGAACGATATCGTAGTCCCGGAGTATATCGACGGCGTTGTCCGGCGTCAGGCGCAGGCGATGGATATGGCAGTCGCAATGGGGGTTGAGGCCCGCCAGATGCGTTGCGGCCACTTCGGCCTTGGCGGCGCCGACGTCGCGGGTTTGAAACAGGACCTGGCGTTGCAGATTGCTTGCCGATACATGGTCGTCGTCGATCAGGCCGAGCACGCCAACCCCCGCCGCCGCCAGATACAGCGCCGCCGGCGAGCCGATGCCGCCCATGCCGACAAGGGCCACCCGGGCGGCTTTGAGCTTCATCTGGCCCTGACCGCCGATCTCCTTCAATACCAGGTGACGGGCGTAGCGGTCGATTTCATCGTCTGTGAGCATAGTGCGTCAAATGCGCCGGGCGCACTTGAACTGCAAGGGGAAAAGCGCCAATTAACGCCTCATGACAGACTCAAACTTCCCGAACTGGCACGGCACCACCATCGTCGCCGTGCGCAAGAACAACAAGACCGTCATCGCCGGCGACGGCCAGGTCTCCATGGGGCCAACCATCGTCAAGGGCGGCGCGCGTAAGGTGCGCACCTTGTCCGGCGGCAAGGTCATCACCGGTTTTGCCGGTGCGACGGCCGACGCCTTTACCCTGCTTGAGCGGCTTGAGGCCAAGCTTGAGCTCTATCCCGATCAACTGGCCCGTGCCTGTGTCGATCTGGCCAAGGATTGGAGGACCGACCGCTACCTGCGTCGCCTTGAGGCCATGCTTCTGGTGGCGGACAAGAACACGGTCCTGACCATTACCGGTGTCGGTGACGTGCTCGAACCGGAAGATGGCGTTGCCGCCATTGGCTCCGGCGGTGTTTATGCTCTGTCGGCGGCCCGGGCCCTGCTCGAATACGAGCCGGATGCGGAAGTGATTGCGCGCAAGGCCATGAAGATCGCGTCGTCCATATGCGTCTATACCAATGACCATTTGACGATTGAAATGCTCGAGTCCTGATGCGCACAGCCCATCCTATGACCGGTGACCATGTGTTCGGAGGGATGTCGTGATTACCTTTCGTCCCTTGCATGAACGCGATGCCGGTCTGCTGCTGATCTGGATGTCGTCCCCCCATGTCCAGCCGTGGTGGACGCAGGATGGCTCCGGGCCGGAAGAGGAACTGGAAGACGCTCTGGGCTTTATCGGTGCGGATTATGGCGCGGCCTTCATTGTCGAATATAACCGCAAACCGATTGGCTATATCCAGTTTTACGATCCGAACTATGCCTATGATGGCTTCTACTTTGCCGATCAGCCGACCGGTGCCATGGGTGTCGATATGTTCATCGGCGACGTCAGCCTGACCGGCCAGGGACTGGGGTCGCGTATCCTTCGCCAATTCTCGGATGACCTGCTGGCGCGGGGCGTGCCTAAGCTCTTGATCGATCCGGATACCGCCAATGCCCAGGCCATCAAGGCCTATCAGAACGCCGGCTTCACCATTTACGCTGAGCATGACAGCCCCCGTTGGGGCCAGGTCACGCTTATGTCCAAATCTCCAACCTATGATGCATAAATGACCTCTTTTTCTCCCAATGTTTTCTCGCCCCGGGAAATCGTCTCGGAACTCGATCGCTATATTATCGGCCATGCCGATGCCAAGAAGGCGGTCGCGGTCGCCTTGCGCAACCGCTGGCGCCGCAAGGCGACGGCCGATGACATCCGTGACGAGATCACGCCGAAGAATATCCTGATGATCGGGCCCACGGGTGTCGGCAAGACCGAGATCGCGCGGCGCCTGGCCAAGTTGGCCCAGGCTCCGTTCATCAAGGTCGAAGCGACCAAGTTTACCGAAGTCGGTTATGTCGGTCGCGATGTCGATCAAATTGTGCGCGACCTGGTCGAAGCCGCAGTGCTGATGATCAAAGACAAGAATCGCGCGGGCGTTCGCGCCAAGGCCGAGGCCGCCGCCGAGG
The DNA here is from genome assembly GCF_032490435.1 of Asticcacaulis aquihabitans. Taxonomy (NCBI): domain Bacteria; kingdom Pseudomonadati; phylum Pseudomonadota; class Alphaproteobacteria; order Caulobacterales; family Caulobacteraceae; genus Asticcacaulis; species Asticcacaulis aquihabitans. The sequence goes on from NZ_JAVGWM010000004.1 coordinate 365,832, forward strand.
AACGTCTGATTGACGCGCTGGTCGGCGAAACGGCCGCGCCCGCAACCCGAGAAAGCTTCCGCAAGAAATTGCGCAACAATGAACTGGATGACAAGGACATCGAGATTTCGATGACCGAAACCGGCACGCCGATTGGCATGATGGAGATTCCAGGCCAGCAGCCCGGCGGTTTCAATCTCGGCGACATGTTGTCAAAGGCCATGGGCGGTCGCAAAAAGACGGTCAAGACCACGGTCAAGGCGGCCATCCCGTCCTTGGTCGCCGAAGAGTCGGACAAACTGCTCGATCAGGATGCTGTGGCCGCCGAGGCTTTGAAGCTGGCGGAAAACGAAGGCATTGTCTTCCTAGATGAAATCGACAAGGTCGCTTCGCGGTCGGAACGTGGCGGTGCTGATGTGTCGCGCGAAGGCGTGCAGCGCGATCTCCTGCCGCTTATCGAAGGCACGACGGTTTCGACCAAGTATGGACCGGTAAAGACCGATCACATCCTGTTTATTGCCTCTGGCGCCTTCCATGTCGCCAAACCCTCCGACCTGTTGCCGGAACTGCAGGGGCGACTGCCCATCCGTGTCGAGCTGAAAGCCCTGACCCAGGAGGATTTCCGCCGCATTCTGTCGGAGCCGGAAGCCAATCTGATCAAGCAGAACCAGGCCCTGATGGCGACCGAAGGCGTCACCTTGCACATCGACGACGGCGCCATCGCCGCCATGGCCGAAGCGGCGGCGACGGTCAACGCCAAGGTCGAGAACATCGGCGCACGCCGGCTGCATACCGTCATCGAAAAGGTGATGGAGGACCTCAGCTTCACGGCGTCGGACATGTCCGGCCAAACCGTAACCATAGATGCGGACTACGTGAAAAAGCGCCTCGGCGAAATTGCCGGCGACGCCGATCTCAGCCGGTATATCCTATAGCTATTTCGCCCAATTCTATTTGGATCTGACCCTATTTGGATCTGTCGAAATCCCGGGCAAATTCGTCATAGCAATCGAGGAACATCTGGCGGAACTGGTCATCGAAAATGGCCAGGGCTTCTTCGCGGCGTCCGGCCATCTGCTCACCGGACGTATTGGCGCCCAGACACAGAAAGGCCGTATAGCGCGCCGCCGCGTACATGGCTGACAGGGCGACATCTTCGCTGTGGGCATGGGCGCTTTGTGCGTTGCATAGGTCGATATGGGCCTTTGCGCGCCCGGTAAAGTCGAGTTCTTCCTGGCTTGCCATGGGATCAGGCCTTTGTGTTCAGGTCGTCAAAGCGGTTGATGACATCGGCCATGGCGGCTTCGGCCGCCGCGCGAAAGGCCTCGGTCAAACGCTCGGTTTCGGCGGCGGCGCGCGCCGCCAGTTCATCTTTCGAGCCGGCCGCTTTCGCCGTCAACCACGCCGAATACCAGGCAGCGCCATAGAGCATGGACTCCGCCGTCTTTTGTTCGCCGAACAGCATCGCCTGCTGATGCGACAGGCGGATGTGCGAATCGGCGCGGTTATTGAATTGATCGTCCATGGACTTAGCGATTCGCGTTCACATAGGCGTCGTAGTTGGCGACATATTCCTCAAAATGGCGCGCAAAGGCGTCATGAGTTTCCTGCAGCAAAAGGTCCAGCGCCTGTTCGCGGCGCGCTTTCAGATCCTCGACATCTTTCGAGGTGATCGACCACAGCCAGACATTGAAGCGCGTCGAGGCATTGGTGAAGGAGTGGCTGACCTGATCGGCGGAGACGCCGCTGCATTGGTCATTGGCCACGTTGATCAGTGTGTTGGTCCGTTCGAAAAAACTGGGATCAGGAACTTTGGGCGTGTCGGACATGGATTACCTGTTGTTGATCTGCGCCCGCTGAAACGGGCGAACATAGACGGTGTGTGAAGTCGAAAATCAGGTCGGTGCTCTAAAGGATCAGCGCGATCCGGTGCTGAGATTTCCAGTCGCCGTATAGGCGGCGTAGTTTCGCGTGTATTCGTCCAGGTGCCGTTCCAGCATGCGGCGGCTTTGCACGGCGAAGGATTCTATCGCTTCTTCGCGGCGCGCGACCATTTCCTCGGCGCTGCCAACATTGTGGTTGGCCCACATTCCGACGTAGAAACGCGTAGCCGCATCAACCAGGGAAGCAACCACGCGATCGGAGCCGGTGTCCTGCAAATGGCTATTCGCCAGATTGATGTGCTCATCGGCACGGGCGGCAAAGCGGTCGTCAGGAATGTTCAACATGGCATGGCTCACTGGAAAGTCAGAAATGAAACCATACCATGCCTCGAAATTTCGGCTTAGGCCAGCCTGTTTAACCCGGTAGTTGCTTTAGCAAACCGGCGCTCGCCTTTTCGCACAGGGCATAGACCGTTTCGAAGTCGGAAAGCCCGCCATAATAGGGATCGGGCACATTCTTGCTCAGGCCCAGGGCTTCATCCAGGTAAAGAGCGACCTTGGCGCGCGCCGTGTCGGGTCGCATGGCGGTGAGATGGCGGACATTGTCCCGATCCAGCCCAAGGATCAGGTCAAAACGATCGAAATCGTCGATCTGAATCTGGCGGGCGCGCTGGGCGGAAATATCGATACCATGACGGGCCGCCGTCTGGATGGCGCGCGTATCGGGTTGCTCACCAGCATGCCAGCCGCCGCAGCCGGCGGAGTCGATACTGAAGCGGTCTGTCGCGCCAGCGGTTTCAACCTGGGCACGGAACACGCCTTCGGCGAGGGGGGAGCGGCAGATATTGCCAAGGCAAACAAACAGAATGGCGATCATGCGCCCTGTTTATGAAGCCTGATAGCGGTCGGCAAGCGGCTTTTACCTTGCGGGCCTATAGAATCGCCCCATAGCATCCATGTAAATCTCAAAAAGCCATGGAGACTGTCCATGATGACCGAAACACCCTTTCCCGATCTCGATGCCCTGACCGACCGTCTCGAAGCGGTCTTGGGCCGTTATCGCCGGGTTCATGACATCAAACCCGACCGGGATTGGTATATGCTCAAACTTCAGGAAGAAGCGGGCGAACTAACCCAAAGCTATCTCGCCCTGACGGGACGCTCGCGCCGCCCGGTCGAAGGCGCCAAGGCGGAGGTCGCCAAGGAAATGGCCGATGTCCTGGCCTTTCTTCTGCTCATGGCGCGTGCCGAGGATATCGACCTGAGGGCCGCCGTAGAGCAGAAGTGGCTGAGCTGGGAGGCGGTCATGGCCGAAGAAGCCCTTGGCTAAGCCCGCCCTGATCAAGAAGCTGTTCGAGCGGTTCGAAGCGGACAAACCCGATCCGCGCACCGAACTGAACTATACCAACCCCTTTACCCTGTTGTCGGCGGTGGCTTTGTCGGCCCAAACGACCGATGTGGCGGTCAATAAGGCGACGGCGCCACTATTCAAGCTGGCCGATAATCCGGCGGACATGTTGGCGCTTGGCGAGGCGCGGATCATGGACATGATCAGCACGATCGGCCTCTATCGCAACAAGGCGAAAAATCTGATCGAGATGTCGCGCATTCTGGTCTCGCAATATGACGGTCAGGTGCCAATGACTCGCGCCGCGCTGCTGAGTCTGCCGGGTGTTGGCAATAAGACGGCCAGTGTCGTGCTGAATGAGATGAACATTGAGCCGGCCATCGCGGTCGATACCCATGTCTACCGCGTGTCGCACCGGCTGGGGCTGGTCGATGCCGCGGCCAACACGCCGGACAAGGTCGAGGCGCAACTGATGGCGATCATCCCAAAACATTGGCTGACGCGGGCGCATCACTGGCTCATCCTGCACGGCCGTTATGTCTGTGTGGCGCGCAAGCCCAAGTGCGACATATGTATCGTGCGCGACCTGTGCCCCAAGATCGGGGTCGAGACGCTGCCCCTGCTTTAGAGCTATACCCGAAGGCGCAAGCGCCGGCCGATCCAGTGCAGGGTCGGGCAGGGTTTTATGTCCGGTTTGAAGTGCGGTTGCGCGCCTGATGCCCATTGTAATTGCGGGCGGTGGGCCAGATCGCGCGCGGTGCGCACGTTCCATGCCAATCCCATTGCCTCCAGCATCTTTATGAACCGATAGCCGGGATCGCTCTGACCGGTATAAAGCCCCATCCGCGCCGAGCCGGGAAAGGCATGATGGTTATTGTGCCAGCCTTCCCCCATGGTTAGCCAGCCGACCAGTGGCACATTGCGACCTTGTACGCCGGCGCCAGTGACCTGCCAGTTGTCGTCATGGGCCTGGTGGGCGAAATAACCGATCAGCCAATGGCCCGTAACCGTCGTGGCGATCTGCGTGCAGACACCCCAGATGACCCAGGCCCAGCCGCCAATCAGGTAAAAAGCCAGGGCCCAGGGCAGATGAACCGCGATCCAGTGCCGGTCGATGAAGCGATAGAAGGCGTCATTGGCGACCTGTGGTTCAATCGTCAACCGGGGTGGTTTCGCCAGACGGAGGTCGCAATGCATCTGCCACATGGCGTCGATAATCGGCCGCCGCCGATGGGCGAAATAGTCGTGGCAACGGCCTTGCCTTTGCGCCCAGTCGCGAAAGTCATGGGTTCGGATCATAGCGAAGGGACCGCCCAGGCCGACCAGCACGCCGAAATAGACAAGGGTGCGTTCCAGCCACAGCGGGCATTCGAAGCTTTTGTGGATGAGCCTGCGGTGCATGCCGACACTGTGGCCCAGCAGCAGGACAACCATTGTCTTGACCGTGAACAGCAATACCGCGTCGATGCGCAGATAACGCACTAGGCCGTAGATGGCTGCGCCATACATCGCCAGCAGGAAGAGGGATTTGACGGGGGCATAAACAACCGTTCCCGACACCGGATCGGCCTGAGCGCCATCGACGCGATCGATATTTTCAAAACGCATGACAAATCCATTCATTTAGCTAATTATCTAAATAACTAAGCATGAGATGTTATATTCGTCAAGCGGGTATCAATGGCGGGTTTCAGGCGTGCGGGCGTTCCAGGATCAATACGGGATGGCCGTGAAACAGGCTGTGGCGGATGCGGACATAGCCATGCCGTTCGGCCAATCGCAACGAAGCCTCGTTTTCCGGACTGATCATGCAGAGAGTCTTGGGCAGCTTCAGCTTTTCGTCACCGAACAGAAGGGTGGCCTGAAGGGCTTCGGAGGCCAGGCCCTGACCGTGAAAGGCCGGATCGAATACCCATCCGGCCTCGAACGCGTCGAAGGCGGGAGTAATGTCGCGTTTGTAGTCGAACAGGCCGATGCTGCCGATGTGCTGCTCGGTCGTCTTGAGCTTGACCGACCAGTTGCCGTGGCCGAAAACCTGCCAGTGGCCGATATCGCGCAGCAGCCGCAGCCAAACCTCGTCCCCGGTCATCGGTTTGCCGGTGATATGGCGAAAGACGGGTTCCTGGTTCCACAGGGCGCATTGCGCCTCATAGTCGGTCACAGCCAGGGGCTTCAGAATTAGTCGGTCGGTTTCAATGATCATGGTGGCCATCCGTGTGGTCATGCCCGGAGCAGCCGCAGACATGCAGGGCGGTCTCAAACGCGTCCTTGAAGCGCATCGCCGCTTCCGGATCATAGGTCAGGTACAGGTCGGGTTCGATCAGTTCCATTTCCATCAGGCAGAAGCCGTCGTCGCTGGCGCGCACCATGTCGATACGGGCATAAAGCAGGCGGTCACGGCCGATGAAGTCAATAGCAGCGTCGGCAAGCACGCGCGCCGCGGCCGGCGCGTCGAGCACACGCAGATTGGCGTCGTAGTCCGGCTGCGACCGGAAGTCGCCGCTCTTGGGCGTCTTCAGCACCGCGTGTGAAAATTCACCGGCGAAATAGAGCAAGGACCATTCGCCTTCACTGCGGATCGCTGGCATGAAGGGCTGGATCATGGCAGCACCTTCCGGCGGCATGGCCTTACGGTCTTCGACGTCCGGCGCGCCGTCGGTGAAAGCGGCCAGGCTGTCGCCTTCCCAGATCAGGGTGTTCTTGGCGCCGGCCGATACGACCGGCTTCAGGACTAGAGCCTGTTGCCCGAAGTCAAGACGTGCGCGGGCGACTGCCTCATCCGTCACCTGGTCGACGAACACGGTCGGGATGATCCGCACACCGGCATCGGCCAGATCGCGCAGATAGCGCTTGTCGACATTCCAGCTGACGATTTCCGGCGGATTGAAGACGCGCCGTCCGGCCAGCCGCGTCATGGCGGCGCGGAAATCGTCCGGCGCGTTGTGGTACCCCCACGCGACGAGTGGGACGATGAGATCGTAGTCCCCCGTCACCGGCTCGGACCAGGGCTGGTCGAAGATTTCGGCGCCAATGCCGGCCAGGGCCTCACGGTACCCGTCAAGCACGTAAGGCCAGCGGCCGTGGTGCGAAGGATGGTCGGGATTCGGGGTCAGGATTAAAATACGCTTGCTCATAGAGCCGTTATTGATCATTAGGTTACGCCATTCAACCCATAGCCTGACTTACGAGAACAAATATGACGACCTCTTATGACATCACCGCTGTCGGCCACGCCATCGTCGATGTTCTCGCTCAGACGGATGACGCTTTCCTGACCCGGCATGACCTGCACAAGGGGGCGATGACGCTGATTGACGCGCACCGGGCGCTCAGCCTGTCGGGCGCGATGCAGGATACGGAGATGGCGTCGGGTGGGTCCGCTGGCAACACCATTTCGGGCGCGGCATCGTTTGGCGCCAAATGCGCCTATGTCGGCAAGGTCGCCCATGATGCGCTTGGTGAGTTTTTCGCGCACGACCTCAAGAAGATGAATGTCCATTTTCAGACACCCGTTCTGCACGACGATCCCACGCCAACGGCGCGTTGCCTGATCAATGTGACACCGGACGGTCAGCGCACCATGGCCACCTTCCTCGGCGCCGCAGCTCTGATTAGCCCGAAAGATATCGAGGAAGAGGTCATCAAGGCGTCCCAGATCACCTATCTGGAAGGCTATCTCTTCGACAGCCCGTCCGGGCGCGAAACCTTCGCCAAGGCTGCCGAAGTCGCCCGTTCCGCTGGTCGCAAGACGGCGATCACCCTGTCGGACGGCTTTGTGGTCAACCGCTGGCGCGATGACCTGCTGGCCTTTATCGACCGCCATATCGACCTGGTCTTCGCCAATGAAACCGAATTGCTGGCCCTGTTCGAAACGGATGATTTCTACAAGGCCCTGCGCTATCTGCGCGGCAAGACCGACCTGGCCTTCGTGACGCGCAGCGCCGAAGGCTCCGTGGTGGCCAAGATGGACGATACCCATGTCATCAAGGCGGCCCCTTGTCCTCAGGTCGTCGATACGACCGGCGCGGGCGACCAATATGCCGCCGGCGTTCTGTTCGGCCTGACGCAAGGCCTGCATGTCACCACCTGCGCCGAACTGGGTTCGCTGGCCGCCGCCCACGTCATCGGTCACATTGGTCCGCGCGCCCAAGTCTCGCTCAAGCAATTGGCGACCGAGCGCGGGCTGATTTAGTCCCTCTTTGGCCTGATCGCTAGTTCATTCGACGCTTGAGCGCGACATAGAGCGCACCGGAACCGCCATGGCGGGCATGGGCCTGGGAAATGCCGGCGACAATATGCGACAGCGCAGGATCGGCCAGCCATTCGGGCGCGTAGCGCTTCAATATGCCGTTTTCCGCCATGCCCTTGCCCGTAATGACCAGAACGGCGCGATAGTCGTTGGCATAGGCTTGTTGCACAAAGGCTTTCAGGCGCGCCTCGGCGGCGAAGGCATTGAGCCCGTGCAGATCGAGCCGTGCCTCGATCGGATCGCGTTCGCGGCTGATGCGGCGTTTACGCTTTGGCTCGATCGGATCGGGCGCCTGGTCGGCGGCGCGGGTGATCTTGAAGCCGGCGGTAGGCTTGACGGCCTGACCCAGCTTAAACGGCGTCAGAGGCACCGGTCTGGGTCGTTCGGCGGTCATTTCCCCAGGCATGTCGGCGACCGTAATGGTTTCGGTTTCCGGCTGCGGTGGCTTGGGTTGCTTTTTGGGCTTGGCGGTCGTGTGCGGGCGGACAGTCGCCGTCACCAGCGCCCACAGCCGTAAATCCTCTGCCTTGAAACCGAAGCGCGCCATGGGACCAGTTTAATTCAGGTTTGCGGCCCGTGGCTACCGAAATGCGTCCCAAACGCCGCCCTTATTTTCGCGCCGAACACTCATCTTTCCTTTTTATGCGAAACGACGGACGATAGACATCGGTAGAATGATAAAGCCAGAAAGGTTGGAAACATGGCCACCACCTTCAATTTTCATAATGCGGCGAAGGACTATGTCGAAGGCGGTTTCGATCATCCGGCATACTATATCTTTTCGCGCAAAGTCACGGTCGATCGCCCGCAAAAATACCCCTTTGCCTGGACGATAGCCGGCGTAACGGTTGTCTGCGGCGTGTTCTGGTTGACCGTTATCAGCTTGGCATCACACCTGGTCAATTAGTCGGAGCGAGCCGCGCGGGCCCTCAGAACTCTTCTGACTGAAAGGCCTGCAATTGGCGCGTCAGGCGTTCGCCACGCTTACCCGCCGTAAGGGCAGCTTCCGACAGACGTTTGATATTTTCCGGCGTCTCTGGTTGCTTGGACATCACCTCCAGCGCCCCGTTGATCACGTTCAACATCTGGGCGAAGTCTTGCGCCACATCGCTTGTCAGGCGGCCGACGGTTTCAAATCTTTGCGCATTGGTGAGGGCGGAATCCAGTTGAGAGACGCGCGCCTGCATTTCGGCCTGTTGCGCTTGAGATTGGTCGAGCAGGGCTTGCAACTCATCCAGTCGCTTTTCCAGAGCGGCCGTATCGACGGCGGGGGTAGCCATCAGTTTTGCCTGAGCATCCTGATAGGCGGCCTGCCACTTGACGACTTCGAACTGTACGGCGGCCAGACGGGCCTCCCAGGCACTGGTATCGGGCTGGGGCGGAGGGGCATTGACCAAGGCTTCATGCGCCTGACGCAAGGTGGCGAGTTCGGCTTCGGCCTGCGCGATACGGGCGTCGTGGGCGCTATAGTCGGGTTCGGGCGGTGGTGTCTCGGCCAGAGCCTTGTAACGCGTGGCGAGGCTTGCCAGGGCGTCTTGCGCTGTCTTCAAATCAGCGCTCAGCTTGTCTATGCGCTTTTCATGCTGACTGAAATCGGGCTCCGGCGCGGGCGTGTTAGCTAGTGTCGTCAGCCGCTCCTGCAGCTCCGTCTGGGCAGCTCTGGCGGCGTCGAGTTCCGCCTGCAATTCGGCTATGCGCGGGTCTTCAATCGCTTCGACCGCAATCGGTTTGGCGAAGATAATTTCGTCAAGCTGCCGTTGCAGTTCGTCACGACGAATCTCCGCCTGCTCATAGTCGTTGCGCAGGGCGTCGAGTTGCCCCTTCAGGGAATCATTTTCCGCCATGACGACCGGGTCCGGCGTGTGGACAATTACCGGGTCGGGCAGGGGCTGGCTTACCGGCGGCGATTGCCATCCGTAGACATCGCTGGACACGGCGTCCATGCGGGCGGCGGCGACCGCGGCATCAAGCTCGGCCTTGGCCTTGGCGTTCGCCTCGGTCAGAGCCGCTTCAACTGCACGTTCCCGTTCCTGGTCAGCCGCTTCACGGGCATCCGTCAGGGCTTCAGCCCGTCCTTCCGCCAATCCTTTAGCCAATCCTTGATTAAGCGCCTCGATACGCGCTTTTTCGACGGCGATCTCGAGGTCCGCTTCGGTGATCCCTGTTGTTTGAACGACCGTCTCGATCTGTTTTTCGCCCTTCCAGGCCGTACAATCGAAAGCAACGCCGTAAATCTGCTTTCCGCCACCGGGCAAAGGTCTGGCCTGGCCTTCCAGGGCGATCCAGCGCTCCGTTCCATCCTTGCGACGGACGCGCAGATCGAGCGCAAGGTGATCGGTTTCCCCGGTCATGAGCTGGCCGAAGGCCTGATCGGCCGCGGCCTGATCCGCTTCGGAAATCAAGGTCGGCCCGCCGACATATTCTCGGCCGATCAGAGCCATCATGCCCTCATCTTCGACAATGGTGTCGGCGTCCGCGTCATATTGCCAGGTCCCGATGCCGAGGGCGGCGCGGGCTTCTTCGGCCAGACGGTGATCGGAAAGTTCCTGGGCATCGTCTTCGTCGAGCGCGGCGACGGAGGGCGCCATGTGCGAAATCGGCACAGGTCCCAACTCAGCGGCCTGGCTTGCCGGCAAGGCCATGACGGTGAGCCCGCGCTCTCCGCCTTCGTGGGTGCGGACCACCCACGCCGTCACGATCGATGGCTGACGGTCGCCGTCCGTTACCCTCAGGGTCAGTTGCGCCGATGCCTGGTTGTGCGGGGACTGATCGTCCTGAATCTCACCGAGATAATCGAGCGCCTTTTGGAAATCGCCGTCCTCGACGAAGAACTGGGTCCAATTCTGACCGAGCGCCTGCTCGCGTTTCAGATCGAAGATGTCGAGCGCCGCATTATTGATGTCCAAAATCTGGCCCTTGGCGTCGAGCCCCCAGAAAGGGACCGTCGCGGCGGCGAACCAATGCCCGCGCCACAGGCCGTTCAGATCGTCAACGCCTTCGCCGGTTGAACTTTCTATTTCGACCATGGCCGAGGTCGAGCCGATCACTTCGCCCGCGCCGTTCATGATCGGCATGGAGGTAACGCTGACCAGAACTTTTTCGTGGCTGCCGTGGTTGGTCAGCATATGCTGAAAACCCTTGACGGTCTGGCCGCGCAGGGTTCGGGCAATCGGCATCAGATCGGCGGGGATGACCCGCCCGTCGGGATAGGAAATGCCCCAGGTGGCGGAATGGAAGCGCAGGCCGATCAGCTCGGAATCCTTGCGGCCGAGAAGCTGGTGCGCCGCCCGGTTGGCGAAGGTGAATTTTCCGGTCACATCGGTTTCGACCAAGGCCACGGGGACAGCGTTCAAAACGTTGAACATCCGCCGTTCCAGGGTGTCGATCTTGCGTTCCGCCTTGAAAAGCAGGTCCTGGAACTGGCGGACCTGAAAGGATTTCAACGAGGCGATGACCCCGCCGCCAATGGCGAGCGCAAGCAAAATGAATGCGGCAACCCCGAGAAGGGCGATCAGATCATGCTCATTTTGCAATAACATACCGAGAAATCCCACCTATAATCTCTGCGGGCAGCGCGTCATTTTGTGACAGACTCCGCCCGCTGCCATCAAACCAGCAAGAAATATACCTGACATGACGGTGCGGGATTTATCTTACATGACAATTGCTTAAGGCATAGACCCGTTTTGGCGTCTTTGCCGACGCGACGGCGCCTGGTTCCCGGCGTGAGCAGCGCGGTTTAGGGCGGGCGGGATTACAATTTATAGGTCAGCAGAGCCTCGGTCATAGCTTTCGGATCGGCCAGGCCATTCTGATTTGTCATGACAATCGTCGAAAGGGCCTGTGACAGATCGCGCCGGCACCAGCACGAAAAACCGGCCGTGCTGCCGCCGTGGGAGACGATGGTTCGGTCGTCGATACGCTCCACCTGCCATCCATATCCCCATCCCGCCGGACTGCCGTCGTTCAAGGTGGCGGGCTGCCACATCTTCTGACGCAGGGCCGGGGTCAGGATGCGCCCTTCATCGAGAGCGATGGACCAGCGGTCTATATCGGCTACGGACGATAGCAAGCCGCCCGCCGCCCATGTCGATCCCGGAGCGGCACGCGGCGGCGCCATGTCGTAAGCTGTGCCGTCCCAGAGATGCCCGGACGCCAGCCGTGTACCTGTTTTCACGCGGTTTCGCGGTCCCGTCGATGTCATGCCGGCCGGACCGAAAAACCGCGTCTGCAATGCGTCCCAATAGTCCGTGCCGGTTATGGCTTCCGCGGCCATGCCGAGCAGAATAAAGCCCGTATTGCTGTATTCATGCCGTTCCCCCGGCGTGAAGACGAGCGGCTGGTCAGCGACCATGGCAATGAGCTGCCTTGGCTTGAGATCCTGCGGAATGATCGTGCGGAAATTTTCGCCGTTGAGATAGTTGGGCAGCCCGGCGGTGTGGCTGAGAAGTTGCGAGAGGGGCAATCCCTGCCAGGCTTTGGGCAGGTCCGTTACGTACGTGCCGATTGGCGCCTCAATGCTCAAGCGCCCCTCTTCCTGAAGCTGGAAGATGAGGCAGGCCGTGAAGGTCTTCGTCAGGGAGCCAATTTCAAAAATCGTGTTGCGATTAGGGGCTGCTTTAGAGCCAAGGGTGGCGATGCCCTTGCCGCCGGTGGCCTTGACCTGCCCCTTGCGGACAATGCCCGCGGCAAGCCCGGGCGCACCATCCAGAGGCAGCCGATCGATGACGTTGGTGGCAGCCGCCCACGTCGCGGTAGGCGTAAGCGTGGCGGCTGCTGCCAACCCGCCCAGGCAGGCGCGACGTGACATCCGATGAGGCGAAGGGAGTGTGGATGAGACTGTCTTCAAAGCGTGCCTCCTGGTGTTGGACGGTTCGCGCCTTGATCCGCCGTCCAATTTTCTTATCAATGCGATGCCGTGTAAGCGCTTTCAGGCGTGCGTCAGGCGTGCGCGATAATCAAGTTAAACAAAATTAATGGGCTGAGCGCCTGCGTGTTCTCATATTCGCAACGCTATGGGCGTGAAAGCGAAGAGAAATATAAACCAATATACGCAAAGATCTGCGCGCTTATCATCACAGGATCGTCCGTTTATAATTTGTGTTTAGGTGGTGGTGCTACAGTAGTACTATTTAGCCTTACTGTTGCCAATCGTAGGGGGCGGAATGGCTCTAATTCTCAGCACTCAACTCTCTTCGTGCTAATAATTCCAAACGTGGAAGTGCTGTTTGAACTGCCAATAATGTCTTTTCAGCGACTTCAGGCGGGATGAGATTTTCGCAGCTTGCCTCGTTTATTTGCTCGAGCATGTATTGATATTCGGACACAAATGCTTTGGACAGCATTAGTCTATTTGTGTGGAACGTAGATCGAGCTGCCTGGAATAGTTCGATCATTTGCCCTTGGGCTTCGCGCCTTTCCTTACTTGCATCATAACCATGTGGATCATCTTTGTAAGCTTCATTTATGTAGGCAAGAATGTCCCGTGCTCGATCAAGAGATCCAAATATCGATGTATAAGCCTCTCGTCGCAGTTCCCACGAGCGTTCGCGCCTAAATTTTTGACGTTCACCTCTGTGGACCATCAGGGTTGTGAAGCTGGAGATTGAGCCGCCTATCACCACACCACCTAAAGCTATTAAAGCAGTTTCGATTTCTAATGCCAAGGTATTGACCGTTATAAAGCAGCGTTGGTTACCAAATGAAGGCGATGGTAAAGCAATGCGTGACGTTGAATGACATCAGCATTACCTGTAAAAGTTGAAAATTTGTATCAATAGTTTTAGCGAACTCAAAAGCTGAGCTCTAATGTGCGATCGTTGCGAAGTGATTCGGGGTGAGGGATGACGGACAATATTTGGCCTGGCTTGGGATTAATGTGTGCAATTGCGGTTGGGTCGCAGCTGTTGCCTAGGTCGGCTCCCATTTCACCTCCTCCGGTTCCTGCGACCGACGTGAGGATGCCCCCAGTCCGCGCTCCGATATCTTATGATTTCAGTCGAGAATGCAGAAAAACCGTGATGCCCGCCGACGTTGGACAAGTGTGTGCGCAACGCCACGGCAATGGAATCGCCCTAGCGGCTTTATTAGCCACAGCAATTGCCGGCATTTTGTTATTTGTGCAAATTACTCAGACAGAACGCCATGAGGCCGAGCGTCTCCGGAAAACGCATTTAGCTTCAAGGGCCGCGCTACCGGTATTGTTGGCTGAAATTTATGATTTCACTGATGACCTTAGGGAAAGTCTTCGCAGCGTGTTTGGTTCTACTGTTTCGAACGTAGTGGACAAATCGGTCGCTACGTTAAAGCTGCCGCGGGGCCGACCATCAATCGTAGATGGACTGCAAAAAGCTATTGAGAGCTCAACCCGACGTGACATTCAAGATAGGCTGGCGGATATCATCTCAACCTATCAGCTTTGTTACTCTCGTTTGAGGGGACTGAAGGCAAGTCTGTCCTCGCCGAATACCGTTGTATTGCACTCAGACCTAATCAAGCACGTTATCGAGATTGCGTCGTTACGGGCATTGGCAGGAACAATGTACCGTTATGTGCGCCGAGAGACAGAAAGGATGGAGCCCTACGACTTTCAGGCCCTTCAATTGGAACTTGGAAGCCTCTATTTTACCGATCCCACCGGATTGGGAGATGACATTGATGGGCGAAATTACAAGGCAGCCACAGCCGAAATAAGCCGCCGTCAGGTTGCTGGCATGGATGCATATATTTTTAAACGCGCTAATGAACGTGCCTAAGCGGCCCTTGTTACGGACGCCAGCGCTATTGTATTGCCGAAAAAATAAGAGACTTTCACGCCGAGGGACAAAAACGAAAAAAGCACCCAAGAGGGTGCTTTTTATCCGTTACACGTTGGTTTCAAAAACCAACAAAAGCAATCCTAAAGAAGGATTGGAGCGGGCGAAGAGGATCGAACTCTCGACATCCACCTTGGCAAGGTGGCGCTCTACCGCTGAGCTACGCCCGCATTATCCGTTGGAGAGGTGTGTGCCTCACCGCGAGGTGGGCCTTATAGACGGAAGGCCGAAAACATTGCAAGGGCCTATTTGCGAAATCCTGTGAAAAACTTTTTTATAGGTCCAAACCCCGCTTAGAGCATGGCGGGGATTACGCGGTCGGGCGGGCGGTGGCCGTCCTGATGCGTCTTGATGTTCAGGATGACGCGATCGCCCATGTCCTGGCGCGCCTCGATGGTGCTTGAGGCCATGTGCGGCAGCAGGATGGCATTGGGCAGTCCGATGAGTTCCGGATTGATGGCCGGTTCGCGCTCATAGACGTCCAGGCCGACCCCGGCGATGCGATTGTTGCGCAGCATGGCCGCCAGGGCCTGCTCGTCGACGATCTGGCCGCGCGCCGTATTGACCAGGATGGCATGGGGCTGAAGACGCGACAGGCGGTCGGCATTGAGCATGTGCTGAGTGCCGGTGCCGCCGGGGGCGTTGATCGACACCACGTCCATGCGCGACAGCATCTGATCGAGATCGTCCCAATAGGTGGCGCCCAGTTCGTCGGAGATGCGCGCTGAGACCGGCTTGCGGTTATGATAATGCACGCTCATGCCGAACGCCTTGGCGCGCCGGGCCAGGGCCTGACCGATGCGGCCCATGCCGATAATGCCCAGCCGTTTACCGAATATCCGGCGGCCGAGCATGAAGGTGGGGGACCAGGCCGAAAATTCGCCATTCTGCACCAGTTCGGCGCCTTCGACGAAGCGGCGCGACACGGCCAGGATGAGGCCCATGGTCATTTCGGCGGTATCTTCGGTAAGGACGCCGGGCGTATTGGTGACCATGATGCCTTTTTCGGTGGCGGCGGCGATATCGATATGGTCGTGGCCGACGCCGAAATTGGCGATCATCTTGAGACGGTCGCCGCAATTGGCGAAGAAGTCGGCATCGATGCGGTCGTTGATCGATGTGACCAGCACGTCGGTATCGCGCGCGACCTCCAGCACCCGGTCGGGCGGCATGGGCGTCATGAAGAGCCAGAGGGTGGTATTGAACAATTCACGCATCCGCGTTTCGACCGCGTCTGGCAATTTGACGGTAAGGACGACCTTGAGTTTTTGCGTGTTCATTTAAGCCTTTAATTTGTTAAGCGTTTCGTCGACGGCCAGCCGCTCTTTCCCGAAGCGGCCGATCATCGCGGGGCTATTTGCGCCGCATCCTACCTGAAAAGCGCATGAGAGCGGTAGCGCTTTCCGGCCTGAGACGGTTGCCCGCATTCGCAGTGCATTAGCATTCCGTTAACCAAATCTGAACCCTTGCGGGCCATGATGACGGCTTCCCGTCATTTGCAAAAGTCCCATGTTCGTTATGCGTCAGTCTAAAGCTGTTTCTTTTGCCGCAGTTCGTCCCTGGGGTTTCGACATAAACGCGTTGCGCCGCGTTTTTCAAGTCCTGCCGGCGTTCGCGGCCGCTTTTTGGCTGGTGGTCGCCGGGCTGACGACCGGCGTCATGCCGGCCCATGCCGAAGAGACGACCTATGATACGCCGACCGGATTGGCTGTGCCGCGCTGGGCCATGCTGCGCAAGAATGAGGTCTATGCGCGCAATGGACCCAGCAAGGATAACCGCATCGTCTGGACCTATCGTCAGGCGACATTGCCGGTGCAGATCATTTCCGAAACGCGCGACTGGCGGCTTATCTGCGATCCCGATGGCGGCGTGGCCTGGGTGGCGCGCAGCATGATCCAGGCCCAGAAGACGGTCATGAGTCCCGTCGGGCAGAAGGTGGCCATTCGCAAATCCCCCTCCGCCGACAGCGATGTGAGAGCCACGTTGCGGCCCCGATCCCTGGCGTCTCTCGACAAATGCAAGAAGGGGTGGTGCCGGATTTCCGCTGACGGCCAGACCGGCTGGGCGCCCCAATCCGAGCTGTGGGGAACGCAGACCGCTGCCGTCTGCAAACGGCCAGATCCTTTTGCGCCCAAATAGGTCCTGCAAGCCTTCCTTAACCGTCTTTGGTGGCCAACCCTTTAATCAGTTCGCGCCATAGTAACCTATCTGTTCAGGTTGCCGGGGTGCCACCGATGAGTCATTTCAAAATCCGGGCGGAATACCGCCTTGCGTGTTTGGCCATGGAATTGGCCTATGGTCTGACGGCGTTTTTCCGTCAAACCCGGTTCCGCGGCATGATGAACGCGCACCGCCTGCGTCTGCGCCTGGTCGGCTGATCGGTTTCCGCAGCAAAACTCCGCATAAATCCCTCAAAAGGGTTGAGCCGACGCGCCGCATAATGTAACGCATCGTTTTTTAATGTTACACGCATCAGAAACGTATGAAACGATACGTCGCAGATGCTGCGGAGCCATTTGATGACCGAACGCCCCTCATCTTTCTCATATGAAGACCTGCTGGCCTGTGGCCGCGGCGAGATGTTCGGCCCTGGCAACGCTCAGCTTCCGGCGCCCCCGATGCTGATGTTCGACCGTATCGCTCAGATTGCCGATACGGGCGGCGCGTTCGGAAAGGGCTATATCGAAGCGGAACTGGATATCAATCCGGAACTTTGGTTCTTCGCCTGCCACTTTATCGGCGATCCGGTCATGCCGGGATGCCTGGGCCTTGACGCCATGTGGCAGCTTGTCGGCTTTTTCCTCGGCTGGAAGGGCAATCCCGGCCGTGGCCGCGCCTTGGGCGTCGGCGAAGTCAAGTTCACCGGCCAGGTGACACCGAATGTCAAAAAAGTCGTGTACAAGATCGATATGAAGCGGGTCATGTCCGGCAAACTGATTATGGGCATTGGTGACGGGGTTGTTGAAGCAGACGGCAAGCCTATTTATCAGGCTATGGGCCTGCGTGTCGGCTTGTTCGACGCCAAGGAACTCGGTTAAGACCCTGCTCAATGGGGCGACGATTAAATGCCACAGGGCGGCAGAAGATAGGACGTTTGCATGCGTAGAGTCGTAATTACAGGACTGGGGATTGTCTCTTCCATCGGCATGGGTGTCGACGAAGTGACGCAGTCACTGAAAGAAGCGCGCTCAGGTGTTATTTTTGCGGAAGACTATGCGCGCCTGGGCTTCAAGTGCCAGGTTCATGCCGCGCCGAAGGTCGATGACTGGCAGGCCCTGATCGACCGCCGCGCTGCGCGCTTCCTGTCGCCGGGCCTGGCCTATGGCCACATCGCCATGGAGCAGGCGATCACCTCGGCCGGACTCGAAAAGGACGATATTTCCAACGAGCGCACCGGCATCATCTTCGGCGCCGGCGGCCCGTCGACCAGCGCCATCGTCGCAGCCGCCGACATCACCCGCGAAAAGACATCGCCGAAACGTATCGGGCCTTTCGCCGTGCCGAAGGCCATGTCGTCCGGACCGTCGGCCGTCCTGGCCACCTGGTTCGAAATTCGCGGCATCAACTATTCGATCAGTTCGGCCTGCGCCACCTCCGTGCACTGCATCGGCGCGGCGGCGGAACAGATCATGCTGGGCAAGCAGGATGTCATGTTCGCCGGCGGCACCGAAGAGCTCGACTGGACGCTCAGCGACATGTTTGACGCCATGGGCGCCATGTCGTCCAATTTCAACGATCGCCCGGCGGTCGCTTCGCGCGCCTATGACCGCGATCGCGATGGCTTCGTCATCGCCGGTGGCGCTGGCATGGTCGTTCTGGAAGACTATGAGCGCGCCCGGGCGCGCGGCGCCAACATCATTGCCGAAGTGGTCGGTTACGCCGCCAATTCCGACGGTTACGACATGGTCGCCCCGTCGGGTGAAGGCGCCGCACGCTGCATGAAGATCGCCCTGGCCGAAGCCGGTGGCCGCAAGATCGATTACCTCAATCCGCACGGCACCTCCACGCCGGTCGGGGATGAAAAGGAAATGGGCGCGGTGCGAGATGTGTTTGGCGCCAACATGCCGATGATCTCATCGACCAAGTCGTTGACCGGGCATTCGCTCGGCGCGGCGGGGGCGCAGGAAGCCATCTACTGCCTGTTGATGATGCAGAACAATTTCGCGGCGGAAAGCGCCAATATTGAAAACCTCGATCCGGCATTTGACGGCATGCCCATCCTGCGTAAGCGCCATGACGGGCCCATTGGCACCATCATGTCGAATTCATTCGGCTTCGGCGGCACGAACGGCTCGATCATTCTGTCGCAAGAAGACCTTTAAGACGGTTTGCCCGGCCAATTCCGTGGCTCAAACCCAACCGCAACAAGAGAGATAATCGCATGTCCGATGAATGGAACTTCCCCAAGGGCGACCTGATGAAGGGCAAGAAGGGTCTGGTCATGGGCGTCGCCAATGACAAGTCCATCGCCTGGGGCATCGCCTGCCAACTGGCGGCCCAGGGTGCGGATATCGCCTTTTCCTATATGGGCGAATCGCTGCTGCGCCGCGTCGAGCCTCTGGCGGCCTCGATCGGTGTGAAGCATCTGATCGAATGCGATGTGTCGTCCGATGCGTCGATGGATGACGCCTTCGCCAAGCTGAAGGACATCTATGGCGAAATCGATTTCGTCATCCATTCCATCGCCTTCGCCAACAAGAACGAGCTGCAAGGCTCGTTCGTTGAAAACACGACGCGCGAAGGCTTCCTGCTGGCCATGAATATCTCTGCCTTCTCCTTCGTCGATACAGCGCGTCGCGCGGCTGAGTTGATGCCGAACGGTGGGTCTCTGGTCACCCTGACCTATCTCGGGTCCGAACGCGTCATTCCGAATTACAACACCATGGGTGTTGCCAAGGCCGCGCTCGAAGCGTCCACGCGCTACATCGCCCGCGATCTGGGCCCCAAGGGCATCCGCGCCAACGCCATTTCGGCCGGGGCCATGCGCACCCTGTCGCTGGCCGGTATTTCCGGCGGTCGTGGGCTCCACGCCAAGTCGGGTCAGTTTTCGGCGATGAAGGAAGCGACCTCTATGGAAGGCGTCGCCGGCGCCGCCCTGTGGCTGGCCTCCGATCTCGGTTTCTCGACCACGGGCGAAGTCGTCCACGTCGATGCCGGTTTCCACATAATGGGCTTGTCGGACGAGCAAGAGGGCTAAAGGTGCACGGTCTGGCGCCCACCCTCGACTATATCGAAACGATCGCCCGGGCAGCCCTCAAACGGCTGCCCGATCCGTTTGCGGGCTATCTGCGCGACGTAGTCCTGATCGTGGAAGACTTTCCGTCCGAAGAGATGCTCGGCGAATTGGGAATCGAGGATCCGTTTGAGCTGACGGGACTTTACACTGGTCGTCCGGCGGAACTGGAAGCCGTCACGGGCGACCTGCCCGCCATGATCCACCTGTTTCGCCGTCCTATCCTTGATGAATGGATTGCCTCCGTCGAATGTGACGAGGCGGGCAGCCTCAAAAGCGCCGGGGTGAGGCTGGAAGACCTGGTCAGCCACGTCCTGGTCCATGAGGCCGGTCATCATTTCGGCCTGTCGGACGACGACATGGAATGGCTGGAAACGGAATTGAAAAAGGGCTGAGCGTCCTTATTTGCTGTGCGCCGACACCCAGTCGGTAATGATCTTCAGGGCGACTGGGGCTACAGTTTCCTCGATCTGGCCGTATTCTGACGGGGCGCCGGTTTTTGCCGTCTGGAACAGGTGATTGAGGCCAGGCAGTTCCGTCACCGTTACGTCGCGGTTGTCTTTAAGCGCCTGACGGATTTCCTCCAGGTCTTCCTTGGGCGGCACCTGACGGTCGAGCCCGCCATTGATGGCCAGGACCGGCACCTTGACCTTGCTTAAGGTCGGGCGCGGATCATAGCGAAGGAATTCATAGCCCCACGGCGAGGTCAATTGCGTTACGGCGGCGTCGGCCTGGGCTTGGGTTATCTGGCCACTGGCGACAAGGCTAGCCATCAAAGTTTTGACCTTACCTTGAGCGTCTTCAGGACTCGAAGACGCCTTGATCACGTCGAAGGCTTGCCTGTTCATGGCCTGGGCGGTAGCGATTGCCGCTTCTGATTCACCGGAAGCGCGAGCAATGGCTGCCTGCTGCATAAGAAGCAGAGTATCGCCGGGCAGGCCGGGGCCTGCCATCAGCACCACGAAGGCGACGGACGGATCGGCCACCGCGACAGTCGGCGCGATGAGCCCCCCTTCGCTATGGCCGATAAGTCCGATGCGGCTCTTATTCACCTCGGGACGGCTTTTTAGCCATTCGACGGCAGCGGTGGCGTCGGTAGTGAAGTCGGTGGTCGTGGCCGTCTTGTAGTTGCCGCTCGACTGGCCGATGCCGCGCTTGTCGTAACGCAGCACGGCGATGCCCGCCCGGTTCAGCGCATCGGTCAGGACGACGAAAATCTTGTGATTGAAGACGTCTTCGTCACGGGTGTGCGGTCCGGAACCGGCGATCAGCACTACGGCGGGGAAGGGCCCTTTGCCGTTCGGCACGCTGAACGTCCCGGCCAGCTTGACGCCGGCGGCGCGACTGTCGAAGGTCACCTCGCTGGCGGTATAGGGATTGGGGCCGACGGATATGGCCTGTTCCTGCGGCCGCGCGATCGGTGTTGGTTTGGCGGCCGGGTCGAGACGCTTAAGGGTGAGCGGCATAGCCTGGCCCTGGGTCCAGGTGCCTGTCCATGTCTTCTGGGCGTCGTCCCATTTGCCGTCATAGCTGCCGTGGATGGCGGCTATTGAAAAGGCGAGATGGTCGGGTGTCGTGGTAATCGTGTCGATGGGAATGACGACCGCGCCCTGGTCCGGGCTTTCGAGCGTACCGCTATAGGCCGCTCCGTTTTTCTTGATGTGGACGATGACGTGCAACTGTCCGCCCAGTATGCCACCCCAGTCGCCGGCGGCCTCTTCGGCGAGGGCCGGCCCCGATGCCAGAGCCAGTATGCCCACCAGGATCGACAGCTTTTTCATTTCAGTCCCTAACATGTTGCGACGCGACAGTAGCACTTTCGTCATGCGTGTAAAGGCATCGGAAGGCCCCTGGACGATCAGGTGATCGTGCGGCCCTTGAGGCCTTTCAGGGCCGCGATCAGGCTGAATCGCGCCAGCCAGGCATCGACGATGATGAGGGCGATCAGGACGACATAGGCCCAGTTCCCGAGGAGTTCCGGCGTGGCCGGCGGATCGCTGATTGCGCCGAAGGCGAATGTACCGTCGCCGGACCACAGGCCGACCATTTGTGGCCGCGCAATCTTTATCAGGATACAGGCGATACTGGCCAGAGTCGTTGCGCCGAAGACGAGGAAGCATAACAGACCGATCGTTGCCACGATGCTCTGGCCCGCGACCGAGACCAATGCCTTGACCATGGCGAAGGCCCGCTTGCTGTCCAGCGCACTGGTCACGGTGTGATCGTCGAGAAAATCGCGCGCATAGCTTTCCGCCCGGCCGAAGCCCGCCAGCGCCGACGCCGGGCTCAGCCCCGCGTCCAGGCGTTCCTCCAGATGGGTGCGGGCCTCGCCGACAATATCAGCGCGCTCGTCTGCGGGCAGGGGTTGCAGGGCCGTTTCAAGCTGGGTCAGCCAGGTTTCGATGGATGCGTCGCTCATTTCGATCCTCCCCTCAAAAAGGCGTTTAGCCGTTCCGTCATGTCGAGCCAGATTTCGCTCTGTTCACCAAATTCCTTCGTGCCCGCCGCCGTCAGGCCGTAATATTTACGTGGGTGGCTGGCACCCGTTTCATGGCGCCACTCGGCCTGGATCAGTCCGCCTTTTTCCAGGCGGTGGAGCAGCGGATAGAGCGTGCCTTCGGACAGGTCGAGCCCGGCTTCTTCATGCAGTTGATCGAGGATGCGCAGGCCGTATTGCGGGCCGTCGCGCAAAAGCCGCATCAGGGCAAGCTCCAGCACGCCCTTGTACATCTGGGTGCGGCGACCTTCAGGCGTCTTATCAGCGGTGGCCTTGTCGGCGGGCGGCATTAGGCTTTCCATACCATATACTTTGTCATGCAAGGTATATGACTGAGACGATCGATTGGCAAGCGGTTTCTGTCGCAAATTTTAGGTATGCGAAATGCTCTAGTTGCGGTCGTAGAGCCGGCCCTTTTCGGCAATGGCGATCAGGCTGATGGCGATGAGACCGCAGCCCAGCGCCGCACCGGGCAGCCAGGCGATATGTCCGGTCCAGCCCTGGCCGATCAGGCCGGAAACGACGGCCGCGCCGACCGTGGTGATCACGCCTTGCAGCGAGGCGGCGGTGCCGGCGACATGGCCGACCTTTTCCATGGCCACGGCAGAGAAGTTGGAGGTCGATAACGACATCAGGCCCATGGTCAGGGCCTGTAACAGGGTGAAGCTGACAAGGGTTTCCTTGCCGGCGGCGGCCCAGGCCAGATGGATCGCCGTGACGACGATATAGCCGGTCAGCGCGCTGTGCGAGATACGCTTGACGCCCAGCTTGACCACAAGCGAAGCATTCAGCGCCGACGCCGCCCCCATGGTGGCGGCGCAGACGGCGAAGATGATGGCCATCAGATGCGGCTTATGGAAGACATCGGCAAAGATCTGCGGCATCAGGGCGACATAGGCCAGAAGCCCGCCGATCAGGAAGGTGATGGCGAATGAGTAGAAGATCGAACTCGGTTCGGTAACGACGAAGAAGGCGACGCGGCGGATATGGGAAATATCCGGCCGGTGGCGGTCCGCCGGGTTCATGGTCTCGGGCAGGCGTATCCAGGCCCAGATCGCCGTCAGCGCGCCCAGGGCAGCCATGATGAGGAAGATGGCGCGCCACGGCCATACCAGCAGCACAACCTGGCCCAGACTTGGCGCCAGGATCGGCACCAGAAGAAACACCACGAAGCTGATCGACATGACCTTGGCCATCTGCGGGCCGGAATAGAGGTCACGGATGATCGATCGCGTGACGACGCCCGTGGTGGCGACGGCTAGTCCCTGGCACAGGCGCAGGATCAGCAGGAAGGTGAAATTCTGGCTGAAGGCGGCGATCAGGCCGAACACGACATACAGGATGACGCCGCCGATCAACACGCGTTTACGTCCCAGCCAGTCGGACATGACGCCGAAGAAGAGTTGCCCAAAGCCCATGCCGAGGAAATAGATCGAAACGATCCATTGCAGGTGGTTATGCACGGTGACGCCGAGATCCTGGCCGATGACCGGCAGGGCAGGCAGCATGGAATCGATGCCGAGCGCGCCCAGCGCCATCAAAGACGCGATCAGGGCGACGAATTCAACAAAGTGCGGTGTACGAGGAGTGACGGGTTGGGACATGCGGCGGATATAGGCTCAATATCTCGCAAGTGCGAGAGTAAATTACGGGGATAGCGTACCGATCTGCCTCCTGCCATGCAGATCGATATGTCGTGGTATGCGCCCCCGGTCGGATAGCTATTGCTCACCGTCTTGATCCGGTTTTTGCCCGCGCGTTCGGATGAGACACCGGCGATGATGTTGCTCCCGAGATTGTATTGTCCCGGGAGCTTATTTTGCCTGACCTTTCCAGGCAAGCTATTTGGCGCGATGGTCGGCGATTATCTGGCCCGACTGAGCAATCTCGACTTCGTGCGGTTCGTCGCGCGCGGTTTCGGCCAGGGCGCCTTCATACCATTTTTGCATGGCAGGCTGGGCCAGCATGTGATCGACATAGGCACGCGCTTCCTTGCTCAGGTCAAAGCCGACGCCATAGGTCTGGATACGGAAAACGACCGGCGCATAAAAGGCGTCGACATTGGTAAAGACGCCGCCAGCCAGGAACGGGCCGCCGAAATTGGCCAGGCCGTAGCGCCAGATGTCGTCTATGCGCGCCAGGTCGCGGATCAGTGCGGGCGGCGTGTCGTGCATCTTGACGCGTACGCCGACGCTCATTGAGCACAGATTGCGCAGGGCTGAAAAGCCCGCATGCATTTCCGCGGCGGCCGATCGCGCGAAGCTGCGCGCCTCACGCGATTGCTGGGGCCACACCTCCGGATGATCTTCGGCGACATGCTCGGCAATGGCCAACGAATCCCAGATCGTTGTCTTGCCATCGATCAGGCACGGCACGAGGGCCGACGGCGAAAATGCCTTGAACGCGCTGTTGTCGGTCTGGAAATAGTGCTGGTGCTCGGTGAAGGGAATACCAAGCGCCGTCAACAACACCCAGGGGCGAAGCGACCAGGAGGAATAGTTCTTATTGCCGATATGCAGTTCGTACATGGCGATGTCCTTTCCGTTTACAGCCTTGCGACCCGCCGCCGCAATCTTGTGCGACTTTAATGTCGTAGAGCCTGTAAGTTTGCCAGTAGGTTTTACCGCCAATGACCGGCGAGTTTTCGCCAATCAACCAAATTGGAAAGCACTGATGGCGATGCCCGTGGGCCCTAAACTGTCCTGGTGATAGGTGCGGCGGCCTGCGTCGCCATCGCCAGCTCCCGCCACGACCATAAGCGGCAACAGATGTTCTTCGCGCGGATGGCAATCATGGGCGTTGGGGGCGCTGGCCCACCGGGTCAGGCCTTGCACATCTCCCGCCACCGTGGCGCTCAGCCAGTCGTCGAAGGCGTGCGAAGCCGGACCGCTGCCCGATCCGCGTCCCATCAGGCGCGGAATGCTGTGGAAGCTCATGCCGGAGCCGATGATCAAAACGCCTTCATCACGAAGCGGTGCCAGAGCCTTGCCGAGCGCCATGTGCTCTTGCGGGCTCAAACCCTGTTTCAGCGACAGTTGCAGGGTGGGAATGTCGGCGTCGGGCCAGGCCATCAGCATGGGAATGAAGACGCCGTGATCGAAATCGCGATCCGCGTCACTGGCCACTGCGATCCCGGCCTCCGCAGCCAGTGCCTGTACGCGCCGCGCCACCGCCTCCGACCCGCGTGCAGGGTAGCTGAGTTCATAGGTATGTGGCGGAAAGCCGTAATAGTCGAACAACATCCCCGGCGCGGGCTTGGTCTGGATGGTGAATTCGGCCGCCTCCCAATGGGCGGAAACGATCAACAAAGCCTTCGGCTTTTCGCCGACGTCCTGCGGCAAGCGCTTCAGATAGGCGCCCATCTCGTCCCACATGTCGGCGGGGTTCCACTCCATGAAGAAGCAGGGGCCGCCGCCGTGAGGAATGTAAACCGTAGGCGTGCGAGAGGCGCGGGTCATGGCCATACTTTCTAGGAAATACGTTCTGGCATCGCTCCGCGCGTCATCCGGCCCTGTTCACGAATCGGAACCCAGGCGTAGGCGGGACGCAACCAGGGATTAAGGATAGGCTTCGGCTTCGATGAACAGGTCGATGTCGTCACCGACGATCGGTTCGAACTTGCTCATGCCGAACGCCCTGCGGCTGATGTGGCCGGTGGCGGAAAAGCCGTAACCGGTCTTGAACAGCGCCGGATTGAAGGCTTTTTTGTTGAACACCACGGCCAGCACGACCGATTGCGTCACGCCATGTATGGTCAGATCGCCCGTCATATTGGCTGTGTTTTCACCCGTTGGTTCAACCTTGGTGCTTTTGAAACTGGCCTTTGGAAATTTGACGACGTTGAAATAGTCATCGCCCTTCAGCATCTGGTCAAAAGGAGGCAGGGCAGTCGTCAGGGTCGCCATGTCCAGGGTGATGTCAACCGTGCTTTTTGTCAGGTCGTTTTCATCGAGCGCGAGGGTGCCACTGGCCCCCATGATCTTGCCCGATGGATGTGACAGGCCGAAATGGGGGTATTGAAAAGTGACCGAGGTATGGTCGGGTTCGAATGTCAGCGGGCCGCCCGCCATCGCCGGCGTAGCCAACAGGCAGAATAATAGCGCGACGTATCTGAACATTCGAACCCCCATTCAGCGTCTTACTGCTTGATCGATTCGGCTTCGATGAAGAGGTCGATTTCGTCGGAGACGTTCGGCACATAGGCGCCGATACCGAAGTCGGAACGCTTAATCTGGCCGGTGGCGCTGAAGCCCGCGTCATCCTTTTTCATCATCGGATGCGGCGCCTTCTTGTTGAGCTTGACGGTCAGGGTGACCGGCTTGGTCACGCCATGGATGGTCAGGTCGCCGGTCACCTTGGCGGTATCGGCGCCGGTCGGTTCGACCTTGGTCGACTTGAAGGTGGCGGTCGGATACTTCGCGGCGTCGAAGAATTCCGGGCCCTTCAGATGGTTGTCGAGTGCGGGGACGCCGGTGTTCATGCCGTCGATGGCGAAGGAAACCTCGACCGAGCTCTTGGCCGGATTGGCTTCGTCAAGCGTGACCTGACCAACGGCGTTCATGAACTTGCCGGACGGATGCGAGAAGCCGAAGTGCGTCCACTGGAACGTCACCGACGTGTGGGTGGGCTCCAGCTTGTAAACATCGGCGGCGAAGGACGGCGCGGAGGCGAACAGCGCCAGAGCGACCGCCGAAGCGGATACGAAGGACTTGAACAACATGGGGAGGTCTCCCGTTAGAGTGAGTCGTAAATTGGAAGCGTAACAATAGTGGTTACTGTTTGCCCTTTCAAGAGGGGCATTACAATTTTCTCCGCCCGAATTTGCCCTTGGCCGGTCATTCCCCGCCAATTGCCGAGGTCGCGAAACTGTGGTCTATTCCCGGCCGACTACGGCGGCCGAATACTACAGGGGTATGACGATGATTTCGAGACACGTTTTCGTGCCGTTATTCGGGGCGCTGTTCGGGGCGTTGGCCTTTGTCGCGATCGTGGGCCTGGGAGGGGGGGCGGCGGCTCAGGTCGCGCCAGCCGACCCATCAGGCGATCTGGCAGGCGCATTTCAAATCGTCGATTGCCGCACGCACGATGCGGCGCAGGAAAAGGCGGATCAGGAGGTCGCGTCCAAGGCTCTCGACCTCATGCAGGCGCACGATATTGCAAAGCTTAATGAGATGATGCCGGCCCTGAAGGCGGCCTTGGGTCACGCGCCGGATGTGCCGGTGGCGACGGAAAAATGCGGCGATACGGTCGTTGTGTATACCGAGGATCTAACGAAGTTCCTGGCCCTGTCCGCCTACGTGATGGCGCCGCAATCGCCATTGAAAGGGAGCAAGGTCGAGCAGCGCTCACCGTTACCATACCCCCTTCTGGCCTTCATCATTGGCTGGACCGATTATGAAAACCAAGATTTTCCGGCGGCGCATGAGGTCTATGTCAAGGGCCTGAAAAACGATCCGGACAATCACGCCCTGATCATGGAAGACACCCTTACCCTGGCTGAGCTTGGGCGCAGCGAAGAGGCGCTGACGCAACTCGACGCCTATATGACGCGGAACACTGACCTGCCCGATGTGTTGAAGGCGGGCGCGCTGCGCAAGCGCGGCTATGTGCTGGTCGAACTGCACCGCTGGGACGAGGCGGAAAAAGCCTATAGCGACTCGCTGATCGCGGAACCGGGCAATAAGATTGCCAAGGGCGAACTCGAATATATCAAGCAGAACAGGCCTTCCAAGTAACGCGCCACTCCCTATATGCGGGGTCCCACTTAACCGAAAGAGGATCTGATGCCCGAAACCGCTAATGAGGCCATCAACATGTATCAGGCCAGCGTGCCTATCGTTCTGCGCGCGCTGACCAACCTGAAGACCATCCTGGGCAAGGCCGAGGCCTGGGCCGGCGAAAAGAACGTCAAGGAAGACGCGGTGCTCAATGCCCGCCTGGCGCTCGACATGCTGCCTTTCTCAAAGCAGATCCAATTGGTTAGCGATAACGCCAAGGGTATCGCCGCGCGCCTCGGTAATGTCGAAAACCCCAGCTATGCCGACGACGAAAAGACCTTTGCGGAATTGCACGAGCGCCTGCAAAAGACCATCGATTTCGTCAACTCGGTTCCGCAAGCCGGTTTCGAAGGGTCGGAGACGCGTCAAGTGGTGATAAAGTTCCCGCAACGGACCATGGAATTTACGGGCCTGAGCTACCTGACCGGTTTCGGTCTGCCTAACTTCTTTTTCCACTACACCACGGCCTATGCCATCCTGCGCCATTCAGGCGTTCCACTTGGCAAGCCGGATTATCTTGGCGGCTGATGCACGCTGATATCGAAGCGTCCGAGTTCGTCCAGATAGTCTTCGAGCGTGATCAACCCGACGCACGGAAAGGCTCCGGCAGATATGCCGGGGCCGTTTTCGTATAGACGCCGGGCCAGAAGAATGGCGGGTACGCAAGGAATTTGCGGACCATCCCCCGATTTGGCGACAATGAACCAGCGGTGCGTCAGCGGTGCGCCATCCAGGCCGATGCCCATGAGGATGACATGCATCCCACCGACGTCGCTGCCCATGATATTGAACGCGTCGCTCACCGCCAGCAGCGGCTTGGCGAAGCGCGGCAGGTCGATTGGAAGGCCGGCGCGCACCAGGACGGACATCAGCCCCAGGCCCAGATGCATAAAGCCCAGTTCCAGGCCCGCGCCGAAGCGGATCGATTTCAGGCCGTAGACAGGAGGCAGCAGGTCGAGATCGGGAATATCGCAGGTACTGAGCCAGCGCGGGCCCATAACGGGATAGGTTTGGCGATGCGCGTCCTGCCAGCCATAAGCGCGCGGGTGGTCGGCGAAGGGACGCAGGGGCTTGCCGACATAGCTCAATAATGGCGCGGGTGGTCGCCAGACCGCGTTCGGCCTTCTGGCCGGGAGATATGCCGAAATCCATCTCATCGATACGGCTGAATTGCGGCCTGAAATGATCGACCACCGCCGACGATAAACCCGGCACGGTGCTGGCGCCGCTTATCGCCGTGATGCCCGCGGCACGGGCTTCGGCATTCAGGTGTACGAAATCGCGAACGAAGTCGCGGCCATCGGCCAGATCGATATAGTGCGCGCCGGCGGCGATGCAGGCGCGCGCCACGCTATAGTCGGCGCCTTGGAACGGGCCGCAGGTATGGATCACCACCGAAGGCCGCTCTGTGGCCAGAACCTCAGTCAGATTGTCAGTGATATCGACGACGAGCGGACGCGCATGGGCCAGCTCACGGCACAGGGCTTCGGCCTTATGTCGGTCACGGCCGGCGATCAGGACGGGCAGGCCGTGACGGTCGAGGGCCGCGGCGATGCGCTTACCGAAATTGCCGTAACCGCCAAGAATAAGGATATCACGCATCGGTAAGGGCCATTTCGGTGACGGTGAATTCGCCCGCATAGCTGTAAGCCATGGCGCGGCCGAACAGCCCGCCGGACAATGTCATGCGCATACGGAAGCTGGCCGCTCCGGTCGCCTGCTCAAAGGCGTCGCCACGTCCCATCAAAAACGCCCCCAACCCGGACAGGGGAATATCGCGGCCGAACAGACGCCAGACATAGCCCCGGTGACGCAGGCGCACCGTATCCGTGTCGTATTCATAGACACAACGCCATCCGACGCCACTGGCCATATATTCGATAACCTCATGGTTTTCCTGGGGCACCAGCCGGGAGCGAAATCTGTAGGGCGCCCGGCCGGGGAATTGAAACCAGCGTTCGAAGATGAAGGCGTTTGATCCGGGCTCGCTGAGGAAATGCACCGTGCACGGAATAGCCTTGCCGTCCCGTGGCGTGAAAAGTCCCAGGGCGGCCATTAGCGGGGCCAACAGGCGCATCATCGCCCCCATCTCTATCGTCAATGTCCCCGTCACCGTTACGCGGTCGTTCGACAACGGACGGTTGGCGTAGTGCAGCTTCATAGCTGGCGGCAATCCGTCCCATTGGTCGGCGAAGACGGCGGCGAATGTCGGGCGGCCGTCGGTCATATGGGCCGTTTCCCGCGTATGGCCAGAGCCAGGTTGCGGAGCGATTTCAGGACAGGATAGGCCAGGACCGCCATCGTCCTGTTGCGAAACAGGCTGACGTTCAACCGGTTCAGCCAGTCGTTACCGGAACCGATCATAGCCAGCAGGTGGATTGCGTCCGCTCCGTGATAAAGCCGGTTCTCGAATTTCACCACGACGCCTTGATTCAGGTCCAGCTTAGCGGCGGCGATCTCCGCCATCAGAGGCTGGCCCGACGCATCGCGGGCGTTTAAGATATGCAGGTCGCCAACGGCGCGCCTGACCTGGACGACATTCGCTGCGGCGGAACAAAAGGGACAATCGCCATCGTAGACGAGCCAGATGTCGCGTGGCGATTGCGGTGAAGGCGTGGCGTGTATACTGTCCATTGCGTCAAAGGGTACCACGGAAGGGGCGGCCAGCCATGCTATATCTGTGCGTCAAATGGCTGCATATCCTGTCATCGACCGTGTTGTTTGGAACGGGCGTGGGCACCGCCTTCTTTATGTTGATGGCCAATTTTTCCCGCGATCTACGCGCCATCGCCTTTGCCACGCGAACGGTGGTGATGGCCGACTGGTGCTTTACGACGCCGGCGGTAATTATCCAGCCTCTGACCGGCCTGGCCCTGGTTCATATGGCCGGATATTCGCTAACCGCGCCCTGGCTTATGGCGGCCATGGGGCTCTATGTGTTTGCCGGCGCCTGCTGGGTACCGGTCGTGGGGATGCAGATCCGCATGAAACGCCTGGCGGCCGACGCCTTGGCCAGCGGTACAGCCTTGCCAAAAGCCTACTGGGTGCTGAACCGCTGGTGGCTTGTCCTTGGGTCATTGGCCTTTCCGGCCGTCGTAGCAATCTTTTGGCTCATGGTCTTTACGCCGTCCTGACTTGCATGGCGGTGGGTAAGACCTATCTTCAGTCCAGCGATTCACAAGAGAGGACACGCCATGATTCAGCTGCACACATGGGGCACGCCCAACGGCCGTAAGATTTCCATCATGCTGGAGGAACTGGGCGTACCCTACGTTCTGCACCCGGTGGATATCAGCAAGAACGCGCAATTCGCGCCTGAGTTCCTGGCCATTGCCCCCAACAACAAGATACCGGCCATTGTTGATGAAGATGCTGATGGCGGTCCGCTCAGCCTGTTCGAATCGGGCGCCATACTGATCTATCTGGCCGAACGCTTTGGCCGTTTCCTGCCCACTATTCCCCATGAACGCTATACCGTCATTCAATGGCTGATGTGGCAGATGGGTGGCCTGGGGCCGATGATGGGGCAATTGGGTTGGTGGGCCTTGTCGGCGCCGGAACCCACGCCCTTGGGCGTTGATCGCTACCTCAAGGAAACGGAACGTCTGTTCAATGTGCTGGAAAAGCGTCTGTCCGAATCGCCGCATGTCGGCGGGGATGCCTACTCCATTGCCGATATGGCCATCTATCCCTGGCTTGCGCAATATCGCGTGCGCGTGAAGGATCATATAGAGCCTCTAATCCAGGCGCGGCCCTTTATTAAGAGCTGGCTGGAAGAAGTCGGTCGCCGTGAGGCGGTGCAGCGTGGTATGCTCCTGCCTTAATTTAAGAAAGATACCGAAATGAACAAAGCCAAACATCGCCTGCTTACGCCGAACGAACTGGCCGAGCAACGCAAGGCGCTCGCTCAGGCGCAGGTCGACAAAATGCTGGCCGCCAAGAAGAAGCAGGCTGAAGCCGCAGCCAAGGCTTAGGCCTTGTCTGGCTTCCTGCGGACATAGAGGACCTTATGCACCCGCGCGATGCGGGTGCCTTCGGTGTCCAGGATATCGACATCGAACTCCGGTTCGTACTTGCCGTTGCTGTCGGCCTGGGCCTTAATACGAGCTATCTCGTCCGGGGCGATGTGAAAGACGGCGCGGACATGCCGGCGGCCGGGCTTGAGGAACTGGATAGAAGCGGCCTTGTCCCAGACAATGTAGTCCTTGCCCAGGTTCATCATCAAAATCGCCATGAAAAACGGGTCGCACATCATATAGAGCGAACCGCCGAATTGCGTGCCCACGATATTGCGGTTCCACCAGCGCAGCTTCATTTCGACGGTGATCGACGTAAAGTCGGGCGCGGTGTCTATGACCCGTATGCCAGCGCCGATCATCGGCGGATACCAGTTGATCATCTTGAACCGCTTGGGATCAGCCATGGGTACGCTCCGTTTCTTTCCGCAAACGTCAACATGGGTGCCGACGAAAGTCAATATTTTCGCCACCATGTTACCAAACTGGGTTTCGGAACGTATCCATGTTAAGGTCAATATACGGAGGCACGGGCATGAGTGAAAATGGGGACAAGAGCAGTGTCCACCCCCTGTGGCTGCGGCTGATCCATTGGTTCAATGCGGCCGCCGTGATCGTACTGATCCTCAGTGGCTGGCGCATCTATAACGCCACGCGGTTCATGCATCTGCGCGTGCCATTTACCGGCGAGGCCCTGTTCCCCAACAGATGGACGATTGGCGGCTGGCTGGGCGGCGCGATCCAATGGCATTTCGCCGCCATATGGGTCCTGTTCGCCAGCGCCGTTTTCTACATTCTTTTGTTTCTGCTCACCCGGCGTGGAAAACAGTTCCTGCCGGTGACGCCATCGGGCCTGTGGGCGGACATCAAGGCCTTCCTCAAGGGCAAGCTTAGCCACGCCGATATTCGCCAGTACAACACCATTCAGAAGCTGGCCTACCTGTTCGCCATGGCCGACCTGGTGGTGCTTATCGCGTCCGGCCTCGTGCTGTGGAAGTCGGTGCAGTTCGGTTGGCTGCGGGTTCTGCTGGGCGGCTACGAAGCCGCGCGCTACATCCATTTCTACGCCATGTGCGGCATTGTCGCCTTTATTGTCATCCATGTCGTCATGGCCGTGCTGGTGCCCAAGACGATCAAAGCCATGCTGTGGGGCCGCTGACATGACGCCGGATATCAAAAACGACGAAGAGGCGATCCTCAAGGAAGCCAATCACCTGCTGAAGGACCCGGCTAAACGGCGCCTCCTCGGCAACGTCCTGACCTTGGGCGGCCTGTCCCTGGCCACTGGCATTACAATTAGCCACTATGGATCGGTCAACGAAATCCTCAAGGCCGTGTCGCGCTTCAATGATGGTGCGCAAGGGGTTATCTTCAATCCCAATGCCCTGGCCCCGACCTATTCCGAGGCCGATATCAAGCATCCCTTTCCGTTCAATGCCTTTTACAGCGTCGACAAGGCCCCGGTCGTCGATGGTGAAAAGTTCCGGCTGGAGCTGTCGGGTAAGATCGCCGACCGTCGGCCCTGGGATCTCCAACATCTTCACGCCTTGCCCTATACCGAACAGATCACCCGTCACATCTGCGTCGAAGGCTGGAGCGCCATTGGCCGATGGGGCGGGGTAGTGTTTTCTGAGTTCCTCAAGCGGGTAGGGGCCGACACGACGTGCAAATATGTCGGCTTCAAATGCGCTGACGGCTATTTCACCTCGATCGACATGCCGACGGCCCTGCATAGCCAGACCCTGCTGGCCTTCACGTTCGACGGTCAGTTACTGCCGGCGAAATACGGCTTTCCCATGAAGCTGCGCATGCCGACCAAGCTGGGCTATAAGAACCCCAAGCACATCGTCGAAATCTTCGTTACCAATGTCTATCCCGGCGGGTACTGGGAAGACCTGGGCTATAACTGGTTCGGCGGCAGTTAGGACGTCAGGTCCGCGAATGGCGCGCTGAGAAAGTGAGCCGCGTCGTCCGGTGCGATGCTGAGCAACAGCCCGCGTTGTCCGGCATTGATATAGACGATATCGTAAAGCTGGGCCATTTCGTCAATCACCGTCGGCGTGGATTTGCGCTGGCCGAAGGGTGAAATGCCGCCGACCTTATAACCAGTCAGGCGTTCGGCGTCGGGTACCTTCATCATCTGGCCGGACTTGCCGTGGAAGGCCGCGGCCATCTTCTTCATGCTGACTTCGCAATCCGACGGCACGACGACACAGACTGGCTTGCCATCGACCTCCGCCATCAAGGTCTTGAAGGTTTGCGATGCATCGATGCCCAGAGCCTCGGCCGCCTGCAAGCCGACGCGCGGCGCGTCCGGATCGTAATCATAGGGATGAAGGTCGAAGGCGATACCGGCCTTGGACAGCAACAATGTGCCGGGTGTGGTCTTGGACATCAGCAATCCGCGAGAAAAGCCGCCACCTCATCGTCGGTGGTGGCGAAGCTGGTAACCAGGCGATAAGCGTCCGCCCCGGCGTTCGGCCAGGGATAGAAGCGGTGACCCTTGGCGAACAGCCGGTCGGCGGTGGCCTTCGGCAGAGTGACGAACAGTTCATTGGCCTCGACCGGATGCAGCAGGCCAACCCCCGGGCGGTCAATCAGGCCGTCACGCAAGGTCATGGCCATCGCGTTGGCGTGGCGGCCGAGCGTGATCCACAGATCGTCGTCGAGCAGGGCCTGCAACTGTGCCGAAACATAGCGCGCCTTGGATGGCAATTGACCGCCGCGCTTATGGACATAGGCGAAATCCTCGGCAAGCGCCGGATTGAGGATGACAGCGGCTTCGGCCAGCATGGCGCCGTTCTTGGTGCCGCCAAAAGACAGGATGTCCACCCCCGCCACCACCTGGGCCGGATCGCAATTCAGCGATGCAACGGCGTTGGCGATCCGCGCGCCGTCCATATGGATGTACAGGCCATGTGCTCGCGCAAAGGCCGAGAGGTCGGCGAGTTCACTGAGCGAATAGACGGTGCCCAGTTCGGTCGATTGCGTCAGGCTGATGACCCGGGGGCGGGAGGTGTGCGGGGCGTGTTCCAGCGTCTTTTCGACCAGGTTGCCGATGCTGGCGACGCTGAGCTTGGCGTGATCACCGGACAGTCCCACGATCTTGCCGCCGGTGAAGAATTCCGGCAGGCCGCATTCGTCGTTATTGATGTGCGCCTGCTGGTGGCACAGGATGGATTCATAGGGGCGGATCATCCGCGCCAGGGCCAGTCCGTTGCAGGCCGAACCATTGAAGACCGGGAATACCCGGGCGTCGGTCGCCTTGAACACAGCGCGAAAGGTCTGTTGCAACTGGTCTGTGACGACGTCATTGCCATAGGCGGGCGCGTTGCCGGAATTGACATCGCTCAGCGCCTGCAAAACCTTCGGGTGAACGGGGGCGGTGTTGTCGCTGGCGAAATTGGCCATGGAAGTCTCTCAAGATCGGAACAGCCTTCCTATAAGGGCCATGGTCCCGGCTGAAAAGCCTATTCGGTGATGGCTCCGTAATACTGGCCGATCGGGCGGGTGCTTAACAACGCCATGATGCGATTGAAGTCGTCGGGATCGACCGCGGAAGCCGCCTGTTTATGCGCCGCGATGCTGGTCCACACCTCAAGAACGATCAGCGTGTCGTCGGCATCCAGCCCATCGGCGATCTTCAGAAGTAATTCGCAGCGTTCGCAGCCGTCTACTGTGCGAATTTGACGCACGACCGATTCGAAGGCTTTTACCAGATCCTCGAACCTGCCGGGCAGGGCCTTGAATTCATTCACTCTCAATATGCTCATAGGGGATCATCTCCTTCGTGGCGATACTGGCATGATCGTGACCAGACTGTGTCAGGATAAGCTGTTCTTAACGATTGAATGCGCTTTTAAAGACGTATTTCAGAAATGAAATAGGCGGATTTGCAGTTTAACCGAGTCTTATAACTGTTGTGATATGCAGAGCGTATGAAACCATCGCTGCTCATCTTTCCACTTGTTCTGACCGCGACTTCGGCGACCGCCGGCGATCTGGCGACTGTCGTAACTGACGCGGCGGGCAAGCCGGTGCCAAATGCGGTGGTGACCTTTACGCCGGATAGTGGTGCCTCTGTGCCTGCGGCGGAAAAGAGCAAGGCATTTGTCATGGCTCAGAAGAATGTCCAGTTCGCGCCCTATGTTTTGGCGGTACCGGCCGGCGCCACCGTGGCATTTCCGAACGAAGACCGTGTCAACCACCACGTCTATTCATTTTCGCCGATCGCCAAGTTTCAGTTTCCGCTCTATGGCAAGGGCAAGAGCCGATCCATGACCTTTACTCAGCCGGGCACGGTGGCGCTCGGCTGCAATATTCACGATTCGATGTCGGCCTATATTCGTGTCGTCTCCACCCCTTACTACGCCACAACCGATGGCGCCGGCCGTGTCATGCTGAAACTGCCTGACACAGCCGGAAGCCTTGCGGTCTGGCATCCCAATATGGACGCGCCGGAGCATCAGATGGCGCGAGCCATAGCCAAGACGTCGGGCAGCCAGGCCTTCAGCGTCAAGGTCCATCTTCCGGCCCCGACCGCCGGTCAGTACTGAGTAATGTCACTGGAACCCGCATGATCTTCAAACGCCTGAGCACCAAGTTATCTGTGATGTTCGGTGGGCTGTTTTCGGTGGCCCTGCTGATGATCGCGCTTGCCTGCTACATGGCGGTGGTGTCCTATGCCCGCACTTCGGTGCAGAAGGAGCTTCAGGCGTCGGCCAGTGTGTTCAACCGCATCTGGACGTTGAAGTCGGACTCCCTCCAGACCAACGCGGTGTTGCTGTCGCGCGATTTCGGCTTCAAATCTGCTCTGGCGACCAAGGATACGGCGACGGTCGAATCGGCGTTCACCAATCTGCAATCGCGTTTGAATATTCAGAGAGGCTTGATTATCGGGCCTGACGGCCAGCCAGTGGTGGGCGAAAAGGGTGACCTGGGTCAGGCATTGGCTAGCGCCCTGGCCTCCAAGAACGAATTCAACGCCATCAACGGTATCGTCGCCGTCGACAGTCATCCCTATCAGGCTGTGGCCGCCCCGGTCATGGCGCCCGACCGCCAGGGTTGGGTTGTCTTCGCCCAGCGCCTGGATCAGGCCGAAATGCAGAACCTGCAAGGCCTGTCGTCCATCCCGATCAAGGCATCGGTTCTGACGCAAACGCGTGGCGGCCTATGGCTTGGGCCGCAGGAGCAGGCCAATGATTATAAGCCCTCGACCCTGAGCTTCTTCATCGACCAGAGTCTGCAAACCAACGCGGCCAGCATGATCAAGAGCGGCCACGGCACCATGATCGCCGTGGCGACCTCATTGCCCAATCTCGACGGCAACCAGAAGAGCGTTCTGCTGCTGAGCTATCCGTTGAACGCAGCATTGAAGTCCTATCAGCCCTTGCTGACCGTGCTCTTGGGCATTGGTCTGTTCGGCCTGATGTGCGTGGTGCTGTGCTCGCTGTATTTGGCGCGGAATTTGACGCGGCCGATTCTGGCGTTGAAGGATGCGGCATTCGCCTTGCGCGATGGCCGTCCAGGTCAGGTCAAGATCACCACGCACGACGAAATGGCCGATCTGGCCTCCGCATTCAACGACATGGCCGTGTCGATCGAAGACCGTGAACGCGACATTACGCGCCTGGCCAAGACGGACGTGGCGACCGATTTGCCCAATCGTTCCGCCTTCGAAGACCACATCGCCAATCTGCGCGATAAGGGGACGGAAAATGGTGTCGTCGTGGTCTGTATCGGTATCGACCGCTATACGCAAATTCGCGCCGTGTGGGGCGTATCCTATGCCCATACGCTGGTGTCGCGCCTTCAGGATATTCTGGTCCGCATCTTCTCCAATGCCTATATTGCCCGTCTGTCGGCCGATACGTTGGGCCTGTGCCTGTCCCCCTGCGAGGCCACCCAGGCCATGCCGCTGGCGCGCGCCATCGCCGCACGTCTCGATAAACGTATCAGGGTAACGGAAGACCAGAGTCTGGACGTTATGGTGTCGCTGGGTGTCTATCATATCGCCAACGCCCGTCCCACGCCGGATGAGATGATCGAACGCGCCCTGATCGCCCTGGATCGTGCGCGAGCGGGCAAGGCCAAGGTCGCTCTGTTCGACCCGCGTATCTATTCCGAACTGGCCGATACCCTGCTGCTGACCGACCAGTTGCATGCCGCCTTGGCGAGCAAGGCGTTGCAGGTCTGGTATCAGCCGAAATTCAGTTATCGCGAAGGTCGCGTCACGGCGGTCGAGGCCCTGGTGCGGTGGAACCACCCGGAGCGGGGTTTCGTGTCGCCGCAACGCTTTGTCGCCATCGCCGAGGAAACCGGTGCCATTCGCGACCTGACCACCCAGGTGCTGCAAACCTGTCTGGCAGACCAGGGCCGGCTGAAGTCGGCCGGGTTCAATCTCGACATCAGCATCAACTATTCCGGCCGCCTGCTGTCTGACGAAGCCTATAACGCCAAGGCGCTCAGCCTGTGTGATCAGGCGGTCGGACAGATATGCCTGGAAATCACCGAAACGGCGGTTATCGAAGACCCGAAGATCGGTCTTGACGCCATCAATACCTTCCGCAGCCGCGGGCTGGAAATATCGATCGACGATTTCGGCACGGGCCTGTCGTCTCTGGCCTACCTCAAGCAGATTCCGGCCAATGAGCTGAAGATCGACCGATCCTTCATTATGGAAATCGAGAGCGGTCAGCGGGATGCCTTGCTGGTGCGTTCCACAATCGACCTGGCTCACGGCTTGGGTATGAAGGTAACGGCGGAAGGCGTGGAAACCGCCGCGTCGTTCACGCTGCTGCAATCGATGGGGTGCGATATCGCGCAGGGCTATGGAATCGCCAAGCCCATGCCGTTCGGCGAACTGGTGCTGTTCCTCAATGACTTCATAGGTGTTGGCGAGGCCAAGACGAAGATGCCGACCTATCGTAATCGAAAGGCAGCTTCCTGAAAAATGGCGGCATGGCCAGCATATCGGCGAGGCGGACTGGCGCTCCTTCTGGTGGGCATGGCGGCCGTGCCGGCGATGGTCCGGGCTGAAACGCAGCTGTTCGATTCGGCAACCTACACAGCCTGGGCCGATCTGCGCCTGGCCTATGCCGACGGAGAGCGAAGCTGGCTCGACGGTGGATTTGGCAAGCTGCGTCACGGTGGCGAAACCGCCGCGGACATTGCCCAACTGGCCATTTTATGGAAGCCGCAACTGACAGATACCGTATCGGGCTACGTTTTGCTTCAAGGCGTTTCGGATGCGGCCGTGCCGGTTGGAGTAGAAGAAGCCTATGTCCAGTGGCGACCGGTCCCGCGGTCTGGTTTTCGCTTCAACATGCGTGCCGGCCAGATGTTTCCGCCGATATCCATGGAGCATGACGGGACAGGGTGGACCGTCCCGCGTACCCTGACGCCGTCGGCCATCAACACCTGGATCGGCGAAGAGGTACTCGTACGCGGCGTTGAAATCAGCGGCCAGGCCAATGTCTGGGGACAGGGCGTTGGACTGACGCTTGGCGGTTTCACGCGCGACGATACGGCGGGGACGATCCTCAGCTGGCGGGGCTGGGCGCTTCACGACATATCGTCGGCCGAAAATACGGCCCTGCCTCTGCCGGAGGGCCAAAACCAGGGCTGGTATCGTTTGTTCAAGACGAATCAGGCGGCACAAAGCCGGCCGATGGTCGAGGTTGACGAGCGTCTCGGCTATTATGCGCGCATCGATTGGCGCCCGCCGGCGCCTTTTGCCCTCAACCTCGAAGTCTACGACAATCAAGGCGACCCCATGGCCCTGCGCAACGGTCAATGGGGATGGGCGACGCGCTTTTATAATGTGGGAGCGGCTTACCGGCTCAATGCGCAAGATGAACTTCTGACGCAATATATGGCCGGCCATACGGCGACGGGCTGGGCGGTAGGGCAGGGGCGCCGCGTGGTCGATGTGGACTTCGAGTCGGCCTATATGCTGTGGTCACGGCGTCTGCAAAGCGGTGGCCGCTTAAGCGCGCGCTTCGATTGGTTCGGTGCGAAGGACTATTCCAGACGCGCGGTCGATGACAATGGTGAAACCGGCTATAGCGCCACATTTGCCTGGCTGAGGCCGGTGAGTGATCATTTGGACTGCGGCCTTGAGGCCTTGCATGTCATCAGTGACCGTCCGGCGCGGGTGACGCACGACCTGTCGCCGAAGCAGGCGCAAACGCAAATTCAGGTGGCACTTAAGCTACACCTGTAAGGGCTTCAAAGGCCAGCTCGCCGTATTGATAGGTTGTTTACGCCATTCACCCGAAATCTGGACGCAGGGCTGCAATTTGAGGTTTTGCGATATGGCGTCTTTCACGCATGTTGCAGCGCATTGCGAGCACATTAAAAACGGTATTATATGCTTGTTTCTTAAAAAATGGCGTTACGTCATCTTTTTAAGATTAAAACGCCATA
The DNA here is from genome assembly GCF_032490435.1 of Asticcacaulis aquihabitans. NCBI lineage: Bacteria > Pseudomonadati > Pseudomonadota > Alphaproteobacteria > Caulobacterales > Caulobacteraceae > Asticcacaulis > Asticcacaulis aquihabitans. Next base: position 406,056 of record NZ_JAVGWM010000004.1, read on the forward strand.
AACCCTTGAAAAGCGTAATAACTTGTCAGGGATTCAAGGAGAATGGCGGAGAGGGTGGGATTCGAACCCACGGTGGGCTTGCACCCACGCCGCATTTCGAGTGCGGTACATTCGACCACTCTGCCACCTCTCCGTATTCAAAGGGGGAACCGCACAAAGTCTTTATTTTATAAAGAATTTTTGTGCCTGATTCTGGACGGCTTGCGCCGCCGGGGTCGATCAGAGGGCGTGTCTCTACTGAAAGCCAGAACAAACCGCAAGTGTTTTTCCGGCGTTTATGGAATTTTTATAATGCACCCCCCTGGTGCTATAGCTTTTTAACGGTGATGTTTGACCTATATACGGCAGGTACGGCTTCATTCCGACTAAGCGTGTCTTTCAGGTGTCAGTTATCCTGAAAGGCGCTATAAAAGCGCATAATTCGCTCAAATACGCATTTGGGTGCTATGCAAAACGAGTTCGGAAAGTTATGAAGCAGAGTACTAAGGTTTCAGTCGAGATGATCGGCTGTTCGTTGGATGGCCATGAGAGGGCAATAACATGAAACTCAAATTGTTGGCGGGCGCTGCTCTCGCCGCGATGGCGGTAGCGGGTGCCGCTGCTGCAGAACAACCTACCGGTTGGTACGGGGCGCTTGACCTCGGTTACAACTGGAAGTCGGATTACAAGGCACGTTCGGAAGGCAATATGCCTGACGGCGGTCCTTACGTTTACAATGTATCAACTGATGACGACTGGGCCGGCTTCGCCCGTCTCGGTTACCGTTACAGCCCGAACTGGCGTGTGGAACTCGAAGGCGGCTACCGCCCGGGTGATATCAGCAGCGTTCGTGGTTTCCCGCGCACCTATCCGGGTTCGACCGCTTTGGTCGACAGCGGCATCTGCACCACCGGCGTAATCCGCGCTGCTGGCGATGCTTGCGGTTCCCCCAAGGGTTCGTTCGAACAAACGACGCTCATGGTCAACCTGTACTATGACATTCTGCCGGAATCGACTTTCCACCCGTTCGTCGGTGCGGGCGTCGGTCTTGACAGCGTGAAGGCCAAGATGCTCGGCCAACTGTCGACCAGCCCTCGGGATGGTGTTGCCGATCTGAGCATGGTTGGCAAGGATACGGTTCCTGCCTATCAATTGCTGGCCGGTTTGGCCTGGGAACTGTCGGATCGTCTGAGCCTCGACGTGACCTACCGTTATCTGGACGCTGGCAAGGCGACCTTTAACGCGGGCATCTCGCCGCTTTCGGCTGCTGCGACGACGGCTGGCTGGCAACAGCCCGGGACCTTCTCGGGTAAGTTCAGCGATCAAACTCTGACCGTTGGCCTGCGTTGGTCGTTCGGCGAAGAAGCGGCTCCTCCGCCTCCGCCGCCTCCTCCCCCGCCTCCTCCCCCGCCGCCGGTCGTGGCTCCGCCGCCTCCGCCGCCGCCCGCTCCGGTTGCTCCTGCCTATGAAGCCCGCGAATTCATCGTGTACTTCGAATTCGATAAGTCGGACCTGACGGCTGATGCGCAATCGGTTGTCTCGGCTGCCGCTGACTACGCCAAGGCTGGTAATGCTGCCCGTATCGTTGTCGTCGGTCACACCGACACCTCCGGTTCGGCTGCTTACAACATCCGCCTGTCGGAACGCCGCGCTAAGACCGTTGCTGATGCCCTCGCTGGCCTCGGCGTTGACGGCTCCAAGCTGGCTGTCGACTGGAAGGGTGAATCGGCTCCGGCTGTCGCCACCGGCGATGGCGTGAAGGAACCGCTGAACCGTCGTTCGACCATCGACATCACCTTCTAATTTGACGGTGAAGGACTTCGGTCCTCGTCAATAAGTCGAAGTTAAGACACAATTGCCCGGCCTGACGTCACGTCAGGCCGGGTTTTTGTTGTTCTGATTGACGGACGAAGCGCGTCCTCGGTGACGTCGAAATTAAGACATAATTGCAAGCGTGACGCTACGTAAGGCTAGAATTTGGCTTTATAATTGAGGGCTGGGGACTTCTACTCATATCAATAAAGTCAGAATTTGGGCGTCGTTTCCTGCCTGATTTTCGTCGGACAGGCTTTTTGTTGTTCTGATGTCGCAAAATGCTGGACAATATATCTCAATAAAAACAGCGATATCTTTGCGTTGCACCGCAATATGTGTTGCTGCAATGCCGCAACACGTTGCGTATGTGACAATTGTCACAAAACGTTCATAGGATTTGTAAAAAAAAAGTTATAAAGAGCCCTAGAGATCAATCCGGCAAATTTTTTTTGAACCTCCGAATACGCATAGGCGATGACGCCCGAGTTGCGTGCCGAGGACCTGTGTCGTGTTGCCTTTTTTGTTTTAACCTGGAGAGGGATACTCCTTATGAAGTTCACCAAGTCTATCATTCTGGCCGGTACGGCTCTGACGGGCCTGTTCGCTACAACGACCTATGCCCAGACGACTGGCTCTGATGCTGTTGAAGCGACTGTCGTTGTCACTGGACGCCGTGGCGTAAAGTCGATCGATGGCGCTTTGACCAAGGAATCTATCTCCAAGTCGCGCTCGACGATTACACAGGACTATATCAAAACCCAAACGCCGGGGCAGACCATCCTCCAGACCATCAATCTGGTCCCGGGTGTTAATTTCACCAATAACGATCCCTACGGCAATTCCGGCGGCAACCTGCGTATTCGCGGTTTTGACGGCAGCCGCGTCTCCCTTACGTTTGACGGCGTCGCCCTGAACGATACCGGCAACTATGCAATCTATTCCAACCAGCAACTTGATCCGGAACTGATCGAATCGGCCGCCGTTAACCTTGGAACGACCGATGTTGATAGCCCGACGGCTTCGGCGACCGGTGGTACGGTTTCCTACAAGACGGTAAAGCCCACTAAGAACTTTGGTGTCGATGCCACCGCTTCGCTGGGATCCGACAATTATACGCGCGCCTTCCTCATGGTGAATACCGGTGAAATCGCGGGCTTCACCTCCTTCCTGACCTACTCCCAGACCCAGTACGACAAGTTCAAGGGCCCGGGCAAGATGAATAAAAAGCAGGTCAACGGCCGTATTTATCGCACCCTGAATGACGCCGGCGACTTCGTCAGCGTGTCGGCTAACTGGAATGTGAACCGCAACAACAACTATCGTAATCTGTCGATTGCGCAGTTCCAGGCCAACCCGAACCTTGATTACGACGCGACCTGCGTTCAGACAGTAACCGGCACGGGTGGTGCTCAAATTCAGTCGGGCTGTACCAACTTCTATGGTCAGCGTATCAACCCGTCGGATACAGGCAGCTTGCGCGGCCAATTCAAGTATCACATCCTGCCCAACTTGGTGTTCACTTTCGACCCGTCGTTCCAGTATGTTCTGGCCGAAGGCGGCACACAGTTTGAAAACGTCAAGGAAAAGGACAGCCGCCTCGACCTGTCGGGTACCGACACTGCTGGCCCGGGTGTTGACCTGAATGGCGACGGCGATACTTTGGACACCATTACGCTGTGGCGTCCCGCGACCACCAATACGCACCGTTATGGCGTCTCAACCTCGCTGATCTGGGACCTCAATGACAACAACCGTATTCGTGGCGCCTATACGCTCGACTACGGCCGTCACCGTCAAACGGGCGCCTTCGGCTATCTGAAGGCCGATGGTACGCCGGTTGATATCTGGGGCGGGCGTGACAATATCGCCAATGCGGTCAAGGCTGCGGACGGCAATGTGCTGCAGAACCGCAACCGTTTCTCGATCGCCAAGCTTGAACAGTTCGCCTTGGAATATCGTGGCCAGTTCTTCGAAGACAAGCTGACCGTCAATCTGGGGGTTCGTTCGCCCGTTCTGACGCGCGAGCTGAACAACTACTGCTACCAACCTTCGGGTGGCGACTTCCCGCGTTGTACGACTGAGCCCACTACGGGCACACCGACGGCTTCGGGCAATGTCTTCCTCGTTGGCGGTGGTACGACCCAGTACATCCCGCCGATCAAATTCAAAAAGGAATACAAGAAGACTCTGCCGAACCTCGGCGTCTCCTACGCCTTCACCGAAACCCAGTCGGTCTACGCGTCTTACGCCGAACAAATTTCGGCCCCGCGTACAGACAATCTCTACAAGTATAGCCGTGCCGCCGCTGCTGGTTCGCCGCTCGTTGTCTCGGTCGCCGAACCGGAAACCACTCAGTCGATCGACCTCGGGTATCGCTATCAGTCTTCGACCATCCTGCTGTCGACCGCCTTCTGGTCCACCAAGTTCAAGAATCGCCTAGTGACGACCTATGATCCCGAAACCCAACTGTCGATCGAACGTAACGTTGGCGACGTCGATCAATACGGCTGGGACGGTCAGGTTGGCTGGCAAGCCACCAAAACCCTGTCACTGTACGGCTCGGCATCTTATAACCATGCCAAGCTGTCGAACGATCTGCAGTTGACCGCCACAACCTTCCTGCCGACCAAGGGCAAGATGTTGGTGGAAACGCCGGAATGGACCTATAGCGGCCGCGTTCAGTGGAACATCCTGCCGGAAGTTGAACTGGGTCTGCAAGGCAAGTATGTTGGCGAACGCTTTACGACCGACGTCAATGATGAGAAGGTCAAATCCTATACGACCTTCGATTTTGACGCCAGCTACACCCTGCCGTTTGCCAAGTCGACCGTCCTGCAAGTCAACGTCACCAACCTGACCGACGAAGTTTACCTCGGTTCGCTGGGTTCGGGCTTGAATGCGCAGACCGTTTTGGATGTCGATCCGAACACGGCTGGCAATCAAAGCAAGGCCGGCGTGACGACCTTCCACTATCGTGGCGCGCCGCGTACCGCGATGATCACGTTGCGCACCAAGTTCTAAGACTTGATGTTCACCATCTGACAAAGAACGGCTTCCGGGTTTCCGGGAGCCGTTTTTTTATGTAAATCGTGGTCAAATCGCCCGGCCCTGTGCTAAGAGCCGGACTATCCTGGAGACCAATCTCCGAGTGACCAGAGCCGCAGCGGATCGTCGTCCGCAGAGGCCAATTGGCGGGAGTCATCATGACACGTATCGTTCCGGCGGAGTGGGAAGCGCACAAGGCCATCTGGCTCGGCTTTCCCAGTCACGAAAACCTGTGGCAGGAAGACCTGATCCCGGCGCAGGCCGAGGTGGCGGCGCTGGTGCGGACCCTGTGTGAGCTGGGTGGCGAACACGTCAAACTGATGGTGATGGGGGAGGCGGCGCGCAGCGCGGCGCAGGATCTGCTGGGCGATCTGAAAACCCTGGACATCGTCGAGGGCCGTTTTGGCGATATCTGGTTCCGTGACACCGGTCCGATCTATGTCAGTGACGATGCCGACGATGACGATCTGCATCAGGCCCTGCCAGTCAGCTTTCAGAACAATGGCTGGGGCGGCAAATATCACCTGAAGCACGACGACGAGGTGGCGCTTCAGATCAGCCAGGCCGATGGTTTCGCCCACACCGTGCAGGATTTTATCCTGGAAGGCGGCGCATTGGATCATGACGGCCACGGTACGGCGCTGACCACGCGGCAATGCCTGCTCAATCCCAATCGAAACCCGGGTTGGACCCAGTCCCTCGCCGAAGAAGCCCTGTTCCAGTCCCTGGGTATCCGTAAGGTGATCTGGCTGGATGACGGTATGCTCAATGACCACACCGATGGTCACGTCGATAATCTGGCGCGTTTCGTGGCGCCGGGTGTCGTGGCCTGTCCGATCGCCTATGGCCGTGACGATCCCAACGCCGCCGTCTACGACGCGACGGCCAAGCTGTTGTCGTCCCAGACCGATGCCCGCGGCCAGCCGCTCCAGATCGTGCGCATTCCGTCACCGGGCGAAGTGCTGGACGAGGATGGCGAAATCATTCCGGCTTCCCATATGAACTTCCTGATTGCCAATGATTGCGTGGTCGTGCCGATGTATAACGACCGGCCGGGCGAACTGGCGGTTGAGGCGCTCCAAATCCTCTTCCCGGAACGTCAGGTGCTTGGCCTGTCGTCGCGTGCCATCCTGACCGGCGGCGGCAGTTTCCACTGCATTAGCCAGCAGGTGCCGCTCATCAAGGCGTGACCCCGCGCCCCCTTTTTTGACCATGCCGGAATGCCAATGCATTCTGGAAATGGAGTATGATAGTCATGACCCGTACCGTGTCCGTCGCCGCCATCCAGACCGCCTATGGTTCCGACATGGCGGCCAATATCGCCAAGACCGAAGCCTTTGTGCGCGAAGCCGCCGCTAAGGGCGCTCAGGTCATACTGCCGTCGGAACTGTTCCAGGGCGAATATTTCTGCGTGTCGCAGGAAGAAAAATGGTTCGCGACCGCCTTTGCGTGGCGTGAACATCCCGCCGTCCTGGCCATGCAAACGCTGGCGCGCGAACTGGATGTCGTTATCCCGACCTCTATCTACGAAAAGGAAGGCCCGCATTATTTCAATTCGCTGGTCATGATCGATGCCGGCGGCGAACTGATGGGCGTCTACCGCAAGAGCCACATTCCCGACGGTCCCGGGTACCAGGAAAAGTACTATTTCCGCCCTGGCGATACCGGCTTCAAGGTCTGGGATACCCGGTTCGCCAAGGTCGGTGTCGGCATCTGTTGGGATCAATGGTACCCCGAAGCTGCCCGCGCCATGGCCTTGCAAGGCGCCGAACTGCTCATGTATCCGACCGCCATCGGGTCGGAACCGCACGATTCAGAACTCAACACCGCCGCGCCGTGGCAACGCATCATGCAAGGCCATGCGGTCGCCAATGTCATGCCGGTGATCGCCTCCAATCGTATCGGCACCGAAAGCCTGATTTCGCCGCAGAACGGCGCCGGCCAGACCTTCTATGGCCATAGCTTCATCGCCAATCACCGCGGTGACAAGGTCGCGGAATTCGGCGCCGGGGAAGAGGGCGTTCTGGTGGCCCAATTTGACCTCGACTTCCTCAATACGCACCGCGCCGCCTGGGGCTTTTTCCGCGATCGCCGCCCGGAATTGTACACGGCCCTGGCCTCGCCACGTCCTGCGCTATAGCCGTTATTGCGGGATCAGGAGGCCTTGCGCCTCTGCCGCGCTCAACAGCCGCCACTTGCCGGGTTTCAGATCGCCGAGCGTCAGATTGCCCATCTGCGCGCGATGCAGGCTTTCGACATGGTTGCCGACGGCAGCGAACATACGGCGAACCTGATGATATCGCCCTTCATAAAGGGTAAGGCGCGCCGTTGTTTCACCGGTCACCTCTAGGAAGGCAGGCTTCAGCGCGTCCTTTTCGCTTTCCAGCACGAGCGTGCCAGCGGCGAAGACAGCGGCATAGTGGTCTTCGATCGCTCGGGCGCAGGTCACTTCGTAAATCTTGGCGACATGATTTTTCGGCGAAATGATCTTGTGCAGATAGTCGCCATCGTCGGTAAACAACAGAAGGCCCGACGTATCGGCGTCGAGCCGCCCAATGGTCGACAGGACCGGTTTGCGTTCGGCGAACCGTGACGGCAGAAGTTCATAGACAAGCCGCCCGCGATCCTTCAGCGAACAGACATAGCCCGTCGGCTTGTTGAGCATCATCACCATGCCGAAGGCGGGGTCGAGCGCCTTACCGCGGTACCGGATCTCTTCGTGCGCAATGTCGGTATCGTCGGACAGCGGCGTCCCGGCGGCATCGGTGATGGCGCCCATGCGGATCAGCGTCTGCATCTCCTTGCGCGATCCGTAGCCCAGATTGGCGAGGCGCTTGATCAGCTTCACTTGCTGACACCCTTCGGTCCGACGGCGCGGAAGACCTTGTAATAGCCGTTTTCGGCGGCGACGCTGACCGACTTGAAGACGCTGCTCAACGTCTCTTCGTAAGGCAGGTGCCGGTTGGCCACCAACCACATCTGTCCGCCCGAAACCAATGCCCGTGCCGCCGAAACGATGAACGCCTTGCCGATGTCATGGCGATCGGCGCGGTCTGTGGCGTGGAAGGGCGGGTTGCTGATGATGGCGTCATACGGGCCGGGGAGGGGCTTGGTGGCGTCCAGCCAGTGGAAGGCGACCCGCTCGCCATAGGCCGCCAGGTTTTGCCGCGCCATCTCAAGCGCGCGACCTTCCGCTTCGATGGCGTCGAGGTGGGTGACCGCTGGATTGCGTTTCAGCACCTCGTCGGACAGGAAGCCGAAACCGGCCCCCAGATCGGCCACCTTGCCCTTGAACGTCGATGGCAGGTGTTGGGCCAGCAGGCGCGATCCCGGATCGAGATGGTCCCAGGCGAAGACGCCGGGACGGCTGACGAAGCGGCCCTCTTCGATCTCGCGCGGCGCGTCCAGTTGCCGCCAGTCCGCGATCAGGGCGGCATTGGCGCGAGTGGCATCGACGCGGGCCCAGAAGACGCGGCACTTGTTCTTCGACTGGCTGGATATATTGCCGGCCAATGCCTTCAAATCGCTCTCGACGGTCTTGGCGCCTTCGTTGTTGGACACGGCGGCCATAACGATCCCGCCGTCCACTGTCTGCGTCAGGGCGCGGGCCAGAAGGGCACGATATTCTTCGCGCTGGCGCGGCGGCAGGACGATGGTCAAGCCGAAGGGGCCGGCATCGCTATTGGCCATGGCAAAGCCCGCGCGAAGCAGGGCGTCGTGCTGCGGTTTGAAGCTCTGTTCACAGAGCAATTTATCACGCGCAATGTCGTCCAGCGCGTCACCGGAGCGGGCACGCAGGAAGAGGGCGGGGCCGTTGGCGGGCCAATCGATGGCGCCGCTTTCGAGCGGCAGGAACAGGGTATCTAAGACAGGATCTTGCATCGGCTGGCTATCGCACAGACAGCCGCAAAAGCAAACTGCCTTGCATATATTTCTGAAATATCAGAATTGATATCAATCCAGCCTGTAGATGCGGGCGTCCCACCCCGCCAGCGCGCCAGTCGAACCGTCGTAATTGGTCACAACAGGCGCCTGGGCTGGACAGTCGAAGGCAACGGTGTTGCTCGAAAAGTTCAGAATAATGAGAAGTGATGTGTCGCCCAGGGTACGACGATACGCGAAAACCTGCGGATGATCCGGTGCGATATCTTCATAGTCGCCATAGACCAGGGCCGGATTGGCGTGACGCAGGGCAATCAAACGGGCATAGTGGTCATAGATGCCCTGACCCGTCGTGGCATTGATTTCGGCAAAGTTCGGGTTGAGCGCGAACCACGGCGTGCCGGTTGTAAAGCCGCCATCGGCTGTCCAGGGAATGGGCATGCGGGCATGGTCGCGGCTGAGTTTGTTCTGATTGGCGAAAAAGGCCTCCGGGGGCCACTGACCGCTTTCCACTTCCTCGCGCCAGGCGTTCACGGTCCACAGGTCGTTGAACTGGCTGATGTCGCTGAAGGCGCAGTTCGTCAGGCCCATCTCATCACCCTGATAGATAAAGGGCGTGCCTTTCATCGTCAGGATCAAGGTGGCCAGCAGCATGGCCGATTTTTCCCGCCACTGCGGGCTGTCGTCGCCGAACCGTGAAACGATGCGTGGATTGTCATGGTTGCTGAGAAAGACAGTAGGCCAGCAATGCCGGTCCAGCGCCGCATCCTGACGCGCGAAAACCGCCTTGAGGTCGGTCAGCCGCCAGGGCGTCCAGCGCCCGTCCGGGCCGCGATCCACCTCCACCGCCGCGAACTGGAAAATCATGTCCAGCTCCTGGCGGCGTTCGTCGACCAGTTTCGGCGTGTCCGCCAGGGTGACACCGAAGGCCTCGCCCACCGTCATGACGTCATATTGGCTCAATACGTCCCGGTTCATCTCATGCAGATAATCGTGAACATGCGGGCCGTTGGCATAGACATATTGTGGTTTGGCGCGCAGGTCTTCCGGCAGGTCGGGAAAGGTCTTGTCCTTGGAAATGAACGGGATGACGTCCATGCGGAACCCGTCGACCCCCTTGTCCAGCCAGAAGCGCATCAGATCGTAGACGTCTTGGCGGACAGCGGGATTGTCCCAGTTCAGGTCCGGCTGCTTGGGGTCGAACAGATGCAGATACCAGTCGCCGCTTTTGTCCTGCGTCCAGGCGGGGCCGCCGAAAATCGACGTCCAATCATTCGGCTTGTGATCGCTCCAGATATAGTAGTCGCGTTTCGAATTGTCGCGCGAAGACCGGCTTTCGGCAAACCATGCATGTTCGTCCGACGTATGATTGACGACCAGGTCGATGATCAGCCGCATGCCGGCGGCCTTGATCGCCGCCAACAGGGCATCAAAATCCGCCATGGTGCCGAATTCCGTGCCGACCCGGCGGTAATCGCGGATGTCGTAGCCATTGTCGGCATTGGGGCTATCGAAATGCGGCGACAGCCAGATGACATCGACCCCCAGCCCCTTGATGTGATCCAGTTTGGCGATAATGCCGCGCAGATCGCCGATGCCGTCGCCGTTGGAATCGTAGAATGAGCGGGGATAGACCTGATAGACCACGGCCTCTTTCCACCAGCGTCTGACATAGCCATTGGGCGTAATCTCATCCGGTGTCTGCACGCGTCTCTCCCGTCCACTTTATTCCTTGTGAGCTTGCCTCCACTTGGCGTAGGCGTCCAGCGCCTTTTGCGGCGACGTGCTGTACCAATTGTAGCCCTTGCGTCGCTCGGCTGAAATTTCCATCACATCGTCATGGATGCTCAGGTCGCGATCCCCGAAGACTGGCTTGCCCGTTGTCAGGCTGTAATAGCGGGCCCATAGTACGGGCGCGCCGGCCTGGGCGATCAGTTCGCGATCCTTCGTCCACACCAGATCGTGCAGGGCGGAGGCTTCCAGCCAGGCGGCACCGGCCTTCACGGCCGCGACCACACGGGGCGATGGAGCCTTGATGGCCATGAGGTAGATCAGCAGATTGGCGCTTTCCGAGCTGGACAGGGCGGCCGGTTCGAAATTCCGCGCGCCGACGGGTGCCAGGCTGAGGGCATCGTGCTGTTGCCCCCATACGGTCAATCGCCCGTCGATCCGGACCTGGGTGTCGAGAATACAGGTCAGGGCGCGCGCCTCGGCGTCGCGGGCTTGGGTGCGCAAGGCGACCGGTACGAAACCGAAGTCGGCTTTGCCTGCGGCCACGTCCGACAGCAGGCTGGTGATATCGCCCAGCGCATCGTCATTATAGGTTATGGCATCGTGATATCCCCCTTGCAGCGGATAGACCTGTGGCCAGCCGCCGTTCGGATACTGCGCTTCCAGAATGTAGCCGAGACCGCGCAGAATGCTGGCGCGATAGGCGTCGCCATCCGGTCCGGGCGTTTGCGCCGCCACGCGCGCCAGAAAGCGCATTTCGGTGGTTGTCGCATTGTTGTCGAACGTGCCGACCCAGTTCCACGCCACGTCGTCGGGCATGGCCTTGGCATGGCCGGCGACATAGGGTTGGCCCTTTCTGCGCACGTCGCCATCGCGTGGCGCGTTCTTGCTCCAGCCGCCGGCGGGGGTCTGGAAGCTGACAATGACATCGGCGACATGGCGCGCACCCGGCGTGGCATACCACGCGGCATCGCGATCGAGTGGCATGGTGTGGATGCCGGCGCTGGTTTCGGCTATGGGCGCAACAGCCCCATTGGTGGCCTGCTCCGCCGACAGTGCCGCCTTGTCTGCGGCCATTCGTGCCTGCGATCGCGCCAGATAGGCCTGCCAGTCGCTCTTGCCCGCCACCCGCGCATCGGTGAGCGCTTCGGCAGGCACCGTCTTGCCGACTACGGCAGCGTAACCGGGAGCGGCGATGAAAATCGCCAGGGCGATAAGTGAAGCGGCGCGCATGGTCGGTATCCCTGAGTTTGCTTTTGGGTGAGAGTGCCACCACCCAGGCCGTGGCGCAAGATAAATGATACCGGTGTCATTTATTGACGAAAATCCGCTCTTGCATCACGCCACAAAAATACGCATATAGGCCTCGAGACGGCTGGGCGAAGGCCTCGCCAACCTGGTCAGGGCCGGAAGGCAGCAGCCACAACGAATTCACCTTCGGGTCAGTCGTCTCACCCGCGCTTTGCTCAGACGCCGCACGTTTTGGGGCAATGGCTCCGGCGCGCACTTGCGCTTTCCAAGCCTTCGATGCTTAAACAAGTCTTCGACGCTTAAACAAGCCTGCAACGCTTGAAAAATACCTCACAATTGCACCTGTGTACGAATCGAGCTTTGTGGGCTGACGCTTGTCCAAAAAGCCACTATATAAGAAACCATGTCCGATCATTCCGACCTTGACGATCCTTTTGCAAACGCTGAACTGGATGTGCCGGAGCGCGATGACCTGACCGACGATATGTTCGGCGGCGCGTCGGAACCCAAGTCGTTGCCGGTCGCCAAGCCGATCGACAAGTCCGAAGCCTATACGGTTCTAGCCCGCAAATACCGTCCGCGCACCTTCGAAGACCTGATCGGCCAGGAAGCCATGGTGCGCACCCTGACCAATGCGTTTCAGGCAGGACGCATTGCGCACGCTTTCATGCTGACCGGTGTCCGCGGCGTGGGCAAGACCACGACCGCCCGCCTTCTGGCCCGCGCGCTCAACTACGAGAGCGATACGGTTCATGAACCGAGTGTCGATCTGTCGCATATGGGCGTTCATTGCAAGGCCATCATCGAAGGCCGTCATATTGACGTCCTCGAACTCGATGCCGCGTCGCGGACCGGCGTTGACGCCATGCGCGACCTGCTCGAATCCGTTCGCTATGCCCCGGTCGAGGCGCGCTACAAGGTCTACGTCATCGACGAAGTCCATATGCTGTCGACGGGCGCTTTCAACGCGCTGCTGAAGACGCTTGAGGAGCCGCCGCCCCACGCCAAGTTCATCTTCGCCACCACGGAAATCCGCAAAGTGCCGGTGACCATCCTGTCCCGGTGCCAGCGTTTCGACCTGCGCCGCGTCGAGCCCGAGACCCTGACGCCGCATTTGGAGAAAATCTGCACCCTGGAAGGGGTGAAGATCGATGCCGACGCGGTTGCCCTGATCGCCCGCGCCGCCGAAGGATCAGTGCGTGACGGCCTGTCCCTGCTTGATCAGGCTCTGGTGCAGAGCGAAGCGGGGGAGACGACCAGCGCCGAAGTGGTACGCGACATGCTCGGTCTGGCCGACCGCTCCGCGACGCTGGCCCTGTTCGAAAACATCATTTCCGGCCAGATGAGCGAAGCGCTGCTGGCCTATCGCACCCTTTACGGGTTTGGCGCCGATCCGTCCCAGATCATGGGTGACATGCTGGAATATGCCCACGCGACCTCTGTCGCCAAGATTCTGGGCGCCGATGCGACGCGTCTGCCCAAGGCCCAAGCCATGCGCGTGACCGCACTGGGGTCGCAACTGTCGGCGGGCACCTTGTCGCGCCTGTGGACCTTGATGCTGAAGGCGTTCGAAGAATTGCGCCGTGCGCCGGACGCCTCGGCGGCCTTTGAAATGGCGCTTGTGCGCTTCTGTTACGCCGCCGACCTGCCGGGACCAGAACTCCTGATGAAGCGCCTGCAAGGCGGCGAGCCCCTGGTGCCGAATGGTCCGGGCGGTTTGCCCGGTGGTGGCGGTGGTGGGGGAGGCGGCGCGACTGCCGTCCAGATGCGCCCGCAGGTCCAGGCCCCGCCCAACCCGCAAACCTTTCCCGAGGTTCTGAAACTGATCTCCGAAAAGCGTGATATTGGTCTGCGCACGGATGTCGAGCAGTTTGTCCGCCTGATTGCCTTCAAACCCGGCGCGATTACTTTCGAACTGGCGCCGCGTGCCCCGGCCGACCTGGTGCGCCGGTTGTCGATGCGTCTGCGCGAATGGACCGGCAGCCGGTGGCTCATCGCCACCGAAGGCTCCGGCGGCGCGGAATCGATCATGGAGCGCGACAAGCGCGAAACCGCCGCCGCCAAGGCGCGTCTTCAGGCCAATCCGTTCGTTTCCACCATGCTGAAAACCTTCCCCGGCGCGGAAATTATTGCCGTCCGCGCCCGCCCGAAACCTGTGGTGACGGAGACGGAGCCTGTGGTTCCCGTCGATGAACGTCCCGATGAAGATAAGGAAAACGACTGATGGATTTTGCCGCCATGATGAAGCAGGCGCAACTCGTTCAGCAAAAGCTGCACGAAGCGCAGGCCAAGATGAGCGAAAGCACGGTGCATGGCACCGCCGGCGCCGGTCTGGTCAAGATGGAGCTGAAGGGCTCGGGCGATATGAGCGCGCTGACTATCGATGAAAGCCTCCTGACACCGGGCGAAGGCGAAGTGCTGGCCGATCTGATCCGCGCCGCCCACGCCGATGCCCGCCGCAAGCTCGACGACCTCAACAAGGAAGTCATGGCCGAGGCCGCCAAGGATCTGGGGCCTGGCGGCGGTCTGCCCAACATGCCGAAATTCTTCTGATTGATGCGTGAAGCCGCGCCTCCTTCCTGTATCTGGCTGCCGTTGGTAGGGCGCGTCTGATGGCATCGGGCGCCGGACCTGAAATCGAGCGTCTGATGGCGCTTTTGTCCAAACTGCCCGGGCTGGGACCGCGGTCGGCGCGGCGTGCTGCCCTGGCCTTGCTGAAACGCCGCGACCAACTGTTGATTCCACTCACCCACGCCATGCAGGACGCCGCCGACAAGGTGGAAACCTGCACGGTTTGTGGACGCCTGTCGACGCAAAACCCCTGTCCGACCTGTGCCGATCCGATGCGCGATGATGCCATGATCTGCGTCGTCGAAGAGGACAGCGCCTTATGGGCCATGGAACGGGTGGGCGCCTTTACCGGGCAATATCACGTGTTGGGCGGGCTATTGTCGGCTCTGGACGGTGTGCGCCCGGAAGACCTGCGTCTCGATGGCCTGATCCAGCGCGTCAAGTCCGGTCGCGTGCGCGAAATCATCATGGCCTTGCCCGCCACGGTGGAAGGCCAGACCACGGCCCACTACATAGCCGACCGGCTGAAATCATTCGGCAACCAGATCGCCATCACCCATCTGGCGCGCGGCGTACCCGTTGGCGGGGAGCTCGACTGGCTCGACGACGGGACCATAGCCCATGCGTTCAAGTCCAGGCGATAAAAGCCTGCCTTTTGGCGATAGGCGTCGCTGGCCGGCCAGCCTCTCATCCAAAATCCAGGCTTTTCGTGCGGCGCTTATACCGCCCTGCTTGCGGGGCGGGGGACCGCACGAGACGCGAAGCGTTGAGATGTGGTGGTGGGGGCCTTCCTTCGCCAACCTCCAATAGCCAGATACGGTTCAGGCGCCTGCCGCCAATGCCGCCTTCTTTTCGCGGTTCTTCATCAATAGATAGACGATCACGCAGCCGACCAGCTTGGACAGGATGGAAGCGCCGATGGCCCAGATGTTGAAAATGCCGGGAATGGCTGTCGCCGCCATCAGATAGAAGACTGTCGTATCGATCGGTGAGCCCACCGCCGCCGAAATGAAGACGCGCTTAGACAGCGGCAGTTTCAGAAAGGTAAACAGGCCCCAATCGATTGTCTCGCTGATCCCGAAGGCGACCGCGCTGGCCAGGGCGATTTCCGCCGGGGCCATTTTGAACGATATGGCCAGGCCGATCATCAGAGGAATGAAAATCCAGTGGCCAATTTCGCGTTGCGCGAAGTCGCGCACCACCAGGACCAGACCGGTGACAATGGCCAGCGGCGTCCATTCGCCGTGATCGGGCAGAGGGATGGTCGGCACCGCCGCATAGGCCCAGTTGATGAACGGAATCAGAAACAGGTAAAGATAGGTCCACGGCGCCCGGCCGGTAAATGTCTTGCGCGCGGCAGACTTGGCGTCGATCATGTTATGGTTCCCCAGCTTCTGTCATCTCGGGCCATTTCATGGCACGCCTTCTCTGGCGAAACTGTATCAGTGGCGTTGCGGACCGCAAGCGCAAATAGGGCTTGCCATTTTTGTTTCCGGAAGTTAGGAACATAGCATGAACATGTCAAGCGTCAGTCTGCTCGTTGTTATCGTTGTCGCCGTGGTTTTTGCGGGGGCGTGGGTTTTGGCCTTCACCGAGACGAAACGCCTGCGGGCGCGCAACGAAGAACTGAGCGACCGGCTGACCGATGTCACCGCCGATCTGGCCGCGGCGAAGACACAGGTGCGCAGCCTCGAAGACGCCCGCACGGCCATGAGTGAGCAGTTTCAGCTGGTGTCGCATCAGGCCATGGAGAAGTCGGCATCGTCCCTATTGCTGCGAGCCGAGGAAAGCTTCGTCGCACGGGAAAAGCTGGCGCTTGAGCGCATGAATTCCAGCCTGCAACCCGTTTCCGAAACCCTGACGCGCTTCGAAGCCCAGGTGAAGGCGATGGAAGAGGCGCGCAGCAAGAACAGCGGCGAGTTGGAGCAGCAGATCAAGCAGTTGCTGACCGCCTCGGATCAGACCCGTGAAGTGACGCAGAAACTGGCCAATTCGCTGCGTCGTGGCGCCGGCGTCCAGGGGCGGTGGGGTGAAGAAACCCTGCGCAACGTCCTCCAGGCGGCCGGGCTGACGCGCTTCGATTTCATCGAGCAGCACAATCTCGATACGGATGAGGGGCGCCGCCGGCCGGACGTCGTGGTGCGCATGCCCGGCGATAAGTCCAATGGCGTGTTCGTCATCGATTCCAAGGTCAACCTGACCGCCTTTCTCGATTCCATGGATGCGCTGGACGACGAGGCGCGCGAAGCCGCCCTGCAACGGCATACCCAGGCTCTGCGTGCCCACGTTCGGGACCTGTCGGGCAAGGCCTATTGGGACCAGTTCAACGATCAGTCGCCGGACTTCGTCGCCCTGTTTATTCCCGGTGACGGCTTCCTGGCGGCGGCGCTCGACCGCATGCCGCAACTGATGAACGAGGCCATGGACAAGAAGGTGATCATCGTCACCCCGACGACCCTGTTCGCCCTGTGCAAGGCTGTCGCCTATGGCTGGCGTGTCGAAGACCAGATGAAGAACGCCTCCCATATCGCCGATCTGGGGCGCGAACTCTATGCGCGCCTGTCGGTCATGGGCGATCATGTGTCGGGCCTCGGCGGGGCTTTGGGCCGGGCGGTCGAAAAATACAATGCCTTTATCGGTTCGCTGGAGACCAAGGTGCTGACCCAGGCGCGGCGGTTCGAAGACCTCCAGGTCGACCATCAGGGCAAGCCTTTGCCGGATCTGACGCCCATCGAAAGCCAGCCAAAGGTGGCTAACAAGTTGAAATCACTGCAATCGTCCGACAGTGAATCTGTTTGACTTGAAATTTTCGACCTGTGAGATTACATCTCGGCTATGGCAATACGCGAAATTCTCACCGTCCCGAACCCCGTCCTGAAGCAGGTCTCCAAGCCCGTCGCCGTCGTTGATGACGCCATGCGCGCCCTGATGGACGATATGCTCGAAACCATGTACGACGCACCGGGCATCGGCCTGGCCGCGATCCAGGTTGGTGAACCCGTCCGGGTCATCGTCATGGACCTGCAAGAAAAGCCGGAAGACGATCCCGAAGGCGAAGCGGTCAAAAAGCCGCGCTATTTCGTCAATCCGGAAATCGTCTGGAAGTCGGAAGACACCGCGCCGTACGAAGAAGGCTGCCTCAGCGTTCCGGAAATCTACGACGAAGTGCAGCGCCCGGCCCGGGTCAAGCTGCGCTATCTCGACTATAACGGTAACGCGGTCGAAGAAGACGCCGAGGGCCTGTTCGCCGTGTGTATCCAGCACGAAATGGACCATCTGGAAGGCGTGCTCTTTATCGACCACCTGTCCAAGCTGAAGCGCGACCGCGCCGTCACCAAGGTAAAGAAGCTGACGCGCAACGCGGCGTAAAGAGCTTGCTCCCATAGTCTATTGCGATTAGACCTCCCAGACTTGCTGAGAGGTCTTTTATGCGTCTAGCCTTCATGGGCACTCCCGAATTCGCCGTCAGGGCGCTGGCCGAACTGGTGGCCAGCGGTCACGATATCGTTTGCGTCTACAGCCAGCCGCCCGCGCCGAAAGGCCGGGGGCATGTGCTCAGCCCGTCGCCGGTCCACAGCTTTGCGGAAAGCCTGGGGATCGAGGTTCGCACACCCAAATCCATGAAGGCGCCCGAGGCCATTGCCGATTTCCAGGCGCTCGATATCGATGCCGCCATTGTCGTCGCCTACGGTCAGATCCTGAAGGCGGCGGTGCTCGATCATCCCCCTCTGGGCTGTTTCAACCTGCACGCCTCGCTTCTGCCGCGCTGGCGGGGAGCCGCGCCGATCCAGCGGGCCATCATGGCCGGCGACACCCATACCGGCGTCGAAGTCATGCGCATGAGCGAAGGCCTGGACGAAGGCCCGATTATCCTGACCGGGCGCGTCGAAATCACCTTGGACGACACCGCCCAGAGCCTGCATGACAAGCTGGCGGCGCTGGGGGCTTCGCTCCTGCCGGTCGCCCTGGCCGCCATCGAACGCGGTGGCGCCAACGAGCAGGCGCAGGTCGGAGAACCGACCTATGCCCGCAAGATTACGCCAGAAGAGGCCCGGATCGACTGGAACCGGCCGGCGCGCGATCTCGACTATCATATTCGCGGCCTGTCGCCCTTTCCGGGCGCCTGGTGCCTGTTGCAAACCGCCAAGGGCGAGCAGAGGCTGAAGGTGCTGATGTCGCGCCTGACCGAAGAGGTGTCGGCCGAAACGCCGGGCACACGCCTGCTGGGGGGCTTGAAGATCGCGACCGGTGACGGTGTGATTGAGCTTGTGCGGATACAGCGCGAAGGCAAGGCGGCGCAGGACGCGGCCGATTTTCTCAACGGCGGCCTGCTCAATCCCGGCGATATCCTGCTGTAATGCCCCGCTATAAGCTCCTTGTCGAATATGACGGCCGTCCGTTCAATGGCTTTCAGGCCCAGGGCGATCAGCCGAGCGTTCAGACCGCCATCGAGGCGGCCATTTTCAAGTTCACCGGCCAGGCCCTGCGCCTGACCGTCGCTGGACGGACGGATACGGGCGTACATGCCACGGGGCAGGTGGTGACCTTCGATCTGGAGAAAACCTATCCGCCCAAGGTGGTGCGCGACGCCATCAACGCCCACCTGTTTCCGCTGACCGTGTCGATCCTGGCGGCGGAAGAGGTCGATGCCGAGTTTTCGGCGCGCTTTTCGGCAACGGGGCGCATGTATCTGTACCGTATCCTCAACCGCGAAGCGCCGCCCGCCATCGACCAGGGCCGCGTCTGGCATGTCAAGAAGCCGCTCGACGTCGAGGCGATGATCGAGGCGGCCAAGGCCCTGACCGGGCATCATGATTTCACCACGTTCCGCTTTGTCGCCTGCCAGGCCAACTCACCGATGCGCACACTCGATATTGCCCGCGTCAAGCGGTTCGGCGAAGAAGTGCATCTGGTATTCGCAGCGCGGTCCTTCCTGCATCGTCAGGTCCGGTCGATGACGGGAACCCTGGTCGATATCGGCACCGGGCGCTATCCGGTGGCCTATGCGGGCGAAGCCCTGGCCGCCGCTGACCGCGCCCGCTGCGGTCAGGTCGCGCCGGCGCACGGCCTTTATCTGACGCAGGTCACTTACGAGGCTGAGCCGAATTTCGAAAAATATGCCTCGATCAAGGCCGAATAGGCGTCGGTCAGCGCGTCGAGATCGGCAACGGCTACACACTCGTTAATCTGGTGCATGGTCTGGCCGACCAGACCGAATTCGACCACGGGACACAGATTACGGATAAAGCGTGCATCGGACGTGCCGCCGGTCGTCGAGCGGTCGGTATCCAGGCCGAATTGCGTTTGGATCACGTCGGCGATCAGGTCGACAAAGGGCCCGGCCTCGGTCAGGAAGGCCTCGCCGGAAATGCTCGACTGTACCTCGATGGCTGCGCCCGACCTTTCCGCCATATCGCGGGCGACCGTGTCGAACCATTGGCTCAACGCCACGCCGGTATGCGTCGGGTTGAAGCGGATATTGACCCGCGCCCGCGCCGCCTGGGGGATGACATTGGTCGCGGTATTGCCGGTGTCAATGGTGGTGATTTCGAGGTTCGACGGTGGAAATGAGGCATAGCCGTCATCCAGCGTTCGCGCCTTCAGCTCGGCCAGCAGATCGACCAGTACGGGCAGAGGGTTGAGCGCGCGCTGCGGATAGGCGACGTGCCCCTGCTTGCCGGTGACGGTAAATGTAGCGTTGATCGATCCGCGTCGCCCGACCTTGATCATATCGCCCAGTTGTGTCGATGACGACGGTTCGCCGACGATGCAGTGGTCGATAACCTCGCCTGTTTGCTTGAGCCAGTCTACGACGCGCACCGTGCCGTCGGTCGCCACGCCTTCTTCGTCGCCGGTGATCAGGAAGGACAGGGAGCCGGCCTGGTCGGGGAAGCGAGACACGGCGGCGATCCAGGCGGCGATGGCCCCCTTCATATCGACGGCGCCACGGCCGATCACCTGGCCATCATGGATTTCGGCGCCGAACGGGTCGTATTTCCAAAGGGTGCGCACCCCGACCGGCACAACGTCGGTATGGCCGGCGAAGCACAGATTGGGGGAGGCGGTGCCGCGCCGGGCATAGAGATTTTCGATCTCGCCGAATGCGAGGCGCGTACACGTAAAGCCCAGATCGGTCAGAATGGTCTCGACCGTATCCATGGCCCCAGCATCGGCCGGCGTCACTGACGGCCGGGTAATCAGAGCCTGGGTCAGGGTTGTTACGTCAAGCATTCCACACTCCGCGCCGATGCATCGCATTTCGGCAAAAAACACATGCAATTGCCGCGTCTTTCCTCTAAGTGCCTTTAGACGCCGGGGGAAGACTCTAAATTAGGGTCGAGATTGCATTTTTGCTCAAGGTTTTGCCGTGACTACGCCGCCTGAAACGCCCGCCATCGACCTGCCGCCGCTGCAGGAGGACAATCGCCACCCGTTGCAAATTCCGGACTTCCGCTCGTTCTGGCTGTCGCGTCTGTTCGGCGTGCTCGGGACATCGGCCCAAAGCGCGGCCATTGCCTGGCAGGTCTATGAAATCGCGCGGCGTACTGAGGGCGTGAAGGAATCGGCGCTCTATGTCGGCCTGATCGGCCTGGCGCAGTTTCTGACCCTGTTCGCCTTTACCTTGCCCGCGGGCATTGTCGCCGATCGCCATGACCGCAAGAAGATCGTCAGCGTCGTGCTCCTGGCCCAGCTGCTGCTATCGCTGGGCTTTTTCGCCTATTCCTTCATTCCGCATCCGCCGTTCTGGGGCCTGTTTGCTCTGAGCGCGGTGCTGGGCGCGCTTCGCGCCTTCAGTGCTCCAGCCAGTTCGGCCATCGGGCCGATGCTGGTGCCGAAACATATCCTGCCTAAGGCAATCGCCGTCAATTCCATGGCGTTTCAGACCGGGTTGATCGTCGGTCCGGCGCTGGGCGGGTTGCTTGTCGGGTTTTCTCCCCGCTTCGCCTATGGGTTCTGCGCCGGCCTGTGCCTGATCGCTGCGGTTCTGGTTCTGACCATCCGCACGCCAACCAATCCCGACGCGCCATCGGGATCGAAGACGGCGATGCTGAAGGAAGGCATGGAATATATCTGGTCTAACAAGATCATCCTGGGCGCGATTTCGCTCGACCTGTTCGCCGTTCTTCTGGGTGGCGCCACTGCCCTCATGCCGATGTTCGTCAAGGATATCCTGCACGCCGGGCCAGCCGCCTTCGGGCTGTTGCGGGCATCACCTGCCATCGGTGCGATCGTGACATCCTTTATCCTGTCATGGTCCCCAATTCGCCGCCATGCCGGACCGTGGATGTTTGCGGGCGTCGCCGTCTTCGGTCTGGCGACGATCGTTTTCGGCCTGTCAAACATGATATGGCTGTCGATTGCGGCGATGATCGTCCTGGGCGCGGCTGACATGATCAGCGTCTATGTCCGCGGCACCTTGGTGCAGATCGTTACGCCCAACCACATGCGCGGCCGTGTCGCCTCGGTGTCCTACCTGTTTATCGGTGCGTCGAACGAATTGGGCGAATTCGAAACCGGCGTCGTGGCGCGGTTGATGGGGCCGGTCAATGCCGCGCTCTTCGGTGGGATTGGATCGCTTATCGTCACGGGCGCGTGGATCAAGCTGTTCCCGCCCCTGTGGAAGGCGGACCGGCTGGACTAGCGCGTCCCGCGTGTGGTTGTGATGGCGGACCGCAAGGGGCGGGCATTGCCGCGGACCGGGCTGACCTCGGTCTGAGCCAGGGCCTGCGGTCGTGAGGTCTCGTTCTCACTCTCGTAATGATAGCCGCCATTGAGCGCCACGGCATTGTCATTGATCGTGGTGCCGTTCGGGCTGACCTGGGCAACCGCGATCATCGAGTCGATTTCGCGCTTGCGGGCGCGGAAGGCGAGCATATCGGCACCGGCCAGGGTGTTGGATTGCGGCACCTTCGCGCCCTTCGGGTCGATCGGATGGTGGTCATGCCACACTTCGAAATGCAGGTGCGGGCCAGTGGAACGGCCCGTGGTGCCGACATAGCCGATAATCTGGCCCTGGGTCACGCGCTGACCGGGACGGACGGCAATCGATGACATGTGGCCGTAGCCGGTTTCCCACTCCTTGTTGTGGGCGATGCGCACCCATCGGCCATAGCCGCCCCACCATTTGGCGTCCATGACGACACCGTCGCCGGCGGCCTGGATCGGGGTGCCTGAGGGCGCGGCGAAGTCGATGCCGGTATGCATCTTCATGAAGCCGACAATCGGGTGGAAGCGCATGCCGAACCCGGATGAGGTACGGGCGCCGTAGATTGGCGTAGCCAGCAGGAAGCCTTTGATGCTGCGACCGTTTTCATCGTAATATTCGATGTTTTTCGCCCCGCGCGGCGCAAAGGAATAGAAGCGGTTGACCCCGCCCTTGGCCTGGATTTCGGCATAGAGCAGATTGCCGGCTTCGACCGTGCGGCCGCTTTCGGTGACCTTGCGGTCAAAGACCAGCTTGAAACTGTCGCCGGCCTGGATATCGCGTTCGAAATCGACCTTGTGGGCGAACAGCTTGACCACCTGGGTGGTCAGGGTTGGCGTCGCCCCGAGAGCAGCGGCGGAGGTGAACAAGGAGCCCTTGATCTGACCAATGGCGATGCGGCGTTCGTCGCGCACCGATTCTTCCAGGGCGCGCAGGCGCATCGTGCCGTCGCGGTCGGTGGTCAGGGTCAGTTGCTTGGCGGGGCCGGTACGCAGGGTGAGGCCTAAGAGGCGGGCCGTACCGGTGCCGCTGACCGGGCGGGCGATGGCGGCTTCCAGGTTCAGGCCGGTCTTCAGATCGGTGACCTTGAACGATTGCGAGAGCGTATTGACCGCCATCTGGGCTTCGTCACCGGAGATACCCATGCGCTTGAGCGCGTCGGCCAGGGATTCGCCGGAGCGCACGGATACCGGCATGTCGACGGGCTGGCTGTAGCCCGGACGGGCGGCGGCTTCGGCATAGGCCTGGGTTTCCAGCGCCATCGCGGCGGCGGGGTCCATGGGGGCGGACAGGCCCGGCATCGGCTGAATGACACGCCACAACAGAGTGCCGACCGTCACGGCCGTCGCCAGGGCAAAAACCATTGGCGTCAGTCTGACAGGTTGTCGGCGGGGATCGAGTTGAGCCATGTACGCGTATTCGTCCTGTTAAGCGGTGGTGTCCCGCCCGGTTCCGTCATTGGCAAGGCCGTGGACGGGCAGGGGAAACATACTCAATTTAGCTTTGCTTGAGGCCAGTTTGGCGCCCAAGCGGCAGGCAAGACTCGCAGAAAGTCGGCACAATGACCTGAGTCTCATAGATGTGGAAGGCTCTGCTTACGCCAAAATAAGGCGAAAATGAGGCTTAAGGCTCGACTGCAGATCTTCCGGCAGGGTCCGGATTTACCTTGTGATCCTTAAAATCCTGCTTAAAAGAGGTTAATTGAAGGTTAACGCGTTAACCTTTTCAAATTCGCGTGCCCTGCCTCTTGCCGGTAAGCATTTCATTGTTCTTGAAAAATTAGGGGTATTTGCTGTCGTCCCCGAAAAAACACCGTTCCCGGACGAAATGTCGGATTTTGGGCTCAAATTCGACCTAGGCTGCGGACAAATTTGTTATTGTGTCCACATTTTTTAAGAGGTTTGCATGAT
The DNA here is from genome assembly GCF_032490435.1 of Asticcacaulis aquihabitans. NCBI lineage: Bacteria > Pseudomonadati > Pseudomonadota > Alphaproteobacteria > Caulobacterales > Caulobacteraceae > Asticcacaulis > Asticcacaulis aquihabitans. Next base: position 429,945 of record NZ_JAVGWM010000004.1, read on the forward strand.
ACTGGCCCCCTTTCCGCAGGCAGAAGCCTCCCGTGCGATACAGAAGCGTATAAGACTCGATTGATGACGAAACCCATCCCCTTTGACGACGAAGCCTTGTGGTTTCCTGCGCATATGAGCGCGGGGGACAGCTTCACGCGTCCGGTCGGAGTGGATGGTGGGCCGCCGGCTGACACGCAGGACGATATTGGTTTGCCGGGGCGTAGGCCTGGGTCGCGCGGGCCTGGGTCACGCGGGTCTGGGTCACGCGGGTCAGGGTCAGGCAACGGCAAGAAGGGCGGCGGTTTCGGCGCAGCGGGCTGGATTGGAATCGCCCTGTGCGGCGTGGCCCTGTGCGGCGTTGCCGTTGTCGGTGCGCGCAAGGAAGTGGCCTCCGCGGTGGTCGAGGGCTGGCTGCGCGGCCAAGGGGTCCGTTCTCGGGTTACGTTCGACGCCTTGTCGCTCAGCCATGCCGAAGGCTCCGTCCTGATCGGTAATGCGAAACAGCCTGAGATGCGCGTCGAACGCTTTGTAGCGGATTATACGCTGAACCTGTTTAGCGGCGGACAACCGCTGGCGCGCGTAGACCGCGTGCGTCTGACGCGACCGGTGGTGGCCTTTTCCATCAAGGACGGCAAACTGCATTTCGGTTCGCTCGACCGGCTTGTGCAGAATATGCTGTCCGCGCCGCCGTCCAACACGCCGCCGCCGCGCGACATTATTATAGAGGACGCGCAGGTCCGCCTCGACAGCGATTACGGCCTGCTTCAGGGCCACGGCGGGATCACCCTGCACGACGGGCAACTGGCGCTGCTCGACCTGACCCTCCCCGCGACCCACCTGACGGGAAAGTTGGGCGCCGGCCAGTTGCGCCAGGGCCGGATCACGGCGCGTTCCGTCAATACCGGCGTGACCGGCGACCAGTTGCACGTGAAGGCCAATCTCGGTGGTGACGACTGGACGGTTCGGCCGGGCGGCAATCTGGTTGAAACCATCGGCGTGGACGACGAACGCTTTTTTGCCAGCAATGTCGCACTCGACCTTGATGCCTATCTGCCCTATCGCCATTCCAAATCGATGTACGAAGCCTTCAGTGGGGCGGTTGCGGCGACGGTGGGGCTGCGTGCCGATGAAATTCGTGGCGCGGGGACGCGTGCGACCGGCTTTGACACCCAGCTGCAATTCGCCGGCAACCTGAAAACGAATGAGAAGGGCACGGCCTATTCCGGCCGCGCCGAGGTCATGACCCGGGCCGCCATGGTGATGGGCGCGGACCTGAGCGGCAATGCCCTCACTGTGTCGGGCAAGGACCTCCAGCTCAATACCGGTTTCTCCAGCGATACCGGCTTGGCCTTCAACCTCACCGGACCGTTGCATGGCGACGCCGCGCTTTTGAAACAGGGCGACCTGTTGGCGCGGACGGTTCGCGTCGATCTCGGTGATTTGGCCTTGGCCTCGGATCGCGACGGAGCGAAATTGTCGTTTAATGGCCGTGCGGACCTGGGGCAGTTCCGTCCCATGACCGGCATGGCGCTCGACCAGGCCACCCTGTCCGTGCAAGGCGAAGGTGAGGCGGCGGCGAACGCCGGTCCATGGACCTTCCGCCTGACCAGCGATATCACGGCGGCGCGCGGCAGCTACACCGGCCTGTCGGCCATGGCGCGTGATCGCGCCGCCGACCGACTCGCCGCGGCATCGAAAACTCCGGTGCCGGGCGCCCCCAATCCGCCCCCGCCGGATGCTATTATTACGCTCGATCGCGCGCTGGAGCGGTTTGCCCTGCGTGTGAAGGGTCTGAGCGTCGATGTCAGCGGTGATCCCTCCGGCGCGCCGCCCCGACTCAATGTCCGCGTCAAAAGTGCTGTGGCCGATCTGGACGGCGGCGGTACGGCAACCCTGACGCCACACGCCACCAAGCCCTTGTTTGCAACCGGTCAAGCCGGCGCCTTCGGTCTGGCGCTGGCGGGTGCGAATCTGCCGCAACTGGCCTTGACGGTCGATGGTCTGGCGTCCGATCCGCGCGGTCTTGCCGCCGGTGCTTTCAGCCTGGCCGCGCAATTCGATTTCGATCCTATCGCCGGGGCGAAGTTCGACGGCCAGGGGCAATTTGTTGTAACCAATGGCGGAGGGCTGATCGTCAGCCTTAGCCGCCCCGCCACCTTCATGGCTCGCTCTGCCGAATTGGGTGAGCATTTCGAAAATCTGTCGACGACGATCACCCAGACCGGCCAGACCTTTCTGACCTATAGTTCCGCCACCTGGCGCGTAAGCGGGGCATTCGGCGGATTGGCGCTTACCGCACCGAACGAAAGTGTAAAGCTGGCCGATGGCAAAGGCCCGTTCGAAGCCTATAGCCTGGGTGACGGCTTGGGCTTCAAGGCGGCGCTCAGCGGCGCAACCCTGACCGATGGATTGCCGGCCGACCAGACGCGCTTTACCCCCTTGCTGTTGTCGGGGACGATCAGCCAAGACCGGCGCGCCCTGACCGGCCGCTTCTTCGCAGCGACCCCGGCGGCAAAGGGACCGGACGGCAAGCCGGTGCGCATCGCGGCCATCAACCTAGACAATGATAACGCCAGCGGCGCGGGCGCTTTGTCGGTCAATACTCTGGACCTGAATTTCACCGCGGACGGCCTTCAGCCCGCGCAATTGGCGCCCATGGCGACCATGCTGTTCGCCGGTGGCGTGAACGGCGGCATAGATTTCAAGGGTGCCTTCAACTGGGACAAGACGCGGACCTGGAGTGGCGGCGTTTTGAAAATCGGCATGCGCGACTTCATGGGCGCAACGCAAAATCTTGGGCCGAAGGGGATGGACTTTATCGGTCCGACGGGCGCTTCAGAAGGCCTGACCGGTGAGATTGATTTCACCTCCCTGGCGCCACTGCGGTCCGAGCCGGGTCAGAAAATTCACCTGGCCAAGACTCAGTTGGGTGTGCCGCTGACCGATCTGGATCTGGACGTCCAGTTCCTTGGCGACCAGATGCGCGTCGAATCGGCCCGTGTCGATAGTCCTGGCGGGGTGCTGCGGCTGGAGCCCACGATTGTGCCGTTCGACGGCAAGACGCCGGTGACCGGCACCCTGACCTTCGATGGTCTCGATTTCGGCAAGGTGGTGGCCGCTTCCGACCTGGCCAAGAGCATGACCTTTGAGGGGCATATGTCTGGCCGCATGCCGTTCCGTGTCGAAGCCGGCAAGATCCGTTTGTCCGACGGCGTGATGTCGTCGGATGCGCCCGGCCATATATCGGTTCGGCGCAGCGCCGTCACCGGCATCGAGGCAACCGGATCGATGACCAGCGACACGGCGTCGCCAGCCGCGGCATTGGCGGCCAAGAACGCTCAGGCGGCCGCCGATCCGAATTTCAATCCGTTTCAGGACCTGGCCTACCAGGCCATGGAGCATATCGCCTTCGACAAGGTCGATGCCCGTCTCAATTCCACGGACGGCGGCATCCTCAATATCAACTTCCACATCAAGGGCTATTTCGACCCGCCGCAAAAGCAGAAGGCCAATATCAGCCTGTATGACTATATTACAGGCAAGTGGATGCAGAAGCCGATCGCCTTGCCGTCGAATACGCCGCTGGAACTCTATCTCGAAGTGCCGCTGCCGCTCGACAAGATCATTGAGGCTGCGGTGCAGTATAATTCCCTGACCGCGCTGAAGGTAAAATCGGAATAGCCGCGTCTCAGGTGCTTTGGCCGTCTTCCGTGCGGGCGATTTCGACGATCATGTCGCCGGCCTGAATGGCCTGGGCCGGCGTTTCCCAATAGCCGTATAGCCGACCGTCGCGGCAGATGCGCACGCCCATGCCGGTGGTCAGGTCGCGCAGGCGGCGGCCGAAATCATCCGGAGCCGCCAGACGTTCGCGCATGACCACTTTGCCATCGGCTGAGGCCAGGTCGGCGATGCAATCGACCACCAGATGGCCTTCCGACGCGCGCGCCAGCAGATGACCGCCCATGCTGACCGGATTGATGATGTTGGTGGCGCCGGCCTGGCGGATCAGGTCTTCGTTTTCGGTGGCGCGGACTGTGGCGCTTATGGGCACCTGCGGGTTCATCTGGCGCGCCGACAGGACGATCAGCACGGTAGAATCGTCGCGGTGGGTCGATACCATCACGGCGCGTGCTGTTTGGACGCAGGCGGCGTCCTGTACCGCGTTATAGGTGGCGTCGCCTTCGATACCGGTGACGCCGCGCGTGGTGGCGGCCGTGACACGGCTGGCATTCTGGTCGACAACGACGACGGTGTCCGGGTTTGCCCCCTGACGGAGCAATTCGTCGACCGCCGCTTCGCCGGTGGCGCCGTAGCCATAGACAATGATGTGGTTTTTCAGCTTTTTGCGGATCATGTGTGTCCTGAACTGCTCCCACGTACTTTTCAGCGCCAGAGTATAGGCCGTGCCGAAAAAGATTATCCAGATGAAAAGCCGGATGGGCGTCACCACGAAGGTGTCGAACATCCGGGCGCGGTCGGTGACCGGGGTGATGTCGCCGTAGCCGACCGTTGTGACGGTGATGGCGGTGAAATAGACCACGTCGAGAAAGGAGACGTGGTTGTCGGTATTGTCGCGCAGACCGCCGCGATCAAGCCAGTGGCCGGCCATGGCTATGCCGAGAAGGACCACCACCAGCCCGGCGCGGAGCCAAAGGGATTGCCAGATATTGAGCCTTGGGCGCCGCCTCGCGATGATCGGTGACGACGGCTTTGCCACGGGTGAGGGCATGAACGGACTTTCTCGGCGTGCCTTGTTTTGCGGTCAAAAACGGCACGGTTTCAAGTAAAATATCCATTCCGTTCAGCCACGGTTCAGCCTATATCTGCCTATAGTGTCGATATCGATCCAAAGCGTGTTCAAGAGGGAGCCATTATGAAAAAAGCGATTGCGGCGGGAGCTTTAGCGATTAGCGGACTGACGCTGATGGCTTGCACGCCCTCGGTCAATGTCAATGTCAACCTGGCGCCTATCTACGCCAAGCTCGATGTCGATGTTAAGGTCCACCTGGATGAGGACGTGAAAGCCCTCGCCAAAGAAAACCCGAACCTGTTCTAGGCGCTACGGAAAGTGAGAAAAATCATGAAGAACGCTCTGCTTAAAACCGTCCTGGCTGCCGTCCTCGTGGCCGGTTCGATCACCACCGCCGCAGTAATGACGGCGCCGGCCTATGCCGATGTCGCCGCTTCCAAGGCCAAGGTCGATGCCGCCAAGGCCAAGGGTGTGGTCGGCGAAAAGAATGACGGCTACATCGGTTTCGTCTCCGGTGGCGGTGATGCTGCCCTGAAGGCCGCCGTCGATGAGATCAATGCCGGCCGCCGCGAAGTCTATGGCCAGGCCGCCGCCAAAAACGGCGTATCGGTCGATGCCGCCGCCCAGGCCGCCTTTGTCAAGGTCATCCTGGCCAAGGTCAATGCCGGTGAATATTACCAGGACGCCGGCGGCGCCTGGGTCAAGAAATAGTCCCGATAAGAATAGTTTCGGCTAAGACATAACCCTCCGGACGACGTTCCGGAGGGTTTTTTGCGGGTTGTTGCCGATTTTACGTTCCGGCTTAAGTCAATCTGCAACCTTCTCCGGCACACTTCGTGCATAGGGGTTAAAACGGCGCCGTGTCGGCGTCGGATTTGACACATCGGGTTCCTGAAGGCAGGGACGACGGGAGCAGGTAATGCAGGACCATTTGAAGCCGCTGACATCGCTGCGATTTTTCGCTGCTTTCTGGGTCGTGCTCTATACCTACATTCACGAACTGGCCGGTGCGCCGGTAATGGGCATTGTCGACAAGGGCTATCTCGGCGTCGATCTGTTCTTCGTGCTGTCCGGCTTTATCCTCTCCTATTGTTATCTCGATGGCTTCGGCGAAGGGCGGTTCAGCTACGGCCAATTCACCGTCCATCGTCTGGCGCGCGTCTACCCGCTTCATATCGCCACCCTGGCCTTTACCCTGCTGCTGATCGCGGTGGCCGCTCTAAAAGGCGTGCAGCTTGACGCCAATGCGGGAAATTGGGCGGCATTGCCGGCGCATCTGACCTTGACGCAGGCATGGGGGCTGGCGCCGACGCCCTCCTTCAACCATCCGTCCTGGTCGATTTCGGCAGAATGGTTCGCTTATCTGTCCTTCCCGGCGGTCGCCTTCATTGCCTGGCGGTTGCGCGACAGGCCGATCGTGGCGGTCAGTCTGGCCATCGCCCTTCTGGTGGCCATAAATGTTGCCTTCGCGGCGTTTGCGGGCTTCAACTTGACCCGTGCCACCTTCCAATGGGGCGCTTTGCGCATTATCCCGAGCTTCCTGTACGGCAGCGCGCTCTATCTGGCGTGGCGCTCCGGCGCGGTAGCGAATCGCACTGTGGCCGTTGCGGGCACGCTGATCGCTCTGGCCGCGGTTGCGGGCGCGGCCACCTTCGGACAATCGGACATTTTGATGGTCGTCGCCCTGGGGCTGCTGGTCCTGTCTGTTTCAGGCCTGAACCAAAACGGCGTGATGTCGAACCGTGTCTTGGTCTATCTGGGTGAAATCAGCTTCGCGACCTATATGATCTATGTGCCGTGGAAGTGGGTTTATCTGAAGGCCGCCAACGCAGTTCTGGGTACGGAACACCAGCCTTTACCGCTGTTTTGGTGGGCTGTCGGCCTGGTCGCGCTGGTGCCGTTATCGATGCTGGCGCACCATCTCATCGAGCGGCCATTTCGTAAAATCGTCCGTTTTCACGGTGAACGACTTCACAACTCGATCACGTATTTGTGGGCGAAATAAGGTTAATTTTTCTCCGAGCGGGCGCAAAAGCTATTTGAAAATTAATTTTTCTGTTGTATCCAAGACACGGGATCAACAGTAAATGAGTAGTTTGCGTGAAAAAAACCGTTTCGGCGTTGGCCTTTGCCGTTCTTGCCCTATGTGTCGCTGGCTCTGTTGAAGCCAAGACCAAAGCCCATAAAACGACTAAGGCGGCCGCTGTCAAGGTCGCTACGCGTAACTCTCCGGCCGGCGCCGCCTATCTCCAGTGCGTCACCTTTGCCCGTCAATTCACCGGCATGCAGATCTTCGGCGACGCGTGGACGTGGTGGGAAAAAGCCACCGGTCGCTATGAGGAGGGCACGGCCCCCCGTCCGGGCGCGGTGCTGGTTTTCCGTCAGCAAGGCAAGATGAGCCGCGGCCACGTCGCCGTTGTCTCCCAGATCATTACCGACCGCTATATTCAGGTCACCCATGCCAACTGGTCGCCGATCAATGGCCGCCGCGGCCAGGTCGAAGACAATGTCAACGTCCTCGACGTCTCGGAAAAGGGTGACTGGTCGCTGGTCAAGGTTTGGTACGGACCGACGAATGACCTCGGCACCACCGTCTACACGACCTACGGCTTCATCTATCAAGACCCGAACAATGTGCGGATGGGTGACGATGTCACGACCATGATCGCTCAGGCTGAACCGGTTGCCGCGCCGAAGCCGGCCGCGACCCAGATCGCCATGAATACCGCCCCTGTTGCCAGCCCGTCGGCCAAGGACCTGCCCGCCGACCTTCAGGCCGCGCTCACCCCCGGCAATCACAAGGGCTTCCAGTCCGTGAAGCCGGTCCAGGTCACCGCGCACGTTACGGGTAAGCCGGCCGCTGAACTGGTGGCTCAGATTGATGCCGACAACGAAGCCGCCGGCCGCCCGGTCGTCAAGGTCAAGGCACCGTCCGCCAAGGCGACTAAATCCAAGTCGCGCGTTCGTACCAAGCTGAAAGACTGATCTTTACCGTTCCGCAGGTTTGCGGCTAGATGCGGGCCGGAGGCCATGCCGTCATGCGGTATGGCCTCCGGCCTTTTCTTTTGTCCGGCGCCGTCGCCGCGCTGATCGTCCGGGGAACCGCTTGCTAAGCTTACGCTCACAGAACGGCCATGTGGCCGAAGGCGCAGATGCGCTCAATCCTGCCGTCGTCTGGCTCGATCTCCATATGCCGACACGCGATGAGGAACTTAGCCTGGAAGCCTGGCTTGGCGTCCAGTTGCCGACGCGCGAGGACATGGACGAGATTGAAACCTCCAGCCGCCTGTATCTCGAGGACGGTGCCGCCTTCATGACCGCCCAGATCGCCTTTTTCGGCGGTCAATCGCAGCTGCAGTCAGGCCCGGTCACCTTCGTCCTGGTTGGCGGCCGGCTTGTCTCCATCCGCTATATCGATCCGGCGTCATTCAGGATTTTCGGGGGGCACGTGGAAAAGCAACCCGCCCTGTGTTTCGACGGGGCGGTCGCCTTTCTAAACCTGCTTGATGTCATCGTCGATCGTACGGCCGATCTCATTGAAAAAACCAGTGGCGGCATAGATGCCCTGTCCAAAGCTGTCTTCACGACGCGGCGCAAGACCCGGCTGGAAAACGTGCTGATCAGCCTGGGAGCAGCGCAGAACGATATCGTCAAAATCCGCGATTCTCTTGTGTCCCTGTCGCGCCTGACCGCCTTTGCCGCCACACTGGAAAAGTCGGCCACGGGCATCCATAAAAGCGCGGAGCTGCGTGAATTCCATGATCGCCTGCGCACCATGTCTCAGGACATCACCTCGCTAAGCGACCATTCAAGCCACGTCTCCGGCCACATCGCCTTTCTGCTTGAGGCGGCGCTGGGGTTGATCAATGTCGAGCAAAACCTGATCGTGAAGGTCATTTCGATCGTGTCGGTGATCTTCCTGCCCCTGACGCTCATCGCCAGCATTTACGGCATGAATTTCGAATACATGCCGTTCCTGCATCAGCCGTTTGCCTTCGAAGCCGTTTGCGGCATCATGGGGCTGATCATTGTCGGCCTGCTAGTCCTGTTCAAGGTCAAGCGGTGGATTTAGAGCGCCGCTTCGACTGATACGGTCTAGGCGCGCTCTGTGAGGGTATAGTTACAACCCTCGTCCTTTACGTGTTCGGATGTGGTTTCCAACATACGTGCGCGCGTCAAGTCGGCGTTTTTCAGATTGGCGTGGTTGAGCACCGCGCGAGACAGATCCGCCCGCATCAGCCGTCCTCCACCCAGTTCCAACGGACCAATATTGGCCCCTTCCAGATTGGCATGGGTCAGCCTGGCGCCGATCAGACGCACGCCGCGCAGGTCGGCGCCGGCAAGATTGCAGCGCCGCAGGTCGGCATTGACGAGATTGGCGCCCTGTAATTCGATCCCGCTCATGTCCATACCAAAAAAGACGGCATCTTCGGCGTCGAGTGTCGTCAAGATGCGTTTGCGCATATCTCCGACCAGCCGGAAATCGACTCCTGGCAGGGTCTGCCGACCGCCCTTGGCGCCCCCTGTGCGCGCCCAGTCTTCGTGTTGCGCGACATAATCGATCAGGGGATGGTCATCGATATACACCGAAATCGGCGCGCTGAGCACGCCAGTGGTGTCGGCTTCGCGCAGATTGCAGCCGCTGGTCTGGGTGTCGACCATGACCGCGCCCGACATATCGGCGCCCGTTACGTCTGCGCCGGCCAGATCCGCGCCGGACAGATTGGCGCCGGACAGGTTGGCCTTGCGCAACTTGGCCTGGGACATGATTGCGCCCGTCAGGTTGGCATCGTTGAAATCGGCCGATACGGCCATGGTGCCGTTCATCCGCGCCCCACTTAGGTCGGCGCCGGTCATGATGGCGTAATCGAGTTCGCCGGGCCGCTTTTCGTGCTTCATGAGCCGAAGCCCCTGCTTGTCGTCCTTGAAGGCAATCATGCCTTCGCGCAGGTCCGCCCCGATGAGCGAAGCAGCGGTCAGATTGGCGCCCCGCAAGGATGCACCGCGCAAGTCGGCGCGATCCAGTCGCGCAAACCGCAGGTCGGCATTGCGCAGATCCGCTCCGAACAGGTTTGCGCGCATGAAATTGGCGTCGCGCAAGGACGCGCCATATAGCCGGGCGCCCGTCAGGTTGGCGTCAGACAGGTCCACGCCCTCAAGCTTGAAGTCCGTCAGGTCGATATAGGACAGATTGGCAATGCGACCGCCCAGTTTGCCGGACCGATACTGGGCGTGCAGGTCCAGAATATGGCGCAGGGAGCTCAGGTCGAGCATCTGTAAGGTAGCGGCAGTTGGCATGCGTTCTCCCTATCGCCCTGAAGTTGTGGCTCTTTTTAATCTCAACCACTGCCTATAGAGGTAATTGTTGAGTCGTGGCAAGTTGAGGCTGACGCCGATATCGCAAACAGCGCAGGTCAGCCCGTTGATTTCAACCACAATTTTTATAAGGCAATAGCCGGCGAGGCCGCTTTAATGCGTCTCACGGCAGGCGTGGCAAAGGCCGCGGACTTCCAGCGTAACACGATTGACCAGGAAGCCGGTTTGCGTGGCACGGGTTTCGACGTCGGGAAGGCTGGGGATAGCGATTTCCTCGCTCTGGCCGCAGCATTCGCACAACAGGAACGCGGCCGTATGTCCGTTGGGAAAGCTGTGATCATGTGTATCGCAGGCGACGAAGGCGTTCAGGCTTTCGATGCGGTGGATCAGGCCCATTTGCTCCAGGAAGGAGAGGGCGCGGTAGACGGTCGGCGGCTTGGCAGCGCCATCGGGATGGAAGCGGTCGATGACGTCATAGGCCTTGATGGGCGCATTGGCTTCCAGGATCAGCTCATAGGTGCGCAGGCGTGACGAAGTCATGCGCTCGCCGGCGTCGGCAACGCGCACCTGAGCGGCCTGCAGCCGCGTGGCTACGACATCGGGTGTATGATCATGGTCGTGATCGTGGGTGTGTTCGCACGTATGGCTCATGCCTATAAGGTAAGGTCTGAACGGCGATTCCGCAACTGGCTTAAAATATAACGGCAGTGAGGCCATGGCAGGGAATCGGTCGTCGGCACCGGCAATCGGTTGCCTCATACCGGCACAAAAGCCGCCTGGTTGCAGAAAACATCGAACCCCGTTCGCCCGGCCGGTCACAGAGCTTGCCCACCGGTGCGCGTTGCGCTAGAAGCGAGGCTCATTTTTTTCTCCAGCCTTTTCAGTAAAGCGACCATGGCACAAGAACAAACCAACGACGCGACGCTCACAGGGAACGTCCTTTTCTATAAAAATCCTGAGCCGCTGGCCCCCGAAGTCCACGGCGCCATGGGTATCAAGGCTATTCCGGCGCCCCACGCCTTTGTCGCGGAAACCAATGTCGTGCCGCTGACCGTTGCTGAATTCCCGGCGGCGTCGCTGAGCTTCCCGATCGTCTTCATCGGTGAAAACTACATGCCCGTCGCCGCCATGGGCCTGTCGGCTGGCCAGAACGTGTTCGTTTCGGCGGACGGCCAGTTCAAGCCGGACGCCTATCTGCCGGCCTTCGCGCGCCGCTATCCCTTCGTTTTCGCCAATGACGAAACCCAGGAACGCATGATCCTCTGCGTCGACACGCAGGCCGAAATGGTCGCCAAGACCAACCCGGACGTGCCCTTCTTCGAAAACGGCAAGGCATCGGCCTATGTCGAGAACGCCATGCAGTTCTGCTCGGATTTTGAAAACGAGCGCCGTCGCACGGAATCCTTCGTAGGCCTCCTGCGTGAACTGGACCTGCTGGCTGCGCGTGAAACCCTGTACCGCCCGCAAAATCCGGACGGCACGCCGGGTGAACCGCAAAAGATCGCTGAATACTTCGCCGTCGATGACAAGAAGCTCAACGAGCTGTCGGGCGAAAAGCTGGTCGAACTGCGCGACAATGGCGCCCTGACCCACATCTACGCCCACCTGAACTCCCTGCTGGCCTGGGACAAGCTGATCGCCATGACGATCGAGCGCAACAACGCCCAGCCGGTCGCCAACTAAAACTTCAGGCGACTTTACGGCCTAAAAATGCAGAAAGCTCCGGGCGATTGTCCGGAGCTTTCCTGTATCGGGGAATGGTAGCGCTGGATCTACTCTATCGGCGCCTTGGGCAGTCGCTGGAACACCGAGCGCGTCAAGCAGGAAAAGACCAGACGCCCGGCTTCGTCGAGCACGTCGTTCTGGGCGATAACCACGCCCTTGGTGTCGCCTACCGCATCCTTACCCATCACGGTCAGGCGGCCGCGCAGCAATTCGCCCGGCGGCGGATTTCGCGACCAGCGCAGGGCATCGACGGCCAGCCGCTTGGTCTGCGGCCAGTGGCTCGCGGCTTCGGTTTCCAGTTTCGACCACAGCGCAAAGATCAACGCGTCGGGAATGCCGTCATCCGGGTTCCAGCTCGGCGCATAGGATTTGCAAAAGGCGGCCAGTTCCTCTTCGGATATGACGCCGGCGCCGATGGATACGCTTTGGCCGATATACAGGTCGTCGAAGGCTGCGGGCATGAAAGAGCTTTCGGAAGTCAGCAAAGGAGATATTTCCATAGACTGACTTGCCGGGGAGCGCAAACACCAAAAATTGGCGGCGGTACAGGCTCTTAACCCTATGCGGTTGTTGATTATTCAATGGCTATATGGTTCTGTTGCCGCGACCCAGTGCAGGAAGACCATGAGTACGTCTGAGCCCCCCATTATCGAGGATGAGCCCTATCAGGGCCTCTATCAGGGTGCCCGTCAGCCGGTCTTTCATACCCGCGATAACGGCCAATTGCCGGATCGTTTTCATCTGGCCGAAATTCTGAAAAACACGCGCGAATCCCTGGGGCTTTCCCTGGACGAGGTCGCGGACATCACCCGCGTGCGCCGAACCTATCTCGAAGCCTTCGAGCAGGCGGCCTACGATGTCCTGCCGCCGCGCGCCTTCGCTATCGGTTACATCAAGGCCTATGCCAAGGCGTTGGGCCTCGATGAAGAAACCCTCGCCGATATGTTCAAGCGTGAGGTGACGGCGGCGCCGACGCGTCTGCACGCGCCATCCGGGGCATCTCTGGATGACGTCAAGCCGAACTACCGTCTCTATATCGGGGCCGCCCTGTGTCTGGTGGCGGCAGTCGTGGTGTGGAATATTCTCCAGCGCCAACCCAATCTGCGTTTAGGCGGCGGCACACATGGCGACGCGGTGGCGAACAAGCCCTGGACCATTGCCGGTCTGCCCAATACCCTGAACGGGGCTATATTTGTGGGGCAGCCCCAGCCCGCGCCGCAGGATCAAGACGTGCCCGCGCCCTATGTGACGCCGGGGCTGGAAGCCGGGTTTGCCTCGATGCAGGCGGAATCGCACGCCAATTCCGCGGCGGTCGCGCCGGCAGCCGATACGTTCCAGATGCGCAAGGCCTTCAACCCGCGCGGTGCGGTTTATGGCGCGCCGCCGGAAAATTCCACCGTCACCATCCAGGCCAGCAAGATGGTCAATCTGGTTGTGCGTTCGCCGGATGGCACCGTCTATTTCGCCCATTCGCTGGGCGCCGGAGAGGCCTATCGCGTTCCGGTCAATGATCAGCAAAACCTGCTGCTCGACGTATCCGACGCGACCGCCTTCGACATGTATTACAACGGCGAATACGCCGGCAGCCTGGCGACGGTGAATACGGCTGAAGGCATCAAATCGCTGGTGGCGCCGATCGGCAAAGTCAATAGCAAGGCATCGCAGCTGTCGGCGGCGCTCGATCAGCATCAGGCCCAGTCGGAGGGGACGGGAGCCAAGACTGTTTCCGAACCCATTGCGCCTTTAAAGGCCACCAAGCCAACGGGCCCCATTCCTTACCTGCCGAGCCAGCGGCCCGCCGCAACGCCGGATGCCGCCGCCAGTTCAGCCGCGCCCGCGCCCTCAGACAGCCAATAGCGGCACCGTAATATTATTTGACATCACGCTTGTGACGCGCGGGCGACATCCTGATATAAGCCGCATGGCTTGCTGATTATAGTTCTGGAAATAGACGAGACACCTGGCGCATGGATACCCATCAACCTCACGACCACACCCATGTCCGCCCCTGGCGGATGATCCAGCGCCGCCCTAGCCGCCAGATCATGGTGGGCAAGGTAGCAGTGGGCGGCGACGCACCGATCAGCGTGCAGTCCATGACCAACACCCTGACCTCGGATGCCCAGGCGACCCTGCGCCAGATCGCGGCCATGGAAGAGGCCGGTGCCGATATTGTGCGCGTCTCTTGCCCGGACGTGGACTCCACGGCGGCCCTGAAAACCATCGTTGACAATGCCAACGTGCCGATCGTCGCCGACATCCATTTTCATTACAAGCGCGCCATCGAGGCCGCCAAGGCGGGTGCCGCCTGCCTGCGTATCAATCCCGGCAATATCGGATCGCCCGACCGGGTGAAAGAGGTCATTCAGGCTGCCAAGGATTATGGCTGCTCCATGCGGATCGGCGTCAACGCCGGATCGCTGGAAAAAGACCTGATGGAAAAGTATGGCGAGCCCTGTCCGGAAGCCATGGTCGAAAGCGCGCTGTTCCACGCCAATATCCTGCGCGATCACGATTTCCATGAATTCAAGATATCGGTGAAGGCGTCCGATGTCTTCCTGACGGTCGCCGCCTACAACGCCCTAGCCGACGCTATCGATTGTCCGCTGCACATTGGGGTGACCGAAGCCGGGCCCTTGCGGACCGGCACCATCAAGTCCGCCATTGGGCTAGGCAACCTGTTGTGGGCCGGTATTGGCGACACCTTGCGCGTATCCCTGGCGGCCGATCCGGTTGAGGAAATCAAGGTCGGCTTCGACCTGCTCAAATCGCTCGGCCTGCGTCACCGCGGCGTCAACATCATCGCCTGCCCGTCATGCGCCCGTCAGGGCTTCAATGTCATCGATACGGTGACCAAGCTGGAAGAGCGCCTGGCCCATATCGCCAAGCCGATGTCTCTGTCCATCATTGGCTGTGTCGTCAACGGCCCGGGCGAGGCGCTGTATACGGATGTCGGCTTCACCGGCGGCGGCGCTGGCTCGGGCATGGTCTACCTGGCAGGCAAGCCCGATCACAAGCTCAGCAATGCCGACATGATCGAACATATCGTCGAACTGGTCGAAGCCCACGCTGAGAAGCTTTAGGCGCCTGACAGGCGCCGAAGGTCTGCGCTTTACGGCATGCGTGGCGACAGCTTAACCACCTTCGCGGACTTGGCGTAAATGTCGTTGTCCGGTTCGTTGGGCACCAGCTTGCGGTCGTTGTCCCACATGGTATCGATGATCGTCCCGGCCACGGGTTTTGAGAACAAATAGCCCTGGATAATGTTGCAGCCGGCTTGGCGAAGCAGGTTTTTCTGAGCGCGCGTTTCGACGCCTTCGGCGACGATGTTCAGATTCAACGCCTTGGCCAGCTTGACGATGGCGCGGATAACCGCTTCGGCTTCCGGGTCGACGCCGAGGTTCGACACGAAGGAGCGGTCGATCTTGATCTTATCCACCGGGTAGCGGCTGAGATAGCCGAGCGAGGAATAGCCGGTGCCGAAATCGTCGAGCGCGATCGAGAAGCCCATGTGGCGTAGGTCGTGCAGGATCATCTGGGTGGCGCTGTCGTCATTGAGCAGCACACCTTCGGTGATTTCGATCTCGATCTGGCCCGCCGTGGTGTGGGTTTCGATCAACATCTCCTTCATCTGGGTGACAAAGGCGGCGCACCGAATCTGGGAGGCGGAGACATTGACCGCGACCTTCAGACCGGGCCAGCGATGGGCGTCCATCATGGCGCGGCGCATGACCAAGGTGCCCAGCTCCTGCATCAGGCCGCATTCTTCGGCCAATGGAATGAAATAGGCGGGCGAGACAGGACCGCGGGTTGGATGGGTCCAGCGGCAGAGGGCTTCGACCCCGACGATGACGCCATAATGGTCAACCTGAGGCTGGTAGACGACATCGATATCGCCATTGTGGACAGCTTCGCGCAGGCCGGTTTCAAGGGTTTTACGCAGCTTGATGGTGGCGTCCATCTCGATTTCGAAGAAGGCATATTGGCCGCGGCCCATGTCCTTGGCGCGGTACAGCGCCAGATCGGCCTGGCGTAGCGCTTCGGCGGGGTCGATATCGCCATCTTGCAGAATGGCGACACCGATCGAACACGAGGAAAACACCTGGCCCGATTCCAGATTGACCGTGCCGGTCAGGCCTTCCAGGACGCGCTTGGCGAGCGAGCCGGCGCTATTGCCGTCGGTGTCGGTCTGGATGATGACGAATTCGTCCCCGCCAAGCCGCGCCAGCGTATCGCTGGAACGGATCATGGCGGCGATCTTTCCGGCATTGTGGCGGATCAGCTCATCGCCGGCCAGGTGGCCGAGCGTATCATTGACGTCTTTAAAGCGGTCGAGGCCGATGCACATGACGGCCACCTGTCCGCCTTGCCGTTTGAGGCGCTCGGTCGCCTGATTCAGGCGGTCGGCGAATAGGGTGCGATTGGGCAGGCCGGTCAGGCTGTCATGCAGGGCCATGTGCTTGGCCTTGGCCTCCGACGCAATCAGGCCCTTGGCGGCGCGCTGGCTCTGGTGCAGCAGGACGATGGCGATCAGGCCCAGGCCCAGGGAAATCATCAGGACGGGACCGAGCGTGCGAATGAAAAGCGTATGGCCGGGCGTGTCGGGCATCCAGGTCAGTTCGGCGGCGACCTTGCCGGTCACTTCGTCGCGGAAGGCGACGGACGCCGAACCGTCGGCGCGATCCTGGCCGGGCTGCAGCAGGGTGATATTGGACACCATGTAGCGTTGCGACAGGGCGATCAGTTCGTCGCCGCTCAAACGATGCGTACCGATGGCGACATAAGGGGTATAGGCGTTGAGCGGCGAATTCTTCTTGTCCGACAGGAGCAGAGATGCACCGACAATATAGATCTTGCCGTCGACCGCGATCAGGCGGCCTTCGTGATTGGTTGCGGCATTGTAGAACTGTCCCTTGGCCCGCAAGGCATTTTGCCTGTCGCGCAGGTCATTGACCAAACCCTGGGTTTGCCGCTGTAGCGCCGCAAAGAGGGCGGGGTCTACCGTGTTGCCGTCCTTATAGGCGAAAACGATCTTGCCATTGCCGTCCAGCAGCATATTCGCTTCGAAATTGACGAAGTTCTGGAAGTATTCGCCTATATTGCCCTTGACCCATTCTTCGTTATACTTGACAGCGGTGCTTTCGACCGCCTTGTCCCAGATGGTGATTGGCGTCATGAGCATGGAATGATCGTCCGCCATCTGGTTCAGCCCCAGACGGACAAGGCGTTCTTCGCGGGTGCGCGACATACTGTCGGCTTGCTCCGCCCATACCCACAAACTGCCCACCAAAGCACACACAGCCACGATGACAATCAAGGCCATTGGCGCAAGCAGTTTTAATTCACTTGAAGGTCTTTTCACCAGGTCCTCATTCTGAGGTTACGGATAATTCAATCTGAAGGTTACTGTAGATATCTTAAATTATGACAAACAAAGGCCTTTTTTATTTAAACGATTGTTAAGATATTTATGACGCGAAAAGCACCCAAAGGTGTCGCAGACCCTTGACGGCAAAGGGGTTGCAGGTCAGGTAAGGTTCGACCAATTCTTAACCGGATAACGCCGTCATGAAACTCTTTATCAGCCTGACCTCTGTTTTTGCGCGCAAGACGCGCATCGTCGTCCGTGAAAAGGGTCTGACCGACCGGGTGGAAGAAATCGTCCGTATTCCGGTGGAAGCGGCGCCGGACCTACTCGCCGTTAATCCTTTGTCGCAGATTCCGGCTCTGATCGACGACGACGGCGTGGCCTGGACCGACAGTGGGCTGATAGCTGCCTGGCTGGACACGCAAGGGGAGGGACCGCGCCTGTTGCCCGAACCTGGCCCGGCCTATTGGCAAACGCGCCGTCTCGAAACCGCGGCCGCTGGCCTGAACGAAATGATGGCGAAGATCGTTTACGAAAACCGTCGTCCCGAAGGCGAGCGGTCTGCCTACTGGCTGACCCGCTGGCAGGAGAATCTGATGCGCGGCTTCGCTGCGGCCGATGCGATCTGTCCGTCACCTGACGTTTTCGACATGGGGACCCTGACCCTGGCGATCGCGGGCACCTTCTGCGATTTTCGCCTCGGTGATCTCGACTGGCGCGCTGCGGCGCCGAAAGCAGCCGCTCTGCACGAAGTTTTGGAACAGCGGCAAAGCTTTATTGATACCTATCCAAAATGAGTTTAGGCAGAGGCCTGAATTTTTACCCAGAGTTCCTGAATTTTACCGAGAGTCATTGCCTTGATACACCTTCCCGACGCCAAGCTGGCCCAGGTCATGGACCGCTTCCAGATGATCGAAGCGCGCATGGAATCGGCGACGGACGGCGGCGAAATCGTCAAGCTGTCCAAGGAACATGCCGAACTGAAGCCAGTCTATGAGGCGGTAACCCGGCTCCAGAAGGCGCGTCAGTCCGTGCCGGAACTGGAAGAGATGGCCGCGCTCAACGACCCCGACCTGTCGCCCCTTGCCGCGGAAGAACTCGATACCCTGAAGACGACGCTCCCGGAACTGGAGCATGGTGTGGCGCTTTTGCTGGCGCCCCAGGACAAGGACGTCAACGCCTCGGCCATCCTGGAAGTGCGCGCCGGCACCGGCGGCGACGAAGCGGCCCTGTTCGCCGGCGATCTGTTCCGCATGTATAGCCGCTACGCCGCCGGCCAAGGCTGGAAGGTCGAAATCGACTCGGTCAGCGAAGGCGAAATGGGCGGTTATAAGGAAATCATCGCGTCGGTGACTGGCGATGGCGTCTTCGGCAAGTTGAAGTTCGAATCCGGCGTTCACCGCGTCCAGCGCGTGCCGGCCACCGAAGCGGGCGGCCGCATCCATACGTCGGCCGCCACGGTGGCGGTCCTGCCGGAAGCCGAGGATGTCGAGATCGAGATCCTGGATAAGGATATCCGCATCGATACCTACCGCGCCTCGGGTTCCGGCGGCCAGCACGTCAATAAGACGGACTCGGCGGTGCGCATCACCCACTTGCCGACCGGGATGGTGGCGACGTCTTCGGAAAAGTCGCAGCACATGAACCGCCAGATCGCCATGCGCAACCTGAAAGCCCGGCTGTACGACATGCAACGCACAGCGCTCGATACCGCTCGCTCCGATGCGCGCAAGAGCCAGGTGGGCTCCGGCGATCGCTCTGAACGCATCCGCACCTATAACTATCCGCAAGGGCGCGTGTCCGATCACCGCATCAATCTGACCCTGTATAACCTGCCGCAATTCATGGAAGGCGATATGGATCAGATGATCAATGCCCTGATTGCCGAAGACCAGGCCGAACGCCTGGCCATGCTTGCTGAAGAACTGGGTTAGGATTAGGTTTATCCCGTCGGCGAAAGAGGGGGCGTGCCAAGGCACCGCAGCAGAGGGAGACGCGCAAGATGAACAGGCAAGCCGTTTACAAGGCCGTCGCCCTGCTGCTTATGGCACTGGCCTTCTTTTTGGCCGTGCAGGGCGAAGGCCGTTTTTCGCTGGCGATGCTGGGTCTGGTCCTGGCGGTGAATGGCCGAATGCTGCCCGGGCGGTGGACATGGGCCTTGTCTGGCCTCTGTATACTTTTGATCGGCGCCACGGCTATTCGGTATTTTATGACCCATCCGGTCGACTGGCACGATGTCTTCATTACCCATTGGGACGTGACCTTGCTGGTTCTCTATCTGCCGCTTATGGGATTGGCCGGGTTTGGCTACTGGCAATGGCGGTCACGCAAAAACAAGGGAAACCTCTGATGCCGAAACCCATCATGCGCAAGGTGCTGATCCTGTGGGCCATGCTGCTGATCGCGCAATTCCTCCTGGCCGCCTATCAGATTTACAAGAATATGACTTTCGGCATGCCGGTGGGGCAGGCCCTGACCCAGATATCGCCGATCACGGCGGGGCTCAGCCTCTTACTTTTTCTGGTCAGCTACGCCCAGTATAGGAATAAACCGTGACACAGAGTGGTGTCATATCCGCCTTGTGGCGGCATCCGGTCAAGGGCTTCACGCCTGAACCGGTGAACGAAGCCCTGTTGTGCCCCGACGGCTTCTTTCCGTTCGACCGCCTCTATGCTCTGGAAGTCGGCCGTTCCGGCTTCGACCCGGTGGCGCCTAAGACCATTTCCAAGATGAAGTTTGCTGTCTTGGCTCGGTTTGCGGCCGTGGCCAGATTACGGACACGGTATGACGAATTCGCCGACGTGCTCGATATCGTCGATGAAGACGGCAAGACATGGCGCTTCGATATGGCCAGCGATGCCGGCCGGCACAGTCTGGCCCGCCATGTCGAGACGGTTCTGGCCCGGCACGAGGATTACGATCCGGCAGCCTTTCCGCTCACCCTGCTGAGCGCGCCCGATCCGGAGGTGGTGCGTAGCCATTTCCGTTTCACCGATTCCGGCAAGGGGTTCGTCTCCTTCCTCAATCTCAATTCCCTGCGCGACCTGGGCCAGCGTATCGGGCGCGACCTTGATCCGCTGCGCCTGCGCGCCAATATCTGGGTCGAAGATCAAAGCGCCTTCGAAGACCATGACTGGGCCGGCAAACATATCCGGCTGGGCGCGGAAGGGCCGGAATTCGAAGTGCTGAAACCGATCGTCCGCTGCGTCGCCACGCACGTAAACCCGGATACCGCCGAACGTGATGTCGATCTGTGCGCTGCCCTGTGGGAGCAGTACGGTCATCGCGATTGCGGCATCTATGCCCGCGTCATCAAGGGCGGAACGGCCCGGCCGGGCGACGCCCTGCATGTCTACTGATCTGTATTGATCTGGGGCGGCAAGCCTCCTATAGCCATGCGCGATAGTCTGGAAAACCCCAATAGGAGACGCCTATGCCCACACTCGTCCTGCTTCGCCACGGTCAAAGCCAGTGGAACCTCGAAAACCGTTTTACCGGCTGGGTCGATGTCAACCTGACCAGCGAGGGCGAGGCGCAGGCAACGCGCGGGGGCGAGTTGATCAAGGCCGAAGGCATCAATATCGACGAAGCCTTCACCTCGGTCCTGACCCGCGCCATCCGCACCTGCAATCTGGCGCTGGAAGCGGCCGGACAGTCCTATGTACCGGTCGTCAAGGATTGGCGTCTGAATGAGCGCCACTATGGCGGTCTGACGGGCCTGGACAAGGCCGAAACCGCCGCCAAGCACGGCGAAGAGCAGGTCAAAATCTGGCGCCGGTCCTATGACGTGCCGCCGCCGCCGCTGGAAGCCGGCAGCGCGTATGATTTCAAGGCCGACCGTCGCTACGCCGGCGCGACCCTGCCTGACACCGAAAGCCTGGCGACGACGCTCGATCGCGTCCTGCCGATGTGGGAAGGCGAGATCGCGCCGCAGCTCAAGGCGGGCAAGACCATCCTGGTCGCCGCCCACGGCAACTCCATCCGCGCCATCGTCAAGCTTCTGTTCAACCTCAGCAATGAGGCGATTTTGGATGTTGAACTGCCGACCGGCAACCCGCTGGTGCTCAAGCTGGATGACAATCTGAAGCCGCTGTCGGCGAAGTATCTCGACACCGCGCGCGCCAATCCGCTGCCGGTGATTTAGAGCATAAGCAAGCGGCCCCTCACCCCGGCCCTCTCCCCGCAAGCAGGGAGAGGGGGCTATAACATCAAATCCCCCTCGCCCCGTAAAACGGGGAGAGGGCCGGGGTGAGGGGCCCAACCGTGCGCACCAGGAAATCCAAGTTAACCGGATTAGCTCAATCCTTACGCCGCGCGGGTAATCTCGCCGAAGACAGGCTGTGGCAAGCCCTGCGCAATCGCAATCTGAACGGCTTCAAGTTCAGCCGCCAAGTGCCCATAGGCGCATACATTGCCGATTTTGCCTGCCGCGACCGAAGGCTCGTCATCGAACTGGACGGCAGCCAGCATATCGACGATCCGAAAGACCGTATCCGTAATGACTATATGACCGCCAATGGCTGGTCGGTGGCGCGGTTTCCCAGCGGGCACGTGCTTACGACTCCGGCATCCCTTATCGAAACCCTCCTCGCCATTTGCGAAGGCCGCATCGTTGAGACTATAGTCGATCATGATTTTCAGTTTTATCCGGCAAAACGTGTGACTTCACTCTCTAAAGATGCGTCTTTCCCCCCAGCTGGAGAGAGGGATATGGACGCCGACTATATGCGCCGCGCGATTGCCCTGGCGCGGCCGGGGAAGACCTGGCCCAATCCATCGGTCGGCTGTGTCCTGGTCAAGGACGGCATCATCATCGCCGAAGGCACGACCGGCGACGGCGGCCGTCCTCATGCCGAAGAGTCCGCGCTTGACCGGGCGGGCGAGGCAGCGTGGGGCGCCACGGCCTATGTCACCCTGGAACCATGCGGCCAAAGATCGAATGGCGGCTGTTCTTGCTCTCAGCGCCTGGTGGAGGCTGGCGTGGCGCGCGTGATCTATGCCTGCGAAGACCCGTCGCCCTACGCCTCGCACATCGGACCGAAACGTCTCCAGGCGGCGGGCATACCTCTGGAAAGCGGTCTGTTGGCGCACGACGCCGCCTTCCTGATCGCGCCCACGGCCCATTATCATGCGACCGGTCTGCCTCTGGTGGAAGAAAGCGAGACAGGCATTGGTTTCGATGCGGAATTCCGGCCCGATACAGAGGACCTGAGGGCGGAATTACAAGCCGCAGCTGCCGCCGGTTACCGTCATCTCTGTGTCCGGCCCGCGTCCGCGCTTGCCGCGGCCTTGCGCGCATTAAGCTTAATGGCCTGATAACCCAAATTTTAAGATTTACGTGGCAAACTTCTGTTCCAACAGTGAGGGAAAGCCACGTCCCATGACCGCAACGGCCGGTGACGACCGGTACACAAAGATGACCCAGGCGCAGGTGGATGCCATTTGCGCCCGGCACGAACGTCTCCGGGCTATGAAGCCGGGCGGCGCGCGGGCGGTCTTTGCCTGGTGCGATCTGTCCGGCCTGTCCCTGGCTAACCGTGTCCTGACCGATTCCGATTTTACGGCCTGCATTCTCACGGGGTGTGATTTAAGCCGGGCGGTCCTGGATACCTGCAATCTCTATTGTGCCGACCTGCAAGTCGCCAACCTGACGGGGGCGTCGATGCGGCGGGCCGACCTGCGCGGCGCCTGTCTGCGTGGCGCCAATCTGTCGGATTGCGACCTGTACGAAGCCGATCTGCGCGAAGGTGCCCTCGCCTTGCCCGATAAGCAGGCCGGCCTGTCCTATGTTGAAATTGCCATGCGCAGTTCCGAAGCCTCCTATGCCAATCTGCGCGGCGCCAATCTGGAACGGTCGAAGCTGTCGGGCATTCAGGCCATGAAGGCCGATTTCACCGATGCGACGATGAAATCGTGCAAGCTGGTGCGCGCCAATCTCAGACAATGCATCATGGATAATGTCGATCTGGCCGGCGCGGACCTGTCGGGCGCCGATCTGTCGGGTGCTTCACTCAAGGATGCCGTCCTGATCGGCGCGAAGACGGACATGTGGCGGACGGCTCAGGCCGACATGACCGGCATGTTGACCGACAAGGTGGTTGGCATGGATGTCAAGGCCTTGCCCTATGGCGACATGTTGCGCGATCATGCCCTATGGGTCGACACCCTGGGCAAGGATGGCAAGCCGTCCAAATTCGATAATGCCGACCTGCGTGGGCTGGTCAGCATCAAGGGGCTGAACCTGGCGGCCCTGTCGGCCAAGGGCGCGATTTTTTACGGTCTCGATATGCGCGGCGTTCAGCTTCAGGGCGCGCATCTGGAAGAGGCCGATTTGCGCAACTGTAATCTCAAGGGAGCGGACCTGCGTGGCGTGCGGCTGGCGCGGGCGCGGCTCGACGGCGCCAATCTGGAAGGCGCCAACCTCGGCGCGCTGAAGATCGACGCCACCCGCTTTCTACCGGCGGATCTGCGCAATACGCGTATGCGGAATGTCAATTTCTCGGAAGCCCAGATGAAGCTGGTGCAACTGGACGGCGCCGATATTTCGCGCTCCAATCTGGAAGGGGCGGCGATGAATCTGGAGTCGCTGCAAAACGTGACCTGTGTCGGCCTGCGCGGCCGTTTGGCCAGTTAAGCCTTTCACTGCTGACAGATATTTTGCCGGCCATGGGGCAGGGTCTATTCCGTAAGGAGACAGACCATGACCCAGATACCCGCCGATAATCCCTGTGGCGCTACCCGTTTCTGGCTGGCCGTGGCCTGCGCCGAACATGTCCGGCGCGGCCGTGCGGAAGGGTTCATGCAGGTCAATCACGGCAAGCAGGGCCCATTGCGGCGCATGATGCCGGGGGATGGCATCGTCTACTATTCTCCATCGGAACAGATGGGGCGCAAGGACGGGTTTCAATCCTTTACCGCGATCGGTCGCATCCGGCCGGGCGAGGTTTATCGCGGCTATATGAGCACCGAGTTTCAGCCCTTCCGCCGTGATGTCGATTGGGCGAATGGGACGGAGCAGCCGGTGAAGGCGCTGAAAGAGTGTCTGGAACTGACGGCGGACCCGAACTGGGGCTACAGCTTGCGGTTCGGCGTGCGCGAAATTAGCCACCACGATTTTATGCTTATCAGCCAGGCTATGACCGGTCAGGCGGTGACGGTTCAACTATGAAAAAGCCCCCGGCGGCTGACCATCTACACCTGTAGGGACGCAGGTGGAGATCAGCGGTCCGGGGGCTTCTAGCGCTGTCCAGCCATACCGGCGGACGGCGCGACACACATGAGTTCGGGGAGAAACAAAGGGTAGTGGCGTGCCCCAAACCCTGAAAACAGGGGCCT
Source organism: Asticcacaulis aquihabitans (assembly GCF_032490435.1). Classification (NCBI taxonomy): domain Bacteria; kingdom Pseudomonadati; phylum Pseudomonadota; class Alphaproteobacteria; order Caulobacterales; family Caulobacteraceae; genus Asticcacaulis; species Asticcacaulis aquihabitans. The sequence continues at coordinate 454,421 of NZ_JAVGWM010000004.1, forward strand.
AGAGCACTTTCCGAAAAGTGTGACGCACTTTTCGGATCAAAAGTGCGGCAAACTAAAGATCTAGAGCATTTGTCCGATTCAATAGTCTCGGGAAATGCCCTAGATCAGGGCACGCTTTCAGACGTTACTCGGCGGCGGTCAGGACCGGCGTCGTGTCGTTGACGGCCGTCTTGATGGCGATCGTCTTGGGCTTCTTGGCTTCCGGCACTTCAAGGGTAAGCGTGATGGAAAGCAGGCCATTGGCCAGCTCGGCATCGGTCACCTTGATATGGTCGGCGAGTTGGAAGCGGCGCTCGAACGAGCGTTCGGCCAGGCCGCGATGCAGGAAGGTACGGTTGCCGTCTTCGGCGTCCTTCTTGCCGGTGACGGTCAAGACGTTTTCCTTCACTTCGATATTGAGCTGGTCAGGCTTGAAGCCCGCGACAGCCACTTCGATGCGATAGGTGTCACCCTCTTCGGATTCGTTCTTCAAACGCTCGATATTATATGGGGGCCAGCCCGGCGCATTGTCGGTACGGGTGGCGGTGTCGAGCAGGTTGAACAGGCGGTCAAAACCGACGGCGGAACGATAGAGGGGGGAATAATCAACTGAAGTACGCATAAGGGCTCTCCTTGCATAAAGCGAGTGCCTTACGGACATCGTGCGCACAGCAGGCAGACACGGGCGTAGTCCGTAAAGGTTTGATTTGGTTAAACATCTACACCCCCTAATGGGCGGTGTTGTTAAACCAGAAGGCCCGTGATCGGCACCTTCGCCTTATGATTTGGTAGCGACTTTTTGCTGTTCAAGAGGCAGGTGCGAAAATTCTTCATCGATTTCGCGCGCCGTCAGCAGGGCGTGGTGGTGGTCTTCTTCGGCCAGCAGGCGGATGGCTTCCAGCGCGGCCTGGCACCCCATACCCGCGGCGGTGACGGCCTGGCGGTAGACATCGTCGGTGACGTCGCCGGCGGCGAAAACGCCCTTGATCGAGGTTTTCGGCGTACCCGGCTCGACGACCAGGTAACCGCCCTGCTTGGTTTCCAGTTGCCCTTCGAACAGTTGCGAGGCGGGCGCGTGGCCGATGGCGATGAAAACGCCGTCCAGATCGATGACGCGGTATTCGCCGGTATTGACGTCCTGAAGCCGCACGCCGACCACACCGGCGCCGCCAAATTCATTGGTCTCGCCCAGGATTTCGTCAACGGCGACATTCCATACCGGCTCGATCTTCGGATCGTTGAGCAGGCGTTCGACCAGGATCTTTTCGGCGCGCAATTGCTCGCGGCGGTGAATGAGATAGACCTTGGCGGCGAACTTGGTCAGGAAGAGCGCTTCTTCGACGGCCGTATTACCGCCGCCGACAACCGCGACGACCTTGTTGCGATAGAAGAATCCGTCGCAGGTGGCGCAAGCCGAGACGCCGAAGCCCTGATAGGTCTTTTCGGACTCGATCCCCAGCCACTTGGCCTGGGCACCGGTGGCGATAATGACGGTTTCGGCAAGGAATTGCGCGCCGCTTTCGGTTTCCAGCAGGAACGGACGGCGCGACAGGTCCGCCTTGGTGACGATTTCACCGATGATCTCGGTGCCCATATGGACGGCCTGGTCCTTCATCTGGTCCATCAGCCACGGACCTTGGACGACCTCGGCGAAGCCGGGATAGTTTTCGACATCGGTGGTGATGGTCAGTTGTCCGCCACCCTGGGGGCCGGTGAAGATGACCGGCGACAACAGGCCGCGCGCCGCGTAGATGGCGGCGGTCCAGCCGGCGGGGCCGGTACCGATGATGGCGCAGCGAAGGTTACGGGGCGTGGACATGACACTCACTCGGAATCGAAATCGTTAATGGCCTTCTAGATAGGAAGTGCCGCACGCCTTGTCATTAGGAATTGCATAAAGGCGGTCATTTTCTGAAACCTTGCAAATTGGCGGCATATCCATATCTCGAAAATTCGAACTGACAATTAAGGTCAGACTCATCCGCCGTCGTCGTTTTCTTGCGCGGTTTTTTTGAAAGAGGTGAGTGTCATGGAACAACAAGGTATCGGCTGGCTTTTGGCTATTATCGTAGGTGCGGTCGCCGGTTGGGCGGCTGAGCAGATCATGAAGTCCAATCAGGGGCTGTTGATGAACATCATCCTCGGCATTGTCGGTTCGATCGTAGCCAACGCCCTTTTCTCGATTATCGGCATCTCTTTCGGTGGCGTTATCGGTTATCTGGTCGCGGGCATTGTCGGCGCCTGTATCCTGATCGCCATCGGTCGCATGATGCGCGGTCGACGCGTTTAATACTGCCGCTTCGGCTAACCATATAATCCTGTTGATCCCAACTCTCAGGATTTAGAAATAGGCGACGAAGAGTGAGAGCTTCGTCGCCTATTTTTTATTATAGGCGTCGAGCAGGTGTCGCGCCGCGCGGGCGGTTTCATCAAGCGGCGGATAGGCCTCGCCTGCGAGCGCGCCGTTGAACGGATGCGTAATGCCCTTGGCGCGCAGGGTTTCATGAAAATCCTCGAACTTCTCACCCGAACCCAGGGTTCGCCGCTCCATGCTGAGAATCTGGATCGGTTTTCCTGTTGCGGCCGCCTCTGTCGCCATATTGACGGAGTCTTCCGTGATCAGGAAGCGGTCTGCGGCGTACAGAAAGGCGAAATAGGGGTTGTCACCTTGGCCATCAAATATGAGGCCGGGAAGATCGGCGAGGGCGTCGGTCAGTATCCGGCGCGCGGTATCGGGCGTCCGCCGCGACACGGTCAACAGCACAGAGCCACCGGCATGGGCAATGGCGCTGTGAATTTCCGCGCCGAGAACTGAGGCGCGCGCCTCATCGATGTCATAGGCCTTGGACCGCCCGCCGATCAGCACCGCGACTCGGGGATGGGGCAGGGCGTTCAAGCTGTCTTCCCATCGTGTGTAGGCGTCCGCCAGAGTTTGCGCCGTGATGCGGTTGGTCGATCCGATCAATGACAGGACGTTGCCGCCGCTGATATGGTCGTGTTCCGGCGCGATGACCAGGTCGAACGCCTTCGGATTATGCTTGGGGTTCTGAAGCTGGACAACGAAGGTCCGGCCACCGGATCGTGCCTTTACGCGCAGGCTGTGCGGCAAGGTGGCCCGCCCGGCCGCGATCCAGATGTCCGGATATGGCCCCGTCAACGGGTCGCTGTCGGGGCGCAGCATGGCGTCGGGAAAGAGTTTCAGCGCGGTGGGCAGGCGATCGAACAGCGGCGCGTAGTGGATGCGCTTGATAACGATCTGTGCCGGTGTGATGCGGCTAACGGCCTCGGCCAAACCCAGCGCCTGGTTTTCAATACCGGCGCGTCCGTCGGACACCACCCAGATCGTCAAGGGTTCTGGCATTCATTCCACCTGAAACAAAAATATCCGCGTCCGGTTGCCCCCAAATGCCTTGGCGGTCCTTCAGAAAGCAAAAGACTTGCGCAGGATAATCCCGCGCAAGTCTGTGTCCGATTCGACAAAATCAGAAAGGCATAGGCTGGCGACCGAAGTCGCCCCCCATAGTCTTAAAGCCACTCGACCTTGACGATTTCGTAGGCTTTGACGCCGCCAGGGGTTTGAACTTCGACGACGTCGCCGACTTCCTTGCCGATCATGGCGCGCGACAGAGGTGAGGTCAGCGAAATCTTGCCCGACTTCACGTCGGCTTCGTGTTCACCCACGACCTGATAGCGGCCTTCTTCTTCGGTGTCTTCGTCGATTACGGTGACTGTCGCGCCGAACTTGACGTGCGCTCCGGAAAGCTTGGACACGTCGATGACCTGCGCGCGGCTGATCCGGTCTTCGATGTCCGCAATCTGGCCTTCGATCCAGCCCTGGCGTTCCTTGGCGGCGTGATATTCGGCGTTTTCGGACAGGTCGCCGTGGGCGCGCGCTTCCGAAATGGCCGCAATCACACTGGGACGCTCTATAGACTTCAAACGTTTCAATTCTTCGTCGAGAACCTGATAGCCCGCGACGGTCATCGGCACTTTTTCCATGTGCGATTAAGTTCTTTTCCACCCTGAGGAATGACAAAAAGCCTGACGACGGTTGAGGGCGACTACAACCGGTCAGGAAACTGTACGACGGTGATGGGTTTGTCCGTTTTGCTGCTGAGCGCAGTGCACAAACGAAACCGGGGAGCCCTTATAGTTCCATTCGCAAAAATATGAAAGGGCTTTTGATCGGGCGGATCAGGCGCTCGATCTGGTGTGTGTTTAGCCCTGCATCTGGCCGGGCACAGGGGGTTTGGGGGCGGTATCGGGATCGGTCAGCTTGATGTCGATCAATTTGATCCCCAGGTCTTTCGCTTCCAGGGGGACGGGTTTCAAGGTGTGCGCCTCCGACCGACCGCGAACATTTTTGCTGACATTGGCCGATACGACGGTTGTCTTGGTCTTACGGCCCGGCTCTTCGATCAGGAAGCGAATTTTCAGCGTCTCGCCACGCATGACCGAGGCCGGCAGGCGGATGGTGTTGAGTGTGGCTGTGTGGTCGAGCATGATTTCGTCCATCTTCACATCGTTGATGACCACGCTGACCAACACCGGCTTGCGGCTCTTGGCCTTCAGGGTGAGATCGAGTGCCTTCGGGCGCGGCGTATCGAACTGGACGTGCTTGATCGGAATGCGCAGGTTGGCCTGAGGCCCTTCGCTCCAAACACCGTCATATTCCGGACGCGACCAGTTTTCGTCGAGCAGGCAGGTGCCTTGGTCAAGCCAGCCGAAGCGGACTTCGGGGCGCAGCGGCGTCCATTCCGGCGCCGGCAGGTCGAGATTGGCGCCTTCCGGTGGAATGATCCAGACGCCGTCGAGCATGCGCAGCTTCGGCCACAGGGACTGCGGCGCGTCGCATTGCTTGAGGAAGACAAACAGATGGTCGGTGCGCACTTCGCCGCGTTTGAAGGCGTCCTGGCTGGCTTCCTGATTGGCGATCTGGATCAGGTTTTCGCGGGCCGCGTACATGGTGTTGACTGGCTTGACCTGAGAGGTCGCGCGCCATGTCAGTTCGTAGAACAGGCGGTCGTTCAGGTGGACATTGGTCGGATAAAAGTCGATCCCCTTGGCGGCGCTGACCAGTTGGTCCCATTCGGGACTGGGGGTTTCATGATACTGTTCCGTGCTGGCGGCCAGCGCGGTCGCCTTACGCATGGCGCGCGACATGCCGGCTATGTCATAGGCCTGAACCACCAGGACGAGCGGCAGCAGGATGGCGATGGTCTTGGGGCGCGATTTGAAAAGCACCACCAGCGCGGTCACGATCAGCAGATAGGTAATCGGCCAGGTCAGGCGGCCTGAGGCGCGCAGGACGGCGGCGGGGCCACGCAGTTCATCCGGCAGTTTGAATTTCCAGACATCGTATCCGTAGAACTGCGCGTGGTTCGATACGGCGATGAGCAGCAGTATGAGAAATGGCGCGGTGAGCGGGCGCAAGGCAGCGATAAAGCTGCGCGATTGGCGGGCTTCGGGCTGCGTGAAATAGAGGATCGCTGCGGCTACGACCAGAACAATGAGGCCGAAGCCAAGATACTGATAGCCCTCGAACGATTGCCCGCCATCGAGCGGCCACGCCTTAAGGACGGACGAGAATTCCGGCTTGACCGGATTGAACCAGCCATCGAGCGGGAAGGAGTAATAGCCGTAGCCGCCGGCGCCCGGGCTCATGCCCTTGGTAAAGCTGCCCGCAATGAACAGGGCCAGGATGGCCCAGGCCAGGGTGAATACGGCGCGCACAACAGCATCGACCAGAACCCACGGCTTAGCCTGCAATTTACGCTCGACGAGGCTCAGGCCGCTGAAGAAGCGCTTCAGGCAGTCGCCGCCCCATATGGCCGCAACCATGAACAGGATATAGGGGTGGATCAGACCGGTGACGAACAGCAGGGCGCTATAGCCGAGCATCTTGGCGCCGTTGCGGAACCAGCTTAAGGCAAAGCCCAGCCCCTTGCCCGTCGGCAACTGATCGTCGCGGACATTAATGAAGAGGTGCAGGCCCCACAGAATGAGCCATTGCGCCACAAGCGTGTCGTGACGCATGCGGTAATAGAGCATGGGCAGGGCGGACAGGGCGATGGCCCCGCCGAGCGCGGCCCAGCGATTGGGGGCATGGGGGCGGATCAGCTTATACGCAAAGGTAAAATGCATGATCACGCAGAACAGGAACCACGGTCCGATATACTGGAAATTATCGGGCAACCAGTGACGGAAGGTCTTGAAGAAAAAGGCGAACAAAGGGTTCGAGTCGGTCGAGATAATGGTGTTGCCGACCGGCGCACCCAGGAGCGTTTCGTGGTTGAAGGTCGACCATGGCATGTGGCGGAAGGCGTTCCAGCCGAGCACGTGCTGGCCCCAGTCCTCATCGAGCAGCCACAGGATGCGCGTCGGATTGAGAACGTTCAGATCAAAAAAGGCGGCGAACAGAAGGAGCGGCGCAATGAGGCACAGGCCGCGATGCAGACCCGTCCATGCCTCCGGCGGCATGCGCCTGACGGCGGCTTGCGTTTTCGCAAAAAGCGGGCCGGGACGGAGCCAGGTCGGCAAGGTCATAGTGTCTCTACTTCAGGATCAGGAGGTCGTCAGTGTGCAGCAATCGTGCCCAAACCGGGGCTTCTGCCCGGACCGCAAGGCTTTTTTGCGGCACCTTATACGGTAAAGGTAGTGATTTTTTGCGCTGCAATCATACCAAAATCCGCGAAGTTCACAAGCGTGTGATCCAGTGACTTTTTGTTACGCCTAAATGGAAAGGGCGAGGACCGAAGTCCCCGCCCTATTAACCTGAGCTGTTAAGCCGCTCATGGCGACGGTATCAGGCATATTCCTGCAACGGACGGACATCCAGCTGGTTGTCGCGGCCGCTCTTGATGGCGCGGGTGGCGGCGACGGCGCCGGACGCCGTGGTGTAGTAGGGGATCTTCATCATCAGGGTGGTGCGACGGATCGAGAAGCTGTCGGCCAGGGACTGCTTGCCTTCGGTCGTGTTGAAGACCAGGTCGATCTCACCGTTCTTGATGGCGTCCAGAATGTTCGGACGGCCTTCCAGCACCTTCTTGACGGCTTCGATTTCCAGGCCCTGGGCCTTCAGGTAATCGGCCGTGCCGCCCGTGGCGACGATCTTGAAGCCCAGATCGATCAGTGTACGGATCGATTCGACGACGATCGGCTTATCCATGTCCTTGACCGAGACGAAGACGCGGCCCGATTGCGGCAGGCGAACGCCCGACCCCTGCTGCGACTTGGCGAAGGCGCGTGAGAAGGCATCGATCATCTCTTCGCCGTCACGCACCCAGTCCAGGCCCATGACTTCGCCGGTTGAACGCATTTCCGGCCCGAGAACCGTATCGACATTGGCGAAGCGCGCGAACGGGAAGACGGCTTCCTTGACCGCGACGTGGCGGTAGTCGCGCGGCTTAAGCCCAAAGCCGGCGAGGGGCTCACCCGCCATGACCTTGGCGGCGATGCCGGCCAGCGGCTGGCCCAGGGTCTTGGCGACGAAGGGCACGGTGCGCGAGGCGCGCGGATTGACTTCCAGCACGAAAATCTGCGGATTTTCCGAATAGGGATGCAGGATGGCGAACTGAACGTTCATCAGACCGCGCACGTGCAAGGCCTTGGCCAGTTCGACCGTCTGGCGCTCCAGCTCCTTGACCGTTTCCGGCTTGAGCGAGAAGGGCGGCAAGGAGCAGGCGGAATCGCCCGAGTGCACGCCGGCTTCTTCGATATGTTCCATGATGCCGGCCACGAAGACATCCGTGCCGTCAGCCAGGGCATCGGCATCGACCTCGATGGCGGCGGACAGGTACTGGTCGATCAGGACCGGGCTGTCGCCCGACACCTTCACGGCCTCACGCACATAGCGGGTCAGTTGTTCGTCGTCGCGAATGATTTCCATGGCCCGGCCGCCCAGGACGTAGGAGGGGCGGATGACGATGGGATAGCCGACCTCATGCGCCGCCTTGAACGCTTCTTCGGGCGTGCGGGCGATGGCGTTGATCGGTTGGGTCAGGTTGATGTCGCGCAGCAGGTGCTGGAAGCGTTCGCGGTCTTCGGCCAGGTCGATGGCGTCGGGCGAGGTGCCGAGGATCGGTATACCTTCGTCTTCCAGCGCCTGGGCCAGCTTCAGCGGCGTCTGGCCGCCGAACTGCACGACCACGCCCTTGAGCGTGCCCTTGGACTGCTCGACATGGATTAGTTCCAGCACGTCCTCGGCCGTCAGCGGCTCGAAATAGAGCCGGTCGGAGGTGTCGTAGTCGGTCGAGACGGTTTCGGGGTTGCAGTTGACCATGATGGCCTCAAGCCCGATTTCCTTGAAGGCAAAGGCGGCGTGACAGCAGCAATAGTCGAATTCGATGCCCTGGCCGATCCGGTTGGGACCGCCGCCGAGGATGATGGCCTTGGCGCGGTCCGACGGATTGGCTTCGCATTCCGGCACCTGGCCCAGGGCGCCCGATTCGTAGGTCGAATACATGTAGGCGGTCGATGAGGCGAATTCGGCGGCGCAGGTGTCGATGCGCTTGAACACCGGACGCACGTTCAGTGCCTGACGGGCGGCGCGGACGTCCTTTTCTGACTTCCCGGTTAGGTGGGCGAGGCGGGTATCGGAGAAGCCCATGGCCTTGAGCGTGCGGAACGCCTTGGCTGATGTCGGCAGTCCGAGCGCGCCGATCTTGGCTTCTTCGGAGACGATGGTTTCGATCTGGCGCAGGAACCACGGCTCGTATTCGCACGCGGCGTTGATGTCTTCGACCGACAAGCCGTGACGGAAGGCCTGGGCGATGACGCGCAGGCGGTCCGGCGTCGGACGGCCCAGTTCCCGGATCACGGCGTCGCGGATGGCGTTGAGGTCTTCGGCGGTCTTTACGCCGGGAATTTCGATCTCGTCGAAGCCCGACAGGCCGGTTTCCAAGCCACGCAGCGCCTTCTGAACCGATTCGGCGAAGGTGCGGCCGATGGCCATGACTTCACCGACCGACTTCATCGACGTGCCGAGCAACGGCTCTGAGCCTGGATATTTTTCAAAGGCGAAACGCGGGATCTTGGTGACGACGTAATCGATTGACGGCTCGAACGAGGCGGGCGTGGTCTTGGTGATGTCGTTTTGCAGTTCGTCAAGGGTGTAGCCAACGGCCAGCTTGGCGGCGATCTTAGCGATGGGGAAGCCGGTGGCCTTGGACGCCAGGGCGGACGAACGCGACACGCGCGGGTTCATTTCGATGACGATCATACGGCCGTCGCGCGGATTGAGCGCGAACTGCACGTTCGAACCGCCGGTTTCGACGCCGATTTCCCGCAGCACAGCCAGGGAGGCCGAGCGCATGATCTGGTATTCCTTGTCGGTCAGGGTCAGGGCAGGGGCGACGGTGATCGAATCCCCGGTGTGCACGCCCATCGGATCGACGTTTTCGATGGAGCAGACGATGATGCAGTTGTCGGCGGTATCGCGCACGACTTCCATCTCGTATTCCTTCCAGCCGAGGATCGATTCTTCGATCAGCACTTCGGTGGTCGGAGACAAGTCGAGGCCGTTGGAAACGATGTCCTTGAATTCTTCCATGTTGAAGGCGATGCCGCCGCCGGTTCCGGCCAGGGTGAAGGACGGGCGGATGACCGCCGGCAGGCCGCCAATGCTGGCGAGGCCGTCCATGGCCTCTTCCATGGTGTGGGCGACGGCGGACTTGGCCGATTCGAGGCCCAGCTTGTCCATGGCGTCGCGGAACTTCTGGCGGTCTTCGGCCTTGTCGATGACCTCGGCCTTGGCGCCGATCATTTCGACATTGTACTTCGCCAGTACGCCGGAGTTTTCCAGGGCGAGGGCGGTATTCAGCGCGGTCTGACCGCCCATGGTCGGCAGAAGCGCGTCCGGACGTTCCTTGGCGATGATTTTTTCGACGAATTCCGGCGTGATGGGCTCGATATAGGTGGCGTCGGCGATGTTCGGATCGGTCATGATCGTCGCCGGGTTCGAATTGACCAGGATGATGCGGTAGCCTTCCTCGCGCAACGCCTTGCAGGCCTGAACGCCGGAATAGTCGAACTCACAGGCCTGGCCGATAACGATCGGACCGGCGCCGATAATGAGAATGGACTTGATATCTGTGCGTTTGGGCATCTCGGTCTTTCGTACACATATAGCGGGCTGCGACGGGCACAGTCCGGTGAGAATATACGCCTGTCGGCGCTGCATGTTTTATGGCTAAGCGGGTGCTTTAGTGGCTTAGGGATGGCAACGCAACCCTTGAACAAGATTTTTTAGAGTCTTTATCACGCGGGTCAGTTTTCAACCGACAGAAAATACCGGAGCTGCTAAGAGCTGCATCATTGGTGATCAACGCCGCGCCAAAACCGCTAAGGAAAGGGCTGTACTCATATTTGAGTTATAACGTCGGCGATGTCGCATTTGAGTGCTTTAGAAACATTAGCTCGGCTAACGGCTGTAAATTTTCGCCTTAATGCCGTTAAGATAATTGTAATAATCATAACCCCAATCGACAACAAATCCGCCATCATTGGTAGAGGATATACCGACGGGCGTGATCAGCCCAACATCCGACGTTATTGTAAACTCAGTTCCGATTTTCAGGCCTGAACTATCGAATATTTGACCGTTTAGGATGTTATTGGCATCCATCCATATGACGACAAAGTTTGAATTATTTAAGCTAATAATATTTGGTGTATATCGTGCCCCAGAGGTTGAGGCGGCATTAATTTGACTACTTAAGGCTATGCCTTGGGAATTAAAAATCTGTACAGAGATGCCTGTGTTCGTTGTAACGCCTGACACACTCTCGTAATTTTCCCATGCTAAGGCAAAATTACTACCTGACAAGGCTGTTATAACTGGGGTGCAGGGGCAGTTTGGCACTAAAGTGATTTCACTGCTGCTTTTTAGCCCGGATGCGCTATATTTTTGGGCGGTAATGGATGCGTTCGTAATATCGCCCTTTGTGTCCGCATTCTTAACCACCATAATCTCGCTATTAGTCAGGCCAGCAAGGCTATAGGTGAAGACTTTCTGGCCGACAGGTGAGCCGATCTCAAACTCCGTCCCACTTGTATTAAGCTGGGAATCTAAAACCTGAGCCTTATACGTTACGGGTGCGTTAAGACTGGAATCAGCGTAACTGCTCCAATTCGCTAGGAAACCCCCAGAGGTTAGGTTTTTAACTTTGATGTCTTTGATATATTTATAACTGGATGACAGCAGCAGTTTATCACTACCAGTTTTCTGCCCTCCGGAATCGTAGGTCTGCGCATATAATATATTGTTGGTAGGCAGATTAGTAGACGCGGAAACAACGGAAGCTGTCCAGAACGTTATAAAGGATCCGCCTGTCAAAGGGGATATATCTGACAATAACGCCTTCTGAGAGCCAGTATTTAGCGCCGACGTTGCGGGTACAATTTCAGATGTAATTGCAGTGCCGGTAGCGTTGTACAGCCGAAATATGCCACCAATGGTGGGTTTTGAAGTGGTAATATCGCCATTGTCATTCCATCCTAACACAAAGCTGCCATTGCTAAGTCCCGCAACGGTTGGTCCGGAAAAGCGAGATTGCGACGGCGAGTTAACTGTGAAGGTCGTGCCCGCAGAAAAAGAAGCGGATGAAGAAGACGACGAGGATGACGAGCTTTGGCCTGGCGTGGAATTTCCGCCATCACCGCCACCGCAAGCCCCAAGGCATGCAATGGCCGCTATGAGTATTATGCAACCCACCTTTTGTGCATTTGACAAATTTACCATACCAATGCCCGCCCAGTTTCTGATTGCAAAGAATAACTTAAGGTTGTTTGAGGCTATGTTGCTGTCGCTGACGTGTCAATATTTAGCGAAAATTTGTGACTTTTTTTATGATGGATACGTCGCCGAAGCGCTCCTACAGAAAAACGTGTGAGCAGAATAAGTTGAGAGTGGCTTCAAATCGGCGTCACATATCGTTGTGGTCACCTTTAAGCAGCAAAGAGGTCGCACAGTCGGCGCAGATATTACACTGGCAGGAGCAGATAAAAGATTGCGTAAATTCCCGTTTGAGCCACATCATCTAGTGAAGTGGAATAGTATTTAATAACGGACCCGATATTTGCGGTGATAACATCCGTTAAACCGTTGCCACCGTGGCGGTACGCATGTTCTGGGCGAAGCGCTCGAACAGGTAGAGGCTATCAACCGGGCCGGGCGAGGCTTCCGGGTGGTGTTGCACCGAAAAGACCGGTTTGCCCGTCATGGCGATGCCGCAATTGGAGCCGTCGAACAAGGAGACATGGGTTTCGACGACGCCTTCGGGAAGCGAGTCGCGGTCGATGGCGAAGCCGTGGTTCATCGACACGATTTCGACCTTACCGGTCGTTTCGTCCTTGACCGGATGGTTGGCGCCGTGGTGGCCCTGGCTCATCTTGATTGTCCGAGCGCCCAGCGCGATGCCGAGCATCTGGTGGCCCAGGCAAATGCCGAAGATCGGCAGGCCGGCCTCAACCAGCTTGCGGATGACGGGCACGGCGTATTCGCCGGTGGCCGCTGGATCGCCCGGACCGTTGGACAGCAGCACACCGTCCGGGCGGCGGGCCAGGATGTCCTCGGCCGTCGTCTTGGCGGGCACGATTTCGACGTCAGCGCCGATATCGACCAGCGCGCGCAGGATGTTCTGCTTGACGCCGTAGTCGATGACCACGACCTTGAAGTCATGCTTGGTAGCGGGGTTGAAGCCTTCCGGCCATTGCCACAGCCCGGTGCTATAGGCCGCCGATTGCGCCACGGTGGCGTCGATCGCCAGGTCGAGCCCATTCAGGCCTTTCCAGTCGCGGGCCCTGGCCTTGAGGGCTTCCAGGTCGAACTGGCCAGTCGGCGAATGGGCGATGACGCCGTGCGGCATGCCGTTTTCGCGAATTGTCTTGGTCAGGCTGCGCGTATCGATGCCGGAAATGCCGACGATGCCGCGTGCGGTCAGCCAGTCGTTGAAGCTCATGTCGGACCGCCAGTTGGCCGGCGGGGTCGGTGCGTCGCGGAAGATGGCGCCCTTGGCGGCGCGCTTCGGATCGTTACCCAGCTGTTCGACATCGTCCGAATTGACGCCGACATTGCCGACGTGCGGGAAGGTGAAGGCAATGATCTGTTCCATGTAGGACGGATCGGTCAGGATTTCCTGATAGCCGGTCATGGCCGTGTTGAAGCAGACTTCGCCGAGGGCGTCGCCAACGGCGCCGCAGCCCAGGCCCTGATAAACCGTGCCGTCGGCCAGGACCAATACACCCGTGCAACCTTCCAGAAGTTCAGTTGTCATGGGGTATCATCTCCTTTGAAATTACAAACGGCAGGCGTGCATGCAAACGGCGGCACACATAGGGACATGGGCCGCGGTTATCAAGTGTTAATTGTGTGCCGGACATCACGAATATACAGGCCGAATATACAGGCGCCGTAAGCAAGGCGCCGCCGCCTTCGCGAATCATCTGTTAGTATGTGTTAATTCCGGTACCCAACCGGCAATGCGAAAGTTTATAACACCCCCGTGCGTTTCGACGATCATTTCCTGGAAGAGCTGAAAAATCGCCTGCGACCGTCCGAGGTCATCGGCAAGAGCGTGAAGCTGCGTCGCAATGGCCGCGAATGGGTCGGCCTGTCGCCCTTCACCAAGGAAAAGACCCCGTCCTTCTACGTCAACGACCAGAAGCGCTTTTATCACGACTTTTCCTCCGGCAAGCATGGCGACATCATTTCCTTCCTGCAGGAAACCGAGCGCCTGAGCTTCAATGAAGCGGTCGAGCGTCTGGCCAGCGAGGCCGGCATGGCCCTGCCGGTCGAAACGCCCCAGGCCAAGGCGGCGGAAATCAAGCGGCGCGGCCTCAGCGACTGGATGGATCTGGCGCACAAATGGTTCGTGGCCCGTTTGCAGGACAAGACCCCGGCGGCCCAGAACGCCCGCGATTATCTGGAGCGGCGCGGCCTGTCGGCGGAAGACATCGCCACCTTCGGCCTGGGCTATGCTCCGCGCGACCGCACGGCCCTTAAAGATGCCATGGTTCAGCGGGGCGCCAAGGTATCCGAACTGGTCGAATGCGGCCTTTTGATCGAGGTCGAGAACGGCTCGGCCCCCTATGACCGGTTTCGCGACCGGCTGATGTTCCCGATCGAGGACCAGCGCGGCATCGTCGTGTCCTTCGGCGGGCGGGCGCTCAATCCCGACGATAAGGCGAAATATCTCAACGGTCCGGAAACGACCCTGTTCCACAAGGGCCAGATGCTGTTCGGCCTGCCCAAGGCGCTGAAACTGCTCGGCGCCGAGGAACAGCACGCCGAACTGGTCGTCGTCGAAGGCTATATGGACGTCATCGCCTGCCAGCGCGCCCATGTCGCCGCCGTGGCCCCGCTCGGCACCGCCCTGACCGAGGAGCAGATCGACATCCTGTGGCGCCGTCATGAGGAGCCGACCCTGTGTTTCGACGGTGACAAGGCCGGCCAGCGCGCCGCCTTCCGTGCGCTCGACCGCGCCCTGCCCAAGCTCAAGCCTGGCCGGTCGTTCAAGGTGTGCCTTTTGCCGGGCGGCCAGGACCCGGACGATCTGTTGCGTGAAAAGGGGGCGCTGGCCCTGCGCGAAGCGCTCAAGGAAACCAAGCCTTTCGTCGAAGTCCTGTTCGCGCGTGAGGCCGAGGCCGAGCCGCTTGATACGCCCGAGCGCAAGGCCGGGTTGAAAAAACGCCTGCGCGCCCTGGCGGCCCAGATCGAGGACAAGGACTTGGCCGACAGTTACCGTCAGGACCTCCTGGAACGTTTCGATGTCCTGGTCACGCCGCAACGGCCGGCCTTTCAGCCGCGCGCGCCCTTCGTGCCGAACGTTGAGTTCAAGGGGGGCAAGGGCAATTGGAAGAAGGGCGAGACCTATATTCCGCCCGCCATGCAGGAATCGAAGGTGGCGGCGCAAAACCTGTCGGCGGCCCTTGACCCGACATCTGCCAGCATCGCCCAGGGATTGATCGAAAATCCTGAGTGGCTGATGGACCAGGTGGAGGGGCTGGAAGCCTACGGTTTGGGCGAAGAGGCCCTGATGCCGCTGTCAGCCGCGCTGGTTGCATTGAGTTTTCAACATGAAGGGCTTGACAGGGACGGTTTGAGTCGCCATCTGCACAAACAAGGACTTGGAGCATTGTTAGGCGAGATTCAGAAGGCGGCCCTTAAAGCTGGCGCGCCATTCCTATCGAAGGACCTATCTCAAGCTGATGCCCACGCCCGCTGGATACAGGCGTTCAACGCGGTCTCGCGTTTGACGGCATTGGATCGTGCCTTGAATTCGGCCCGCGAACAGGTGGGAACAGAATTTTTTTCACGGCTCAAGCTGGAACGCGATGCCCTGCGGAAGTCCTTGCGAAGCGGACAAATCTGGCAGGACGAGGCCCCCTAAAAACCGTGCAGAGTCATGTGGTTAAGGGTTCGTTTAGACTATGCCGAATATGACACATGTGCCGTATCCGCAGGCCGCGGATACAATGCGGAGACCCATATGAGCGTGACAAAATGAGCACACAGACGGAAAAACCTGAAAACGACTCCCCGTCCGATGGGCCCTTGCTCGACCTGACCGATTCCGCGGTCAAGAAATTCATTAAGGCCGCCAAGGCGCGCGGCTATGTCACGATGGATGAACTGAACAAGGTTCTACCATCGGAAGAATTTACCTCGGAACAGATCGAAGACACCCTGGCCATGCTCACCGAAATGGGCGTGAATGTCATTGAGTCCGAGGAAGAGGCTGCCGAGGGCGGCGAAGTCGTGGTTCGCGAAGAGGCCGGCGCGGTGGTGGAAACCACAAAGACGTCGAACTATGACCGCACCGACGATCCCGTCCGCATGTACCTGCGTGAAATGGGATCGGTCGAACTGCTGAGCCGCGAGGGCGAAATCGCCATCGCCAAGCGCATCGAAGCCGGTCGCGACACCATGATCCGCGGCCTGTGCGAAAGCGCGCTGACCTTCGAAGCCATCATGATCTGGCGTGAGGAACTGGGCTCCGGCCGCATCCTGCTGCGTGAAATCATCGATCTGGAAGGCACTTACGGCGGTGGCCCGTCGGAAGGTCCGCCTCCGGGCGCCCTGGGCGAAGAGGTTGAAGGCGAAGAGGCTGACGTTGTCGTTCCGGCCCGCGCGGCGCCCGCGCCGGTGGTCAAGGCGCCGGAACCGCCCAAACCGGTCGAAACCAAGGCTGTCGTTGAAGCCAAGCCCGTCGAGCCAAAAAAGCCCAAGGGCGAGGACGACGAGGACGATGATTACGTCCCGATGGACGAAGAAGAAAAGAAGCCTGAGCCCGAAGAAGAAGACGACGACGACTTCGATGACGGCGCAGGTCCCTCGGTGTCGGCCATGGAATCCGAACTGCGCGACGGCGTGATGGCGACGCTTGATGCCATTGCCGGCGAGTTCGAAATCTATCGCGACACCCAGGAAAGGCTGCTTAACGCCAAACTCAAGGGCGAGCCCGTCGATCCGGCCGATAAGGCCGCCTATGATGAGGTCACCTCGACCATCACCCGTCACCTGAAGACGCTCAAGCTCAACAACCAGCGGATCGAAGCCCTGGTCGAACAGCTTTACGGCATCAACAAGAAGCTGATGGGCCTGGAAGGCCGCCTGCTGCGCCTGGCCGACAGCTACGGCATTTCGCGTACGGAATTCCTTCAGGCCTACTATTCGCGTGAACTCGATCCGCAATGGACCGACAAGGTGCGCGACATGGGCATCCGCTGGCAGAAGTTCGTCGATAACGACTCCGGCGCGGTCAACCGCATTCGCGGTGAAGTTACGCAACTGGCCACCGACATGGGCGTGGCGGTCGATGACTTCCGCCGCATCGTCGGCACCGTTCAAAAGGGCGAGCGCGAAGCCCGTCAGGCCAAGACCGAAATGGTCGAAGCCAATTTGCGCCTCGTTATCTCGATCGCCAAGAAGTACACCAATCGCGGCCTGCAATTCCTCGACCTGATCCAGGAAGGCAATATCGGCCTGATGAAGGCGGTCGATAAGTTCGAATACCGCCGCGGCTACAAGTTCTCGACCTACGCCACCTGGTGGATTCGTCAGGCGATCACCCGCTCGATCGCCGACCAGGCCCGCACCATCCGTATCCCGGTGCACATGATCGAAACGATCAACAAGATCGTTCGCACATCGCGCCAGATGCTGCATGAAATCGGCCGCGAACCGACGCCGGAAGAACTGGCTGAAAAGCTGGCCATGCCGCTGGAAAAGGTCCGTAAGGTCCTGAAAATAGCCAAGGAGCCGATCTCGCTCGAAACCCCGATCGGCGACGAAGAGGATTCGCACCTCGGCGACTTCATCGAGGACAAGAACGCGGTCCTGCCGATTGATGCCGCCATTCAGTCGAACCTGCGCGAAACGACCACCCGCGTGCTGGCGTCCCTGACGCCGCGCGAGGAACGCGTTCTGCGCATGCGCTTCGGTATCGGCATGAACACCGATCACACCCTGGAAGAAGTGGGCCAGCAGTTCTCGGTCACCCGCGAACGTATTCGCCAGATCGAAGCCAAGGCGCTGCGCAAACTGAAGCACCCGAGCCGGTCGCGCAAGCTACGGTCGTTCCTGGATTCGTAAGTTTTACCATCGATGCACACATAAAAAGCTCCGGGCTAAGGTCCGGAGCTTTTTATTTATGTGAATGGCGACCATTCCCTCTGGTGATCGCTTGTCGGCGCGGCTTCAGGCCGTGGTCAGGTGCGCGCTGAGCGGCGTCACGTTCAGCTTTGTGGGTACTTTCAGCGAAATAACCTCAGACGACACCTGTGGCTGGACCGCCACGCAGGCTTTGAACGTCTGCGTCATGTCATCCAGAAGGGCTTGTTTACGGCGGCGCTTACGGCGCGTTCGTGACTTATGGCCGCCCGCCACGCTGTCGTCGTCAGGCGTTGCCGCGGGCATGAGGTAGAATCCGTCACGTCTTTCCCCGTGATTTTTCTGCCAAAGCTGATCGTAGACGCTGACATGGGCTTCGGGTTCTGCATGGACGACCGGCTGGGCCGCCGCTTCGACCCCGCAAATCGACGAGATGCCGAGGTTCTGGCAGATGGCCTTCAGCGCGATCAGCAGCAGGGAGGCCGCATTGATTTCACCGTTCATCTGGGCAGCCTGACGCACCTTTTCCGCCGTGCCGCGCACGCCTTGCGAACCGCCAATGAAGGCGACCTGGGCATCTGTCATGCCGAGCAGGACACCGGGCACGAAGGCGAAGCTGAGCCGGTAGAGCCGCTCGCCACCCAGCCGGTAGTCCAGTGTCAGGTCGCCTTCCAGCATGGTGCGCACCGGCAGGCGCAAGGTGATGTCCTGATGGGTGTCGCCGCTGCCCGACTGCCACAGGACAAGGCCGTTCCTGACCTGCGGCACGAAGGCCTTGAGGCAGAAGGCGGTGTCGAAGAGGTGACACAGGTGCGACTGAATGGTCAGGCGTTGCGCGGCCGTAAAAAAGGTCGCCAGATAGGGCGTGACGAACTTGCGGTCGAAAAACGGATCGCCCCTGACGATTACCTGGCCGTACTGGCTGCGCCGCAGTCGGGCATAGTAGCGACCGTACGCGGGCAGATTGAGGGCGAGGGTTATAAGGCGTCCGGTCCGGTGATGCGGATCGGTCATCACTTGCCAGGCATTGCTCACGCCGGAAAACAGGCCGGCCCGTGGTGCCGGTAACGCAGAACGCATACTAAAACCTTCCCCCGAAGCCCGTCATCCCTCGGTATGGGGATGCTCATAAGTATGACACGGCGAAAGTGCGTAACCCGTAGGGACCACGACAAAAATATGACGGGACCGCATGTGCCCCGACGTCACGTGTTCGGGCGGCTTACGCCTCTGGATACCGCTCGGATATTTCGGCGAAAAAGGCGTCGGCCAGCCGTTTGAAATCGGGCACGGTCAGGCGAATGTCATCGCCGTTTTTCAGGCCAAGGACGGTTGTAGACGGCGAAAGCGCGATATGGCCGTCCGACTGGAATTTGTGATGATTGTGCATGATGCAATCGCTCAGGGCGCGCACCTCGTTGATCGGATCGCCATCCCGGCTTTCCGCCTCCGGGGGTATGGCGTCGAAATAGTGGTCCATGGCCAGGACGAGGTTGCGTAGAAAGACGGGTTCGAAGGCGTCGCGGGCGGCGCCCATGGCGGCCGTGTCCTCCCCCGTCTGGGCGGCAATAAGAAAGGCGTGATAGGTCGCCAGTTGCAGGTCGATCTTGGCGCGGGCGTCGGCGATGTAGGCGGCGCTGTAGCTGGTGAGGTTAGGCATCAGTGATCCATTCTGTTGACGCTCCAGTTCACAACCGGTCGGCGGAAAATGTCAATAAATAGCAATTGAATGTCCATCCGCGGACTTCCACATTGACGCTTTATAACGAAATGTCATCCTTTGGCTCATTCGCTGATGGGAACCGGCGACGCGTATCAGCTGGGATGTTCGGGGTAATGCCGCTTAGTAAACTTTCGCCCAGTGAGCAGGCTGATTTTTTCCGTCTCGTCCTGGATTCGACGGTCGAAGGCGTGTGCACGATGGATGCCGCCGGTCGTGTCACCATGTGCAATTCCGCCTTCATCACCATGTTCGGATTCGATGCGAGCGATCAGATTGTCGGCACTATCGTTCACGACCGTATCCGTTTGCGTCCTGAGGGCGATGTCCATTCGCCGCAAGACTGTCCGATTTATCAAACGGTGTCGAGCGGCGAAGGCTGTCACATCCCCTATGAGCTGTTCTTTCGTGCCGATGGCAGCCGTTTTCCCGTCGAATACCGCGCCCAGCCGATGCGTCAGAATGGCGAGATAAAGGGCGTCATCTGCACCTATGTCGACATTTCCGACCGCGTTGCCCGTGATGAACGCATCGCCAATATTCAGACCGTGGCCGACAGCGCCTCCGAACGGATCAATCTGGCGCTCGATTCCGGCGCGGTGGTCGGAACCTGGGTATGGGACATCGCGCGCGACCTCATCATGGGCGACGAACGGTTCGCCCGTGCCTTCAATCTGCCGCCGGATGACATTCAAAACGGACTTCCTGCCGGCGAGACCTATAAGGCCATCCATCCCGATGATCGCTACCGTCTTGCCGAAGCCTTTCGCGCCACTCTCGAAGACGGCGCGCCTTTCAGCATGGAATACCGCCTTCGGAGAGCAGATGGCTGGTTGTGGGTCGAGGCCAGCGGCGCAGTGGAACGCGATGCTGCGGGCACGCCCGTCCGTTTCCCGGGCGTATTGATCGATATAGACCAGAGAAAGCGCACCGAACGGGCCCTGGAAGAGAGCCATTCCCAATTACAAATGGCCCAGAAGGTTGGCGGCATTGGCGTTTTCGTCACTAGAGCGGACGCCGACCAACTGAGCGTGTCGGAAGAATTCTGCTCCATTTTTGGCCTTCCGGTCGCGCCTACCGCCTCACTGGTGGAGGTTTCCAAGCTTGTCCTGCCTGAGGACAGGCTGGCGCGGTCGACACCTGAGGACCGGGCGCGTGGCACGACGCAATTGGAGACGGAATACCGCATACGGCGTCCGTCGGATGGCGCCATTCGGTGGATTTACCGGCGCGCCGAATTTACCCGCGACGAGGCGGGCAAGCCGCAATATCTGGTCGGTATGGTGCAGGACATCACCGAACGCAAGACGGCCGCCTTGCGCCTGAAAGAAAGCCAGGACTATCTCAACCTGATGCTGGAAAGTGTTCAGGATTACGCGATTATCTCATTGGACGAAGCGGGCCGTATCGTCTTGTGGAACCCCGGGGCGCAGCAGATTTTCGGTTACAAGCCGCAAGAGGTGCTGGGCGAGCATATCGAGCTCATTTTCACGCCGGAAGACCGCGCACACGCCGCACCGCGCACCGAACTGGCCATGGCGGCGACCAAGACCCGCGCCTCGGATGAACGCTGGCATTTGCGCCAGAACGGCGACCGCTTCTACGCCTCCGGCACCATGTCGGCCATGTATGACGAAGACGGTCGCGTAAAGGGCTTCATCAAGATTTGCCGCGACATGACGGCCCAGCAACAGGCTCAGGAAGCCTTGCTCGAGGCGCGCAACGCCGCCGAAGCCGCCAATATCGCCAAGACGGAATTCCTGGCCAATATGAGCCATGAAATCCGTACGCCGATGAACGCCATTATCGGCCTGACCACCATCCTGGCAAAAAGTCAGCCCCTCAGCCCGCGCCAGATGGAATATCTGCGCACCCTGTCGTCGAGTGCCGACAGTTTGCTAGCCTTGATCAATGATCTGCTCGATATCGCCAAGATCGAGGCGCGCACGGTTGAGCTGGAGCATATTCCCTTCAGTCTGACCCGCCTGTTGCAGGAAGTGACGTCGATGATGGCGGTTCAAGTGCGCGAAAAGGGGCTGACCTTTACTGCCGAAGGCGACTGTATCGAAGAACGCGTCTTCATGGGCGACCCGACCCGCCTGCGCCAGATTATCGTCAACCTGTGTTCCAACGCGATCAAATTTACCCACACCGGCACCGTCCATGTGGCCATCACCTGTGAGCCCGGCGACACAAAGGACAGCGAATATGTGACCCTTTCGGTGCGGGATTCCGGCATAGGCATTCCCCCGGAAAAGCTGGACACCATTTTTCAGAAATTCGTTCAGGCCGATACATCGATCAATCGCAAATATGGCGGCACTGGCCTTGGCCTCACCATAACCAAGACCCTGACCGAAATCATGGGGGGCGCCATTTCGGTCGAAAGCGAGGTTGGCGTTGGTTCGACTTTCGTGGTTCGCATTCCGCTGAAGGTGGCGACCGGAGACCAGGTGGCGCGAACGGAATATACCCTGGCGGCCATATTGAACAGCACGGTGGAAGCCGCGCTTCAGCCAAAGGTCCTGCTGGTTGAGGACTATGAGCCCAATATCGTGGTCGCCTCGGCTTTTCTGGAAGATTTCGGCTACTCGGTCGATGTCGCCCATAACGGCATCGAAGCCTTCGAAAAGACCAAGGCGGGCAGCTATGTGGCCGTGCTTATGGATGTCCAGATGCATGGCATGAACGGTTTGGACGCTACGCGATTGATCCGCGAATGGGAGGCCACAGAGGGGCGCCCACCGTCGCGCATCATCGGCATGACGGCCCATGCCCTGGCCGGCGATCGGGAACGCTGTCTGAGCGTCGGCATGGATGACTACATCGCCAAACCGTTCCGGCCTGAGGAATTGCGGCAAAAGATCGCCGCCGGCGTCCCGGCCTAGAGTGCGCGTTAGAGGGCGAGCCGCAGATAACGCACGCCCTTGCCGCGATCGGCCAGTACCGCCCGGCCGACCTCAACGAAGCCCAGCCGGTCGTGAAATGCATCCGAACCGGGGTTGGGCGGATCATAATTGACCTCGCATACCACCTGACTGTGGCCGTCCGCCCGTGCCGCCGCAAATACCGTATCGTATAGCTGCCGGGCCAGGCCTTCGCCGCGCCGTGTGTCCGATACCACGATGCGATCAACATAGACGAAGCGATCGTAGCGCGCCTTGAACCACAGGAAGTTGGGGCTGTCATAGTCGCTCGCCTGATCGCACACGATGACCAGGCCGTCGCCGTCATCGACGGTGGCGGCCAGATGGGCGCCGCCGATCAGCCGCTCCAATGACGCGAGGGACAGCGAGGACAGGGCCTCGGCATGGTCCTGGTTGAGACGATGGAGGTTTGCCAGGAGCGCCGGATCCAACGGGGCGGACAGGCGGGTGATGGCGGGAGACTTAGCAGCAGGAGATTGGGACATGCGCCCAGTAGAGCGGCACGCCACGGCGTGGTCAACCGTAAGCGCGCCTAACCGATGCAGATAATTTAATTCATTTGTATCGACCGGCGGTATCTTTATGTTCCGCCGTGCCGAAGCTCAGCCTACACGGGACAGCCATGCCGCATTTCGACCTGCCCGCCGTCCTGTCCGGGCTGGACATCAATCCGCTCTATTCGCTGTCCGGCCTGATGGTCGGTGTACTGGTTGGCCTTACCGGGGTTGGCGGCGGATCTTTGATGACGCCGCTTCTGGTTCTGCTGTTCCATGTCCATCCGGCCACGGCGGTTGGAACGGACCTGTTGTATGCCGCCGTCACCAAAGGGGTGGGGACGGCCATCCACGGCACCAAGCGCACCATAAACTGGATGATTGTTGGCCTGCTGGCTCTGGGGTCCATCCCTGCGACGATCGCCACCCTGTTCGCCATAAATCACTTCGGCAAGTCGGCGGCGATGTCGTCTCTGATCACCCATGTCCTGGGTTACGCCCTGTTTGTCACCGCCGCCATGCTGCTTCTGCGCGATATTCTTCAGCGTCTGGCGGCCCGGCGTCAGCAAAAGGCCGAGGCGGATCACCAGCCCCTGCATACCGGCCGTCGCGCGATATTGACCATCCTGACCGGACTGGTCCTGGGCTTTCTGGTCTCGCTGTCGTCTGTCGGAGCCGGTGCACTCGGCGTCACTGCGCTGATCCTGCTTTACCCGCAACTGCCGACGGTCAAGATTGTTGGCTCCGACATCGCTCACGCCGTGCCCCTGACCCTATTGGCGGGCATGGGCTATCTGTTTATCGGCAATGTCGATCTCAATATGCTGGCGTCGCTGCTGATCGGCTCGATCCCCGGCATCATCCTAGGCTCGCTGTTCGCGGGCAAGGTGCCGGAAAAGGTGCTGCGCGGCCTGCTGGCCACCGTTTTGACCCTGGTAGGCTTAAAGCTGGTCACGGGATAAGGATATCGACCTGTTCCCATTGATAATGGCTTTCACCGTCGTCCGTGGTCTTTTTTCGCGTGTCCGCGCTGTTCTGGTGCGCGGCTTTCATCAGAAGCGGCAGGAAGTTGTCGATCTCTTCGCGCGAGTTGAAATCGCAGTCCTTTTTGGGTTCGTCGTCCTCGTTTTCCATCCCCATGTTTTCCGTAACTGGGCTTCCCGCCACTGTGTCTTCAGGTGTGTGCGCGCTTGCCGGCAGGGCAGAGGGTGTATAGCCCGTCCGCATATCGCAACTGAGGACCATGAGTTCTGCATGGGTTGTGCTTTTGGGGGCGAAGCGGGCTGATTTTGGAAAACGCAGGACGGCGTAAGACGATCGATCCGACGTCCGGAACACGTTGGCGCCCACAAGCCAGTAAGCCTGTCCGTCAGTCACACCGCCATCGAATGCCTGCCAGGTTATAAGGGCATCGAGACTTTTTTCGGGGCTGACGGGCGTGATGGGCAGGACGGCTGTGTCCGTGGCATTGCCATGAAAAATCTCAATCGGGGGCGCTTTGTCGTCCGGGGATGTCGATACCAGACGGACAATCGGCGCATCGCCAAACGGTGAGGGGGCGCGGGCGAGATCCGGGCCGATAGGCATCCCGCCGCAACTGGCCAGTCCGGTCGCCAGAACAGCCATGATTAAGCCACGAAACCCCTTGTTCGGCATATTCGTCGCACTCCTGTTTAGGAGGGAGAAGGCTATATCACGAATTCGTGATCGTCAATGCGAACTGTGGAGGGGACGTCACGGTCCGGCGTTGTATTCCCCGCTTATCAGATTCTGCTTGTGAGGTGTTGTTTTGCCGTTAAGTTAGGTTAACGGCCTTTTGTGTGGGGTATCGGGCCGTATGGGGGACTAATCGATGCGCAGGCAATTCCGGTACAAAGAGACGCGTTTCAAAGTATGGGCGGCGGTGGCCGTCGCCGTGAATCTGTGCGTCGCAAGTGTGTGCGCCGCCGCGCCCGCCGTGGCTGAGCCGCCGGCCTCAAGCTCTGGCACCGCCATCGCCATCATGCAGGCGACGAGCGCCATCCAGGCAGGTGATTGCGAAGGCGCCCTGGTGCCGCTCAACCAGCTCTGGCACGATCCCTACCTGGAACAGAATGACCCCGCCCTGGCGGCGCAGGTTCGGTTCCAATTGATCGGCTGCACGCTGCAGACGCGTGGCATTGCCGAGGCCCTGGCCCTGTCGACGGAAAACGTATCGCGCGCGCGTGACATCAATGCCTATGACGCGCACGTCTTCCTGCAATTGCTGAACGATCAGCCGGACGCCGCGGCGACAACGCTTGAAGCCGGCATGGCGAAATTCCCTGACCAGGCGCCGAGCCTGACGGACCTAAGCGTCATTGGCGTCCTGCTGCACTTCCATGACAGCCAGCCCGCGCGGACCCTGGCGCTCATGAACCGGCTGGAAGAGGTCCATTGGCAGATTCATAACATCGCCGGGCGGCCCCTGATCGGCCTTTTGCGCCTGGAAGGTCTGCGCGCCTCGGTGAAGAGCAACGACACGGTCCATGCGGACCTGTATCGCGCGGGTTTGAAAACCGACAGCCTCTTCTATGTCCTCAGCCAGGGTGATGCCGATATCAGTGCCGCCGACGTGCCCGCCCTGCCGGTCGGCCCTGTCATTGCGCGTGAAATCGACGACGTGAAACGCGTCGTTGCCAGCAATCCCGCTGACCTGTTCTCTCTGAGCTACCTGATGACGCTGGAACAGACGAACAACCAGAATTCCCTGGCCCTGACCCAGCTTGAGGGAATTCTGGCCCTGGTCGATCAGTATGGGCTAGACAAGTTCGGTTCGCCGGAAACCTATCCGGAACTGCTGACCACGCGCGCTGAGCTGCTTGCCAATGTCGGCCGCTATGGTGACTCCGGCGTCGCCTACGAAGAGGGTGCGAAAAAGCTGGGGGCCGAAAAGGCCAGCCCCCTTATGCTGTCCTATATGAACTTTCTTATCGATCGGGGACAAGAAAAGACCGCCTTGGCTTTGATCCCGCGCATTGATCTCAAAGGGCTCGACGATGGTGGCAAGGCCATGCTGGTGATGAACGACGCCTGCGCGCAAGGCTTTTTGGGCGACAAGGCTGCGTTCGCCAGCGATATGAAGGTGCTGGAGGGGTTGGGCCTGTTGCAGATCAAACCCTATCTGTGCGCGGGCGACACCGAAAGCGCCGCCAAGGCCTTGATAACCGCCATCAACGATCCGGCCAGCCGCGACGAGGCCATTGTGTTCCTGCAATTGGGCCTGTCCGGCCTGTCCTATAGCGAACGGGACGCCAAACTGGTCGCGTCAATGCGGGCGCTGAAGCAACGTCCCGATGTCCAGGCGTCCGCCAAGGCCAACCGCATCCTTATCCGGAGCTGGGATATCCGTCTCCACTAGGGCATTGATGCGCTAGTGGAAGGTGTGGGTCAGGCGGCGTCGCATGTAATGGCGATCGGGGCGGCTTTCGCCGCCTCTACCGTGCCGTTGAATTCCGTGCATTTCAACTGGTTCGCCGTCCCGGCGGTGGCGGCCGAATAGACCCGCAGTGTCACCGAGGGTTTGCCGTCCGTCGCGGTGCTCAGCACGTCCGGATCTATGCCCTTGCCGGTCAGCTTGACGGTCTGGGTGCTGGCGTCGATGTCGACCTGATCCATGCCCAGATCGATTTGCCCGGCCTCATTGACCTTGTCCTTGGCGGTGTCAAGCGGTGCGCCGTGATAATAGGCTTCGACGGTCGCTTTCTGCGCCAGAGACTTGAGTTTGGCGACAGCGGCAGGCGTGAAGGTTATGGCCGCCTCGTAGCTCATGTCGGCCATCTGGGCGCCGCCGGCCTTTTCCGGCTGGCTGCCGCACTGGCTGAGCATCACGCCCATCAGGACAGCCGAAGACACGAGCAGGGCGGGCTTGAAATGACGAAAGGGCATGACGGTTTCCTGTAGCAGAGATCGATCGCGACGGCCCCGATGCAAGGGGCGTCGTTATAAAGCACTTGGCAAAGGCTGTAGTCGATCGTGCCGTGATACGCCAGTCATAAAACTGTCACAAATATCAGGCGGGACCGCAATAGATGGCGACGGGCTTTGCTTGGGCCGTCTTGACGTAGTCCTGGAACACGCTGCACTGGACCCGTCCTGCCTTGTCCTTCACCGTGATCTGCACCAGGGGCGATCCGGTGTTGATGTCCTTGACCCGGTCTTTCGGCATGCCATCGCCCGTCATGTGCACCGTCTGGTCGCGCGGGGCGACCTCAACCGTATCGGTGTTGAATTCAATGGCGCCGCCGGCATTGGCCAGATGCATGGTTTCGGGGACCGGCAGTCCATAATACTTGGCCGAAATCGTCAGGGTCTGGGCCTTCGCTGCTGCCTCCGGTTTGACGTGCAGGGCGATATCGTAGCTGAAATCGACCGGTTTCGGCGCGGCCGGGGCGGGCGCCTCTGCTGGCTTTGGCGAGCACTGACTGAGCGCCAGTATGGCAGTGACTATAACGGCTTTGCGGACCATGGCGTTTCCCCTGTTTGGTCCAGTTTAGCCTAAGACCGGGCGGAAACCAATCCACTGCCCGTGATCTTCAGCACCGGCGTAAAGGTCGGTTTGATGCCGGGTGACAAGGCAAGCAAAGGCATGGTGATTCGCGCAAAACTGAGTGTCGTGGTCGTCGGGCCTGTGTATGGTCGTGTTGTCTTTTGGCGCTTGGGGCGCGCCCTTGGCCTTTATAGCGTCAAACAAACCTCCCGTTTTCAAGCCTTTTTTGTATGATTTTCAGCCAGCTGGTTTTGTTTTCATTTCTGAAAACTCAGGGCACCCCTTTTGATAAGTGAAGCGATTTGCCAAGCGCGAAATTGCGCCCTATACAAACGTTTACACGGCAATAAATGCTCAGAATACGGCACAGGGGACCCATGGCGCGCAAGCTGGGACGACGCGGAGGCAATATCGTCACCATTCATGACGTGGCGCGGCATGTCGGCGTGTCGCCCATGACCGTGTCGCGGGTCATCAATGGCGAAAAGAATGTGCGCGAGGAGACGCGGGCCAAGGTGATGGCCAGTGTCGAGGCGCTGAACTATTCTCCCAATCTGGCCGCCCGCTCCCTGGCCACCCAGGACTCCGCCCGCATCGGTTTGCTTTACTCCAACCCGTCCGTGGCCTTCCTGTCGGAATTTCTCCTCGGCATCCTGTCGGAAAGCTCGCAAAGCGGTGCGCAACTGCTTATCGAAAGCTGCGAAGGCCCGGAAGGGGCGACCGTCGCCCTGGAAAAGATGAAGGCCGGCGGTTGCGATGGTGTCATCCTGTCGCCGCCGCTCAGCGATTCGACGCGGGTCGCCAAGATTCTCAAGGACATGAACCTGCCCTTTGTCGGTGTCGCCATGGCGCGGCCCGACACGACCGTTTCCTGCGTCACCATCGACGATTTCAAGGCGGCCAAGGCCATGACGCGGCGGTTGATCGAACTGGGCCACCGACGCATCGCCTTTATCAAGGGGCATCCCAATGCCTATGCCAGCCAGATCCGTTACGATGGTTTCCTGGCTGCCATGGCCAAGTCCGGGCTTGAGGTCGACGACAATTTCGTGGGCCAGGGCTATTTCACCTATCGGTCCGGCTTTGACGCGGCCGAGCGTCTGCTCAGCCACAAGGACAAGCCGACGGCCATTTTCGCCTCGAACGATGACATGGCCGCCGGCGCTGTCGCCGCGGCGCATCGCATCGGCCTGGACGTCCCGGATCAGGTGACGGTGGTGGGATTCGACGATACGGCCATGGCCTCGTCCGTCTGGCCCGAACTGACGACCGTGCGCCAACCCATCTCCGACATGGCCGGTCTGGCGGTGCGCCTTCTGCTCGACCAGATTCGCGCCTATCGCATGGGGAAACCGTTCGAAGCCGTGCGCGAAGTGCGTGATTTTTCACTTATCGAGCGCCAGTCGTCGGCCGAGATTCCGGAAGCTTAGGGGGCGTCACGCGTTTTTGCAAAAAACATATTTTTCTTGACAGACGCGGCGTTGTGCCAGATTGGTAGCGCTAACAATAAAAAGTGGTCCGTCAGCATGTACGGGCCTGTCAAACGGGTAGAGAAGACGAGGGTGAATGGCCCCTCACATCTATTGAAGGACTTATAGGAATGCCCGATTTTCTGCCTGAGGATTGGCGGAACGCGACCCTGGTTGGTCGCATCCAGACGACGGACGGCCCAACGCCGATCCTGATCAAAAATGGCCATGTTTTTGACATGTCGCCGGTCGCCCCAACCGTTTCCCAGCTTCTCAAAGCCTGGCCCGAGACCGGCGTGCCCGAAGGCGGGCTGCCGCTGGGGTCCCTCGACGACTTCGACTTTGCCAAGGTCTGGACCGGCAACCGCGGCGACAATCAGCTCCTGTCGCCGATCGATCTGCAATGCGTCAAGGCCGCCGGCGTCACCTTCGCCGTGTCGGCTGTGGAACGCGTCATCGAAGAACGTGCCCGTGGCGATTCCGACAAGGCCCAGGACATCCGCAATGCCCTGGCCGAACGTGTCGGCGCCGATATCCGCTCGGTCAAGCCAGGGTCTGAGGCCTCCGCCAAGTTGAAGGCCGCGCTGATTTCCGATGGCCTGTGGTCGCAATATCTCGAAGTCGCCATCGGCCCTGACGCTGAGGTTTTCACCAAGTCGCCGGTTCTGTCGAGCGTCGGTTGGGGGGATGAAGTCGGCGTGCGTTCCGACTCCACCTGGAATAACCCCGAACCCGAAGTCGTCATGGTCGTCACGCCGCATGGCCGCGCCGTCGGCGCCACGCTCGGCAATGACGTCAACCTGCGCTGCTTCGAAGGCCGTTCCGCCCTGCTGCTCGGCAAGGCGAAGGACAACAATGCTTCCTGCGCGCTTGGTCCCTTCATCCGCCTGTTCGACGACGGTTTCTCCATCGATGACGTGCGCACCGCCGTGCTCGACCTCAAGATCGACGGTCCGGAGGGTTATGAACTGGTCGGTCGTTCGACCATGAGCGAAATCAGCCGCGATCCGCTCGACCTGATCGCCCAGGCGATGAGCGAGCACCACTATCCGGACGGTTTCGTTCTGATGCTCGGCACCCTGTTTGCGCCGACCCAGGATCGCGATGTTCCGGGCCGTGGCTTCACCCACAAGGTGGGCGATGTGGTCACCGTCTCGTCGCCCAAGCTCGGGCGCCTGGAAAACCGCGTCACCACGTCGAAAGACGCGCGTGAGTGGACCTTCGGTATCGCCGACCTGATGCAAAACCTGGCCGACCGTGGACTGCTGAAAGCCCGCAATTCGGCCAAACCCGAAAAAATAGCCTCCTAACCAGTGAGTACCTCCATGTCGTCTGCCATTTACCCCAGCCTCAAGGGCCGCAAGGTGTTGATCACCGGCGGCGGCTCCGGCATCGGCGCGGGGCTTGTCGAAGGCTTTGTCCGCCAGGGTGCCCGCGTGCATTTCATCGACCTGGTCGATGACGTGTCGGCCGGCCTGTCCGGTGACAATGCGCCTGTGTTTCACAAGTGCGACCTGACCGACACGCCTGCGCTGGAACGGACCCTGGCCGTTATCCTGGCGGATGGCCCGGTGCATATTCTGCTCAACAATGCCGCGCGTGACGACCGACACAGCCTGTCGGAAGTCACGTCGGAATTCTTCGACAAGAATATCGCCGTCAACCTCAAGCACATGATGATATGCACGCGCCTGATCGCGCCGGGCATGAAGGCGGCCGGCGGCGGGGCCATCATCAATTTCGGCTCGATCTCGTGGCACCTCGGTCTGCCGGATCTCGTGCTCTACGAAACCGCCAAGGCGGCGATCGAAGGCATGACCCGCGCCCTGGCCCGCGAACTGGGGCCGGACAATATCCGCGTCACCACCATCATTCCCGGCAATGTGAAAACGCCGCGCCAGATGAAGTGGTATACGCCCGAAGGTGAGCGCCAGATCGTTGAGGCGCAATGCCTGCCTGGCCGTATCGTGCCGGAAAACGTTGCTGCCCTGGCCATGTTCCTGGCGTCGGATGATGCGTCGCTGTGCACTGGCCACGGCTACTGGATCGACGCCGGCTGGCGGTAGGCCTTCGCGGTTCCTGGCCCTCTCCGGTGTGCTGGGCCGGCGTGCCGGGGGAGGGGAACCGCACGGGCTGCGCAATAGCGATATGCGGGGGTGGGGTTTCTGGCTTCTCAATGAGACACGCATGACTGAGCTTTTCAAACCAAACTGTATCTGGGACCTCAAGGCGACCCTGGGGGAAGGGCCGATCTGGTCCGCCCGCGACCACGCCGTCTGGTTCGTCGATATCAAGCAGCAGCATGTCCATCGCTACGATATCCGCACCGGCGCGAAACAGACCTTCAACGCGCCATCGCCCTGCGGTTTCATCGCGCCCAAACGACGCGGCGGTTTCATTGTCGGCTGCAAGACGGGCCTATATGATTTCAATCCCGATGGTGGTGTTTTCACCCTCCTGACCCATGTCGAGCCGGGACTGCCAACCAACCGGCTCAATGATGGCTATGTCGATGCCCACGGCCGCCTGTGGTTCGGTTCAATGGACGACGACGAGGAGCGCCCGACCGGCAAGCTCTATCGTTATGACGCGCGCGGCCTGAAGGTCATGGACGATGATTACGTCATCACCAACGGACCGGCCGTGTCACCCGATGGCAAGACCCTCTATCACAACGACACGCTGAAAAAGCATATCTACGCCTTCGATCTCGACCGTGACGGCCACCTGTCCAACAAGCGCCTGTTCGCGCAACTCGATGCCACAGGCAAGACGGGTGAGCACGGCGAAGGCTATATGGACGGCCCGGTCGTCGATAGCGCAGGCAATGTGTGGAACGCGCTGTTTTTCGGCTGGGGCGTCAATTGTTACGCGCCAGACGGCCGCCTGATCCGCACGGTCAGCCTTCCGGTATCGAACGTCACCAAGATCGCGTTTGGCGGCGCCGATCTCAAGACCGTCTACGCCACCACGGCGGCCAAGGGCCTTTCGGCCGAAGATATCCAAAAGCAGCCTTTGGCCGGCGGCCTCTTCACCTTCCAAACCGACATCGCGGGTCAGCCGCAGTATGAGATTGCACATGTCTAAATATGACGAGCAAAAGCCGAAGCGCATTCCGGCCACACCCAATGGCCGTTTCCGGTCGCAGGAATGGTTCGAGGCCCCCGGCCATATCGACATGGCGGCCCTCTATCTCGAACGCTTTATGAACTACGGCATCACGCCGCAGGAGCTGCGCTCTGGCCGGCCGATCATCGGCATCGCCCAGTCAGGCTCCGATCTCAGCCCGTGCAACCGCATCCATATGGACCTGGCCAAACGCACGCGCGAAGGCATTCGCGATGCAGGTGGCATCTGCATCGAATTCCCGGTCCACCCGATTTTTGAGAACTGCCGCCGCCCGACCGCCGCCATCGACCGCAATTTGTCGATGATGACCCTGATCGAAATCCTGCACGGCTATCCCATCGACGCGGTTGTTCTGACGACCGGCTGCGACAAGACCACGCCGGCCGGCATCATGGCGGCGACCGCCGTCGACATCCCGGCCATCGTCCTGTCGGGCGGACCGATGCTGGATGGCTGGCATGAAGGCGATCTGGTCGGCTCCGGCACGGTCATCTGGCGCGCCCGGCGCAAGCTGGGGGCGGGTGAGATCACCGAAGAGGAATTCATCGACATGGCCTGCGCCTCGGCGCCGTCGGCGGGCCATTGCAACACCATGGGCACGGCCTCGACCATGAATGCGGTCGCCGAAACCATGGGGCTGTCCCTTCCGGGTTGCTCGGCCATTCCGGCCCCCTATCGCGAACGCGGCCAGATCGCCTATGAGACCGGCGTGCGCATCGTCGAAATGGCCTATGAAGACCTTAAGCCATCCAAGATCCTGACTAAGGCGTCGTTCACCAATGCCATTGCCGCCGTCGCCGCCATCGGTGGATCGACCAACGCCCAGCCGCACATCGTCGCCATGGCGCGTCACGCCGGGGTCGAGATTACCGACGCCGACTGGATGCAGGCGCACGACATCCCGCTCATCCTCAACATGCAGCCGTCGGGCAAGTATCTGGGCGAGCGTTTCCACCGCGCCGGCGGCGTGCCGGCCATCCTGGCGGAACTGCTCGATGCCAATCTGATCGACGGATCGGCCGCCACCATTACCGGGAAGACCATCGCTCAGAACAATACCGGCAAGAACAGCAAGGATCGCGAGATGATCCGCACCATAGCCGAACCCATGATGGAACGCGCCGGCTTCATGGTGCTCAAGGGCAATCTGTTTGACTACGCCATCATGAAGACCTCGGTGATCTCGAAGGAGTTTCGCGATCGCTATTTGTCGGAACCCGGCAATGAGAACGTCTTTGAATGTAAGGCTGTCGTCTTCGACGGCTCGACCGATTACCACAACCGCCTGAACGATCCGGCGCTCGGCATCGATGAGCGCACCATCCTGGTCATTCGCGGCTCAGGTCCGGTAGGCTGGCCGGGATCGGCCGAGGTGGTCAACATGCAGCCGCCCGACGCCTTGCTGAAACGCGGCATCACCTCGCTGCCGACGCTTGGCGATGGCCGCCAGTCCGGCACGTCGGACAGCCCGTCGATTCTCAACGCCTCGCCGGAAAGCGCCGTCGGCGGCGGTCTGGCCTGGCTGCGGACCGGCGACATCATCCGCATCGATCTTAATGCCGGCACCTGTGACATGCTGGTTGACGCCGATGTTATTGAAACACGCAAAAAGGATGGCTTACCACCCATTCCGGACAGCCAGACGCCGTGGCAGGAAATCTATCGCGCCACGGTATCGCAATTGCACACCGGCGCCGTCATGGAGCCTGCGTTGAAATACAAAAGAATTGCCGAGAAGATGCCCCGGCATAATCACTGAGTACAGGCCGTAATGGTGCGATGCATCATTGCGGCCCTTTTTGGTAGCGTTATCATTTTGCGGCTCCGCACACGCGAATTTTCGTCTAAGTCTTTAGAAAATATCGCGCTTTTTGATTGATTTGTTTGCGAACAGCCGAATTTCGACTAAGCTTTTCTCACGCGCGGGGAAGACCGGACATAAGCCACAAGATCCGTAGTCCGAACGCGCTGGGTTTAGGGAACACGCGGACAAGGTCCGCCTATAAGGGAGTGAGAGGCACATGTCCTCAGCAACGAAGTCCGTGAATATGGGACTGGTCATGGGGCTCGCCATTGGCGCGGCTCTTGGCGGTCTCCTGTTCGGTTACGATACCGCCGTCATCTCCGGTGCGGTTGAAGCTATCGATCATAATTTTGTCCAGCCGCGCACGGAATTGAGCGAACTGGCGCGCAACGCCATGACCGGTAACGCGGTCGGGATCGCCCTGTGGGGCTGTTTTGTGGGGTCGTTAGTCGCGGGCCCGCTGGCCACACGCATCGGCCGCCGCATGGGGATGATGATCGCCGCGGTCCTGTTCTTCATCTCGTCGATCATGGCCGGTTATCCGGAGCTGGGCTTGGGCGCCATCGGCGGCATGGGCCCCGATGCCCTGACGCCATTCATGGTGTATCGCTTCCTCGGCGGCTGCGCCATCGGCATGGCGTCGCTGATTTCGCCGCTGTACATCGCCGAAATCGCCCCGGCCAAGCAACGCGGCCTGCTGGTGACGTTCCAGCAGATCGCCATCGTCGGCGGCATGCTTCTGGTCTATTTCGTCAACCTGAAAATCGGTCAGATGGGTGACGACGCCTGGGTCCTGTCCACGGGCTGGCGTCACATGCTGGCGTCCTGCGCCATTCCCGCCGCGCTCTTCTTCCTGGCGGCCTTCTTCATGCCGGATACGCCGCGCTGGTACGTCATGAAGGGCAAGGAAGACAAGGCGATGAAGCTCCTGACCGCGCTCGACGGTCCGGACGTGGCGCAAAACACCATGGCGGAAATCAAGGACAGCCTTCAGGCCCATTCTGGCAAGCTGTTTTCCTTCGGTGCCGGCGTCATCGTCGTTGGCGTGCTTTTATCGGTGTTCCAGCAGTTTGTCGGCATCAACGCCGTTCTGTATTACGCCCCGCTGATGTTCAAGAACATGGGGTCGGGCACCAATACCGCCCTGTTGCAGACGGTTATCGTCGGCGCCGCCAACGTGCTCTTCACCCTGGTCGCCACGGTCACGGTCGATCGCTGGGGCCGCAAGCCGCTGCTCATCCTGGGCGCCATCATGATGGCGATCTCGATGGCCTTGCTCGGTTATTTCTTCCAGACGCACACCGAAGGGACGGCGCTGCTCTATGCCGCCATCTTCTACATCGCCGGTTTCGCCCTGTCGTGGGGCCCGGTCGTGTGGGTGCTGCTGTCGGAAATGTTCCCGAACTCAATCAAGGGCCCGGCCATGGCCGTTGCTGTCGCCGCTCAGTGGATTTCCAACTATATCGTCACCGCCTCCTTCAAGGTGGTGGACGGCGATACGGCGATCAACGCCGTCTTCAATCACGGCCTGAACTACTATGTCTATGCCGGCTGCTCGGTCCTCGCCGCGCTGTTCGTGTGGAAATTCGTGCCTGAAACCAAGGGCAAGACGCTGGAAGCCATTGAAGGCCTCTGGAAGAAATCGTAACCTATCTTATGTAAGTACGGGGGCGGAACCTTACAGGGATTCCGCCCTTATTATTTCCGCACTCAAGCAGCGAAGCGGTAGTGCAAACAGAAAGCACTCAAGCAGCGAACCGGTAGTGCAAGACTAAAATCCTACGCCCCGGACGGCGTGGCGGTCGCGCAAGGGAAAGGCGCGGATGTCGTAAAGCCGGGGTGCGAATGAAAAAGCGCCGACGCCGCCAGGCGGTTGCGCGCACAGAAAAGAGAACGAAAAAATGCTGCGCTTAAGTTCCGGCGATACCTGGCTCGATATCAATCCTGAGGTGGCCGGCAGTGTGTCGCGCCTGGTGCGTGACGGCCAAGATGCCTTGCGTCCGACGCCCGACGGCGCCACCGACGCCCTGCAAACCGCCTGCTTCCCGCTTGTGCCCTTCGCCAACCGGATCCGTAATGGCAGCTTTGTCTTCGAAGGGCATAAGGTCAAGCTGGCGCCCAACCTGGGGGATCACCCCCATACTCTGCATGGGCAGGGATGGCGCAGACCCTGGCAGGTCATCGAGGCGACATCGGCGCGAGCTGTGCTCGGCTACCATCATTTTGCCGATGAATGGCCCTGGGAATACGAAGCGACCCTGATCTACGAACTGCGCGCCGACGGCTTACGCTGTTTCCTCAATGTGAAGAATCTGTCGAAAGCCATCATGCCGGTAGGGCTGGGCTTTCACCCCTATTTCAACCGCCGGGCCGGATCGCGGCTCAAGGCGTCGGTCGATGGCGTCTGGATTTCCGATGAGGAAACCCTGCCGCGCAACTGGCATGCCGGCGTGTTGAAAAAGGACTGGACGCACGGCGACGCCATCGCCCACGACATCACCATCGACAACGCCTATACCGGCTTCAAGGGGCGGGCGGAAATCTATGACGGCGACCGGCTGACCCACACCTTGCGGGCGTCGCCTGACTGCCACTGGATGCACGTCTTTGTGCCATTGGACGAAGACTATTTCTGCGTCGAGCCGGTCAACCACATGCCGGATCCGTTCAACCAGCCGAACAGCGGTCTGAAATGCCTGAAAAGCGGCGAAACCCAGATGACCTGGATGGATATCGCCCTGGCGTAAGCGCGCCGGAAAGCGCTCTAATTCACCCAGCCGCCATCGATGACGTGGGTGGTGCCGGTGGTGAAGCTGGATTCATCCGACGCCAGATAAAGCGCCAGATTGGCCAGTTCTTCCGTCCGGCCGAAGCGCCCCATGGCCTGGCGGGCGGTGAATTCGCCATAGGCCTTGTCGAAATCGCCGGTATCGCGCAGGCGCTGAAGCAGGGACGGGGTCTCGACCGTGCCGGGGCAAATGGCATTGCAGCGGATGCCCTGGGCGACGAAATCGGCGGCGACGGACTTGGTGAGTCCGATGACGGCCGCCTTGGTGGCACCATAGGCGAAGCGGTTCGGGATGCCTTTGACTGAAGAGGCTATAGACGACATGTTGACGATCGAGCCGCCGCCGTTTTTCAGCATGGCGGGCAGGAAGGCCCGGATCATACGGTACATGGCCGTGACATTGAGATTGAGCGAAAACTGCCACGCATCTTCGTCGCAATCCAGAATCGTGCCGGCATGGACATAGCCCGCGCAGTTATAGAGCACGTTCACTTCCGGAAATTCGGCCGCAATGGCTGTCACCGCCGAGGCATTGGTAACATCAAGCTGGCGCGTCGTGACCCCGGCAAAATCGGCGAGCGCATCGGCATTGATATCGGTGGCGATAACCGTGGCGCCTTCCTTCAGGAACAATTCCGCGGTCGCGCGGCCGATCCCCTGACCGGCGGCGGTGATGATGGCGGTTTTTCCGGTTAAACGTCCCATTTTTTTAGTCTCCATATTCCGGAACAAACGTCTCGTTGCGTTCCGGCACGTGCAATTATGCGTCCTGTCTTTAGGAAAAAGCGGGCTTGGCGCGCAGCGGCAGGCAGGCCGGGCCGACCGGGTCGAACGCTTTGTAGGTCAGGATGAATTCCTGGTGGCCCATCTGTTCGCTGAGCGACTGTTCGCCCGCCGCGACGCGCAACACAAGATCGGTGATTTCCGCACCGACGTCATCGAGCGTCGCGCCGCCTTCCATGATCCGTCCGGCGTTGACATCCATGTCGCCGGCCAGCTTGCGATAGGTTTCCGGATTGGCGCAAACCTTGATGACGGGCGAGATCGCCGATCCGACCACGCTGCCGCGACCGGTGGTGAATATGGTCAGGTGCGCGCCGCACGCGATCATTTCGACAATTTCCGCATTATCGGAAATGTTCGGGAAGCCGAAGCGCGGTTCGCCGTCCGGCACGACATCCAACAGGTAAAGCCCACCGGACGGCGGTATGTCGCCGGGTTTGATAATGCCGCAGATGGGCGCCGATCCGGACTTGGAATAGGCGCCCATCGATTTTTCTTCCTGGGTGGTCAGTCCGCCTTCGGCATTGCCGGGGGCAAACGATCCGTATCCCATGATGGTGTAATAGACCTCGGCCTTGAGGACCGCGGCTTCCAGTTCGGCGCCCAGCTCTGGCGTGATGGCGCGTGACGCCATGATCTTTTCGCAGCCGACCAGTTCGCCGGTTTCTTCGAAGATACAGGCCGCCCCGGCCGCGCCCAGCGTATCGAACGCCCGCCCGACCGCCGGATTGGCGGTGATGCCGGACGTGCCGTCCGATCCGCCGCAAATCGTGCCGATGACCAATTCTGAAACGTCCATGGCGACGCGCGGTGTCTGGCTGGCCATATCCTGCACGCGTTTCACGGCGGCCACGCCCTTGCGGATGGTCTCCAGCGTCCCGCCCTCGTTCTGAATGACGAAGGTTTCGACCGGCCGGCCCGACGCGGCGATGTGGCGCCCGAGGGCGTCACGGTTGAAGCTTTCGCAGCCGAGTGACACCAGGACCGCGCCGCCGACATTGGGATGGGTGCACAGGGCCTCCATCATGTCATAGGCATAGGAATTGGGATAGCAGCCGGGGAATCCGATCAGGTGGACTTCGCTGTCGTCGCAGGCATTGACGATCTTACGCGCCACATGGTGGGCGCATTCGACCAGATAGGCGACGACGATAACGTTGCGAATGCCCTTGCGGCCGTCGGGACGCAACCAGGCATCGAAGGTCGGAAAGGGCGCGGTGGGCTTAGTGTCCATGGCCGGTGACCTCACGCGTATGGCTCTTGATGTAATCGCTTTGCATATTATGCATGTGCACATGGGTGCCTTGCGGCACATCGGCTTTCATCGATCCGATGGGGGCACCGTATTTGATGATCTTTTCGCCGGTTTTAAGGGCGCGGCGGGCAATCTTGTGGCCGACATCGATCTCGTTGGCCAAAACGACCGTTTCGCCATCTATCACCACGGACTGACCCTGATAGGCATGCTGGCGGCAAACCAGCACGTTGTCGTCCGGATGGAGCAGCAGGAAGGGGCTATTATTCATATCGCCACCGTCGTTTTGGGGAGAGGGGCGTCCGCGTGCAGCATATTTTCGTGTCTCAATTCGTCCCACAAGGCATCCGGTATGCGCGTGGAAAATAGGGTCAGGTTCGCCTCGACCTGCGCGGCAGCCGCCATGCCGGGAATGACGCTGACCACGGCCGGATGGGCGAGCGGGAATTGCAGGGCGGCCGCCGCCAGGGGCACACCATGGGCGGTACAAATGGCCTTAAGCCGGGCGACGCGCGCCGCGACGGCTGGCGGAACCGCGCCGTAGTCGTAATGGTCGTCCCCGATCAGGACGCCGGAATTGAAAGGCCCGCCGACAATCACCGACACACCCGTGCGGTCGCACAGCGGCAGGAAGCTATCGAGCGCGGTCTGTTCCAGCAAGGTGTAGCGCCCGGCCAATAGAACGGCATCGAGATCGCAATGGGCCATCACGTCTTCGCACACCTGCCATTCGTTTACGCCCATGCCAATCGCGCCCACCCGCCCACTGGCCTTCAGGTCGGCCATGGCGCGGTATCCGCCGTCGAGAAAGTCGCGCATGTGACGCTCGGCGTCCGGGCCATGGGTGGCGCGGCCGAGGTCATGAACGAGCAGAAGATCTATGCGATCGATGCCCAACCGTTGCAGGCTGTCTTCGAAACTGCGGACTATGCCATCGGCGCTGTAATCGAAGGCCACGTCAAAGGGATCGCCGTCGATGAAGCCGTGCCGTTCGGTACCGGGTGGCGGGGGATCGATGGGCGTCAGGACGCGACCGACCTTGGTCGACACGGTCGTGCCGGGCCGAAGGTGTGCGCCAACGCGCCGTTCCGACAGGCCCTGGCCGTAATGCGGCGCGGTGTCGACATAGCGAATGCCGGCGTCGAACGCGGCGGTCAGCGCCTCGCGCGTCTCATCGTCGGAAATCTTGCGATAGAGATTACCCAGTGCCGCCGCGCCGTAACCAAGCGGACTTACCTCGACAGATGTAGAGCCGAGCCGGCGATCGGAAATTATATAATCGGGCGTCACCTAGGCGTCTTCTCTGCTCGGCACTTCATTCAAGTTTGAAAGTGTTATTATAGATAAAACCCATACTGCCGCAATATGGATGACGCAAGACCTATCCGCCGAGCATCTTGCTTAAAGTTTTAGCTGTGGCTTTCAGACGTGCCAGGGCGTCCTGCATGCTGATGCCATCGCCGACATGGATCCATGGCATGGTCAAGGCGGCAACGGCGGTCACGTCGTTGTTCACCGGACAAGAAATGTCGGTAATCCCGTCGATATAGCTGGACGCCGCTGTAAAATGGCCTTGCTCGGCGATCTTTTCAGCCTTGGCTTCAAAGGCGGCCCAGGCTTCAGGCGTCAGGGTCGGACGCAGCACGGCGCGCCATTGCTCACGGATCTTCGGCTTTTGAAAAGCGTAAAGCACGGTGCCGGACGTCGAATCCGCCAGGGGGCGCTGATACCCGACGCGCACCGAAAAACCGAGATCGCCCGGCGCTTCGATGCGGGCGATAACCACCATGCGGTCGTCTGACGCGATGGCCAGGTGACAGGCCTGACGGGTCTGGTCGCTCAGTGACTGCATCAGGGGCAGGGCGCTGGCCAGCAAGTTCTGGCTGGGACCGCGTGAAATGCCCAAGGAAAAAAGCTTGTTGGTCAGTTCGAACCCGTCGGCATTGACGGCCGTGGCGACATAGCCGCGCGCCTCCAGAACCTGCACCATTCGGAACAGTTCGCTGACCGAACGGTCCAGACGGGTCGAAATTTGCGACAGGGTCATGGGCGATTTGGCGCCGGCCAGCAGTTCCAGTACGTCCAGTCCCTTTTCCAGTGCGGGGGCACGATACTTGGTGGCGGCTTTGTCGGACATCGGTTTGAACCTTAATTCAGTGTGTAGAGGGTTTGCGCCGTGGCGCCCATGACGGCGTCGCGCGTCGTCTTGGGTTTGTCAGCCAGCCAGCGGATTGTCCAGTCGAACCAATGACGATAGCTGTCTTTCAGCAGGACAACCGGCCAGTCGGATCCCCACATCAGGCGGTCGGGACCAAAAACGGCCAGCAGATGATCGGCGTAGGGCGTCAAGGCGTCAGGCGATTGTCCGGCGGCGGATTCGGTCAGAAGACCGGACAGCTTGCAGGCCACATTGCTGTTTTCGGCTACCGCGGCAATGGCGTCCATCCACTCGGCTGGCTTACCGGCGCCGATGGCCGGTTTGGCGCCGTGGTCGATGATGATGCGCAAATCCGGGTATCGCTTGGCCAGGGTGTCGATATGCGGCAGGTGGCGGGGAAAAACGAGCGCGTCGAATGTAAGTCCCTGGGCCACCATGGCCTCCAGCGCGGGCTGCACGTCGGCGGACAGAATCCAGTCGTCGCGCTCGAGTCCCTGCAGCATCGGGCGCAGGCCTTTCAGCTTTGGCTGGCGCGCCAGATAAGCGATGTTTTCTGCGGCGCGCGGGGAGGCAAGATCGGTCCACCCCACCACGGCCTTGATCAGTGGAACCGCCGCCGCGATGCGCAGCAGCCAGAGCGTATCGGTTTCGGACGGTTGCGATTGCACCAGAACCGTGCCGGTTAGACCCAGTCCGTGCGACGCGGCCATCAGGTCCTTTACGCCGAAATCGCGATAGATATCGG
This sequence comes from Asticcacaulis aquihabitans, assembly GCF_032490435.1. NCBI lineage: Bacteria > Pseudomonadati > Pseudomonadota > Alphaproteobacteria > Caulobacterales > Caulobacteraceae > Asticcacaulis > Asticcacaulis aquihabitans. The sequence continues at coordinate 495,790 of NZ_JAVGWM010000004.1, forward strand.
CCAGGTCAGGGGTGGGCCAGCTATGGTCGTTCTGACCGATCTGCCAGAGGTGTTGGTGGGAGTCGATGATCATGGGTGCGGTCCGGCTTCGAGTCTAGTGCCCGCCGGAAACGGGCAGGGCGGTGCCGGCGGCGTCGGATTTGGAACCCAGGCCATACAGGGCGATGACGATAAAGCAGACCAGCGGCACGAATATCGCTGTCCGGATGTGGCTCATATCCGATACCACGCCCATGATGGCGGTGAGTACGGCACCGCCGATGATGGACATGACGACGAAGGACGCACCGATCTTGGTCAGCGGGCCCAAACCCCGGACCGAGGTGGCGAAAATGGTCGGGAACATGATCGACATGAAGAAGGAGGCGGCGACCATGGCATAGAGGCCGTACTGCCCGCCTACCGTGGCGGCATAGCCGGTCAGGGCTATGTTCACCACCGCAAACCCGCCGAGCAGCCGGGTAGCGGAAACCACCCGCAACAGGGCCGTGCCGGCGAAACGCCCGATGGCGAATAAGACCAGGGCGGCGATGACGTAACTGGCCGCCGCCTTGTCGGTCAGTCCGATCTCGGCCTGGGCGTAGCGAATGGTGTAGCTCCAGATACCGACCTGAGCCCCGACGTAGAAGAACTGCGCCACCACACCCATCAGGAAATGCCGGTGTTTGAAAAGGCCCGTCATGCTGACCTTTTCAGCCTCAGCTTCCGCGACGCTGGCGGTTGCCGCCTTCGGGAATTTCGACAGCCCGACCAGCAAGGCCCAGGCCAGGACGACGCAGCCAATAACGATATAGGGCATCTGCACCGCCTTGGCCTCGCGGACCAGATCGGCGGCGTCAAGCTTTTCCAGGCCGGAGAGAATAAAGGTCTGACCCACCCACAGGCCGACCAGAGACCCCAGCGGATTGAAGGACTGCGCCAGATTGAGGCGGAAGGCAGCGTGCTTTTCGTCGCCCAATATGGTCATCAGCGGGTTGGCGGAGGTTTCCAGAAACGCCAGGCCGGCGGCGATGACGAACAGCGACCCCAGCAGCCAGCCATACTGGCGGAATTCCGCGCCGGGATAAAAGGAAAAGGCGCCGATGGCGAAGATGCACAGGCCGGTGACCACGGCCGCCTTATAGCCGAAGCGCCGCATCAGAAGGCCTGCGACGGGCGCCATGAAAAAGTAGCCGAGATAAAAGGATTGCTGCACCAGACTCGATTCGAAATCGGTCAGGGTGAAGGCTTTCTTGAATTGCGGTATCAGGATATCGTTGAGATTATTCGCCATGCCCCAGAAGAAGAACAGGGCAGTGATCAGGATGATTGGCCATAGTGCGGCCAGGCCTTTTGCGGGAGCCGCTTCCATCGGGGTCTCATCAGCGGACGGTGGTGTCATATTGGTATATTCCCTGTTCTGGCCGCATGGTTTGGCCGCATCGGCTTTTTATTAGTGTAAATTAACATCACATATGAATGGATTGGTCAAATATGAAATATGAATCCGTATTTGCACTTGACGCAATTCGCCTTTATATACTCAGACAATTTTGAGGCTGCGGACAGCGAAAAACCCGCCTATCTCTCAGAAAAGAAACAGGAAAAATGGATGCCTTCCACCTCTGAAAAATTCGTCTATGCGCTCGATCTGAAGGACGATCCGGATTTGATTGCGCAATATAAGGCCTGGCATGCGCCGGGTCAGGTGCCTGCGGCTATCAATGCGTCCATACGTGACGCGGGTATCGCAGCGCTGGAGATCTATCTGGCTGGCAACCGCATGTTCATGATCCTGACGCCAGGGCCGGATTTCGACGCCGACCGGAAAGCCGCCGCCGATGCCGCCAGCGAAGATGTGCAAAAATGGGAAGCCTTGATGTGGGAGTTCCAGCAGGCCCTGCCTTTTGCCGCGCCGGGACAAAAGTGGGTGGCGATGGATCGAATCTATTCGCTCGCTGAGCAAATTTAATTATACTATAATTTACAACGGCCGGCCGCCGCGCTAAGTACGGCCGCAAGAAAGTCAAGGAAACGGACCTATGGGATTATTTGGTAAGAAGCCTCTGAAAATTGGCCTGATCGGGCTCGGCAAGATCGCGGTCGATCAGCATATTCCGTCGATCCGCGCCAACAAGCACCTGCAACTGGTTGCCGGCTGTTCGCCGCGCGCCCGTCCCGAAGGTATCCAGGCCTATGACGACATGGACGCCATGATGACGGCGCACCCGGAAATCGAAGCCATTGCCATCTGTACTCCGCCGCAGATTCGTCACGAAATCGCCAAGCAGGTCATCGGCATCGGCCGTCACGTTTTCCTGGAAAAGCCGCCCGCGGCGACATTGGGTGAAGCTGAGGCGATCAAGGCCCTGGCCGCCGCCAAGGGCGTAAGTCTGCTGGCATCGTGGCATTCGCGTTTTGCCCCCGCCGTCGAAGCGACGCGCAAGTGGGTGTCGGAGCGGGAAATCAAGAGTATCACTATTCACTGGAAGGAAAATGTCCGCCAATGGCATCCGGGCCAGGCATGGATTTTCGAGCCCGGCGGTATGGGCGTCTTCGATCCCGGCATCAATTCGTTGTCCATTCTGACCCGTATATTGGCCGATGCGGTCATGGTGAAAAAGGCCGACCTGCATATTCCGGTGAATTGCGATGCGCCGATCCAGGTCGAAATGGACATGGTGACCGAAGCCGGCTTCCCGATCCGCGCCGAATACGACTTCCTGCAAACCGGCGTGCAGACCTGGAGCATCTACATCGAATCCAAGGCCTACGAAAAGCTCACCCTGTCCATGGGCGGGACCGAGCTGGAAATCGATGGCCGGACCATGATCAAGCAAAAGGAAGCCGAATATTCCGGCCTCTACGCCCATTTCCACGACCTGATCCGCAAGGGTCAATCTGACGCCGACTTCTCGCCGCTGCGTATCGTCGCCGACGCCATGCTGCTGGGTAAGCGGATCGCCGCGCCCGAATACATCGAGTAAAAGCCTTGAAATTGGCGTGGGGCTGAATAAGCAATATTATACCGCCCTGCTTGCGGGGCGGGGGACCGCACGACGCGCGTAGCGCTAGATGTGGTGGTGGGGGCCTTGCTTCGTCCGACACGCAGGCTATGGTTTCTACCATGAAACCCAACTACGATCTCGCGCGCAAAATTCGAAAGACGTTAACGCCACCCGAATATTTGCTTTGGGTGCGGTTGAAGGCGCGTAACCCCGGCAAGCCTGTGTTCCGTAGGCAGGAAGCCATTGGCCCCTATATTGCCGACTTCTATTGCAGCCAGGCCAAATTGGTCATTGAGGTCGATGGCGGGCTTCACGGTGAAGAGGACAATTTTCAACGCGACAAGGTCAGGGATGACTGGTTGAAAGCCAACGGTCTTGATGTTTATCGCATTTCGGCTGCGGCCGTATTTGTGGATGCCGATAGTGTCGCCGATGGCGTCATACTGTTGGCGATCGAGCGCATTACGGCCAGGCAAGGCCCCCACCACCACATCTCGCCAGCGTGACCGCTGTCTCGTGCGGTCCCCCGCCCCACAGGTGGGGCGGTACAAGTAAAACAGCAATCCCGCGCTGGCGGGGAAAGTTTTCGCTATTCAAAACGGCGATGAAGTGCCAAGCTGACTTGCCCAGTTGCCCCCGTTGCAAGGAACCCAGCTTGGCCAAGGATCTATTCGACGCCGCGAAGGCCGCTCTCGCGTTCAGCCATTCGCCCTATTCCCATTTTCCGGTCGGCGCGGCCATCCGTGGCGACGACGGACACATCTATAGCGGCGCCAATATCGAGAACATGGCCTTCCCGGATGGCTGGTGCGCCGAAACCACCGCGATCAGCCGGATGATCATGGGCGGCGCCAAACGCATTGCCGAAATTGCCGTTATTGCCGAAAAGACGCCTCTGTGTACGCCGTGCGGCGGGTGCCGCCAGAAGCTGTCGGAATTTGCCGGACCGGACACCCGCATCTGGCTGTGCGATGACACCGGCCCGCAAAGAAGCGTGACTATGGCCGAGCTTCTGCCGGCTGCCTTTGCCACGGATAAGCTGACCTGACGGGCAGGGCGGCGACGCGCCGCCAGACCAGCACGAAGATGGCGAAGAGGATAAGCGGCGCTATCGGCAGATGAAGCCCGACGCTAAACGTCCGCGTCAGCAGGGGCAGGAAAAAGGCCAGCAACAGCAGACTCTTCTCCCAAGGACGAAACCCGGTCTTCATGCCGGTGACGGCCAGCCAGCCGATAGGCACGGCGCTGATCAACAGATCGTATTTCAGGGAAAACGGCGTGACGAGCAGTGTTGCCGCCACACATAGCGCTCCCAAGGCATAGGCATCCGGCTTGCGGGTCAGGGCCAGGTAAGCCAGCGCGCCCAGGATGCCGGCCGCCAGCAGGGCGTGCACGCCATAGGCGACGGGCAAGGGGGCGCCGTACTGGCGCAGCGCGGCGAACAGGCTTTGCATGAGGGCCGGATCGACCAGGCCGTTATTCAGGGTCTGGCTGGCATATTGGCTGTTGGCCCAAAAGGCGGCATAGGCATCGGTGCCGAACACGATATAGGCGATCGCACAGAGAGCGGCGGCGCTTAGAGCGGTGGCGAAAAAGGTCTTCCAACGTCCGGTTACGGCAAAGGCGAGCGGCAGGACAATGGCCAGTTGCGGTTTGACAACCAGCAGCCCCAGTACCAGCCCGGCCAGGATCGGTCGTCGGTCAGCCAGCCAGAATCCGGTCGCCAATATGGCGAGGGTGAGGGCGCCGTTTTGGCCCGTGCTCATATTGATCCAGACGGCCGGAAAGGCGAGGAGCGGCATCCATTCGAGAGGGATATCGGCAACACTTCTGAGATAGGCGCGCAAGGCCGCGATACCGGCCGCAGTCGTCACACCCAGCCAGAGGCATAGCGCCACGCCGAACGGCAAGAGCGCCAGCGGGAAGCAGGCCAGCAGATAGGGGGGCGGATAGAAGAAGGCGAGGTAGCCGTGATCGCCGCCGAACAGGCTATTTTCGACCGCGCCGTGAATGTCCGGCCGCCAGGCATCGGCGGCGTGGCCGGCCAGGGCCAGTTTCGAGGCGGCGTAGAAGCTGAGGAAATCGCCGCCAAGCGGATCGGGCGTATGAAAGATAAGCGTATTGGCCACACAGATCCATATGGCCGAGACGGCGAATGCGATCAGGATCATCCAGCCATAGACGCGCGCGCGTTCGGCATTCAGCCAGTTCGCTTCGCGCACGGCGGTCAGGGACATAAAAATAGGCTCCGGATGACGACACCCGGAGCCTAAAGACAAAGCTTTGATTTAGCGTAAAGGCTTATTCGCCGTCATCGAATTCGGCTTCCAGGGCGTTGCTGCGCGACACGCGGGCGACGCGCAGGGCATTGGTCGATCCCGACTTGCCGAAGGGCATGCCGGCGACGATGACGATATCCTGGCCCGGCTCGGCAATGCCTTCGGACCGCGCCAGCTTGCTGGCGACGGCGACGGTTTCGGTCATGGAGTGGGTGAGTGGGGTCAGCACCGGATGCACACCCCAGGTCAGGGCCAGGCGGCGGGCCGTCTGCATGTTCGGCGTCAAGCCCATGATCGGGGCGGTGGGGCGTTCGCGAGCGACACGCAGGACGGTCGATGACGAATTGGTCATGGCGGCGATGGCGGCGGCGTCGATGGTTTGCGCGACCTGACGGGCGGCAGCGGCGATGGCGCCTGACGTCGTCTTTTCCGGATCGGGACGACGGCGGTCGGTCATGGTGCGCCAGCCGTCATCCTGTTCCACGCGGCCGACGATGCGGTCCATGATGGTGACCGCTTCGATCGGGAACTGGCCGGCGGCGGTTTCAGCCGACAACATGACGGCATCGGCGCCATCGAACACGGCCGTGGCCACGTCGGAGGCTTCGGCGCGGGTCGGGGTGGGGGCGGAAATCATCGACTCCAGCATCTGGGTCGCGACGATGACCGGTTTGCCGGCGGCGCGGGCGCATTGCACGATGCGCTTTTGGGCCAGGGGCACTTCTTCCGGCGGCAGTTCGACGCCCAGATCGCCACGGGCGACCATGACCGCGTCGGACAGGCGGATGATTTCATCGAGATTGTCGAGCGCCTGCGGCTTTTCGAGCTTGGACAACACCCAGGCGCGTCCCTGGATGATTTCGCGCGCCTCGATCACGTCTTCCGGACGCTGAACGAACGACAGGCCGATATATTCGACGCCGCGCGACAGGGCGAAGTCCATATCCTCGCGGTCCTTCTTGGTCAGGGCCGGAATAGGCAGGACGACGTCCGGCACATTGACGCCCTTGCGATCCGACAGGCGGCCGCCATTGACGACGATGGTTTCCAGGTGGTCTTCGCGGACATGGGTGACGCGCAGCTTAAGCTTGCCATCGTCGAGCAGCAGATGCGATCCGATCTGGGCCGCGGCGATGATTTCCGGATGCGGCAGGTTGGCGCGCGTCGAATCACCCGGGGTCGGGTTGAGGTCGAGGCGGAACGGCTGACCATTGGTCAGGACGACAGCGCCGCCCTGGAAACGGCCGACACGCAGCTTCGGACCCTGGACGTCGGCCAGGATGCCGATCGGGTGCTTCGACCGGGCTTCCAGATCGCGGATCAAATCGATATTGCGACCATGGTCTTCGTGGCTGCCGTGCGAAAAATTGAGCCGGAAAACGTCGGCGCCTGCCTGGAACAATTGTGCCAACATTTCGGCGTTCGAGCTCGCAGGCCCCAGGGTGGCAACAATCTTGGTTTTGCGGCGGCGTAGGATTTTCAAAGCGTCCCTCACGGATTTATACGACAATTCAAAGGCTTAGTCTGAACGGCCGATAGCGCTGATTTACAAGCGATTTTCGCGTGCGACAAAGCCTCTATTCTCGGAGCGGGTCAAGTCAAAATTTTGTTGCGGGCGCATCAAATGACAGCGCTGTCGATGTGGCGATTTATTATTCCGGCGAGAAAGGTGCGTTTGATTCGCCGACCGGGCGTCGCCGTCTTGTCAGACAATTCATTACGATATACCGTCGCCCCGTTGGTCAATGCAGAATTGCTGCACTGCGCAATAGTTTTCATTTGCCAAGCAACGCAAAAATGCGCTTTTTGCAATTTGATTTATTTAATCGGTGGGGGCTAGGTAGCGCCTTTCCACCCATAAACATCGTACAGGGGTAACATGTCCGAATCCAAAGCCGCAGCCAAGCCAGGAGGCAGTGGCCTCGTATTGGCGGTTGTCTATGTCACCGTGCTCTTCTTCATATGGGCGCTGGTCACCAATCTCCTCGATCCGCTCCTGAAGGCCATGAAGACGGTCTTCACCCTCAACAACCTCGAAGCCAACCTGACCGGTTTCGCCTTCTTCATCGCCTACGGGGTCATGTCTTTTCCGTCGGCGGCCCTCATGTCGAAGATCGGCTATGCCAAGTCCGTCATCGTCGGCCTTCTCGGTATTCTGGTCGGTTGTCTGATCGCGCTGGCCGCCACCAAGATCAAGATTTATCCGGTCTTCCTGGTCGCCCTGTTCACCATGGCGTCGGGTGTCACCCTGCTTCAGGTGGCCGCCAATCCGCTGATCGCCACGCTTGGCGATGCCAAGAGCTCGCACTTCCGCCTCAACCTGTCGCAAGCCTTCAACTCGCTTGGTGCGGCCTGTGGTCTGTTCTTCGGTGCGCAATTCCTGCTCGGCGGTGACATTTTCAAGCCGGATGTGGTCGTTACCGATGCCCTGCGCGCTGAGACCCTGTCCTTCGTCGGCAATGTCTATCTGTACATCGCGCTGGCCCTGGCCGCCTTCATCGTCGCCATCTGGATGGTGCGTCAGCGCATCAGCGACGCCGCGCCTAAGATGGGTCAGACCATCTCGCCCTTCCTGGCTTTGAAGTCCAAGTGGGCCAATCTGGGCGCCATCGGCATTTTCCTGTATGTCGGCGCCGAAGTTGCCATCTCGCTGAACCTGCTGTTGTTCCTCGAGCAATCCAACATTCTCAACATTCCGGCGCAAATGGCCGGCAAGCTGACCACCTTCTACATGTTGTTTGCCATGATCGGCCGTTTTGCCGGTTCGGCCTTCCTGCGCTTTGTGAAGGGCTATGTCATGCTTGGCATCTTCGCTGTTGGCGCGATCGTCCTCTGTGGCCTGATCATTGCCTCCAATGGCTCGCAACCGGCCGATCTGCATCAGGTCTTGACCGTGCCGTTCGTTGGCGTTTCGATGGAACTGACCACCGGCGTTTATATCGGCTTCGCGGCCCTGCTGGTTGGCCTGTTCAACTCGATCATGTTCCCGACCATCTTCACCCTGACGCTGGAACGTTCGACGGCGCCGACCTCGGCCACGTCGGGTCTGCTCGTCATGGCGATCGTTGGCGGCGCGTTCTTGCCGCTGGTCTTCGCTCAGATCGCTGACATGACGGGTAGCCGCCAACTGGGCTTCATTGCCCCGCTGATCTGCTACGTCTACGTCCTGTGGTTTGCCTTCGCCTCCAAGTCCGCGCCGATCCACGCGATCGACGAAGACGTGGTTGCCGGCGGTCACTAATACGACAGTCACCCTCCGAAGGCCCAATGGCGCTTTCGGAGGGTGTTTTTTATTAAATAAATATAAGAAATTAATGGGTTAAGACCTATGCTATATGTGGGCGTTGACTTCGGTGGAACAAAAATTGAGGCCGCGGCTTTGTCCGCCGAAGGGACATTCCTGGCCCGCCATCGCGAAGCCAATCCCGGCAATTACGCCGACGCCCTTAAGGTCGTATGTAACCTGATTGCCCGCGTTGAAAGCGAAGCCAAGCAGGCCGATCCGTCGCTGGCCAACCGCATAGCCACTATAGGCGTCGGTGCGCCGGGGTCCGTCAGTCCGAAAACCGGCGTGATGCGTAACGCCAACTCGGTCTGGTTGAACGGCAAGACCTTTCGCGAAGATCTCGAAGGCGCGCTCCAGCGCCCGGTCAAGCTGGCGAATGACGCCAATTGCCTGGCCCTGTCAGAAGCCATCGATGGGGCCGCGAAAGGCCATGCCAATGTTTTTGCGATTATTGTCGGCACCGGCTGCGGCGGCGGCATCGTTATCAACCACCATCTGATCGAAGGCGCCAACGGCCTGGCCGGAGAGTGGGGACACATCCCCCTGCCGTGGCCGACTGCCGAAGAGGTGTCCGCGACACAATGCTGGTGCGGTCTGAAGGGGTGCCTGGAAACCTGGGTGTCGGGTACGGGCTTCGCTCGTGATTTCCAGACCGTTACAGGTCGTGCACAAAAGGGTGAGGATATCATCGCCGCCATGCGCGCCGGCGATCCGCAGGCGGAGGCCGCGTTCGATCGCCTGATGGATCGGCTGGGGCGCGGCATGGCGATCATTGTCAATACCTTGGACCCCGATGCCTTCGTCTTTGGCGGGGGCTTGAGCAATGTTCCGGAAATCTATGAACGCCTGCCCGGCAAGATTCGCCCCTACGTGTTCAGTGACACCTGGCGGGCCGATCTGTTTCCGGCCAAGTGGGGGGATAGTTCCGGCGTCCGAGGGGCTGCCTACCTGTGGAAGCAGGGCGGGCTTTAGGATGATGACGTGGCGCACCTGGCTTTTGGCCTCCCAATGTCTGGTGGCGTCCGTGCTTGTCGCTCTGCCATGCCGGGCCCAAACATCAACACCCGCTCAAACGCCAGCTCAGGCTCAGCTTCCGCCCGCCCGGTATCATATCGTCATTCCCGGTAAGGGAACGGCAAAAAAGAAGACGGCCGCGCCCCCAGCAACGACCCAAGCAACGCCAGAGTCCGCGGCAACGCCAGCTTTGTCGGCGCCCGACACAACCCAGACGGTCTCCGAGCCGCTGCCGACCGCGCAGACGGTTCAGGCCGGTCCTCAACTCGATGTCATCGTCCCCACTACCGGCGGCCAGCTTGGCGGCCAGGCCTTGCCCGATGGCACATTTGCGTTCAAGGCCGTACCCTTCGCCAGTCCGCCGGTGGGCAAGCTGCGCTGGACGGCGCCACAGGATGTCGCCGCCTGGTCGGGCGTGCGCTTTAGCCCGGATAGCGCGCCGGCCTGTCTGCAACTGTCCTATGGCTGGAACGCGGCGGCGTCCGAGCGCAGCTCGGAAGACTGCCTCTATCTTGAAATCCGCACGGCGTCGCTGAATCATACGGCGCGCAAGCCCGTCATGGTCTTTATCCATGGCGGCGCCAACCGAGCCGGCGCGGGGGACGGTACCATTTCTTCGGCGCTCGGGCGCAAGGATGTGGTGCTGGTGTCGCTGCAATACCGGCTGGGCGTGTTTGGCTTCCTGTCGCATCCGGCCTTGACGGCGGAGCAGGGCGGCGCGTCGGGCAATTATGCCCTCATGGATCAGATCAAGGCGCTGCAATGGGTGCGCGACAATATCGCCAGCTTCGGCGGCGACCCGGACAATGTGACGATCTTCGGCCACAGCGCCGGCGGCCAGGATGTCGGGCTCCTCATGGCCAGTCCGTCGGCGCGTGGCCTGTTCCATAAGGCGATCGAGGAAAGCGGCACGCCGCAGTTTGGCTTTGCCCCCCGCACCCTGGCGCAGAACGAGGCGCTGGGCGTGGAATTGGCGGAACGGTTCAGCAAGGCACCGGCCGATGGCGCCAAGGCCTTGGCTGACTTGCGCCACGCGCCCGCCATGGCGTTACAGACGGCGGGAGACACGCTTCAGCCGCATATGGAAGACACGGGCTTTATCTGGGATGCTGCCACCGTCGATGGCCGCGTCCTGCCGAAATCCCCGGCCGACATTTTCAAAGCCGGTGAGGGCGCGCCTGTGCCGTTGATCATCGGTGTGTCGGCGCGCGAACTGACCTTGGCCGATGTCAGTGCCTCGCTATACGGATCGATCGCGACACGCTTTGGTGAGCAGCGCGGCAAGGTCCAGCGCTTTTACAAGCTCGATGTCAGCAAGACGCCCAAGCCGGATGAGGTTCTGGGCGACGTCACCATGCAGGTGTCGACCGACATCATGCTTCGCTGTCCGTCGGACTGGATGGCGCGCCAGGCGACACGCAATGGCCAGACGGCTTATCTTTATCAGCTTGATGTCGATGCCGACCCGAAAGGCACGGTCCATCACGGATCGGAACTGGCCTTCGTGTTCAATGAGCGCCCGAAAGGCGTCAAATCCGACCGCTGGCCGCCCCTGATGGACTACTGGGTGCAATTCGCCACGACGGGCGATCCGAACGGCAAGAGCCGCGACGACTGGCCGGCCTATGGTCACAAGGGCCGCTATATCGAATTTACGAAAAAAGGTGGCAAGACCCATGACGGCTTGCGCGCCGACATGTGCGCCCTACTGGACCAGCCCTAGCCGCCTGTTGTCAGAGCAGGGGCGGCGGCGTATAATAGGGCCTCTAGGCGAGACTTTCCCATGAGCAACGATCGTTCAAAACCCTGGTTTGCCCCGAAACGTTACGGCTATGGTGCCGGCCTGCCCATAACTTGGCAAGGATGGGCGCTCACCGTAGGTTATGTTTTGATTTTTATCGGCGTAATCAATTTTTCTGAACAGGATAAGCCTGGGTCTAACTTCATGTCTGTGGTGGGTATGTCGGTCTTTGTCGTCGCGACGATTGCCTATATCCTGATCTGCGCCGCCAAGACCAAGGGCGGGTGGCGTTGGCGGTGGGGCGGCAAACCGTAGCGGTTCAGTCTTTCCTTTCCCGCCCGATCTCATTAGAACGGCGGCATGAGCACTGAATTCCCGCTGTCTGGCCAGATCATCGGCGATGAGCATCATCTGCCCGTCCGTATCTATTATGAGGACACCGATTTTTCGGGTGTCGTCTACCATGCCAATTACCTGAAATATTTTGAACGCGGCCGGTCTGAATATATGCGCCTGCTGGGCGTTCACCATCACCAGCTGGCGGCGCTTGATGAGCCTCTGGCCTTTGCCGTCAGCGACATCCGGATCAAATACCGGGCGCCGGTACGTATCGATGACCTGGTCGTCGTCAAGAGCCGGCTTTTGAACGCACGCGGCGCCAGTTTCGTCATCCAGCAATGGATTGAGCGTGATGGCCTCTGCGTCGCCGACGGTGAGGTGACGGTCGTATGTATAGACCTCAAGGGCCGTCCGCGCCGTATGGCAAAGCCCTTGCTCGACGCTATAAAGCCGCAGGTTTCAGTGCGAAAAGCGCTGTAGACGCGCCATTTTATGGCCCGGTGCCATAGAAATGTCGCCAATTGTCGTGCAAGGTACGTCATATTATGGATTCACTATTCCGATTAACTCTTATTGGGGATGCGACATGAGCGTAAGTTCCGCCGCCAGTTCAGCTTCTGGAAACGCTTCAAGCGCTTTGGACTTCATCGATCTTTTCATGCATGCCGATATCGTGGTGAAAATCATCATGGTCGGCCTGGCCTTGGCGTCCTTGTGGTCGTGGGCTATCATTATTCAGAAGGTCATGGCGTTCGGTCGCGCCAACAAGGAGGCCGACGCCTTCGAAGGCGCACTGAATTCCGGCCGCGCGCTTGACGATATCGCAGCGACCCTGGGCACCCAGCCGAAGGAGCCGTTGCAAAAGCTTTTGGTGATCGTCACCAGCTCCTGGCGCGACTACAAGGGCAAGACGATGAGCGCCACTCAGGGCGACCTGCTGATCGCCCAGGCCGATCGCGAACTGAACCACGTCATTGCCAACGAGGCCGACGCTATCGAAGATGGCCTGTCGATCCTGGCCGTCATCGCCACGGCTTCGCCGTTCGTAGGCCTCTTCGGCACGGTCTGGGGTATCATGAACGCCTTTTCGGCCATTGCCTCTCAGGGCGACACCAATCTGACCACCGTCGCCCCGGCCATTTCCGAAGCCCTGTTCGCCACGGCCATGGGGTTGTTTGCCGCCATCCCGGCCTATATCGCCTTCAACCTGTTCAACGCCAAGGTCGCGCGGTTTTCGTCGCGCATGGAAGGCTTTGCCGATGAACTTATGGTCTCGTTGACCCGCCGTCTCGGCGACAAGCTGGGGAGCTGATCCATGGCCATGGGAGGTTCAGGCGGAAGCGGTGCCAAGCGTCGCGGCCGTCGTCGCGGCCGCCGCGCCGCCTTGTCGGAAATCAACGTCACACCGATGGTCGACGTGATGTTGGTGCTGCTGATCATCTTCATGATCTCCGCGCCGTTGCTCAATTCCGGCATCAAGATCGAATTGCCGAAAACCGAAGCCGCCGCCCTGAAGGATCAGGGCGACCCGATCACCGTGTCGGTGGACAAGGATGGCAATATCTACGTCAATGACGATCCGGCGAGTTACGAACAGATGGCCCCGCGCATCGAAGCCATGACGCGCGGCGATACCGATACGCCAATCTATGTGCGTGGCGCCGGCGCCGCGTCATGGGATGCCGTCGCCAAGGTGATGGGCAAGCTGTCGACGGCTGGTTTCGTCAAGATCAATCTCGTGACCGATACCCTGGGTGGCAAGAGCGCGACCTCTGCCTCCCATACGGCGGCGGTGACGCAATAGACGCATGAAGAAGTTCGGCCCGTCCTTACTGATTTCCCTGGTGCTGCACGCGGCATTGGTTCTGCTTGCCTTCATTACCTGGACCCATACGCCTAAGCCGCTGGTGGTCAATTCCGTGCCAGTGCAGGTCATTTCCGACATGCCGAGCCGGCAGATGGCAGAAGCGCCGGTCGATGAACTGGCCGTCAAGACACCCGCGCCGGTCCCTCAGCCGGAGCCTGTTCCGCCAAAGCCGACTCCTGCGCCGCCGCAACCCGTGCCGGAACCGATCAAGCCGGCGGCCAAGCCCACGCCCACGCCGCCAAAACCGACCCCGACCCCGCCTAAGCCGACGCCTCAACCGCCGAAGCCCACACCGGCGCCGCCCGACAAGAACGGCCTGAAAAAGGTCGAACCTGCGCCGGCCAAGACACCGCCGCAAAAGCAGCCGGCCAAGCCCGCGCCAAAGAAGGCGCCGGAGGATGACCTGCTTGGCCGTTTGGCCGCGACGCCGTCCCAGGCGCCGACCAAGCGTCAGGCCCAGGCGTCGACCCAAAAGACGACCGGCCAGTCAGCGCAAGGCTCCGGCCCGGCTGACGCCGGACTGAAGGCGGAGGTCAGCGCCCTGACATCGCGGCTGAACAAGCTGTGGCTGCTCAATTGCGACGTGCCGGGCAGCGATGAGGTCAGCCCCGAAATCCGCTTCACACTTTCGCCCAATGGCCGTGTTACCGATGGTCCGACCTGGGTGAACAAGCGTAACGACCCCGTGTGGCAAGCCGGGGCCAACTTGGCCATGGCCGCCGTCAACAAGGGACAGCCCAATGCTTTCCTGGGCCTGCCCGAAGGCCTCTATAACCGTCCCATCAAGATTACCTTCAACGCCCAGGCAGCCTGCCGCGGCCGCTAAAGGATTACAGACCATGAAGACAACGACAGTCATATCAAGAATGTTCGCGGCGATGGCCGGCGCCATCCTTTTGCTGTGCGTGCCCGCAATGGCCAATGCACAAAGCGAACTGACCGGCACGGTCGATTCCGGCAATATCCAGCCCTTGCCTATCGCCATTTCCATCGGCGGCACGGATGCGGCCGGTGGCGACATGGGGGCGAAAATTTCCAAGGTGGTTATGAACGACCTGGAGGGCTCCGGCTATTTCGCGCCCATCAATCCGGCGGCTTTCATCCAGACCAATCTCGACGTTGCCGTCCAGCCGGATTTCAATTCGTGGAAGACGATTAACGCGCAATATCTCTCCAACGGCCGCGCTTTTGTCGATGCCGATGGCCGTCTGCAGGTCGATTTCCGCCTGTGGGACATCTTCTCTCAGAAGCAGTTATTGGGCCAGTCCTTGACCGCAACGCCGGAAAACTGGCGCCGCATCGCCCACAAGATCGCCGACGCCATCTATGAAAAGCTGACCGGTCAGGAGGGCTATTTCGACACCCGTATCGTTTTCGTCGCCGAAAGCGGCTACCGCACGGCGCGCGTCAAGCATCTGGCCATCATGGACCAGGATGGCGCCAATCCGTCCTATCTGCCGGTCGCCGGCAACAATACCAAGGTGATGACGCCGCGGTTTTCCGCCGATAGCCAGGAAGTCGCCTATATGGCCCTGACGGCCGACAGCGCCCGCATCTATATCTACAATCTGGAAACCGGCCGTCAGGAAGCGGTTGGGCAAATTCAGGGCATGGCCTTCGCGCCGCGCTTCTCGCCTGACGGGTCCAAGCTGGCCTTTTCGGTCAGTCAGGGCGGTGCGACCAATATATATGTGATGGACCTGCGCACCCGCGCCATGACCAAGCTGACCAGCGGATCGGCGATCAACACCTCGCCGTCCTTCTCGGCCGACGGTTCGACTATCGCCTTCACCTCCGATCGCGGCGGCTCACCGCAGATTTACCTGATGAACGCCAGTGGCGGCAATGTGCGCCGTATCACCTTTGGCGGCGGCAGCTATTCGACGCCGGTCTTCAGCCCCAAGGGCGACATGATCGCCTTTACCAAGCAGTCGGGCGGCCGGTTCTCTATCGGCGTGATGGACCCCAGCGGCGGCAACGCCAAGCTCCTGACCTCCTCCTATCTTGAAGAAGGTCCGACCTGGGCGCCGAATGGTCGTTACATCATGTTCTTCCGGGAAAGCCCGGCGGGCGTGCCGTCCTTGTGGCAGGTGGAAGTCACAGGCCGCGTCGAACGTGCCGTGCCCTATGCGGGCGGGGCGTCTGACCCCGCCTGGTCGCCCCGCCTGAAGTAATTTGGCCTGAAATAATGTGGTCTGATATTGGTAACCATGTCGCGTAAGGGGAATGCAACGGTTTTGAGGTAACAAGACACTTCAATTCAGGGCATTTCCCCGCCCACAGGCTAAAAATTACCAATTGTATGGAAATTTCCCGTCTGAGGTTTGACAAAAGTTAATAGGCATATAATCGTATCTTTATGAGTTTTGTGCATAATCCCGTCACAAGACCGAGATACATTCCCCAAGACTGTTATAAACGAGAGGATTAAACATGACGGTATCCACCAAATCTGTTGCCAAGATCGCCATGGCAGCCCTTATTCTGGCCTCCGTCGCGGCCTGTACCAAAAAGGCCCAACCGGTTGTCGACACGGCGCCGCCGGCCCCTGCCGAACAACCCGCTCCTCCGCCCCCGCCGGTTCAGCAACCGGTTGCTCAGGCGCCGCTGCCGGGCATCGTTCCGGGCTCGCAGCAGGACTTCGTCGTCAATGTCGGCGACCGCGTCTATTTCGACACCGACTCCTCCAGCATCCGCGCCGACGCGCAAGGCATTCTGGCGGCTCAGGCAGCTTGGCTCGTCCGCTATCCGAACGTCAAGATCCGCATCGAAGGCAATGCCGACGAACGCGGCACGCGTGAATACAACTTCGCCCTTGGCGCCCGCCGCGCCCAGGCCGTGTCGGACTTCCTGACGGGCAAGGGTGTCGTTCCGGCCCGTATCGCGACCATCTCCTACGGCAAGGAAAGCCCGATCGACAACGGTTCGGGCGAAGATGCCTGGGCCAAGAATCGTAACGCCCACACCAGCCTGACCTCGGGCGCTCAGTAAAACCATCGCCCTACAGATACTCGGGCTGTTACTGGGGCTGTGGGTTTATTTTTCAGAAGGCCCCTTGCCGGTCGGCAGGGGGCCTTTTGTTTTGTGCCGGGCCGTAAAGATGCGGGACAGTACACCCAGGTTTAGGTTTGCTCTGAATGGATGGACTTTTTCACAAACAACGTCTTATTTCAGCCCGACTATATTGCTAACCATATTATAAATATGCTTCGATGCATCACGCTTTTCAGTACGATTGCGGCGGGGGTAGGATTACGTCATGAATCACAGTTTTAAACTTCGTTTCAACGCGCGTGGTAAGGCTGCCGCCGGCCTGTCCATACTGGCTTTGTCGCTGCCCCTGTCCATCGTGCCGCTGACGGCCATGGCGCCCACGGGTGCCCACGCGCAGATTTTCGATGACGAGGACGACAAGGAAATTCCGGGCCAGCAGCCCACCGACAACACTGTCTGGGACGCCAAGAAGCTGCAACGCCTCGACCGCAATGTCCGGAAGCTGGAACGGTCTGTGTCGCGTGTCCAGAATCAGAAAAGTCCGCCCATCCTGATCGAGCCCGACCCGGAAGTCGTGGCGCTTCAGGCCACGGTCGATACCCTGTCGCGCAAGCAGGACGATCAGGCGGCGACCATCATGACCCTGACCGGCCAGATCGAGGATCTGCAACACCAGAACCAGCAGTTGCTGCAACAGATCACCAACCAGAATGCGCGTCTCGACACCCTGGTCAAGCGTGCCGACCTGGCCGATGCCCATCTTAAGGACATTGACGCCCAATTGGCGCCGCCACCCCCGCCGCCGGCGTCGCTTGGCAATGCCGAAAGCGATTTCGAACAGGCCTTCAACCTGATGACCTCGGGTAAGGTCGATGACGCCGACCGCGCCTTCGAAGCCTTCACCACCACCTGGCCGCAATCCTCGCAATTGCCTGAAGCCTGGTTCCGTCTGGGCCAGATTCGCGCCATGAAGTCCAATGCGTCGGGGGCCGTGGCCGCCTACGCCACATCGCTTAAGGGCTGGCCCAAGACATCCTGGGCGCCGGAAGCTACGGTGAAACTGGCCCAGGCCCTGTCTGACACCAATCGTCCGACTGATGTGTGCGCCACCTTGGCCCAGTTCGAAAAGAACTATGCTAAGGCCGCGACCACAGATACCCGCTCCCTGGCCAAGACCCTGAAGGACAAGAACCGGTGCGCGGCCGCCTAAAGCCCATTGCTTTGCTGTCCTTGTCGCGCCGAAGAATCCCTTAGGCGCGGTGGGGCGCGCACCATTCCCGCATGGTTTTCCTGATCTGTCCCGTCGTCTCGATGGCGACGGCCCTTTGGGTGTTGCCGTATCGGGCGGCGGGGATTCGGTCGCCTTGCTATATATGCTGGCCGAATGGGGCCAGCGCCCGCTCCACGTCTTTTGTGTCGATCACGGCCTGAACCCGGACAGTGCGGCCTGGACCGCTTCGGTCGGGGCGCATGCCAAACGGGTAGGGGCCGACTTTACCCCGCTGCACTGGACCGGGGACAAGCCGTCTACCGGTTTGGCGGCGGCGGCACGCCGGGCGCGACATGGCCTGTTGGCCACGGCGGCGCGGCAGTCCGGCATATCTGTCCTGTGCCTGGCCCACACCGCCGATGACATAGCCGAAGCCCGGCTTATGCGGGCGCAAGGATCGAATGTAGGCGCGCCTCAGGCGTGGTCGCCTTCGCCGGTCTGGCCCGACGGTCATGGCGTTTTTCTCTATCGCCCGCTGCTCGATGTCCGGCGTGAGGCCTTGCGTGGATACCTGCGCGATGCAGGCGTGAACTGGATCGACGATCCGGCGAACGACAATCCGGCTTCCTTGCGTGCCCGCGTCCGGGCGGGCCTGCGCGGCGGTGCGGCGGCGGAGGCAGCGCCTGTGCCGTTTGCGACCGACCTGCCGGATTTGCCAGATTTTATCGATACGCAATGGGCAGACTATGGGCTGATCTCGCTTCGGGCCGATGTGATGCACGCCTTGCCATCGAACGCGGCGTTTCGGGTGCTATCGGCCGCCGTGGTTTGCGCCGGAGGGGGCGATAAGTTACCGCGTCGGGCCGAACTTGAAAATCTGCTGGCGCGTCTGCCCGCCGGCGGCGTCATGACCCTGTGCGGATCGCGGATAGAGCCCGCCGCCGACCTCATCCACATTACGCGCAACCCAGGCGATATCGAGCGGCGACCGGCTGCGGTTTCGGATCAGGTATGGGATGGCCGCTTCGTTGTGCCGGGGCATGATCTGGCCGACATAAGGCCTGTCTGCCGCGTACGCGGCGATCTTTCAGCGATGGATCGCGATGTTTTGGCTGCCTTGCCCGCCATTGTGCGCGGACATTTGCCGGTTTTGAAAAAAGAAAATGAAAGTAAACTATTGAGTGCTTACAACGTCTCCGGACTAAACTGTCTGGTTATGCCCCGCTTTTTTGCGGCGCTCGGAATGATCGAGACGGAAAGTGCGGTTGCCTGGGCGTTCGGAGGGGCTTTCGGGAGCAATTCTTGGCCCAGTCCTTGCAATTCTTGGCCTGGCCCTGGCAAACGTATGTAGCGAAACCGAACGGACCACCCTATATGGGTGACTAATGTACTGATTACCCCGCGGAGGGGTGGCCCTGTTGGGCCGTATCGAGGATAGACATTGGCATGAACCTGCGTTCAATGGCGATTATTGGGGTTATTCTGGCCTTCCTGCTCGGCATCTATGTTGTGATGAACACCAACACCCATGGGGGTCTGGTCCCTGACAGCAAGAAGCCGCAGGAGTTGGCCTATTCCGACCTGCTGGTTCAGGCGAATGGCAAGCAGATCAAGGACATCACGATTCACAACGATGAAGCGACGGGGTCCTTGGCCAATGGCACCAAGTTCCACGCCGTCATTCCGACCTATGATCATAAGGCGCTCGACGACGCCCTGGTCCAAAATGGCGTGAAGACGACGATCCAGTCGAGCCGCGCCTCGTTGCTGATGAGCGTCATCACCACCTTGCTGCCTGTTATCCTGATCATCGGCATCTGGATCTTCTTCATGCGCCAGATGCAGGGCGGCGGCCGTGGCGGCGCCATGGGATTCGGCAAGTCGAAAGCCCGCCTGCTGACCGAACACAAGAACCGCGTCACCTTTGCCGAAGTCGCCGGTGTCGAGGAAGCCAAGGAAGATTTGCAGGAAGTCGTCGATTTCCTCAAAGACCCGTCGAAGTTCCAGAAGCTGGGTGGCAAGATCCCCAAGGGCGCCCTGTTGGTCGGCCCTCCGGGTACAGGTAAGACCCTGCTGGCCCGCGCCGTCGCCGGCGAAGCCGGTGTGCCCTTCTTCTCGATTTCCGGTTCGGACTTCGTTGAAATGTTTGTCGGCGTCGGCGCTTCGCGCGTCCGCGACATGTTCGAACAGGCCAAAAAGAACGCGCCCTGCATCATCTTCATCGACGAAATCGATGCTGTCGGCCGTCACCGTGGCGCCGGTCATGGCGGTGGCAATGACGAACGTGAGCAGACCCTCAACCAGTTGCTGGTCGAGATGGATGGCTTCGAAGCCAATGAAGGCATCATCATGATTGCCGCCACCAACCGTCCCGACGTGCTGGATTCGGCCTTGCTGCGTCCCGGCCGTTTCGACCGTCAGGTCACCGTGCCCAATCCCGACCTGGTCGGCCGTGAAGCCATCCTGCGCGTGCACATGAAGAATGTCCCCCTGGCCGTCGATGTCGACGTTAAGGTGATTGCGCGCGGCACGCCCGGCTTCTCCGGGGCGGACCTGGCCAACCTCGTCAACGAAGCCGCCCTGATGGCGGCGCGCAAGGATCGCAAGCTGGTGACCATGCGCGATTTCGAAGACGCCAAGGACAAGGTGCTCATGGGCGCCGAACGCAAGTCCATGGCCATGTCGGAAGACGAAAAGAAGAATACCGCCTATCACGAAGGCGGTCACGCCATCGTCGCCCTCAAGGCGCCCGAGGCCGACCCGGTCCACAAGGCGACCATCATTCCGCGTGGTCGCGCCTTGGGCATGGTCATGCAGTTGCCGGAAGGTGACCGCTATTCGCAGAACTATGTCCAGATGACTTCGCGCCTTGCCATCCTTATGGCCGGCCGCGTCGCCGAGGAGCTGATCTTCGGTAAGGAAAAGGTCACGTCAGGCGCGTCTTCGGATATCCAGCAGGCGACCCGCCTGGCCAAGGCCATGGTGACCCGCTGGGGCTATTCGGACGAACTCGGCTTTGTCGATTACAAGCAGGGCGAAGATGAATATGGCGCGCTCGGCCGCGATACGTCGGAGGCAACTCAGCAACTGATCGACAGCGAAGTCAAGCGTCTGGTCAAGACCGGTTACGACGAGGCCAAACGCATACTGACCGAAAACCTGGAAGGGCTGCACCGCCTGGCGCGCACGTTGCTGGATCTGGAAACCCTGACCGGTGAAGAGATCGCCAAGATTTTGAATGGCGAGGAAATCGTCCGCGACGAAGACACTGGCGTTTCGATCGAGTTGAGTTCCAACTCGGCCGTGCCGGAAACAGAAGCGGTGCCATCGGCCGTACCCGTGGTCGCCTGAACGGCATAAATCGATCTGCGAAGCGGGCGGTGCGAAAGCACCGCCCGTTTTTGCTTGTCATACCATGTGCGCGGTTTAGAACCGCTTCATTGGTATTCACTTTCTCAGCTCAAACGCCGCATGGCTCGCCGCATAGGCGGCGGCGGGCAGTCGCCCTAGCCACACGTCATGGCCAAACGCCATGAGTCGAAGGTCATGACGTGTGGATCAGGACATGATCCTGAACTCCGCGATTTCGACAGGCGAATTCGACCGGGAATCGGCTGGCGGCGGAATCTTTATGGATATCGTTACAAATTCCTTACGAAATGCTGCGGCATTATCACTCTGTTAAGGACGTTCGGGTTTTTATGCAGGCTTGACCAAATGGGCGGGAGACTGACGTGACGGGCTTGCCGGGCAAGCGCGGGGCGGAACGTTCTCTCTCCAATATTTATCTACGCATCGCGCCGCAAAAGCTGGCCGTAAGACCTGGAGAGTGCCCATGCCCGCCGTCGTTCGTGGAGGCAGACGACAAGCCGCCCCGGCCGCACCGAAATCGGCAGGCAAGGCTGCGCCGCGCAGCCCGGGCAAGCGGTCGGCCGGACGCAAAGCCGCGCAGGCGGGTAAGCCCAGCGTCATAGGCGCGGTCCATATGCCGAACGAACTGACGGGCTGGCTCGCTGTCGCCGTCATCGTCGGCCTGCTTAGCGTCGTCCTGGCCACCGGCCATCGCGCCGAAGCCCTCGGTCACGCGGTTACTGACTTTGCCGACAGCCGCATGGCCGCCCTCGGCCTGCGCCTGCAAAAGATTTCGCTGGTCGGCGTCAGCCCGGAAGCCATGCCCGACGTCAAACGCGCGCTCAAGTTCGAGAAGGATCAGCCCTTCGCCCTCATGAACCTCGCAAATGTCCAGAAGGATATCGAGGCTGTGGGGTGGGTGAAGTCGGCGACCGTTCGCCGTCAGTTTCCCGGTGTGCTTATCATCGATGTTGTCGAGCGTCCGCGCCTCGCTGTCTGGCAGTATCAGGGCAAGAACACGGTCATTGACGATCAGGGCAATATCATCCCCGAAGCCATATCGACGCGCTTTCCCAACCTGCCATACGTGGTGGGCGAGGGGGCCAATGAAGCCGCGCCCGACATCATCGAGCTGATGCGCCAACGTCCGGCTCTGATGCAGAAGACCTATGCCTTGCAACGGGTCGATACGCGCCGTTGGAATATCCTGCTCAAGAATACGGCGGTCATCAAGCTGCCGGCCCTGAACCAGGAACAGGCTCTGGGTAAGCTCGATGCCCTTATGGCCCAGCAACGTGTGCTGGATCAGGGCTTCGCTTCCATTGACCTGCTCGACCCCGATGCCCTGGTGGTAGTCCCGCTCGAAGCCCACCCCAAGCCGCCCGCCGCCTGATCCGAAACCCGCCCGCAGTTAGAACAACTGGCAACAAGCAGAATCTCTCAGACTTACAGCCCATGTCCCGATTTGAAGACCGTCAAGCTGCCAAACACTTTTCCGCCACCCATGTGCAGACAAAGGGTGCGCGTCCTGCTGCCGGTGAAACGCCCGCCCGCCCGCCCGCGGCGTCTGGGCTGATCGCCTCCCTCGACCTCGGTGCGTCGAAAATCGGCTGTTTCATCATGCGTCCGGACGGCGCGCGTCAGGCAGACCAGTCGATCCGCGTGGCCGGTGTCGGCTATGTCCAGTCAAAAGGTATCCGCGCCGGTTCGGTGATCGACATGGAGGCCGCGTCCCAGGCCATCGCTCAGGCGGTTGAACGCGCCGAAGCCATGGCAAATGTGTCTATCCAGGGGGTGCGCGTCACTATTCCCGGCGCCCAAACCGCATCGCATAAGGTATCGGCCCAGGTGTCGCTGGGGCTGAAGCCCATTTCCGATCTCGATCTCAACCGCGCCATTGCCTCTGCCCTGGCTCAGGTCCGTTTTCCCAACCGTCGCGCCATTCATCTGCTGCCGGTGTCGTGGAGTGTCGACGATCAACCCGGCGTCCGCGACCCGCGCAACCTGACCGGACGCGCGCTCGGTCTTGAACTGCTGGTCGTGACCATCGACGAAAACGTCTTCAACAATATTATCCAGTGCGTTTCGCTGGCGCATCTCGAAGTCCAGGCCATTGTCTGCGCGCCGCTGGCCGCTGCCGTCGCGGCTCTGGAAGAGGACGAAAAGGAACTGGGCTGCATCTGCATCGACATGGGGGCCTCATCGACGACCGCCGCCATTTTCGCCAATGGCACCTTGGTGCATGTCGATTGCCTGAATGTCGGTGGCGCCCATGTGACCGCCGATATCGCGCGTGGCCTGTCGACCACCCTGGCCGGCGCTGAGCGGATCAAGACGCTGCATGGATCGGCCATCGCTTCCGCCAATGAAGACCGCGAAACCGTCGAAGCCCCGCCGCGTGGTGACGATCGCGGCGGCGCGCCGATCACCGTGCCGCGCTCCATCCTGAAAGGCATCATCGCCCCGCGCGTCGAGGAAACGTTTGAGCTTCTGCGTGAAAAGATCAAGGCGTCCGGCGTCCAGATCGAACCGGGAGCGGGGATCGTCCTGACCGGCGGTGCATCGCAACTGGCGGGCGTACGTGAATTGGCGATCCGCGTTTTTGACCGCCCGTGCCGTTTGGGTAAGCCGATGCGCGTGCCGCATCTGGGCGACGCCGCGGCCGGCCCGTCCTTCGCCGCTACCGCCGGCGTCATCCTGCGCACCCTCTATGGCCCACGCGATGTCGTGCCGGTCAAGAAGATCATGGCGGCCAAGATCGGCCCAAAGGACGCCCCTTCGGGCGGCACCGGAAATGTCATTGCCCGCGTCGTCGATTGGTTAAAGACCAATCTCTGATCGTCATCACCAGCCAGACCTTACTGAGCCCGACACGCCCCCAGCGTGCCGGGCTCAGTTGCATTTGGATACCTGCAAATCACTAATGGCGTACCGCGGAGACACTGGCCAAATTAACCTTCCGGAAACCTCTGCTCCCCCGATAGGCGAAAAAGACAACCCCAGTGACTCCTTCCTGACTCAATGTCCTGGTAAAAAGTCACACTTTGGTAATCTCTGTTAAAAAATCTTACTAAAACAGCTTCATTTTTATCCGACTCAAGTTAACGGGTAACCAATCGTTAAGTATATTGGTTGTCTCATGGTCTCCCGAGCATCTGGGGTCCGATAGCGTTAATCGCATCCCCTGAAGGGAGAGATTGTGAAAGGTTGGCAAGATAACATGGCAATTCATCTTTCTGCGCCTCGCGCGACTGAACTGAAGCCGCGTATCGTTGTATTTGGTGTCGGTGGTGCCGGGGGCAACGCCGTAAATAACATGATCGAAGCCGGCCTTGAGGGCGTGGAATTCGTCGTTGCAAATACCGATGCGCAGCAACTCCAGTTTTCACGCACGGATGCCCGCATCCAGTTGGGTGTCGGCATTACGCAAGGACTGGGCGCTGGCGCCCATCCCGAAGTCGGCATGACTGCCGCCGAAGAATCGAACGACGTGATCTCCGAGCACCTCGAAGGCGCTCACATGGTCTTCATCACCGCCGGCATGGGCGGCGGCACCGGCACCGGTGCGGCCCCGATCATCGCCAAGTGCGCACGTGAGCGCGGCATTCTGACGGTCGGTGTTGTCACCAAGCCCTTCACCTTCGAAGGCCGCCACCGCATGCGCTTGGCCGATGCGGGCATCTCCGAACTACAACGCTATGTCGATACCCTGATCGTCATTCCGAACCAGAATCTGTTCCGCATCGCCAATGAGCGCACGACATTCGCCGAAGCCTTCGGTATGGCCGACCAGGTTCTGCACGCCGGTGTGCGTTCCATCACCGACCTGATGGTTCTGCCCGGCCTGATCAACCTCGATTTCGCCGACGTCCGTTCGGTCATGTCCGATATGGGCAAGGCGATGATGGGCACGGGCGAAGCTTCGGGCGAAGACCGCGCGCTGCTGGCGGCCCAGAACGCCATCCAGAACCCGCTGCTCGACGAAACCTCGCTCAAAGGCGCCAAGGCTGTTCTGGTCAACGTCACCGGCGGTCTGGATATGACGCTGCACGAAGTTGACGAAGCGGCCAATGCCATTTCGTCGGAAGTCGATCCGGAAGCCAACATCATCTTTGGCGCCGCCTTCGATCCGAACCTGGAAGGCAAGCTGCGCGTTTCGGTCGTTGCCACCGGCATGGATGGCGTGGCCCTTCAGACGCCGCTGGCCACACCGGCCCGCACCGCTGCCCCGGCGCCGACCTTCGGCCTGGGATATGGCTCGCGCAATGATGCGCCTGCCGCACCCGCTCCGGCGCCTGTCGCGGCTGCACCCGTAACGCAACATGCAACGCCTGCGCCACAACCGGCACCGGCGCCTGCGCGTTCCAGCCTGTTCACCGAAACGCCAGCCGCTTCGGCTCCTGTGGCTTCGACCCCTGTGGCCCCGACCCCTGTAGCTCAGGCGCCAGCTCCGGCGGCGGAAGAGCCGCGCATTGTTGCGCGGATCGTTGATCCGTCGGTCGCGGATGAAGATTTCTCCGTGCCCACACCGGCGACCATTGCGCCGCAACCGGCTCCGGCCCGCCCGGCCGTGACACCGCAAATCCAGCGTCCGTCACCCTATGCCCATACGGCGGCCCCGCGCCCCAGCCAGCCCGCGCCGGCTCCCCGCCTGAATACCGAAGACGAGGGACGCGAATCCTTCTGGCGCGGTCTGTTCCCGCAACGTAGCGCCGCACCTGCTGCCCCCGCCGCTCCGGTGGCTCAGGCCCAGCCGCAAGCCGATGAAGCCGATCGCTACACCCCGGGCGCTGCCCCGTCGGCTGCCAAGTCGAATCTCAACCCGGCCGCCCGTGCCGAAGTTCAGCCATCTATGGAAGCCGAGGACGATCTCGAGATCCCGTCTTTCTTAAGGCGCCTCGCTAACTGATCCGTGACCTGAGGGTTTCGGCTCCGTTGAGATCAGACTGGTCTTAGGGCGCTCAATTAAATTCTAAGCAAATGGAATCCAGGCCCGCTCCGCGGACCTGGATTTTTCGTATTACATTCTGTATCTCTGGCTTATATCCCTGCCCAAATCCACCGGGTGATTTTTACCGCAAAATCATGTTAAATCCCTGTTAAGCAAGGCGTTACAAACGGAAATACAAGTTCGTTTGTTATCCGCGCCCCAAAATGAGATGTTTAATGCGGGCCAGAAGCCCGCTTTTTTATTGCGCGCTGGGGCGGCAAGTAGGTGAGCGTTATGTTACCTGATCAGAACGAACAGACCCTGGCCCATGCGGCCATCATTGCCGGCCTTGGCCTGCATACCGGCGTGCCTGTGCGCATGCTTGTCCGTCCGGCGCCTGTGGGTACCGGCGTGGTCTTCGTTCGCGGCGACATCAAGGATCGTGACAACAAGGTTGCCGCCATCGCCACCAATGTCACCCAGACGCGCCTGGGCACCGTCATCACCAATGCCGCCGGCGTCTCGGTCTCCACGATCGAACACGTCATGGCCGCCTTCGCTGCGCTCAGCATTGACAACGTCTATGTCGAACTGGACGGTCCCGAAGTGCCGATCATGGACGGTTCGGCCCTTCCGTTTGTTCAGCTTCTCGATCAGGCCGGTTTCCGTTGCCAGGCGATGCCGCAGTGCGCCATCGAAATCCTCAAGCCGATCGAAGTCGTCGAAGGCGACAAGCGCGCCTCGCTTGTACCGGCGGATCAGTTCGAAGTCCGTTTCGAAATCGATTTCCCCGGCACGCCGATTGGCCATCAGGTTTGCGACCTGGTCATCACCGAGCAGTCGTTTCGTGAAGAACTGGCCGCAGCCCGCACCTTTGGTTTCCTTGACGGCGTCGAAGCCCTGCGCAAGGCCGGTCTGGCGCGCGGCGGTTCGCTCGACAACGCCATCGTCATCGACGGCGATGTGATCCTCAACGAAGGCGGCCTGCGCTTCACCGACGAATTCGTCCGTCATAAGGCGCTGGACGCCATCGGCGATCTGTACGTTCTGGGCATGCCGATTGTTGGCAGGTTTGAAGGAATCCGGGCCGGTCACGGCCTTAATAATGCCCTTGTTCGTGAATTACTGTCCCGCCCGGATGCCTACCGCATCGTCACTCGTGGCGCTGCCCTGGCCGATGTCGGCTAAGGGTTAATTCTCCGGTTGGCGCGCGCCGTGCGCTCGTGTAGATGTATCCCCGAGAGAGATTCAAGAAGCGGCATGACCGCTGAGAAGAGGGTTTTTACGTGAGCGTTGTGGGGCTTCTGAAGAAATCGGCCATCGTTCTTTTGCTGGCCAGCGCATCCGTCGCGGGACTTTCCGGGTGCGCGAATAAGAACAAGCAGCAGCACCTCGTTTACGAAGAACGGCCGGTGGAGCTTCTGTACCAGACCGGTATGGAAAGCCTGGACCAGAAATCCTGGACCGACGCCGTTACCTACTTCGAAGAAGTTCAGCGTCAGCATCCCTATTCGGAATGGTCGCGCCGTGCCATCGTCATGATCATCTACGCCCAGTATCAGGCTGATCATTATGTCGAAGCGACTGCCGCCGCCGATCAGTTCATCAAACTGTATCCGGGGTCGGACCTGACGCCTTACGCCTATTACATGAAGGCGATCTGCGCGTTCGAGCAAATCGTCGATGTCGGCCGCGATCAGGCCTATACGGACAGCGCCAAGGGGCTCTTGAGCGATGTCGTGCGCCGCTATCCCAATAGCGAATACGCCAAGGATGCACGCGTTAAGCTCGACATGGTCCAGGACCAGTTGGCGGGTAAGGAAATGGACGTCGGCCGCTGGTACCTGAACGACAACCAGCCCCTGGCCGCCATTGGCCGCTTCAAGACGGTGGCCAGCGACTACCAGACGACCAGCCACACACCGGAAGCGCTCTATCGTCTGGTCGAAGCCAATGAGATGATGGGCCTGCACGAAGAAGCGACGCGGGACGCCGCCGTGCTGGGCTACAACTATCCGGGCGACCGCTGGTATGCGCGTGCCTACAAGCTGATGACGGAAAAGGGTGAAAAGCCGGCGATCGCGCCCGATCCGAACGGCAAGAAGGGCCCTGAAGCGCCCGATACGAAAAAGAAAAAGAGCTGGCTTAGCTTCATGAAGTTTAGCTAAAGCGAACGCGTTCGCGAAACGTTCTTGGCGAAATGCCGAAAATGAGGTTTAATGGGGGCGGCTGCCGATGAATCGGCGGTCGCCCTTTGGTTTGGTGCGATATGCTGACACGCCTGACGATTTCCGATGTGGTTCTAGTCGATCGCCTGGAGCTGGATATCCAGCCAGGCTTGAGCGTCCTGACGGGCGAAACCGGCGCTGGTAAATCAATCCTGCTCGACAGCCTCGGCCTGGCGACGGGCGCGCGTGCCGACACCGGCCTGATTCGCGCCGGCGCACCGCAGGCCTCGGTAACGGCTGAATTCGAGATCGCCGTTGAACACCCGCTTTACGATTTTCTGGAAGACAAGGGCCTGGCGCTGGAACCGGGCGAGGGGCTGTTGCTGCGCCGCGTCGTCAGCCGGGACGGCCGCTCAAAGGCCTTCGTCAATGATCAACCGGTCAGCGTCGCTGTCCTGAAAGCCATGGGCGACACCCTGCTGGAAGTGCACGGCCAGCATGAAACGGTCGGCCTCCTCGATGCGCGCTCGCATCTGGGCATGTTGGATGCCTATGGCCGAAACCTCGACGATCTGGCGCGCGTGGCGGATAGCTGGAAGGCGCTTAAGGCCATCCGCGACGAGCATCGCGATCTGGTCAAGCGGGCCAGCGCCGACAAGGCGGAATTGGAAACCCTGACCCTGCGCCTCCAGGAGCTGGACCGCCTCAATCCGCAGCATGATGAAGAAGCCGCACTGGCGTCAGAACGGGCGCTTCTGGGGGCCGGTGAACGGGCTCTGGAAGACATTACCGAGGCGCGCAACGCGGTCGGTGGGGATCAGTTGTCGCAACGGCTGGTCAAGGCGTTCCGCTCGCTCGATCACGCGCGCACGCGCGCCATGCAGGCGGGGGCGACGGGCGATGACGAGGTCCTGAAACGCCTGAGCGCCGCCGCCGATGCCCTCGACCGCACCCTGATCGCTGCCGACGAAGCCCTGGCGCTGATGGACCAGGCCGCCGACAGCCTCGATGTCGAACCTGGCCAACTGGATCGCGTCGAAGAACGCCTGTTTGCCATCCGCGCCATGGCGCGCAAGCTCGGCGTGCTGGTCGAAGACTTGCCCAAGGAACGCATTCGTATTGCCGCGTCCCTGAACCAGATTGAAGATCTGGACGCGCATCTCGGCCGTTTGACCATCGCCATGCACGCTGCGCAGAAAACCTTCCATGCCGCCGTCGAAGCCCTGCGGGCGCGGCGTATTCAGGCAGGCGAAGCTTTGGCGACCGCGGTCATGAACGAACTGGCACCGCTCAAGCTCGATAAGGCCCGTTTTCGCGTCGCCGTAACGGCGCTGGAACCGGAACGCTATGGCGCGACCGGCGGTGATACGGTCGAATTCGAGGTTAAGACCAATCCCGGCGCCGACTGGGGCGGCCTGGGCGTCATCGCGTCCGGTGGTGAACTGGCGCGCTTTGCCTTGGCGCTAAAGGCCGCACTGGCGTCGCGTGGCGAAGACGCTGACACGCCGGACGTGTCACGCCCGGTCATGATTTTCGATGAAGTCGACCAAGGCGTCGGCGGCGCGGTCGCCGATGCCGTCGGCCTGCGCCTCAAGCGTCTGGCGACCCATTCTCAGGTCATTGTGGTGACGCACTCGCCTCAGGTGGCCGCACGCGGTGATCAGCACCTCAAGGTATCGAAGGCCGAACATAATGATACTGTGCGTTCGACCGTAACGCGCCTTGACCCCGAAGCGGCGCTGGAAGAACTGGCCCGCATGCTGTCGGGCGCTGAAATTACGCCCGAAGCCCGCGCAGCAGCGATTAGACTTAAGGCGGCAGAAGTCGTATAATGCGGTCAGGGGCCAAGGAGGTCCCGACGCGATGTCCATTATTCGCCGCATAGTCTTTTTCCTGCTTCAGTTTGTGATCGTTACGGTACTGATCACCGGTCTTTGTGCAGGCGTGACCCTTCATACCTTTGGCTGGCAATATCACCTGACGGCGGAATTTGCCGAAAAGCTCCACACCTATTTCAAGTTCGGACTGGCCGTGGCCGTGCTGTATTGCCTGGTTTTGCTCTGTTATCGCCTGACGCGCAAAAGCCTTGAAGAGCCGGACGACACGCCATGGATTAATCCTGACAATATCTGAGATTTGTGGCAGGTAGGATCGGCAAAAAGAGGCCCCAATGACGATCGATGATGCCCGCGCCGCCCATACCGAACTGGCAGCGCAGATCCAGTACCACCGCGAACTCTATTATAATCAAGAAACCCCCGAGCTTACCGACGCGGAGTACGACGCGCTAGAAGCCCAGTTGCGGGCGCTTGAGGCTGAATTTCCGGAGCTAAAGACGCCGGACAGTCCGACCCAGACGGTCGGCGGCCTGGTGTCCGCCAAGTTTTCGCCGGTCGAACATGGCGTTCCCATGCTGTCGCTCGACAACGCCTTCGCCGCCGAAGACGTGACAGACTTCGAAGACCGCATCCGCCGCTTCCTGCGTCTGCCGGATACGGAGGTCGTGGCCTTCGCCGCGGAGCCGAAGATCGACGGCGTCTCGTGCAGCCTCTTGTACGTCAAAGGCGAACTGGTCCGCGCCGCCACGCGGGGCGATGGTCGCACCGGTGAGGACATCACCGAAAATGCCCGCACCATAGCCGACATTCCCCATCGCCTGAGCGGGACCGGCTTCCCGGATCGCATAGAGGTGCGCGGCGAAGTTTACATGCCGCTCAAGGCATTCGCCGAGATGAACGCCAAGGCGCTGGCCGAGGGCAGTAAGGTCTTTGCCAACCCGCGCAATTCGGCTTCCGGTGCTCTGCGGCAATTGGATGCCGCCATCACGGCGTCACGGCCTCTGCATTTCTTCGCCTATGCCTGGGGGGAGGTCAGCGACGATCACTTCGTCACGACCCAGTCTGAAGCCTTGGCGAAGTTCCGCGACTGGGGGTTTCAGGTCAATCCAAATTCGCAACGGGTCGAAGGCGCGCAAGGCCTGCTCGATGTCTACGACCATATTGGCCGTGAACGCTCCAGCCTGGGCTACGACATCGATGGCGTGGTCTATAAGGTTGACCGCCTCGACTGGCAACGTCGCCTGGGGTTCGTATCGCGGTCGCCGCGCTGGGCCATTGCGCATAAATTCCCGGCGCAACAGGCCCTGACGCGTCTGACCGCCGTCGATATTCAGGTGGGCCGCATGGGGACGCTGACGCCCGTGGCGCGGTTGGAACCGATCAATGTCGGCGGCGTGGTGGTGACGAATGTCACCTTGCACAATGCCGACGAAATCGCGCGCAAGGATATCCATATCGGCGACATGGTTCGCGTCCAGCGCGCCGGCGATGTCATCCCGCAAATCGTCGCGGTCGAACTGACGGAGCGCCCCGCTGACGCCCAGCCGTACCAATTCCCGACGGTTTGCCCGTGCCCGTTGAAAACCGAAGTGGTGCGTGAAAGCAATGCCAAGGGCGAGGAGGGTGTTGCCCGCAAATGTTCCGGCGATCAGGCTTGCCCCCATCAACGCGTCGAATACCTTAAATATGTCGTGTCGCGCCGGGTCCTCGATATCGAAGGCTTAGGCGAGAAACAGCTGACGCGCTTCTATGAGGAAGGCCTGATCAAGGAGCCGGCCGATATCTTTACCCTGGAAGCGCGTGACGCGGCCTCCCTGACCAAGCTCAAGAACCGGGAGGGCATGGGCGATCTCAGCGTGAAGAACCTGTTTGCCGCCATCGAAAGCCGCCGCGACCTGCCGCTGGATCGTTTTATCGCGGCGCTGGGCATCAAGCATGTTGGCGAAACCACCGCCCGCCTGCTGGCGCGCGCCTACGGCACGGAGCGTCATTTCCATGAGGTGATGGTGGCGGCGGCCGAAGGCGACGAAGCAGCGCGCGACGGCGTTTCGCATCATGACCAGATCGGCCCAGTTGTCGCTAACGCCCTGATCAGCTATTTCGCCCATCCTTATCAGCGCGGGATATATGAACGCCTGCTGGAACAGGTGCGCGTGCGTGATGCCGAAGCGGTGGCGGGCGACCATGCGGTGAGCGGCAAGACGGTCGTTTTCACCGGCTCACTGGAAAAATTCACGCGCGATGAAGCCAAGGCCCAGGCTGAACGGCTGGGGGCCAAGGTGGCCGGATCGGTATCGGCCAAGACGGACTATGTCGTGGCGGGCCCCGGCGCCGGGTCGAAGCTGAAAAAAGCCGCCGAGTTGGGCGTCGCGGTTTTGACCGAGGACGAATGGCTGGCAATGATCGGCTGATCTTTGTCTATATTGCCGATCGGGTCGCGACGATCAGCAGGCTTTGTCCGAACAGGCCTGTCTTTTCGACGAACAGATTCGGTAGCGGGTAAACTAAGTACCGCTTTATATAGGTCAGCGCCTGGATCAGGAGCCGTGACAGGGCGTTGCGCCCTAGTCGCGCCCGCACGCTACGCCGCCAGCCGAAGCTGATCGCTACGCCGTAGGGCGGCGGAGAACCGATATAAAGGACGTCGAAGCCGGCCCCTTCGAATGTGCGCCTGAGGGTCTGGGTGGTGAATTGATTGACGTGTTCGGGGAATATCAGCGCCTTGGACCGCGTCCCCAGCCACATCCGCTCCAGGCTATTATAGTTCGGAACCCCGACGACGCAGGCGGCATTGTCTTTCAGCCGTGTCCGGGCCAGTTCGAGGAAGGCCTTGGGCTCGGTCAGGTGCTCCAGCACATCAAACAGACTGAGAAAACTCAGGCGGTTTTCCGCCACATCATCCAGGTTTCCATCCCGCATCGCCACGCCGAACAAGCCGTGGGCGGCGGCGCGGGCCTGTGCGCTGATCTCGATGCCAAGTGCGTCGAAGCCGAGCCGTTCCAATGCCTTCACCGTCGTGCCGTTGCCCGCGCCGAAATCCACCGCCTGGCCGTCAGTCAAAAGACGGGGAAATTGTGCCAGGAAGCGGCCGATAAGGGATACCTTGTCCGATACGGCCTCCTCATAGTCTGCCGACCTATCCGAGGTGAAATCATAAACCGGGGCGGTATTATAGTAGGCGTTTAGGTAGTCGGCCGTGGGGCGCGGCCACAAAAAAACGAACGCGCAGGTGTCGCAGCGCCGCGTGTCATGGCCTTCGGGCAATGTGTAGAGTTTGGTCGCCCTTTGCGAAGCGCATAACGGACAGACCATGATTACCTCGATAAGGGGTGAACAGACGACGTTGTCCACTACCCTAGAGGGAAGTGGCGGCAAAGGGAAACGTGATTTCGCCTGATGGGGCGCCTATAGCGGCGCGCATACCTGGGCCAGCCAGCCGCGCACAGTGTCCGGGACACGGGGACCGATCAGGTCAAGCACCCGAGCATGATAGCCATCCATATAGGCACGCTCCGCTGGCGTCAGTAGGGCAACATCGATGAGGCGCCGGTCGATGGGTGCCCAGGTCAGGTTTTCGAAACAGTGCATCGGCCGCTCACCGCCCGCCGGCACCTTGGCCTTGGTGACGAATTGCAGGTTTTCGATCCGGATGCCGAAGTCGTTTTCCTTGTAATAGCCGGGCTCGTTGGA
Organism: Asticcacaulis aquihabitans; assembly: GCF_032490435.1. Classification (NCBI taxonomy): domain Bacteria; kingdom Pseudomonadati; phylum Pseudomonadota; class Alphaproteobacteria; order Caulobacterales; family Caulobacteraceae; genus Asticcacaulis; species Asticcacaulis aquihabitans. The sequence continues at coordinate 529,484 of NZ_JAVGWM010000004.1, forward strand.
CACGATCATGCCGGCTTGCAAAGCGTACTTATTGAGCGCCTTGGAAATGCGCTGCGGGCCTTCGTGCACCCCCAGATAGACGCCGACGCCGTGGCCCGTGCCATGGTCGTAATCGAACCCTTCGGCCCACAGGAATTGACGCGCCAGGACATCGAGATGCGTTCCGGTAGTTCCGGCGGGGAATTTGACCGTGGCCAACGCGATATGCCCCTTGAGCACCAAGGTGAACATGCGCCGGTGTTCGGCGGAGGGTTCGCCAATGGCCATTGTGCGGGTGACGTCGGTGGTCCCGTCCATATATTGCGCGCCGGAATCGACGAGCAACAGATTGCCCTTGGCGGTCCTGAGGTCACTTTGCACCGTGACTTTGTAATGGGGCAGGGCGCCGTGCGGGCCGAAGCCGGAAATGGTGTCGAAGCTAAGGTCCTTGACGTCGCCCGCCGCCCGGCGAATCTCTTCCAGCTTTTGCGCCACCTCGATTTCCGTCGGCAGGCTGTCCTGGGCGTCGGTCGCGACCCAATGCAGGAAGGTGGTCAACAGGGCGCCGTCGCGAATATGCGCGGCCTGGGTGCCGGCGATCTCGACGTCGTTCTTGCAGGCGCGCGGCAGCAGGCAGGGATCGTCGGCGGCGACGGGCGTGGCGCGGGCGGTCTTGATGGCTTCCAGCCAGTAGGCCGATGACAGGTTGGCGTCGATCAGCACGGTCTGGCCGGCAAAGGCGGTCAGGCGTTTGGTCACGTCCTGCGGTCCGGCGACGCTGACTTCGTTACCCAGCCATTCCAGCAGGCCGTCGCTGATCTTGGCCGGCTCGATGAACAGCTCCGCGGTGCCGTCGGCCTTGAGTATGGCCTGACCGAGCGGTAGCGGCGAGCGGATGACATCACCGCCCCGGATATTGAACAGCCAGGCCAGGGACGACGGCGCGGTGATCAGGGCAGCCGCGGCGTTGGCATTTTTCAAGCCGTCGGCCAGATGTTGGCGCTTATCCGCCGAAGCGACACCGGAAAATTCAAGAGGCTGTGGCACGATCAACGCCATCGGCTGGGCGGGACGCTTGGGCCCCCAGGCCAGGTCGATCGGGTTTGGCGACACGGATTTCAGGATGACGCCGGCGCCCGCGGCGGCGCTTTCCAGTGTGGCCAGGCTTGACGGGCTGATCAGGGCGGCATCGTAACCGATGACGGTCCCTTTGGCAGCGCTGGCCACGGTATCGGCCAGGGAGGTGGCATGGAAATCTGCGACCTCGAAGACCGAGCGGTCGGTCTGCTCGCGCGATTGCAAGGTGTAGCGGCCGTCGGCAAACAGTACGGCGCGGTCGAGAAAGATGATCGCCGCCCCGGCCGAGCCCGTGAATCCGGATACCCACGCCAGGCGCTCATTGGCGTCAGGCAGGTATTCGTTCTGGTGCTCGTCCTCGTGCGGCACGATAAAGCCGTCCAGGCCGAGCTTGCGCATTTCCGCCCGCAGCGCCGCGACATGTGTCACGCCCTGAGACGGCTGGGTGGTGACATCGAAATGCTGGAAATGCGCGGTATCGGCGGTCATGGTCGAACTCGGAAATAGGGAATGGCTCGGACGCTACTATAGGCGCAAGACATTGAGTTTCAATGGCCATCCGGACGGTGCCGGCTTATCAAGCATATCCCGAAGTCCAAAGGCGATATAGCCTTTGGCAAGGCCGACCGGCCGCCGCGCACGTTTGCGCGTAAGCCATGCGGCGTTTGAGCTCTATAAATGCAAAAAGTCCTTTAGACTTTTTGCATCACCAAGGTGCACCAGGCATCGCGGTGGATGCGGCGAACGGTGCGGAAGCCCTTGCTGAGATAGGCCGCTTTGACGAAGCGCTCCTGGGTGCGCAGCAGGCCGGACAGAATGACCAGGCCCTGGGGTTTGAGGGCGCCGCGAATGGCCATGGACAAACCGACGAGGGGGCGGGCCAGGATGTTGGCGAACACCAGGTCATAGGGCGCGTCCTGGCGCACTAGGCGGTGGTCCAGTCCGTTGGCATAGACGAAGCGGGCATTGGCCTTGTTCAGGGTCGCGTTTTCATTTGAAATACGGACGCTGACCGGATCGATGTCCGTGCCGACCGCGATGCGGGTGCCGGTCTTGGCGGCGGCGATAGCCAGTACGCCCGTGCCGGCGCCGACATCGAGCACCCGGTTGAAACGCTTGGATTTCAGCAGGTCGCTATAGGCGATCAGGCAGCCGACCGTGGTGCCGTGATGGCCGGTGCCGAAAGCCGCGCCGGCTTCGATACGCAGGTTCACGGTATTGTCGGGCGCCTTGCCGCGATCGTGGATGCCATAGACGAAGAAGCGCCCGGCGCGCACGGGCGGCAGGCCGGACAGAGCCATGGCCAGCCAGTCGGCATCGGCCAGTTGATCGACCGTGACGGTGAGTTCCGGATAGCTGTTCAGAACCTCTTGCAGGCGAAGGTCTTCTTCCTCGGTCGTGGGGAAGGAGTCGATGCGCCAGACGTCATGATCTTCGTCTTCTTCGAGGATGGAATAGGTCGTCCCTTCCAGCACGTCATCCGCGTCTATGGCCTCTGCGGCGGTTTCGGAAATCTTGCGCGGGCCACGGGCGATAATCTGTTGCGGATTGTAAGTCATGATCTCTATACTGGATAAGGGATACGGAATTGATATTGGCTACCGATTCGGGTAGTTTCATATTTTTCAGGGCAAATCTGCGGTCATTCCACGATATTTGGCGCGCTGATACTGGGCACTTAAGGACAGACGATGGCGAGAGCTACCACAAAATCAAATTCAGGCGATAAAAAAACCGCGGCTTCGGAAATTCCGGCAGATGCGGGCGTGAAGAAGACTTTGTCACGTAAGGCTCCGGCCGCTGCGGCCGAGAAGGCTGTGACCGCCGTCAAGGCAGCGCCCGCGAAAGCCGCCGCCGCTACGAAAACAGCCGCCAAATCGACCGCCGCGACTGCTAAGGCCGCGCCGAAGAAGGTTGCTGGCGCGTCCAAGGCGCTCGTAAACGACGTTAAGCCGGCTGTCCTGGAAGCCACCACCAAGGTCAAGAAGGCGCCGGCCAAGGCCGCTGCCGCCGCGAAGCCGGCCGCCACGGCGGCAAAGTCCGCGGCGAAGCCCGCTGCGACAGCCGCAAAATCAACGGCGAAGACGGTCGGCAAGCTGCCGGCCAAGGCCGTGACCGCCGCCAAGGTTTCGGCTAAGCCGGCCGCCAAGAAGACCTCGGACAAGGTTGCCGAGGCGCTCGACACCGCCAAAGAAAAGATTGAGGAGGCCAAGGACCTGGCCGCCGACAAGATCGCCGATCTGAAGGCCGCCGCTGAACCGGGGCTCAAGGAAGCTGGCGCCAAGGCCGAGGCCGCCATCGACGCCGCGAAGGACACGATCGAAGCCGCCAAGGACAAGATCGACGACGCCGTTAAGGCCGCCCAGCCCGTCATGGAAGATGTTGGCAAGAAGGTCGATGATTTTTCGAGCAGCATCGTCAACCGGGCACATGAAGTGACGGGCAAGGCCGCCGAAGCGACCAAGAAAAAGCCCGGCTTCTGGGCCCGCCTGTTCGGCGCCAAGTAAGGCTTTTTAGGCATAAGGTATATAGAACCCCGTTGGCATGCGCCGACGGGGTTTCTTTTTGTTCGCGCGGGGCTATAAGCGGCCCATGGCCCTGCTCGACAGACTTTATGCACGCTTCGAACGGATTATAGATCCGTTCAGGACCAATGGCGACATCGTGCCGCCCGATCGCCTGCTGCCATTCTATTGGAATTTCCTGCGTCAGGTCTGGCCGCTGTTTGTCGCGCTTCTGGTGGCGGGGTTTTTGTTCACCATCACCGAAGTCGCCGTATTTCGTTACCTGTCGGAAATCATCGACTACCTGACCCATACGCGTCCGGCCGACCTGTGGCGCACGCACGGCATGGATTTCATCCGCATGGCGCTGGTGCTGGGCATTGCCTGGCCGTTGCTCGGTTTCATCCATTCCCTGCTGCTGCGTCAGGCGGTAACGAGCAACTTTCCCAACCTCATCCGCTGGCAATCGCACCGCCACGTCGTTCGGCAGTCGATCGCCTATTTCACCAACGACTTCGCCGGGCGGGTCGCGTCGAAGGTGGTCGATACCGCATCAGCCCTGCGTAATACCCTGACGACCCTGTGCGACACACTTTTGTACGTTGTCATCTATTTCGGCAGCGCCATCGTCCTGTTCTTCCAGGCCGACTACCGCCTCGTTCTGCCCCTTCTGGTTTGGAGTGCAGCCTATGTTGCCATCTGCCTGTGGTTCGTCCCGCGACTGGCCAAGGCGGCGGACGAAGGCGCGGAGGCGCGGTCGGCCCTGGTTGGCCGTATCGTCGACACCTATACCAATATCCAGACGGTCAAATTGTTCGCCAGCACCCAACACGAAGACAAATATGTCCGTGAGGGGCTGGCAAACAACAGCCGAAAATGGCAAATCCAGGAACGCCTCGTAACCGGGTTGGACACCACGACCAGCTTCCTCAACTCCGCCCTTCTGCTCAGCATGGGGGCCTTGGCCATATGGTTGTGGACGCGTGGCGACATCACGGTCGGCGCCATCGCCCTGGTCGGGGCCCTGACCCAGCGGCTGCTCAATATGTCGAGCTGGGTCATGTTCCAGGTGACCAGCCTGTTCGAAAACATCGGCTCGGTGCAGAACGGCATGGAAACCATCGCCCGGCCGCATACGGTCGTCGATACCGACGATGCCCCCGCCTTGACCGTCCGTGCGGGGGAAATCCGCTTCGACCACGTCAGCTTCGACTACGGCATCACGAAGAGCGACAGCGACACGCATACACCGGCGATCCAGGACTTCGACCTGACCATCCGTCCGGGCGAAAAGATCGGTCTGGTTGGTCCCTCCGGCGCTGGAAAATCGACCCTCGTCAATCTGTTCCTGCGCCTCTACGATCTGACATCCGGACGTATTCTGATCGACGGTCAGGATGTCGCCGCCGTGAACCAGGAATCGTTGCGCGCCCACATCGCCATGGTGACGCAGGATACGTCTTTGCTGCACCGGTCAATCCGTGATAATATCGTCTATGGCTCCCCTTGGGCCACGGAGGCGGATATCGCCCAGGCCGCCGAGCGCGCCCATGCGGCGGGCTTCATTCCCGGCCTGACCGACAGCCAGGGCCGGACCGGCTATGATGCCCACGTCGGCGAACGCGGTGTCAAGCTATCGGGCGGTCAACGTCAACGCATCGCCATCGCACGGGTGCTGCTCAAGAATGCGCCTATCCTCGTGCTGGATGAGGCGACGTCGGCGCTCGATTCCGAAGTTGAGGCCGCCATTCAGGACAGCCTGCTCGATCTTATGCGTGGCAAGACGGTGATCGCCATCGCGCACCGGCTATCGACCATTGCTCGTATGGATCGGCTGGTGGTGGTTGAGGACGGCCGGATTATCGAGGTCGGCAGCCATGACGAACTGATCGCCCGCGGCGGGCTTTATGCCCGCCTGTGGGCCCGCCAGACCGGCGGTTTCTTGGCCGAGACGGTGGCGTAACGCCGCGTCACGGGCAAAAATACGCTCTGGACCGATAAAGTCGTTGCGCTTTAAGGCCTGTGGACATAACGAAGACGCGCAAGTTTTTATGGTGAGGAGGGCGTTATGGGCCTGTTGGACTGGCTGTCGGGATCGAAAAAGAAACGCCGTATCACGGCGACCGATTTCACCGTCCAGATAGAACCGCCCACGTCCGGCCCTTCCGACCCCGTCCTTCCCCCGGAGACCCCCAAGATGACGACCAAGACCACACGCACCGAAACCGATACCTTTGGCCCGATCGAGGTCGACAACTCGAAATACTGGGGCGCCCAGGCGCAGCGCTCGCTCGGCAACTTCAAGATCGGCTGGGAAAAGCAGCCCCTGCCTATCGTGCGGGCTTTGGGCATCGTCAAGCGTGCCGCCGCCGAAACCAATATGGCGCTGGGCAAGCTCGACCCGACCATCGGCAATGCCATCATCCAGGCGGCCAACGAAGTGATCGAAGGCAAGCTTGACGACCATTTCCCACTGGTCGTGTGGCAAACCGGTTCCGGCACGCAATCGAACATGAACGCCAATGAGGTCATTTCCAACCGCGCCATCGAAATCCTGGGCGGCGAAATGGGCACGAAAAAGCCGGTTCACCCGAACGATCACGTCAACATGTCGCAATCGTCGAACGACACCTATCCGACCGCCATGCATGTCGCCTGCGCCGAAGAAATCGTTCACCGCCTGCTGCCCGCCCTGCAAACCCTGCGCAACGCCCTGAACGACAAGGCGGAAGCGTGGAAGGCGATCATCAAGATCGGCCGCACCCATACCCAGGACGCCACGCCCTTGACCCTGGGCCAGGAGTTTTCGGGCTACACCCAGCAATTGACCAACGGTATTGAGCGTATTCAGCAGACCCTGCCCAAGCTGATGCAACTGGCCCAGGGCGGCACCGCCGTTGGCACCGGCCTCAATGCCCCCATCGGCTTTGCCGAAGGCGTGGCGGAAAAGATCGCCGCGATCACCGGCATGGGCTTCACCACGGCGCCGAACAAGTTCGAAGCCCTGGCCGCCCACGATGCCATGGTGTTCAGCCACGGCGCCATCAATACGGTGGCCGCGTCATTGTTCAAGATCGCCAACGACATTCGCTTCCTCGGTTCCGGTCCGCGCTCAGGCCTGGGTGAACTGGCCCTGCCGGAAAACGAGCCGGGTTCGTCGATCATGCCGGGCAAGGTCAATCCGACCCAGTGCGAGGCCATGACGCAGGTCTGCGTCCAAATCTTCGGCAACCAGGCCGCCCTGACCTTCGCCGGCAGCCAGGGTCATTTCGAATTGAACGTCTTCAATCCGGTCATGGCCTATAACTTCCTGCAAAGCGTGCGCCTGATGGCGGACGCGGCGGTGTCCTTCACTGACAACTGTGTCACGGGCATCGAGCCGCGCCTCGACAATATCAAGCGTGGCCTGGAAAATTCGCTGATGCTGGTGACGGCGCTCAATGGTCGCCTTGGTTATGACGCCTGCGCCAAGATCGCCAAGACCGCCCACAAGAACGGCACGACCCTGCGTGAGGAGGCCGTTGGCGGCGGCTATCTGACCAATGAGGAGTTCGACCAGTTCGTCCGTCCGGAAAACATGGTCCATCCGGGCTGATTGGCGCCGGCGACAAGACAAAGAAATAGGCGCGGGAGCCAAGCTCTCCGCGCCTTATTTTTACGCGTGTACGAGGCAGGTGTCAGAGGGTGACGAGGGCCACGATCATGAAGAGCGTGAAGGCAGCAAGCGCGGTGGCGGTTTGAATCTGGAGGGTCATTGTCTGGATCCTTTGCGAGAGGTGTGAATTACATGCCGACGGTGACGAGCGAGACCAGCATGAAGACGGTCAGGCCGAACAGGGCGGCGACGGTGGCGATCGGAGCGATGGATTTGGTCATTTCAGATATCCTTTTGTTGAGTTTGATGCGGTATTAAATTACATGCCGACAGTGGCCAGGGCGATGACCATGAACAGGGTGATAGCGGCCAGGGCGGAAGCGGAATAAAGCGAAGCAGTCATTGTTTAATCTCCATTGGGTTGGTGTCGATGGAGACGATATGCGCCTTCGCCGTGCATAGTTCAAATTAATACGATGTCATGAATCAGATGTAATAATTCAATTTATTCAACAAGTTATTCTTACGGTTTTGTAATGTTGACGATTTTTTGTGCACCGCAACTAAAGTCTCGCGTGTGCCTTCAAATCTTTGGAAAATTTCCGAAAATCGCGGTCTGTTTTCGGATGAAATGCGCGCGACAGGGTGTCGCAGGCCGCTGAAACGGCCCGCTTGCGGCGGTAAATTCCGAATAATGAGGGGCTATTTTTCTGTCGGAGCGGCCAAGGCGGTGGGCGCCAGCTGTGGATTGGTCATTTCGACCAGCTTGGCGGCGGCCCGTGTCATTTCCATCGGTAGGGCCAGCACAATGGTGCTGTTGTGCTCCGTGCCGATTTCGCTCAGGGTTTGCAGGCGTCGTAGTTCCAAGGCGGCCGGAACGCTTTCGATCATGCGCGCGGCCTCCACAAGGGTGGCGGAGGCGGCGGCTTCGCCCTGAGCCTTAATCAGGCGGGCCTTGGCTTCGCGGGTGGCTTCGGCCTCGCGGGCGAGGGCGCGTTGCATCTGCTCGGGAATATCCAGGTCGCGCATCTCTACGGCGTCGATGTGCACCCCCCATTTTGCGGCGGACCGTTCCAGCAGGTCCATCAGCTTGGCATTGACCATGTCGCGATGCTTGAGCAGTTCGTCGAGCCCGTGCTGGCCTATGGTGTCGCGCAGTGCCGTCTCCGAGGCCTGGAGAACCGCCAGATAGGGGTCGGTGACGGCATTGAGCGCCTTGGCCGGATCGATCACCTTGTACCACACAACGGCGTTGACCCGCACGGCCACGCCGTCGCGGCTAAGCGTTTCCTGTGTTTCCAGTTTGACGGTCAGAATGCGCACATCGACCCGCTTGACGTATTCGATGGCGGGAATGATCCAATATAGGCCCGGACCGCGTGTCGAGGCATAGCGGCCGAGAAAATAGACGACGCCGCGCTGCCATTCCTGATTGATGCGCAATCCGGAAAATATAAAGGCGCCGAGCCCGAAAATCAGGGGGATGGCCAGCGCGCCGAGGCTGAACACGAACGCCTGCACCGCGTGCAGTATCTGCGTGACCTGGTCCATGAAAAAGCCCCCTCGCTATTCCCTTAAAAAGGTTAACGCAGAGAGGGCCTGTTTGTAAAGATGCGCAAATGGCGGTTCAGTGGCCGATATGCATTTCGCCCGAGCCGACCACCTTGGTGACGACCGCACCGGTGGCCTTCATGATGCTGACGTCGCCGGAGCCGTTGGTATCGACATTGACCGTGTGGGTTACGCCGCCGTAGTAGACGTCGCCCGAACCGGATCCCTTGAGCATAAAGGCAGGCGTCTGGCCTTCTGAAATGGATACGTCGCCCGACCCGGACAGGTCCAGTGTCACCGGTCCCATGACCCGACCGACATTGATGTCGCTGGAGCCATTGTTGACGACGGTCAGGGGGCCCATAACCGCGCCGAGGGACAGATCGCCTGAGCCGTTGAGTTGTACCTTAAGCCCGGCGGTACGCGTCAGAGTAACGTCACCGGAGCCCTGGTTTTGCAAGACGGTTTCGGCGGCCTGGTTGACGGCGAAATTGCCGGAGCCGGTCAGTACTGCCTTCAGATTGCGAACAGTGCCGATATTGATGTCGCCGGCCCCCATATTGTCGACGATGCTGTCGCCGGCGCTGGTGACATTGATCGTACCGGAGCCGCTATTGATGATATTAAGCTGGCCGCTGACCGCATCGATGGCCCATTCGCCGCCGCCATTCATGACGATATCGAGGTTTCTTGCCGCTCCAACGCGGCCGAACGTATAGGCCGAATCCTTGACGATGGCATTGGCCGGCACGCGCACGAAGACCAGAGGCAGATCGGAAACATTGACCATGCCGATACCGCTGATATTGACCCGTCCGCCATTCACCGACACCTGGTCGTCATCATGGATATTGATGCGGAAATTGAAACCGGATGCCCGGTCGGGGTTGCTCAGGTGGCCATTGAGGACCGTGACATTGCCGCGTTGAGACACCATCAGGGTCGGCACCTTGACCTTGCCGTAGCGAACCCGGATATCGACATCGCTCCGGTCTTCGGGCGTGACGACGACGCGGGCGACCATGTCGCGGAATTCGACCTGAGGGCCGTCAGACAGATAGCGTAACTGGGCGAGGGCGGGTGACGCCGTGACGAACGCAGCGGCGCTTATAGTGCTCAGTATCGGCAGAATGACAGAATAACGCATACTAAACCTCCAAAATCGACGGCCGGAGTGTTCCTGCGTGAGGCTTTAAGTCGCGTCGCGTTGTAGGGAGAATGCGCCAGACTAAGCCCGGTGCGGCACCGGAAGCCGAATTCTCGATCTGGATCGATCGAACTTGACCTTAAAGTGAAGCAAGGCGACGCCGAAATCAAATTAAAAGGGGTTCATAATGTAACAGCCGCTGCACCGGTTACATTATAAGGATTTCGCTCGCGCTCAGGCGTTGGGAATGCGGCGATAAATGGTACTGCGGTGGATGCCGAGATGGCGGGCGGCGGCGCTGACATTGCCGTTATGCGCAGCCAGGGCCTGACGGATCGTCGACAGTTCGATGTCTTCCAGGCTTTGTTGTGGCCCGACCGGGAGCGCCTGACCGGCCTCTTCGCCATCCACCTGCGCGAAAAAATCGCGGCCATCCAGGGCCTTGAGACGGCCCGAGGCCAGGTGACCCGCATGCACATCGAACACCTCTTCGACGTGGAGTTCGTCCAGCCGGTCCCATGTGCGGCCGATCAAGGACAGGCCACGGCGATTGGCGGCGACGATAATGCCATTTCTGACCACCAATATGCCTTCGCGGGCGACGCCGAGCAGATTGGGGTCGGTCTGGAAGCGCAAGGTCTGGCAGCCGTCGAAACCGCCGCGAAACAGCCGGTGTTCGATCTGTTCCACCGCCATGCGGACAAGGCCGATGGTGTGGCCGTTTTCGCGGCTGGCCGGTGCGGAAATATCCAGAACGCCGATAATGGCGCCGCGCGGATCGATGATCGGCGTGGCGGCGCAGGTCAGGACCTGGTGGCTCTGGAAATAATGCTCGGCGCCATTGACCACAACGGCGCGACGCTCAGCCAGGGCAGTGCCGATAGCATTGGTGCCCGTGCCGTCTTCGCTCCACAGGGCGCCCGGCCGCAAGGCGACCTGTGCAGCCTTGTCGGCAAAGGTCGGGTCACCGACCGCATCGAGGATTTCCCCCTTGGCGTTGGTCAGGATGACTATGCCGGAGATTTCGCGGGCTTCGGTATAGAGGGCATCCAGTTCCGGACGCGATATGCGCCGCAGGGCTTCGTGTTTTTCATGCAAAAGGCGGATTTCAGAGGCCGTCGGCGCACTAACCGGCGGCACAGCCTGTGCATCCAGGCCCATATCCGCGCAGCGTATCCAAGAACGGAGTATGGAGTGGCCGATCTGATCGACCGGCAAACCCTTGTGTGCGAAAAAAACGTCGCGAGCTTTTTGTATTTGCGATGGGTCGGTCATCGGCAAGTCGTTTCCTCAACTTGCGCATATTGGATGGTATGTTGCGCTGCGTGCGCAAGAACAAACTACATTTTCACGATAGTTTTGATGAAAAACGCAAGGCAAGTGTCGCAATCTGCGACAGCCACGACAGAGGCGTCGTAAGTCGCGACAAACGCCGTTTTTACTGACAGATTCGGCGTCAAAACCGGTGTCGTTTTCCTCAGCAAGGCTTGCCGCCCCCATATGGCGGGCGCACCTTCAAGCCAAGCAAAAAACCTTGCCAAGCAAAAAACCTTGCAGGAGGACACCATGACTAAATTCGAACGAAACATCGATGCCGCCACGCCGTTCAAGACACGATACGGCAATTTCATAGGCGGCGAGTGGATCGAGCCGGTCCACGGCAAGTATCTGGACAATACCTCACCCGTCAACGGCCGCAAGCTATGCGAAGTGCCGCGTTCCACCGCCGAAGACATCGAACTGGCGCTTGATGCCGCGCACGCCGCCAAGACCAAGTGGGGCCGGACGTCGGTTACCGAACGCTCCAACATCCTTCTTGCCATCGCCCAGCGCATTCAGGACAATCTGGCCGTCATCGCCGAAGCGGAAACCTGGGACAATGGCAAGCCCTTGCGTGAAACCACCAATGCCGACATTCCGCTGGCCATCGACCACTTCCGTTATTTCGCCGGCTGCATTCGCGCCCAGGAAGGCTCGATCGGTGAGCTGGATCATGACACGGTCGCCTATCATTTCCATGAACCGCTGGGTGTCGTCGGCCAGATTATTCCGTGGAACTTTCCTATCCTGATGGCGGCCTGGAAACTGGCGCCCGCCCTGGCCGCCGGCAACTGCATTGTGTTGAAACCGGCGGAACAGACGCCGGCCTCCATACTGATCGTTGCCGAGCTGATCCAGGACCTTCTGCCGCCGGGCGTCCTCAATATCGTCTCCGGCACAGGTATCGAAGCGGGCAAACCGTTGGCGCAGAGCCCGCGTATCGCCAAGATCGCCTTCACCGGCTCGACCGCGGTCGGCAAGGCCATCATGGGATATGCCTCGAACAATGTGACCAACATTACCTTGGAACTGGGTGGCAAGTCGCCGAACGTCTTCTTTGCCGACGTCATGGCCGAGGACGACGCCTTCCTCGACAAGGCCCTGGAAGGGTTCGCCTTCTTCGCCCTCAATCAGGGCGAGGTCTGTACCTGTCCGTCGCGGGCTCTGGTCCAGGAATCGATCTATGACCGTTTCATGGAACGCGCGATCAAGCGCGTCGAGGCCATCACCCAAGGCGATCCGCTCGACAGCAGCACCATGATTGGGGCTCAGGCATCGCAGGAACAGCTCGATAAGATCCTGAAATATCTCGAAATCGGCAAAAACGAGGGCGCAAAGGTTCTGGCCGGCGGTGACCGTAACATATTGTCTGGCGATCTGAAGGACGGCTTCTACATCAAGCCGACCATCTTCGAAGGCCATAATAAGATGCGCGTGTTCCAGGAGGAAATCTTTGGGCCGGTCGTGTCGGTCACCCGCTTCAAGACGGTCGAAGAGGCGATCGAAATCGCCAATGACACGGTGTACGGGCTGGGTGCCGGTGTGTGGTCGCGTGACATGAACGTCGCCTACCGCGCCGGTCGCGGTATCGAAGCGGGCCGTGTCTGGACCAACTGCTACCATCAATATCCGGCCCATGCGGCATTTGGCGGTTACAAGCAGTCCGGTATCGGCCGTGAGAACCACAAGATGATGCTGGACCACTATCAGCAGACCAAAAACCTGCTGGTGTCCTATGCCCCGGCGAAGGTTGGCTTCTTCTAGGCTGTCAGGCCTGGGGACAGAACAAAAACGCCCGCCTCCGAAAGGGGGCGGGCGAAGTTTGTCCAGGGGTGTTCGTCCAGGGGAGACGGTAAGGTTTACGGATTGAGGGTCTTCACCTTTTCCTGATGCGCTTTCAGCGTCGGCAGGGTGTCGGTGGCAAAGGTTTGCAGGGCGGTGTCCTTACCATTCTTGGAATAGTCCTCGAACAGGCTGATGGCATCGTCATGTGCGCTCTTTTGCAAATCGGCATATTTCTTGTCGAAGTCGCTACCGGTCAGTTTGGCCAGGTCATCGTACTTCTTTTGATGGTCGTCATCCAGGGCGGCAGGCGCGGTTACACCCGAACCAACGACGGCGGTTTCGAACTTTTTACCGGCGGCCGTGTGATCCTTGACCATCATCTTGGCAAAGCTGAGGACCTCAGCGTTTTTGGAGGTCTTGACGGCCAGTTCGCTGGTCTTGACTTCAAATAGATTCGCGACAGCGGCCTTCTTGACGAAGTCTTCCGTCTTGTTGGCTTCCATGTCGGCGCCGATGCTGCTGACGGCGGATGACGCGTCGGATACGACGTTCGCGGTTGCGTCTTCAACCTTGTCTGTGGTGGTTTTGGAGCAGGCGGCGATACCGCCGAGACCGGCGACCATGACCAGGCCAGAGAAGATAGCGGCGGTGCGGTGTTGTTTGTAAGTCGGCATATGGAGGTTTCCTCAGAGATCTGTTGATGCCAGCACGCTAAGCCGCGATGCATAAGTTTGCCCCGTGTGTCGGTGTCTCTCCCGCAAAAAAACGATAAAGACACCCTCGCGGCCTTTCCCTTTGCCGCAGACCCGCCTATATTGGTGAGGTCGGGTTTCGGCTCGACTATGGGGATAAACGCCCACGTAATAAGCGAACTGGACCCGGGTGCGATTCCCGGCGGCTCCACCATTCCCTTCGCAAGAAGGCTTTTTATGGGGCCGATCAGCATCGACAGGCGTGTAAAGGTGAAGCTTTCCCTCAGTGTGAGCCTCTGTGATCGGCTCATTTTATAACTGCGAACGATAACTTCGCTTCGGATCAAGCTCTTGCTGCGTAATGCGGCGGAGTTAATCCACCTAAACTCCTAGGAATTAAGCCTCCTAGGCGGGGCCCGGAAGCCGCCTTGCAACAGAAGGCTTCCACTTTTCTCTTTCAATACTGGTCGTACCGTTCATCCATTCAAGACTTGCCTTTCAGCGCCCGACCGGGCGCCGGCGGCTATCCGCCGCCCTTGCGGAGGCGTTGCGTGCCGTGAGCGGATCACTGTTTAAAGCTCCCGACCGGGCGCCGGCGGCTATCCGCCGCCCTCGCGGAGGCGTTGCGTGCCGTGAGCGGATTAATGCAGATTCTTGCGGTCTCACGGCAATTTGCTGTTTCGTTTCGCGGCGACCATGCTAAGTCTGCGCGAACGCACACCCAATTCACCGTAAAGGTTCGCCTGCCGATGTCCGAAGATCAAATGATCATCGACCAAATGGATTACGCCACCCTGACCCAGAACGCCCTGCGTGGCGTTATCCGCCAGGGGCTGACACGCGCGGCCTCACCGGAAGGGCTGCCGGGCGAGCACCATTTTTATATCACCTTCCTGACTCGGGCGCCCGGCGTATCGATTCCGGCCGATCTGCTGGCGCGTTATCCTTACGAAATCACCATCGTATTGCAGCATCAGTTCCGCGACCTGCGTGTCACGGATGACTTCTTTCGCGTCACCTTGACGTTTGGCGGGGCGCCCAAAATCTTGACCGTCCCCTACGCGGCGATCACGCGCTTCCACGATCCGCACGCCCAGTTCATGCTTGAATTTGAAGTCGATGATCCCGCCGCCCTGACCCAGGATCTGGACGAAGACAGCGAAGAGGGCGGCGATGTCGTGACCGAACTGATGCCTGCGCCGCGTTCGGAAACCGGCCCGAAATCCACCGAAGACGGCGACGACGGTGACGATGCGCCGAAGATCGTATCTCTCGATCAATTCCGCAAAAAATAATCTGTAGAAAATAGGGCCGATCGCTCACAATATCCATACGACCGGTGCGAGAATCGACTAGGTTCGCGGAGGCAATAAACCCTTTCGGAATTGGTGGATGGAATTCAGGCGGCTCAGGTTCACCCCACGTTTACAAGCCCGTCTCGCGGGCTGGGGCGGCTGTGCGTTATTGCTGGCAGCCTTCGGTTTGGCGGCGCCGGCCGTTCCGCAGGCAACCGATCCCGTCGCCGCGCCGGTTCAAGCTGTTTCCACAAGTTCCCAGCCTTCGGATTTAAAGCCTTCGGATCTAAAGCCCTCCGATCTGAAACCGTATGTGCCGACGGCAAATTCTGCGGCAAGCCCAGCCGGTGTCGCCAAAAAGCCGCGCCTCCATCCCAAACCAGCGACAGAAAGCGTTGTCCGCCCCCCCGTTGTCGCGCCGGGCGATCCGATTATTTACCAAACACCGTCCAAGCCTGCGACGCCGATGGTGGCCCCGTCGTCGCCGCGCCCGCCGGTTATTGCGGCGCCTGGCGCGGGGGCGCCCAAAGCCGTTCCAGGAACCCTTCCGGCTTCGTCGTCTGGTGTGCATGTTGCGCCGCCGACCAGCACCCCCATCAGCCCTGAGGATATCGAAACCTTCACCGACTCGGTCGTGCGTACCCTGATGCAACGCGATCATGTGCTGGGTGTCAGCGTCGCCGTCGTTCAAGGCAATACGCCCTTGCTGCTCAAGGGCTATGGCTATGATCGCCTGTCACCCTTGCGCCGGGTCGACCCCAACACATCGATTTTCCGCATCGGATCCATTTCCAAGGCCTTCACCTGGATTGTGGCGCGTCAGGAAATCGAGGCCGGACGCATAAAGCTGGATGCCCCCATTGCCGCCTATCTGCCGGCCGATGTCTTCGCCGAGGACCGCCGGTATAAGCCGCTGACCCTGCGCAGCTTGATGGACCACACCTCGGGTTACGAAGATACCAGCCTGGGTCACCTGTTCCAGCTGAATGGTGCGCGCTTAGCCGGTCCCGACAGCTATTTCCGGGTGCATAAGCCCAAGCGCGTGCGTGAGCCGGACGAATTCGCTTCCTATTCGAACTTCGGCGCCGGTCTGGCGGCGCGTGCTTTGCAACAGACCGCCAAGGCGCGCGACGTTCCCACCCTTATGGAATCGCGTATCTTCCAGCCATTGGCCATGAAGCACACGTCTCTGCGTGAGCCCTACACGATCGGCGTGGGCAATCTCGAAAACCTGCCTGATCCGCTGTCTCCGGAGCTGACGCGCGACCTGTCCGACGGCTTCATATGGGATGGCGCAACCTACGAAGCGCAACCGTTCGACCATGCCATTCCTCTGGCGGGCGCCTTGGGCGCGTCCTCTACGGCCCAGGACATGGCGCAGCTCATGGCCGTGATGCTGGGCAACGGTCAGATCGACGGCATTCAATTGTTCAACACCGATTCCGCCACCGCCTTCCGCACGCCGATGCTGAAAATGCCGGAAGGCTATAACGGCTGGCCATCGGGTTTGATGATGCGGGAAACGCCGTCCGGGTATAAGGCCTATGGTCATTCGGGGACGACTCTGTGGTTCAACTCCAACATGGTGCTTATCCCCGAACTGAACCTCGGCATATTCATCAGCACCAATACCCAGACAGGCGGCGCCCTGGCGTCCAGCTTCCCCAACCTGCTGCTCGACCACCTGACGGGCGACCTGGTCCGGCCGCCGTTGATGCCGACCGCCAACAATGCCTATGCCCAGCACAAGGCCTATTATCAAGCGATCGAAGGCCAATACGTCTCGACACGCCGCGCCTATGGCGGCCTGGAAGGCGCCATTACCCGCCTGATCAATACGGTGACGGTCAGTGTCGATGCGGATGGCCGGCTGATCCTGACAACCCAGAACGGCCTGTCGGCGTTCGTCCCGGCTTCGGCGGCGGGCTTCTTTACCCAGCAGGACGCCGAAGACCCCGGTCCGGCGCAGCAGACCGGCGGCCTCCATTTCCTGTTCAATGCCGACGGCACTCAGGTGAGTGGGTTTGAGACCGCCACCAATGTCGCGCGCTACGAACGCATTGGCTGGTGGCACAGCCCGACGACGCTGAATGTCATGACCCTGCTCATGATTGCCACCTGTATCTTTGTCTGGCTGTCGCTGGCTAAGGGACCGGCCCGGCACGAACATCCGACCGAATGGCAGAGCCGCGCCACCCTGATTTCGATCTGTCTGTCCGTGTTGTGGCTGGCCGCCATTTTCGTATTCCATAGCTGGCGGGCGCAACTGGCGGAAGACCCCGGTAGCCTGTTCACGCGCTGGCCCAGCGGCCAGGTGCGACTGGCCTCCGGCCTGGCCCTCATTGCGTCACTGGGGACGATCTATCAGGTCGCCACCTATTATTTCGTCTATAGCACGCGTGGCCGCGATGGGTGGCCGATGTGGCAAAAAGTGTCCCACGCCGTGCTGCTGGCCTATTGGCTGCTCTATGTGCTGCTGCTGACCGTCTGGGGCGCATTGGAGTGGTGGAGCTGGTGAGGCTTCGGATCGAAATCTGATTTTTTCCCCGGCATCCTTCTGGGATGGACGGATCGCCCTCAGATAAAGCCAAACCGAAGCAATCGCCGGCCGAACGCCGCGCCAGGCAGCGCGCGGCCAATACGGGCCGGGCGGAAAAGATGCATGTTGCGCGCCTAGCCGACACCCCGCCATTGCCCGCAACCGAACCACCCCGCCTGAATATCGGCTGCTCTGGTTGGTTCTACTGGGACTGGAAAGGCGGCTTCTACCCGACCCAAATGCCGACCAACCAGTGGTTTCCCCATTACGCCGATCATTTCGGCACGGTGGAAATCAATGCGTCCTTCTATAGTTGGCCGACGGTTGCGGCGGTTCGGAAGTGGGCGGAGCCGGTGCGTGACCGCGATTTCCGCTTTACGGTCAAGGTCAGCGAACTGATCACCCATGTCAGGCGTTTCGACGATGTACGTGAATTGATCCAGGATTTTGGTTACATCGCTGACCTGCTCGGGCCGCACATGGGCTGTTTCCTGTTCCAGCTTCCGGCCAGTTTCACCTATAGCCCGGAACGTCTCGACGCCATCGTCTCGCAGGTCGATCCCCGGCGGCGCAATGTGGTGGAGTTTCGTCACGCCTCATGGTGGAATGACACGGTCCGTGCTGCCTTTCGCGATGCGGGGGTTATCTTCTGCACCGTATCAGGCCCCAACCTGCCCGACGATCTGATGGTCACGAGCGATGAGATCTATCTGCGTTTCCATGGAGCGGAAAATTGGTATCGCGATGACTATGGCGATGCCGCGCTCACCGATTGGACGGACCGGATCGGCCAGTCCGGCGCAAAGCGTGTCTGGGCCTATTTTAACAACACCATGCGCGGCCACGCCATCCATAATGCCCAGGATTTGCGTCAACGCTTAAGCGCGCAGACGCGGATATGAATCTGTTCGCGGTCACCCGGATGCCGTTCGACCAAAAGGCGGGCAACCTGGCTGTCGTCATGGAATACAAAGCCCTTGATGGCGTCCAGCAACGCCTTAGCCAGGTTGTCGAGGTCCATCCACGGCGGATCGCCGATATGTTCCATGCGAATTTCCACGGCATAGTCGCCCCAGGCGGGCCGGCTGCCGCGCCATTCCTTGCGGAAAAACTCGTAGACGAGGGGCTTATAATATTTGGCCTGGGTGGTTAGGCCATCGATCATGATTTCGATGCCGTCGGCGGTTTCGCGTGCCCGGACCTTGCCCGCCAGGGTCCATTCGCCTAGGCCGTCCGTCACGGGATCACACGGGCCGGAACGGTGATGTCGCAGATCGAAAAGTCGGCGCCTTTTTCCGCCCGGACGCGGGCGACCTGCGCTGTGAAGGCGGCGCTGTGCGTGTCCATGATTTCAAGCTTAGGCGCCGCGGTCATGTCAGCCAAAACCTGCACCCGGCGCATGGCGTCCGGGTGTGCCGGGGGCTCACCTGCGTTCAGCCCCTGCAGAACCTCTCCGCCGGCGACGACCTGACCGAACAGGGTATATTCATGGTCCAGCCGCTGGGTCGGGGCCAGCATGAAATAGATTTCCGAATTGGCGGAATCGATCGGCGTGTCGTCCCGGCCCATGCCCATGGTGCCGGAACAATGGCTGGCCCAGGCGTGGACGGCATGGTCCGGATTGATGGCCATGCGGCTTTCATCGACCGAAATATAGGGCAAGGCGCCCATGAAGCCTTCGTTGAGCCCGGCCGGCCGCGCCACAACGGTGTGAGCCATGTCGGCGTTCAGCCGGAAACGGAATTCCGGTGCGAGGTTCGGTAATTCCGTCTTGCCGCCATCGTGATTGTTGGGATTGCCGGTCTGGACGACGAAGCCGGGAATGACGCGGTGAAACAGCAGCCCATCATAGCTACCACGACGGGCCAGCCGCTTCACCCGCTCGACGGCGCGCGGTGCCATTTCGGGATGCAGCTCGACAAAGACGCGGCCTTTGTCAGTATCGATCACCAGAACATTCTGCGCGTCGGCCGCACGCCAGTTGGACGCGGCTGCGGGCGTCGCGCCGATGATGGACGCGGCGGCCGACAAGACGGCGGGCAAAAGGAACCAACGGCGGGGGCTGTGTTGCATCGGACCGTGTCTTATACCGTCACATCCAACCGCACCAGCCCGCGCACGCCGGGGACGGCGCGCCATTCGGACGATGTACCGCCCGCGCGGCGCAGGTTCGGGAAGCGTTCGAACAGTTTGAGGAGTGCTATCTGTCCTTCCAGGCGCGCCAGAGGGGCGCCGACGCATATGTGCGCCCCGGCGCCGAACGCCATATGCGGGTTGGGGCGTCGATTGATGTCGAACGCATGGGGTGCGTCGAAACGGCCGGGGTCGCGATTGGTGGCGATCAGGCTGACCACCAGGGCGTCACCAGCATGGTACGGGCAGCGCGACACCTGGCCGTCCGCTTTGGGGAAGCGCGCCGTGAAGGAAATCGGCGGCTCGTAACGCAGGATTTCCTCGACGGCCGGTTGGATGAGGGCGGGCGTGGCGAGGATGGCATCGCGCGCATCGGGGTGATCGAGCAGCAAGGAGACGCCGTTGGCGATAAGGTCGGACGTGGTCAGATGACCCGCCACCAGTACGGCAAACAGGTTATGCAGGATTTCATTGTCGTCGATGGGCGCGCCAGCGGCCTGGGCGGCCAGCAGGTCGCTGACTAGATCGTCCTGCGGGTCTGCCCGGCGTGCGGCCATTAGGGTCTGAAAATGACCGAGAATGCCACGCCGGCCGTCAAGCGCCAGTTCTTCCTGCTCTGCCGATTTAGTGGGATCGAAGGCCACCTGTCCGGCTTCCGTCCAGCGTTTCAGATCATCCAGGCTGTCATCCGGGCAGCCCATGAGGGCGCCCAGGACGCGCATGGGAATCTGGGCGGCATAGTCGGCCACGACGTCGAAGCTGTCGCGGCCTGACAAGGCGTCGAGGCGGGCGTCGACGATCTCCGACACCCGGGCCTGCATGGCGGCGGCGCGTTTCAGGAAGGCTTCGGCAATGATGTTGCGGACGCGGGTATGATCTTCACCGTCCAGAATGACAATCGAGTCGTGCCTGCCGAATTCGGCCTCTACGGCAGCATTCAGCCGTCTCACATTGGCGATGACCGGATTGTTCGGCGCGGCATTATTGAAATTGCGCGACAGATCCGGATCGCGAAGGGTTTCACGTCCGGCAGCGTAGGCGGTAATGAGCATGGCGGGCAACATGCCATCATGTTCGACCGGACGGTCTGCCCGTTGGGGGTCGAGCAGGGCGTGCGGGTTGTCGCGGAAGTTCGGGTTTAGTTCGGAATATTCAAAAAGCAGAAAACGTGGCGGGCTAGGGTTCGACGCGTCAGGCATGCAGACTTCTCCAGAGCGGCACGCCTCGTGTGCGCCGCTGTTCGCAGGTGCAAACCTTAGGCCCGATCCACAAAGCTGTCGATGACCTTCTTGTCGCCGGAGGTCTCGAAATTTACGACAAGCTTGTTGCCTTCGATTTCGACGATTTCGCCATAACCGAATTTCATATGGAAGACACGTTCCCCAAGCTTGAAATTCTTGGCGGACGGCTTTGGCGGCGGTGAGGGGCGATGCGGCGTTGGCTTAGGCGCCAGACGCGACATGTCTATCCCGCTCAGATTGCCGCCGAAATCGCTGGAGGCCGCCTTTTTGGTATAGTTGGGTTCATAACCCGCGCGGTCCCACCGGCTCTGCTGCGATTGCCAGCCCTGGCCGGCATATCCGGTCTGCGATGTCGCCTCGACATTTTCGATCGGCAACTCGTCGACGAAACGTGAGGGAATCTGGTTGGTCCAGCGGCCATAGACCTGACGATTGGCCACAAAGGAAATCTTGGCTTCCTGACGCGCGCGGGTAATGCCGACATAGGCCAGGCGGCGCTCTTCTTCGAGGGCGCGCAGCCCGTTTTCATCCATTGACCGCTGCGACGGGAAGATACCTTCCTCCCAGCCCGGCAGATAGACCACCGGAAACTCCAGGCCCTTGGCCGCGTGCAGCGTCATCAGACGGACACTGTCGCCGCCATTGTCGCGTTCCAGGTCCATGACGAGGGAAACGTGTTCCAGAAAGGCCTCGAGATTATCGAAGGCCTGCATGGAATCGCCCAGTTCCTTCAGGTTATCCAGCCTTGTCGCGCCGGAGGTTTTGTCGGCGCGTTGCATGTCGTAATAGCCGGTATCGGTCAGGACCGTATCGAGCAGGACATCCGCCTGGGTGTCCTTGCTGAGCTCCAGCCAGCGTTGGAAATCGCGCAGGAAGCCGATCAGCGGTGTCTTGGTGCGGGACGGCAGTTCGTCCGTCTGCACCAGGTCGCGCACGGCAGTCATGACGCTAACCCCGGCCAGACGCGCCTGCTGCAACAGTTTTTGCACGGTGGCGTCGCCGATGCCACGCTTGGGGACATTGATGATGCGTTCGAACGCCAGATCGTCGTCGGGCGATTGGATCAGGCGCAGATAGGCGATGGCGTCACGAATTTCGGCGCGTTCGAAGAAGCGTGGCCCGCCGACGACGACATAAGGTATCTGCAACATGACGAAGCGTTCTTCGAACGCCCGCATCTGGAAGGAGGCCCGCACCAATATGGCCATGTCCGACCATTTGCGGGGCGATGTATCGCGCGTGCCTTTGTGCAGCCGTTCCATGTCCTCGGCGACGAACTGCGCTTCGGCGGCGCCGTCCCATAGCCCCTGGACCTGGACCTTGTCGCCGCCGACCTGATCGGTGAACAGGGTCTTGCCAAGGCGAGCCGTATTGGCCTTGATCAGGCCGGCGGCTGCGCCCAGAATA
This sequence comes from Asticcacaulis aquihabitans, assembly GCF_032490435.1. Taxonomy (NCBI): domain Bacteria; kingdom Pseudomonadati; phylum Pseudomonadota; class Alphaproteobacteria; order Caulobacterales; family Caulobacteraceae; genus Asticcacaulis; species Asticcacaulis aquihabitans. Next base: position 551,749 of record NZ_JAVGWM010000004.1, read on the forward strand.
TGCTGGGTAGAGCGGTAGTTGCGCTCTAGTCGGATGATCTTCGCACCCGGATAGTCACGCTCGAATTTGAGGATATTGTCGACTTCGGCGCCGCGCCAGCCATAGATCGACTGGTCGTCGTCGCCGACGCAACACAGGTTACGGTCGGCATTGGTTAGTATGCGCAGCCACAGATATTGCGCGATATTGGTGTCCTGATATTCGTCGACCAGCACATATTTGAAGCGTCTATGATAGTGCTCGAGAATGTCGGCGTGCTTGGTCAGGATCTCCAGATTGTGCAGCAGCAGGTCGCCGAAATCGCAGGCATTGAGGATGCGCAGGCGGTCCTGGTACATCTGATACAGTTTGATGCCCTTATTGCCGCCGAATTCGGCGCCATCGCCTCCTTTAACCTTGTCCGGCGTAAGGCCCTTGTTCTTCCACTGGTCGATCTGCCAGGCGAAGGATTTCGGCGTATACCGCTTTTGGTCGATATTCTCCTGCTCGAATATGGCTTTCAGCAGGCGGACCTGATCGTCATCGTCGAGGATGGTGAAGCTGGACTTAAGCCCGACCAGTTCGGCATGGCGTCGCAGGATCTGAGCCGCGATGGAGTGGAAGGTGCCGAGATGGCTCAGGCCTTCGGCTGACGCACCGACCAGTTTTTGCGTCCGCTCGCGCATTTCACGAGCGGCCTTGTTGGTAAAGGTGACGCACAGAATTTCCCAGGGGCGCGCCAGCCCTTGTGCCAGGATATGGGCGATGCGGGTGGTGAGCACACGGGTTTTACCCGTACCGGCCCCGGCAAGCACAAGGACGGGACCTTGCGTGGTACGCACGGCGGCTTCCTGCTCGGCATTCAGGCCGGCAAAAAAGTCGGGTTTAACGGCAGCCATCTGGCTGATTGACGGGGAGCTGGATTCCATGCGCCTCAGTTAATCCCTGTTCGCCCGCCCGCCAAGAGGCAAATGCCGCCGAAAGCACAAATCAGCACAAAAAGTGAACGTTGTCCCGTCCGGCCAGATAGATATCTGGCCGGAGCGGACCAAGACGCTGACAGAGCCCGTGGATAACAATGTTATTCACAAGGTTCTAAAAAATCCCGCTGCAACTTTCACGCGCCGATCGGGCGCAGACAAGGGCGTGCGGGATCGGGTCAGGCTTTTTTGCGTTTGGCGCCAGGACTTTTGCTTTGTGCATAAGCGAGGGCCGACAGGCGACAGAAGGACGCCAACAGGCTTTCGCCGCGATTGGAATCAAGTTCCGCGATCAAGGCGGCGAGGCTGATTCGACGATCTTTGGACATGGTTTCCAGAACCGTCCAAAATTCAGGTTCCAATGCGACCGATGTGGCGTGACCTGCCAGGTTGACGGAACGTTTTTTTAGCCCAGGCATTGCTTTTCTCCCTTTTCATGAAGCCTTGCCCTTATGCAACCCGTTACGGACGGGGGTCCGTCACGCGCGATCGGGATAAGATTATTCATGGTGACCTCTGGTATTATTTAACCTTGTGTTGTTATTGGAAGATAATCTGTGGTCTTTTATTGTAAGTCGTCAACCGTTTTTATTGTCGGGCTCAGATTTCAGGCGGTGAGCGTCGACTTTTTCGGCGTCCCTCTTTTGCTTCGTCTTTTCGATTTTTCTAACATGGGTTGAAATGCCGTATAGGATGCGGTTTTCCGCCGCCCGTGCGGCTTTCTCGTTTTTTGCCTTGGCTTTCCGAGCTTTATTGAGATTGATTAGGTCAGCCATCCGTGTCTTGTCCTCTAATTCGCCCTTTAGCGCGTCGCCCTTGCATGCGGTGACGCGTCCTGTTCGCTTCATAACACCAATGGTTGGTCGCTTGCAATTTCAAGTAAACGGTTCGTCACAATCGGACTATGAACTGGCCAAATTGGGTCGTTTTCAAGCAAAAATAAAGCTATTTAAGCATGGAGAAGGCGAACTAAAGTATACGCCTTCCTTTCAGGTGAGTCCATAGGCCGGGCGGTCGCCTGCGCGTATCAGCCTACCGCATGTCAATCTCGTCCCATATGACTGAAATTTAACATGATCGCGGTGCTGAAACGACTATAGTGATAACGGATGAAAGGACTTCCCATGACACTGGTGCTCAATATTCTCTGGTTTATTTTCGGCGGTTTTGTCACGGGATGCCTGTGGCTGCTGGGCGGCGCTGTCCTGGCGTGCACCATTGTTGGCCTGCCTTGGGCGTTTTCGGCGTGGCGCATTGCCGGCTTCGTGTTCTGGCCATTCGGCAAGCAGATCGTCGACCGCGAAGGCTATACGGGCGAAGCTGATATAGGCACCGGCTGTCTCGGGGTTATTTTGAACATCATCTGGTTCGTATTCGCCGGCTGGTATATTGCCCTGGCTCACGTCGTGGCCGCTATAGCCGAAGCGGTGACGATTGTCGGCATTCCCTTTGCGTTCAAGGATATTCAGCTGGCGCAACTCGCCTTGGCGCCCGTGGGCAAGATGGTCGTCGATAAGCCGTAACAGCTGCCAGTAAGGGGGGCAGTAAGGCATCTAGTTCTGATAGGGTCAAACCCGGCAAAGCTTTAGTCGAGCAATATTTCCCGCAGTTTCATCTCTTCGCGGTGTTCTGCCTCGCGTTGCGCAGCGGCCAGGCGTTCGGCTTCTATGGCGCGCTCTTTAAGCACAGCCAGGGCACGCCATACGGACGCCACCTCATCTTCCGAATCAGGCACAACGATAGTGTGCTCATACTCGCCCTTAGACGTTTTGATTATGGCCGATGCCAGGTTGCGCAAAGGTGTTGTGATGAAGTGCGACACGACCCAAACCGATAGACCCATTATTATGGCTATGGCGAACAGGGCGGTGATCAGGAATTGACCGGCGCGGCGTTTGCTATAGGCGTCCGCGGTTCCCTTGACGGTATTCAACTCCTGCCGCGTGGATTGCACGAGGCTTTCGACCTGGGCTTGAAACGCGATGCGGGCGGGACGGTTATTGGTGCTGAGCTTTTGCGCCTCGGCCAGATCGCCGGCGGCGGCCAGTTGGCCCACGCGGCGACGCAGAGTGACGAATGTTTGGGTCTGGGTCGCCAAAGCTTTGAGCCGCGGCTGTTCGGCCGGAGTGGCGACGGCCTGCCAGTCTGTAATCAAGCTTTGCATCTCATCGAGATTATGGTTCAGGCTCGCGACAAAACCGGCGTTCTGGGTGGCGTTTTCGGCATTGTACAGGCCGCGCGTTTCCATGACGACATTGCTGATCAGATGATTGAATCGCTCACCGCGCCAGGCCGCGTCGTAGGCATGGTCATAGGTTTTTATCATGCGGTTATAGTCGGCGATGGTCATTAGACCGAGGCCAGTGAGGCCGATTGCCATGAGGGCAAAACAGCCCACCAGAATCAAAATACGTGCTCGGATCGACATTGCGACCTCCCCAGTTGGGAGACAGCATATAGCCAAAGATTAAGAAATAAGTGAAAGAAAAAACCCGGATCGTGAGATCCGGGTTGAAATAGCGACACAAGGCCGGCGCGCAGAGGTTATGCGACGCCGTCCAGCTTCGTTGTACGTTCCAGCTTTGGGCTGATCAGGTGAATGACGATCAGGGCAATCAGGTAGGCTGAGCCGGCCATCCAGAAGATGGTCTTGTAAGAGCCGGTTGTTTCCAGGATGAACCCGACATTCTTTGACATCAGCATGCCGCCAATGGCACCGCACATGCCGCCGAAGCCAATGACCGAGGCGACGGCCTTGCGTGGCACGGTATCGGTCGGCAAGGTATAGACATTGGCCGAAAAGGCCTGGTGCGCGGCAGTGGCGATACCGATAATGAGAACGGCAACCCACAGATCCTTTACGCCGTCGAGGGCGAAGACCGGCATGACGAGCAGGGCGAAGACGAGCAGGGTGATCTTGCGCGACCAGTTGACACTGACGCCTGACTTGATCAGCTTGCCCGACAGCCAGCCGCCGGCCACCGAGCCGACATCGGACATCAGATAGATGGCGATAATCGGCAGGCCGAAGCTCGACAGGTCGAGGCCGTAATTTTTCTTCAACATGCCGGGCAGCCAGAACAGCCAGACCCACCAGATCGGATCGATCAGGAACTTGGCGATGGCAAACAGCCAGGTTTCCTTGACACCAATGATCTTCAGCCACGGAATCTTGGCACCGGTATCGGCCGGGTCGCTTTCGATGATGGCCAGTTCTGCGGCGTTGACCTTCGGATGTTCACGCGGAGTGCGGTACATGAGCCACCAGGCGACAACCCAGACCATGCTGAGCAGGCCGGTGACGAAGAAGCAGGCGCGCCAGCCCCAGCCAAGGCCGGTCATGCTCAGGTGGTGCTCCCCGAAGGTCATGTTGACGAAGGGCAGGGTGATTAGCGGAATGGCAAAGGGGGCTACGATGGCGCCCAGGTTCGAGCCGGCATTGAAAATGCCGACGGCCAGAGCCCGTTCCTTTTGCGGGAACCACTCGGCAATGGCTTTCAAACTGGCCGGGAAGGCACCCGACTCGCCGATGCCGAGGGCAAAACGCGCCATCATGAACTGGGTGGCATTGCCGACGAAGCCGGTCAGGGTATGGGAGATTGTCCAGATAACGAAGGCGATGGTGTAGCCGGTGCGAGCACCGAAGCGGTCGATAATACCGCCGAACGTAATGTAGCCGATGGCGTAGGCGCACTGGAACCAGAAAACGATGTCGGCATAGGTTTGTTCGGTCCAGCCCTGTTCGGCGCCGACCGTATCCTTCAACAACGCGAAGGTCTGGCGGTGAGTGTAATTGATGACCATGGCCACCAACAGCATGATGCAGATGGCCCACCGGTATTTGCTGGCCTTACCGGCCGCCGCATTTATGACGGCATCAGGGCTTTGATCCTGTGACATTACGTTTCCCTAGGCATTTATTCTTATAGAGCGCTGACATTTAGCTCAGAACAGGCGGCGATACTAGGCAAGAAATGACACCGGTGACAAGGTTGAATTTCGTTGCAATCTAGCCCATGCGCACATGTTCACCAAGAAAGTCGAGAAACGCACGAATCCGGCCGGGCATGTGACCGCCCTGACCCAGATAAACGGCGTGCAATTCTTCGATGTCTCCGGGATTGCCCTCTTCCAGGACAGGCAGAAGCCGCCCCTGCGCGATATCGTCAGCCGTCATGTAACGCGCCAGACGTGCCAGGCCAAGGCCATCTAGGCATAGGCGATGGACGCTATCGCCGTCGCCGACCTTAACCGGCCCGGGGACAGTGAAAATTTCCGTTCGTCCGTCGATCACCAGCGGCCAGCCGTCCATCATTCGACTGTACCCGAAGCCAACGGAGCGATGGTGGACCAGATCGCCGGGGGTGAGCGGCGTACCATATTTGGCCAGGTAGGCGGGGCTGGCGACAATATCCAGCCGTGTTTCACCCAGTTTACGCGCCATCAGGCCGGAATTCTTCATCGGCCCCGATCGCAGGGCGACGTCGGTGCGTTGTTCGTAAAGATCGACAACCAGATCGGTCATGGAAATGTCGAGCTCGACCTCCGGGTACTGAGCCAGGAATTTCGGCACCAAAGGCAGCAGAATGCGGCGACCGACGGGGACATTGACACTAACCCTAAGGCGGCCGCGTGGTGTGCGATGGGCACCGATGCTGCGCTCCGTGTCATCAAGGTCGGCCAGGAGGCGTACGCTGCGCTCGAAAAACAGCTCGCCTTCGGGCGTCAGCAGAAGCTTGCGGGTAGAGCGGTTGATCAGGCGTGAGCCGAGGCGCGCCTCAAGGCGGCTGATCAGCTTGCTGACGGCCGACGGTGTTAGCCCCAGATCACGCGCCGCCGGCGAAAACCCGCCTAAATCGACGACCCGGACAAAGGCTTCCATATCTCCGAACCGATTGCTGTCTTGGCGCATGATGAAATCAACTCATAAATGATATTCTATAATGCACTCTAATTCATCCGGCGCGAAGCGTCTATCTGATGCGCTTGAAATGGAGTTTCCTCATGCCCCTCGCACTTTACGCCTTAACGATCGGCGCCTTCGGCATAGGCGTCACTGAATTTGTTATTATGGGCCTGTTGCTCGATGTTGGTCACGATTTCCATGTCACGGTCTCCAAGGCCGGCCTTCTGATCAGTGGCTATGCCCTTGGCGTGGTCGCCGGCGCGCCCTTGCTGACCGGATGGATGTCGCGCTGGCCGCAAAAGACGGCATTGATCGTCCTGATGCTCATCTTCACCATCGGCAATATCGCCTGCGCCCTGGCGCCAAACTATGGGCTGCTTATGACCGCCCGGGTGATCACGGCATTGGCGCACGGCAGCTTCTTCGGCATAGGTTCGGTGCTGGCGACCTCCCTTGTGCCGACGGAGCGCCGGGCGTCGGCTGTGGCGCTGATGTTCACCGGCCTGACGGTCGCAAATGTGCTGGGCGTGCCGTTCGGGACCTGGTTGGGCCAGCATTATGGTTGGCGCGCCACTTTCTGGGCCGTCGGCCTGATCGGCGTCGCCGCGATGGCGGTGCTGGCGGCCTTTGTCCCGCATACGGAAGCGCCGAAAGAGGTCGAAAGCTGGAAGAGCGATTTCCGCATCTTTACACGGCGCCCGGTGCTTCTCGGATTGCTGACGACGGTGCTGGGCTTTGCCGGGGTCTTCGCGGTCTTTACCTATATCGCTCCTTTACTGACGACCCTCACGGGCTTCAGCGAAAGCGCGGTTGCACCGATCCTGCTGGTTTTCGGCGGTGGGCTTGTTATCGGCAATCTGCTGGGTGGCCGTCTGGCCGACAGGAACCTGGTCGACGCCTTGCTGGGCGCGATTATCGCTCTGTTCGCGGTCCTGGTGTCTGGCGCGTTTGCCTTGCACAATAAGGTTGGGGCCGTCCTTTTCGTCTTCGGTTTGGGCGTCACGGGCTTCGCCACGGTGCCGCCGTTGCAGATCTGGGTGCTTGGCAAGGCGGAAGGGTCCGGTCAGAGCCTGGCTTCCAGCTTTAACATTGCCGCCTTCAATCTCGGCAATGCCATCGGTGCGTGGGTTGGGGGCGCGGTCATAGCCGGCTACGCCCAAGGGCTCAACATCCTGCCCTGGGTGGCGGCGATCTTGCCAATTTCCGCCTTTGCCGTGGCATGGCTGGCCATTCGACTGGAGCGCAAACCGCAGTTGGCCTGACATACATAAATGCGGCATATAATAAAAAAGCCGCCCGGTTTGATACGGGCGGCTTTTCTTTGCGAGTACGGCAGACGAGCTAGTGATTGTCGCGGGGGAGGCCGCGCGTCTGGGCGATGTGCTGGAACTCGATAGCGTCTTCCAAGCATGCGCCTGTGCCCATCTGGCCCACCGTGCGGCGTTGCATGGCCTGCCACGGCGTCTGGCTGGCGGGGTATTTGTAGCCGCCTTCGGCTTCCAGCTTTTCGCGGCGGGTTTTCAGTTCCTCGTCCGAGATCAACACGTTGACCGTACCAACCTTGAGGTCAACGCGAACCTGGTCGCCCGTCTTGAGCAAGGCCAGGTTACCGCCGGCCGCGGCTTCGGGTGAGGCATTGAGAATGGACGGTGAGCCCGACGTACCGGACTGGCGGCCGTCACCGATACAGGCCAGCGAGTGGATGCCGCGCTTGATCAGATAGGTCGGGGCGCGCATGTTGACCACTTCAGCCGCACCGGGATAGCCGATAGGACCGGCGCCGCGCATGAACAGGATGCAGTGCTCGTCGATGCCAAGCGATTCGTCATCGATGCGGTGGTGATAGTCTTCCGGACCGTCGAACACGACGGCGCGCCCAACGAAGGCTTCCGGGTCGGCGGGGTTCGACAGGTAGCGTTCGCGGAATTCCGGCGAAATGACGGAAACCTTCATGACGGCCGAATCGAACAGATTTCCGGTCAGGACACGGAAACCGGCACGCGTTTTCAACGGTTTGTCATAGGTCTTGATGACGTTTTCGTCTTCGATCACCGCATTGCCGCAGTTTTCGCCGATCGTCTTGCCGTTGACGGTCAGGGCATCCTCGTGGATCAGGCCTTGCGTCATCAGTTGCTTGACGACGGCGGGCACGCCGCCGGCATGGTGATAATCTTCACCCAGATATTCGCCGGCTGGCATCAGGTTGACGAGCAGAGGCACGTCTTCGCCATAGGTCTGCCATTCTTCCACCGACAGATCGACGCCGATATGACGGGCCAGGGCGTTCAGGTGGATAGGGGCGTTGGTCGAACCGCCGATGGCGGAGTTGACGCGGATGGCGTTGACGAAGGCTTCCTTGGTCAGGATATCCGACGGCTTGAGGTCCTCATGCACCATGTCGACAATGCGTTTACCGGTCAGGTAGGCCGTTTCCTGGCGATCGCGGTGCGGCGCGGGGATGGCGGCGGAATAGGGCAATTGCATGCCGAGCGCCTCGGCCAGCGAGTTCATCGTCGTTGCGGTGCCCATGGTATTGCAATAGCCGGTGGACGGCGCGGAGGACGCGACGAGCTTGATGAAGCCCTGATAGTCGATTTCGCCGGCGGCGAGCAGCTCGCGCGCCTTCCAGACGATGGTGCCGGAACCGGTGCGCTGACCCTTGTACCAGCCATTGAGCATCGGGCCGACCGACAGGGCTATGGCGGGGATATTGACGGTGGCCGCTGCCATCAGGCATGCCGGCGTGGTCTTGTCGCACCCGATCGTCAGAACGACGCCGTCGAGCGGATAGCCGTACAGCACCTCGACTAGGCCGATATAGGCCAGATTGCGATCAAGGCCCGCCGTCGGGCGCTTGCCCGTTTCCTGTATGGGATGAACCGGGAATTCCAGCGCAATGCCGCCGGCCTCCCGGATACCTTCACGGATCCGGTCGGCCAGGACAAGGTGGTGGCGGTTGCAGGGAGACAGGTCCGACCCCGTCTGGGCAATGCCGATGATCGGCTTGCCAGATTGCAGTTCTTCGAGCGAAAGCCCAAAGTTCATGTAGCGTTCGAGGTAGAGCGCCGTCATGTCAGGGTTCGACGGATTGTCGAACCAGGCACGAGAACGGAGCTTGGTCGCCTTGACGGAAGGATCGGAGGAGTCGGACATCTGTACTCTTATTTCACAACGTAGAAGTGATGGACGGTCGTCTGGGTGTAGGTTTGACCCGGATCGAGGCGCGTGGTGGGGAAGTCGGGATGATTCGGGCTATCCGGATAGCGCTGGGCTTCGAAGGCGATGGCCTGGTACTTGACCAGCTTCTGGCCGCCCTTGCCGGCAACGGTGCCGTCGAGGAAGTTGCCGGTATACATCTGAATGCCCGGTTCAGTGGTCGAGATGGCCATGCCGCGACCGGACGTCTTGTCTTCCAGAGTGACCGCCAGCTTCGGCGTCGGCGTCACGCCGCCACGGATGATGTAATTGTGGTCGATGCCGCCGTTGCCGATGACAATCTGCGGATCCTTGGCGGTCACGCGCTCACTGACCAGGGCCGGGGTGGTGAAGTCAAAGGGCGTCCCCTTGACCGGCATTTCCTTGCCCGTTGGGATCAGGGACTTATCGACCGGCAGGATGGCGTCGGATTGGATGGTCAGCACGGCGTCGGTGGCCGGGCGCGTCGCCGGAATGCCACCGAGGTTGAACAGGCCATGATTGGTCATATTGATCACGGTTGGCTTGTCGGTAGTGGCCTTGTAACTGACGGTCAGGTCATTGTTTTCGTTAAGCGAATAGGTAACCTCGGCCACGACCTTGCCGGGATAGCCCTGATCGCCGTCCGGCGATGTCAGGGTAAAGGTCACGGAAGAGGTGTCGCCGCCGGATTTCACGTCCTTGATGGTCCAGTTGTTCTTGTCCCAGCCCTTGGTGCCGCCATGCAGCGAATTCGGCGCGTTATTGATCGGCAGGGTATAGGTCTTGCCATCCAGGGTGAACTTGCCCTTGGCGATCCGGTTGGCGTAACGGCCGACCGTGACATTGGTATAGTTCGGAGTCTTTTCGTAGCCCTCGATGCTGTCGTAGCCGATCACGATATCGGCGGCCTTGCCGTCGCGGTCGGGGACCATCAAGCTCTGGATCGCAGCGCCGTAGGTGATGAGGCGGGCGGTGACGCCTTTTGAATTCTTGAGTTCAACCATCTCGACCTGGGTGCCGTCGGACAAGGCGCCGAAGGGCAGGCGGGTCGCCGTGGTGGCGCCGGCCGTTGCGGAAGCGGTTTCCGCCTTTTCCGCGGGCTTGCTGCAGGCCCCAAGGGCCATTAGCACGCTCAGTCCCGCGACAAGCGCAATTCTCTTCGAATTCAGCATATTACATCCTCTCTGAGATCAACCGTACCGTCATTGGGCGGCCGGTCTCCAACCTGTGTTGCAACCCAGATGAGACTCCGGGCGCATAATTATGAGTCACCGACTCCGTCATACCGCGCGGGCATTAGTCAGACAATAAAAAAAGTATATATCGTACAAAATAAAACAGAAAACGGATCAAATAATCGCGTTCACATGCACGGTAGGCCGTGGCCCATCCCAGGCCTGTTTCCCATCACGGTACAGAGTCACCGATTCTCAGGGATGGAAGGTTTTCTGCGTGTCTTCATGCGCCATGCGGATCAGCGATTCCATGCACCACCGCGCCCCGCCGGCATCGCGGCGTTCGATGGCTTCAAAGACGCGCTCATGGTCCGGCACCGGGTCGCGGGTCAGGGCGTTGTGACGGGCCTTGTACCGCGTGGTCCACGACACTGCGGCTTCAATGGAGCTGGACAGCGATGCCAAGGCCTCGTTGCCAGTCGCCTGAATCAGCGCATGGTGGAAGTCGAGATCGGCGCGGCGGCCGGTTTCCGTCTGCAAGGTGTCGCGCTTCATGATGTCCAGTGCGGTGCGCATCTGTTCCACCTGATCGTCGCTGCGGCGCACAGCCGCCAGCTCGGCGGCGGCGGGTTCGGTGATCAGCCGAAGTTCGAACAGGGACTTGATGAAGTCCTGGCTTGGCTCCGTTTCGAACATCCAGCCCAGAACTTCGGGGTCGAGCAGGTTCCAGCGTTCGCGTTCGGTGACGCGCGTGCCGGTTTTCGGCCGGCTTTCGACCATGCCCTTGGCGGCCAGGATGCGGATCGCTTCGCGATAGGCCGAGCGCGAGATGTCGAGCTTCGAACTCGATTCAATTTCATTGGGCAGGATCTCGCCAGACTTGAACGTGCCCTTGAGAATATCGACGCCCAGGCGATGGGCGAGGGCGCCATGCAAACGGCCCTGATACATGCTGTGGCCGTGTATGGCGGCATTGTGCTGGCCGTCCGTTCGCAACGGGCGTCCACCGCTCATTTTCAGACGGTTGCCGGTCGGGCGTAATTCGGTAGTAGGGGGCGGGGCAACGGGTTTTCTCATGCCTTAACACATGACATTGAATTGTCTGTTTGACAAAGTGAATTTACAAGCTAAAGAGCTTGGGTTAAATCCATTTGTCTGAGTAAATAACGCGGCGGGCTGCCGAAAAAAGTGAGGAAATACCATGTCCCTACGTCTCATCCAGATAGTTACGCCGGAAGGTGAGCGCCGCGTCCTGGCAGCTCAGGCGGACGGATCTGCGCATGTTATTTCCGGCGTGAATTCGACCTATGAATTGGCCCGCAAGGCGATTGCCGCCGGCAAGTCCCTGTCCGATCAAGTGGCCGCGCTTGGGACGGGCGAGGCGGTCGATGTCGCCGTGGCCTTGGCCGAAGGTCGTGTCCTGGCGCCGATCGATCACCCCGATGCTGCGCACCTGCACGTAACGGGCACCGGATTGACCCATCTCGGTTCCGCCGAAGGCCGCGACAAGATGCACAAGGCGGCCGCCGCAGCGGAAACCCAGACCGATTCGATGCGCATGTTCCTGATGGGTGTGAAGGGTGGCAAGCCTGAGGCTGGCACCGTTGGCGCTCAGCCGGAATGGTTTTACAAGGGCAATGGCTCGACCCTGGTCGGTCCCGGCGCCGAATTGCAATCGCCGGCCTTCGCCGAAGACGGCGGTGAAGAGCCGGAAATGGCCGGTATCTATGTGATCGGTGATGATGGCGCGCCCTACCGGATCGGTTACGCGCTGGCCAACGAGTTCTCCGACCATGTCACCGAAAAGCAGAATTACCTGTGGCTGGCCCATTCAAAGCTGCGCCCCGCTTCGCTTGGCGTCGAAATCCTGACGGGAGAGCTGCCCCGCGACGTGCGCGGCACCTCGCGCATCTGGCGCGGCAATGAAATCATCTGGGAAAAGCCTTTCATCTCGGGTGAGGACAATATGTCCCATTCGCTGGACAACCTGGAACACCACCACTTCAAATACGACCTGTTCCGCCAACCCGGCGACGTACATGTCCATTGTTTCGGCACCGCCACGGCATCCTTCGCCGACGGCATCCAGACCAAGGACGGCGATGTCTTTGAAATCATTGCCGAGCCCTATGTCTACGGCCTGCGTAATCCGCTCAAGACCAATGCCGAGCAGACGGTGGCCGTAAAGGCGCTCTGATCGACACAGTCTCTCATTGAAAAAGCTCTTATTGAAAAAGCTCCGGGCGACTGTCCGGAGCTTTTTGTTTTTGGGCGGCCCGTCACCTATCGTGGCGGATTGTGCTTTTCGATAAAGGCGACGATGGCTTCGTACATGTCCGCCCGCGCGGCTTCGTTGGTTTCCCAATGGTCGGTATGGTCGTATTGAATGAAGGTGACATCCTTCTTGGCCGCCTTAAGGGCGTTGACCATGGCGAGGCTCTGACTGAATGGGACGACGGTATCGTCCTTGCCGTGAACGATCAGTATGGGGATGTTCATCTTGGCGGCATGGAAAACCGGCGAGACCTCGGCATAGGTGGCTGGATCGCCGAGGATGCGCTTTTCCCCCCGATAGGTGGTCGACTCGACGGTGGTGTCATAGCCACGAATGCTTTCCAGGAAATCGCCCAGGTCGGTCACGCCGGCCACATCAACGGCGCAGCGATAGATACCCGGATCGAAGGCCGCACCGGCCAGGGCGGCATATCCGCCATAGGAGGTGCCGACGATGCAGACGCGCTTGGGATCGACCGTTCCTGCCTTGACCAGATGACGCACGCCGTCCGACAGATCGGTTTGCATCTTGCGGCCCCATTGAGCGTAACCGGCTTCAACGAAATCCTCGCCGTAACCGCTTGATCCGCGGAAATTGGGCTGCAACACGGCGTATCCGCGTGAGGCGTAGGCCTGAGACTCGGAGTCGAATTCCTGTCCGTCCCGCGCCACCGGGCCGCCGTGCGGCAGCACCACAAGCGGCAGGTTTTTAGCGTCACGGTTGGGCGGCAGGCTGAGATAGGCTTCGATCTCCAGTCCATCGGCGGCCTTATAGGTGATCACGGTTTTTGTGGTGATCCATTCCGGCGGGATGTGCGGATATTCCGCGCCTATGGTCAGGCTGGTCCCGGCCTTCAAATCCAGGAAGTAGTAGGTGCCGGCGTCGTCTTCACCTTCGGAATAGATAATCATCTGGCGCGGATCATCGGCTCGGTCGATGATGCTCATGCGGTAGCCTTCGACTGATGCCTTGGCTTTGTCGACCAGGGCATTCATCGCCGGATCGAAATAGTGTTCCTGGGTCCAGCCGTCATAGGTCGTATATCCGCTGAGCCGGAATGTCTTTGGATCGAAAATCGGTTCCGCCGTAAGCCCTTTGATGGGCAGCGGTGATGAAAACACTCCATCGGCGGACACTTCGTAATAGTGCCCCTTTGTTTCGCCGGCATTCATAAAGACCACGACCGATTGACCGTCACGCCCCAGCCCGACCAGATTGGGATAATCCAGTTCCGCATGCTGGCTGAAGATGGTCTTCCAGATGCCCTGGTTATAGCGCTGCAACTCCCAGACCTTTGTCTTTTGAGAATAGGTGGCACGCGCCAGCATCTCGCCATCCGGCGTCAGTATCCAGTTCTCGGTGTGCCACGGCGCCCTGTCCATGACTGTGGCGTTGGCCGACCGGTCGAGATCGAAGCGGTAAAGATAGCGCGCTTCGTCGTAATTGATCGGAAAGGACGATGCGGTGAGCTGCCGCTTGCCATTCGAGTGGATGATCCGCACGGCGCCGCTGACGAAGCTTTTGAACCCTTCGATCTGGCTGAACAGGGTGTTGATGGTCCGAGCCTGCAGGTTATAGACGCTGACGATATAGTAGGTGTCGCGTCCGCCGGAAAAGGCTTCGAACTTGTCCGTCGCCATCGATGTAACCGCCAGATGACCGTCGTCGATCCACCAGATCGAGGCGATCTTGGCCGTCCCCAGATCATAGGTCTGGAAGGCCTTGGTGGCGATGACGTATTCATAGAGGTATTTGCGGCCGTTCTCTTCGCGCATGTAGGCGATGTGGGTACCGCCAGGCGACAGGCAAACGAAGCGAAGCGCCGGTGATTTCGCCCAGTCGCGCGGCGTTGGTCGCGGCAGCAAGTCCGCCGCGTTGGCCGCATTACCCAGTCCTATAGTCAAAGCGCCTGCGCCCGTCATGGCAAGGAGAGCGCGGCGGTTCAGGGTGCGCCGATTCAGGGCACGGCGATTCTGGGCATGGGGCATCAGCGGTCTCAAAGGGCAGTTCCCCAAGCTATGATGTGCCGCGCGGCAATTCAAGCGCGCGGTTGCCAAACCTAAGGACGCGTTACGGGCAGTCCTGGCATATTAGGCGGGCGGGTTGTGTTTTTCGAGGAACGCGATAGCGGCCTTCATCATCTCTATACGAGCCGATCCGATGGTTTCCCAGTGATCTTGCCCCTTATAGGTGATAAATTCGACGGGCTTGCCGGCGGTTTTGAGCGCGCTTTCCATGCGACGGCTTTGGTCGATAGGAACAACGGTGTCGTCTGTGCCGTGAATGAGCAAAATCGGACAGGAGGCCTTTGCCGCCTGTCTCGCGGGCGATATGTCGCTGTAGTGCGCAGGATCTCCCATGAAGCGCTTCCAATAGCGTACCGTCGTGGAGTCAATGACACCATTATTGGCGGTTTCCCAGTCGAGCATGGCTTTAAGGTCGGATACGCCCGCGATGGCGACGGCGCAGGTGTAGACGCCAGGATCGAGCGTCGGGCCGGCCATGGCGGCATAACCGCCGTAGGACGCGCCCAGAATGGCCACACGCTTAGGATCGACCACGCCTTTCGCGACCAGATGGCGAACGCCGTCGGACAGATCGGTCTGCATCTTGCGGCCCCATTCGCCGTAGCCGGCCTGCGTGAAACTATCGCCGTAACCGCTCGACCCGCGGAAATTCGGTTGCAGCACAGCATAGCCGCGTGAGGCCAGGGCTTGGGACTGCCAGTCGAAATCGATATAGTCGCGTGCCTCTGGCCCGCCGTGTGGCAGGACGATAAGCGGGAGATTGTTCGCCGCCTTGAACGGCGGCAGAGTCAGATAGGCATGAATATTAAGTCCGTCCGCCGCCTTATAATCGATGGCCGTCTTGTTTGAAATCCATTCTTCCGGCAGGTCCGGATAGACGGCGGCGACGGGTTGTGCCTGTCCGGTCGTGAAGTCGATATGATAATAGGTCCCGGCATCGTCCGGCCCCTCGGTCTTGACGATCATCTGGCGCGGGTCTTCGGCATAATCCGCAACTTCATAGCGGTATCCATCGCCGACCATCTTGGGCAGGGCATCGTAAAGCTTTTTCAGCAGCGGATCGAAATAGTCAGGATGGAATGACTCGTCATAGCGGCCAAAACCGACCAACCGACCTGTTGTCGGATGGAAAAGGGGGAAGTGTTCACCGGTCTTGTCCTCCGGATGGAGCACGGGGCCCAGCACGCCGTCCGCTGACACTTCGTGGTATTCCGGCGTTTTACCGTCGTCCGGATAGATATAGATGACAATTGAATTGCCATCGCGTCCCAATCCGGATGCGCCGGGTGCCGACAAGCCGTCGCCCTTATGGCGGTAAATCGTCCTGAAGTTTTTGCCCCCGCTCGCCAGATCCATATTATAGGCCAGGACGAACTCCTTGCGGAAATCGTCATAGGTTGTGAAGGCCGCGACGCGTCCATCGGGTGTCACGACAAAATTGTCGGTTGTATTGGTTCCGGCCAGCAGGCGTTCCCCGCGTTCGCTGTTCGGATCAAAGCTGAACAGGTCCAGGCTGTACTCGCCCTGCATATTGTAGTTCGAGGCCGTAACGCGATATTTTCCATCCACCTTGATACGGTGCAAACTGCCCATCACGATCGGATAATAGCGGCTTTGCGACGTCATCAGCGTCCCGGTGGTCGAGGGCTTCTGCGCATAGTCGAAGAAGGTGACAAACTTGGTATTGTCTATGTCGATGCTGCGTGCCTGTAAAACTTCGGCGCGGGCCTTGACGAATTCCGGCACTGTAACAGTGGCGGAATCCACCATTATGATGTGAGAGTTGTCGCCCCAGAAGAGGTCACGTACCTTCTTGACGGGTATGGCGAAGGCCTTGGGCTTGGGTTCGCCTATGGTCAGGGCCACGAGGATATTGTCGTCACCGGTCTGGGTAATCCCGGCCACGCGTTTGCCGTCGGGTGACAGGGTGACCGAGCGAATTTTCGGGGTCGCGTAGGTTTCGATTGATGGCTGCGGCGTGGTCGGAGCGGCAGCGCGCGCCCGCACTGGATTTGCCAGTGAAAACGCCAGTGCGGAGCCGGAGGCCAAAAGAGCACGGCGATCGAGTGTAAAAGTCATGATAGTCCCCCAATATTACCGTAACCTTATTCGTATCTTTCGAAACGTCAAGCGCTATGCGGGGTTGTGTTTCCCCAGAAAAGCCATGGCCACCTTCATCATTTCGATCCGCGATGACCCAACGGTTTCCCAGTGGTCCTGGCCTTTGTAGGTAACGAATTCGACGGGTTTTCCGGCGCGCTTGAGGGCGCTTTCCATGCGACGGCTTTGGTCGATGGGAACGACGGTATCGTCGGTGCCGTGAATGAGCAGCACCGGGCAACTGGCCTGAGATGCCTGTTTAACGGGCGAAATGGCATCCCAGTCCTTGGGGTCACCGGTGAGGCGTTTCCAGTACAGGACATTGGAACCGCTGCTACTGTTGCTCTGCGCAGCAATGAAGTCCGAGAAGGTTTTCGGATCGCTGATGCCGGCGATGGATATGGCGCACCGATAGACGCCGGGATCTATGGTGGCGCCGGCCAGGGCAGCATATCCACCGTAGGAGGCGCCCATTATGGCCACACGTTTTGAATCGACCAGGCCTTGCCTGACTAGGTCGCGCACGCCATCGCTCAGATCGGTCTGCATCTTGCGGCCGAACTGGCCGTACCCTGCCTCCACGAAGTCACTGCCGTAGCCAGAAGATCCGCGGAAATTGGGCTGCAGAACGGCGTAGCCGCGCGACGCCAGGGCCTGGGTCTGCCAGTCGAAATCGATATAGTCGCGCGCTTGCGGCCCCCCGTGCGGCAGCACGATCAGCGGCAGGTTTTTCGCCTCATGCTTTGGCGGCAGTGTCAGATAGGCATGTATTTGCAGCCCGTCCGTTGCCTTATAGGTAATCGGCTTCTTTTGCGTGATCCATTCGACCGGCAGGTTTTCGTAGTTTGAGCCGATGAATTGAAAGTCGCCTGTGGCTTGGTCGACGAAATAATAGCTGCCGGCGTCATTGGCGTTTTCTTTGTACAGGATCATTTTTCGCGGATCTTCGGCGAAATCGACAATGCGGACACGAGACTCCTTACCCATGAGTTCAGGCATGTTGTCCGCCAGTCTTTTCAGTAAGGGATCGGTATAGTCGTAGGTTACCCAGTCGTCATGATGCGAGAAACCAGCCAATCGTTTCGTGGTGGGATGGAAAAGCGGGGCCGCGCTGATATAGTCGCTGGTATCGAGCGACGGACCGATCGTTCCGTCGGCGGAAATCTCATGATATTCCCCCTTCGATTCCCCGTTCGCAAAATAAACGACGACCGACGTGCCATCTCGGCCCAACCCTTCGAGGGAGGGGTAGTTCAGAGCTTCCTTGACCTCATAGATTTTTTTGCAGACCGGCGTCTTGCCGCGTGGCGCAGTGTTGTAAAACAACGCCCATTCCTTACGGCTGTCGCTGAATACGGAGTAGGCGACCACGTAACCATCCGGCGCAATGACGAATCCTTCGGTATCAATGGGCGCTTCATAGACCAGCCTGCCGTCCAGTTTATCAAGATCAAATTGAAATAGGCAGAAAAAAGATCCTGCCGACAGCCTGTAGTTGCATGCCATCAGGTGGGGCACGCCATTTATCTTGACGGACTCTACAGGGCCTATAACGATGCTGTAAAAGCGTCTGTCTTGGTCGAAAAGGGCGCGAAGTGTGCCGGTGCGCAGGTCTAGTACTTGAGCGAGGTTCACCTCCTGTTTCTGTCCCCTGAACTGCCGCAAGGAGGTAGTTTCGGAATTGATGATGACGACGTGGTCGTTATCCGCCCAGAACAGACTGCGGACTTTCGCCGCCCCGAAGATAATGCTTCTGGGGTTTCCGTTGGAGACATCAAAATAGACCAGGATCTTGTTGTCGCCGTCTTGGCTAACGAGTGCGATACGTCGACCGTCCGGCGACAGAGCGATGTGATCGATCAATGGCGAGGCGGCATAGGTTTCGATAGGCGGCGGCGTGGAGGACGCTACGTTGTTTTGCGCGCGCGTTGAAAGCGGAATCAGGCTGAGCACTGTCGCTAAGGTGGATAGGCGTAAGACGGCGCGGCGATCGAGTGTCATCATATTCCCCCAATTCTAGTGAACGCATAAGTCTTTCCGGCACCCTATGCGGGGTTGTGTTTCCCCAGAAAAGCCATGGCCACCTTCATCATTTCGATGCGCGATGACCCGACGGTTTCCCAGTGGTCCTGGCCTTTGTAGGTAACGAATTCGACTGGTTTTCCGGCGCGCTTGAGGGCGCTTTCCATGCGACGGCTTTGGTCGATCGGAACGACGGTGTCATCCGTGCCATGTATCAGCAAAATCGGGCAATTGGCCTGAGCGGCCTGTTTGACGGGGGAAATTGCATCCCAACCCTTGGAGTCGCCCATGAAGCGTTTCCAGTACAGGACATTGGAGCTGCTGTGGCTGTTGCTGAGTTCGGCAATGAACTCGACGAAGGATTTCGGATCACTGATGCCGGCGATGGCGACGGCGCATCGGTAGACGCCTGGGTCAAGCGTCGCGCCTGCCAGGGCGGCATATCCGCCATAGGACGCGCCAAGGATTGCCACACGTTTCGGATCGACCACGCCCTGTTTGACCAAGTCGCGTACTCCATCGCTGAGGTCGGTCTGCATCTTGCGACCAAATTCACCGTGACCGGCTTCGACGAAGTTGCTGCCGTAGCCGGAAGAACCACGAAAATTAGGTTGCAGCACCGCATAGCCGCGTGACGCCAGGGTCTGGGTTTGCCAGTCGAAATCGATATAGTCGCGCGCTTGCGGGCCGCCGTGCGGCAGCACGATCAGGGGCAGGTTTTTCGCCTCATGCTTTGGCGGCAGCGTCAGATAGGCGTGAATTTGCAGCCCGTCCGCCGCCTTGTAGGTAATCGGCTTCTTTTGCGTGATCCATTCGACCGGCAGGGTTTCGTAGTTCTGGCCGATGATCTCCAGGGCGCCGGTGCTCAGATCGGCAAAATAATAGCTTCCGGCGTCTTCGGGGCTTTCCACGTAGAGAATCATCTTGCGCGGATCTTCGGCGAAATCGGAGATCGCTACGCGGCAATCTTCGCCCATCAGTTCGGGTAGAGCCGCCGCCAATTTTTTCAGCAGGGGATCGGTATAATCATAGCCAACCCAGTCGTCTTGATGCGAGAAGCCCGCAAGCCGGTAGGTGGTTGGATGGAAAAGCGGTGTCGTGCTGATATAATCGCTGGTATCGAGCGACGGACCGATCGTGCCGTCGGCGGAAATCTCATGATATTCGCCCTTCGATTCCCCGTTCGCAAAATAAACGACGACGGACGTGCCATCTCGGCCCAGCCCTTCGAGAGACGGATAGTTCAAGGCTTCCTTGATCTTGTATATCGATCTGAACCGCTCCGATTTTCCGCGCGGCGCTGTGTTGTAGAAGAGCACCCATTCCTTCTTGCTATCGTCGAAGTCGGAATAGGCGACGACGTAACCGTCCGGCGCAATGACGAATCCTTCGGTATCGTTCGATCCTTCGTAGACGGGCCGGCCGCTTGGGCGGTCGAGAGGAAAACGGTAGAGGCAACGATTAAAAGCGCCATCCATCCGGTAGTTTGACGCCATGAGATTGACGACGCCATCAATCTTCACGCGATAGACGGGGCCGAAGACGATGCCGTAGAAGTGGTCCAGTTTGTCGAACAGGGTGGTGATCTTGTTCGTCTTCAAATTGATTAACCGCGCCAGGCTAACTTCCTGTTTGTCGCCGGTGAATTGCGGAAGGGACGTCGTTTGTGAATCGCAAACAACAACTTGCTCTTCGTCCGCCCAGAAGAGATTGCGGATCTTGGCGGGACCCAGGCGAGTCGCTGTCGGCTTGCCACCGGGCACATCGAAATAGACCAGCAACTTGTCGTCGCCTTTTTGGCTGATAACAGCCACGCGCTTGCCGGCCGGCGACAGGGCGATATGATCGACCATCGGTGACCCGGCATACATTTCTATCGGCGGTGGGCCGGCGTTAACCGTGTCCTCCGCCCGGGCCAAGGGCGGCAGAAGGCTGAGCGCGGCGACGGAGCCGGACAGGCGCAACAGGGCGCGGCGATCGAATACTGGTGTCATGTAACCCCCCACAGGCATTTCTCCCCATGGCTATAATGTTCGCGTCAGGCGCGCAAGGGGGTAAACCTGCAAGACGAGGGCGAAGCGGGGATAAGCGTCAGAACTGGTTGCGAAACCAGGTCGACTGCCGTTTGGCGTAGTTGCGCGTTTTCTGCTGCGCCAGGGTCAGGGCCTCGTCCAGGGGCATGTCGCCGTTGAGGTAAGCCACGCATTCGGCCAGACCCAGCACCCGCATGATAGGCCAGCTGGGTTCGAGTCCCTTGGCCACCAAGGCGCGAACCTCGTCGAGCGCGCCTTGATCGAGCATAAGGCGCAGGCGACGGTCGCATCGCTCATAAAGCCAGTCGCGGTCGGGCTGTAATATATCCAGCACATAGGAATCTTGGGGGAGCTCCGGCGTCGTCCGGGCCTGCCAGTCGGACAGGGACTGGCCGGTTTGTAGCCAGACCTCATAGGCGCGCGCCAGTCTTTGCTGATCATTGGGCATGATGCGCGCTTCGGATTGCGGATCGTGGGCTTTCAGGACGTCTCGGAGCTTGGCCTCGCCCATCTCAGAATAGGCCAATCGCGCCGCCGCGCGGACATCGTCGGCAATATCCGGAATCTCGGCCAGACCGAAGATCAGTGAATTGAAATAGAGCCCTGTTCCGCCGACTATGCACAGCGGCGGGCCGCCATTCAGCGCGTCCGCGATATGGGGTCGCGCTGCCCTCAGCCAATCCCCGGCCGACCACTGCGCCTGGGGTGCCAGGTGCCCATAGAGATGATGCGGTGCGCGCGCCATGTCGTTAGCGTCCGGCCGCGCTGTCAGGATCGGCACGTCGGTGTAGAGTTGCATGGAATCGGCATTCAGGATTGCCCCGCCTGTCCGTTCCGCCCAGTCCAAGGCCTTGGCCGACTTGCCCGAGGCGGTCGGGCCGGCGAGGAGATATATGGGGCGGTCGAATTCGGGCATTTAGGACTTTAACTGGCGGCACTTAGGGCCTATGTGAAGCCCAGCTTTTCTAGGAGGTTCGTCCGTGCTTGACAAGGAAACCGTGCTCGCCGCATTGAATACCATCATCGATCCGATGAGCGGGCAAGGGCTGTCTGACGCAGGCATGGTGCGCGCCCTGATCGTGTCGCCCGAACGCGTCGGCTTCATGCTGGAAGTGCCGCAGGACAGGGTCACGCAATATGGGCCGGTCCGTCTGGCGTCCGAGAAACTCTTGGCCCGGCTTGAGGGCGTCACCAAAGCCCAGGTCGTGCTGACCGCCGAAATGGCCCCCAACCCCCAGCCACAAAAGCAGGCTTCAGCCAAGCTATCGGAACGTGCGGTCGAAGATAGCCGTCCCAAGGCGCCGGTTGCCGGTGTGCGTCCTAATCATGTGAAAAAGGTCATCGTCGTCGGCTCCGGAAAGGGCGGCGTCGGCAAATCGACCGTGTCGTTAGGGCTCGCGCTTGGTCTGAATGCGTTGGGCTTACGCGTCGGGTTCCTGGATGCCGACATCTACGGCCCCTCGGCGCCGGTTATGCTGGGGGTTCGTAAACCGCCGGAATTCGGCGATGACAAACTGATGGTACCGCCTGAGGTCTTCGGCCTTAAGGTCAACTCCGTCGGTTTTCTCGTCGATCCGGATCAGGCCATGATATGGCGCGGCCCGATGGCCTCTCAGGCCCTGACGCAGTTGCTGACCCAGACGCGCTGGGGCACGGCGGAAGACCCGCTCGATGTCCTGGTCGTGGACCTGCCGCCAGGCACGGGCGATGTGCAACTGACCCTGACCCAGAAGACGTTGATCGATGGCGCGGTAGTGGTGTCCACGCCGCAGGAAATGGCGCTGGCCGACGCGCGCCGCGCCGTGACCCTGTTCGGCAAGACGGCAATCCCGGTTTTGGGCGTCATTGAGAATATGGCCTATTTTGTCGGCCCGGACGGTGCGGAATTGGAAATATTCGGCCGCGGTGGCGCGCAAAAAATGGCCAGCGCCCTGAAAGTGCCCTTCCTGGGTGATGTGCCGCTCGATCCCGCGCTGCGAAAGGGCTGCGACGACGGCCGGCCCTTCACTGCCGCCGAGCCGGATAGCGAGATGGCGACGCGTTTCAAGATTATCGCCGAGCGTGTTCTGGCCGAAATGAAATAAACAGGACGCGGCAGGTCATATCCACAGGCGAACGCCTTGTCAGCTGAATTACCGTAACTATATCTGCGACAGATACAATCCGGAGCGCCCCATGTCCTTGGATACCCTGTTTTCCCCATTTGCCCTGAAATCGCTGAGCCTGCCGAACCGCATCGTCATGGCGCCCATGACGCGCAATTTTTCACCGGGCGGGGTGCCGAACCAGGCGGTTGCCGACTACTACGAACGCCGCGCGCAAAACAATGTCGGGCTGATCCTGACCGAAGGCACGGTTATTGAGCGGCCGGCCTCCAAGAACGAAGCCAATATCCCCAACTTCTACGGTGACGCGCTCGACGGCTGGGCGAAGGTTGTGGCGGCCGTTCACGCCAAGGGTGGCAAGATTGCGCCGCAAATCTGGCATACCGGGGCCGTTCTGGGAGCGGACGCCGGCTACCGTCCGACGCCGATGGATATGCCATCCGGGATCGCGATCGACGGCAAGACCGTCGGTAATCCCATGTCGGATGCCGATATTGCCGATACAATCGCGGCTTTCGCCGCCGCCGCCGGTAATGCCAAGCGCCTGGGCTTCGACGCCATCGAATTGCATGGCGCGCACGGCTATCTGATCGACGAATTCTTCTGGGCCCTGACCAACAAACGCGACGACGCCTGGGGTGGTGAAACGGTCGGTGAGCGTACACGCTTCGCGGCCGCCATCCTGAAGGCGTGCCGTGCCGCCGTCGGTCCGGACTTTCCAATCATTATCCGTCTGTCGCAATGGAAGGGCGGCGCTTTCGACGCCAAGATCGCCTACACGCCCGCCGAAATGGAAGCTTGGCTGAAACCGTTGGTCGATGCCGGCGCGGACATCCTGCACTGCTCGCAACGTCGTTTCTGGGAGCCGGAATTCGATGGTTCGGACCTGAACTTCGCCGGCTGGGCCAAGAAGTTGACGGGCGTGCCCACCATCACGGTTGGCAGTGTCGGCCTGTCGGGTGAATTCATTGCCGGTTTCGGCGGCGAAGCGTCCCATTCCGTTGCCATCGATGAGGTGCTGAGACGCCTCGATCGCGGTGATTTCGATCTGGTGGCCGTTGGCCGTGCCATCCTGTCCGATCCGGAATGGGTGGAAAAGATCCGCAGCGGTCGTGGCGAAGACGCACGGGGCTTTAGCCGCTCGCTACTGGGCGAACTGTTCTGATCGGAGGCGCGCCGGCTACCATCTTGGTCGCATAACGCCATTATCTCACATTGCCAGCCGCGCCGGAAAGGCGTATCCAAAGCGTGAATTAATTCTCGTAATTTGCGAATTTTTGGAAACGCTTCGTACAGCGGGGAAATGGTCATGGCCCAGATTAAGCCCATTCTGGTATTTGGTAGCATGTTCGCATCCGTCGTGCTGGCGCCGGCACTTGCCGCGCCCGCCAAGAAGACGGACGCCAAGCCCGCCCCGGCGGCTGTGAAGCAGGTGGTGACCGGGCCGGTCGAAAAATACTGGGTCAGCAGCGCGACGACATCGGGTATGGGGCTTGGGGCCGGCAAGCCATCCATGGGGACCATGATGAACATGCTGGGTGGTGGCGACACGGTGAGCCATACCCTCAATTTGCGGCTGGGCTCCAGCCAGGCGGCCAGCGGCGAACCCGCCGCTACGCATCTGCCGCCTCCGGGGTTGAAGGTCAAGGAATTGCCCCTGTACTGGCAGGCGACGCCGACAGGACCGGCGACCCCGGTTGAGGAGCATGAGCAGAAGGCCTACGAGCCACCGAAAGGCAAGATTCTCATATTCTGGGGGTGCGGCGAACACGTGCCCGCCAATCAGCCCGTTGTGGTTGATCTGTCGAAAATCACCGATCCGAGCGCCCGGGGCGCCGAGTTCAAGAAGCTATCGGCGCATTTGACCCTGGACGGCGCTGTCGGGCCACTACCGAGCAATTGGAAGACCTATGCCGAATGGCCCAATCCGAAGTTCAAGCCAAAGGACATCAAGGGCGATTCGTCCCTGGTTGGCGCGCATTCCGTCAAAAGCAATTATGGGCCGCAGATCGACTTTACCCTGGATGCCAATCAGGATTTCATGCCGGCCATCGATGTTACCGGCAATGCGGCAACAGCCAGCGGTGCCAATACCCTGACCTGGGCGCCGATAAATGGCGCCAAGGGAATTGTCGCGACGGCCATTGGTGGAGGTCAGGATACCGTGGTGTTGTGGACTTCGGCCGCCATGCAGACCGATTGGTTCGTGTCGCCGGATTACCTCACCCCGAATGACATTAGCCGGTTACTGGCGAACAAGGCCCTGCTGCCGGGCGAAGCGACCACCTGCACTGTGCCGGCCGAAGCGGTGAAGGCGATGAGCACCGGCATATATGGCATCACGGCCTATGGTCAGGAGGTCAACCTGGTCTATCCGCAGCGCCCGGCGGATCCGAAGCTTGCCTGGAATATCCAGTGGGAAACCAAGGTGCGTTACCGCAGTTCGACCGGCGGGATGCTGGGCCAGAGCCTGGGTGGCACGGCGGCCAATGATAGCAGTGAGGTGACGCCGGCGAACGGCGACAAACCGAAAAAGAAGAAGCGCTCCCTGATGGGCGAAATCGTCAAACAAGGGGTTGGCGGTCTTATCCCGTAAGCCTGCTACGGCCTATTTCACGCGGTCGTAAATTGTCAGCGTGAAGTCGAAATCGTCGTTTTCCGTCTTTTGGAAAGCCTCTTGCGATGTGACGCGCCAGACGGCGGGGTCGATAGCAGGGAAATGGGCATCGCCCTCTACATCGGCATGGACATGGCTGACATAGAGGCGGTCGGCCTTGGCCAGGGTCTGTTCATAGACATTGGCTCCGCCGATGACGCAGACTTCGTCTGCCCCGTCGTCCGCCGCATGTTCGCGCGCAATGTCGAGCGCCTCAAATAACGTTTCGCAGATAATTCCGCCGACCGCTTCCATCTTTGGGTCACGGCTAAGCACAATGTTCAATCGGCCGGGCAGGGGCTTCTTCGGCAGGGAATCCCAGGTGGTCGATCCCATGATGATCGGCTTGAACTGAGTTATTTCCTTGAAGCGCTTCAGATCCGAGCGCAGATGCCACGGCAGTCCGCCCGCCTTGCCGATCACGCCATTGTCGCTCATGGCCACGACGATGGCCAGCCTGACCTGCGCCATCATACGGCGACCGGCGCTTTCAACGCACCGTGCGACTGATAGTTTTCGATAGCGAAATCAGCATAGTCAAAGCCGAACAGATCGGTCTTTGGCGCCATAACCAGTTTCGGGAAAGCGAAGGGCGTGCGTTCCAGCTGCGTCTTGGCCTGTTCGACATGGTTGGCATAGAGATGGACGTCGCCGAAACTATGGACGAAATCACCGACCTCCAGTCCCGCCGCCTGCGCTACCATGTGGGTCAGCAGCGCATAGGAGGCGATGTTGAACGGTACCCCCAGGAAGATATCGGCTGAACGCTGGTAAAGCTGGCACGACAGCCGGCCCTTTCCGTTGTCGCCGGGGGCAACGAAAAATTGGAACAGGCAGTGGCAGGGCGGCAAGGCCATGTCGTCCACCTCGGCCGGATTCCAGGCTGAAATGACGTGGCGGCGCGAATAGGGATTGGTTTTCAGATTTTCCAGCAGCGCTTTCATCTGGTCGATGCTGCGGCCGTCGGGCGCAGCCCATGACCGCCACTGCTTGCCATAGACCGGGCCCAGGTCGCCGTTTTCATCGGCCCATTCATCCCAGATGGTTACTCCGTGATCATGCAGGTATTTGACATTGGTGTCGCCCCGCAGGAACCACAAAAGCTCGACCGCGATCGATTTGAAATGTACCTTTTTTGTCGTGAGAAGCGGAAAGCCCTTGGACAGATCGAAGCGGATTTGCCGCCCGAACAGCCCGGTCGTCCCCGTTCCTGTGCGGTCCGTCCGCGTCACACCATTATCCATGATATCGCGGACAAGATTGAGATACTGGTATTCGGGGTGATCAAACATGGATTATACCGACCTTACGATTCTGTTCGAGTATAGCTAAGGTCAGTCACCAATGCCAATGCCATTACCCGTATATCATGATCGCGATTGCGATCTCTCTATTATCCGCGCCGCCAAGGTGCTGGTCATCGGTTATGGCAGCCAGGGCCGTACCCAGGCGCTTAATGCCCGCGATTCGGGCGTAAGCCAGATCAAGGTGGCGCTGAAGCCGGAGTCGAAAACGCGGACAAAGGCGGAGGCCGACGGTTTCGAGGTTGTGACGGTGGCCGACGGCGTGGCATGGGCCGATGTAATGGTGGTTCTGACCTCGGACGAGGCGCACCAGAAGCTGTTTGCTGAAGAGATGTCGCCGCATCTGCGCGCCGGTCAGGCCCTGATCTTCGCCCATGGTCTGTCGTGCAATTTCGGGCTGGTCAGCCCGCCCGCCGATGTCGATGTCCTGCTGGTGTCGCCCAAGGGGATCGGCCCGCGCATCCGCGACATCTATGTGGCGGGCGACGGGGTGTTTTGCCTGTTCGCCGTTCAGCAGGATGCCACGGGTAAGGCCAAGGGGCTGGGCCTCAGCTTTGCCGCGGCGCTGGGTTGCGGGCGCAAGGGCATATTCGAGACCACCATGAAGGCCGAATGCGAAAGCGACCTGTTTGGGGAGCAGGTGGTGCTGTGCGGCGGTACGCGCGAACTGGTCACCACGGGCTTTCAGACCCTGGTCGATGCCGGCTATCCGGCTGAGGTGGCCTGGTTCGAAACCTGTTACGAGCTCAAGCTGGTCGTCGATCTGCTTTGGGAATTGGGCATGTCGGGCGGGTTCGAGAAGATTAGCAATACGGCGGAATACGGCGCCTATCTGACCGGTCCGCGCGTGATCAACGCCACCAGCCGCGAGGCGATGCAAGGCGTTTTGAAAGACGTCCAGTCGGGTGATTTTGTCCGTCAGTTGATGCGCGATTACAATGCGGGCAGTCCAGACTTGCTTGGCCGGCGCGCGGCTTTGAAAGACAACCCGCTCGATGAAACCCAGCGGTATCTCGATGGCGTGGCGAATGCGGCTAGCTAAGGCTCCTTTCCGTCATTCCGTGTGGGACCGAATATCCCTCCCTTCGCCCCATGACCCATTGGTGAGGGGCTTATGACCGCGGATGCACAGCCAAAACGCGCCGATATTCAAGGCCTGCGCGGGGTCGCCGTGCTGGCGGTGGTGCTGTTCCACCTCAACCCTTCGGCCTTGCCGGGCGGATTTGCCGGCGTCGATATCTTCTTCGTCATTTCCGGCTATCTGATTACCCAAATCCTGCTGAAAGACGACCTGCGTCTGCGCGACTTCTATGTCCGGCGGGTGAGGCGGCTGTTCCCGGCACTCTACGCTGTTTTGGCATTTACACTGGGTGCGGGCTTGCTGATCCTGCCACCGGCTCTGCTGAGCGAATTGGTCTACACCCAGTTCTTTACTACCCTGTTCCTGTCCAATTTCGCCTTTGCCCGCCTGACCGATTACTTTGACAGCGGCGCGGGGCTCAAGCCCTTGCTGCACACCTGGTCTTTGGCGGTCGAGGAGCAGTTTTACCTTATCTATCCGGTCATTCTGCTGGCTGTTCGCCGCTTCGCTGCACGGTTTTTGTGGCCGATCATCGGGCTGCTGGCCTTGCTGTCGCTGGCAGCCGCCCAGTGGTCTGCCAGACCGGAAGCGGCTTTTTATCTCCCCACGACGCGCGCCTTCGAACTTTTGATAGGAGCACTGTGTGTGGCTATTCGCCTCGACTTAAGCGTCGCGATGAAGCGGGCGCTGTCCCTGGCGGGTATTGGGCTGATTGTCTTGAGCCTGATTTGTCTGAATGATCGCCTGCCGTTTCCGGGGCTGTGGGCCTTGCCGCCGTGTCTGGGCGCGGCCCTTTTGCTTGTGACCCGGGATGGCTGGGGCAACCGGTTGATCAGTGCACCGCCCCTCGTCTGGAGCGGCGACATCTCCTATTCCTTGTATCTCTGGCACTGGCCGCTTTTGGTCTTTGCGCGCCTGCTGTTCGGCGATGCGCTCTGGCCAAGCCTTGCCGCTGCGATCCTGGCCTTCGGGCTGGCGGTCCTGTCCTGGCGCTATATCGAACAACCATTTCTGGCCAGGCGCCCGCGTCGCCCATTGGCGATGGCCGGGGGCGCCATTGCGGTATCGATTGCGGCGGCCCTGCTGGTCTTCAATGCCAAGGGGCTGCCGCAACGGTTTAACACTGCCGAACGGGCAGCCTTCGCCGCGGCGGACGACTACAACCCCGATCGCAAGCGGTGTCACCTGGCGCGTGAGGCGCGTGTGGCCTACGCCGATACCTGCGTTTATGGAGCGCCCGGCGTCGCGCCGTCGGTCGCGGTATGGGGCGATAGCGAAGGCGTGGAATTGGCCCGGGCGCTGGGTACGCGTCTGCCTGAATTGGGCGTGCGCCAGATCACTGCCTCGGCCTGCCCGCCAAGCATTGGCTATACCATCGCCTATAATCCCGCTTGCCGCGCCCACAATGCCGACATGCTTTTGCACCTGATGCACGACCGGCGCATAGAGACGGTCGTGCTGACGGCCAACTACCATCGCTATGCCGACGAAAACCTGCCGGCCGTACTGGGCGGGCTGGAACTGAACGCGCTGGATTTGAGCCGCGCCGGCAAACGTGTGGTGATCGTCTATCCCGTACCCGTCTATGACTTCGATCCGCCATCTCAGGTGGGATTGGCCATGCACCTGGGGCGCGATCCGCGCGCCGTTGGGATGAGCCGCGCGCAATTCGATCGCGATAACGCCCAGGTCATCGCGCAACTGGACCGGTTCGTTTCGGCGCATAATCTCGCCGCCATCAGGCCGTCGGATTCGCTGTGCGATGCTGCGCGATGCCGGGTCTATGGCCCAGATGACGGTGTCCTTTATTTCAACGGCCAGCATTTGAGCATGGCGGGCGCAAAGCGGCTGGCGACGCTATTTACCAGCCAAGCGCCGTTTCCCCGCGGAGAATAGCTTCCACCGTCGGCGTGTGTTTGCGTTCACCATCGTCATGCAGGACGAGGGGCGGCAGGAGGCGCAGAGGCGCCTTGCCCAGGCGTTGCGCCTTGACCAGCACGCGCTTGGCATCCTTGTCGGCAAAAGGCAGGATCGGGCGGACGACGAAGGTGCCGCACTTCTTGCCCAGGCCAGTTAAAATGTCAGCGAGGCGATCAGCGCGGTGAATGAAGACAATGTGGCCGCCATCGTTTACGGCGGCCTGCGCGAAGTCGAGCCAGGCCTCCAGCCCATCGTCGGCGATCCAGGCGGCGCGTTTGGTCTCATGCGGCGGGCGCAGCAGGTCCGGATCGTCGAAATAGGGGGGATTGCTGAACACCAGGTCGACGCGCGGTAGATCGAAGGATTTGAAGCCCTTGCCGATATCACCGCGTACGATGGCGACGTCGCCCTCATTCAACGCGATATTTTCCCGCGCCAGGGCGACATAGGCCGCCTCGCGCTCGATACCGGTCAGGGTGAGCCCCGGACACCGCGCCTTAAGCGAAAAGAGCGCACCGCCAACACCGCAGCCCAGTTCCAGCGCCGTCTTGATTTTTGGGATCGTCGCGCAGCCTGCGGCCAAAAGTGCGCCGTCCATGCCGATGCGATAGCCCTTGGTGGGCTGCATCACTTTGACGCGCCCTTCCAGCAGATGCGTCAGGACACCATTCGTGTCAGAATGGGCAGGTGTTTCGCTGTTCATATCCAAATTGTTTTCTAACGCCATGTTTCCGCAAATATAAAAAAAACCGGAGCGCCAACCTGATACCGTCAGGACATAACATGCTCCAGGCGGCCAAACCGTGACCCGGCGGAAACTGTAGCTCTTTTCGTTCCTAAATAATATCGCGGGGCATTGCCTGAGCCGTCAAGGCGGTTTATGGCCTAAAGGTTAAAGTCAGGAGTTAGTAACTTGGATTCGGCCAATATTGATACCGTGCGCCCCGCACCGGAGGCGGCAAAAACCGCTCCCAAGGCCGACGTCAAGGCGCTGGTCACTCTTTGCGATCCGGACATGGTCGCGGTCAACGCCCTGATCACCGAGCGCATGCAATCCGAAGTGGCCGTCATTCCCGCCTTGGCCGCTCATCTGATCGCCGCTGGTGGTAAGCGTTTGCGGCCCCTGTTGTGCGTTGCTGCTGCCCGGCTGTGCGGCACGGACAATACACACCACTACAATCTGTCCGCCGCCGTCGAATTCATTCACACTGCCACACTCTTGCACGACGATGTCGTCGATTCCTCGCAACTGCGTCGCGGCAAGGTCGCCGCACATCTCATCTGGGGTGCGCCGTCTTCGGTTCTCGTCGGTGATTTCCTGTTTGCCCGCGCCTTTGAGCTGATGGTTGAGACGGGCAGCCTGCGGGCGCTCGATATCCTGTCAAAGGCATCGGCCATCATTACCCAGGGTGAAGTCCTGCAACTGATGAAGGCCTTCGATCTGAACCTGACGCAGGCAGACTACATCGAAATCATATCGTCCAAGACTGCCGCCCTGTTCTCAGCCGCGTCGGAAAGCGGCGCCGTAGCGGCGGGCGCTTCGGAAGACAGGATCCAGGCCCTGTACAGCTACGGCCTCAATCTCGGCCTGGCCTTCCAGATTCAGGATGACGTGCTCGATTACCAAGGCTCGGCTGCCGATCTGGGCAAGAATGCCGGAGACGATTTCGCCGAGGGCAAGTCTACCCTGCCGTTGATCCTGGCCATGCGTGCCAGCCGCGACACCGATGCCGCCTTCTGGGATCGCACCATCGGCAAGCGTGAGCAGGCGCCGGGCGATTTCGAACGCGCCCAGGCCTTGATGGCATCTTCGGGCGCGCTCGACGAAGCCCGCGCCGTGGCGCGCGCCTACGCCGAAAAGGCACGCGCCGCCCTGTCGATTTTCGACGCCGGTCCGTGGCGGCAGGCGTTGGAAAATCTCGCCGTCTACAGTGTCGATCGGCAGACCTAGGGCATTGGCGTAGTTTTGTCAGACCTGCCGCCTCTTCACCCGAGCAAGGCCCGTTTTTACGAGCTGGATATTCTGCGCGGTGTAGCGGCGATCATGGTTGTGTTTTATCATTACAAGCACTTCCTGTTGATAAGCGAAACCGCTGGTTTCGACTATGCCGACCTGCCGTTCCAAGATATCCTTATGCCGTTGTACCTGTACGGCCAGTTTTTCGTTGAGCTGTTCTTCGCCATTTCCGGTTACGTCTTCTTTTGGCTTTACGCGGATGCCATCAAAACCCGGCACACTGGCCCGACACGTTTTTTTATTGCCCGCTTCGCCCGGCTTTATCCGCTCTACTTTGTAACGCTTATCGCGGCGGCTGTGCTTCAGATCGCCTATACGCACGTTTCCGGCGCGAGCTTTATCTATTCCGACAACACGCCGTTCAATTTCATTCTCAGCCTGTTCATGGTGCAGCAGTGGTTGCCTGGGGCCGTTCAAACCTTCAATGGTCCCGCCTGGTCGATTTCGGTCGAAGTCTTCCTCTACGCCGTATTTTTCCTGATCTGTTATCTGAGGCGGACGTCATTCTTGGTTCTGATGCTCCTGATTGTCATTGGCCTCAAGATCAAGGAGATGGACTCCTTGAGTGATTTCGCCCGGGGCATGCCGCATTTTTTCATTGGGGGGCTGATCTTCTATCTTGTGCAATGGCTGCGCGCTGATGGGCGGGAAAAAACACGCAAGGCGGTTGCCATCGGTTTGGGAATAGTCTTGCCGGTACTGGCCGTGATTAGTTTCGTGCGGGGATGGGTGCCTGGGCAACTGCATGGGAATGACCTTGTCACCAGCGTTTTTAGCGTTGACAGTTTCATCTACATTTTTCTGCCGCTCTTCCTTTTGCAGGTTGGCCTGATGCAGGGGCATTGGAAGGTCTCGCTAATGAGTCGCGAGACCCTGCATCGATGGTCATGGATCGGCGATATCAGCTACGCGGTTTATTTGATCCATTTCCCTCTGCAACTGGCAATGATGCTTATCTTGTCAGCCGGGGGCGCCGCTACCCGATTGGCAATTTTCAGTTCGCCCCTGACCCTCGTCGGCTTCCTGGCGACCGCCTGCGGACTGGCCTGGCTGAGCCATCGCTATTTTGAAATGCCGATGCAGCGCTTTTTACGTGGCTGGATGGGTGAACATCTGGATAAGCCAAAGGCCGTGGGCTAAAACGAATCCTTGGACTTAATATCGGGAGCAGATCATGGCGGATACCACAGGGGCCTTTGTCGGCCAGGCCACTCAACCGGAAATCCTGCTCTATAGCCGCGCCAACCGGCACGGCCTGATCGCAGGTGCGACCGGCACCGGCAAGACCGTGACCTTGCAGGTCCTGGCCCAGGCCTTTTCCGACGCCGGCGTGCCGGTGTTCGCGGCAGACATCAAGGGGGATTTGTCGGGCGTATCGCAACCCGGCCAGCCCAATGACAAACTGCTGGCGCGCGCCCAGCAGATGAATCTCGAACTGACGCCCGCCGCCGCACCGGTTATCTTCTGGGACCTCTATGGCCAGAAGGGACACCCCATCCGCGCCACCATCTCCGAGATGGGACCTTTGCTGCTCGCCCGGCTCCTGGAACTGAACGATGTGCAGGAAGGCGTGCTCAACATTGCCTTTGCGGTCGCGGACAAGGAAGGCCTGCTCCTGCTCGATCTTAACGACCTGCGCGCCATACTGAGCCATATCTCCGACAACGCCAAGGCGTTGAGCCAGGTCTACGGCCAGGTGTCACCCACGACGGTCGCCACCATCCTGCGGCAATTGCTGACCCTGGAAAATCAGGGGGCGGCGCAGTTCTTCGGGGAACCCGCCCTGCGTCTCGAAGACCTGATGCGCACCAATATCTCCGGAAAAGGCTATATCAACATCCTGGCGTCCGACCGCCTGATGCAAAATCCGAAGCTCTATTCGACCTTTCTGCTGTGGCTGATGTCGGAGCTCTTCGAGGAACTGCCGGAAGTGGGCGACCCGGAAAAGCCACGCCTGGTCTTTTTCTTCGACGAAGCTCACCTTTTGTTCAATGAGGCGTCCAAGGCCTTGCTGCAAAAAATCGAGCAGGTCGTCCGCCTGATCCGCTCGAAAGGCGTGGGAATTTATTTCATTACGCAGAATCCGGCCGATGTTCCGGACACCGTGCTGGGGCAACTGGGCAACCGGGTTCAACATGCCCTGCGCGCCTATACCCCATCGGAACAGAAGGGGCTAAAGGCAGCGGCCGATTCGTTCCGCGCCAATCCCGCCTTCGACACCCTGGAGGTCCTGCAGGCGCTGGGGACGGGGGAGGCGCTCGTCTCGTTGCTGGACGTGAAGGGCATTCCGGCCGTCTGCGACAGGACTCTCATCCGCCCGCCGGCCTCGCGCCTGGGGCCGGTGACCGATCAGGAACGCGCCGATCTTATGGCCAAATCACCGGTCGGTGGCGTTTACGATACGGCCAAGGACCGCGAGTCGGCCTACGAAATCCTGACGGCGCGGATTGCCAAGGCCCAGGCCGACGCGCCGCCACCCCCGCCATCCGCTGAGGAAAAGGCGGCGGCCAAGGCCGCGCTCCAGGCGGCGAAAGAAGAAGAACGTCAGAAGGCCGCCGAAGAAAAGGCGCGCCAGAAGGCGGCGGCCCAGACCATGAAATCGGTCACATCAGTCGCCGTGCCGATTATCCGGTCGATGGGAATAGCCCTGGGCCGTGAATTGCTGCGCGGTCTGATGGGCAACAGCAAACGGCGCTGAGCCCTTAGAGCATCAAATCTAGAGGTCCAGCATGTCCACGGTTTTCCAGACCAGATGCTGGCCGGAGTCGACGCAGATCATCTGACCCGTCACGCTGGGCGCGTTAAGCAGGTACAAAACGGCGGCGGCGACCTCCTCGGGCGAGGTCGGCTTTTGCAGCAGGGTCGATCGCGCCTCGCGGTCGAAATCCTTCTCGCTCTGGTGAATCGATTTCAGGGTCGGGCCGGGACCGACGGCATTGACGCGAATATGCGGCGCCAAGGCCTGTGCCAGGGTGCGCGTCGCGTGCCAGAGGCCGGCCTTCGACATGCTGTAGCTGAAAAAGGGCGGCGATGGTTTCAAGACCCGTTGGTCGATCATATTGATAATCGACGCGCCTGGCCGGATGTCGGGCTGCTGGGCAAAAGCCTGTGCCAACAGAACCGGCGCCAGCAGATTGGTGTCCATATGGGTCTGCCAGCTGTCGATAGTCAGCGTGCGGGCGCGATCGTCGGCGAATACCGACGCATTATTGACAAGCACATCGACGGGGCCAAGCGCATCGCGGGCCTTGCCGATCAAGCCGGGCACCGTGGCGACATCCGACAGGTCACCTTGGATAGGGTGAGCGCGCACACCCAAACCTTCCAGTTCGGCGACAAGCGCCACGGCGTCATCCTGCGAACGGCCGTAATGGACGCCTATATCATAGCCGGCCTTGGCCAGGGCGATGGCGATGGCGCGGCCAATACGCTTGGCGGCGCCAGTGACAAGTGCGGTCTTGTTAGTCAATGCGACCGAAGTCGATGACGTTCATCACGCACATGAAGATCAGGAAAGAAGCGAGAATAGCGATGGCAAGCATGGAAGGACTCCGCGACTATATGGCATTTCGGTTACACGCTCGCACGCGCCGAGACAAGAGCCTCATCACGGATATTTAATCCAGATGCCTGAGTTTGGCGTATTGCGCATGTCATATATTGGAGCCATGCTTAGCCTATGGAAGATTGGAAACGTGTCGTTGAACCCTATTCGCGCCCGCTGTTTTTCGCCTATTCCCGGGCGACGCGTGGCAAGACGCTGGGCGTGCGTGGATTGGTGGTCAACCCCAAGGGCGAGGTGCTGCTGATCGAGCATACCTATCTGCCTGGCTGGTGGTTGCCCGGTGGTGGGGTCGATGCGGGGGAAACCGCCCACGCGGCGGTGGCGCGCGAATTGCGCGAAGAAGCCGGTGTCAATCCGCTCGAACTTCCCCGCCTGCTATCGGTGCATAGCAACGAACAGTTTTTCCCCGGCGATCACGTCCTTCTGTTCCGTGTCGATGCCTTCGAAAACGTGCCGATGACCTCGCACGCCGAGATCAAGAATGTCGGCTTTTTTTCGCTAGACGCCTTGCCGGAAAATATCAATGGCGGCAGCTTGCGGCGCATACAGGAGGCCTTGCAGGGCTTTCCACCAGATCCGCTCTGGTAGAGGTCGCTCTGGTAGACTGGCGGCTACTCCGCCGGTGGTGGGCTGGGGCGAACGGCCAGGTCGCGAACGAAACCGACGAGCTTGCCGTAGTTTTCCCGCGTGAAGACCGGCTTACGGTTTTCCAGCCTCTTGATCAGGTTGCGCGCCCAGGTGCGTGACGGCTTTTCATAATAATAGTGGGTTATCGCGGCAATCCCGACGGACAGGGCGATCGAAATCAGCGCCCAGTTCAGTCGCGAAATGTCGCCAGCCAGTCCCCAGGCCGGTAGAGACTTGAGAATAATCTTCTGGGTCAGGTCGTGCACCAGGTAGAGGGCAAACGATATGACGCCCAGCCAGTAGGCGATACGGCTTTGCAGCAGACGCGCGACCAGGCCTTCGTCATGGCTCAGGCTCATGATGAGCCCGGCGAATACCGCGATCAGCCACAGGTCGGTCGCCTTGTAGCAGAGCAGGACCAGAGCGATCAGCAGGAACAGACCCGACGCTCGCGCCGGGATCAGGTCTTTGAAGCGGAAAGCGACCAGACCGATGTAAAAGGACGCCAGGCAGCGCAGAAGCGTGCCGGGCGCGTAGGAATGTACGACATCCAGTTGCCCGGCATGATGATGGGTATGGGTCATCCAGAACGGCCCAAAGGCGACCCAGGTCAGGACGGCGAAGGCAACCGCGGTGCCGATCAACGCATAACGGCGCGGCATCCACATGGCCAGCATGATGCTGAACGGAAAGAGCAGGTAGGCCGCCCATTCGGTGCTGATCGACCAGGACGGTGGCACGATAGAATAGGCCAAGCCCCAGACGTGGGTCATGGTGATGTTGAAGGGCAGGGCACGCAGGACGTTGTCGTCAAATCGGTAGGTATCGCTGAGCACGGTGGTGATGGCCACGGCGGTGATCAGCGTCATGAGAATGTACAGCGGATATATTCGCGCCAGCCGGACCAGCAGGAACTGTTTGAAATTCTTCAGGGAAAACCCATCGCGGAACCAGTCGGCATAGGTGATCGCCATGACGAAACCGGACAGGATGAAAAACAGGTCCACCGCCATATAGCCGTGGCGGATGAAGGGCTTGATCAGCGACGGAAAGGCCACCAAACCGTTGGCGTGGAAAAAGACGACATAGAGCGCAGCTACGCCACGCAGGCCGGTCAGGGCTTTTATCTCGCGGGATTTTCGCGCGGTCGTCGGGATGGCGGCGGGCGTCATGAAAGCTCGATACTGCTCCGGAAGACGCCCTATATAGGCTATTGTGGGTAGAATACCAATTCACAATCACGTCCGCGTGATTGAACTTTTGTTACACTACGCTGACAGAACAGCGTGGGAATCTGCGCTAAACTCTCCCATATAGACTATGGCGCCCACCCGCTATTGCCTGTTTCCTTGTTTTGCCGCGCGCGTTTTTATATCTCACGACCCCGGTCACGGGCGCGATTC
The DNA here is from genome assembly GCF_032490435.1 of Asticcacaulis aquihabitans. Classification (NCBI taxonomy): domain Bacteria; kingdom Pseudomonadati; phylum Pseudomonadota; class Alphaproteobacteria; order Caulobacterales; family Caulobacteraceae; genus Asticcacaulis; species Asticcacaulis aquihabitans. The sequence goes on from NZ_JAVGWM010000004.1 coordinate 589,101, forward strand.
ATGTTAAGTCTCTTGTGTAATGCCCGAATCCGACGACACCGAAATCATCATCGCGACACCTACCGGCTTTCCGGACAGCCCGGAAGACGCGCCGCTGATCGGTGCGGAACTGATCCGGCGCGAAGCGGCCCTGGCGCCTGACAAGCCAGGCGTATACCGGATGCTGGGCGCCGATGGCGAAGTGCTATACGTCGGTAAGGCGAAGTCGCTGAAGAAGCGCGTTCTGCAATACGCGCAAGGCCGTTTCCATACCCAGCGCATCGCCCGCATGGTCGCCTTGACGCGCGAAATGGTCCTGCTGCGCACCGACACCGAAGGCGAGGCGCTTCTGCTCGAAGCCCGTCTGATCAAGGCGCTCAAGCCGCGGTACAATGTTCTGCTGCGCGACGACAAGATGTTCGCCGAAATCCTGGTGCGCAAGGACCACGAAGCGCCGCAAATTACCAAGCATCGCGGCGCCCATTCAATTCCGGGCGATTATTTCGGTCCGTTCGCCTCGACCAATGCCGTCAACCAGACGCTGGACACCTTGCAAAAGGCGTTTCTGCTGCGCACCTGCACCGACAGTGTCTACACCGCCCGCACGCGCCCCTGCATGTTGCACCAGATCAAGCGCTGCTCAGCACCGTGCACGGGCGTGATCAGTTTGCCCGACTATAACGATCTGGCGCGTCAGGCGCATGATTTCCTGCGCGGCAAAAGCCGTGCCGTCATCGAACGCCTGTCGAAAGAGATGATGCAGGCCTCCGACGACATGGATTTCGAACGGGCCGCCCACCTGCGTGATCGGGTGCGGGCTTTGAATCACGTCTCGCTGTCATCCTCTGTCGATCTGGGTGATGAAGAAGCCGATGTCTTTGCCGTCTTCAACGAAGGGGGGGCGGCCTGCGTTCAGGTCGTCTTCTATCGCGCCGGCCAGAACTGGGGTGATCGCGCCTATTTCCCGCGCATCGACCAGGAAGACGATGCCGGAGGTATTCTCGACGCCTTTCTGGGACAGTTTTACCAGGACCGCCAGGTGCCGCGCCTGGTTCTGGTGTCGCATGACCTGCATGAGCCTGATTTGATGATGGAGGCCTTGTCGCTCAAGGCGGATCGGAAAGTGCAGGTGCTGCGGCCAAGACGCGGCGGCAAGTGCGAGGTCGTCCAGAGCGCTCTGAATAATGCCCGCGCCGCCCTCGGACGCAAACTGGCCGAAACCAGTGCGCAATCGAAACTGCTTCAGGGTGTCTGCCAGGCGTTCGGCTTAGATGCGCCGCCGACACGGATTGAGGTGTACGATAACTCCCACCTGGGCGGCATCCATGCGGTGGGGGGCATGATTGTCGCCGGACCGGAAGGGTTCCTGAAAAGCCAGTACCGCAAGTTCACCATCCGCGATCTCGATACCGTGCCGGGCGACGATTACGCCATGATGGCCGAAGTGTTCCGCCGTCGTTTCATGCGCCTGGTCAGGGCCAAAGACGATCCCGCCGCCGCCGAAGGGTTTGGAAGGCCCGATCTGGTGCTTGTCGACGGTGGCCAGGGGCAATTGGATGCGGTCATGACGGTGATGCAGGAACTCGGCATGACCGATATCCGGATTGTCGGCGTTGCCAAGGGGCCGGACCGCGACGCCGGCATGGAGCGCTTCTTCATGCCGGGGCGTCTGCCGTTCATGATGGAGCCGAAGTCACCGGTTCTCTATTACCTGCAACGCCTGCGCGACGAAGCGCACCGCTATGCCATCGGCGCCAACCGGCAAAAGCGCGACGCCGCCATTACCAAGAATCCGCTGGATGAAATTGACGGCATCGGCGCCAAGCGCAAGCGCGCGCTGCTGGCGGCCTTCGGATCCGGGCGTGAGGTTGGCCGCGCCACAGTCGATGAATTGATGAAGATCGAAGGCGTCAGCGCGGCCCTGGCCCAGAAAATCTACGACTTCTTTCACGTCGGAACGTAGGTGCATGACCAAAAACGACCGCAAACCGTGGCAAACCGGATAAAACACTTGGTGCCTGATTTTTCTTGGTTAGAATGCCGCTAAACCTCTGCAACCCTGAGAAACGACGCATTCATGACCGGCGAAAAAGTCAATCCGATACCTAATTTGCTCACCGGAATCCGGCTCGTTTTCGGCGTCGTCATCTTTGTTTTGCTGGCGGGCATGGCCGGCGGCATCCCCTTCATCCAGGCGCAATCCGACGTTTTGTTCAGTATGCAGCGTTGGGGCGTCTACGTATTTGTCATCGCCGCCCTGACCGACCTGTTCGATGGCGTTCTGGCGCGCAAGCTCAAGGCCGAAAGCCGGTTGGGCGCCATTCTGGATCCGATTGCCGACAAGATCCTTGTCTGCGGCACCATTCTGGGCGTGTTCGCCATCCATTCGGGCGATCCGTTCTTTGCCCTTCCGGCCGCCTTCATCCTGTTCCGGGAATTTGCCGTCAGCGCGCTGCGGGAAGCCGCCGCAGCGAAGGGGGTCAAGGTGCCGGTCAGTTTCCTGGGCAAGATCAAGACGACCGTGCAACTGGTGGCGCTTGGCCTGCTTTTGTTCGCCGACGCCTGGTCGGCCTTCGGGCTGCAACCGGATGGTTCTACTGCGGTTCTGATGACCGCCTATGCGCTTGTTTGGATTGCGGCGATTATTTCACTGTGGACAGGCATAGCCTATTTCATCGCGGCCCAGAAAGACTTGTAAGGGGAGCACTATAAGGAAGGTACAAGGACGCGACCGATAGGTTTGTGTTCGGAAACGGACAAATCGGCCGGTGCTTTGGAAGCATATTTCGACAGTGCAACCTATGTTACGCCGATTTAATTAGACCTTTATCGAAAACTTATAGATGTTGCCGCTTGGAAGCCTTGTCTCAAAAGTGGTAATATGTCCCTCGCTCTCTCCACCATACTGTATGAGTGGCGTCGATATTTCGGCGCCGTCATCGCCCTTGCCGTCGCCGGACTCCTCGTCCTGGCGATGACCGGCATGTTCATGGGCATGGCTAAATCGTTTACCGCCACGATTGAACGGTCACCGGCCCAGATCTTGATCCTGCCGCCGCAGGCCGATGGCATATTCGGCGATACCGGTCAGGCCCGTCGCCTGATCCCCATGGTTTATCAGCACCCGGATGTTGCTGAAGTCCAGCCCATGGTCATGAACTGGGCGAACTGGTCCAACTTCCCCAGGGACGGCCAGCCGTCGAAAAGTGATGGCGTCAGGGTGGTCGTGGTGGACCCGGTCCGGGGCGCGGTAACCATGCCGAGCGATTTTTCCGACGCCACGATCGACGCCTTGAAGGAACCCTTCGCGGTTATCCTCGACCGCTCGAGCTTGGGTAAACTGGGCGTTCAGGTCGGTGACAAGGCCAAGATGAACGGACGTACCGTAACGGTGGCCGGCGTGGTCGATGGCTATCCGAACATGTTCAACACCCAGGTCTTCACCTCGTACCAGACGGCAAAGCTGCTCTATGTCGCCAGTGATGGCCCCCGCGTCGGCCCACTGCTGGTCAAGTTGCGCGACCCAACCCGCTCCATAGCGGTTGCCGCCGAACTGAACACCATGGGTGCCGGCCAGTACAAGGCCTGGACGCGTGAGGAGCTGGCCAAGACGTCCCAGGTCGGTATGCTCAAGGAAGGCGGCATTGCGGTCATCCTCGGCTTCATGGCGGTTGTCGGCGTCTTCATCGGCATTGTCATCACCTGGCAAACCCTGCAAGGCGCCATCATGGCCAATATCAAGGAGTTCGCCTCCCTGCGTGCGCTCGGCGTCTCCATGGGGAGCCTGCGCCTGATCATCATGGAACTCAGCTTCTGGGTCGGGGTGGCGGGGCTTTTCCTCACCGTAGCCCTCGTGGCCGGCGTGGCTGCTCTGGCCAAGATGGGCGGCGTGCCCATGGACTTCCCGTTGTTCATCGACATTCCTGTTGGGATCATGCTGATGATCATCGCCATCCTGTCGGGCCTCTTCTCGCTCGGCGTCCTCAAGAAAAGCCAGCCCGCGGATTTGTTACGATGACTATTGGTACACTTGCGCTGGACGCAAAAGGGCTGTCAAAAAGCTACAAGATCGGCAAGCTGAAGCAGGCCGTGCTGAAAAACGTCGATTTCAACGCCTATCACGGTCAGGTCACCATGGTGATGGGGCCATCGGGTTCGGGTAAATCCACCCTGATCGCAGCTCTGTCCGGCCTGATGAAGCCCGACGAAGGTGAGGTCATGGCCTTGGGCGAAAGCCTGTGGAAGAAGAAGCGGGGCAAGATCGACAAGTTCCGCCTCGATCACTGCGGCTTCATTTTCCAGGGGTTCAACCTGTTCCCGGCCCTAAGCGCGACCGAGCAGGTCGAACAGGTGCTTAAGTACTGCAAGGTGCCGCAAGCGGAATCCCGCCGCCGCGCCAAGGAAGTTCTGGAGTCCGTTGGCCTCGGTCACCGGCTCAAGCAATATCCGGCGGAACTGTCCGGTGGTGAAAAGCAGCGCGTCGCCATCGCCCGGGCTCTGGCCAAGGAGCCGCAACTTATCTTCGCCGACGAACCGACATCGGCCCTCGATTCGGTCAGCGGCCAGGTGGTCATCAAACTTCTTCATCAGGCGGCCAGGGAACGGGGGGCTGCGGTTGTCGTCGTGACCCACGACCCGCGCCTGGAAGCCTATGCCGACCGCGTCATTCACATGGAAGACGGAAAAATTCTGAGCGATACCCTGATCGCCGAACCGACCGTCCACGCCTAATTTAAAGAGCCAGAGAAACCATATGTCTCGTAAATTCGCCACCTCCACCACTCTCCTTTTCGGCCTGCTGGCCCTGGGCGCCGTTTCCATGACCGCTTGCCAGCCGCCGGGCGCGCCTGGCGGCAAGCCCGGTGACGCAACCGCCGCCGTCAAGGCGCCGCCGTCGCCCTACGCTGCCATCGCCGCCGGTAAGGTCGATGTCGATGGTGGGGTCGTCGAGGTGGCCGCCCGCCGCGCCGGTATCGTCGAACAGGTCTATGTCCAGGAAGGCGATGTCGTTACCAAGGGCCAGGTTCTGGCGCGTCAGGAAGACGAAGACACCCTTCTGGCCGTCAATAACTCGCGCGCCGCCGTCAACCAGGCCCAGAGCCAACTCGCTCTGATCCAGGTGCAGATCCGCACGGCTCAGCGCGAGTATGAACGCCTCGCCAAGCTGGCCCCGACCAATTTCGTCGCGCAGCAGAAGCTGGATCAGGCCCGTGACGCTATCGACACCGCCAAGGCGACCCTGGAAGCCCAGCAGGCCGCCGTAGCGACTGCCCGCGCGCAGTTGGCCCAGGCGGAATATCAGCAGGACCTCACCATCATCCGCGCGCCGATGGACGGGAAAATTATCCGCCGTTACGCAAATCCGGGTGCCGGCGCTTCGACTCTGAACGTTTCGACCATGTTCGACCTGGAACCCGCCATTCCGCACATTATCCGGTCTGAAATCGTCGAAAGTGCTATTCCGTCTGTGTCGGTTGGTCAGGAAGCGGAAATCGTTCCGGAAGCGGATCCGAGCAAGTTATACGTCGGCAAGGTCATACGCGTCGCCGCTACGTTTGGCGCGCGCAAGCTGAAATCCGACGGAGGCAACGAAGCCTCAGATGAGCGCGTGGTCGAGGTCGTCGTATCGGCTGACAACACGCCGTTCCTGATCGGTCAGCGCGTACTGGTCAAGTTCATGAAGCCGGGTGAACATGCGGGCGCCAAGCGTGAGGCGCCCAAGCCCGTCACACCTGCGAAGAAGTAGCTCCATCACTAGGAGCGCTGACGGTTAAAAAATTTACGCTTGAATGCTAGAGAGACAGGGTGAAACCTGTCTCTTTTGCCGTCTTCAAGCCTGCCGACACTGTCGCTTCCGTGCCGCGCGCCGGTGGTGCCAGTCTCGATGTCCTGCGCTTCCTGGCCGCCGGTTTCATTCTGTTGTTTCACTACGGATCGAACGCACCGGTCAATCTGGGCACCTTGATGCCGGTCTTCAGCGAAGGTTGGCTGGCGACCGATTTCTTCCTTCTGCTGTCCGGCTATATCCTGTCGCGCGCCTATGGGCAGCGGCTGGTGACGTCGCATATGCGGCGCACGCATTTTTTCCTGCGCCGGTTTGCGCGCCTATGGCCGTCGCACATCCTGGTCCTGTTGGTCTTCGGCCTGTTCATATGGGCATCGTCGGCGGCCGGGTTTCCGCCAAATCATCCGGACAAATACCGCCTTTGGGATTTTATTGCCCAGGCCTTTCTGGTGCATGGCTGGGGTATCTCGCACAATGCGGCGTGGAATGTGCCGACCTGGACCCTTTCGGCGCTACTGGTCTGCTACGCTCTTTTCAGTCTGTATGTACCGCTCCTCTACGGAAGGTCTCGGCGGGTTCTGGCGATAATGGCCTGCGCGGTTGTGTTGGCGGCCCAGGGGCTGGCAGCCGGCCTGGCGCATCATGCCTTTGTCGACCTGCCCTTCGCCTGGGGGCTTCTGCGTGCTATCCCCTTGTTCGTATTGGGCAATCTGATCGAACGCCTGACGGCCGGTATGACTGTTTCTAAGGCGGGGTACTTGTTAGGCATCTGTGTAGCGATGGCCGGTATTGCGGTCCTGTGTGCGCTGCCGCGCGGCACTATCTGCGATAGCCTGGTGCTTATGCTTCTGGCCCTTGTCCTGGCGGTGTCGGGCGGTGTCGCGTTTCACGAGACAACAGCTACTCACCGTATGGGGCGCGCATCGTTTGCCCTGTTCCTTACCCATTCCCTGGTCGGTGCGGTCTGGTTCGGCCTCAGTCCCCGGCTTATCGCCCATTTCGGTCTGTCCCAGCCAGAACAATGGCTGCTGTGGGGCGCAGGCGTCCTTGCGGCCCTCGTCACGGCCTTCCTGTTCGACGCATGGGTCGACAAGCCGCTGAGTCAGCGCGTCTCGAAGCTGTCATTCATCAAGGGCGGTATTTAAAGTAATCGGCGTAATGCTTAAACCGCGTCCAGACCGATGTCGAAGTTCGGTGCGGAATGGGTAAGAGCGCCAACCGAAATGACATCCACCCCGGTTTCGGCGATCGCGCGAACCGTGTCCAGGTTGACCCCGCCAGAGGCTTCCAGAATAGTCTTGCCCCCCAAGGACGGATCATGCGCCAGGGCAACCGCTTCGGCATACATATCCAGGCTGAAGTTATCGAGCAGCAGTACGTCTGGTCCGTAGGGCAGGGCCTGCTTAAGCTGGGCGATGCTGTCCACTTCGATTTCGATCTTCATGGTATGGCCGACATCGGCCTTGGCGCGTTCCATGGCCGGGCCGACGCCGCCGCAGATGGCGATGTGGTTGTCCTTGATCAGGATGGCATCATCCAGCCCATAGCGGTGATTGTAGCCGCCGCCGCATTTGACGGCGTGCTTCTGCAGACCGCGCAGCATGGGCATGGTCTTGCGCGTGCAGGCGATGCGAGTCTTCAACCCCTCGACCGTCCGGACATACTGCGACGTCAGGGTGGCGACACCGGACAGATGGCACAACAGGTTGAGCGCGACACGCTCCCCCGCCAATATGGCGCGCGCCTTGCCTTCGACTCGGGCGATGACGTCGCCGGGATTGACGGCACTGCTGTCCGGCAGCAGAATTTCAAAGCGGATTTGCGGGTCCATCAGGCTCATGGCCAAACGAGCGCAGTCGATGCCGGCCGATATACCGGCCTTGCGGGCTTTGAATTCCGCCTTGAAGCGCGCATTCGGCGGGATGACCGCCTGGGCGGTCACATCGCCAGCCAGCCCCAGGTCTTCACGCAGGGCGTCGCGGATGATCGGTTCGATCAGGAGGTCAGGCAATCCTGTGATGAACATTCTGTCGTTTCCCCAGCTCTGTTTTGGACTTCCGCCCATGTTATATAGGTGCGCTTGCCCTCGACATCGGTCTGGGGGTAGTCGCTGCGATAATGAGAACCGCGACTCTCGCGGCGATGCAAGGCGCAAGTGGCGATCAGGCGCGCATTGACGAGGGCTAGCGCACCGGGATAGCGCAGATCGAGCGTATCGACGAGACCGAGCAGGGCGGTCAACCCCGCTTCGTTGCGGACCACACCCGCCTGATGGCTCATTTTATCGCGCAGGGCTTGAAGATCGGCGGGCGCCAGGACGGGCGGTAGAAGCGGGCGGATCGCCGCGTCGCTATCCGGCGCGAAGGCGGCGGTGTGCAGGTCGGTCGTCGCGGCTATGCCGATGCGCTCCCCGAAGGCGGCGGCTTCAAGCAGGCTGTTCGACGCCAGGCGATTGGCGCCATGCACGCCCGTGGAGGCGCATTCCCCGACCGCAAACAGGTTCTTCAAGGAGGTACGGCCGTCAATGTCGGTGCGGATGCCGCCCATGTGGTAGTGGGCCGCGGGGGCGACCGGCATGGGCTGGACGCGCGGGTCGAGACCTTGCGCCATGCAGGAGGCGAAGACGGTCGGGAATTCGGCCGGAAAATGATCGCCGATGGCCGCGCGCGCATCCAGGAAGGCCCCGCCGTTCAGGTCGGCCTTGTGAACGGCCCGCGCCACGATATCGCGCGGCGCCAATTCGCCATCGGGGTGGTCGTCGAAGACGAAGCGGTGGCCGGTCTTGTCAATCAGGGTTGCCCCTTCGCCGCGTAGGGCCTCCGTGGCCAGCGGCGCTGGGTCGAGCCCGAATTTCAGCGCGGTTGGGTGGAATTGGACGAATTCAGGATCGGCGATCACCGCACCGGCCAGGGCGGCCATCGCCATGCCTTCGCCGCGCAGATTGGCCGGATTTGTGGTCACGGCGAACAGTCCGCCGGAGCCGCCGCTGGCCATGATAACAACCGGCGCATAGACTTCGATACGGCGACCGCCATAGTCGACGACCGCGCCGATGACGGTCTGGTCGTCGGACTTGATCAAGCCCAGGGCGAAGGCCGGCTCCCAGATTTCGATATGCGGGGCGGCAAGCGCGGTATTGACCACGGCTTCCAAAATGGCCTTTCCGGCCAGGTCGCCGCCGACCCGGGCGACGCGGGCCAGACCGTGAGCGGCTTCGCGGTTGAGGACGAAAGAGCCGTCCGCCTTGTGATCGAAGGGCGCGCCCATGGCATTCAGTTTGTGCACCGTGCCGGGGCCCATTTCGGTCAGGGTCTTGGCCGCCAGCTCATCGACGATACCGGCCCCGGCATTGATGGTGTCGGTTTCATGGTCTTTGGGCGAATCTTCCGGCGACAAGGCCGCGGCGATACCGCCCTGCGCCCATGCCGAAGAGCAGGCGACGCCTAGAGCGACGGGTGCCAGCACGAGGGTAGCGTGCGGCGCTGTGTTCAACGCCACGCTTAGCCCGGCCAGACCGGCGCCGATGACCAGGGGGCCATGATGAATATGAATTTCAGTGGCCATGTCGGCCTCCTTTGCCTCTCGCCCTTGGACGCGGTTAGCTGATCATTTCGACATCGACGTGGTGGCGCGCCTTGACCATGTCGTAGCGGGCCGGAACCGTCAGCGGCGGCATGTCGATCATGCGCTGTACGGCCAGGGCGGCGCGCGGGATCAGGTCCGGATCGACCGTTACTTCGTACTGATGGAAGCGCAGGCTGTCGTAGATGCCTTGTAGCGTAATGCGCTTCATGTGCGGGCACAGGTTGCACGGGCGCAGGAATTCGACGCCGGGGGCATCGCTGGTCACATTGTCGGCCATCGAACATTCGGTGATCAGCACGACCTGTTTTGGCCGGTTCTTGGTGACATAGTCGCTCATGGCCGTGGTCGAGCCGGTGAAATCGGACGCAGCAATGACGTCTGGCGGACATTCCGGGTGCGCCAGCACGGTCACGCCCGGATGGGTGGCGCGAACCTCGGCAATGTCGTCCGCGTTGAAGCGTTCGTGCACTTCGCAGGCGCCGGCCCAGGCAATGATCTTGATATCGGTCTGGCGGGCGACGTTACGCGCCAGGAACTGGTCAGGGATGAGAATGACGCTGTCGACACCCCATTCGCGGGCGATATGCTCGACCACCTGAACGGCATTGGCCGAGGTACAGCAGATGTCGGTCTCGGCCTTCACATCGGCGGTGGTGTTGACATAGGTGACGACGGGCAGGCCGGGATAACGCTGCTTGATCAGCCGCACCTGCTCGCCGGTCAGCGACGAGGCCAGCGAACAGCCGGCACGCAGATCGGGGATAAGGACAGTCTTTTGCGGTGCCAGGATCTTGGAGGTTTCGGCCATGAAGTGCACGCCGCCCTGGACAATGATGTCGGCATCCGATTTGGCGGCTTCGCGCGCCAGCCCCAGGCTGTCGCCGACATAGTCCCCGACACCGTGGAAAATGTCGGGTGTCATGTAGTTGTGGGCCAGGATGACGGCGTTCATCTCTTTTTTCAGGCGATTGATCTGCGCGATCAACGGGGCCTGAATTTGCCATTCCAGCGGCGAGACCTTGTCCTTTAGACGGGCATATATACTGGCCGTCTCGGCTTCGATTGCCGGCGTGAATTCCATGGGTGCAGCCGTATCGGCCATCGTCTCTCTCCACATTCCCTTTATGGGACCCTTATGCTCACTTTCAGCATAAGGTAGGCATAAGATAATCCTGTCGCGGATGAATGCAATATGGTTGATGGTAACAAACGATCACGATTTATGACGGCGCGTGTGCATGAACAGGTCGGCCCTGAGGGGCGCGGCAAGCAGGACACGGCGGCGGCATTGGGGAAAATAGCGGAAATATTCGACTGGACCTCTTTCCCTCATTGTATCTTTATGGCGGTATTCTCATATGTGAGCCATCGCGTTTGAGACCTATCTGAGGAGACTATTATGAGCGAATCCGGCGTAGACACCAGCAAGAAGGTGGCCCACGAACTGTCCAAGGTTCTGGCCGACAGCTTCACCGTCTATCAAAAGACACACGGCTATCATTGGAATGTCCGCGGCCCGAACTTCCGTGGCCTGCACCTGCTGCTTGAAGAGCAATATAACGAAATCTGGACGTCGATCGATGAAATCGCCGAACGCATCCGCGCCCTCGATCAATTTGCCCCGATGGGCAATGGCGCGCTTGGCAACCTGACCTCGATCAAGGATGGCGATCCGACCCTGTCCGCGCCCGATATGCTCAAGGATCTGGTCGACGGGCATGAAACCGCCATAGAGACCCTGAAGGCGGCGGCCAAGGTGGCGGATGACGCTGGCGACCTTTCGACCGCGGATCTGTGCACCGTGCGCATCACCGCCCACGAAAAGCACCGCTGGATGCTAAAGGCAAGCCTCTCGGCCTAAGAGTCACGAGATCACGGTTTCGTGATAATGTGATTGGACAATGTTCAAAAGCCATGATGTCATGCCCCGAAACGGGGATGACATCATGGCTTTTTTACGCATACCAGCATCGCGCCGGCGACAGATGGCAACGGCTTTGGCTGTTATCCTGGGTCTGTATGTCTTACTGGCGATCATAACGACGCGCCCGGCCGATCCCGCGCTTTATCCTGCGCGGTCGCAAAGCATTCCTATCTATGTCATCAATAATGGCTTCCATACGGACATCGCTGTTCCCATGGACGTGGTGATGAAACGCGGAGGTGTGCTGGCGCAAGCCGGCCGAGCGGCGGGGCCTGGCAACTGGCTTGTCTATGGCTGGGGCGATGCCGGCTTCTACACGGCCAAAGGCGTATCCTTTACTCGCGCCATTGACGGTCTGCGCGCCTTGTTCATGCCGAGCAATCCCTCCGTTATCCGGGTTTTCAGCCTGAACGCGTCTCCGGATAAGGCGTTCGCCGATCCGATAGCCTCTTCCACCCGAATATCACCGGAAGGGTTCGAGGCCATGGCCCGTCTATATCGAAGCCTCCTTTGTCGTGAAGACAGGCGCGCCGGTGCGTGTCGATGTGCCGACGGCGGAATCCTTTTTCGCTAGCCGCGAATATTTCTCGATTGTCCGTGTCTGTAATAACTGGACGTCCGATCAATTGGCCGCGGCCGGCTTGCCGACGGCGCCGATGTTGGATGGCAGCGCACTTCTGTTCGGGCTTGATCTGCGGTGGCGGGCAGGTTTGCGCCGACCCGGCTGATTTCTTACGGTTCTTATGGAAATGACGGTTGCCCGCGCTTGAAGCCGGCGGTGTTTTGCCGCAAAAGACCGCATGGTTTTCATTACGCCCCGCATTTCCGTGCCCGATGAGGAACTGCACGAAAGTTTCGTGCGGGCGTCGGGGGCTGGCGGGCAGAATGTCAACAAAGTCTCGACAGCGGTCGAACTGCGCTTTTCCATTTTTGAAAACCAGACCATTCCCTATGATGTGAAAATGCGCCTTATCCGTCTGGGCGGGCGGCGGGTCACGCAGGAAGGCGTGCTGGTCCTGTTCGTTCAGACGCACCGGACCCAGGACATGAACCGAAAGGCGGCTTCAGACCGTTTCGTCGAGCTTGTCCAGAAGGCGGCCGTTCCGCCACCACCGCCGCGTATCGCGACAAAACCGACGCGTGGTGCGGTCAAACGGCGGCTGGTTGGAAAGGCCATTCGATCCACCGTCAAATCCAATCGAAAAAGGCCGGATGATCCTGATGAGCTATAATATCCGACCGTCAACTACCGCCGACGAAGCGGGTATCCACGAAGTCTATCGCGCCGCCGCAGCGCAGGGCGGTGGTCTGCTGCGCCGCGAAGATGAAATCACGCATGACTATGTGTGGAACAACCTCAAACACAGCCTCGATACTGGCATCACGCTGGTGGCCGAAACGGACGATGGGCGCATCTTGGGGGAGATTCACGGCTGGCCATCGCCGACTCGGCAATTGGGGCATTGCCTGACCAACCTGACTCTTGCGGTCGACCCGGCGGCCCAGGGGCGTGGCGTGGGCCAGGCCCTGTTCACACGACTGATCGAGGTGGCGAACCTAGACCCGCGTTTGCGTATCATCGAGCTCTATTGCCGCGAGGATAATAAACGCGCCATCGACCTGTATCAGAAGATGGGGTTTGTTTTCGAAGGACGTTTGAAGGGACGGGTCTGGCAGGGCGAGGGCAAGCCCTATCTCGATGACCTGCTTATGGCGCTTTACCTGTCCACGGACGTTTGACGTAACAGTGGACGCTTGAGCAGCCGTTTGCGCAGGACCACCCAGCCGATACTGTAGACCAGGATCAAAGCCGCAAGCGCCAGAAAGCGGATATCGTTGTGATATATCTGATCGAAAAGCCGCGCGCACACGCCAACCAGGCTGGATAACAGGCAAAGCAGCCAGACGCGGACCGCCAGACGCCAGTGCGATCCGTCCCGGCGCTGCAACCAAATCTGATAGAGATGTTCCTTGTGCGGCTTGAAAACGTCCAGCTTCTTTCGCGTGCGCGTAATCAGGGTCAGGACGACATCAACCAGCAGTGGCGCCAGCAGGAAGCCCCCGAACCATACTGAGCCCACGCCGTAGGCCTTGCAAACCAGAGTCGCGCCGCCGATCAGCGCGCCAGCGAACATGGACCCGGCATCGCCCTGGAATGCCCTGGCTTTTTGCGGATGACCCGGCGGCAGGTTGAACGGCGCGAACCCGAGGTGAGCGCCGGCGACGCAGACGCAAACCAGCAAAACGCCGCCCAGATAGGCGCCCATATCGCTGAACGGCGCCATTGCCAGGATCAGCCCTGCGAACATGAGCAGGGAGATGGTCTGGGTGCCAATCGCCAGTCCGTTCGATCCATCCATAAAATTGATGGCGTTTATGGCCAGGATCAGCCACGCCGCGCTGCCGAGCAGACCGATCGGCCACCAGACGTCCAAGGAAAGGCCGGGCCCGAAATCCAGGGAGGTCACGCGGTAGAACCACGCGAAGGCCAAGCACAGCAGCACTTGAAAACCGAGCCTCAGCCGTGCCGGCAGGTCGATAACGTCGTCAACGGCGCCCGATAGGCCCATGAGGCACGCAAAGCCGAACAGGATCAGGCCGTCATGCCAGCTGCCGGGTATGTCGCGGCCGAAAAAGGTGATGATGAGGCCGATGACCAGAGCGGACGCTGCCATTATGGCCAGGCCGCCGGAGGTCGGCGTCGGGTTGGTGTGGGCACCGCGGTCACGGGGAATATCGATTGGCCCGCCCTTCAGCACCAGCAGGCTAAACAGGGCGGCAGCGGCGGCAGACAGGACAAGCCCGCCAACCAGAAGGGCAGGCGGAATCAACCAGGTTATGTGCCAGGGCGTTACCATAAGGCTGTGACTGCTCTCTTTTTTTGCCGAGAGCAAGAGTCTTGCGACAAAGCGAAATCCCCCCAAACGCTTATCAACAAAAAATAGAAAATCTGACTAACGCAAACACGGAGATGGACGGAACCCTTGTCCCCCGACGGGGTTCCGCCCTCTCGGCGTGTTTACTTCAGGCTGGCGCAGAAGCGCTGGATGCGCGAACAGGCCTCGGTCAGAACCGACTCCGACGTGGCGTAGGAAATGCGGAAGAAGGGCGACAGACCGAAGGCAGCGCCGTGTACAACCGCGACTTCTTCGGTTTGCAGCAGTTCACCGGCAAAGTCTTCGTCATTGGTGATGATCTTGCCCGACGGGGCCTGCTTGCCAATGCAGCCGGCGATCGACGGGTAGACGTAAAAGGCGCCCTCCGGCGTCGGGCAGGTAATGCCCTTGGCGTTATTGAGCATGGCGACGACCAGGTCGCGGCGCTTCTGGAAGACCTCGGCGCGCGGGGCGATGAAATCCTGGGTGCCGTTGAGCGCTTCGACAGCCGCCCATTGGGCGATCGAGCAGGCGTTGGAGGTCGATTGCGAAATGATCTTCGACATCGCCTTGATCAGCGGCTCGGGACCCGCGCAATAGCCGATGCGCCAGCCAGTCATCGAATAGGCCTTGGAGACGCCGTTCATGGTCAGGGTGCGGTCGTACAGTTCCGGCACGACCTGGGCGATGGTGGCGTATTTGAAGCCGTCGAACAACAGGTGCTCATACATGTCGTCCGTCAGGATCCAGACCTGGGGATGACGCTTCAGGACTTCGCCCAGCGCCTTCAGGTCGTCGGCCGTGTAAACCGCGCCGGTCGGGTTCGAGGGTGAGTTGAGGATCAGCCACTTCGTCTTGGGCGTGATGGCGGCTTCGAGGGTTTCCGGTGTCAGCTTGAAGCCGGTTTCCATTCCGGCCACGGCGAAGACCGGCGTGCCGCCAGCCAGCAGCACCATGTCCGGATAGGACACCCAGTAAGGCGCGGGCACGATGACTTCGTCGCCGGCGTTCAGAGACGCCATCATGGCATTGTAGATGACCGGCTTACCGCCCGGCGACACCGATACTTGGGTCGTCTTGTAATCCAGGCCATTTTCGCGCTTGAACTTGGCGACAATGGCGGCCTTCAGCTCAGGGATGCCGTCGACGTCGGTATAGCGGGTTTCACCGCGCTTGATCGCCTTGATGGCGGCGTCGCAGATGTTTTCCGGCGTGTCGAAGTCGGGTTCGCCGGCACCGAGCGAAATCACCTTGCGTCCGGCGCGCGCCAGTTCGCGCGCCTTTGCCGTGACAGCCAGGGTAGGGGAAGGCTTGACGCGCTTGAGCGTGTCCGATTCAGAGAAGGGGGCCATGAGAGTGCTCGCGGTTTGAGACAGGTCCACCATTGGCGGAGCGCCATCCGTGGAGAGGGAAAAATGCAGGCCTCTCTTTACTCGCACGCGCTCGTTTGTCCAACTGTCATCGTCCATCATGGCTCAAAATCTTTCTCAACTGCGGCGTTGCGGCACGGTTAGTTACAAAGGTTTCCAAATTGCCGCTTTTGCTGCAATTTTACTTGTGCAAACCATAGCTTTGACGACATACAGCCTGCAATGCACAATCGATTTCAACATTTATGGCGAACCGTAACAGGCTTTTTCCTGCACATGGACGGAAAAAACCTGCGCGCGCTGGGCATGAGCCTGCTGCTGCTGGCGCTTGTCGTCGTCGTGTTTCTGGTCGGCAAATCGCCTTGGGGCCAGGAACTGCTGCTCGATCTGGAGCACTGGATGGCTCAGTACCGCCATTCGCCCCTGGCCATTGTCATCGTCACCCTGGTGTTTTGTGTGTCCGCGCTGTTCGGCGCACCGCAATTTGTGCTGATCGCCGCCTGTGTCGTCGTCTTCGGACCGATTTGGGGCGGGTTTTACAGCTGGGCCGCAACCGTCATTTCCGCGATCATGACCTTTTACATGGGCCGGTATGCCGGTGCGGGCGTGCTGGCGCGGCTGGGCGGAAACCATGTTGGACGCCTGAGTGACTATATCGGCAAGAACGCCTTTTCCGCCTCCTTCATTGTGCGCAACATTCCGTCTGCGCCGTTTATCGTTGTCAACATGGCCTTCGGTGCCTCGCGCGCGTCATTCCTCGGTTTCATCTCAGGGTGCGCGCTGGGCATCATCCCCAAAACCGCGTTGGTGGCCCTGTTTGGCCAGTCCTATGCCTCAGTCACCCAGGGCGGCAACTGGCGAATGGCGCTGTTGATGGCGGGCATCGCCATCGTTTGGCTGGGCCTGATGCTGGTGGCTCGCAAGGTCTACGAAGTGGCGCGAAACCGGCATCAGAATACAGAATGAAATCACCGGCCGTTATCAGATGACATTTTGTGTGATCGTCGAACCTTAAAAAAGCAGCATTCCCATTGAATACAAGGCATTAACCAATTCGCTTGTAGGGTGAAACTATCTTTTTTCTGAACCCTCTTGAAATATGAATCAGATAAGGGCAAGTGAGGGCTTTCCGGGAGTTGGAACCTGTTGATTCAAGGGCATTTGGCCTTGATCCGGCGACGGGCTATCCGGATTGCCCCCAAAATGCCTTCCTTACACTCTAATGGGTTCGCCCCCTCTAAAAAGCCCTCTAAGCACCAAGGTAGTTTATCTCAATGTTCAAGTCCTTCTTCGGCGGATTTTCCAACGACATCGCCATCGACCTTGGTACGGCCAATACACTGATCTACATGAAGGGGCGCGGGATCGTGCTCAACGAACCGTCGGTGGTGGCATTGCGTAATGTCGGTGGTCGCAAGCTGGTGCACGCCGTGGGCATCGAAGCCAAGCAGATGCTGGGCCGCACGCCCGGCCACATGGAAGCCATCCGCCCGATGCGTGACGGCGTCATCGCCGACTTCGAAGTCGCCGAGGAAATGATCAAGTACTTCATCCGCAAGGTTCATAACCGCAAGGGCTTCGTCAATCCGAAGGTCATTGTGTGCGTGCCGTCGGGTGCCACTGCGGTTGAGCGTCGCGCCATCAATGACAGCTGCCTGAACGCTTCGGCCCGCCGCGTCGGTCTGTTGGATGAGCCTATGGCCGCCGCCATAGGCGCGGGCCTGCCGATCCACGAACCGACCGGCTCTATGGTCGTCGATATCGGCGGCGGCACGACCGAAGTGGCGGTTCTCTCGCTGTCGGGCATCGTCTATTCCAAGTCGGTTCGCGTTGGCGGCGACAAGATGGACGAAGCCATCACCAATTTCATGCGCCGCAATCACAACCTGCTGATCGGTGAAACCACCGCTGAACGCATCAAGAAGGACATTGGCACAGCCCGCGTTCCGCACGACGGCGAAGGCTTGGCCATCGACGTCAAGGGCCGCGACCTGATGCAGGGCGTGCCGCGCGAAGTCCGTATCTCCGAACGCCAGGCGGCGGAAGCCCTGGCTGAACCGGTCGCCCAAATCATCGATGCGGTGAAAGTGGCGCTGGAAGCCACGCCGCCGGAACTGGCCGCCGACATCGCCGACAAGGGCATCATGCTGACCGGTGGTGGCGCTCTGCTGCGCGGCCTTGACATTGAAATCCGCGACCAGACCGGCCTGCCGGTCTCCGTGGCCGAAGACCCCCTGTCCTGTGTCGCCATCGGTTGTGGCCGGGTGCTTGAGCATCCGCGCTGGATGAAGGGCATTCTTGACGCGACCATGTCGTAATCGAGTTGTAATAGGGTTCTAAAAGCGGACCGATCACCATATTTACACAGGCTCGATGGCTCTGAGGAAATTGTAGCGTGCCCTACGGAGACAACAACAAGCACTTCGAACACCTGAAACTGCCCATGACCTGGGCCGTGATGGGTGTTGTTGCGGTTGTCTGTATCGTCGCCGCGCTTATGTTCCTGGGTGACCGTCGTGACGATGTCGAGCCGGGCGCATACACGAACCGCGCGGGTTTCGATACGGTTGCCAGCCTGCCGGACAAGGCGTTGTCCTATCCGGTGCACAAAATCGGCGATGGCACCAACTGGCTGGACGACTACTTCTTCGCTGTGCGCGAAAACCGCAGCCTGAAAAAGAAGGTGGCCCAGCTTCAGCAGGACCATGACCGCATGGTTGAACTGGCGGATATCAATGCCCGCTATGAAAAACTGCTCAACCTGCGCACCGAGCCCCCCGTCGAAACCGTCGCCGCCCGTTCGGTCGCCGTTTCGCGTGGGCCGTTCGCCAATAATCGCCTGATTGACGCCGGCTCGAACAAGAAGATCGGTTTCGGCAACCCGGTCATCACCGAACACGGTCTGGTCGGGCGCATTGTCGGTGTTTCCGCCGATGTCAGCCGCGTATTGATGGTCACCGATGTGACCAGCCACGTACCTGTAATGATTTTGCGTTCCGATGCGCGCGCCATGATGAATGGCGATGGCGGCGGCTACCCCAAGCTCGATTTCGTGCGCGGCAAGGATTCGGTGAAGGTGGGGGATCAGATCCTGTCGTCCGGCGACGGCGGTATCTTCCCACGCGGACTGCCGGTGGGCGAAGCGGTCAAGGGGGTCGATGGCGTCTGGCGTGTGCGTCTTTATTCGAACCGTGCCCCGATCGATTTCGTCAAGGTCCTGTTGTTCAAGGACTTCTCACAACTGCCTAACGGCGACACCCTGCTGCGCACCCCGGCGGTCAGCGATGTTCTGCCGCCGCCCGCTCAGCCGGTGGGTGCGTCGGCCCCGGCATCCTCGGCTTCCGGATCGTCCTCCGCTTCTGGATCATCCGCGTCGTCTTCGGCCGCCGTGACAACCACGGGCGCCGCCTCAAGCAGTGCGGCGTCGGCCACCAAGCCCAAGCCCGTCGCACCGAAACCAGCGGCGCCGAAGCCTGCTGCCCCCAAACCAGCTGGCGCAAGCAACAGCGCCGCGCCGACGCCGGAGCTCAGGCCGTTCGTTCCGCCGGCCACGACTCAGACCACGAGTCCGGCCGCCGAAGGGCAACAATAATGAAGGTCCCCGGCATGCTGGGCCCTAAGAGACGCGGCATCAGCGGCGCGGCTATCAATCGCGGCCTGCGCAGTGGCATGGCGTCCAAGATTGTCGGCCCCTGGGACTGGATTCTGGCGCCCGCTCTGATGAGCATCGGCCTTACCCTGGCCTTGGCGGCGGCGTTTCAACCCTTTGGTTTTTATTTGCCTGAGCCGGTGTCGCCGCTAATTCTGGCCTTTGCCTGGCCTCTGATCCGCCCCTCCTACTTCGCGCCCCTGGTGCTCGGCGTGCTTGGCCTTTTTCTGGATATGTTTTGGGGTGCGTCCCTCGGCTTCTGGACGATCAGCCTGATGCTGGTCTATGGCGCACTGGTAACGGCGCGAACCTATATTGTCGGCCAGGAATGGATCGTCGTCTTCGGCATCTTCCTGTTGACGGAAGGTCTCTTTTTCAGCCTGTGCGTCCTGCTGACCTTGGTCGACACCGGCGTTTGGCCGCGTCTGTGGGGCGTCGTCGAACAGGCCTTCGCAACCACGCTGCTTTTCCCCTTCGTCCTGTATCTGCTGGAAAAATATGTCCATGCCGATGTCAGGTTCCAGTGAGGTGAAAGATGGCCGACCCGTCTATCGTCTTTACGGATGTCAATGAACGTCAAGGGGCCTTCCACCGCCGCATCTTCCTGATGGGCGGGGTGACGGCGTTTGGGCTATTCGCACTGACCGGTCGTCTGGTTCACCTTCAAGGGGTGCAGGGTGAAAAGTACAAGATGCTGGCCGCCGCCAACCAGTACAATTACCGCATCGAGCCGCCGCCGCGTGGCGAAATCCTCGATCGCAATGGCAAGGTCATTGCCGGCAACCGCCCGTCGTTCCGTGTCATGATCGAAGCCAACCTGATCAAGAATATCGACGATACGCTCGATCAGATTGCTTACGTTCTACCGCAGACCCTGTCACAGCGCCGCCGCATCCTGCGTGACATAAACCAGTCCCAGCGGTTCGTACCCACCATTGTCGCCGCCGATCTGGCCTGGGAGGATTTCGCCAAGATCAGCCTCTACGCCAATGATATCCCCGGCGTGGTGGCGGACATGGACGAAATGCGCACCTATTATTATGGCGGTGCCTTTTCCCATGTCGTCGGCTACGTCAACAAGATCAACGCCAAGGAATTGGCACGCGAAGTCGAACAGACAGGCGGAAAACCCGACAAGCTGCTTCTGCATCCCGGGTTTCGTATCGGCAAGAGCGGCATTGAAAAGACCTATGACGTGCAGTTGCGCGGCCAGGCGGGCGGCAAGAAGATCGAAGTCGACGCGCGCGGCAAGGTGGTGGCAGAAGACAATGAAGGCTCGCGCCCGGCCGTAGAGGGCAAGGATATTGTGCTCACGCTCGATGCCGACATCCAGAGCCGCGCCGTCGAGGTGTTCGGCGAAGACTCCGGCTCAGCGATTATGATGAACTGCCATACGGGCGAAGTCCTGTGCATGACATCGTCGCCCGGTTTCGACCCCAACCTGTTCGTTTCCGGCATTTCCGGCCCGGCCTATCGCCTGCTGGCCGAATATGAACGCCTGCCCTTGCTGGACAAGGCGGTCGGCTCGACCTATGCACCGGGCTCGACGTTCAAGATGAATACGGCGATTGCCTTATTGGCCGCGGGTGTCAATCCGTCCGAACGTGTGACCTGCACCGGCGTGTACCGCATGGGTAACAGCAGTTTCCGTTGCTGGAAGCCGGGCGGGCACGGCTCCGTCGATATGAGGGGCGCGCTGAAACATTCCTGCGACGTCTACTTCTATACCCTGTGCAATCGCGCCGGCGTCAACGGTATCGCGCGGACGGCGCGTATGCTCGGTTTCGAACAGACCTTTCCCGATCTTGGCATCGAAGGGCAGAAGAAGGGCCTTATCCCCGATACGGCCTACAAGGCGCGTGCCTTCAAAAAGGACCCGACCTGGCACCCCGGCGAAACCGTGTCGGTGTCGATCGGGCAAGGCTATGTCAACGTCTCAGCCATTCAACTGGCCACCTATATCGCGCGCATCGCCAACGGCAAGAAGGCGGTGGAACCCTATCTGGTCCGTAAGGTCGGCAGCGAACTCGAAGACCATATGAGCCGCTTCCGCGATCTGGGGATTCCGGAATCGCATATCCAGATCGCGCGCGACGGTATGTATATGGTGTCCAATGACAGCGACGGCACGGCCTTCCGGCAATCACAGCTCGATCTTGGCCCCAATATCAAGATGTCGGGCAAGACCGGCACTGCCCAAGTCCGGTCATACGGATCCGGCACGCGCAAGGCGGCGGAATGGAAGTATAAGGATCACGGGCTTTTCGTTTGTTTCGCGCCGTCCGATGCGCCGAAATATGCCCTGGCCGTGGTGGTCGAACACGGCGTCGCCGGCGGCAAGTTCGCCGCACCCAAGGCGCGTGAGATCATGCGACTGGCGCTGATGAAGGACCCGGAAATTCAGAAACGCATCATCGGCCCGGTCAGCACGGCCGTCGATACGGCAGCGCTCAAGGCTGGCGCCGTAGATCCCGAGGTCGACGCCCTTGCGCCGGAGCCTCTGGCCGACAATATAAGGTCGGACTGACATGGCCGAGCCCTCCCTAGTATTTACCGATGTGAACGAACGCCAGGGTATGTTTACCCGGCGGGTCTTCCTCATGGGCGGATTTGTCGCTTTCGGCATGTTCGCCCTGACCGGTCGTCTGGCGCATCTTCAGATTTTGCAGGGCAGCAAGTATTCGAAGCTGGCGGCTGCCAACCAGTTCAATTTTCGCCTGATCCCGCCGCCGCGCGGCAATATCTACGACCGTAACGGCAAGCTGATCGCCGGCAACCGTCCCTCATTTCGCGTGATGATCGAGACCAACGAGGTCAAGAACATCGACGATACGCTGGACGAAGTGTCCTATGTCCTGCCGCAGACCCTGTCCTCGCGCCGCCGTATCCTGCGCGATATCAACCAGAATCAGCGCTCGGTGCCGACAGTCATCGCCTCCGATCTGAGCTGGGAGGATTTTTCTCACGTCAGCCTGTACGCCAACGATATTCCGGGAATTGTGGCGGACATGGATGAAGTGCGCGCCTACTATTATGGCGGTGCGTTTTCGCATGTCGTGGGCTACGTGTC
Organism: Asticcacaulis aquihabitans; assembly: GCF_032490435.1. NCBI lineage: Bacteria > Pseudomonadati > Pseudomonadota > Alphaproteobacteria > Caulobacterales > Caulobacteraceae > Asticcacaulis > Asticcacaulis aquihabitans. Next base: position 611,339 of record NZ_JAVGWM010000004.1, read on the forward strand.
GAAGATTTCGCAGAGGGATCTGACCGATGAAACCGGCGTCAGCCAGACCGATTTCAACCTGCTGCACCACCCCAGCTTCCGCATCGGCAAGCAGGGGATCGAAAAGGCGTTCGACAAAGACCTGCGCGGCACGCCCGGCGGACGCAAGGTCGAGGTCGATTCCCGCGGCAAGGTGGTTGCTGATGACGAGGAAGGGAATATAGCACCCGTCCCTGGCAAGGATATCGTCCTGACCTTGGACGCCGATATTCAGTCGCGCGCGGTCGAGGTCTTCGGCCAGGAATCCGGCTCGGCCGTGATGATGGATGTGCGCACCGGCGAAGTCCTGTGCATGACGTCGTCTCCCGGTTTCGACCCCAATCTGTTCGTTTCGGGCATTTCGTCCAAGGCCTATAAGCTGTTGGCCGATTACGATCATATCCCGTTGCTCGATAAGGCGCTCTCCTCGACCTTTCCGCCGGGCTCGACCTTCAAGACCATGGTCGCCCTGGCGGCGCTCGAAAATGGTTACGACCCCAATACCATCCATGTCTGTAACCGGCACTGGCCGTGGGGCGGGCGCGTCTGGGGCTGTGACGACGCTCATGGGGCGCTCAACCTGCATCAGGCGATCGTCACCTCGTGCGACATCTATTTCTATCAGTGCGCGCTGAGCGTAGGGCCGGACAAGATTGCCGCCATGGCGCGCAAGTTCGGCTTAGGCGACATCTTCGATATCGGCATTTCCGGTCAGAAGGCGGGCATAGTCCCTGACTCGGCGTGGAAGAAAAAGTATTTCGCCAAGCGCAATCCGGCCAACACCAAATGGTTCCCCGGTGAAACGCCGTCGATGGGCATCGGGCAGGGCTATACCAACCTCAATCCTTTGCAACTATGCGTCATGGTGGCGCGCCTGGCCAACGGCCGCAAGGCCTTGACGCCGCAATTGGTCAAGTCGGTGGGGGGCGTTGACCGCGTGGTCAAGGAATTTCCCGACCTGCCGGCCGATCCGGCGCACATCGATTTCGTCCGTGCCGCCATGGCCGACGTGGTCACTAGCGGCACCGCCGCTCGCACCGGCAAGCTTGATTTGGGACCGATCATGATGGCCGGTAAGACCGGCACGGCCCAGGCCTATGATTACAAAGGCGGTCGCGGGGCGCACGGCGCCGTGGGCGATTGGAAATTGCGCGACCATGCCTGGTTCGTCGCTTTTGCCCCGGCCGACGCGCCGCGTTTCGCCATGAGTGTCTTGGTGCAGCATGGCGGCTTCGGTGCCGCCTCCGCTGCACCCAAAGCGCGTGAAATCATGCGGCTGGCTCTGCTCAAGGACCCCGAAACCCAGAAGCGTATCGTCAGCATAAATCCCGCCGACCTGGTCGATAAGCCGCTGCCGGCGGATACATCGACCGACGGCATTCCCCCCAATGGCAATCCGGATGTGGTGCCGTCGCCGGCCGCTACCGGCCACAAAAGCGTTTAGGTATAGGCATGGTCGATTCCGCCCTTTCACGTCCCGGACAACGCGAACGCTACGACAGCAAGCTGGCGCAGATCGACTGGGTCTTTGTTGGCCTGCTGGCCACTCTGACCGGTATTGGCATTCTGCTGCTTTACAGCGTTGGCGGCATGAAATGGGAACCGTGGGCGTTTAAGCAGCTTGTCACCTTCTGCGCCTGCATGGCCTTTATGCTGTTGCTGGCCCTGGTTGACCTGCGCGTCTGGCTGATGGGGGCCTATTGGTTTTATGGCGCCTCCCTGCTTTTACTGGTCGCGGTCGAAGCGGTCGGTGATGTCCGCATGGGCGCCCAGCGTTGGCTATCCGTTGGCGGATTTGGTTTTCAGCCGTCTGAGTTCATGAAGCTGGCCATTGTTTTGGCATTGGCGCGTTTTTACCATGAATGTTCGGCGAAGGACGCCAATTGGTCTTGGAAGCTATTGATTCCCGCCGCCATGATCGGCGTGCCGGCGGTGCTGGTCATGCACCAACCCGACCTTGGCACGGCGGTTCTGATTTCGTTGACGGGCCTGGCGGTCATGATCCTGGCCGGCCTGAACTGGAAAGTTATCGCCGCGGGTGCGGCTGCGGCGGCGGTCGCTATTCCTCTGGCGTTCGAATTCGTGCTGCATGAATATCAGCGTCAACGCATCCTGACCTTCCTCAATCCCGAAGAAGACCCGTCCGGTTCCGGTTATCACATCCTGCAGTCGAAGATCGCGATGGGGTCGGGCGGCCTGTTGGGCAAGGGGCTGGGGCTGGGCTCGCAATCCCAGCTTAACTTCCTGCCGGAAAAGCATACCGACTTCATCATGGCGGCCGTATGCGAAGAACTCGGGTTCGCGGGCGGTTTTATGATTTTCCTGCTCTACGGCGCGATCATCCTGATGGCGCTGCGCATGGCCTCCTTGTCGCATTCGCATTTCGGTCGGCTGGCGGCGGCGGGGGCCACGGCCACCTTCGCCCTGTACGTCTTGATCAATGGCGCGATGGTTATGGGGTTGTTTCCGGTCGTCGGTGTGCCGATGCCTCTGGTGTCCTATGGCGGGTCGGCCATGCTGATGGTTATGACGGGCTTCGGTCTCGTGCTTGGTGTCAAGGTGCACCGCTATCAGGAACTGCCGCGTCAGGCGTCCATCTTCCAACGCTTCGAATAGGGGCGCATAGGCGATCCAGGGCATTCCCATGCCGATTTCTTATTTCCGGCTTGGTATATTTGGTTCATGACGACGCGCGAACCCCCGGTCAGCAAGACGGAAAGCCGACGCTCCCTGTGGGCTGCGGTCGTTCTGCTCGTCTTGCTCGTCGTCGCGTGCGCCGTTTTTTTCCTGAGCCCGCAAGGACCGCATGATCGCCCGGGCGCGGATGGAGACAAGCCGGTGGCCGCCGATGGTGTCGCCAATGGTGCGCTCAACGGCCGTACGGCACCGGCGGTTACACCCTAATTCACCGGTTAAAGCCCAGAGTATTAGCGTCCTAACACGGCCAGCGCATCATCGGCGGCGGCCACCAGACCTTCCAGAATGCCAGGATCGCTGGACGAATGTCCGGCCTTCTTGACCAGATTGAAGCGGGCTTCCGGCCAGGCGCGATGCAATTCCCACGCCGTCGCCATGGGGGTCACAACGTCGAAACGGCCCTGGACGATCCAGCCGGGAATGTCGCGGATACGATCGATATTGTCGATCACCCAGTTTTCATGCTCGAAGAATCCGCCATTCTTGAAATACCAGCTTTCGATGCGGGCAAAGGCCAGCGCGAATTCGGGATCTGAAAACTTGGTGGCGCTGTCGCTCGGCCCTTCTATGGAGAGGGTATCGCCCTCCCAACCGCTCCACGCCAGGGCGCAGCGCACTTGGGTCGCACGGTCCGCGCCATTGAGCCGCTTGATGTAGGCGTTCAGCAGATTGCCGCGTTCCTCAGCCGGAATCGGCGCGACAAAGCGTTCCCAGATATCGGGATAGATGTGGCTGGCGCCGTCTTGGTAGAACCAGTCGAGCTCCGTCTGGCGGACCAGGAAGATGCCGCGCAGGATAAGCCCCATCACCCGTTGCGGGTGCGTGAGCGCGTAGGCGAGGGACAGGGTGGAACCCCACGAGCCGCCGAAGACAACCCATTTTTCGATACCGAGCTTTTGTCGCAAGGCTTCGATATCATCGACCAGATGCCAGGTGGTGTTGTCTTCCAGAGAGATATCCTGCGACGCGTGCGGCGTCGATTTTCCGCAACCCCGCTGATCGAACAGGATAATGCGGTAACCGTCGGGATTGAAATAACACCGCAGGTTCGGGGAACAGCCGCCACCGGGGCCGCCATGCAGAACGACGACGGGAATACCCGCCGGATTGCCCGATTGTTCATAATAGATGCGATGTTTGCCACCGGTCGGCATATGGCCGCTATCATAGGGCTCGATATCCGGGTATAGGCCGCGTGCCGGTGCCAGTTTCGCTGAAAGTACAGAATCGGTCATCATAAGTGAGTTCGAATGGCAAAAAATGTCGTCTAATACTAAGACTTAAAATGCCCCCGCTCACAACCCCCTTAACACTGAGCACGCCACGCCGTCAGGCGGTGTTCTACGCCTTGCTGTATGCCGGAACGGGTGCGTCCCTGCCGTTCATGCCCCTGTGGCTGAAAACGCATGGCATGTCGGCCGGGCAAATCGGCATCATACTGGCCGTTCCCCTGTTGTTGCGCGCCTTGTCCGGGCCGATCAGCGGTCTGTGGGCCGACAGCTTTCGCTTGTACCGGACGCCCCTGGTCGTTCTGGCCCTGAGTGGGGCCTGTTTCTACGCCCTGATGAGCCTAGGCACGTTGGTGCCGCCCATGCGGTTTGCCGCCTATCTCGTCCTGTTCACGCTGGGCTATACCTGCATGGCCAGTGTGTCGCCGCTCATCGACGCCATGACCCTGCAATTGTCGCGGCGGGAACACTTCACCTATGCCATACCGCGCGCCGTAGGGTCTTCCGCCTTTATCTTAACCAATATCGTCCTGGGCTATGTCCTATTGATCTTGCCGCCGGACAGCATCCTGGTCTGGATCGTCGTTGCGGCCACGCTCACAGCCATCGGCGGGCGTTATCTCCTGGGCGATCAGGTGCGGCCTGACATCCATCATGTCGATACGCCACGCCAGACCGGTTGGCAGCGGTTACGCGTCCTGATGCGCGACGAAGGGTTTCTCTGGCTGATGATCGCCGTTGGCTGCCTTCAGGCGTCACATAGCTTCTATTATGCCTTTTCGACCATCATTTGGAAGGAACGGGGCTTGTCTTCCGGAACCTGTGGCTACCTATGGGCCGTCGGCGTGGTGGCCGAAGTCGCCTTCATGTGGCTGGGCGAAGGCATCCGCCGCCAGGTAGGGCCGTGGCGGATGCTGGTGCTGGCGGGCCTGTTTGCCGTCATGCGCTGGGGCATCATGGCGATGTCGCCGCCGCTTTGGGTGCTATATCCGCTCCAGGCGCTGCACGCCCTGTCGTTCGCCGCGACATATTTGGCCGGGCTAGAGTTGATTCACCGCCTGACGCCAAAGGGATATGAAGGCCTGGCCCAGACGATGAACGCCGCCTACGCCAGCGGGGTCATGATGGGGATCGGCACCCTGGCGTCCGGCGCCATCTATCAGGTGTTTGCCGCGCGCGGATATGGCGTCATGGCCGGGGTCGCTGGCATCGGATTGCTCAGCGCCCTATGGATGTACAGCCAGCGAGACCGGCTAATGGCGATCAACCCCACAGTTCCGGCGCCGGGGGATGCAGGATAGAGCCGGTAATCTCCAGGCCATGTTCGCGGTCCCTGGCCAGGAGCAGAGGTCCATCCAGATCAACGAAATCTGCGCCCTGCGCCACCAGCATGGCCGGGGCCATGGATAGCGACGTGGCGACCATGCAGCCGACCATAATCCCCAGCCCCGCGGCCTGAGCCTCCGCCTTGAGCGCCAAGGCTTCGGTCAGCCCGCCGGTCTTGTCCAGCTTGATATTGACGCAACTGTACAGCCGGGCGCACCGATCCAGGTCCATGCGCGTATGCAGGCTTTCGTCGGCGCACAAGGCGACCGGTGACGTATAGCCAAGCAGTTGTTCGTCTTCCGACACCTTCAGCGGCTGTTCGATCAACTGGACCCCAAGCGCCTTTAGGTCCGGCGCCAGCCTTGTGAGATCGTCGAACGACAGCCCTTCATTACCGTCGACGATCAGGCGCGCCTTCGGGGCGTGTTGGCGCACGGCCTCTACGCGGTCGATGTCGTCGGGGCCACCGATCTTCAGCTTGAGCAAGGGGCGGCGCGCATTGGCGGCGGCCTGCGCCCCCATGGCTTCGGGTGTGTCCAGGCTGAGTGTATAGGCGGTCTTCAGGGGATCCAATCGTCGCAGGCCGGCCGTTTTCCACGCCGGAATACCGGTCAGTTTGGCATTGAGATCCCATAGCGCGCAGTCTATGGCGTTGCGTGCCGCTCCCGCCGGCAGGAGGTCATGGAGGTCGCTGAAACTCAAGCCCCCCTCGATGCGCGGGCGCACCTGCTCTATATCGGCCAGCGCCTGCACGATGCTTTCGCCGTAACGGGCGTAAGGCACGCTCTCCCCGTGGCCTGTCCGGCCCTGGTCCCGCAGTTCGGCATAGATGACATGCGCCTCAGTCTTGGAACCGCGCGCGATGGTAAAGCGCCCGGCGATCGGAAAGACGTCTTCGCGTACCGACAGGTGCATGGGGCAGGGCGCTTTCTGAAAGTGCGTTAAAACAAAAAATTATACCAACGGCCATTGAGTCTGCCTCATTGGCCGTTGGCAGAGGGCGACCGCCCGCCGCGCGCGTTTGCGCTAGCCATGCGGCATTTGAGCTGAAAACATCTACTAAATCAGGTCGCTGATCGCGGCGTCGATCAACAAGTAGGCGCGACCGGAATCGGTGGACAAGACCTCGTTCAAGGCCCGGGTCACATCCTTGGACATCAGCGCCATATTGATCTGCTGGTCATAGAAGGTTGCGAAGTCGTTGGCCTGCTGACGCAACTGGGCGTCGGACAACAGCCGGCGGCTGAGACGGCGGATGGCGGCGGGCGCGACGCGTCGGACGACCATGCGCGCGCCTTCATTGTCCTCGGCCATGATGGCGCCGATGGTTTCTTCGATCCGGGTGCGGCTGAGCAGGGAGGTGGCGTCAACCCCCATGGCGTTCACTTCGGCCACCATAAGGTCATCCAGGCTATCGAACTCCGGGTCGGACGGCGGCTGGATGGTGGCGGCACTGGCGGTTACCTGCGTCGGCGGGACTTCGCGGCCTTCCATGCCGTTGAGCAGATCGCGCCACGACCAGCCTTCGTTTGCCGGTGCGCGCGCGGGCTTTGCCGGAGGCGGCGCCGGCGGTGTGATCGGCCCGGGGGAGGGCCGCGTTTCGCTGGTCTGGGCATTGAGCGGCGTCAGGCGCAAGCGCGGTGTGGGCGCGGGCTGAGAGACGGTTTGCGGCGCCGGAGCGGGCGTCGGGGACGGGGTTTCACGCGCATAGGCGCTGCGGTCGCGCTCACCATAGCGCGGGGCCGGTGGTGGCGTGGGTTGGACATGCGGCGGCAGGGGCTGGTCGCCGGAAATAACGCCCATCAGCCGCACGGCTTCGGTCAGCATATCGTAATTGCGCTTTACCCGTTCCTGGAAGGCCGTATCGACAGCTTCGGTTTCCTGCGCGGCACGGCGGGCAGCGTCCATCATGGCGCTGATGCCGTCTTCGACGCTCTTGCGGATTTCCACCAGGCGCGCCTGGGCTATGGCGGGAAGCTGCTCGGCCCCGCTGGTCAGCTCGTTAAGGGCATTGTTCACCTCGGCGATGGTGGCGCGGGTATGCTCGAAACTGGCATCAAGCTTTTGTGCCGTCTTGTCGCCGGCTTCGCCGATGAGGTCGGACGATTCTTCGATCAGCCGGCGGGCGGCCGCAAAGCGGGCATCGAACACCTCGTCGGCCTTCTTGCTGGCCTCAAAAATCGATTCATTGAGACGATCGACGCGCATTTGCGCCGTCTGGGCGGCCTGATCGGCGGCGCGCTTGGCTTCCGTGGCGGCGGTATTAAGCTGTTCCAGTGACCGCTTGGTTTCCTCAACCAGATCGTCACGGGCATCCGCCGCCATCATCGATATGTTCGACAATGTGGCATGGATACGCGTTTCGAAAACAGTGCGCTCATTTTCCGCGGCCCCATTGATGGCGCGGAAATGTTCCTGGGCCGACACGACGATGTCGCGCAGCACGTCGATACCGCGCGCCGAGGTTTCGCCAAGATCGACAGTGGCGACGCGAGTGATCGACAAGGCTTCGGTCAATTGCGCGCGCTGGTTTTCGATGTGGACAGCGAAGTCTTCCTGATCGGCGCGCAGGGACAGGGCCGCCGAAACAAGGCCGGCGCGTTGTTGCGACAGGCTTTCTTCGACCGTGCGGATCTGGTCGGACACGCCGGAACCGGCAGTCTCCAGACGGATGGTCTGGCGGTCGAGATCTTCACTGGCGGTCTTGGCCGCATCGGAAATATCGGCGGCGGCATTGACCATGGCACCGGTGCTGGCGGCCAGGCTGGCTTCGGCTTCGCGCAATTGCGTCTGGGCCAGATCGGAGGCGTCGGCCACCATGCGCGCCTGGCGATCAACGGCGTCAACGATGCCGCTCGCTTGCTGGCCCAGGCTATGGCTGAGGGCAGCCAGGGCTTCGCGTTCGCCCTGCAATGACTGCGTAACACTCTGCGTCGTGGCGCGGGCGACACCAGCCGCGTCGTGCAGACGGTCGGTTTCCGCCTTCAGGCGGGCCGACAACTCGGTGATGTCGGCGTGCGCCAGACGCACGGCCCGGACGGCGTGATCGACCTGAGCGCGTAGCGAATCGACCAGTTCACCGGTCTGGGACGCAGCGGCTGACGCCGGTGCCAGCATGGCGTCAGCCAGCTCGGCGGTGCGCTGAGCCTGACGCGACAGGGCAGCGGCATTGCGCAGCGCATAGGCGGAGGCGAAGACGAGACCTGCCGGAAACAGGCCGAGAAACACAAGCACGACGAGCTTGAAAGGCTCATAGATCATCGCGGTCAAACCGCTCTGTGCCCCGAGCGAGAAGGCAATAAGGCCGCAGGCCCACAGAAGCGAGATGAACGCCGTCAGGCCCCAAAATAGGACGGGTGGCATACCCCGGCGCGTCTGGATTTTTTCGGCCTTGACCTCGGTTTTCCTGACCTGTTTGCCCGCCTTGTGATCCTTTTTTTCTACGCCTTCGACGGCCTCGCGCGCCTTGGGATTATAGGTGCCGAACTTGACGGGCGGGGTGGGGTCGGGCGGCAGGGTCAATTCGGCTAAGACGTCTTCCGGCACGTCGTCGGGAACCTCGGCCACAGGGGCTGCCTTCGGGTCGGCTTCGATCGCCGATTCGGGCATCGATTCTGCTGCCGTTTCGGGTTGTGGTTCTGGTTCGCGCTCGGGCGTGGCGGTTTCCATGACGGGAACTGCCGTGGTCAGCGGGGCTTCCAGAATGTCGTCAACCGGGGCTGCGGGTACGTCGACCGCGTCTTCCTTGTCCGACGACTCTTCGATCTTGCGGCTCAGGGCTTTGAGACGCGGCTCGGACAGATTCAGCGGGGGGCGGCGTGGTTTCATTCAACAGGTATCCTGAAGCCGGTTTTCTACGGCCAGACGGCATGAGTTGTGAGAGAGGTCTAGGCTTTCTCCCAGCAGGAGAAAGTTATCGCCAACTTACGCTTATAGCAAAGCTTTTTGTCGGACGACGGAGAATTTCACTCTGTCTCGCGGGGCGCTTTCGAAGGGGGGGCGGCGTCGTCCGGTGTAGCCTTGGCCGGATCTGACCGGTCCTGGGTGAAATCCGCCCGGTCACGCGGGGTGGTTTCCTGTGCGCCGCCGAAGTGCAGAAAGGCCGCCGAAATCAGGGCGGCGATCAAGCTTGTGAGCATGTCGAGCAACACGGACACGGGACGGGCTTTCGGACAGATGGCGGAACAGACGACACTCGCCAAAAACGCGGCAAAGTAACCATGATGCATTCGCGTCTCTGTTGCAAACGAAACGCGGCTCAGCGGGCAAATTCATCGGTCTTTGCGGCAAAATCGCCACGTTTCCCGTGCGGGTCCGGCCCATAGCGGTTGTCGTCCAACTGACCTGTCTTCAGCGCCAGAAAGAAGATGAGAGCCCAGCACAGCAGGTTGGCTACTATGCCCACCGCGTTCATGACCTGAAGAATAAAGCCCGGCATGTAGCCGCCCATGATAAGCGAGGTGACCGCCATGGCGGCCTGCGGCGCCAGCAGCCACAGCCAGGCCGCCGAACGACCCGTATCGTGCAGACGTCGGATGAACAGGCAGGCGAGCGGCCACGCCTGGAGCGCCCATATAACGCTAAGGACCAGCGGCGCGTCGAGCGACGGTACCGTTCCCAAGCCAAAACCGATCACCAGCATGGCGAGCATGTCGATGGCGATATAGCTAAAGAACTGCGTACCGCTGATGCGCCCGCGGGGTGAAAACAGAGAAGCGATCATTGAAACGTCCCCGGAGCGGATTAAAACGCATTAAAGCAACAGACTTAGAGCGCCGATCAGATCCAATCAGAATGAGACAAGGGCTACACATCTCTTGATGTTTCGGATTGTGGCGCATCGGATTGTGGCAGGGCGTTGGGCGACGGCCCGTATTTATTGTCCCCCGCCTGGCCTGGCCACACGCTCAGGCCGATTCCCATGAACAGGGTCAGGATGTTCCCCAGGCCGGCGACCAGGCTCAGCGTGTCTGCGAGGAAGGGGTCGTAGTCGATGGTGTCACGGCCGACAAAAGCAATCAGATTGGGAACGATACCGGCAAAAAGCACCAAGGCCAGCCACGCCGTTAGGCCGGTGTCGTGCAGCCGTTGCGCCATCAGGCAAAAACACGCGTAATAGATGAGGACGATCAGCACCATGGTCAGCCAGGTGACCGGACCGTCAATATGGGCCATGAGATCGTCACTCAAAACATCGGCCAGCATTACGACGCCGAGCAACAGCAAAAAGGTCAGGACCTGGCAGACCCAGAAATTGAGGGAAAATTGAAGACGGTTGATCCGGCCGTGAGGTGAAAACAAGGCATTGGCGCCGACAAGGAATTTGTTTTTAGCCACGGCCTAAACATCCCGAAATATATGCGGTCTAGCTGATCACAAAATGCGTGATCTGTAAATCAGCCTTTATGCCGTTCGCGCAGGATGTCCAGCACGTTTTCAAGCCGGGTGTCGCGCGCCATCAGCAGGACTTCCAGATGGTACAACAGGTCGGCAGCTTCGTTATGCAGTTCATCGAGATCGCCGGCGCGACCGGCCAAAGCGGTTTCCAGTCCCTCTTCGCCGACCTTCTGAGCGATCTTGGCGATGCCCTTGTGCATCAGGCGGGCCGTATAGCTGTCCGCCGGCGACTCCTTGGCGCGGTCACGCACCACACCGGCCAGCTGGCCCAGGAAACCGATGCCCGGCGCCGTTTCCATGCCAAAGCATGACGTCGTCTTGGTATGGCACGTCGGTCCGTTCGGGCGTGCCATGACAAGCAGCGCATCTTCGTCACAGTCGGTGGTTACGCTGACCAACTCCAGCGTGTCGCCGGAGGTCTCGCCCTTTCGCCAGAGGCGGTTCTTCGACCGCGACCAGAAGGTCACCAATCCACCCTGTAAGGTGGCCTTGAGAGCGTCCGCGTTCATATAGCCTAGCATTAGCACCTGCAGGGTGTCTGCATGTTGGACGATAGCCGGGACCAGGCCATTGTCCTTCGCGAAATCGATCTGGTCGATGTCCTTGACGGTCAAGGCGTTGGGCAATTTGTGGTCTTCGGGCATTTACATCTCATTGTGGACTTGAGTGCCGCTCTACACTTCCACGGAAGGCCAAGGCGGCGATGATGGCGGCGGTTTTTTACAATGCTAAGGTCTAATGGCCCTAAATCTGGCAGGCCTAAATTCTGACAGCGATACCCGCCCGCTGAAGATCACGCTTCAGGTCGGGGATAGCAATGATTTTCTTGTGAAAAACGCTAGCGGCCAGCGCACCGGACACATCGGCTTCGGTAAACACCTCCGTGAAATGCTCGGGCGCCCCGGCGCCGCCGGAGGCGACCAGCGGAATATCAAGCAGATCGCGTACCAATCGAAGCTGGTGAAGGTCGTAGCCCTTGCGCACCCCGTCCTGGTTCATGCAGTTGAGCACGATCTCACCGGCGCCGCGATTGCGTGCTTCGACCACCCAGTCCAGCGTCCGGCGTCCGGCCTGACGGATCTTGTCCGGATCGCCGGAATACTGGTGAACATAGTAGTCGCCGTCCATTTCGCGGCTGTCGATGCCGACGACGACGCATTGCGACCCGGCCATTTCGGCCAGTTCATTGATCAGGTCTGGCCGTTCCAGCGCCGGCGAATTGATCGACACCTTGTCAGCGCCGCTATTCAGGCATTTCACCGCCTGTTCGGCCGACCGGATCCCGCCGGCGACGCAGAACGGAATATCGAGCGCGCGGGCGATTTCACTGACCCAGTTGTAATCGACGGTGCGGCCTTCCGACGATGCGGTGATGTCGTATAGCACCAGTTCGTCGGCGCCTTCATCGCGATAGCGCAGGGCCATATCGACGGCATCGCCGAGGACTTCATGGCCGACGAATTGCACGCCCTTGACGACCTTGCCGTCCTTGACGTCGAGACAGGGAATGATGCGTCTAGCCAGCATAAGGGGAGCTTTCCAGGAGGCTGTTATTATCCGACATTGAGCGCCGCCTTCAGATCGATCAAGCCCTCATAGATGGCCTTGCCGACAATGGCGCCGTGCACGCCCAGCGCCTTCAGGTCATAGAGATCTTCCACCGAACGCACGCCGCCGGAGGCTTGAATTTCGAGGTCTGGCCGTTTCTGCCTCAGGGCGCGCATCAGGTCCATATTCGGACCCATCAACATGCCGTCGCGCGATACATCGGTCACCAATATGCGCTGCGCCGTGCCGAACGGGTAATAGTCCAGCACATCCCATAGGGAAATACCGGATCCTTCGACCCAGCCATGCAGGGCGGCGTCGAAATCGCCGTCCGGGGTCGGCAAGACGTCGATGGCCAGGGTAATGCGGTCCTTGCCGAAATCGCGAAGCCAGCCGCGCACCTCTTCCGGGTTCTTGACCGCCGCAGAGCCGACGACCACCGCCGATACGCCTTCGTCGAGCAGGGTTTGGACGTGGGCGCGTGTGCGTACACCGCCGCCGGTCTGGATCTTGGCGCGCGAGGCCTGGGCCAGCCGCCCAATCAGTTCATGTTGCTGCGGTGACCCCGCCTTCGCGCCGTCCAGATCGACAATGTGGACCCATTGGGCGAATTCTTCATTGAACAGGGCCAGCCGCTTGAACGGATCGGAGTCGTATTTGGTCACGGCGTCGAAACGCCCCTGGGCGAGGCGGACGCATTCGCCGTTGATCAGGTCGATGGCGGGGTACAAAATCATAGCAGTCTCGAATTCACCTCCCGAAGGGGAAGCCTAAATTTACAGGGTGACGAAATTTTTCAATATGTCGGCACCGACGATGGACGACCGTTCCGGGTGGAACTGGCAGCCCCAGACATTATCCTTGCGCACCATGGCGGCGAACGGCTGGCCATAGGTGGTGGTCGCCAGGGTGAAGTCGTTGACCGGGCAGGCGAAGCTATGGACGAAATAGGCGAAATCGCCGGCGCGCACGCCCTCCGTCAGGGCATCGTCCCGGATTGCTTCAAGCTGGTTCCAGCCCATGTGTGGCACGACCAGATCATGACTGGCCTCCATGCGCGTCACCTGTCCGGGGATCAAACCCAGGCATTCGACATCGCCTTCCTGTGACCCTTCGAAGAGGAGTTGCTGGCCAAGGCAAACGCCGAGAAGCGGCACAGTGAGGCCGCGAATGGCATCGTAAAGATCCAGCTCGCGGATGCGCGACATCGCGAAACCCGCCGCCCCGACGCCAGGCAGCACCACCTTCGACGCCGCGGCGATTTCGGCCGGATCGGACGACAGGCGGGCATCCGCGCCCAGGCGTTCCAGGGCGAAAAGGACCGACGCGGTATTGGCGCAGCCGATTTCAATGACGGTGATCATGCCAGCATACCCTTGGTCGACGGCAGGGCGTCGCCTTCGATGCGCGTCGCCTGACGCAGGGCGCGGCCCAGGGCCTTGAAGCAGGCTTCCGTCTTGTGGTGATCATTGCCACCCGTCACCTCGACATGGATCGACGCGCCCAAGGTTTCCGATAGCGACCGGAAGGCGTGCGCCGTCATCTCGGTCTGGTAATCGCCGATGTGCGTGGACTGGAACTCGCCCTTGAAGACGCAGAAGGGCCGTCCGCCAAGATCGACGCTGACCTTGGCCTCGGTTTCATCCATGGGCAGGACGAAGCCGAAACGCGCCATGCCAACGCGGTCGCCGAGTGCGATTTTCAACGCCTGACCGAAGGCCAGCATGCAGTCCTCGACCGTGTGGTGGCCATCGATTTCGAGATCGCCTTCACACGCCAATTGCAGCGAGAAGCCGCCGTGCGTCGCGACCTGATCCAGCATATGGTCGAAGAAACCGATGCCGGTATTGACCTTGACCGGCTTTGGCTGGTCGAGATTGACCAGCGCCGATATCCGCGTTTCCTTGGTGTCGCGCAGGATTTCCCCGACGCGCGGCGCCTTGTCGGCGGGCGCGACATCGAGCGCGCGCAGGATACGGTTGTTGGTGGCAATGTCGCCGAGCGCGATCAAAAGCCCGGTTGGCGTGACCTGTGGGGACAGCCCAAGCCGTTTCAACGCCGTCTGGGTTGGCAGCATGGCCTTTGGCCGCAACAGCATGAACGGCCCGTCATTGAGATCGAAGCTGTCGAGATGTCTCGACCGGCTGAGCGCCTCGCGCAGACGTGCCTGCTCGGTGCGGATGAGATCAACCCGCGACTGGACGCTGAGCGCGCGCGACGGCGACAGGGCGGCCTCGGCGGCACGGACGCTAGGGGTCGGCAGCGGATGCGGCTCGCAGAATTTCAGCAGTCCTTGCAAGGTCTTGGTATTGGAAATCAGGGCGCCTACGCGCGCGCCGGCCATCCCGAACAGATAGGACAGGCTTTTCAGCACAACGACATTGGGTTCATTGACCGCCAGTTCGACCAGGCTTTGCGCGGTGCAGGCGTCGAAATAGCTTTCGTCGATAACAAGAAGGGTCGGAAACAGATCGACCGCCAGGCTGCGCGCCGCCTGGACATCCCAGGCCTTGCCATCCGTCTGGCGCGGGTTGTGCACCAGATAGAACCCGCCGCCCTTGGTCAGGGGGCCGGTTTCAGGGGGCTTGCGGATGGACAGGTTATAGACCGAACACAGGTCTTCCAGATAGTGGTCGCCATTGGCCCACAAAAATTCGTGGCCGTGCACGCGCAGGCGACGCATGAGGATTTCCATGGCGTGCGATGCGCCGCGGGTCACCATCAACTGATGGGGCTCTACGCCGTAGAAATCCGCCATGCGTTCCCGCAGCGGTTCCAGCGACGGCGGCAGGGATTCCAGTCCCGCGCCCGAAGCATTCAGCGACGAAAAGGGTGAGTTGAACATCTTAAACTTCCAATCGGAAATCGGCCGCCAGGGCGTGGGCTTCAAGGCCTTCGAGCCGCGCCAGCCGGGCGGCGGCCGGAGCGATGGCGGCGGCGCCTTCGCGGGTGGCGCGCTGGACGACGAAGCTGGTGAGGAAGGAACGGACGGTGATGCCATCCCAGGCGCGGGCGGCGCCGTCGGTTGGCAGGACGTGGCTGGGGCCCGCCGCATAGTCGCCGAAGGTTTCGGCGGCGTAGGTTCCGGCGAATATGGTGCCGGCGGCGGTCAACAACGGGATGACGGCATCGACGTCGGCAACCTGGATGGCCAGGTGTTCCGGACCGTAGAGGTTCGACACCTCGGCGGCCTCTTCCAGTGAGGGGACGATAAACAGGCGCGCCTCTTCCAACGACGCCTTGGCGATGGCCGCGCGCGGCAGACGTTCGACCTGGGCGGCCACCTCGGTGGCGATCTGCTGGGCGATGGCGGCGGACAGGGCAACCAGGATGACCTGAGCGTCCTTGTCGTGCTCGGCCTGGCTGAGCAGGTCGGCGGCGACCAGCTTGGCATTGGCGGTGTCGTCGGCGATGACCAGCAGCTCAGATGGCCCGGCGGGCATGTCGATGGCCGGCCCGCCCGACAGTTCGGTGGCGTAGCGCTTGGCCTCGGCGACATAGGCATTGCCGGGGCCGTACAGCTTGTCGGCGGCCGGATAGTCACCGAGTACCCCGAAGGTTAAGGCGGCGATGGCATGTGCCCCGCCGACACGCCAGATCGAGCCAAGCCCTGACGCGCCACCGGCCGCGATCATCATCGGGTGCAGTGACCCGTCCTTTGCCGGGGGGGTGACACAGATGCGGTTGGGCACACCGGCGACCAAGGCAGGCACGGCGGTCATGATAAGGGTCGAAAACAGGGGGGCCGTGCCGCCGGGCACATATAGGCCCGCCGTGGTGATCGGACGGTAAACCCGTTGCAGGCTGAGGCCGGGCTTGGGCGCGATCTGCGGTCCGGCCTGGGGCAGTTCGGCCTGTTGAAAGGCACGGACATTTTCAACCGCCAGTTCCATGGCGGCCAGGTCTTCGGCGCTCAATTGCGCGCGGGCCGCGTCTACGGTTTTGGTACCGAGCGCGATTTCGATCGGCGCGTGACCGTCCAGCTTGACGGCCCAATCTGAGACGGCGGCAAAGCCGCGTGCCGCCACGTCGTCGAAGATCGCCTTGACGGTATCAATCACGCGGGCGTCGCGCCGGTTTTCCGGCCGGGCCAGGGCGCGCTTGCGGTCCGCCGCGCTCAACTCTTTCCAGACAAAGGTTTTCATGTACGCACAGTTGCCCGTCAGGGCGTCCTTTATTTCATCATTTTTTCAATAGGCAGGACCAGGATCGCCGAAGCGCCCGCCGCCTTGAGTTTGTCCAGCGTGTCCCAGAAGACGTTTTCCTGACAGACCGCATGGACGGCCACCACATCTTCGCGTCCAGCCAGTTGCATGATGGTCGGCGCATCGGCGCCGGGGATCATCTGGATGATTTCGTCGAGGTGTACGCGCGGCGCGTTCAGCATGACGTATTTGGCGCCGGTGGAGGCAGTCACCCCGTCGAAACGGCGCAGCAGCATGTCATAGGTGTGGGCCAGTTCGGCCGGCGGGGCATGCGGCGCCTTGATCAGCACGGCTTCGGATTTCAGCACCAGATCAGTCGCCTTCATGCCATTGGCTTCAAGCGTGGCGCCGGTCGACACCAGGTCGCAGATGGCCTGGGCGATCTTCATGCGGGGAGCGACTTCGACCGCGCCGCGCATTTCCACGATTTCCGCCTGGACGCCGTTGTCTTTCAGCCACTTGCCAAGGATGTTGGGGTAGGAGGTGGCGATCCGCTTACCGTTCAGCCAGGCCGGACCGTCATAGGTCGCTTCGTTGGGGACGGCGATCTTCAGCGTGCATGACCCGAAGCCTAGGCGCATCACGATCATCTCTTCCAGATCGCGATCCGGGAAGTGTTCAGCCAGAACGTTGTAGCCGACAATGCCCAACTCGGCCACGCCGTCGGCGACGAAGGTCGGGATGTCGTCGTCACGCACGCGTAGCAGGTCGATCGGCTGGTTCTCGATCCGGTACAGCAATTCGTTGGCGCCCTTCATGACGCGCAGGCCCGCGCCGCCGATCAGTTCGAGCGAGCGGTCGGCCAGACGGCCGGATTTTTGAACGGCGATGCGAAGGCGGGGGTCGGTCATGTCTTGTCTTTCAATCTGTCCAGCACCAGCCGGTAGCCTTGATGCGGCATTTCCCGCAGGAAACGCGCGACGCGGGTGACGGTGGTGGTCGAAGCGCCGGTGCGTTCGGAAATGTCGCGGTAAGACAACTGGCCATCGTCGAGCAACCGCGCGACCTTGAACCGTTCGGCAAAGGCGCGCAGTTCCGACGGGGTGCACAGGTCGTCGAGAAAGGCCTTGACCTCCTCGATCGTTTCCAGGCCCAGCAGGGCTTGTGCCAGGGCGTCGGAATCCTGCTTGCTGATTTTGCCGTCGATCGCCATCTGTTCTACCGTAGTAGTGTGTTATCGTGCTGATACAGTAACACATGTGGCGATGCAAGGCGGATTTTCAAGTTTTTCGTCAGAAGACGCTTTTGGCGTCCATCCAACGCGCCTTGGCGTAGGCCACGAAGGCCTGACTCGCTTCGGGCGTATCGAAGGCCAGTTTCGGTACAATCAGGGCGCAGTTCCGCTGGGTAAAGATCAGCAGCGTCTTGCGCGTTTCAACCAGGTCGAACACCTCTTTCCAGGTCAGACTGTATTCGCTTTCGCCGACCTGCTTGATGACGCGGGTGTCCGTCAGGCGCAGACGCTGCGTGCGTTTCGGCCACGGCCCGATCAGATAGCTGACGGCCATCCACACCCACACAACGATCGGCCCTATCAGGAAGATCATGATGGCGGCGAACAGGGCGCCGATGATCAGGCTGACGATAAACAGGAGAATGTATACAAATACGACGGTATAAGTAATTGACTGAAGGCCGGGTACATTGGCCCCGATGCCAAACACCATCAGCAGGGTGACGATCCCGGTATAGGCGAGAAACCGCCGGCGGGCGGTCTTGCCGAATCCGTTCTTTCTGAGCCAGGCGGCGAAAAAGGCCGACTGGGCGCCAAACCCGATACGAAAATCGTTTGTGCTTAAATCCATATCGTCTATGTGTGGCAGCGCTTCGCGACCGTCAATCGTCTTGCCCGCCGCGATGGCCTAGGTCGAGCTATGTCGTTCGCGCGCCGCCAGCCCCAGGCCACTGGCTACCGACGAGAAGCGGTCGCCATAGGTCATGCGTGCCTTGGGAAAGGCGGCTTGCATGGCGGCTTCGAAGCCGGGCAGGGCGGTCGACCCGCCGGTCATGAACAGGGTCTGCACCGCGTCAGCCTCCAGACCGGCGCGCGTCGTCACGGTTTCCAGCGCCACAGCGACCACCTTCGACACGTCCTTTTCAACGCTGGCCGTCAAGGTGTCGCGGCTGATCTCAAGCCGCCAGTCAGGATCGATGGCGGTGAAGTCAGCAATGGTAGTTGATGCATCCGACAAGGCAATCTTGGCCTTTTCGATGCGGTTAGCGATGTCGTGACCGGCCTGCTTTTCGATGACCTCCAGAAGACGGCCTGTCTTTTCGCGCTCGCCTGACAGATAATGAATCTGGCGCAGGGAGGTCATGGATTTTTGGGTATAGAGAAAATTGATCAGGTGCCAGGTCGCCAACTGGAAATAGGGCTGAGTCGGAAATTCCAGGCCGGTCTTGTACTTGCCGCGGAAACCCAGGTCGCGCATGGCGGTATCGAGGCTCAGGCGGGTATCGAAATCGGTCCCGCCGATATGAACGCCGGCATTGGCAAGGATCTCGCGCGTCCCAGGCCCCAGGCGCAGCACGGAAAAATCCGACGTGCCGCCGCCGATATCGACGACCAGAACGATATCCTCCCGGTTCAGACCTTCGGCATAGTCGCGCGCCGCCGCCAGGGGCTCGAACTCGAACGATATGGTCTTAAATCCTTGCGCCTGCGCGATGCCGCGCAACTCGGCTTCGGCACGGGCATCGGCATCCGGGTCGCCATCGACGAAGTGCACCGGGCGACCCAACACGACCTCGGTGATCGGGCTGCCGGCAAAGGCGTCGGCCCGGCGCTTCAGCTCGGCGATATAGAGGCCGATAATGGCGCGGAAGTCCTTGCGCCCCGATCCAATCTGCGTCGTCTCCTTGATCAGTGACGACCCCAGGATCGATTTCAGAGCGCGCATCAACCGGCCCTCATAGCCGTCGAGATATTGCGCGATGGCTTCGCGGCCAATGCTTACGGTTTCGGTCTCGAAGTTGAAGAATACCGCCGACGGCAGGGTCACGGCGTCGCCTTCGATGGGCACTAGGCGCAAATCCGCGCCATCGCCGACGCATACGGCGGAGTTGGACGTACCGAAATCGATACCGCAATAGAGAGACATAAGACTGCTTTCCGGGGAGGGGCGGCGTCTTTAACCGCCTTTGGCCGGCAACACCAGTGTTAAAACGCGCAAAATGAGGTTCAGGGACTCTGCCTGCTCGATCGCCTCGCGCTTTAAATCTCGATCAATACGTCCGGCAGTTCGTTGGGATTGTTTTCATCCGGCGGAAAATGAGCGGACAGGGCAGCGCCGCATTTTTCCACGGCGGCTTCGAAGGCCGTGGTCAGATCGCCTGACTGGATATGTTTCAGCAGCACGTCGATGGTTTCGTTCCAGACGGACGGATCGACCTTGCTGTATATACCTTGGTCGGCGATGACCTCTACGAAATGTTCTTCAAGCGCACAGAAGATCATCACGCCGGTCTGGCCGGTGGTGAGATGGAGGCCGCGCGCATAGAACTGCTCCTTCGCCTTTTCATGGGCGCGCCGGTGCTTGGTCGCCTTGGGCGTAAGCAGCAGCTTTAGCGGCGAAAACCGGATGATGGCATAGACGATCAGGAAGATGGCGACCTGGATCAGGCTGTAGATGGCCAGGGCCTGGAGGTGATTATAGTCGGCCAACCCGGCATGGGACGCTTCCCACCCGGCTATGGCCGAGGGCAGGTGCGCGGAAATCGTGTCTTCGATATTTATGCCGAACAGGGCCAAAATGAATGGGGTCACGAGTGCGATACCGAAACCCCAGGCGAGAGGCGTTTCGGCATAGTCGAGCGATTTCGCTTTGATCACGCAGGTGATTTCGCCGGAGGTGGTTTCTTCAGCACGCGCGATGGCCGCATTGATGCGCGCATGATCGATTTTCAAAGTGCCCATGCCTACCATCCTCCTGATGAGCCGCCGCCGCCGAAGCTGCCGCCGCCACCACTGAAACCGCCACCGCCACCGCCGCCGGACCAGCCACCACCACCGCCCCAGTCACCGCCGCCGCGACCACCACCGCCCAGGAGGCTGCCGAGCAGGAACCAGGGCAGCCAGCCGCGCGAGAACATGACAATCAGGATAATGATGAAGATAATGACGGGCAGGGGGAAGCCCTTGATCTCTTTTTTGACCTCGCTCTGTGCCGCCTGCGCCTTCTGGATGGCGACGCCGCGATCCTGCGACAACTGGGCGATGATCTGGTCCGTACCGGCAACGATACCGGCTTCGTAGTTTCCCGTCTTGAATTGCGGCAGGATGGCCCGTTGAATGATGATTGACGACAGGGCGTCGGTCATGACCGGTTCCAAGCCGTAGCCCACCTCGATCCGGACCTTGCGTTCGTTCGGCGCGACAATCAGCAGAATGCCGTTGTCCTTATAGGTCTGGCCATTGCTGGCCTGAACCTTGCCGGATTGGCCGATGGCCCAGTGACGGCCCAGCTGATAGCCGTAGTCGGAGATCTCATAGCCCTGAAGGTCCGGCACGGTGACGATAACCACCTGATCGGTAGTGGCGTCCTCCAGGCCTTTCAGCTTCGCCGTCAGATCCGCCTTGGTCGCTTCCGACAACAGATTGGCGTCATCGACGATGCGGCGATTGTTCAGGTCAGGAAAGGTCGGGTCGGCGAAGGCCGAACTGACCCACAGGCTGGCCATAAGCACAGCCAAAGCCACCCAGAAGGGTTTGAAAACGCGGTTCATTCTGGGTGGCCTTTGCCGTTGTCTGGCTTAGTTCGAGGCCGGCGCGGGGGCAGCGGTCGCGGGCTTGGGCGTGTCGAAGCTGATGTCCGGCGCCTTGTCGCTGCCCGGAGCGGCGGTGAACAGTTCCATCGGCTTGCTGCCGCTGTACATGGTCTTGGCCCAGATCACGCTCGGGAAGGTGCGCAGGCTGAGGTTATAGTCGGTCGCCGCATTGTTGTAATCGCGGCGTGCGATGACGATGCGGTTATTGAGCCCTTCGATCTGGCTTTGCAGGGTCAGGAAGTTTTCATTGGCCTTCAGATTCGGATAGGCTTCCTGAATGACCATCAGGCGACCCAGGGCCGAGGACATGCCGTCCTGGGCCTGCTGGAACTGCTTGAACTTGGCCGGGTCATTGATCGTCGAAGCGTCGACATTGACCGAGGTCGCCTTGGCGCGGGCTTCGACAACAGCGGTCAGGGTGCTGTTTTCGTGCGAAGCGGCGCCTTTGACGACGCTCACCAGTTGCCCGGTGAGATCGGTGCGGCTTTGATACGCGTTCTGAACCTGGGCCCAGGCATTCTTGGCCTGTTCCTGCTTGGTCGGAATGTTGTTGACCCCGCAGGCGGCCAGGCTCAGCGCGGCGCCGAGGACGGCGATAAAACCGATAACGCGGGTGAATTTCATGTTGGGGAGCTCCCTTTGATGCCCATGCCATGCGGGGAGGCAGCCGAACGCGCCCCCTACGCTCTACACATGTAAGTGTTCATAAACCATTTTAAAGAGGGACAAAAGGGGTCTGTCTGGGGAGAAATGGGCGTAAAAGCGTGAGGACAAGCGCTACGGTGTCGGTTATGCTCACTCAGGATCGGTAATGAGGGGCGTATGAGGGTTCAAGTTTTAAGTCTGACGTGTGCGATCGCCCTGATCGCCGCCTCGGCATATGCCACGCCGGCCGCTCATAAAGCGCCAACCTATACGGAAATGCAGGCCTACCGTGCCCGCCCGCTAAAAGAGCTTCAGACCCTGGCCGATGGTGGTGATAACGTCGCGGCCGATGCCCTGGGGCTGGCCTATCGCGACGGGATTGGCGTCGAAATCGATCTAGATCGGGCCCGGACCATATTCGAAAAGGGCGTGGCCGCCGGTGATCCGGAAGCGATGACGGACCTGGCCGGTCTCTACTATGCCGGTCTGGGCGTACCGGTCGACCACGCGAAATTTATCGCCCTGAATCAGCAGGCCGCAGACATCGGCTATAGCGATGGTTACTTGAATCTCGGCGACGCCTATCGTGACGGCAAAGCGGTGCCGCGCGATTACACCAAGGCTATGGCCCTGTACAAGAAGGCCCATAGCTTAAACGGCAGTCCCTATGCCTTGAGCGGCATGGCGCGGCTCTATATGGACGGCTCCGGCGTCACGGCCGATGCGGCGCGCGCCATGATCCTGTATCAGCAGGCGGCCGGTGCCGGGTTCGCGCCGGCGCACACCGACATGGCCATCGTTTATGAATACGGCCTGACGGGCCAGAAGGACATGAAGCGAGCGCGGGCCGAATATGAAACGGCCGCGGCGATGGGCGAGCCCTATGCTATGTACTGGCTGGGCAAGGCCGCCATGGATGGGCGCGACGTTGCCGTCGATCAGGCAAAGGGCGTCGATTGGGTACGCAAGGCTGCAGACCATGGCTTTGCCGAGGCGCGCAATGCCTTGGGCGATGCCTATTTCAGTGGTTACGGCGTCAAGGAAGATCAGGCCGAAGCTTTCCTGTGGTATCGCCGGGCCGCCTTACAAGGCTTTGCCGAGGCCCAGCGTAATCTCGGTCTGATGTATGCCGGCGGCCTGGGCGTCAAGCAGGATGCGGCGCAGGCCTTGATATGGCTGAAACGCGGTGCGGAGCAGGGCGATGCCATCGCCCAGAACAGGGTTGGCCTGATCTATCATAACGGCTCAGGCGTGGAGGCTGATCTGCTTGAAGCGATGAAGTGGTATCGCCTGGCCGCCGATCAGGGTAACGGCGACGCGCAATACAACCTGGCCCTTATATATGAAGAAGGGGGCAAGGGCGTCACGCCGGACCCGTCAAAAGCCTATGCCCTCTATCGCAAGGCCGCCGATGGTGGCGATGTCGCCGCCCAGGTGCGGGTCGGCAATATGCTGATGGACGGTGTGGGCGTTAAGGCGGACGGAAAGCAGGCGCAGACCTATCTGCTCAATGCCGCGAAGCGCGGCAATGCCACGGCTGAAAATAGCTTGGGCTACATGTATCAGACGGGCCAGGGTGTCGCGGTCGATGGCGCCAAGGCGGTCGATTGGTACGAAAAGGCGGCGGCGCACGGCAATGCCACCGCCATGTACAATCTGGGTTACGTCTATTTCTACGGCGCGCCGGTCGCGCGTGATTACGCCAAGGCAAGGACCTGGTTTGAAAAGGCGGCGGCCGCCGGTCATGACGATGCCAACTATTATCTCGGCCTGATCCATTATGAGGGCGATGGTGTTGAGGTGGATTACGCCAAGGCTTTCCCATTGTTCATGAAGGGCGCCGAACGCGGCGATTCGTGGTCGCAACACTATGTCGGTCAGTCCTACCTCAATGGTGACGGTGTTACCAAGGACGACAAGGTGGGCTTCGAATGGGAGCAGAAGTCGGCGCAGCAGGGCAATAGTTGGGCGCAGAATCAACTGGGCTATCTGTATCGTCATGGCCAAGGCGTGGAAAAGGACGACGCCAAGGGCGTGGAATGGTACCGCAAGGCCGCCGATCAAGGCCTGACTGATGCGCAGGAAAACATCGCCTATCTCTATCTCAACGGCGAGGGCGTGGAAAAAAACGAGGCCGAAGGCTTCAAATGGTACAAGCGAGCCGCCGATGCGGGCGCCGAAAGCGCCCTGACGCAGGTCGCCATCCTGTATCTATCCGGGCGCGGCACCAAGCAGGACATCCCCGCCGGTCTGGACATACTTAAGCAGCAATCGGAACAGAGTGCCGACGGCGTGGCGACGCTGGGCCTTGTCTATCTCAATGGCGTTGGGGTGGATATCGACTTTGCCCAGGCGTTGCCTTTGTTGAGCCGCGCAGCGGCGGAAGGCGATGCCTACGGCCAGTACAAGCTGGGCACCATGTACGAATATGCCATGGGCGTGCGCCAGGATCGGGTGACGGCGCTGAAATGGTATCTGCTGGCGGCGGCGCAAAAGGACGATGATGCGGCGGCGGCGGCGAAAGCGATAAAAAAGGACATGTCCCCGTTTGACGTCAGCAAGGCGCAAGGCCTGGCCAAGACGTTCGCCGTCACACCGCATCAGAACAAGCTGGCGTCCGCGTCCTAGGTTTTGCTGGAAAACCGTTAGGTCCGTGACGCCTTAAGTTTGGCGGTTTCACGTTTCAGAACCGAGATGGTGTCGCCCAGATAGCGTCCGATGACCTCAAGCTCGGCCGGCGTATATCCCTCGGCCATTTTCGTCATGGCAAGACTCAGCGATCCGTAGATCGGCCCAAGCTGGGCATCGATCTGTTCCGTCTGACGGATATGGACCAGAAGGCTGCGGCGATCATCCGGATTGGGCATTCGCGCGGCGTATCCCGCCTTTTCCAGCCGATCGACAATACCGGTAATTGCGCCGGTCGTCAGGCCTGTTGCCTGCGCCAACTGGCCGGGCGTTGCCACCGTCATGCCCCGCAATACGCCCAAGCAGCGGCTTTCGGCGGCGCTCATTCCCAAGGTGCGCGCCACGGTTTCATGAAACGTGATGACGGCGGTCGCCAATTCGCGGCCCAAGGCCGACGCGCTTGAATTTATCTTAGACATAAGATAATTATATATAAGATATTTCAGAAGGAAAGTCTTCATGTCACAAACAAGCGATAAAAAATCGTGGATTTATAAGGCCTTGCCCGCTATAATCCTGATGCTCATGGCGCCCTTGATCGCCGAAGTGCTGCCTGGCGCGACGCGCATAAGTTCGCTGTTTGTCTTTCCCATCGAGGTACTGATCTGGGGCAGTGGCACGGTTTTGATACGCTTCTTCGTGCGAAAATATCGGCTCGGCTGGCTGAACCTGGTCCTGCTGGCGACGGCGCTGTCGCTAGCCGAAGAATTGTTGATCCAGCAGACGTCCCTCGCCCCGTTGGCCATTCAGATGAACCATGCCAACTACGGCCGCCTGTTCGGCGTGAATACGGTCTATCTGGTGTGGGCTGTGATGTATGAGGTCATCTTCGTCGTTTGTGCGCCGATTGCCCTGTGCGAAATCCTCTTCCCGTCACGCAAGTCGCAGGGGTGGCTCAATGCCTGGGGCATCGGTATCCTGATGGTCCTGTTCATCCCCGCCTGTTATGCCGCGTGGTTCGGCTGGAACGTGGCCTTCCGCGTCAATATCCAGCATCTGGCGCCCTATAGTTTGCCGCTGAGTTACGCGGTCATATCCGTCGCCCTCATTGTCGGATTGATCCTGGCGGCTCTTGGCCCCTTGCGCCGCTTGGTTGCCACACCGGCCAAGCCCGTGCCTCCCCCTCATCCCGTTGCCTTGGCAATCATGAGCGTCGTGGCTATAGGGGGCGTTTTTGCCTTGGAAATCCTGGCGTTCGGCGTCGGACCTGAGGTCCCGGTGGCCTTGCCGCTGACCGGCGGTATCGCCCTGATCCTGGCCCTGTCCGTCTTCGTGCCGCGCTGGATGGCGTCGGCCCGCTGGAGCCTGTGGCACAGCATCGCCATGGTCTACGGCGCCGTATTGAGCAATTTTATCTTCCTGTTCGCATCGTTCATCGGCGCCTCGGCCGTCGATCTGTACGGTAAGGTCGTTCTGGATAGTATCGGAACTTTGCTGATGTTGTGGCTGGCCGCATTCGCCCTGGCGCGGCACCGAAAAGCGCGTCAGACTGGGGCATGATCCATCGTATCTTACGTGCGCTCACGACCTGGCCAGACCGGCGCGGATGGTTGGAATGTCTGGTCGTTTCACTGGCGGCAGCCGCTGTCATTGCCGGGTTGGGACTGGCGGGCGCCCTCATTCACTGGCAACCGCATACGGACGGCTGGCTGCTACGGTTGGTCAGTGTTCTGTGCATCCCGGCGTTCAGCGAAGAGCTGGTTTTTCGGGGCGCTCTGGTGCCTGATCGCAACGATACACGCCGCCCGGTCATATGGATTGGGGCGGCGGTGGTCGTGTTCATGCTCTGGCACGTCGTCGAAGCGACATTCCTGCTGCCTAACGCCAGACTATTCCTGCAACCGGCTTTCCTGATCTGCGCCGGCCTGCTCGGTTTGGCATGCGCGAGCATGCGTTATCGCACGAGCTCGCTGTGGCCGTCTGTTTTTCTGCATGCCACGCTTGTGTGGGTTTGGCAGACCTGGCTCGGCGGTCCCGATATCGCGCAGCTTATGCGTTGATCAGGCGGCGGCCATTTGAGCCTGATGCAAGCTCTTCTGCATGACATAGTCAGTCAGACCGCCGAAATCCGACGGAATTTCACGGGCGATCTTGAAGCCGCTGCGCAGGCAAAAATTGACGGCGCTTTCGTGAGTTTTGTGGACGCAGATAACAAGGTCATCGGCGGGCGCGAAATAGTCCTGCGCCGCCAGAACCAGCGCCTTACCCAGCCCGAAACCCCGGAAATCGGGCAGAACGGCCAGCTTGGTCACCCATATGCGTGTGCCTTCAAGGTGGGCGCAGCAGAAGCCGACATCGACACGACCGACACGCATGACGAAATAGACATGGCCACGATCCATGATGTCGTCCTCAAGCCGATCGCGGTCGAACATCTGACCCGCCAGTATTTCAAGCTGATCCGGGGCGATGCTGCTGCGGTAAACCTTGGGCCAGATCTGCATAGCCAACTCGTGCACGATATCCAGCTCAGATGCGGCGATGGGGCGGGTTTGGGGCGTGAGTGTCATGGCGGTACTCCATGTAGTCGGTGTGTGACGCGTCCTCAGATCGGTCTAATAAGCTCCGGAATTTTTGCGGAATTAGGGCGGCCATGTAACCGTCCCAGTCGAATTGCGACGGTTGGACCTTAACACAGAATATCTGCGCGGTTAAGTTGATAAATATACGGTAACGGGCTTGTTACAGGGCTTATTTTCTCGCCATGCGAGTATAGTTGACAATGGGTAAATATAGGTGCGTGCCGACTCACGTACTGGAGGTGTCGGTTGTTAATCTTTTGTTAATAATTACAGTGCGCGTTGCATCACATAGTCGGTGAAGACATAGGGGCCCATTTGCACCGGGACCTCGGCTTCGACTTTGAAACCGGAGCGTAGATAGTAACTGATCGCTGGCTCATTGTCCTTATTGACATAAAGCGCCAATTCGGTCGCTGTGTCCGGCGCATTGATCGCCTCCTCGCTTGCGAAGTGCGCAAGCGCCGTTTCCATCAGCGCCTTGCCGAGGCCGAGACCACGAAACTCGTCGCGGACATAGAGCTTCTTAAGCCACAAACGTCCACCGTCGCGGTACGCCGAGGCGTAACCAACGTCGGTCCGGTCGACACGAACGACCCAGAAGATGTGGCCGTCCTGAACCATTTCGCGTTCGAGGTTGTCGGTTGCGTACAGTACCGCCAGCATCGCGTCGACGCGGTCCGGGCCGATGATGTTACGGTAACATTTCGGCCAGATGACCAGTGCCAGTTCGCGAACGATTTCCAGTTCATCGACGTCGATCCGACGTATCCGGATAGTCCGGGCCATGTTCCGCTTCCTGCCTGTAGTGTCTTTTTCAGAGCACGGACTATGTTGCAGGTTTTGGAATTCGCCAAGAAAAAACTGACGCGGGAACTATGAGACCTGACAGACGAAACCTACTTCTGCGTTTTCAGGCCCACAACGCGGCCCGGGTTCCCGGCGGCATCCAGATACACTTCGTCGCCGACACTCTGGCTTTCCAGTACCGTGACAAAGCCATTGGCGGCGGGTCTTGAGCGCGTGACGTGCGCGACGGTTTCCGGCGCGGCCGGCGCCTCGTCAGTGCGCAATGCTTCCCCAATCACGCGCCCGGTCAGCTTGCCTTTTGACGGCAGGTCGAAGCCGAGAATATGCGCCAAGGTGGGCGTGATGTCGGCATTGGACACGGGCGTCTTGTTGGCGAATCCGGCTTTGAAATCGGGGCCGATGGCCGCCATGAAATTGCGGGTATTAGCGCGGGTGAAGCCGCCATGGTTGCCCTGTCCCTGTTGCAAATTGCTGTCGGTGACCATGACCGAGCAGACTTCCGGGTTGCCCCAGCGCTTGACGCAGGACGGCAGGGCATAGTCGGCAAAGCTGACATATATGGCGGGTCGCGGTGTGCGGGCGTCGCCCTTGAGACCGACGGCGCTCATCGGTAGGGTGCCCGGAATCTCGCCCAATGCGTCATCGACAAACAGGGCCGCGACGTAATCTTGCTGCGTCAGGGTAGCGATGATTTTCGGCGCCAGATCCTTGGCCTTTGCCGGGTCAAGATAAAGCAGCTCCGACCCCCCCGAACCGAGCGCCAGGATATCCGGATTGGCCGGATCGGCGCCAATGGCGGCGGAGTTGTGCGGATGTTCGCCTTTTGCGACGGTAATAGGCGCGTTGTAGCTGTCGAACAGGGGCAGGTTGAGTGCGTGCGCCAGGTCGATAGCCAGGAAGCCTTCGGGCAGGAAGCCCTTCACCGTGTCGTCGGGATAGGATTGATGCGCCGCGTAGGAGGTTTTCGACTGCTTGCTGATGGTCGAAAATCCATGGTCGGCGGTCACGAAGATATCGGTATTGTCGTAGACACCGAGGGCTTTCAGCGTATCGATCAGGGCCTGGAGATTGTCCGAGGCGTTGCGTACCGCGGAAAGGGAGGTCGGGCCGTTTATGCCTGGCGACAGGACGTTCAGGCTGTCGCCGGTGTTGTGCTGAGTGCCGTCCGGATCGCGTGACCAGTAGACCAGGGCGAACGGCTTTCCAGCCGCAGTAAAGCGTGGCAGCAGGACCTTGGTCGTGACATTCACGAACCATTTCTGCTGAGAGATGTTGGCGACCTGGACGCCTGGCATATTGTAGGCGCCAGCCGACTGGTTGAGGCCGCGATCCGGTGCTGTCGTTTCGACGCCGGCGGTCTTCATGGCCTCGACGATACTGGCATCCAGCGGCACGGCATGGCCTTTTTCGTAATGGGTGCCGGTACTGTCATCGATGAAGATCGTGCTTTGCCCGTCGCTGGCGGTGATATCCTGAATAAGGATGGGGCCTTCTTTACCGACGGCGGCAGTCTGGTAGCCATGGGCGCGCGCCAGTTGCAGCAGGGACATCTCATTGAGATAGTTGCCGTCGTACAGCGAATTGGTTTCTTTCAGGATCAGGTCGTTTTCCATGAAATGGACTTTGCCTGGTTCGGCCTTGAGCGGAGGCAGGACGAGAGAATTCGACCATTCTCCCGTATCGCCGACCCCATGCCCGGTGGCGATGACCGACGCATTGACGGTGGTGACCGTGGGATAGACCGAATGGGAGTTCTGAAAATCGACCCCTTGCGTCTTGACGGTGGCGAGCGTAGGCGCGGTCTCGGGATTGACGATGCCGTAGCGCAGGCCGTCAGCCACGAAAATGATGATATTGCGCTGTGGTTTCGCTTCTTGTGCCTGCGCTGGTACTGAGGCCATGTACCCCAGAGCCGCCGCGCATATGAACCGGGCAATATGATGGGAGGAACGGGACATGGCAGACTCCTGAACGCTTTGCCTGAATGCTTGATAGGCTTCGCTATGAGCCCGGAATATGACAGTTTGATGCAAAATTCGATCGGAATAGGCCCACGGCGGCAAAAAAGACGGGCGAAGAGAAAACCGCGCGCATCCGGATTGGCCAGTTTGTCGAAACGGGATCATGGCCAGTGGAAAAAAAGATGCTAGAACGAAGGCATCGATCCAGCGGAGCGTACATGAAGCGCATAGTTTTTAGCATTTTCGCGGCGGGCCTGGCAGTGGCAGGCGCCGCGCACGCCGCCGATACGGTCGATCAGGCCATCGACATCTGCCGGGCCAAGGTCAATGACACGGCCACCAAGCCCGATGACAGCAACCCGAACACCATGTTCTGCCGCGGGTTCGTCGCGACCATTCGCGACCACGACAGCGCAAAGGCCCACACCTGGTTTCTGAAATCGGCTGAGGCCGGATACGCCGTCGGACAATATTTCGTCGCCACCCAGTTCGAACACGGCGACGGCGTCGATCAGGACATTCAGCAGGCGCTGGCCTGGCACCTGAAGGCCGCCGAGCAAGGGCTGGCGGAATCGCAGCACCAGTATGCGCACATCTATTTCTTCGGACGGTCGGCCCAGGGCATTGTGCCCGACCCGGACAAGGCCCTGCCCTGGTTCCGTAAGGCGGCTGATCAGGGATATGCCGAGTCTCAGGCCTATCTCGGCCTGGCCTACGAACTGGGGACCGGCGTACCGCAAAGCTACACCCAGGCTCAAATCTGGTACCGGTTGGCGGCGGCTCAGGACAATGGGTTCGCCTTGGCGTCTCTTGGGGACATGTACCAGACGGGGCGTGGCGGTGAAAAGGATGAGGTCAAGGGCTTCGAGATGATCGAGAAGGCCGCGCGCATGAACATGCCGACTGCGCAACTGGCCGTGGCTCATGATTATCGCGACGGCATAGGCGTCAAAAAGGACGCCGTTACGGCGTTCGTCTGGTTTGCGCTCTATAGCTATAACAAGGATGGCGAGCGTCCGGCGGACATGGACGCGTTGGAAAAAACCCTCACGCCGGCGCAGGTCGCCGAGGCGACCACCCGTGCCCAGAGCCTGTGGACGGAGATCAATAAATAACATAGAGCCTCATGCCGAAAAGTGGGCCCCACTTTTCGGGAAAACATGAGGCATTACAAAAAATTAGAGCCATGAGGCGGCTCAACTGAGCCGACGAAGGCTCTAGCCGCCGGAGAAGGGGCAACTCCGGCGGCTATGATGGCGGCCTGATCTGTAAATCAAGTCTGCGGATCAAGCCGCGAACGGCAGGTCGAGGGCGTCGGCCACGGCCTTGTAAGTAATCTGGCCATTGGCGACATTCAGTCCGGCCTTGAGATGCGTGTCGGCGGCAAGGGCCGCGGACACGCCCATCTGCGCCATCTTGACCACGAAGGGCAGGGTGGCGTTGTTGAGCGCCAAGGTGGACGTCCGTGCCACGGCGCCCGGCATGTTGGCCACGCAGTAGTGAACGATGCCGTCGACAATATAGATCGGATCCTGGTGGGTCGTGGCGTGCGATGTTTCGAAGCATCCGCCCTGATCGATGGCGATGTCGACGAGCACGGCGCCGGGCTTCATGGTTTTCAGTTGCGCCTTCGATACCAGCTTGGGCGCCGCCGCACCGGGGATCAGAACGGCGCCGATAACCAGGTCGGCTTCCTTGATAGCGTCGGCCAGGGCGGCCTTCGACGAATAGGCCGTCTTCACCCGGCCGTGGAACAGGTGGTCGATTTCGATAAGCTTATGCGGGTTGATGTCGAACAGGGTGACGTCAGCCGACAGGCCAATAGCCATCTGGGCCGCATTGACGCCCGATACGCCGCCGCCGATGATGACGACCTTGGCCGGTGCGACGCCGGGAACGCCGCCCAGGAGCACGCCGCGGCCACCGAAGGCCTTGTGCAGGTAGGTCGCGCCGACATGGACCGAAATGCGGCCGGCAACTTCCGACATCGGCCGCAATAGCGGCAGGCCGCCTTGCGGTTCGGTGACGGTTTCGTAAGCGATGCAGGTGGCGCCAGACGCCATAAGGGCCTCGGCCTGTGGCTTGTCGGCGGCGAGATGCAGATAGGTGAACAGGGTCTGGGTCTGTTTCAGGCGCGCGCATTCCGCCAATTGCGGTTCCTTCACCTTGACGATCAGATCGGCAATATCGAAGGTCTCTTCGGCTGTCGCCAGAATAGTCGCGCCGGCGGCGGCATAGTCCGCGTCCGAAAAACCGATCGCCGCACCCGCCTGGGTTTCGACGAAAACCTCATGTCCGAGGTGGGTCAGTTCCGCAACCGAATGGGGCACGAGCCCGACCCGGTATTCGTGATTCTTGATTTCCTTGGGTACGCTGATCTTCATGGCCGGGCTCCGCTGTTTTTGATATTATTAGTTTCGTTTGTTCCTTGATTATGATCCCATTACGCGCGTAAATTTTGGAAATTTTGTAAGTTGATTTGGCAAGGTGTTGGAGATATTCTCAAAACCATGGCAAATCTCGATAAATTTTCCGACCTTGATTCTTTTGATCGCGAACTGATCAAGGTGCTTCGCAACGATGCCCGCGCCACCTCCGCCGATCTGGGCGAGGCGGTGGGTCTGTCTCCATCGGCGGCGCACCGCCGGGTCAAGATTCTGGAACAGAAGGGCGTGATCACCGGCTATCGCGCCGTCATCGCCGAAAATGTCCAGGGCAAGCAGGGCACGGTATTCGTCCATGTTACCCTGACCGACCAGCGCCGGGAAACGTTTGAAAAATTCGAAAAGGCCGCGCTGGCCTGCGCCGCCATCGAAGAATGCCACCTGATGTCGGGTGAAGCGGACTATCTGCTGAAAATCGTCCTGCGCGAAAGCCTGTCCTATGAAGACGTGCACCGCGACGTTCTGTCGATCATGCCTGGCGTCTCCAAACTGGCCTCGTCCTTTTCGATCCGTACCGTGAAAATGGGCTGACGCCTGCCTGTCTAGTCCGTCGTCTGTCTAGTCCGTCGTCTGTCTAGTCCGTCGTCTGTCTAGTCCGTCGTCTGTCTAGTCCGTCGTCTGGCTATTTCCACGCCGAAACGATCAAGGCGCGGTCTAGCACAGGCAGGGTGCCGAAGCGGTCAGTAGGTGCTAGTCTTGCCAAAAAACAGGGGAGATACCGTGCGTCACATCCATTACCTGTCCGTCCTCAGCCTCGCGTTCACCGCTACCGCCGCCTCGGCTACGCCGGTGAAACTGGACGACCTGTTCCAGGATCACATGGTCCTCCCGCGGCATCAGGCCATAATTACCGGAACAGCCGGGGCCGGCGAAGCGATCACAGCGACCTTCAACACGGCGATCGCAACGGCCCAGGCCGACGCCCATGGCCGGTTTCGCCTGACCTTGCCCGACATCGCTGCCGGCCAGACGGGAACGCTCAGCGTCACCAGTTCGTCAGGTCGTCAGGACGTGAGCGATGCCATTACCGGGGATGTTTTCCTGTGTTCCGGCCAATCGAACATGCAGGTGCCGGTGACCCGCAGCCTGAATTACGACAATGTCATTGCCAATTCCGCCAACGATACGATCCGAAATGCCCATATCGCCGCTCGGACCGGCCTGGCGCCCGGTGATCATTTCCAGGCGCCGGTGAGTTGGAAGAAGGCCGGCCCAACGACGACTGCCGATTTTTCCGCGACCTGCTATTACTTCGCCGCCGCCTTGCAGGAACGCGTGCATGTGCCCATTGGCATGGTGCATTCATCGCTCGGCGGATCGAATATCACCGCGTGGCTGGACGAGGCCTCCCTGGCCCGGTTTCCCAAGTACGGTGAAGACCTGTCCCTTCTCAAGATCGCCGCGAACGACCCGCATGCCGCCGGGGCGGCAATGGGCAAGCGGTTCGAAACCTGGTGGGCGTCCACCGGCGACAAGACAATGCCCTGGCTGGCGACGGATTTCGCCAAGTGGCCCAAGGTTCCCGACCTGACCTTGAACTGGGAGCGGTGGAATGTGCCCGAACTGGCCGCCTATGATGGCGACGTCTGGTACGCCACCCATGTGTCCCTGACGGCGGCCCAGGCGAAACAGGCGGCGGAACTGAACCTCGGACACGTCGATGACATCGACTATACATGGGTCAATGGCAAGCCTCAGGGCTATACCGCCGGCAACGACCATCCTCATGGCTATGTCTTGCCGGCCGGGACGTTGAAAGCCGGTGATAATCTCATTGCCGTCAATGTCATCGATTTGTGGAGCATGGGCGGCATGTATGGCGATACGCCGCCCGCCCTGAAAATCGCTGGTGAAACCGTGCCTTTGACGGATTGGCGCTACCGTCTGGTCAGCGCGGCCCAGACATATCCGCCGCGCGCCCCCTGGGATGCCACGGGCGGGCTCAGCATTCTGCACAACGCCATGATCGCCCCGATGGGCCCTTTCAGCTTTACCGGCGTGGTCTGGTATCAAGGCGAAACCAATGTCGGTGATCCGAACTACCAGGCGCTTTTGACGGCCCTCATGACCCAATGGCGTGGCCAGTTCGGCGCCACCCTGCCGATCGCGGTGGTGCAATTGGCCAATAACGGTCCGCGCCCCACCAAGCCCGTCGATTCCGCTTGGGCGCGTCTTCGCGAGGCGCAGCGCCTGGCGGTGCTTGCCGATCCGCACGCGACACTGGCGACCGCTGTCGATATTGGCGAATGGAGCGATGTCCACCCGGCCAACAAGAACGAACTGGGCAAACGCCTGGCCCGCGCCATGGCGGTCAAGGCCTACGGCATGACCGGCCTGTCGGAATCTGGACCGCAGATTGCCGCCATAACCCGCGACGGTGATACCCTGGTTTTGCGCTTCACCGGTTTGGAAGGCGGCTTGGTTGCCTATAGTTCGCGTCATCCCATTGGCTTTGAAGTGTGCGGCGCAGACGGGTGTCAGTTTGCCGAGGCCGACATCAAGGGGCAGGACATCATCCTGCATGATGCCGCCATGGCCACCAAGGTGCGTTTTTGCTGGGCGGATTCCCCCACCTGCAACCTGTATGATGACAAGACCGGTCTGCCGGCCCTGCCGTTCGAAATGTCCGTTACGCCATAAGGGGTGGCGGAAGAGGAATAGAGGCAGCGGCCATACTGTCTGGCTTACGCGCCTTCGATAGCCGAAAACGCCACTTTTGCGTTTAAGTTATTGAACAACATGCCAAGTCATTTTAGCGGCAGATAAAGCTCTGCTGTAGCTTCGTTCTCTGTGACGTCGGGGAAAAAACGAATACGGCGGCAATATAGCGGGAAGCCCCGAAGCTCTTCCCCACTTTGTGGCAACCAATCTCTGTAAAGAAAGCTGGCCGCAGGCTCTAAATCGTCATTCGACCCGACGACGCGTAGCATAGCACAGCGCCCCCCTGGAATGACGCCTGCGGTAACGCCATCATCTCTAAAAGAGATCGCACGATCATAGCTGACGGCAATATCGACGTGGTAGTCCTCCAACGTCACCGGGTGTGGCTCGCTGTGAAAGATATTATAGACGGTGCTCGCTTGCGGTCGCAGTCCGGCGGACTTTCGCCAAGCTATGAAGCGCCGGATTGTCTCGCTGATCTTCGTGGGGTCGCCCTGATGTGTCATTACGGCGACTGGAACGTCGCTTACGTCTAAAATCTGTACGCACGCCGAAGTATAGGGTGTCGATAGCCTGTTCCTTGCCCGGACAAGAGGCCCTAATTGCTCAAGCCAGGGTTCACATTTGGGGGACTTGCGGAAAGAGGACGGCGACTGGCCAAAATGCTGACGAAATGCACGTCCAAAAGCCTCGGGCGCCTCAAATCCCGCATGTAGTGCAACCTCTGTCACAGTCATCTGGTCCCGGTAGGCCAGTTGATAAGACGCGCGCTTCATCCGAGCAAGTTGGACATAACGGTGAGCAGGTAGTCCGAAAACGGCATTGAATTGTCGATGAAAATGGTACTTCGAGAAGGCTGCAATGCCGCTCAACACGTCAAGTCCGAGGTCCTCGTCTAAGTGTTGATCGATAAAATCAAGTACTCGCTGCATTCTTGTGCGGTAGCGTTCGAAGGGGGGTATCCTTATTCCCATTTCATTTTTGCCTTGCCGTCAGAATACCGTTGGAGACTAACTCGAACGTCCTCCCGCCTTCTTTTAGGATTAGTATATAGTTCAACAAGTCTCTAAGTGGAGAAAATTGGCTGGGGTCAATAAATTAGCAAGATTGGTCGGGCGAGCCTCGCTGCATAGTTTTAGATCATTCGGCAAGTCTCTGGTCTGATATATTTTGTTTAGAAGGCGAATAATGTCGAATAATAGTGCCCTAGAAGACGCCCTCGATCATCGGTCTGTAATTGATCTTGCGCAGTCTGTTCTGGATAGCTTTTACGCTTCAGTTTTAGCTTGTGGCCGTTTTCCTCCAAACAAACCCCACATCGAGATTGCTAGGACGTCCGGGCCAATTCATTACGATCACGACAAATGCGCTGTGGTCCTTATCCCCTACGAATTGCTTGATCCAGGCCGTCGAGCGGGGATGGATCGCTTTGCAGCGATAGGAACCCTTGGCCTATCTGGACGTGACCACTATGCTGAGATATTTAACAATCTACTTGTCGCGCATGAGCTTGGGCATTGGTTGCAGTGTCTGGCACAACGCCCTCTGACTCCTTGGCAAGCCGAGTACGACGCCAACCGGATCATGGTTGCATTCTGGCGTGAACATCCGTCTGGTGGCCACACGGCTTCAACCGAATTGCGACTGGCGAACTTCGTCGTGCAGCCTTCAACTATGCCAAACCCTCTCGCAAGCGCTCCCGACGCAGACCCTGGAGACTATTTCAACACGCATCTCGCTGAGATTGAAGCAAACCCGGCATCTTATGCCGCTTTTCAAAAGTTGATGGTTCGCAAAGCAATGGCGGAGCTGCCCGCTCCCACTTTTTGCGGGCTCGTCGCGTCGATGTGGCCGACGTAAGTCGTAACTTTTTGGCACAGTGGTTTTCAAAAGAAGCGGCCTATGAGGGCTTATCAACCCTATATAATAAAAAAGCCTCCGGGACCGCCTATTCCCGGAGGCTTTTCTGTGTGCGCCGCTCGAACCTGGCGCAGTCAGAAATTCTTCTGATTTAAGTCCCCCAAAGGCGGCGGGGGTATTTTCAGGCCGCCATCCTCACTGGATGGTTTCCAGTTCCTGTCGCTGGACCGCCTTGATGCGCTCAATTTCTTCCTTGAGCTTAAGTTTCTTTCGCTTCAGTTCCTTTAGGTATAGAGAGTCGACGGAGGGGCTACGCTCCTCCCGGGCGATGATGGATTTGAGGGATTGATGACGTTGGTCGAGTTCACGAACTCTCGCTTCAATGGTCATAAGGCAATGTCCTTCAGTATCTCTCTGTGCGGACCCCATTGTCCGTACTCAGACAGGGAACACCCGTACGAGGCGAATGTAGAATCACAATCCGTTACATCTGATCACGGAAGTGAGAGAATTATAGTTTCACGCGCATTAAGCAGTTTTACCGCATGACAATTGATAAAAATAAAACCAATCAACGCCTTATTGTCGCCATAAGCGGGGCATCCGGAGCAATATACGGTATTGCCGCCCTGCGTGCGCTGCGCTGCGCTGGGATAGAAACCCATCTGGTCGTGTCGAAAGCGGCCGCCCTGTCGCTGGGGGCGGAGCTCGACATAACCCTCGCCGACGTCCATGCTCTGGCTGACGTCGTCTATAAGCCGGCCGATATCGGCGCCGCCATCGCGTCGGGTTCGTTTCGCACCTTGGGGATGCTGGTCGCGCCCTGCTCGGTGAAATCAATGAGTGAGATCGCTACCGGCGTCACGTCTTCTCTGATCAGCCGCGCTGCCGATGTCTGCCTGAAGGAGCGCCGGCGGGTGGTGCTGATGGTGCGCGAAAGCCCGCTGCACCTGGGGCACCTGCGCACCATGGCCGCCGTGACGGAAATGGGCGCCATCATCGCGCCGCCCATGCCGGCCTTTTACACCCGGCCCGAGACTCTGGAAGAGATGGTCGAACAAACTGTGGCGCGGACATTGGCGCTCTTCGATGTCGATGTCCCGATGAAACGCTGGGGTGAGGATGTCGGCCTGTGACCGGCCTGTGGTCGTGGGCGGTGGATGTCTATGGTCGGGGGCAGGTGGCCGCCTTGTGTCTCGATCTTCAGGA
Organism: Asticcacaulis aquihabitans; assembly: GCF_032490435.1. Lineage (NCBI taxonomy): Bacteria > Pseudomonadati > Pseudomonadota > Alphaproteobacteria > Caulobacterales > Caulobacteraceae > Asticcacaulis > Asticcacaulis aquihabitans. The sequence continues at coordinate 649,323 of NZ_JAVGWM010000004.1, forward strand.
TATGGACGGCCAGAATGTCCCCTTGCTGCTATGGGCGGCCTGGCTGGGGCACGAAGGTATTGTCGCCGCTCCCGTTGTTGCCGACGCCGCGCACATTGCTCGGCAATGGTCGGAATCGGTGATTGGTCCGCTGCGACTCATGCGCCGCCGCCTCAAATCGGTCGTTTCACAAGAAGATGAGGCGGTTCGCCTGCCTCTGCGCGAGAAAATCAAGTCCGCGGAGCTGGAGGCCGAACGTGCCCTGATGAGCCTGCTTGAACCGCTTTCATTGCAGGTTTGGGACGCAAAAAACGATACTAATCATACGATTAGCGAATTGATATTGGAAAATTTGCGGGTGGTCGCCGCCGCGTGGTCGCAAAAAACGCCCGATCAAAAGCTGCGCCTGCTCAGTCAGGCCCTTTCGTAGGGGCAAAAAATGAGGTATGATGCCTCAACACGGTGGGCCTTTGTGCCCGCCTTTTGTCCTTTAGCGTCAAACCTTTAGCCAGAGAGGATCGGGCATCTCCATGCACGACGACAGCAACATCCGGACACTGCGCGGAAACGATAATCTGCACTTGGTCAAGGATGGCGAAGTGGCGAAGGGCGAAACCGAACGCCGTATCGGCCAGCGCATCGAAGGCGAGCCGCATTTGGAGCTGGTGCCCGACGAAGTCACGGTCCAGCCCGATGACTTGGAACCGCGCGTTCGTGAACTCCCGATCGACGGCAAGGTGGTCATCCTGCGCAATGAATGCGCGTTGCTCAAGCAGGAGCACAAGGATCTGGACGAGGCGATCAGCGCCTTGCAGCAGATGCGTCTGCCCGATCAGATTCTGCTGGCCCGCTTGAAGCGCAAGAAGCTTTACCTGCGCGATCAGATCGCCAAGATCGAAGACAAGATCAGGCCCGATATCATCGCCTAAAAAATTACCGACGAAAAAAGCTCCGGGCATAGGTCCGGAGCTTTTTTATACGGGGTCACTTAAGGAACAGGTTGACACAGGTGTCAGGCCGCAACCGTTTCGCTTTGAGTGGCGCCTATAAAGGTGCCTTTGATCTGCAGATCCGCGTCGAGCCAGACAATGTCGGCGCGCTGACCGATCGCCAACGTTCCGCGTGAGGCACCAAGCCCCAGGAAATGCGCCGGCGCGGTGGCGGCCATGATGGCGGCCTCGGGGAGGGTGCGGCCGACGTGGCGGACGGTGTTGCGCACCGCCGTCGTCATATCGAGATCGGACCCGGCCAAGGTGCCATCGGGACCGACGCAAACACCGTCGCGCACGACGATCGTCTGGCCGTTCAGCACGAAGGTCTTGGTTGCCGATCCAACGGTCGGCATGGCGTCGGTGACCAGCATGAACCGGTCGATAGGTCGTGCCCGCAGGGCGATCCGCAGGGCCGCCCAATCGACGTGGTGTCCGTCGGCGATCAGGCCGCAATAGCTGGTCTGATCTTCCAGGGCCGCGCCGACCACGCCAGGCGCGCGGTGGGTGAGGGGGGACATGGCGTTGAACAGGTGGGTGAAGCCCGTCATGCCCGCCTTTAAGGCGTTGACCGTAGTCTCATAGGTGGCGTTGGTGTGGCCGGCAGCGATGATGACGCCGGCGTCTACCAGTTCGGTTATGTCTTCCGGCGTGCAATTTTCGGGCGCCAGGGTGACCAGCGTCCTGCCGGCCTTCAGGCTTTTGAGCAGGGCCTTGCTGTCGGCATCCAGTGTGCGGAACATGTCCGGATTGTGGATGCCCTTGCGCTGCTTGGAAATGAAGGGGCCTTCGATATGGATGCCCAGTACGCCGGGTACGCTGGCGAGGATAGCGGCCTCGGTGGCGCGCATGGCGGCATCGATAACCGACAGTTCGTCACTGATCAAGGTCGGCAGGAAACCGGTGGTGCCATAGGCGCGATGGGCCGCGCCGATAGCGGCGATCCCCGCGATGCTGGTGTCGTCATTGAACAGAACGCCGCCACCGCCATTGACCTGGGTATCGATAAAACCGGGCAACAGATAGCCGCCGTCGACATCTATATGCTGGCCACTTTCATTGCCATCACCAATGTGGGTTATGGTTTCGCATTCGCAGCTCAGATTGCCGCGAACGATGCCGCCCGGCGTGACGATCTGGGCGTTCAGGAAGGTAACAGAGGACGTCATACGGTTTTCGTGACCTTGTTCAGGTGAGGCGGACTGTCGGGATCGAGGCCGCGCGCCACGGACAGGCCATTGGCGAGACGGTAGAAGCTCTGGATCATCAGAATGGGTTCCAGTGCCGCATGGCTGGCCAGGGCGGGCAGGGCGATGGTGCCTGCAACGGCGTCGACATTGGCCAGCATGACCGAGGCGCCGCGTCCGGCAAATTCCTGCGCGACCTCGCGCACGCCGTCACCCGCGGCATCGGATGTCGCGAAGGCCAGGACGGGGAAGCCGTCATTGACGATGGCCATCGGGCCGTGCTTGACCTCGGCCGACGAGAAGGCCTCGGCGTGCAGCGCGCAGGTTTCCTTGAGCTTCAAAGCCGCTTCCTGGGCGACGGCGAAGCCGTAGCCGCGACCGATGACGAACAGGTTATTGGCGTCCGACAGGGTTTTTACAGCGGGGGTCCAGTCGAGCGCAAAGGCGGCTTTCAACTGTGCAGGCAGGGTCTTGAGGGCATTGAGAAGGGCTTCGTCTCCGGCCCAGCCGGCGGCAATGGCTGCCAGTCCGGCCAGCGAGGCGATGTAGGATTTGGTGGCGGCGACGGATTTTTCTGGACCGGCATACAGGGGCAGCAGGACATCGGCCATGGCCGCCAACGGAGATGTCTCGTCATTGACCAGGGCAACGATGTAGGCGCCCGCCTTGCGGTGCGCCTCGACCGTGGCCAGAAGGTCCGGCGAGCGGCCCGACTGAGAAATGGCAATGCACAGCGAGTCCGCTGCGACGACGGGCGCGGCATAGATGGACGACACCGACATGGCGGCGGTTGAGGTCGGCACCCCCGTCAGGGTCTCGATCAGATATTTACCGAAGGTGGCGGCGTGGTCGGAGGAGCCGCGTGCCACCGTGGTGACGGAGCGCGGCGGGTTGGCTTGAAGATGCGCTGACAGTCGCGCCAGGGCCGCGGCATTGGTGGTGAGAAAGCGTTCAACCGCCGCGCCGCCTTCGGCGGCTTCCGAAAACATGAGCGTTGTCTCGGCATCAATCAACGGTTTGGTGGCAAGCGAGGACATAAGACTTCCTTGAAGGTATAGAGTGTAGGGATCAGCTGATATCGTTCAATTCGGCGACGACATCATAGGCATCTCCGCGATAATAGGACTGGGTGAATTCTGCGGCACGGCCATCCTGAAGAAAGCCGCGCCGTTCGATGAAGAGGCCTGGATCGCCGGCCTTCACACCCAGGCGTTCAGCCTGTTCGGGCAGGAAAGCGACAGCACGCAGGCGCTGCAAGGCGCGCACCGGACGATGGCCGGTCTTTTCCAGCGCTTCGTAAAGTGATGTGGTGACCGCCTCCGGCGAGGTCAGGCAGTAGCCGGGGATCGTCGAATATTCGAGCGCCATGGTGGTGTTGTCGGCGAAGCGTATGCGATGGAAACGATAGACCAGGGCGCCAGGCGACAGGCCGAGCGACAGCGATTCTTCCGGGGTGACGGCTCCCGCGGATTTCGATACCCACTCCGAATGGGGCTTACGCCCGCGCGATATCATGTCTTCGGAAAAGGAACTGAGCTTGGAGAAGCTCTTCTCGACGCGCGAGGCGACGAAGGTGCCCGCGCCGCGCCGACGCATCAACAGCCCCTCGGAGACCAGACCGTCAATCGCCTTGCGCACCGTGATGCGGGATACGTCGAAATCCTCGGCAAGGTCGCGTTCGGGCGGTATGGCGTCGTCCTGGTGCAGATGATGGCCCTGGATGGCCTCCCGCAGGGCGCGTTGCAGTTGCAGGTACAGGGGCGCTGGATCATCCTTGCTCAAGCGGCCTATTGTATCGGCAAATGACATATGGGCGGCTTTTGTAGGCGATTTGGACGGGTCGATCATTTTGGACTGGGCATTCATACGGTGCCTCCCGGTAGGAGGGATTTCAGGTGCGCCACGGCTTCGGCCGATGTGCCGCTCTGGCTGGCATTTACATAGCCAAGGGCGGTGGCGCGATCCTGGCGCAATGGCAGGGGCTGGCTGCACGAGGCATGAACCGAAGACACGCCGGACGCCAGAATGGCGCTGACATTGTCGGCGGTTATACCCTTGCCGGCCAGGATTTCGATGCGACCGTTCGCCTGCTTCACCAGGTGGCTCAAACCGGGCACGCCGTCGGCGGCCGTGTTACCTCCGCCAGATGTCAATATGGTGTCAATGCCGAGCGCGATGGCAAGTTCCAAGGCTTCCGTGGCATCCGGCGCCAGATCAAAACCGCGATGCAAGCCGACCGACAGGTCGTGCGCTCTGGCATGGCTCATCAGATCCTGTAGCGCCGCCATATCCAGTCGCCCATCCGCCAGGTTGGCGCCCAGAATGACGCCCTCCAACCCGCAGGCCGCTACGGCAGCGATGTCAAGACGCATCAGATGCTGTTCGTCGAGGGTGTAGGTGAAATCCCCGGCACGAGGGCGGATCATGGCGCGCACCGGCAGGTCCAGTTCGGCGGCCAAAGTCATCAGGCCCATCGATGGCGTCAAGCCGCCTTCCGACAGGGCTGCGCACAGTTCGATTCGATCGGCGCCGTTTTCAGCGGCGACGCGCAGGCCCGCCGCCGTGTCGACCACGACTTCCAGCAGGACGGGCCGCGTCAGGGGGCGTGACGTGTCGGCCATCATGCAACGACCTGTTCCGCGGTCAATCCGTTGTTGACGCCATGCGCCATCAGCAATGCCCCTTCCATGGCGTCATGTTCGGCGTCGGCCAGCAGGCTACGCGCCTGCGGATTAATCCAGGGCGCAAAGATGGGTCCCATGCCGCCGACCAGGCAAACCCGATTGGCACCAACCGCGTGAAGGCGGTTGATATAGCGCGCCAGATCGTCGGCGGATTTTTGCACGATGGACACGGCGACCGGATCGCCCTTGTCGGCAAAGGACATGACCATCGGCGCCAGCGTTCCGTAATCGCGCGGCTTGGCATTGGTAACCCAATGGACGATGTCCGTCGGATGGCCGCCAAAATGGCTAATGATGGCACGGCCGAAATCGCTTTGCGGGGCCAGCCCGTCATGTCCTTCCAGTGCTACACGAAGCGCCATGCGCCCGAGATCGGCCGCCGAACCGTTATCGCACACTTCGAAGCCCCAGCCGCCGATCTGGCGGCCCCGGCCCTGAACCCAGGCATAGGCCGCACTGCCCGTGCCGGAAATCAGTATGCCGCCGTCACGCCCGGAAAAGGCGCCGAGGCAGGCCGTATGGGCATCGGAGGACGCATCGCAACGACCGAACCGCGGCCCAGCCTTTATGGTGTTCTCCGCGTCTTCGGCCGATGAAATGCCGGCCAGACCAAGGCCGATACTGATGCGCTCCCAATCGCCGGCCGAATGACCGGCCTGGACCAGCGTCTGGTCAAGTGCGCCAAGTATATTGGCCCACACCAGGTTGAGGCCCAGCCGGATATTGGCCGGTCCGCTTTCGGCTTCGCCCAGCAGGACACCTTCGGCATTACGCAGACGGACGCGGCACTTGGTGCCGCCGCCATCGACGCCGGCAAACAGCGACAGGCGGGGATCGGATTGAGTCATAACAGGCAACATAACACAGTTCGGCAAGGAGACATGTTCTGGATCGGGTGAAGGTGCGCCTTTTCAGACGTCCGACGGCACCGGTCCGGTGAGGGTTTTCTTGCCCGCGGCCGTGGCGAACAGGCTGAAGAATAGGATGTAGGCGTAGCACACCACCATCAGGCCCATGAAAACGAGCTGGAACGGATAAACTTCCTTGAGGTGCGCGAACAACTGAGGAATGACGGCGCCGCCAGCGATACCCATGACCAGCAGGGCGCCACCGAATTCAGTCAGCTTGCCCAGGCCACGGATGCCCAGTGGGAAGATGGCTGGCCACATCATGGCATTGGCGAAACCAAGCAATGCGACGAAGGCAACGGACACGTATCCCTTGGTCAGGAAGGCCGCCAATGTCAGGACAATACCCAGAATGGCGGACAGGTTGAGGTATTTTTCCTGACTGATGAAGCGTGGGATCGAAATCAGGCCGACGACATAGCCGACCAGCATGGCGACCAGGGTGCCCGACGTAAAGTACTTGGTCATTTCCAGCGGCAGGCCAAAACCGTTGGCATAGGTCGTGATGGCGTCGCCCGCCATGACTTCGGCGCCGACATAGAAAAAGATGGCCAGGAAACCGAAGAGCATCTGGATATAGGCAAACCGCGAGCCCTTGCCGGAATCGGGATTGGAATCGTCACCGAGGGCGGGCAAGGGCGAAAACCAGGTGAAGACGGCGAGCACAGCCATCAGGGCGGCCATCAACATGTAGGGCGTATGAATCCGGGCGGCGAAGGCGTTGAGAATGGCTTCCTTGGCGGCAGGATTGGCGGCCGCGTTCACGTCGGCTTCGAACTGACCCAGGCCATGCAGGATGAAGGTCCCAACGAGAATGGGTGCCAGGAAACCGGCAAACTTGTTAAATATACCCATGACCGCGATGCGCTGGGCGCCCGATTCGATGGGGCCGAGGACGGAAATATAGGGGTTCGAGGCGGTTTGCAGCAGCGAGACCCCAGCACCAATAATGAAGAGGCTCGTCAGGGCGCCGGGGAAGATTCGCATGGTGGCGAACTGGCCGAATCCGGCCGCGCCTAGTCCCATGATGAACAGGCCCAGCGCCATGCCCCGCTTGAGACCCGTAGCCCGCAGGATAAAGGCCGCCGGCAGGGCCAGAAAAAAGTAGGAGAGATAAAAGACCGAAGGCACCAGGAAGGCTTCGACGTCGGTCAGGTTGAAGGCCAGTTTGACAAAAGTAATCAGGGGGCCGTTCAGCCAGGTCACGAAACCGAAGATGAAGAAAAGCATGCAGAAGAGGAGCACAGCCCCCCACGGCGTTTTGGAAGGTGATGCGGCGGCATCCGGCATGGCGTGTTCCCCTATAATACCAATTTCTTTAAGTGGTATGGCTCAACTAAATCCAAAAAGCAATCGAAGTTCGTAAGAGTCGGAAAAAAATCGCCAAAGCGCCATAAAAGCAGGAGATTATATCAATCCATGGAAATTATCACACAATAACTGCGATATAATTGTAACATTTCTATCTCAAATTGAGCCCAATTAAGTATGTGACACATTTATGTTGACACTTTTGGGGTACCAAAGATAGCAATTTGGTGTGAAAGGCATGTGGTTGGTACCTCTTGGTACCTAAGTGGTACGTTTCGCTTGCCCTCCGAAGTCCATAAAGCGGCACCAAACATATTGAGCCCGTCTTCGCCGCAGACGGCACATATAATAGGGAAGCTACCTCAATGAAATTCAAGCGTCATATTCTCATGACAAGCGCCGTTGCCAGTTTCGCGATGGGCGGCTTGTCCTTGGGGCTATCTGCCGGCGTTGCTCACGCCCAGGATGCCGCCGCACCGGCTGACAATACCCAGACCGTCATTGTCACCGGTATTCGTCGCTCGTTGCAGTCCGCTTTGAAACAGAAGCGAAATGCCGACCGCGTTTCGGAAGTCATTACAGCCGAAGACATCGGAAAGTTCCCCGACAAGAACGTCGCCGACTCATTGTCGCGCGCTACAGGGGTGAACGTGGTCACGGGCTCGGCCAATGCTGGCGGCTTCGGTGAAAATGAGCACATTTCGATTCGTGGCACCGATCCGACGCTCAACCTGACACTCATGGATGGTCACAACATGGCGACGGGTGATTGGTTCGTCCTCGACCAGACCGCAGGCGGCCGGTCCTTCAACTACACCATGCTGCCGTCCGAAGTCGTTGGTACCATCGAAGTCATCAAATCGTCCTCTGCGGAAATTCCCGAAGGCGGCATCGGCGGAACTGTCGATGTACATGTGCGCAAGCCGCTCGACCTGAAGGCCAATACGTTCGCCGCATCCGCTCAGGGCATGTACGCGACTCTGCCGGATAAGTGGCAACCCAACGTATCGGGCATGTACAGCTGGCGCAATGAAGCGCGCGATTTCGGCATACTAATCGGTGCCTTCTATGAAAAGCGCACCTTCCGCCGCGATGGCCAGGAAATTCTAGGTTACACACCTCAGGCCAACTTTGCTGGCTCGGGCAAGACGCTGCTCGTGCCATCGCTTATCGGTTCGGCCTACTTCACTCAGGAGCGCGCCCGCAAAGGCGGCAACTTCATGATGCAGTGGAAGTCGGATCGTCTCGAAATCGATTTTTCGGGCCTCTATACCTACCTGGAAGCCAACAATGAAAACCATAACTTCATGTTGTGGGGATCGAAGCTGGCTGGCCAGACGCCAACGACCTACACGACGGATGGTACCTATGTGACATCGGCCAGTTGGACGGCGGCTGCGGCGACGTCGGCAGGCGGCTCGATCGTTCAGGACGATATCTTCCGTAAGGCGCATTCCAAGTCGTGGAACCTTAACCTCGACGTTGCCTACCAGCTCACGGATCGTCTAAACATGAAGGCGCAAGTCGGCTACACGGCGGGCGAGGGGGTCACCGACGATACCGCAGCCTGGGAAACCTATTGGGACAATGTCGGCGCCACATTCGCGCTGGGCACGCCCACCACGCAGGTCAGTTTCCCCGGCCTGCCGTCCGATCCGACATCGGCGGCCTATCTGAATAATAAGTATAGCTGGTCCTGGGGCGGCAAGATTTCGTCGCCGGACAAAGAAGCCTATGTCAAGCTTGACTTCGCTTACGATATCAATAGCGGAATCTTCAAACAGGTCCTGTTTGGCGCACGCACGACCGATCACACCCGCACGCTCAACTATCTGGCCTATGCCTGGGCCGGTAATGGCGCGAACAGCGGTTCGACCGCTATTGGCCTTGGTACCGTGTTCAAGGGCGGCGTCACGCCATCGGATTACGGCAGCGATCTCGGCGGTTCCATTCCCGGCTATTCCTACGCCGACGGCGCATCGGTCTACGACTACCTCGACACGCACAATGGTGGACGTCAATTTGCGTTCTACCCGCCGCTCTCGTTCGGCGTGAAGGAAAAGACCACGGCACTCTACGCCATGACCAAACTGGCGGGTGACAATTGGCGCGGCAATATCGGCCTGCGCGCCGTCAAGACCCAGACGATATCCACCCAATGGTCTGCCAATGCGCCGGTCAAGGAAGTCTTCAACGTCTTCTCGCCGGTCGTCGGCTGGGGCCGGATCGTTACAGAAAAGGAATACTGGGACTACCTGCCCAGTGCAAACCTGACTTATACGGCTTCGGACAACCTGTTAATCCGGGCTGGCGCTGCCAAGGTAATGACGCGACCGGGCTATGCCCAACTGGCCAGCTCGGTTTCGCTGGTCGATAGCAACTTCACGGGCACCGCCGGTGGCAACCCGAACCTCGATCCGTATCGCGCCTGGCAATATAACCTGGGCGCCGAATGGTACTACGCCCCCCAGGCCCTGGTATCCTTCGGCGTGTTCGAACTGGATATTTCCAACTACATCACAACGGAAACCTTCCAGCAGTTCTTCACGACGCAGCAAACGCCGCAAGGTCATATCTTCCAGCTCTCAGGCCCGGCCAACGGCGGCAAGGCCAAAGGGCTTGGCTATGAATTCAGCATCCAGCAGCCGATTGCCGACACAGGCTTTGGCTTCATCTTCAACTACACCTATGTCGATACAAAAGATCGCAATGATCAACCGGTCGACGGAAATTCGAAGAATACGGCCAATCTGACTGGGTACTATGAAAACGATAAGCTCAGTGCGCGTCTGGCCTATAACTATCGTTCGAAGTTCAAGTCAGGCACCGACCGCGCCACACCCATGTGGCAGGATGACTTCGGGACGCTCGACGGATCGTTCAGCTATAACGTGACCGAACACGTCGCCTTGACTCTCGATGCTCAGAATTTGCTGCACGAAAAGCTCAGATATTTCGTCGGCAATCCCAGCATTCCGCGCGCCGTTTATGACAACGGTCAGTCGTTCTACGTCGGCGCGCGTCTCAAATATTGATGTTTAACCGGAACCGGCATCCATGCCCGTTCCGGCCATATCTTCCGGTGGTGGGATGGCCGTTTAGACGCTGATCATCCTACTGCCAAATACCTCGATCCATATTTGGGTAGGCATGCCCAAGTCTTCTCACCTTGAAGACCAAAGACAAGAAAAATGGGCGCTAAACCTGATATCCCAGCGCTTCGATGACCGGGCCGATCTGCGGCAGGAAAGGCTTGAAAAAGCGCTCATAGGGCTTCCAGCGATTGACCGACCGGCTGTTGAGTGGTTTCGACACCTGGGCATAGGAAGGCGTCGGCGCATGGCGCGGATTGGTATGGAAGCGCAGGGTGGCTTCATGAAAGCCTAGCCCCGTCTGACCAAGGACGCGCAAGGTGTAGCCCTTCTGGTCGGCAACGAAATCCTCGTATCTCAGAGTCACGGCCGGTTGGCCCAGGACGGCATCATAATGCGTGTTGAGTTCGTGCATGGCCACCATGTGTTCGATAATGGTCTCGATCTTGTAACCGGCATTATAACCGTGGGTCAGGTTATGCGACAGCATGGACAGGGCGACGTCGAGCGGGTGGCGCACCATGCGAATAATCGTCGCCTGAGGAAAGGCCAGACGAATAAGCGGGAGATACACGTCATTCAGTGGCATCTTGTCGGTGAAAAATAACGTATCGCGCGTCAGGCCGTAGGTTTCGGCCCGCCCCAGATAATAATCGCGCATGACCCCAGCGATATGATGGTAATCAAAAATTTCGGCCTGCGCCAGACGCTGGGGAAAGGGCGCGCCACCGGGAAGGAGATCTTCGGTCAGTGCACGCCATTCATGCACGAACGGCAATTCACCGCCTGCACTGACGTCGGGGTGCGCGTCGAGCATCTGTTCGATCATAGTCGTGCCGGACCGCGGAAATCCGAGAATAAAAATCGGTTGCGCCACGTCTTCGCGACGTCGCGCCCGTGGCAGGCGCTGCATTGTCCCGGCGGTAAAAAATTGCTTCATGGCTGCAAATTCCGCCGCCACCTTCGGCGCGTCGTAGCGCAGACCCATATCGTCGGCCAGCCGAGCCTTGGCGGTGACGAAGCCGTGCATGGCCTCTTCGTGGCGGCCAAGTTTGTCGAGCAGTCGGGCGCGATCAAGCATGGCCGGGCCGGCCAATGTGCCCTGAGATTCGATGAGCTCAAGCGCCTGTTTCGGCTGGTCGGCATGGCTGAGATAGAGCGCGCGCAGCAAGGTGAAGTCCTCGCCGGTCCTGCGGCCGAGGGCTTCGGCCCGCTCCAGCCATATGAAGGCATCGGCCATGTCGCGCTTGGCTTCGAAGGCGCGCGAGATATGCGCCATGATTTGCGCTGACTCCGGTTGCAGCCGGTGCGCTTCCAGTAAAACCGGCAGAGCCTCCTCAATGCGGCCCTGATTGTACAAGGTCAGGCCGAGATTGACGAAAATCTGCGGATGCGGACCGGCGAGGTCCAGGGCGCGGCGATTGTGAAATTCAGCCGCCGGTAGATCGTCCTTCTCGCCCAAAATGACGGCCAGTTGCAAATGTGCCTGCGGATCGTCCGGCAGATTGATGACGGCCTCGCGGGCGGCGGCTTCTGCCGCGGCACGGTGCCCCTGGTTGTGCAGCAGGAGCGTCAGGTCGTTGAGGGCCCAGGGCGAGGCGGGGTCGTATTGGATAGCCTGCCGCATCGTGGCCTCTGCACCGCGCTCATCGCCGCGCGCCGCCTGTATGACCGATTTCAGTTCCAGGGCGTGCCCGTCGTCGGGGGCTTCGTTCAGCCGCATGCTGCATATGGAAAGCGCACCTGAGACATCGCCGGCCTGAAACGCCTGTCGGCCTTTGAGCACAAGGGGATGCGGGGATGCGGTCAAGAGATCACTTCCAAACTTTTACTAACGTGGAAGATGTGGCCGATTCTTGTCTTTCAACAAGCTTACCGTTTATCGGTAAGGGTTTGCATCACATAGGCCCGCAATTGCCTCTCAATTTCGGGTGTCATCGCGCCGAACAGGCCGCGGGCGTGGGGTGGAATATGAGCCACGGACGGGTCTGGTTCGAAGAGATAGTGATCGAATAAGGTCCGCCAGCGCAGGCGCTCCTCACGCGGCAGGTCGCGCAGCGTCATAAGCCCGTGCATCAGGGTCGTAAGCGGTGTCGTGCGTGCCAGATAGTTGGGACCTTCTCGCCACCAGAAGTTGATCATGGCGCCGAAGCTGTCCAGCGATTCGACATGATGGAAATAGAGACTGGGCACGTAAAGCACATCACCCGGTGCAAGGTCGGCAACCTCGGCATGGCGCATGGCATCACGGAATTTAGGAAACTGCGCGAAATCAGGCGCATGGAAATCGACCAGGCTGGTTGGCTGTCCGGCCAGGGTGAGATCGAGGGGCGTGATGTAGAGGTTCTCGATCTGGTCTATGGGAAAGAGGGTAAACCGTCGCCGTCCGGCCACGACGCAGGCGAGGTTTTGCGGCAGGTCCCAGTGAGCCGCGGTGCGTGTCCGATTGCCTATCCATAACGAAATCATGCGCGGCCTGTCTTCCGGCATGAGGTCGAGCGTGTTTTCCGCCGCCACGTCCGGCATGACCTGCTGGACCGGCACCCCGCCGGCATAATGGCAGGGTGCGGTGTCGTCCTCACTGTCGCGTAACAGCAGATCGGCGATGGTGGCGAAGGGCAACTGCCGTTGCTGGTGGTTGAAACCACGCAGGTCGTCGCTGAAACTGTAACGGCCTTCGATTTCCGGTTTGGCCGATAGCAGCATGACCTTGCGGTCGTTGGCGCGGGCCTTGAAATAGTCGCAGAGGGCGTCCGGGCCCTTGGCGGCTTCGGCGACCGTCGGCCAATGGCGGGCGGCCCCCTTCAGGATGGCCGGACGCTGGCCAGGCAGGATCGCGGTTTCGAAGCGATGGCGATCGACATTTTCAAAAACCGCCACCTTGGGCGCGTCATCCAGCCACATAAAATCCGAACTCCCTGTGGCTGTCTGGGTATCATTCGGTCCTTTGGGGGTCAAGGCGCAGTGCCTTTTCGCATAGGCCGGCGGCTCCACAATTGAACTGGCGGGAAACCCGACTTGCGGCTAATCTGAGGGCAAGCGCGCAGCCTCTGACAGCGGCGCCGATGGGGCGAATGGGGATGACCGGCAATCAATCGGGGACGGATGGCGACCGAACAAGGACGAAGCGATTCATCCCCTGGTCACTCTATGGCGTCATCGCCCTGTTTTTGCTGATCGTCATCCTGGTCAATATTTCGTCCCATGCGATTGAGGACCCAAAAACGGCGCTGTGGGAGCCTGTCCTGTGGGAGGTGTCCAGCTATGCGGCCATCATGCTGCTGACACCCGCGCTTTATTTCAGCTATCACCGCTTCCATTGGCGGCGTCTCGGCCTGCCGCGCTTCGTCCTGATCCAGGCGGGGGCCTGCATTTTGTTTTCGCTCCTGCACATTGCCGCCATGGTGACTATCCGAGCCGTGGGGTACGGTCTTGTCCATCAGACCTATAATTTCGCGCAGGGCCATCTGGTGCTTGAGCTGATCTATGAAGGTCGCAAAGATGCCTTGACCGTCCTGGTGGTCATGGGCTTCTGCTGGGTCAATGAGCGGTTGACGCAGTCTATGCCAGCCCTTCTGCCGGACCGTATTGAAATTCGCACCGATGGCCGAACCGTCTACCTGTCACCCGCCGAAATCGTCTATGCGGAGGCGGCAGGCAATTATGTCGAACTGCACCTGGCGTCAGGTCCGCCCCTGCTGGTGCGTGACACGCTGGCAGCCTATGACAAGCGGTTGTCACCCTACGGCTTTGCACGTATCCACCGCTCGCGACTGCTCAATCGCCACCATATGCGCCAGGTGTCCAGCACGGCGTCGGGCGATCTGCGCGTTACGCTGAATGACGGCCGCGAATTGACCGGCAGCCGCCGGTTTCGCGATCAGCTGTATTGAAACGACGGCGGCCGGTCGGTGGGGGCGCGGCCGAAGGCGAGATTGGGCTTATCCGACATGACAAAATGCAGGACGCCGCCCTGCATCAGATCGGCGTGACCGATCCATGACCGCGTCTGCGGTACGCCGCGCCACGATACACTGTCGATATAGGGTTTGTCGTCGCCGGCACCATCCGCCAGGATAGTCAGTTGTCGGCCATTGCCCAGCGTGATGTCTGCCTTCGGGAAGAGGGGAGAGCCGAACACATAGACGCCGCTGACCGGGTCGACCGGATAGAAACCCAGCGCCGACAGGATATACCACGCGCTCATCTGGCCGCAGTCCTCATTTCCCGCCATGCCGTCCGGATCGTCACGGTACTGGGTTCTCAGGATGTCATGAATGCGGGCCTGAGTTTTATGATGCGCTCCGGCATAGGCGTACAGATAGGCGATGTGATGACTGGGTTCGTTGCCGTGCACATATTGGCCGATCATGCCGGTCATGTCAGGCGGTGCATCGGAGGGCAGGTCCGAGGAGGCGTTGAACAGGGCATCGAGCTTGGCCTCAAACGCCGCGTCACCGCCGAAGAGCTCTATATGCCCATAGATGTCATGCTGATTGAGGAAGGTCGCCTGCCACGAATTGCTTTCCGTATAGTCCCACCACCGCTTCGAATTATACCCCATGCTGCGCGGATCGAACGGCGTGGCCCATTGACCATTGGTCAGGCGCGGCCGGCAGAATTGCGTTGCCTTGTCGAATACCTGACGGTAGGTGCGTGAGCGTTCGCGTAGCAGGGCGGAGTCCATGTAGGCGCCGGCGGCCTGGGCCATATGGGCCATAGCCCAGTCGTCATAGGCGTATTCCAACGTCTTCGACACCGACTCGCCTTCCAGATCGCACGGGATATAGCCCAGCGTACGATAGGCGTTGAGCCCGGGCGTACTGCGGTCGAAGGCGAGCTTGCGATAGAGCGTCCAGGCGCGCTTGGCCACCGTCGACGTCCGATCGCCGAACAGGCCCTTGTGCAGCGCTTCGGCGATCACCACTGCGGAATGCCAGCCGATCATGCAGAAGGTTTCTACGCCCTGCAACGGCCAGATGACCGGGCCCGACGGGCTTTGCTCGCCTTGTTCGATCAGGTTTTCGGCGAACGCCATGGCGCGTTGGGGCGCGATAAGGGTCATGAGCGGATGCAGGGCGCGGTAGGTGTCCCACAGCGAATAGGTGCTGTAGTTGAACCGGTCCGGTGGCAATTGGTGGACCTGCTTGTCCATGCCGCGATAACGCCCGTCGGAATCGCTGAACAGGGTCGGGGCGAGATGGGTATGGTAGAGCGCGGTATAAAAAATCTGGCGCTTTTGCGTATCGTCCGTTTCGAGGGTTATGCCGCCGATGGCGCTGTCCCAGGCCGCGCGTGCCTCCGCCACCGTTTCATCGAAGCGGAAGCCCAAGCCATCCGAATCCAGATTGGCCAAGGCCCCGTCGACATCGACGGCGGAGAGGGCGGCCTTAACCAGCAACGGTCCGCTCAGGTCCTTGCCGAAATGCAGTGCGACCTTCAGAGATGTCCCGTCATAGGCAGTGGCGCCGGTGATTTCCGTCTCGTCCTTGTAGAAGGTCATCGAATCGGCCGGTTGCGACAGGCGCAGAGCAAAATGGATGACGCGTCCCTGTGCCCACTGGCGTACGACGCGCGATCCCACCAGTGTGTGTGCGTCGAGCAGCTTGATCGACGAGGATATCAGCCGCGTCGCGCTGCCGTCGTAATTACGAAAGCCGTGCGCCCAGTCAATCAGAAGGTGCGCGTCTCCGGCCGGAAAGGTGTAGCGATGCAGGCCTGACCGCGCCGACGCTGTGAGTTCCGCCTTTATGCCGGTTTCGGGGAGCACAATGCTGTAATAGCCGGGGGTGGCGGTTTCCGCCTCATGACTCATGCGAGTGCGATAGCTGCCTTGCGGATCGGCCAGGGTGCCGGGCTTGATGCGGACCTCGCCCAGTACCGGCACGACCAACAGATCCAGCATGTCGCTGGCGCCGGTGCCGGACAGGTGGGAGTGCGAGAACCCAAGCAGGGTCTTGTCGTCGTAATAATAGCCCGAGCAGGCGTCCCAGCGCGCATTATCGGTGTCGGGTGACAACTGGATCATGCCAAAGGGCACACTGGCGCCGGGATAGACGTGACCGTGGCCGCCCGTGCCGATCATCGGATCGACAAACCGGATATTGCCTCCCGGCACCGCAGTCGCGTCCTGGGCTGATGCCAGGCGGGGCAAGCCTGCCGCCAGGCCAGACGCAGCGACGGACGCCAGCAAAGAACGACGCGACAGCATAGGCTTCCCCCCAACACGCATACAGAACGCTATACGACGAGTTTAGGCTTGCGCCGCACGATGTCCAGCACCAGTTCGCCGAAAAGTGTATTGGCCCATGCGAACCAGGGCCGCGTAAACTTGGCGGGATCGTCCTTGTCGAAGCTTTCGTGAATAAAGCCGGTGCCGGCGGTCGTCGCCTGGAGGGTTTTCAGGCTCTGGGCGATTTCAACCTCGTCATCGCTGGTCAGGGCACGCATAATGATCGACATTGGCCAGATCATGTTCATGCCGATATGTGGTCCGCCAATGCCTTCGCCTGCCGCACCGACAAAGAAGTAGGGATTGGCATCGCTCCACACCGCCGCGCGGGTGGCTTGATACAGAGTATCCTCCTTCTCGCACGCGCCCAGATAAGGCAGGCCGAGCAAGCCCGGCGTATTGGCGTCGTCCATGAAGAGGGTATTGCCAAAGCCATCGGCTTCATAGGCCCAGACGATGGTGTTGTCGGGCAAGCGGTGGCGGCCATATTGCGCCAGCGCCGTGCCGATTTCCTCAGCCAAGCCCGTGCATTCGGCGCGAAAGCCGCTATCGAATCCGAGTGGCCCGGCCATTTCGGCCAGGTGCCTCAGCGACACGACGGCAAACAAATTGGACGGGATCAGGAAGGGCAGAACGCACGCGTCATCCGAGGGACGGAAACCGGAATGGATCAGCCCGACCTTTTTCGTAGGCGCGCCGTAGCCATTCAGCGGCATCATTTCGGTGGACGCGGTCGCATTGCGCAGGAACCGGTAAGGACCCGGATCGGTCTTGCGCTGCTGAACCCGGAAGGTGTGCACAACGGTGCGCATGGCCTGACGCCATTCGTCGTCGAATGGCGCCGTGTCGCCCGTTGTCTTCCAGTAGCCATGCGCCAGACGCACCGGATAGCATAGGCCGTCGAGTTCCCACTTCCGTTCGGCGACACCAGGCTTCATCTCGGTATCGTCGGACGCCGACCATCCCAGATTGGTCATGGCTGTCGGGTCACGCATAAAGGCGTTGGCGTAGGGATCAAGCAGGATGCAGCGCGCCTGACGCCCAATCAGCCCGCGAAACAGGGTGGTCAGCGCCTTGTCCTTGGCGGCATAGGGCAGGTAGGGCCAAACCTGGGCGGAGGAATCGCGCAACCACATGGCGTCGATATCGCCGGTGATGATAAAGGTATCGGGCTTTCCGTTGACGACCGAGGTCGTGACCGTGGTGTCCAGCGTATTGGGGAAGCAATTTTCGAACAGATCGGCCAGCGACTTGTCCTTCAGCTTCTTCTTGGTCTGGGTAATGACCTGCTCGATGGCGGGGCTGGTAAAGCGGCGTTCGGCCACTGGCGGACGGCCGACTCTGGCGACGGTTTGGGCGGTGGTTTGGGCTCGAGCCTGACCGGCCATGGCCATGGCGCCGAGCATTAGCAAGAGTTCCCGCTTGTTGAGCATGATGCCGTCCCGTTTTTGTCCCGTTGCCTCATTGTGGCAAAGGACGATCAGGGCGTAAAGTCTATGCCCGCTTAAGGTGTGGCGTGAGGCGCGCGTGTGGCCAGTATATGCACCGAAGCTGGAGCTATAAATTCAGCAGCGCCGGATCGCCCCCCTGGGCCGTGATGTTGATGCTGATCGCCCGTTCCGAAGCGAAGCGCGTCAAGGCCAGCGGGCCGCCCGCCTTTGGACCCGTGCCGGACAGGCCTTCGCCGCCGAAGGGTTGAACGCCGACCACCGCACCTATGACGGTGCGGTTGACATAGACATTGCCCGCCGGGACGGCATGCATGATCTTTTCGGCAAAGGCTTCCAGGCGCGAATGTACGCCCAAGGTCAGGCCGTAACCGCGCCCAGCCAAAGCCTTCGTCATCTCATCGGGATTTTGCGAGTCGTAGCGGATGACATGCAGAATTGGCCCGAAGACTTCGCGTTCCAGCTCGGTGGGCGATGTCAGTTCTGCCAGGGTCGGTGCGAAGAAGTGCCCGTTCAGGCTCTCCGGTATCGGTGTGCGATGGAGGATCTTGCCCTGGTCTTGCAGGGTTTCGAGATGAAGCTGGAGGATGGCCTTGGCATCCGCGTCGATCACCGGTCCGATGTCGGTGGTGAAGTCGGCGGGGTCGCCGATGGTCAGCATGTCCATGGCACCTTTCAGCGTTTCGATATAGCTATCGGCCAATTCATGGGGCAGGAACAGCAGACGCAGGGCGGAACAGCGCTGACCGGCCGATCCGAAGGCCGAGGCGATGACATCGTCAACGACTTGTTCCTTGAGCGCGGTGGTGTCAACAAACATCCCGTTCAAGCCGCCGGTTTCGGCGACGAAGGGCACGATCGGTCCCTCCTTTTGCGCCAGGGTCAGATTGATACGTCGCGCGGTGTCGGTACCACCGGTAAAGGCGACACCCGCTATGCCGGGATAGGCCACCAGCGCTGCACCGATTGTCGCGCCATCGCCCGGCAGCAGGGCCAGAAGGTCGGGATGCAGGCCGGCGCCGTAGAACAGCTTGACCGCCTTTTGGGCGATCAAGGGCGTCTGCTCGGCCGGTTTGGCCAGGACGGCGTTTCCCGCCGCGAGAGCGGCGGCGATCTGGCCGGTGAAGATGGCCAGCGGGAAGTTCCATGGTGAAATACAGACGAAAACGCCGCGACCGTGCAGGAGGTGGGCATTGCGTTCGCCGACCGGGCCGGTCAGGGTGGTTGGCGCCGAAAACTGCTCACGCGCCAGTTTGGCGTAATAGCGACAAAAATCGGCGGCCTCGCGCACTTCGGCGATGGCGTCGGGCCAGGTTTTTCCGGCTTCGCGCACCATGACGGCGCACAGCTTGTCGTGCTTGCTTTCCAGCGCGTCGGCCATGGCCTCCAAAACCGTTGCGCGACCGTCGCCCCCGGCGTCGTTCCACGCCGGTTGCGCCGCCTGGGCGCGCGCGAAGGCCTCTTTGATCATGACCGGGTCTGCTTCGTGGACATCCCCAACGATGCGGGTGATGTCCGCCGGCGCGAATATATGCGCGGCATAGGTGGAATGCGGCTTGCCGCCGATCAAGGCGTTGGCGTCCTTACGGTCGCCGTCAAGCGCATGGACAACGTGGCGCAGGCGGTCACGAACTGCGGCAATGCTGACATCGGGACCAAAGCTGTTCAGCCGGTCGCCATACAGGTCGCGCGGTAGCGGCAGGCGCGCGTGGCGGTCGGGATGGGCGCGCACCTTGTCGACGGGATCGGAGATGACGTCTTTCGGTTCGATTTTTTCATCCAGCAAGGCATTGACGAAGGACGAATTGGCACCGTTTTCCAGCAGGCGACGAACGAGGTACGGCAGCAGGTCTTCATGACCGCCGACCGGCGCATAGGCCCGCAGGGGAAAAGCCTCGAACTGTTCCGCGGCCTGGGCATAAAGCTGCTCGCCCATGCCATGCAGGCGCTGGAACTCGACCGTGACGCCGGCGGCATTGGCCATGCGGCGCACGGCCGCCAGCGAATGGGCATTGTGCGTGGCGAATTGCGAATAGATGTGGGGCGCGGCGTCGATCAAGGCCTTGGCGCAGACCAGGTAGCTCAGGTCGGTCGCCGCCTTGGTGGTATGGACGGGATAGTCCTCGCGGCCCATAACCTGGGCGCGCTTGATTTCCGTATCCCAATAGGCGCCCTTGACCAGCCGGACCATCAGGCGGCGGCCGCTCTTTTCCGCCAGCACGCGCAGGGCGGCGATTACGTCGGGGCAGCGCTTCTGATAGGCTTGGACCGCCAGGCCCAATCCTTTCCACGCGCCCAGTTCCGGTTCATGGCACAGCCGGTCGAGCACTTTCAGCGACAGGGCCAGGCGATCGGTTTCTTCGGCATCCAGGGTGAAATTGATATTGGCTCGGGCGGCCAGGATAGCCAGTGGCTTGAGGCGGGGATACAGGTCCGCCATGACGTCATCTATCCGGGCGGCTTCATAGCGGGAATAGAGGGCCGACAGCTTTACCGAAATACCATGGTCGGCTTCCGGTCCCCGGCTGGCGACCTTCGACAGGGCGACGATAGCGTCTTCGTAGGCCTTGGCGTAGCGGACCGCATCGGCTTCCGTGCGCGCGCCTTCGCCCAACATGTCGAACGAACAGAGATAGCCATCCTTTTTCGACCGCTTCAATGCCGCTTCGATGGTGCGGCCAAGGACGAACTGCTCGCCCATGATGCGGATGGCCTGGGCGACGGCCCGGCGGATAACGGGCTCGCCCAGCCGCGCCGCCAGGCCGGTGATATAGCCGCCGACATCCGACTTGGCCTTATCTTCAACGTCGATGATCTTGCCAGTCAGCATCAGGCCCCAGGTCGAGGCATTAACGAACCAGTTGTCCGATTGCCCCAGATGTGAGGCCCAGTCGGCCGAGGCGATCTTTTCGGCGATCAATTGGTCGCGGGTCGCCTCATCCGGTGTCCGCAGCAACGCTTCGGCCAGGCACATGAGCGCCAGGCCCTCAGCGGTGCCGAGCGAAAATTCCTTGAGGAAGCTTTCAACCACGCCCTGACGCTGGGCGGCCTTGCGTGTGGCTCGCACCAGCGATTCGGCTTCTGCCCGCACCACAGCGCGCGTCTGGTCATCAAGCGGATTGGCCTGAAGGAGGGCTGCGCATATGGCCGCGTCGCTGATATATTTATGACTGTCGAGGCTATCCCAATCGAAGACATATGCGCGCAAGGCAGGGGCGGAATCCGGCATGGCAAGCTCCTATTTTTGTTGCAATCGATACTACTGCAGAGCCTCGAAAGATAGACTATTTTTGCCGCAGGCTATCACGTTTGCACGATGACGCACGGGCTATTTGCGACCTATGGCTTTCGCCGCCGCGACCCCTGTGGCAAAGCAGGCCTGGAGCAGATAACCGCCGGTCGGGGCCTCCCAGTCGAGCATTTCGCCAATCGCGTAGACGCTGGGCAAAGCCTTCAATTCAAAGTCCTCTGTCAGGGCGTTGAAGCTAATGCCGCCGGCCGATGAAATTGCACGATCAAGCCCTTGTGCACCGGTCAGGCGCACGCTCACCGCCTTGATGTCGTCCGCCTTGACTTCATGCACCAGAGCGATAGCGGCCGGGCCGAGATTGAGCGCCTTACGCAGGCGGTTCGACTGGCCGTCTTTTGGCGATGCGCGCTTGAGCTTGTTCACCACCTGTCCGGCGTCGAGATCCGGACGCAGGTCCACGACCAGATCGGCGTAACCGGTCTTGGTGATCGCGTCACGTAGGGCAGCGGATAAGGCATAGATCGCGCCGCCTTCGACCCCGCCGCGCGTCAGCATGAGTTCACCCTTGACTGTGCGGCCGGCGAATTGGACGGCTATGTTCTTAAGCGGCTCGCCGGCGAAGCGGTCGGCGAACAGGGCGCTCCAGGCCGTCTGGAAACCGACATTGGCCGGCTGGAACGGCACGATCTCAACGCCCTTTGCAGACAGAGCGCCGACCCAGCTTCCATCACCGCCAAGCCGGGGCCAGCTTGCGCCGCCAAGCGCCAGAATCGTGGCTTTCGGGATGATACGGATATCGTCGTTGAACAGAAGCGCATTGCCGTCCCAGCCGCGCCAGTCATGACGGGTATGCAGGGTAACGCCCTGGCCTTCCAGCCGTTTCAGCCAGGCACGCAACAGGGGCGAAGCCTTCATCGCCTTCGGGAATACACGCCCGCTTGAGCCGACAAAGGTCTCGGCGCCCAGGCCATCGGCCCAGGCACACAAAGCCCTGGCGTCGAAGGCCTCCAGTACCGGGCGCAAGACCTGCGCTCGCTTGCCATATCGGGTAACGAAGCGTTCGAAAGGCTCGGAATGCGTCAGGTTCAAGCCGCCCCGTCCGGCCATCAGGAATTTGCGTGCCACCGACGGCATGCGGTCGTAAATGACCACCTTGATGCCGGCGGCACTGAGCGTTTCGGCCGCCATGAGGCCGGCGGGGCCGGCGCCAATGACTACGACCGTGTCTGGAACTGTATGGGGCAAGGACATTTTACGGGAAGGAGACGCGGTTGGAGAGGGCTAGGGTGCGCTCATAGCGCGGAATGGTCGGCAATGCCAATCTTGGCCGATGCCGCCATGATTATATCCGACATCACCAATCATCGAATCCTTATGCCGGAAGTGTGATCTTGCGACTCACGTGGCGATCTTGCCCACGCAATCTGAGAAAAAAGGGACAGACCCATGACAAGCCCGATGAAGCGCATTGCTATGATTTCCGTTATCGCTCTCCTGCCGATCCTCGCCGCCTGCCACACCGTTCAAGGCGCTGGTAAGGACGTTACCGCCGTTGGCAAGGGCATGGAAAGCGCCGCCAAGCAGTAAGACGCGAAGCGATCGCAAATCTATCTTCAGCCCATGGCGTAGGTGCGCCATGGGTTGTTTATTGAGTGTGCTTCGCAACGGTTTGCATGCGGCGTTCAATTCCCGTAAAATCGCCGCAATTGCGAGTCACGCTCGTAACACCTGATATCTGAGGACTATTATCATGAAGCGCATCGTTATTGTTTCCCTTCTCGCCCTGGCGCCGCTTTTGGCCGGGTGCCATACCATCCAGGGCGTCGGCAAGGATATCACCGCTGTCGGTCGCGGCCTGGAAAACACCACGCACTAAGACGTATAGTGAACCGCCGCGCGCTTTTGACGGGGCTTTCTGCCGTTGTCCTGACCGGACCGGCTAAGGTTAACCCTGTCCGCGCGGCGCCCTCCCGGCGTGATGTGTTTTTGGCGGCGGCGCACGCGCAGACGCATAGCGCCGTCACCTATGACAGCGCCTATACGCGCATCCCTTACCCTATGGGGGATGTCGCCCCCGACAAGGGCGTGTGCACCGATGTGGTCATTCGCGCCTATCGCGCCATCGGCATAGACCTGCAGCAGCAAGTCCACGAAGACATGGCCGCCCATTTCGCTCTGTATCCGCGCACCTGGGGGCTCAAACAGCCGGACAGTAATATCGATCATCGCCGCGTGCCCAATTTGCGCGTCTTCCTGTCGCGGTTCGGCCGGACCTTGCCGGTGACGACAGAGCCAGGCGATTACGCGGCGGGTGATCTGGTCACCTATCGCATCATGGGTAAGATGCCGCATATCGCCGTGGTCAGCGACCGCATGGCCCTTTTAGACCGGCGGCGTCCTTTGATCATTCACAATATCGGGTGGGGACCTAAGGAAGAAGACAGCCTTTTCATGCTGGGCGCCGAGCTGACCGGGCATTACCGTTATGCCGTTTAGGCGTTTCGTCATTTGGGGTGTTGAGCGCCTGGTGGAATGGCATCTGGCCATGCTGTGCTTGCTGGCCGTCCGGTTCCTGCTGCCTGTCCATGATGATAGTTATGTCAGTCTCAATGCCTTCGTCGCGGGTGTACGGGAGACCTGGCGGGCGGGATTGGACGATGCTCGTTTCATGACCGACGCCTTCATGAACGGCGACAGGCTGCTGTATGGCTGGAAAACCTATGTCGCCACAGCCTATGTCATAGGCGTCCATATCTATCTGCAAAGCCTGTATCTGTTTACATCTATGCTGGCGCGACGCATCAGCAATGGTCGCGACACGCAGTTTTCCATCGCCGCCTTCCTGGTGAGTTTTGTTATCTTCTGCGCTCTGAATTTGCCCAGTCACGATGTGGGCAGCCTGCGCCTGGCCCTGTGTCTGTTGATCGGTGGGTTGGTCGTGGTCAGCCTGAGCGCTGAATTCGGTAAGGCTTTGAACGGAAAGCCAGTGCCGCCTCGCAACATGGCTTCGCGGTCAAAGTCTTCGCAGAGTCGGCCAGCAACGGCCTTTTCGGCTGGTTTGTCTGAAGTTGCCGCCGTGTCCGAACGAGACGCCGGCTATTCAGTTTTCCGCCGCAAAGCGCTCTATTTCCGCGAGTAGCTCGGCCTTGCGTTCATTACTGGCGAACGCGCCGGTAATGCTGTTGCGCGCCAAGGTCAGGCAGTCGCCGCGGCTGATCAGGCCGCGCCGTGTCAGGGCACGGAAATTATCGTTCACATAGCCGCCGAAATAGGCCGGATCATCCGAATTGATCGTTGCGTGCAGTCCTTGTCGCAACATGTCAGGAATGGGATGATCGTTGAGGTCGGTAACAACGCACAGCTTGTGATTGGATAACGGACACACCGTCAAGGTCAGGCCTTCGGCGGCGATGCGGGCCACCAGGGCCGGGTCTTCCAGTGAGCGGTTGCCGTGGTCTATGCGGTCGATGTGCAAAACGTCCAGCGCTTCATAGATATATTCCGGCGGGCCTTCCTCGCCGGCATGGGCGCATAGTTTCAGGCCCAGCTCACGCGCCCGGGCGAAGACGCGGGCGAATTTCGCCGGCGGATGGCCGACTTCGGAACTGTCCAGGCCGACGCCGGTCAGTCGGTCGAGATAGGGCTCGGCCATGGCCAGGCTTTCGAAAGCCGCCTCTTCGGACAGGTGGCGCAGGAAACTATGGATCAGCAGGACGCTGAGGCCGAGGGTTTTGGCGTCCGTTGCAGCGCGGCTCAGCCCGTCGATGACATAGGCATAGGGCACGCCGCGATCGGTGTGGGTCTGGGGATCGAAGAAGATTTCGGCGTGGCGGACGTGGTCGGCGGCGGCACGGCGGAAGTAGGCCATGGCCAGATCGTAGAAATCCGCTTCGGTGCGCAGGACGTCCGCGCCCTGATAATAGATATCGAGGAAGTCCTGAAGATTGGAGAAATCATAGGCGGCGCGCAGGTCTTCGACCTTAGCATAGGGCAGGGTGATGCCATTGCGCTGCGCCAGCTCGAACATCAGCTCGGGCTCCAGCGAGCCTTCGATATGCAGGTGTAGTTCGGCCTTGGGCAGGCGGGCGACGAAGGCGTCGAGCGCGGAAATGGCATGTGTATCTGGCATGGGGGAGGATCCTCTTGTGCCTATAGTCGGATCAAATGCCCCGGTTTGGCAAGCCCGCCAAGGCACTTTAATGTCGGCACCTAAGCGCAGCCTTCAGCGTGCGCGGCCTCCGAGCACCCTTAATGTTTTTCCAGATCGCGCAGATCCAGCCCGCGCGTTTCGGTGCCATAGCGGATGAAGAGACCGAGCGTCAGTAGGATCGGCACGATGATCATTCCGGCGGCGATACCGAGCGGCGGTACCAGGGCGGTGATGCTCAGGGTTTGCGCCAAGACGCCGCCGCCCTTGGTGCAGGCGGCGACCCAACCCGTCGCTCGCCCGCGGATTTTCAGCGGATAGCTTTCCGAGGCATAGGGCAGGAGAATCGCCAGAATGCCGTTGGAGCCGATGATCAGCAGGGCAATGGGCAGGACCGGGCTGCCGCCGACATTACTTTCCAGCAGCAGCACCCAGATCAGCCCGGCCAGTGTGATCGTCACCATGGTGGTAAAGGCCCATTTGGTGCTCCACTGGCTGTAGATCCACGTGCAGACGAAAACGGTCGGGAAGGCGATCAGCGCTGATTCGGCCAGCAGTTTCGATGACACCGCCATCGAATAGCCCTTGGCGACCAGGTCGTTGGGCAGCCACAGCAGCAGGCCGAAATTGATCAGGCCCCAGGCCTGGGCCGCTATGGTCAGGGCGGCCGTCTTGCCAATCAGGCCCGGCGTCCACAGTTTCGGTTCGCGGCCATCATGACGCGCATGGTGATGGGCGAACGTATCGTCCGTGTCCTCTTCGTTTTCGGCCAGCTTGTGACTGACCGTCCCGAAGCGCGCCATGATCCGCTGGGCCTCGTCATTGCGTCCGCGCGACAGCAGGAATTTGGCCGATTCAGGAATGAGGCCACCCATCAGGATAAGGATCAGGCCGGTCGGCAGGTTTATCAGCCACAATATGCGCCAGCTAAAGGTCGGGACGAGCAGGTAGGAAAAGCCGGATGCGGCGAAATAGCCGCCGACGGCGCCGAGTCCGCCGACAAGGACCAGTGCCCAGCCGCGATGGCGCGATGGCATGGTTTCAGCCAGCAGGGCGTAGGTGACGGGCAGCATGCCCCCCGCCCCGGCCCCCATCAGGAAGCACATGATTTCGTTCCACAACAAGCTGGGCATAGCGCCACAGATCGAGGTGCCGACAAACACCACGGCCGACAGCAGGATCGAGGCCTTGCGGCCGTAGATGTCGGCGATAATGCCCCACAGGATCGAGCCGCAGACCGTGCCGATCAGGGCGAAGAAGGGCACCAACGAGGCCTGGGCCTTGGTCACGCCGTATTCCTTGATCAGTCCCGGCATGACAAAGCCGAGGCTGGCCGGTTTCATGACATCGATAATGAGGGCGACAACGAGCACGACCATCAGCAAGGCGTGGGCGGGACCGAGTTTCGCGTCCTCTGGCGCGGCGACGGCGATGCGGGTGGCGGACCTGACCTGCTCACCCACCCCCTTTGGCAGCAGGCCGTAGGCAGAGATGAATATGCCGGCGACGATCAGGAACATCCCAAACAGCATGCCGTTGTCCATTGGCATGCCGGCGAGAGCAAAGCCCATATCCTTGCCCATCCAGAACATCGGCAGGTGCAGCAGGACGCCGATGGTGACGCATATGCAGCCCAGCCCAAAAGCCCAAACTCCGCGCCTGTCCAGAAATACCTTCGCGTCCATGTTCGCTCCCCATCTCTCCGTCTAGGGATACGCCAAAAATAACAAAAATAAAGCTTTAAATTCAGATAGTTGCCTTGTTGCGGTATTATTGGCACGTAGCGATGTTTCTACCTGTCAGGATTTCAGGCGCGCTGTCAGCGCAGTCGTCAGAAAGTCGGCGACCCGACGGATGCGGGCATTGCTGCGCACCTCTTCGTGCATGACCAGCCAGACGGGCAGGGCTGGCAGCCGCATGCCGAGATCGAGCCGTTCCAGTTGCGGGCGTTCCCCGGCCAGTAGGTCCTGCGCGAAGCCTATGCCGGCGCCGGCCAGCAGGAGATGCCAGCACACCATCTGATCGTCGGTTCGGACCGGGAATTGGTTTCGGGTCACCGCGAAGCCGTGGGCGGCATAGCCTTTGATGATATCGTCGGCGCGATCGAAACCTATGACATCATGCGTCAAAAGATCGGTCAGCACCTGTGGTCGGCCGCGGTGGTTCAGATAGTCGGTAGCGGCATATAGCCCGAGCGAGGTGTCGCCCAGCTTGCGTGCAATCAACGCGTTCTGGGTCGGATCGAACATACGCAAGGCAATATCGGCATCCCGGCGCAACAGATTTTGCGCGGCATCGGACGCGACCATCTCAATCTGTATCAGCGGTTCCGCTTGGCGCAGGTCCGCGATAATTGGCGGCAGGATAAGATTGGACACAACGACCGAGGCCGTGATGCGCACCGTGCCGCGCAGGGTTTCCCCCTTACCCTGCGCTTTCAGGGCCAAAGCCTCGGCCGCCTGTCCCATCAGGCGGGCATCATCGACCAGGGCGAGGGCCGCTTCGGTGGGCTCAAGCCCCTTGACCGAGCGACGAAATAGGGGTGTGCCGACGACCGACTCCAACTCGCGGACATGTCGGCTCAGGGTCGGCTGCGTCGTGCCTATGGCGGTGGCAGCGGCCGATAGCGACCCATGATCGACCGTGGCGAGGAAGGAACGTAGCAATGTCCAGTCCAACAGGCAACCTCCATCTATTCAAATATGAATACTTAGAATCAAAATTACGGCAATTTATATGCGTAATCAATTGGAATAAGGTCGTCTCGTCAATAAATGGAGATGGCAAGATGAAAACGGTTCTGGTTCTGGGCGCCAATGGCGGCGTCGGCAAGGCAGTGACGAAGGCCTTTCTCGGTGCCGGGTGGCGGGTCCTTGGCCTGGTGCGCGCGGGTAAGGCGGTGGCCGATGGGATCGTCCCTGTATATGCCGATCTGTTCGATGCGGCGGCGGTCGCCCGTGAGGCGGGTCATGTCGATCTGGTCTTCAACGGTCTCAACGTGCCGTATCCGGTGTGGGACACTCAGGCCCTGCCGACCTACACGGCGGCGGCCGATATCTGCGAAGCGTTGAATGCCCGCCAGATCTACCCCGGCAGCGTTTATAATTTTGGCAGCCGCATGCCGCGCGCCCTGACACCCCAGACGCCCTTCGCGCCCGATACCCTGAAAGGCCGTATTCGCGTCTCTATCGAAGACCTGTTCCGGCGGCGCGCCGAAACGGGCCGTTTGCGCACCATCCTGGTCCGGGCCGGCGATTTCTTTGGTGCCGGGGCGTCGCAAAGCTGGATGAACGCGTTGGTGGCCAAAGACCTGGGGCAGGGCAAGATCGTTACCCCGGGAAAGAAAGAGACGCTGCATGCCTGGGCGTACTTGCCCGACCTGGCGGCAGTCGTGGTGCGGCTGGCCGAAATCGAAGCCTCGCTCGGCGCCTATGAGGTCTTTCATTTCGAGAACCACAACGCCTCGGCCAACGACCTCGCCGAGGCGGCGGGGCTGGCCCTGGGGCGCAAGGTCACGGTTAAGCACATGCCGCGGTTCATGTTCTCGCTTATCGCCCTGTTCAGCCCGTTCATGAAGGCGGCCCTGGAAATGCTTTACCTGTGGGACGTGCCGCATGGTTTGGTGGATTGCGGGGAGAGGGCGCAGAAAAGCCTCGCCCAGCTTATCGGCCCGGTGCCGCGCACCCCCCTCGACCAAGCGATGAAGACCTTGCTGTGATTTTTTACCGCGTGTGATTTGAATTGTCAGATCAGGCGTCTATATAGGCGGCATGACCTCCCGGATTTCGCAACTGACCTACGCCATCGGCGACATCCATGGCTATGACGACCTGTTCGAAGCCATGCTTGATCGTATCCGTGCGGACGCCAAAGCATTGGGTGAACGTCCGCGCATCGTCCTGCTTGGGGATTATGTCGATCGCGGGCCATCGTCCCGACAGGTGTTGGAGCGGGTCCGGCTTTTGCAGTCGGCGGAGTGGTGCGACTTGATCGCCCTCATGGGCAATCACGAAGACGCTTTGCTGCGCTTTCTCGAAGAGCCGGAGTTTGGTGAAACCTGGCGTGACTGGGGCGGGGCGGCCACGCTCGACTCCTATGGCGTCGCCATGCCCTTTATGGCTGGGTCGGAGGATATCTGGTCGCAGGTTAGCCGCGACTTTGCCGCCGCCTTCGATCCGGCACATCTGGCCATGTTGCAGCAAATGCCGACATCGTTTCAGGCGGATGACTATCTGTTCGTTCACGCCGGCGTGGACCCGGACCGGCCCTTGGCCGGGCAGGACAGCGAAATCTTCATGTATATTCGCGGACGGTTCCTGCGGGCAGAACAGTCGTGCGAATATGTCGTGGTCCATGGGCATTCGCCGCACCGTGAGCCCGTCAATGCCCGTTGGCGCATCGGCATCGATACCGGCGTCTACTATACCGGCGTCCTGACGGCGATGCGGTTGCACGGCGAGTCGCGAAACCTGCTCCAGGTCAGCCGAAACATGGACCATATCACCCGGCCGCCACCCGTCTTTTTCTGAGCCATGTTGAAAGGCGGGATGTGGGTCCCGCCTTTTTTGTCACCATCTATTGGACCGGGCTTAGCCTTCGCCAGCCAGGGCCGTGTCGAGGGTCTTGCCGTCACTGGCCCACAACTGACCGATGTGCAGGGCAACCGGATCGGGGAAGATATAGGTGTGTCCCGCGGCAATGCCCTTGACGATTTCGCTGGCGCAATGTTCCGGAGAGGTCTTGTCCATCGGAATATCCTTGGCCAGGTCGGTGTCGATCGGCCCCGGATATATGCCGAGTACCTGTATTCCCGACCCCTTCAATGTGGCGCGCAGGGTTTGCGTCAGGGATTGCAACGCCGCCTTCGACGCCGAATACCCGGCCAATCCGGGGGCGGAGGTCAGGCCGACCACGCTGATGACGTTGGCGATCGTTCCCGACCCGCGGGCTGTGAAGGCCGGTGTAAAGGCGCGGATGATGCGTAAGGTGCCGTAATAGTTGACATTCATATCACCGGCGATCAGCTCGACCGGGCTTTCGATGAAGTTGGCGAACACGGCCGTGCCGGCATTGTTCAGCAGAATGTCGGTGTCGGCGGCGGCCTTTACGGCGGCATCGACCGATGCCTGATCGGTTATGTCGAGTTGCAGCGGCACGACACGCGCATCGCCGAAATCGGGCAGGGTGTCTATGCGGCGCGCGCCGGCATAGATCTTCTTTACATCGGTTTTCAGCAGTTCACGGACGGTCGCGGCACCGATACCGCGATTGGCGCCGGAAACGAGAACGGTTTGATTGGCATAGGACATGGTGTGGCTCCTTGATAGCCGTCGATAGTGGCGGCGCGTTCGTGTAAACAGATCGGTTTACATCGCCGTAGGTAAACAGATCGGTTTACATTGTCAAGCGCCTGTGCTAGGAATTTTTCCGATTTAAGACATTCGATACGATGCGATGAGGGACATTATGGCTGACACGCGCACCGCGCCGAACAAGCGGCAGGACATCATCGATCAGGCCTATCGGCGTTTCTATGACGGCGGCTTCCATGCGACGGGCATCGACACGGTCATGGCCGATACCGGCATTTCGAAGCGCACGCTTTACAAGTACTTTCCCAGCAAGGAAGACCTGATCGAAGCCGTGCTCGATCAATATAGCTGCGATACGGAAACGCAGCTTTTCGCGCCGGCTACGGCGCTCAGCGACGATCCGCGCCGCCAGATAGAGGCGGTATTCGACGTGCGCCGCGACCTAATGGCGCAAAAGGATTATCAGGGCTGCCTGGCCATGAAGGCCGGCCAGGAATATATCGGTAAACACGAAGGCATTGCCGCACGCGGCAAGGGTGCCTCTCTATACGTGGAAAACAAGTTCATCGACCTGTGCCGGAAGGCGGGCGTCAAGCATCCGGAAGAGACGGGGCGCCAGATCAACCTGTTGTTCCAGGGCACGGCGCTCACAGCCCAGATGCAGCGTGATCTCACCGTGTTCGATGTGGCCAAAAAGGCCTTGCATATCCTGCTTGCGGACGCCTGATGGTTTCGACACAATAGGCCGATGTCTGCACACTGGCTAACCGAAGACCGCCCTGAACGCACCTTGCCAGTCGCGGCCCTCCTGATCACCGCCGCCGGCATGCTGGATGCCTTTACCTATGTTGGTTATGGCGGTGTATTCGCCAATGCCATGACTGGCAACATCGTCATACTGACCGTCCATCTTGCCAAGGGTGAGCTGGGCGAAGTCCTCCCTTTCTTCGCGCCGGTCATCGCCTATGTTCTGGGTGTCGGCGTCGCGCATCTGTTGAAGCGCAATGAAAGCGGCTGGTTCAAGGCTACGGCGCGGGCGGCCCTGTCCGCCGAAATTGCTTTTCTTGTTGTTGTAGCCTTTCTACCGCGCTCCGTTCCGGACATGCTGGTCGTTGCCGGGATCGCCTTTGTCGCGGCCCTTCAGGCGACAGCGTTCACGCGTATCGCCGAATTTGCCTACACCTCGGTGACCACTAGCTCCAATCTGCGCCGCTTTGCTGAAAGTGCGATTTCCGCTCTGGTCTTTAAGGAGGGACGCAGGGCCGCCAGGGAAGCCATGTTCTTTGCGATCCTTGTTGTCTGCTTCATTGGTGGGGCGTTGATTGGGGCAGCTGCGACCGAAAAATGGGGGCATGGCGCTGTCTGGTTGCCCATCGGATGCCTGACCCTGGCATTAGCGCTGTGCCTGCCATGGAATCTGAGCCTGCGCGGCATTTTTGGACGGGACGAATAACGCGTCCGGACGGCGAATTTCCTTCACAAGCCGGTAGTCTGCGCCTAAGCTTGGGGCAGAATCCGGAGCCGTCATGCAATTGCCGAACGCTCAACTGGGCGATGTCATCCTGGGAAAAGTCGTAAAGCGTCCGGTATTGCGCGGCGTTGCCATGATCAAGCGCTACCTGCAAGGGTCCGAGGTCTGGTTCATTGTCCTGGCATCGGGCGTCGGGTTGGTGTCCGGGATCATGGCGGCGCTGCTTGGGCATTTCGCCCATGCGCTTCAAGCCCTGCTGTACGGATTTTCGCCTGATCTGCGTCTTAGCGCCCTGCCGAAAATCGAGCCCTGGCATCTGGTCGCCCTGCCGATCGGCGGTGCGGTGCTGGGCGCCGTCCGAATAATCTTTCCGCGCAGAACCCGCGCGCCTATCGATGTGGTCGAAGCCAATGCCCTCTATGGCGGCCGCATCCCCTTGCGTGACAGCCTGATGGTGTCCTTCCAGACCTTCCTTTCGAATGGGTTCGGCGCCTCCGTCGGGCTTGAGGCGGCCTATGCCCAGTTAGGCGGCGGCTTTGCCTCGAAGGTCGGTCAGTGGCTGGACCTTAAACGGCAATCGCTGCGTACCCTGGTCGGCGCGGGGGCTGGGTCCGCCATCGGCGCGGCGTTCGGCGCGCCCCTGGCCGGCAGCTTCTACGCCTTTGAGCTGGTGCTGGGCGGCTATACGCCGGCGACCCTGGCGCCTGTCGCGGCAGCGTCGCTGATGGCAGTGCTTGCGGCGCAACTGATGAACATCGAGCCGTTCGTCATCGCATCGACGGCTGGACAGACGATCGAGATTGCCGGCTACCTTCTTTACGCTCTTCTGGGGGCGATCTGCGCGGGCGTCGGTATCGGAATCATCCGTCTGGTGGCCAGCGTCGAGGCGATCGTGCGCAAACTCCCGGTTGGCGATGTCTGGCGGCCGCTTCTCGGCGGTTTCTTCCTCATACCGGTGGCGTGGGCCGCCCCGCAGGCTCTGAGTTCCGGTCATGGCGCCATGCACCTCTACATGGCCCAGCAGGCTCTGGTTGTTACCCTTTTGATCGTATTCGCGCTCAAGCTCTGCGCTTCGGTCATATCCCTGGCCTTCGGCTTTCGCGGCGGTTTGTTCTTCGCGTCGCTGTTCCTGGGCTCATTGCTCGGTTCGGTTTTCGCCCAGATCGTCAACCAGGTCTATCCGCCTGCCAATCTGGACATTCTCAACGCGTCCCTGGTCGGCATGGCGGCGCTCGCCGTTGCGGTTGTCGGCGGACCGATGACCATGTCGCTCATGGTGCTCGAAGTCACCCACGACTTCAACCTGACCGCTGCCGTCGTCATGGCGGCCCTGTGTTCCAGCGCGATTATCCGCGAACGGTTCGGCTATTCCTTTTCGACCTGGCGTTTGCACCTGCGTGGCGAAACCGTGCGCAATGCCCGCGATATCGGCTGGGTCAAATCCCTGACCGCCGCCAATCTGATGCGTAAGACCCATACCATCCTCAACGAGAATATCAGCATCGCTGCCCTGCGCGAACAGGTACCCCTGGGCGCGACGTCCCGTGTGCTCCTGGTTGGGAATGACGGTGAATATCGGGGCATAGTGCCGACGGCCGAGGCATGGATCGAGACTCAGGATATGGTGACACCGCTCAGCGCCCTGGCCCGTCAAAGCGAGGTCTATGTCCGCCCGGATATGGATATTTCCGCCATCATGCGGGTGTTTGAACATTTCGGTGTCGACGACCTGGCCGTGGTCGATGAAAATCACAAGCTTCTGGGCCTATTGACGGAAAAATACGTCAACAGGCGCTACGTCGAAGAACTGGAACGGTCTCAGCGGGAATTTTTCGGCGAGATGTAGCTTTACGCCGCCATGACCTGCAACGGTGCAGACCGGGTCAGGTCCACCGGCCGGTTACGTAGCCAATCCTCCCATTGTTCGGGATGCAGGACCACCGGTTCGCGGTCGTGGATAGCGCGCATGTCGTCGCCGGCGTCCCGGGTAATAATGGCGAAGCTCCATATGTCACCTTCGGCCAGGCTGGCGCAATCCCATACGCCGGCGAAGGCCAGGGGCTGGTTATCGCCGCGGGCGATGCGCCACTTTTCCCGCGCGGTTTTGGGGCCGGACCATTCATAGAAACAATGCGCGGGCACCAATGCGTGACGGTAAAGCCACGGACCCTTGAAAGCCGGCTTTTGCGCGATGGTGTCGAGGCGGGCGTTGAAGGTGGTGCCTTTCCAATCCTTCAGCGCCCCCCTGTACCAGTGCGGAATGAGACCGAACCGGGCGGGAATAATTTCCAACTCCCAGGTTTCAGGATTCTGGACCACGATGGGCGCGCCGACCGTCGGCGCGATGCGGGCGGTTTCGCTGCTGTCCATGTCATCGGGGAGGGCGGTCATTCCCAGCGTATTCTTAAGGAAGCTGAGATAGAGCAGGGCTTCGAAATGGCCGCACATGGCATGTCCTTTACTCTGAACCGGGAGGTCAGAGGCTGATATGGCCGTTCGTTAAGCCGACGACAACCGCCGTAACCCGATTAACGGCATTCAATTTGCGGAATACCGCGCGCATGTGCGTATCCACCGTATTGCGGCTAATGCTCAAAATCAGTCCGATTTCGTCATCCGTCTTGCCGGCGGCGACCCAGGTCAGGATCTCGCGCTCCTTCGGTGACAAGTGGGGCTGGGGTCGGTCCGGACGGCCGTTCATCCGTTTTAATACGGCATAGAACTGGTGACACAGGGCATTCAGCATATCCAGATGCGGGCGTGTAGCGTCGCGGCGGTTCAATGATGCCAATCCCACACCCGCTATGGCTGAGGCGGCGCCGCGAATGGGGATGCCTACCCCGTTATTCAGGCCGGCCTCTTCGGCCAGACGCATGAAACGGGTCTGCTTTGCGGTGTAGGTCGTGGTTTGTTCCAGGCTTTGCCAGGTAAACGGCCTATCGCGTATGAGGCCGGCGCGCATGACGGGATCATAGACGGCGCAGTCGTTTTCGACGTAGTATTTCACCCAATCTTCCGGATAGGAATGAAAAACGCCATGTCCACTCATTTCGGGCGGCAATTCGGCGTCATGGCGAACGATAAATACGACCCGTTCATAGCCGTACTGAGCCAAACCTTTGCGCAGAAACCCGAACAGCTCATCTCCATTACGAGCGTGGGCCGTATCAGTGACAAAATCCTCGAAGAGGTAACGGTTGACCGAATCGAACATGCGCTGACGTAAACAGGGTTGATCTGTCTGTTAGCATGTTACCGTTCGTCGGTCCTCGCATTTCGGATATTTAGGGATCAAAATGCGCGAATTGTCCGCACGTCGGGTCTCCCTCCCGAACGTGCGAACAATCCGTGCCCCCCGTGCCCCCCGGCACATGCCCTGAACAGATCAAATTCAGGACAGGTAGCAATCATTAGTGCATGACTGTTTTTGCGCTGTGGTAATTCTGGTGTATCCGAGCGCCGAGCGCGGCGTGACGGGAGTCGCAGTAGCGCGCCAGAAAGCTATCGAAGACGTCGCTGAGGCCCTCTGCCAGAAGCTGGTCGCCGGTTTCCGCAGCAATCCCGCGCAAGGCATCAAGCCGGCTCAGAACCTCCATCACGGCGTCATCATGACTGCGCGGCGCGATTGGATTGTCTGATTGTGCCTTGATTTTATCGGTCATATGCACCTCTGCCAGCCTTCACACACTGGCGCCAACCAAGCATATCGAAAGAAAACGCGCCATCACGAGAATTCGTGACCCCCCATCCGCAAGATGTGGAAAAGCGCTTTCGATGGCGTGTCAGGGACGGATAACGCCTTCCGCGATGCCGCGCACTACGGCCGTCACGCGGCTATGGGCGCCCAGTCGGGCGAAAATTTGCCGCATATGGGTATCCACGGTGTTGCGGCTGATACACAGGATGTCGGCGATTTCCTGGTCGGTCTTCCCGGCAGCGACCCAACTCAGGATTTCGGCCTGTTTCGGCGTTATGCCTTGGGATTGGGAGAGGGCTTGGGACGGCGACTGGGATGGGAGAGCATGCGCATTCAAGCGCTTGTAGCTAAGGTAAAACTGGGCCGTCACCGCAGCGATCAAGTCCGGATTGGCGTAGGTGGCGTCGCGCCGCTCCGTTGAGGCAAGGCCAAGACTGGCCAGCAGTCCGCTGCGTCCCCACATTGGGGTCGATATGCCGTTGTGAAGTCCGCCAGACCGCGCCACGTCATAGAGTCGGGTCTGAACCGGTTTGTAATCCGATTGTCTTTCGTGTGCTTCCCAGTCCAGGCTGGTCGTGCGGGTGCGAAGGGCAAGCATGATCGGGTCATACCGATCACATTCATTTTCTTTGTAATAGGTACGCAGGTCTTCCGGGAAGTTGTGCAGGACCCCGCGGCCATGCACGCGTTGCGGCAGGTCCGGATCGTCTATGACCCACAGGCTGATACGGTCGTAGCCATGCTGAGCTACGGCGCGTTTCAGAAGCGCGAACAACTCGTCATCCGCCGTCGCGCGGTGGGTGTCGGTGACGAAATCTTCGAACTGATAGCGGTGGACGGCATCGAACATTGGTATACTCACGTTACGCTTGTGTACCACGAAGCCCGTCTGGGCGCTAGCTCAGCCGGTAAAGGACGGCGCCGTGCGACGGAACCGTGGCAGATACACGACCATTGGCGATGCCCAGGTTTTGGCGGGCCCATAGGTCGCGCACACGTGCCGATGCCCGGCCTATACGCTTGAGGTCGAAGCCAATTTCAGTGGGAGCCGGTGCGTCAGAGGTATTGAACATGGCTAGATAATGATCGCCGTTATCCGCCTGCGCAGTCCAGAAGCGGCACCCGTCAGCCAGGAAATGCGGCTGGGTGCTGTGGCTGTTCTGATTAACCGCCAACACTTCGTCATTGGTCAGCAGATTGAGCGTGGCGTCATCGAGGTGGCGCAGGTCGCCGCCCATGATCAGCGGTGACCGGGCAACGGACCACAGAGTCATAAGTGTTTTCTGTTCTGCGGGCGTGAACTTGCTGTCGCGTTGCCCCATAGCCAGCCGGCCGAGCGGCAGCATGTCCGCGTCCGGCCACGATCCGGGCGCGCGGTGGTCGTTCCAGTTTTCCAGCCGCGTAAATTGGCTCAGGAGCAGGGGCCACTCGTCCCAGAAATCGTCGCTGATCCGCCACATCTGCGCATATTTACGGACATGGTCGGCGCGCGGTACCGGTGTCTCCCCAGGTGACAGGCTCAGCATTATCGGCCGTCCGGTCTTGACGATGGCGGCATGGGCGGCTTCGATTTCCGGCGCGTTTGCGTCGTAAGGGCGGCTCATATCGTCCATTTTGACGAAATCGACGCCCCATGACGCGTAGAGGGCGAACACGCTGTCATAATAGGCCTGAGCGCCGGGTTTTGTCATGTCGACGCCGTACATGTCCGGATTCCAGGTGCAGGTCCTGCCTGTATCGGCGATGTCGCGCGCGTGGACGTTCGTGCCCAATATCGGCAGGTTGCGTTCGACCGCGAGGCGCGGAATTCCACGCATGAGATGGATGCCGAATTTCAGGCCCAGGGCATGAACCTGTGCGGCGATTTGAGTAAAGCCACCTTTGGCCGCCGAAGGAAACCGGTTGGGCGCTGGCAGCAGGCGGCCGTGATCGTCCATGACAGGGACGGGCTTTTCGGCGTAACCGTATCCCGTGGCGCCGGGTTCATACCATTGGATGTCGATGGTGAAGATGTTGTAGCCGTGCGGCAGCAGCTTTTCAGCCATGATATGGGCTGTTTCGAGCGCTTGCTCTTCGGTGATTGTGGTGGCGAAACTGTTCCAGCTGTTCCAGCCCATCGGTGGCGTGGCTGCCAGCAACGGCGCCTTTGGTCTCATTTTCTTCGGTGCGGCGGCTGCTGCCGTCGCCAGCGGTAAGGCGGACAAACCGGCCAGCAGGCCACGGCGGTCGGGCGTAAATGTCATAATGTCCTCCTGCAATAATTGTCTGAGGAATAACATGGCGGCGGCTGAAATCCAGAGTAAAATGACCTTATGAAACTTTTACCCAGACCTACCGGATCGGCATAATAACCTTACGGGCAGGCGCGTAGAGTATAGAGGGGAGGGCATAAAGTGACGTTTTTCAATGTATTGGCAGCATGCCAGGTGCATTGCATAGACATCCATTATCGCCGACTTGGCGGGAAGGAGACATCATGCCAACTACTGGACCTTCACAAGTCACCAAGGACAAGGGCGCCGCCAAGATTCGCAAGGGCGCTGCATCGCAAATCAAGCGCGACAATAATCGCGACAAAGATCGAAACGCGGCAACGCATCAGGAGAGTCGCGATACCTATGAACGCGAACATTTCCACGCTCAAACACCCCCTGATATCGAGCGGTCGCGGGAAGATGCGCGCGACGGCAAAGGTCAAGACGATCCCGAAACTGCCAAAGGGGGTGACCGCCAATATATCCACTCGGACACGTCGCACCACAATGACGACAGCCACTCGTTTCAGCGGTTCGAGTCGAGCGGCGGCAATCGTGAAGGAGGCGGCCGACACTATGCCCGCTACGGTCACAATGCCAATAGACGTCCGGACGACTATGCCGAACAAGATGTGGCGGACAATTCCGCCTATGGCGACAGCTATCGCACTGACCGCAATACTCCCCCCACGCACGGCGAGGTCGAGCAGCAGAAAGCGCGGGCGAACGCCCAGCGCGGCGATCGTTATGACGGACATGGCCGCTACGATAATCGGGATTATAATGACCGCCAAAATGGTTGGCAGGCGAATGGTCGAGCAGATAACCGCGACGACAACCGCTATAACAACGATTGGCAGGCGCGCGACTGGCGGGAAACGGCTCAAGCAAATGGCCACCCTTGGCGGCCAAACGACGATTGGCGCAATGAGCAGCGTAACGGCAGTGAGCTTGACCGAGACCGCGGAACCTTTGGCAATTCGCGTTTTCGCGACGATGACTACGGGTATCGCAGTTCCAGCCAGGAAAGCCGCGGCTACGGTCGGTATGACGATGGCGATCGTAACGAGACTCGCGAGCCGCCTCGCCATCCGCGCGGATATACAGCGGAATCCGAGACGGATTACACCGACCGCAATCCATCGCGGGACCGCGACCACCGCTGACAGCATGTGCGTCGAAGATATAAAGGAGCACAGGGGTCTCATATGCCTCGCCCAGCAATGCTGCGGCGAGGCATATGCTGACGGAGAGCAGGTTCGGAAACCATAACGGCGGTTGGGGTACGGCTATCGGATAGGGTAGCCGCATGGTCGCCGGAGGCGTCAATTGCTCGACCCCAATTGTTTTAGGCCAAAGCTTTGGTTAGATCCGAGCCTAGAGAACTGCGGCGATGCCTGTTAGATAGACAAGTGTGAATGCGCCAAACGCGACCAGCCCTATCGCGGCCAGTACCACGACGATTATGTTTTCTGCGGTCCGGGCGCTTCTCCGGTGGAGAGGCGTGTGATCATGAGCGGTATTCAAACTTGACATCGAGTGTCCCTTTCACAGGCGCTGTTTACATATGCTGACCATACCATTTGAGACGTAATGGTGCGGTTGCACGCGACGCTCTTTTACGTAAGGT
Source organism: Asticcacaulis aquihabitans (assembly GCF_032490435.1). Classification (NCBI taxonomy): domain Bacteria; kingdom Pseudomonadati; phylum Pseudomonadota; class Alphaproteobacteria; order Caulobacterales; family Caulobacteraceae; genus Asticcacaulis; species Asticcacaulis aquihabitans. The sequence continues at coordinate 688,915 of NZ_JAVGWM010000004.1, forward strand.
CTGCATAAGGCGGGGTTTGCGTATCGCAAGGCCGCCGAAGGCAGATTGACAAAATCGGCGAAGAGGCGAAACGTCCTCGGCAACGGATCATCAAGGGAGCGCCGCCATGGCCAAGGTCACGGGTTTATCGGGGAACGAAATCTATTGCATGGCGCTGAAAGGCTATACGGCCGGTGAATTGGTTGTCGGCAACAGCGTCAATTCCATGGGTTTTTTGGGGTCGCTTGGCGCGGGGCTGAACAATATCCTGGGGGGTGAGATTCCTCAGGTGACCGCTGCCATTCAGGACGGTCGGATGCACGCCTTCGCCCGGATGGCCAAGGAGGCCCAAAACCACGGCGCCTCAGGCGTCGCCGGTGTCTCCGGTGATCTGCGCGCTTTTTCCGGCAACACAGAATTCCTCTTCGTCGGCTCGTGCGTCTTCGCCAAAACGGGCGGTGGTCCATTCTTCACGACGGCCGGAAACGCCCAGGAACTGTATTGCCACATGGACGCCGGCTACACCCCGATCCAACATGTCTTTGGCAATATTGCCTATTCGATGGGTATAGGCGGCAGCTTTATTGGCGCGCTCAAGCAAATTGGTCGTGGCGAGATTTCGGAATATTCGGACGTTTTTAACAAGACGCGGCATAAGGCGCTGGATCGCATCGTTTCCGCCGCCAAAGCCGATGGTGCCAACGCCGTGCTTGGTATACGCACCACCATCCTGCCCTGGATGGGGACTCATGAAATGGTCATGACCGGTACGGCGGCCAGCCATCCCCATCTGGACCCCAATCATGTCGTCACGTCTGACCTGACGGGGGAGGAGCTATGGTCGATGGCGTCGCTTGGTTACGCGCCCATGAAGCTTCTGATGTCGACCTCCATCTATTCCCTGGGTCTGGTCGGCGGCATTTTTTCGGCCCTGAAAGCGTTCGCCAAGGGCGAGATCAGCGAACTGACATCACTGGTCCACGATGCTCGCGAACATGCGCTGGATCGCCTCAAGGCCGAGGCCGACTCCATCGGCGCCGAAGAGGTGGTTGGCGTAAAGACCTATATTATTGAAATCGGTCAAGGGCTGATCGAATTCATGGCGATTGGTACGGCGGTGCGCAAGGCATCGGGCATGGCCACGGCCACCCAGATGATGCCGGCCCAGGCCATCGTTCATGACAAGGATACCTGGATGGATTCGGACATGGGCATGTCGCTGATGCGCCCGGCCGACAGCGCGGGCGCCTGACCCTCTTAGACGAAATCGCCACCTGCACGGTGTGCGCGGCGCATTTGCCGCTCGGTCCCCGTCCGGTAGTGCGCGTCGATCCGCGTGCCCGTATCCTGATCGTGGGCCAGGCACCGGGCACCAAGGTCCATGCTTCGGGGACGCCATGGGACGATGCGTCTGGCAAACGGCTGCGCGATTGGCTGGGCGTAACGCCGGAACATTTCTACGATCCGGCGCAATTCGCCATCGTGCCGATGGGCTTTTGCTATCCCGGGCGTGGAACAGGTGGGGACAATCCACCGCGACCGGAATGCGCGCCCTTGTGGCATGATCGTGTACTAGCCGAATTACCGAATATAAGGCTGACCTTGCTGATCGGTACCTATGCCCAGGCGCGTTATCTTGGCGACCGGCGCAAATCCACACTGGGCGATACGGTCCGCGCCTGGCGCGATTATGTAGGTGACGGGTATCTACCCTTGGTGCATCCGTCGCCGCGCAACGGTATATGGCTGCGCAAGAATCCGTGGTTCGAAGCCGAGGTCGTGCCGTACCTGAGGGCGCACGTGGCGCAAGTGTCAGGTGTGTCAGCAGCCGGCTGACGGTGCAGCGGTTAAACCGTCCTACGGCATTCCCGAAGCTCGGATAGCAGTGTTTCCACCAATCTGGCGGCGGGCATGGGACGAGCCAGCGGTGCGCCCTGACCCGCCCATTGGGCGCCGAAGCCGTATTCATTTTGCGCCTTGGCGGCGGCGTGCAAAGCTTTACCGGCGTCATAGGCAATGGGGTAATCGGGCGCTATCCGGCCGCCAACCGTCTGCGCCAATGCGGTGAATCGGTTGGCAAGCGCCCGCGCAGGCCGTCCTGATATGAGCGTTGTCAGGGTGGTGTGATAGCCGTCTGGTCCGGTGAGGGCCTTTCGGTAGGCTTCATCTGCCGCCGATTCGGAGCAGGCAATGAAGGCGGTGCCAAGTTGCGCCGCGACAGCCCCGAGGTCGAGCGCTGCCGCAATTCCTGCGCCATCCATTATGCCACCTGAGGCAATGACCGGCAGGCGCGTTTCGCGAAGCAGCAGGCGGGTCAATGCAATGGTGCCGAGTGCGTCGTCGGGGGCTGCCGGGTCGAACATACCGCGATGGCCACCGGCTTCGATCCCTTGCGCCACGATGACGTCGACGCCCGCCGCCTCTATGGCGCGAGCTTCGGCCACGCTGGTCGCGGTGGCCAGAAGCACAATGCCCCGCGCACGCAGGGCGGCTATGGCGTCGGCGGAGGGAAGCCCGAAATGGAAGCTTATGACAGGCGGCGCGGTTTCCAGAAGCATGGCCAGCATGTCGGGGTCATTGGCAAAACTCTTGTAAATTGTCCGCAGCGTCTTTGGCGGTTCGGCTCCGAAGGTTGCGAACAGGGGCGTCAACCAGTCCAGCCAGGCGGCCTCTCGCGCCGGATCAGGTGTTGGAGTGTGATGAACGAACAGGTTGACATTGAACGGCCGCTCGGTTCGCGATTTTAGCTCCGCGATCATCAGGCGCGCCCCCTCTGCGTTTGTGGCTCCAACGCTGATCGAGCCCAGGGCGCCCGCGTTCGATACGGCGGCCGCCAACTCAGGCGTGGATACGCCCGCCATCGGTGCCTGAACCAACGGTACAGACAGGCCAAGGCGATCAAGGAAGGAGGTTGAGGAGTGGGGCGGTGTATTTCGGGACATATTCAGGGCCTGTCTCAGGTGAGGCCGCCTCACTGGCAACCCAAGGCTTTGGCTCTAAATAGGTGACACTTGTGCTTGGTGCCACTGGGCAGACCCGGAATTCGCGATATTGCGCCTACGCGGCTGGACTGGCGGGGAGTGCCGGCGCGTGCGGCCATTAAAGCGTCGTATTTGACACGAAACTGTCATGGCTTGCGGCCTATATGGCCACGTTCCTCCCTGGAATTCTGTTTAACTCCATACCTTTGTGCCGTCGTCCTCGGGATGACGGCATTTTTTTGAGTTAGAAGAACTCGTCTAGCATCAGGTGAAACGCCAGATGGCGCTGATTGGCTCCGGCAAGTCCGCTTTGCCGTGCAGCCGGTAAACTTCACCACGGATTTGCCGCGGTGCCGCGCGTCCATTCATACCCGTCAACTAAGCTCGCAGCGAGGTGGGAGGTCGCTCATTGCAGAGGGATGTTCCGGTTTGTCGTTACCCATTCTATTTTCCGCCTGATCCGTCCGCACATATTGCCTTTTGACGACCGATTTCTGTCGTCAACCCGGCTTTTTCAGAAGCCATGTGTGAATGGATAGGTGCACGTCTTCGCGGTCTTGGGCGTACGGTGGGTTGTGACAGGATTGCAACGGATTGGGCGAAAATTTTACATTTAAAACTTTCACGTTAAATTACGCTGGATCGGACAACGTTGTCATGGTAGCGGTATCCTCAATTGAGTTGAGAGGATGAGGCGCACTTGGTTGCGCACTACAAGCCTCCAGTTGGGAAGTACGCTTACAAGGGGACCCGATCCCAAAAATACATAGAATTCCGGCGGATGCAGGCGCGCTTACGTGCAAGCTGCGTCCGCCGGTAGATAGCTGTAGCTTTAGTGCATCTGCGTCCGCGATCTGCGGGCAGGGCGGTGGAGAGCAGATGAATGTTATAAAAAACCATGTTGGGAGGACTACATGACCAATTCTGTATCGCGTAAACCGGCACGCAAACTGGTGCGTGCGGCGTTCTTGAGCGGCGTATCCACGCTGGCCTTGTGTACGCTGGCGGCGCCAGCCTTTGCCCAGGATACCCCCGCAGCCGCACCGGCCGCTGACGACTCGACCGTCGTTGTTGTCACGGGTCTTCGCGGTTCGCTGCAACGCTCGATGAATATCAAGAAGAACGCGGACGGCGTCGTTGACGGCATTTCGGCCGAAGACGTCGGCAAATATCCGGACACCAACCTTGCCGATTCGCTGCAACGCGTGACCGGCGTGTCGATCAACCGCGTTAACGGTGAAGGCCAACAAATCACGGTTCGTGGCTTCGGCCCCGGCTACAACATGACGACGGTTGACGGCCGCATTATGCCGGCCAGCACCATCGGCGTCATCGGCGGCGGCCAAGGCGCCGACGGCAACCAAGGCAACACCCGCGCCTTCGATTTCAGCAACATCGCATCGGATGGTGTTTCGGCTGTTCAGGTTTACAAGACCGGCCGCGCTGACCTGAATTCCGGCGGCATCGGCGCCACCATCAATGTCGCTACCCTGCAGCCGCTCCTCCATTCGGGCCAGAAAGGCAGCTTCAACATCAAGGCGTTGAGCACGGACAATCCGGGTCTCGGGACGGTTCTCAAGAAAAAGAGCGTCACGCCTGAAATCTCCGGCGCCTATCAGTGGACGAATGACAGCAGCAATTTCGGCGTCGCTCTCTTTGGTTCCTATCAGGAAAAGACAGGTTCAACCCGTTCAGACACGGTCAATTCCTGGAACGTTCAAACCTATGCAAAATGGCTGACGACCGGCCAGGCGCCTGCAGCGGCAAACATCACCAATGCGCCGACCGATCCGAATCAGTTGATCGCCGTGCCGACAGACAGCCGTCTGACCTATGCCGAAAATGAACAGAAGCGGTCCAATCTCGCCGTCACCATGCGCTGGAATCCCACCGAGGATCTGACCATCACGGCCAACAGCTTCTACACACATACGGAGCAACAAGAAGCCCGCTCCGAACTGACCAACTGGTATTCGCGCAGCCCGTACAAGGCGATCACCTTTGACGGTAACCCGATCGTCAGCTCGGCCATTTCGGCCACCGACACGATTCCAACCGGCAAGGACCAGGGTTACGAAAACCAACTGCGTGCCGTGCAATCGACTATCAAGTCGACCGGCGTGAATGTGAAGTGGCATCCGAGCGACAACTGGACCCTGACGGCCGATCTGTCGACGTCTGAATCCAGTTCAGGTGGCAACAACCCGGACGGATCATCTTCGGTAACCGTCAGCTCGGCCCAGACCTACGTCGCCTCCAACACCACCGTGTTTGGCAGCCTGGCGGCACCTGTTCAGCATGTCACGCTCGATCCGAGCAAGTCGGTGACTGGCAAGCAGGACATCGCCTCGCTCGCTTCGGGCTACAGCAACCAGTACTTCTCAAAGCAAACAGACAAGATTCAGCAGGCGAAGTTTGACGCAACCTATTCGGTTGATGACAATAGCAAGTTGAGCTTCGGCCTTGATGCCTACAAGAATGTCAATGAATCGACGTTCAGTGGCTATCAGGCGCAGTTCGGCGATTGGGGCGGCCTTAACCCTGGCGATTTGCAGAAGTATGGCACGTCCGACATCAAGTCTTTCTGCCTGGCTTGCCAGTTCCAGTCGGTTGATCTGGATACCGCCAACGGTACGGCCTACCGTTATAACGCCGTGGACGCCTACGCGGGTCTGAAGGCATATTACGGCAGCGCCGGCTTCGCGAATGTCCTGCCATCAGGTGGTGCCAAGGCGAACACGCCTAAGCTCAACGGCTTCAATCACAACGAAGTTGAAGAACAGGTAACTGCAGCCTATGCGCAATTCTCCATGAAGGGCGAATTCCTGGCCCGTCCCGTGAAGATTTTGGCGGGTGTGCGTTATGAAGACACTCAGGTAACGGTTACCGCCTATCAGAACATCCCCACCGGCCTGCGCTGGGATCAGAAGAATAACTTCTCTGTCATTCAGGGATCGGACGTTCAGCCCTATAGTGTTAAGTCCCACTATAGCAACCTGTTGCCCAGCCTCGACATGTCGATGAATATCACGGACAGTTTTATTGGTCGTATGTCGTTCTCGGTGACGAATGCGCGTCCGCAATACAGCTCGATGTATGCAACGACCGGCGTTAACGCGCCAGGCGATGCAAGCTACAATGGCGGCATTTATACGGCCTCGTCCGGCAACCCGGCTCTGAAGCCTCTGGTCTCTGAAAACTTCGACGTCTCGGCGGAATGGTACTACGGTAAGAACAACTATGTATCGTTGGGCTACTATCGCAAGGCCGTGCAAAACTTCATCGGTAACGGCACGACCACGACCAACCTGTTCGGTATAACCGATCCGGCGTCCGGCAAGGCGGGCACGCGCTCCGGCGCCGCTGCTACCGCGCTTAAGGGACTCGGCGCGGCGACCAACACCAATAATCTGTCTGCCATGACGATCCTGATCGATCAGGCCGGCGGGAATGTGGCGACGGCGATAGCCGAATGGAACGCCAAAACCGCTCCGGACGGCCACGTGTCCCCTGACACGGATGCGCTTTCGGTATATCTGTGGGGTAATCCGAACTGGAAGGTCGCCAGCAACAGCAGTGATCCTCTGGCAACGTTCACCTTGTCGCAACCGATCAATAACCACACCGCCAATATTGATGGTTTCGAATTCGCTGTGCAGCACTTCTTCGGTGACACCGGCTTCGGCGTTGCGGCAAGCGCCACCACGGTCAATGGTGATGTGAGCCTCAACGACGCCGCCGATCCGCTCGGCAGCAACCAGTTCGCGCTGGAAGGTCTCAGCAATACCTACAACATTACAGGTATCTACGAGAAGTACGGCTTCGAAGGCCGTATCGTGTACAACTGGCGCGATAAGTATCTGGCGCAGGCCAATGCCTCGCAAAACGGCGGTCGTTATGTCGCGGCCTACGGCCAGTGGGATGCAACCCTGAACTATGAAATCAGGCCTAACCTCATGCTGACGTTCGAAGCCTTGAACATCAATAAAGGTCATGTCGTGCAATATATCCGCGTGCCGACCGACGTTGTCATGTATCAGGAACTCGATACACGTTACGACGTAGGTCTTCGTTACAAGTTCTAAACCAGAAACGGTTTTATCTTGATGGGAAGGCCGCATAACCATGCGGCCTTCCTTTTTTCTAAAAGCAGCCAGACATGCGAAAAAACGAGGCAGGCAGATGAATGCACAGGGTGTAAAAAAGGTCGTTATCGCCGGTGGCGGTACGGCAGGCTGGTGTGCGGCCGCGGCCCTGTCGCGTCTACTCGGTCCCGTCTTGGATATAACTCTTATTGAATCCGCGGATATCGGTATCATTGGTGTCGGCGAAGCCACAATTCCGACGGTACGCGCCTTCCATCATCTCATCAGCGTCGACGAACAGGCGTTCATGCGTGAGACAGATGCGACCTTCAAACTGGGGATCGCGTTTGAAAATTGGGCACGCGAGGGTGACCAGTATTTTCACTCCTTCGGCACCATCGGCAAATCGCCCTGGATGGGGCACTTCTACAATATCTGGCTTGAAGGTCGATCCAGGGGCATCGGTGGATCGCTGGATGATTACAGCCTGGAGACAAAGGCCGCAAAGGCCGGAAAATTCCAAATTCATAAGAACTTGCCGATCAATTATGCCTACCACTTCGATGCGGTGATGTATGGCAAATATCTGCGGAAGTTAAGCGAGGCTGGGGGCGTCAAGCGGCACGAAGGCGAGATTAAGAGCGTCCAGCAGCAGGCGGAAACCGGATTCATAACCTCGGTCACCCTGGCTAGCGGAGACGTAATACCGGGCGACCTATTTATCGACTGCACGGGCTTTCGCGGTCTCCTGATCGAAGAAACACTGCATACGGGGTATGAGGATTGGACGCACTGGCTCCGCACGGACAGGGCGGTGGCCGTGCAAACCCAGCCAGCCGGCCCCCCATTGCCCTACACGAAATCCATTGCTCATGCCGACGGATGGCGTTGGCGCATTCCGCTTCAAAGCCGCGTTGGAAATGGCCTGATTTATTCGAGCGCGCACCTGTCGGATGAGGATGCCCAGGCGCGCCTAATGGCAAGTCTGGATGCGCCGGCGATAAACACGCCACGGCTGATCAAATACCGAACCGGCAGGCGTAAACAGATATGGAACAAAAATTGTGTCGCGGTGGGGCTGGCCAGCGGCTTCATTGAACCGCTTGAGTCCACGAGTATTCACTTGTTTCAAAAGTCTGTGCTGGATCTCGTTCAGAATTTTCCGTTCTTCGGAATTAACGATACGCTGGTGGCGCATTATAACAGGTTGGCACAGCAAGAGATTGAATACGCGCGTGATTTCGTCATTTTGCACTATAAACTGATGGAGCGGAGCGATAGCGCGTTCTGGCGGGAAAACGCAAGCATGGACGTGCCCGACTCATTGAAAGAGCGGATCGAGCTTTTCCGGGAATCCGGTGTGGCCTATCAGGGACCAGGCGAATTGTTCCGGACCGACTCTTGGGCGCAGGTCATGCTCGGGCAAAGACTTGAGCCGAAGGGATGGCATCGTCTGGGCGCGTTAATGAACGAGGACGAACTGAAACAGGTTTTTGCGGGATTGAAATCGACCATTGATGATACCGTGGCCAAAATGTTGCCTCAAGACGCTTTCCTGAAGCAATATTGCCCAACCGCTATAGTGTAAGATGCCATCCAACCCGCCCATGGACCTGCCGATTATGGAAGACCGTAAACCCACGCTGCTTGACAATGTCGAACATCACGACCTGCGTCTCATTCCTGGCCATGCCGCCGCCTGGGGGGACGCGGTAAATCAGGTTCGCGTTTACCCGAACGAATTCGCCGAGGTCCAACGTGAATATCCCATCTTTTTCCGAAAGGACGCGCAAGGCAGCGTCTATGCCGTAGCCTTGCTTGGCTTCGACCGGGATGAGAACCTGTTCCTTGATGGCAACGGGTGGAATGCACGCTATGTTCCGGCAGAGCGGGCACGCGGCCCCTTCCTGCTCGGCTTTCGCGAAGGCGTCGATGGCGACACGCCGATGGTGCTGATAGATCCGGCGCATCCGCGCCTCAGCCGAACTGAGGGCATTCCTCTGTTTCTGCCGCATGGCGGCAATGCCCCTCTCCTGGAACAGCACATTCAGATTTTGCAGGCGCTTCATAACGGCCTGACCATCAACGATGATGTTTTCGGCGCCTGGATCGATGCCGGCCTTCTTGCGCCGGTCAAGGTCGACATCCAGATTAACGATGACACGGGCTACGATATCCCCGACCTGTTCTCGATCAATGCCGAGGCGTTAGCGCACCTGGATGGCGCGGTTTTGGCAGGGCTCAATGCGCGCGGCTACTTGGGGTTGGCGTTCCAGGTGCTGACGTCACTGGCCAATGTCCAGCAACTGATTTCGCTCAAGAGCCGTAAACTGCAAGGGGCGTAACCGCATGTCGGGCGTCATCGCCAAAAGCCGCGCTGTTACCGGCGTGGCACCGGATCAAATCCCCTATGACGACCTGATGGCAGCGCAGGCGCCGGTCATCCTTAAAGGCGTTGCGCGCGATTGGCCATTGGTGCAGGCCGGACTCGTCTCGGCTCAGGCCGCCATGGACTATCTTAAGGGCTTCTATCAGGGACGGCCGGTGACACTTTTTGTCGCCGAGCCCGAAGTGGGCGGGCGTTTCTTTTATAACGACGAGGTTACCGGTCTCAATTTCCAGGGTGGTCAATCCGACCTCAGGGACGCCCTCGATCAGATAAGCACCCATCTCGACAACCCAAATCCGCCATCCTTCTATATCGGATCGACCGATCTTGATCTGTTCCTGCCGGGACTGAGGTTGCATGACGAACTGGTTCTCAACCACCCGATGTTTGCTGCCAATCCGCCGCTGGCCAGCATCTGGATAGGCAATCGCACAACGGCCACGGCGCATTACGATATGTCGCATAATCTGGCGGTGTGCGTGGCCGGGCGGCGGAGATTCACGCTGTTTCCGCCGGATCAGGTCCACAATCTCTATCCGGGACCGCTCGAGCCGACGCCAGGCGGGCAGGTGCTTAGCATGGTCGATTTCAATGCGCCCGATTTCGATCGCTATCCGCGGTTCCGCAACGCGCAGGCGGCGGGGCAGGTGGCGGAACTGGAACCGGGTGATGTGCTGTTCTATCCCGCCCTATGGTGGCACCACGTCGAAGCGCTCGACCCGTTCAACATTTTGATCAATTACTGGTGGAATACGTCGCCCGCGTTCATGGATACGCCCCAGACCACATTATTGCACGCCATGTTGTCGCTGCGTGACCGGCCGGCGCCCGAAAAGGCGGCGTGGCGGGAACTGTTCGACTACTACGTTTTTGGCCCCGCCGAAACCGCCGGCGCGCATCTGCCCGAGGTGGCGCGCGGCAATCTGGGGCCGATGGATGACATGAAGGCGCGCCGCCTGCGCGCCATGCTTCTCAAGCGCTTGAACCGATAACGGACCGAAAAGTGAGCCGGCGTCTCATAGGGCGCGCCTGGCTTGACCGTTACTCGCCGGCGTAGGCCTTTCGAACAGTATGATGGCGCATACGGCCCTTAACAAGGCGGCCGGTCTCGGTGATGAGCCACTGACCGTCGGCAGTGATATATTGACGCCAGCTTGCCACTGTCGTCAGCTTCCCCCGGACATAGCGATAGGTCATTGAGCTGTGGTCGCAACACCCGTCCCGCTCGGCTGAGGTGATCGTTTTTCGTCTCGGATCGACCCCCAGCTGCGGCAATTGAGACAGGGTTTCGTCAAACACAAACCGCTTCGTCTTCGGATCGAAGAGAAAAACGTTCTCGGTAGAGTTCGGCCCCGCGCCCCCAGACTGCGCCCTAAGGGACAGGTCTGGCTGGCCGTCGAAGTTGGCGTCCCATACCTGGAGCAGAGCATCGGCATCGTCCTGCCTCTCTTCCGTCTCGATGTTGAAAAGAGTCTGCACCGTTCGTCCGGTTTTGCGCTCGCGCACGCGTAAGGCCACCGCATGCATCATATCATCGTCGCCTTCGACGGCGACGTCGAAACTGTAGGCCCCGGTCATCGCTTTTTGCCCGACCCACCGGCCATCGATCAGGTCCTCGCGCCGCAGCCATATACGAACCGTCTGGCCGGAAGGGGTGACCTGATCGCCTTCGATCCAGTCCGCCTCCGTCTTGAGTACGGCAACGAAACTGCCCTGCGGCAACGCGACGGTCCGCTGGTCCGGATTTGGCCCCAACCCCGCCTTTACCTCGTGCCCTAGATAGATCAGATCGGTATAGGGATGCGATGCCTGCAGGGCAAATCTGTCGCTTTGGTGCGTCACGGTCTCATAGGTCACCGTATAGCCAAAGGCTTCCGGCGCACAAACGTCACTGACGGCGCAGGCGCCCGTCTCTTGTGCCGTCGGCTTTCGCTCCGGCGGTATAAATTCGGAGCGACCCGACGCCGTTTCATCCGGTTGGGAGAAAACGAAACCGTTAGGCAGGGGCTGAAATCCGGCCTCGGCGGCTGTTTCACTGCGGCAAAAGGGCTGGTTGTCGCTATAGGCGTTCCATCCGGGGAAGGCGTAGGCCTGGCAGATGCGCCCGCCTGCGTCGGTCTGCGTCTGCCCCACCGCCCGGCCGATGAACTGAATCCGGGTCTCCGAATGCCCTGCGGTGACGACGGCGTATGTCACCCCAGCCCCTTCCGGCAGGGCGGATTTATAAATATTCGCGATTTTCCGGTATCGGGTGTCTTGCGAGGGCGCAGGTTTCGGATGGTCTTGTGATGCCTCGAGGCGATAAATCCCCGGCGCGATCCCGGCATCCGTCGGGTCGTGCGCCCCTCCCGCCGCAGTGCTTCCCGCCAGGACCGCCAGGGATAAAAACGCCACGCCAAACATCATTCTATTCATCCAGCGCTCCGATATGGCGGTTGTCATGACACAACACGGTCCAGGCATCAACGCCGGATGGGGCGTAGCCGCGAGATGCCAGCGAATGCGTCAGATTTGGCATTGAAGGGTCGTTGTTCCGCCTACCCGCGTTGCTGAGCAAGCCAGACGGTTCGATGCCCACAGGTCGGGTCTTCTACGACGTGATCAATAACCTCAAATCCGGTAGCGTCCAACAAAGCACGATATTCATCGGGGGAGAGGCTGCCATGGTAAAGCGGATCGCCCTGCAATTCGCCAATCGCCTGACCCTCCGCCGTTCCACTTGTAAACATCAGCGCGGCCCTTGGCGTAGCATGTGCCTGGAAGCGTTTGAACATGGCGCGCTGATCATCGGGCGACAGGTGGAAAAAGCTATCCCAGGCCAGCAAGCCTGCGAAACGCTGTCCTAAGGCGAGTTCGCGCATATCGGCGAGGTGTGCCGGGACGCCCGGCAGATTGCGTTGGAACAGGGCGAGCATTGTCGGCGTAGCGCCCACACCGGTCACATCAAAGCCGCGCCGGATCAGCTCACTGGCGATCATAGCGGACGTTTAATCCCGACAAGATGTCCAAACGCACTCCCGATGGCGATGAGCATCAGTCCGCCGGCCAGCAAGAAGGTCAGTTGCATCCCTGAGGCAATGGCCAAAGCCGATGCGCGAGCAAAGTCTTGCGTCCCCGCTCCAAAGGCAAAAACCGCGCCCATCAAGGAGGCACCGACGATCAAGCCGATATTGCGTGACAGGCTGAGCCAGCCGGAAACCGTGCCGCGCCGTTCCGTGGAGACGTTCGCCAGCGCGGCGGTGTTGTTCGCGGCCTGGAACAGTTGGTAGCCGGGCGTCAGTACGATAATCGAGACTAGGTAGCCCGCCAGGCCAATTATATTCGGCAGAAGCGCCAGCATGAACGCCCCGGCGGCCAGGAGGGCGAGGCCCAAACCGAGCGTCCGGCCGCTGCCCCATGCATCGACCAGCCGTCCAGACAGAACGCCGCTGAAAATAGAAATCGCGGGCCCAATCGCCATGGCGAAACCGACCTGCGTCGCCGTCAAACCCAGTCCGATACTGAGATAGAAAGGACCGACCACCAGCGTCGTCATCATGACGGCGGCGACCAGGAGGTTGACGAACAGGTTGGCCAAGAGGCTCCGATTCATGCCCGACCACAGAGGGGCCGGCCGCGCGGCTTTTCGGCCCGGATCAGCGGGCAGCATCACGACTGCCAGTCCCAAGGCCAGAACCGCCAAGGGCACCTGCACCCAGAAGAGGCTGCGCCAGCCCGCCATCGGGATCAACACCCCGCCAAGCGACGGGCCAAGGGCCGTGCCCAGTGCCGATACCGTGCCGAGCAGGCCCATGGCTCGCCCGACACGTGCCTCGCCAGCGGTCTGGCGCATTAGCGCCATGGAGAGCGTCATAAGGAACGCTGCACCCATGCCCTGAAGTGCGCGTGCGCCGATCAGCAGCGGTAGGGTCGAGGCGGTGGCGCACAGTAGAGAGGCTATGGCGAACAGAGCGAGACCTGCCGCAAGCATGGGCTTCAGTCCTCGATGATCGCCGAGCGTGCCGGCGACCACGACGCAGACCGTCAGGGCCGCGAGATAGGCAACGACCACCGCCTGCACCTGGGTGAACGGCGCTGAGAAGGCGACGGCCAGCGTCGGCAGCGCGATATTGGCAATGCTGGTGCCTAGCGAGGCCAGCAGCATCGAGAGTGCCAGTGTGATTGTAATGCCCGTTTTCGCTTGTTTCATATCCATCCTCTTGCATCAATATTCGTTGAAGCGCAGGCTGCCACTTCAAGCCAACTTGAGGTCAAGCATGAAATTTCTGGATATCGGAGAGGTGGCGCAAACCAGCGGAATGACGCCTTCGGCGCTGCGCTATTATGAGGCGGCGGGGCTTATCACGTCGGTCTCGCGACACGGGTTGCGTCGCCAGTTTTCCCCGGAGGTACTATTGCAACTCAAGCTGATTGCCATGGGCAAGGCAGCAGGGTTTTCGCTCGACGAGATCGGCGGCATGTTCGGTCGCAACGGATTGCCGAACATCTCGCGCGATGTGATCCACGCGAAGGTCGAAGAGATTGACAGGAAAATTTGTGAACTGGTGGCGCTGCGTGACACATTACGCCACGTCGCCGATTGCCCGGCCCCCTCGCATCTGGAGTGCCCGACGTTTCGGCGGTTATTGGACGTGGCGGGCAAACGCGGTGGCAAGCGCGGAAAGATGGAAAAGCCGAAAAAGAGCCGCCGGCCTATATGACACAGGCTGTGCGGCTGGGGTCGTGGCTAAACGTCCGGTCCATTATGCGGCTATTCGCAGGAACAAAGCCTCCGCCTGGCTCCCACACAGTCATCCGCCAAAGCCGGAATAGCGTTCCACCGATTCCTGTCGTCTCGGCGTCCTTAGTGATAGCTTAGTCGGCGCCGCCCAATAGACTGGCGGCGCCTTTGTATTGATCAAGTATTAGTTAGACGCCGCCGCCGCCGCCGAGGACGAGTCGGCAGACGATTTGGCAGGTGCGCCTTCGGCCTCTAATTTCACAATCAGAGGGTTCGGTACGAGGTCCTGAGTGGCACCGTTGTTGCCGTCAACGACTGCGCCGATGATGCCGCCAACCAGCACATTGCCGGCCATGGCTGCGCCGCCACCGGAGGCGGTTTTATGGGTAACGTGGCCATTCCAGGTCTTGTAGCCGGGTTTGCTGATGGCAACGTCAAATTCAGACTTACGCTCCATTCGCATCGAGCACGGCGTGCTGTCGCAGGAAAAGCCATTACTGGTTTTCACCGTCGCACCAACCGGATCGGTTTGTACTTCGAAGGCGTCATGCGTGCCGCGGGTAATCGTGGCGCAGCCAGACGTAGAGACAGCAACCGCGGCGAGCGCGGCGGCTAAAAGTAACTTGTTCATTTGAACCCCCAAATGCGTCAGGTTTCGACGCAGACATAATTTGCAGCCCTGAGGCGCTGGAGTCAATTGCGCGCGCGGTGATTTCACCTTTGTGTTGTGTGGATAAGCTGCAATCGAGTTTAAGACACTGTCTTAGATATGCCGCGTAAGGGGGATCTCTCCAAAGCCGCACACGCAATCCGAAGGCTGCGGATCATGTAATCATCGCCACGCGCTACACTTCCGCAAGATTTATCGGCCTCGTCTGTGTATTTTGGTCGAAGTACAAAGGGCACAGCGAGACAGGGGCGATCGAGATGGCTCAATCACGTTACGAAGCGCGGCTCGATCGCGTCATCGACTATATCCATGCGCATATCGAAGAGGATCTTCGTTTCGAGACACTGGCGGAAATCGCCTGTTTGTCTGCCTATCACTGGCACCGAATCTATGTTGCAATGCGTGGTGAAACAATCGCGGCGACAATTCGGCGTTTGCGACTGTTGCGCGCGGCCGATCGGCTGGCGAACTCCGAGATGCCCCTTGCCTCGGTTGCGCAGAGGGCGCGCTATGGCTCAACGGACGCGTTCGCGCATGCTTTCAAGGAAGCCTATGGCATGACGCCGATGGCGTATCGCGCCAATGGTTCCCATGCGGCTTTCAAGGTCGCGAATCGGGAGGGCGATTCAAACGGCTTTCCGATCTTCGTCGAGACACTGCCCTCGATCCGCTGCGCTGCGGTTGCGCATCAAGGGCCCTATATCCAGATCGATCACGCAATGGGTCAGCTATTCTCCCAACTTTTGGCGCAGGGCCTCATGCCGTCCGAGCCGCGAATGATGGCCTTGTTCTTTGACGATCCAGATCTTGTTCCGCAAAATCAATTGCGGTCACAGGCCTGCCTGCCGATTAGTGAAGACATTGCGCTCGCGCCACCTCTCCTGGACACCGTCCTGCGCGGTGGCTGCTACGCGCGTTTGCGCTACAAGGGCCCCTATGCCGATATGAAGAATGCCTATCGCTGGCTTTTCGGCGTGTGGCTCCCTAGCTCCGGCTATGAGGCGGAGGAGGCGCCAGCTTTCGAGGCCTATCTCAACGATCCGCGCGACACGTCGCCACAAGATCTTCTCACCGACATTCATTTGCCACTCAAGGCGTTGTGATGCCGAACTTGAAAGCGGAGTCTCCCCTCCCGGACGCGGTCACCCTGGCTTTTGCGGCCTTTTCCGAACCGTTGCGTGGCCAACTCCTGCGTATTCGCCGCCTCATCCTGGAGGTGGCGGAAACAACGCTGGGCGTTGGTCCGTTGACGGAAACGCTTAAATGGGGGGAGCCCGCCTATCTGACGAATGTGTCTCGCAGCGGAAGCACGATCAGGCTTGGGGCCTCGAAATCAGCAGACAACGCAATTGCGGTTCTGTTCAATTGCCGTACCACATTGGTGGACACATTTCGCGCTCAATTTCCCGACGTTTTTGCGTATCAGGGCAACCGGGCAATCCTGATTTCCGCCTCGGCCTCGTTGCCGGAATCCGCCCTTGCGATCTGTCTGGTGATGGCCCTTACCTATCACCGTCAAACCAAATAGTTGGCCTTGATATAAAGGTTGCGCGAAAGGGCATTCGGGTTACCCGTTGGGGCGCGACCGAGACTGCTGACGTCGTCGCGCTCCTTGCCTCACCGCTTAAGCCCGGATAGAAACCTCAAGACATTGGGGTAGGGGCGGGGACACGACGACGCCCGCCCCCAGCTATATCACAATCGCCTAGTCTTGGGCGAACCGCGCCTCGAGCTTCGTCAACTGGCTTGTGAAGCCGTCGATAGACATCTTCGTCCAGTGTGGATCTAGGTGGGGTTGCAAGGCGATGACCATGCGTGCTTTGTCGCCGGCTTTTAGAAACTGAACGTCAATAACGCTATCGTATGGCTCGGTGCCTGCTACAAAGTCGATCACCTGAACCAAGCGGAGCCGTTGGTTCGGTACAAACTCTCCGTACGAGCCCTTGATGCTTGTAGAGGTCGGTTGCCCCATGCTCTTCATCGCTGCAATCATCTGAGGACTGTCGGCGATCATCGCGTAGGCGAGGACACCTCCCTCTCGTGCCTCAAGGGTCTGGACCTCAACCCGAAAGCCCACAGGGCCCCACCAGGATTCGAAGCCGTCTTTTGTCGTCCAGAGTGCCCACAAATCCTCGACCGGCGCGGAATAGGTGCGCTCGATAACGACAGTGGCCTGGGGCGTTGCGCTCGTCTCTGGCGGCGGTGAAGATGTCATTGGTCTGTTTCCTCTTTATTGATGTGTGGGGAGGTTCGCCGCGCGAGCGCAGCGTCGAAGCGATCGAGACGCGCCTCCCAAAGGTTTCTGTAGGAGTCTAGCCAGGCCTCAAGTTCGCGGAATGGCTCGGGGCGAAGGGCGTAAAGGCGGCGCTGGCCGTCAGGCCGGACCGACACGAAGCCTGACCGTTGCAGCACCCCAAGGTGCCTCGACACGCCGGATTGGTGAATACCCGCTTGTTTGACGATATCATTGACCGCCTGCTCACCGGCGCGCAGCGCTTCCACGATGCGGCGGCGAGAGGGATCAGCCAGGATTTCGAAATTTGATACATGCGACATAATGCATATGCATAATGATGCATATTTAAAGCGTCAAGCGTAAACTCGCGGTCAAGAGTGCCGCTCTGCGTTTTGACTTTCGACTATGGGGGGGCTGCAGCGATCTAACTATTCGGAGCGACGGACAGAGAGGGATTGGCTGCGCTGCGCTCCGCCGAAACCGTCGCTGCGCTCGGTTTTCGAACCCCGCATTTTTGTAAGTACCGAGCGGATCTGAACCGCCTGATCGCCATTAAAAAAGGCCCCCTTGCGGGAGCCTCTTTTTAATGGCGGACAGAGAGGGATTCGAACCCTCGGTACGCTTGCACGTACACACGCTTTCCAAGCGTGCGCGATCGACCACTCCGCCATCTGTCCATCCATCAAGGCCGCGCCCGGTCAAGGCGCGCGGAAGGCGGCCTTTATACCCATGCCGGACGAATGAGCAAGCCCGGATTGCCTCTTACAGGCGCTTTTTTTGTAACTATATTGAACGCCGACGCGTATATTCCTCGCAATCGAGAAGGAAAGTTCCCCATGTTCGGCTTAAAATCCCAAATGGTCACCCGTTCCAACGCCCTCAGCGGGCGCAGCGAGGCGATCCCTACAGAAGACACCCACTTCGTTCTTCATACCCCGATCAAGGGGCCATATCCCGCCGGATCGGAAACCGTGGTCTTCGCCATGGGTTGTTTCTGGGGTGTCGAGCGCAAGTTCTGGAAGCAGGACGGCGTCTTTACCACGGCGGCCGGCTATATTGGCGGCTACACGCCCAATCCGACCTATAAGGAGGTCTGCACCGGCCAGACGGGTCATACCGAAGGCGTTCTGGTTGTCTACGACCCGCAAAAGATCAGCTTCGCTCAGCTTTTGAAACTATTCTGGGAAAGCCACGATCCGACGCAAGGCTATCGCCAGGGCAATGATGTCGGTACGCAATACCGGTCGGGCATCTACACCACGACCCAGGCGCAGTACGACGCCGCCATCGCCAGCAAGGCCGAGTTCCAGAAGGCGCTTACCGCCGTCGGCAAGGGCGCCATCACCTCGGATATCTTTCCGCCGGCGAAGGACGGCGAATCGACGGGGGCCATAGCGACCGAAACCCCCTTCTATTTCGCCGAAGGGTACCATCAGGGCTACCTGGCCAAGAATCCGGATGGCTATTGCGGCCTGAAGGGCACGGGCGCGGTCTGCGCCATCTGATGTGACCGCCTGACGCTGAAAATGCCGTGCGCTCCGATCGGGCGCACGGCATTTGTGTGACCGGTCGCCAATGAACCGCCAAAGCTCCCCAGTGAACCGAACCTGCCGCGAGGGCGTAAACCCTGTATGGCTTGCGGAGTTCATCATGCCCTTCAAAATTCTAGCGACCGTGACGGGGCTGGTATGCCTGATACTCGCCGGTGTCTGGCTGATCCTGCCGCACTGGATACTGACCCACTGGCAGGTGGGCTACGATTACGGTGACGGTCTGGTGTCGCGGCGCATGGCCTGCCTGTTCGTCGCCCTCGGGGTTATCTTGCTGAGCATCCGCAAGGTCGATCTGCGCGAAGCGCAACAGGCGATCGGCAACGGCGTCATTGTGGCCTGTGTGTCCCTGATTGCGCTCGGTCTTTATGAATGGCTCAGCGGTCATGTCGGCGAAGGCATATGGTTCGCCATGGGGCTTGAAGCCGTCATTTGCCTCGGTTTTTTGACGGTCAGAGACCCAGCCCGCGCAGCACGGCCGGTATCTGTTCGCTAAGGTCTTCCGAAATCAATCCAGGCCCGAAGAGGCGCGCGGCTTCGGCGTGAATCCAGGCGGCGGCGCAGGCGGCCTCGAACACCGGCATGCCCTGCGCCATTAGCCCGCCGGCAATCCCCGCCAGCACGTCACCCGATCCGGCGGTCGCCAGGGTGGCGGGGGCGGCGCGATTGACGGCAATGCGGCCATCCGGCGCGGCGATGACCGTATCAGAGCCTTTTAGCAGGACCACGGCGCCACTGGTTTGCGCAGCGGTCAGGGCGGCGTCTTCCCGATTTTGCACCGTACCGAACAGCCGGGCGAATTCTCCGCCATGCGGCGTCAGCAGCGTCGGCGCGCGGATGGCGCCAAAAAGCTCATCGGGCTGCGCCTTGAAAACCGTCAGCGCATCCGCATCCAGAACGCAGGGTTTTTCGGCGGTCAGGGCCGCCAGGACGCAGGCCCGGGTGCGTTCGGTTACACCCGCCGCCGGGCCCAGGATAACGCTCGATATGCGTGGGTCCGCCAGCAGTTCAGCGAAGGCGTCGGCGCCCTTGGCCGGCCGCGTCATGACAGCTTCCAGCGCGCTGGCGTAGACAATCAGACTGGCCGGGTCGCAGGCCACCGACACCAGGCCCGCCCCGATACGCAGGGCGGCGCGCGCCGCCAGCCGAGACGCACCTGTGCTGGCCATCGGGCCGCCCAGGACCACCGCATGGCCACGGTCATACTTGCTGCCGGCGCTCGATGGGCGGGGCAGGGCGCTTAGCCACAGATCAGGTGCGTTGTCGGTCATAGGAAGGGGAGTGTCCTTTCCAGGGTCGGCGTATCAACCCGGCTGTAACGTGGGGGCAAACCGGCGCGTAAGCGCATCCAGTCCTCCATCATCGCCGCCTGTTGTTCATAACCGTACCCCGTATAGGCGCGGCCGTCGATCCGGTAGTGGTAGCGGCCCCGTTCCCGCAGGATATATTTCCACAGCGTCAGGCCGGTTTCATATTGCCAGACGTGGACCAGTTCGTGAGCCAGCAGACTCATGCGTACCGGATCGTCACTGAAATCGGGAACTAGCCCTGGCCAGAAGATGTTTCGTCCCCGCACCACGATTTGTGTCCCGCGGCCAACCAGCCGGGCGAGATGAGATACCCAGTGATGCCGGTTTATCAGGCGGACCTCGGACACAGGCACGGCCTGGGCCAGGCCGTCGGGCAGGGCGGACACCTCGGCAGACGTGAGCCCCCTGACCAAATCCTTGCGGTGTGCATCCGTGGTGGCGGTCATCAGGCCTATTTCTTGCCGAACCACTTATCCGTCAGCCGGTCATAGGTGCCGTCCTCACGGATCGACAACAAGGTCTGATCGACCGGGCGGCGCAAATCGCTGCCGTTATGGAAGACGAACCCATAGTCTTCGCTGTGAAAGATCGGACCGACAACATTGACGGTGCCCGATCCCTCATGTGCGGCAATATATTGCAAAACGGAGGCGTCATAGACTACCGCATCGACCTTTTTTGCCCGCAAGGCTTGATAAGCTGTGGCGGCGTCAGGGAAGGCTTGGATGCGTACGCCATTGCTTTTGAGGTACTCCTCTGACGTACTGGCGGTGACGGTGGCCACCGTTTTGCCGACCAGATCGTTTGGGCCGTTGATTTCACTTTTGAACTGTTGGACAGTCAATGTGGCTGTCAGGGTCGCCGTGTAGAAGGCGACGAAGACCACGCTGGTGAACATCCACAGCACGGCGACGACTCGTGAAATCCAGTGACGGGGCATGGAATCGGCCTGGGTGGCGAGCGTTCCCATGCCCCAGAAAAAGGCCTGGAAAATGCCGGGGAAATAGGACTTCGACGGGATCATGCCTTCCGGATGCCGCCGTTCCGCCAGCCAGATGATATGGGCGGGAATGATTGTCAACAGGCAGGCAATGCCTAACCAGACCAGTATGGCCGGCGAAAAGAGCAGGTGCAGGAGGCTTTCAAGCGCCGTCGATTCCGGGCCCGGACGCGTGCTGCGCACCAGAATCTGGAAGCCGCCATTGAGGATGGGCTGGGAAAAATCGAAACGCTGGTCGCGCTCGGCGGTAATGGACACCGCGCCGACGCCGACGTCCGCCTCTTTGCGGGACACGGCCGTCAACTGGCCTTCGACGTCTGGTGCGGCGGTGTAGCTGCTCTGCCAGTGCCGGCGTTTGGCGATCTCGTTCCACAGATCAATGCTAAAGCCCGAAAACTGGCCGTTCTGTTGCTCGACAAAAGGCGGTAGCACGCGCACGCTGACATGGACGGTCCTGTCCTGGGCGTGGGAGAGAGAAGGCGACAGCAATAAGGCTATCACGACAAAGAAAGCTGAAAACGCCCGCATTCATTTCACCTTCCGTATGGTACCAGGTCTTGGGCTGCTCAAGGTCGGCCACGTCGCGATCCCGGATCGAATCCTGACCATCGCGCGGGTGTTATAAACGTACGCAAGGCTGTTGCCCACAGGAACTCATCCGTGTCACGATGATGTCGGGCCTGTTCACGGGCCGCATCACCCCTGTTTACGCACGTTTTGACCGTAAAGTGCGTCAGCTTTCTGAAAGGGCTTTCATCGTGACACCCCTATTTGAGCCGCAACCGCCTGTAATGCTCCTGACGACGCGTGGTGACGCCTTTCCGGTGCGCCGGGTGTTCTGCATCGGCCGCAACTATGCTGCTCACGCCATCGAGATGGGGAGCAATCCGGAGCGCGAACCGCCGTTCTTTTTTACCAAATGGGCGGAAACGGTCGTGCCGTCGGGGAGCACGATCGCCTATCCGCCGGAAACGCAGAACTACCAGTTCGAAGCCGAACTGGTCGTGGCGATTGGCAAGGGCGGGCGCAATATCGCCGCCGAAGACGCCGCGGCCCACATATACGGTTACGCCACGGGGCTCGACATGACGCGGCGTGACCTGCAATTTGCCGCGCGTGACAAGGGCCGCCCCTGGGATATCGGCAAGAATGTCGAACAGGCGGCGCCGATCGGATTGATCCACCCCATCGCCGATACAGGTCCCCTGGATCAGGGGGCGATCACCTTGCCGCTGAACGGTGAACGCAAACAATCGGGCGACCTGTCCGACATGATCTGGTCGATTGGTGAAATCATTGCCTTCCTGTCGCGATATTATCGCCTGGAGCCCGGAGACCTGATCTATACCGGCACGCCGTCCGGCGTCGGGCCGGTAACGCCAGGCGACCGTATCGTCGTCGCCATCGACGGCCTTAGCGATACGGTGGTACTGGTCGGGCCACCTGCCGCCGATTAAAGCGCAAAATTAAAGGATTGTCCGTCCTCGGATTTCCCTAAAATAGCCCTTATTGCAAACTTATATGGTTGGGCGCAGCCTGCTTGCTGCTTGTATACCCGCGCTCATAAGGAGACGCCATCATGATTAATCTGAGGAAACTGACGGTCCCGTCGCTGCTTGCACTGGCGACCGTGTCGCTGGGCCTGCCAATGGCGGCCCACGCGCAATATGACACCCGCGCCTATGACGGGTATTGCTACACGCGCAAGTCCGATGCCGGCACCAATGGCGCCGTTCTGGGCGCGGTTATCGGCGGTCTGGCCGGCAGCCAGGTGTCGAAGCACGAACGTGGCCTGGGGACGGTCGGCGGCGCTGTTATTGGCGGCGTGATCGGCAACCAGGTCGGCAAATCGTCGGTCAAATGCTATAACGGCGCCTATTACGCCTATCGTCCGGGCCGCTACTATTCGCCGCCGCCCGCGCCGGAAGGTTATGACATTATCTATTTCCGCGACCGTCCGCAGACCGGCTATTACGACAACGTCTATTATGATCCACCCAGCCAACAGGCCTATAATAACGGACGCGCGTACAGCGACGACAGCGACTACCAGTCCCAGCCTTACAATGGCCCGGCGAATTCTGCCCCGCAGCCCTATCGCAGCTATAGCGACAATTCGTCGAGCCAGTATTCGTCCTCGACCTATCAAGGTTCGTCCTATGGCGCCCCGCGCCCGCGCAGTGCACAAGAAGGCTGGCGCGACGATCAGGGCCAATGGCATGACGGTCGGCCGCGCAATATCGGCTGGCAAGATGACGACGGCCGGTGGCATGTCGGTCAGGTCGTCGCCTATGGCTGGCGTGATCGCAATGGCGGTTGGCACGAGGAAACGAACAGCTACCAGAGCAGCAACTATAGCTCCGGCAACTAACAAAATATAAGGACCGGGTAACGGTGATGCACCGCCGCCCGGTCACCCCTTGGCTTGACCCGGAAGACCGTATTCAGAAACGGATATCCGATAGCTGGGGCGGTGTGTGTCCGAGCCCACCCGCATTACACCCCCAGTATTAGGGCCATTTATGGCCCGCTTTCTGCACCGGACCGACCGCAACACAGGCCGGTCGAACGCGCAAAATAAGGTGGAAAAGGCCGCTTTGCGCAGATTTCCACATTGCCTCTTTATGGTAGTCGCCGCGATTTTTGCCTCTGAATACCCTGCGTGTCATCTTTGAATGCGGGATAAACACGCGTTTCCGGTCGAGGGGCGGCATGTCATCTGAAGTATCCAAACTGTTTCCGTCGAGCCACGGCATGATGGCGGAAAAGGTGCGCCGATTCGACTGGGGCACCACCTCCCTGGGGCCAATCGAACAATGGCCGGCCTCACTACGCATTGTCGTCGATCTCATGCTATCCTCGGCCTTCCCAAAATGTCTGTTCTGGGGACCGGATCTGGTCGCCATCTATAACGACGCCTACCATCCGTTGACAGGCAACAAGCCGGATTCGCTGGGCGAGCCCTATCGCGTCACCTGGGCTGAGGTGTGGGAGGACATGCTACCTATTATCGACAAGGCCTGGGCCGGCGAGGCGACCTTTATCGAAGACTATATGATACCGGTGGCGCGCTATGGCGCGCCAGAGGAAGCCTACTTCACATTCTGCTATTCACCGGTTCGCGATGAAACCGGTGCCGTGGTCGGCATCATGGACACGGTGGTAGAGACCACTAACAAGGTTAAGACTGAGCACAATCTGAAGTCCGAGCGCGAAGCGCTCATGCAGTTATTCGAACAGGCGCCGACCTTCATGACGGTCCTGCGGGGGCCGGATCATGTGTTCGAATATGCCAATTCGCCATATCTCAGCTTGGTGGGCAACCGCGACATTATCGGTAAGCCGCTTGCCGAGGCCCTGCCGGAAGTCGTGGAGCAGGGGTTCGTCGACCTGCTGCATACCGTGTACACGACGGGGCAGGCCTTCACCGCCTATGCCGCACCGGTTAGTCTGATCCAGCCGGACGGCACAACCGAGGAACGCTTCCTTGATTTTGTTTACCAGCCTATTCGCGACGCCGACGGCACTGTCGGCGCGATCTTTGTCGAAGGCGCCGATGTGACCTCGCGCCATCTGGCGGAACAGGCCTTGCAGGACCGCGATGACCGTTTGCGCGAACTGAATGAAAATCTGGAGCGCCAGGTTGCCGATCGAAGCGCCGAGCTCGACCGCATTTTCCGCAAGTCTCGTGACGTGCAGATTGTGATGGGGTTGGACGGCATCTTCCTGAACGTATCGCCCGCCTGGGAAACCATATTGGGCCGCAAGCCGTCGGAGGCGGTCGGGTGCCATTTTAGCGAATTCATATGGCCAGAAGATGCCGAGCGTGGCCAGGCAAACCTGGAGCACGCAGTCGAGCGCGGCGACCTGACCGATTCTGAAACCCGTTATATCCATGCCGATGGGGCACCACGCTGGATTTCCTGGCGGACCACGACCGAAGGCAATCGCATCTACGCCTATGGCCGCGACGTCACGCACGAAAAAAGGCAGGCGGAAGCGCTGCAACAAACCGAGCAGCAGTTGCGGCAGGCGCAGAAGATGGAGGCGGTCGGGCAATTGACGGGCGGCATTGCCCACGACTTCAACAATATGCTGGCCGTCATAATGGGCTCTCTGGACCTGCTGGGCCGGCGTATAGGCGATGGTGACCCACGGGCGAAACGGTTCGTCGACGCCGCCCTGGAAGCGGCCAAGCGCGCCGCCAACCTGACCCAGCGGCTATTGGCCTTTTCGCGCCAGCAGCCGCTGCGGCCGGAATCGATCAATGTCAACGCCCTCGTCGCCAACATGTCTGACCTGCTGCGTCATTCGCTGGGGAGCGATATCCGCCTCGAAACCGTTCTGACGGGAGGCCCGTGGCAGACCCATGCCGACCCGAACCAACTTGAAAACGTCATCCTGAATCTGGGGGTCAATGCCCGTGACGCCATGCCTGACGGTGGGCGTCTGACGATCGAGACACAGAATGCTCACCTCGACGACCGCTATGTCGCCGCCCATATCGGCGTTCCGGCCGGGCAATATGTCCTGATCGCTATTACCGATACGGGGGAGGGGATGACCCAGGACGTGTTGGCCAAGGCCTTCGATCCGTTCTTCACCACTAAGGCCGTGGGGAAGGGCACGGGCCTGGGGCTTAGTCAGGTCTACGGCTTCGTCAAGCAATCGGGCGGTCACGTAAAGATCTATTCCGAACCTGGGGAAGGCACGACCGTAAAGATCTACCTGCCGCGTACCCTGGGTAAGGATGTCGAAAGCGAAGAAGATGTCACCCATGCCACCGCCCTCATGGGTGAGAATCGCGAGGTAATATTGGTGGTCGATGACGAGCCCGCCGTGCGCCAGCTAAGCGTCGACGCCCTGACCGAGCTGGGGTATCGCGTACTGGAAGCCGAAGGGGCGGCGTCGGCGCTGGCGCTGATTAACCAGCATCCGGAAATCGCGCTTCTGTTCACGGATATCGTCATGCCGGAAGCCAATGGCCGAAAGCTGTCCGATGCCGCCCGGTTGATCCGGCCGGACCTCAAGGTGCTGTACACGACCGGCTACACTCGCAATGCGGTTGTCCACAACGGGGTGGTCGATGCTGGCGTCGAGTTGATCGGGAAACCGTTCAGCATCGACCAACTGGCCGCCAAGGTCCGCGATATGCTCGATCGAGGATAAGTTCCGAGCGATAAAAAACCCTAATTCCCCGATGAATAGGTTGGCCAGCTCAGGATGACCCCATATTTATCGACCGCCGCCTGGACATCGGGCCGATTGCGTACGGTGTTGAAAAGCGCGCGGTACTTCACCTCCAGGGCGGTCGGATTCGGCGTCGGCAGATAGGTTTGCAGGTCAATCAACGCGCCGTTTCGCGTCTTGGGATCGTCGAGTTGCGCAATGACTAGCTTGGCCAGTCCATCTGCGTCTCCGACGCACAAAAGCGCCGAACGCAGCGGACCATAGCCGTCCTTGGCGTGATCGCGCATGTAACCGAGCGACGTTGCCAGATTGGCTTGATCCCCCAATTGCTGGTAGGCGCAGACGCGAACCTCTTCGGCAGCCATCAGGCCGTAAGGACTGGCGTTGTCGCTCTTAGTAATGCCGGCAACCGCTGCGATTGCTTCCTTGGCGCGCCCTCTTTGATAATAGAGATCACCGAGATTGACGGACTGGCTGACCGTGTCGCCAGCCTTTGTCCCCTCATCACGCGCCTGGATTTGTGCCGCTAGGGCCTCGTCGTTTCGGCCCAGATAGTTCAGTAGAAGGCTGCGCGTCATGATCACCCAGTGCAACTGCTCCTCCGCATCACTGAAAGCCGGCTTGTCCTTCGGGGCGGCGGCCATTTTCGCCAAGGCGTCGTCGAGAGTTGCCAGGGCCTCCTTCCACTGTCCGGTATGTCTCAGCGCTGACGACAGGGCCAGGACACTCTCCAGTTCGTCCGGGTGCGCGGCGGCACGTGTGCGCGCATCCGCGATTTCCTTGTCCTGAGCGGCCTTATAGCGGGCGGCGGCCTGGCTGACGTCGACGAAGCGCTGGTATCGCTTGTCGACATAGATAGGCATCAGCGAGTCGGGATAGGTCAGGCTGGCCAGGATATCCTTCGCGCCGGCCTCGTTGCCGGTTTCGACATAGACTTCGAACAGGTCGCTCCACAGGCCTTGATCGGTTCCCGGGCCGCCGTCGGCCTTGTAATCAATCTTTTTCAGGCCTTCGAGTATGGCCAGGCGTTTGGCCGTGCCGTCGGGTAGGTCCTTCGCCTTGCGTAGGGCGCTGAATATCGCCGACGAATTGAGATTGAGCGCCGCCTTGGGATAGTCGGTGATCAGGCGACTGACAGCATCGACCATCTCGGCGTCCTTTTCCTGTCTCCAGGACAGGCCGACCATCATGAACCAATAGTCGGAATCGCGCAGATCGGGCGCCATTTCACCCGCCTTGACCAGGGCGTCGTAAGCCGGGGCCGGATTGTTAAGCTCGCGCTCGCACACCGCCAGCATATAATAGGTCCAGTAACGGAAGTCCGGCTTCATGCTGCTGAACGCCGGGCTTTCAATGATGCGCATGAGGTCGCCCTTGGCGCCGATCGTATCCTCGGACTGGCCTTCGTTTATCGCCTGGCGCAACAGGACTTGCAGACGCGCCTGCTCCGATGCGCTGACCTGGATAGCCGGCGGCTTTAACCGCGAAGAGATCGTGTCGGCGTGCGCACACGGCGAAAGGGCAAGCAGAAGTGCGGCCGCAGCGATGGTGTATTGTTTCATGATGTTCCCCCAGTCCGGTATTTCCCCAGTCCGGTAATCTATGCCGGTGGGCCAGGTTTGTCATCCGTTTTTGCCGTTGACTCGGGACCGGTAAAGCCATCATCTGAAACTATCTGTCCCTATTGATGAGTTTGTCGTGAGCCTGATCGCCCTGTTCGCCGCCGTCGCCCTGTCCCAGACCGTCCCGGCCACTGACCCGGTCCTCCATCGTTATGATGGCCTGGCCTTGTCGCCGGACGGTGCGCGCATTGTCACCATCGATTCCCAGGTGCCGGTAGGCAAGCCTAGCGCACCGCATGGCATCCTCACGCTCCGAAATGCCGCAGGTAAGGTTACGGGCGAAGTGGACCCCTGCACCCCCTGTCGCTATAGCGATCCGATCTGGTCGCCGGACGGCAACCAGATCGCCTTCCTCGCGGCGGACGGCAAGGCCGGTACGGCTACGCTCTATGTCCTTAAGGACGGCCAACCCCGCGTCGTGACCACTCTAAAAGGCGTGGCCGCCAAGCCGCGCTGGTCGCCGGACGGCAGCACCATCGCGCTTTTGGTGGTGGAAAATGCTCGCAAGCAGGTTGGCGCCACCCAGGCCGGCGCCGCCCGTGTCGGGGAAATCGGCGCCGCTACCGCCAGGGATGAACAACGTATAGCCACCGTGCCCGCCGCTGGCGGCACGCTCAGCTTCGTGTCGCCAGACGACACCTGGGTCTATGAATATAACTGGACGCCGGACGGCAAGGGGTTTGTCGCTACCGCTGCCAAGGGGGACGGCGATAACAACTGGTGGACCGCTAAGCTGGAATATTTCGGCCCAGGCACAGAGCGTGTCATTGCTACGCCGAAGACCCAGATTAACATGCCACGCGTATCGCCGGACGGGATCAGCGTCCTCTATATCGGCGGCTTGATGAGCGACTTCGGTTCAATCGGTGGGGATGTCTATACTGTGCCCCTGGCCGGTGGTGAGCCGCGCAACCTGACGCCGGACTATCCTGCAACCTTTACCGGCCTGACGGTTACGCGGGGCGGGGTCATGGCGACGGTAACCCAGGGCGGCGAAACCGGTATCGCCCGCATCGACCCGGTGAAGGGCGGCGTCAGCGAGGTCTCGGTATCGGCGGTTGGCACCATGGCTGGCGACGGCCGCGTTGCTTTTGATGCGGCGGGCAAGACCGCTGCCTCGGTTGTTGAAAGCTTCACGAAAGGCCCCGCCATCCATATCGGCAAGCCGGGTGCCCTGAAGGCCGTCACCACCGAGAACGACGCGCTCAGCGTACCTTTCACCGCCCAAAACGTCACCTGGAGCAATGATGGCTTCAAGGTTCAGGGTTGGCTGCTCACGCCCGCGGGGCTGGACCCGGCGAAAAAGCATCCGATGATCACCCTTATTCATGGTGGTCCGTCATCGGCGGTGACGCCGCGCTTCTCCAGCTCCGGCACGGCTTACGACCTGCTTAAGGCAGGGTATCTGGTCTTCCAGCCCAACCCGCGCGGGTCCTACGGCCAGGGCGAAGCCTTCGTTCTATCCAATCGCCGTGATTTTGGCGGCGGCGACCTGCGCGATATCCTGGCCGGTATCGATGCGGTGGAAAAGATCGCGCCGGTCGATGATGCCCGCCTCGGCGTCACGGGCGGATCCTATGGCGGCTTCATGACCATGTGGACCGTTACGCAGACGAATCGTTTCAAAGCCGGGGCGGCAGGCGCCGGTATCGCCAACTGGATCAGCTATTATGGCCAGAATGGCATCGATCAGTGGATGATCCCCTTCTTCGGGGCGTCGGCCTATGACGATCCGGCCATATACGACAAGCTGTCGCCGATCCGCTACATCAAGAACGCCAAGACACCGACCTTCGTCTATGTCGGCGAACGCGACATCGAAACCCCTGCGGCGCAATCGCTGGAATTCTGGCACGGACTGAAAGCGCAGGGCGTAGATACCACGCTGATGATTTACGAAGGCGAGGGGCACGCCATTCGCAAACCGGAAAACAGCGCTGACCTGGCTAAACGGATTGTGGCCTGGTTCGACACATATCTCAAATAATCACAAATCGAAGACGCGCGTATCGGGGACGTGCGGACTTGGCACCGCATTGTCCTTATTGCCCTTGTCCGCAGGGACATCGTCGCGTGGACCTTCGTCCGGTGCATCGGGCGGGGTTTCACCTGCTTCGATGAGGTCTTCCGCCGTGGCATGATCGCCGTTTCCGGCCGGTCCAGTCGGCGCGGTGTCGAGCGCGGCGCGCGTGGCTTTCAGCGTTTCGGCGTCCCCAAGCGGCTTTTCGCTGTTGCCGATGTTCAGCGTCTTTTCGTCCGTCCCTTCGGGCGGAAAGGGATCGGGCTGGTTCGTCCTTTGTTGGGCCTCGGCATGTTCGGCGGTCTGGGCGGGTGTTTGGGCTGGCGGTGTATTCATAGCGCTCTCCTCTTCGCCGACACTTTAGGCCGGCGTCGATAAGTCCGGTGTGCGATACGCCATGACAGGCGTAAGAAAATGATGTGCGAAAACCGGTTGCCAAGCGGACCAAAATTTCGATACTTCGCGCAGGCATATGCAAGGAGTTCAGGCGTGTCCGATACCTCACACAACAAACGCACGTTCATGGCGGTCGGCTTGGCCTTGACCGTCCTGCCGCTGGCGGTGACGGCCTGCTCCAAGCCGGCGCCGAAAAAGACTGAAGTTGCAGCACCGCCTCCGCCCCCGCCACCTCCGCCGCCGGCCGATACGGTGACGGTCAGCCTTCAGACCACCAAGGGCGAAATTGTTCTGCTGCTCGAACAAAAGAAGGCGCCGATTACGGTCGCCAACTTCCTGCACTATGTCGATACGCATAAATTCGACGGCGCCACTTTCTGGCGCTCGCTTAAGGACGGCAATACCGGCTTCATCCAGGCCGGCGCATCGGGCCTGACCTATCCGCCAATCAAGCATGAATCGACCAAGGAAACCGGCCTCAGCCATACGGATGGCGTTATCTCCATGTCGCGGTTCGCCCCCAATACGGCGACCAATGAGTTCACCATCATGGTCGGCGACAATACCTATCTCGACGCGGGCCCCAAGGCATCGGACAAGGAAAAACTGGGCTACGCCGCCTTCGGCCATGTCGTCAAAGGCATGGACGTGGTCAAGGAGATCTGGAAGGGCCGTATCGACAAGCATACCCGTGAAGGCGGCTGGGCCGGTCAGATGCTGGCTGAGCCGGTCATCATCACCAAGGCTCAGCGGGTAGGATAGGGGGGAGCGGCTATCGCCCAACGACGCGGAATTTGCTCACGACACACCGCAACCTAAGAGAGGCTTACCTCAGCCGCGCCACCGCCAGAGAAGATCTGATGCATTTCGCGG
Organism: Asticcacaulis aquihabitans; assembly: GCF_032490435.1. Classification (NCBI taxonomy): domain Bacteria; kingdom Pseudomonadati; phylum Pseudomonadota; class Alphaproteobacteria; order Caulobacterales; family Caulobacteraceae; genus Asticcacaulis; species Asticcacaulis aquihabitans. The sequence goes on from NZ_JAVGWM010000004.1 coordinate 719,936, forward strand.
CGCACTGTGTCGCGCGCTTCTGTCCGCGACAGGAATATGCCCCAGAACCGCATATTGCGGAAGACTTCCCAGCTATCGCCGCGCGGCGCGATCGAAAATCGCACGGGCACGTTTGCATTCGCCAGGTCTGGTTCGCCGTAAGTCGGCCAGAGGTCATCCCAGAGTGAGGCGGCGTGCAGGGTTATACGGGGCATTCGGGTCCTTTTTGAAGAGTCATGAAGACGCCCGGCGTTGTAACGCCGGGCGTCTGTCGCATTATCGTTCGATATCAGATCGTTTTGAGATCGACCGCGGAATCGCGGCCGCGCTCATTGGCAACCTGGAAGGACAGCTTGTCGCCTTCGTTCAAGCTGCGCATTCCGGCCTTTTCGAGGGCGGTAACATGAACGAAGACGTCACCGCCGCCGTCATCCGGCTGAATAAAGCCGAAGCCCTTGCTGGCGTTGAACCATTTAACTGTACCGTTGGCCATGGTGGCCTCCTTGCGCACATTCGTGCAGTAACGTCGCGCAGAATTGCGCGCCGAGTCCGAAAGTAGCGATGCTTGGAAGAGGCCGGTTAAGGCGAGCAGACAAGTCAGGGTCTGATTTCGAATAAGTACAATATCCCACTAATGATAAAGTGCCGCAAGGTAAATGTGTAGTGGGTGGCATTTTACTTATTAAAGTCGAATTCAATTGCGAATATGTATGTTTTGAATACGTTATTATATAATAATACTTTGACTGGCGGACGCGGGTAGCGGGGGCGCCCTCTGTACACGTCGAGCGGACATTGAAGATCAATCCTGTGTCTGCTGGACCTTTAGATTCGCGACCTGAAGGGGCCGGCCGGGCGTTTTTAGCGATAAGTGCCGTGCAGCTATCCCGGCGGCTATAATGCCGGCGCGTTTCGCATGCGCAAAAATAATCCACCGCCCGCTATGGCCTTTTGGCCGGGATTCGGTTATAGAGCGCGCAAATCCAGACTATCAAACCCTTCCCCGGCCTCTCTCCAAGCGCCTTCTGATCGAAGTGCACAGCACTTTTCGGATCAGAAACGCGGCCCAGAACGAGAGGCTTTTGCGCGTTTTGCACCGTGTTAAAAGGCCCTATATGAACCTGCGTAATATCGCCATTATCGCCCACGTCGACCATGGCAAGACCACACTTGTCGACCAACTGCTCGCCCAGTCCGGCGTCTTCCGCGCCAACGAGGCGACGGTTGAGCGCGCCATGGACTCGAACGACCAGGAACGCGAGCGCGGCATCACCATTCTCGCCAAATGTACTTCCGTGCTGTGGCACGGCAAGGCCGGCGAAACCCGTATCAACATCATCGACACGCCGGGCCACGCCGACTTCGGCGGTGAGGTTGAGCGTATCCTCGGCATGGTTGACGGCTGCGTCATCCTGATCGACGCCGAAGAAGGCGTCATGCCGCAAACCAAGTTCGTGCTCGGCAAGGCGCTGAAGCTGGGCCTGCGTCCGATCCTGTGCATCAACAAGGTCGACCGTCCGCACGCCGATCCCGACCGCGTCCATAACGAAGCCTTCGACCTGTTCGCCGCCATGGGCGCGACGGACGAACAACTGGACTTCCCGCACATCTATGCATCGGGCAAGAACGGTTGGGCGACGCTGGACATGAACCAGCCGAACGACACCCTGGCGCCCTTGTTCGACCTCATCGTCGATCACGTGCCGGCACCGAAGGTTGTCGACAACAAGGACAAGCCGTTCCAGATGCTGGCCGTCCTGATCGAATCCGATCCGTTCCTCGGTCGTCTGCTGACCGGTCGCATCGAATCCGGTAAAGCCGTCCCCGGCCTGGCCATCAAGGGCCTGGACCGCGACGGTAAGGAAATCGAGCGCGGTCGCATCACCAAGGTGCTCGCCTTCCGCGGCCTGAAGCGCCAGCCGGTTGACGAAGGCGCCGAAGCCGGTGACATCTGTGCGATCGCCGGCCTGTCCAAGGCGACGGTTGCCGATACGCTGTGCGACATGGCGCTGGTCGAAGCTTTGCCGGCGCAACCGATCGATCCGCCGACCATCTCCATGACCGTTTCGGTCAATGACAGCCCGCTGGCCGGCCGTGAAGGCACCAAGGTGCAGTCGCGTATCATCCGTGAACGCCTGCTGAAGGAAGCGGAATCGAACGTCGCAATCCGCGTCACCGAAACCGACGAGAAGGACGCCTTCGAAGTCGCGGGCCGTGGCGAACTGCAACTGGGCGTGCTGATCGAAAACATGCGCCGCGAAGGTTTCGAAGTCGCTATTTCGCGTCCGCGCGTCGTCTTCAAGACCGACCCGGAAACCGGCGAAAAGATGGAACCGATTGAAGACGTCATGATCGATGTCGACGAAGAATTCACCGGTGTGGTCATCGAAAAGCTGTCGGCCCGCAAGGCCGAGCTGAAGGACATGGGCCCGTCGGGCGCCGGCAAGACGCGCATCACGCTGAAGTCGCCGTCGCGTTCACTGATCGGTTATCAAGGCGAGTTCCTGACGGATACCCGTGGCTCCGGCGTGCTGAACCGTGTGTTCTCGCACTACGAAAGCTATAAGGGCGTCATCGACCAGAACCGCAAGGGTGTGCTGGTGTCCAACGGTGACGGCGAAACCTCCGCTTTCGCTCTGTGGAAGCTGGAAGAGCGCGGCACCATGTTCGTGGGCGGCAACGAAAAGACCTATATGGGCATGATCATCGGTGAGAATTCGCGTCTCGACGATCTCGATGTCAATCCGATGAAGACCAAGCAGTTGACCAACATCCGCGCCTCGGGCACTGACGAAGCCATTCGTCTGACGCCGCCGCGCCGGCCGACGCTGGAGCAGGCCATCGCCTATATCGAAGACGATGAACTGGTCGAAGTGACGCCGAAGTCGATCCGTCTGCGCAAAAAGGAACTGAACCCTTCGTTCCGCAAGAAGCGCGTCAAGGCTGACTAATCTATCTTGAAAACGGCTCCGGAAACGGGGCCGTTTTTTTATGCCTCCCCATAGCCTGACACCTTTTTTGTTTTCTTTTTGTTCCGCTCTTGACTTTTATCCACAGTGAGAACAAATTAAGAACAATTCATAAGGATGTTCCAAATGCTGGATATGAAAGCCTGGTCCTGCCCGCCGCAAGTGAAAGACCTGCCGCGCGACACCAAGATCGAAATGACCTGCCGAAGCTGCAAGCGCCAATGGGGCGAAAGCGTGCAAAACCTGGTCGAGGCACACCGACTGGGTGTCGAATTCATCGACCTGCTGGAGTGGAAGTATCGGTGCACCGACCCTGCGTGCGGCGGTATGGTCCATGTGGCAGTGAATGGCGAAGCGCCCGTAGCGCCACAGGTTCAGCCGCGTGCCACCATGTTAGGGCGCGTACGCGCCGTCGAGCGGATGGCCTATCCGGTTAAGGCCGTGGTCAAGTCGCGTATCTCGGCGCCTGTGGCTGTTCCGGCGGGCCGTAGCCAGCTCGATTTGCCACTTTTACTTCCGCATTGAGTCTTTAGGCGGCGTATCTTTAAGCTGGCCGTATGAAAGAACCCGTTCTTAAGCCGAATGCCCGCCGCGCGAACAAGCCCCGACCGTCCGCCGCCCGATGGCGGCTTATGGCGGCTGTGATATTCACCGCCGTCCCGGCCATTGCCTTACCGACATTTATCCATCATCTGTATGCCGTTCGGCCGACCGTAACAGACGTGCGCGCCGGCTTCGTCAATCCACATTTTCATAACGGGATTGCCTATTACTTCGCCCATACGGACGAAACACTGATACGCGCCCTATCGTTTTGGCTGCTCGCCGGCGTGCTGCTGCTTATGTTCGCCGCCGGTCAGATGATGCGCCGCCGCTTGATGCAGTGGCTTAAGCCGCCGGCACCAGAGGCTGTTCCGGAAAATTCACCCGAACCGCCGCCAGAATCACCAACTCAACCATCATCACCTCAATCATCGTCATCTGAAGCGTCGCCAGCCAGCCCAGCGTAAGACTAGACCAGCGTAAGATTGGCGGACGTCGTCACCCGGGCTATGCGCGGGAATACATATTTGAACGCCAGGGTCTGGGCCTCTTCCGACACAGTCGTGCAGGCATCCTCGATAATGACCAGCTCATAGCCGCGTTCCCATGCATCACGCGCCGTTGATTCCACGCCATAATTAGTGGCGATGCCCGCCAAAACTACAGTGTCTATCCCGCGTCGCCGTAAGTGCAGGTCGAGCGGCGTACCATAAAAGGCCCCCCAGTTGCGCTTATGGACGACGATATCGCCGTCTGCCTGCAATCCGTCGGCAAAATCGCTGTAGTCTTCGGGTGCGCCACCGTCCGGGCGCGGCGTAGGCGAATCGACGGGTTGGCGAAGGGCGTCGGCCCAGTCGGCGGCGAAGCCCACATGAACCAACACCACGGTCGCACCGGCCTGACGAAAGCGGTCTGCCAATCCCTTGGCGACGGTAACGACCTGTTCCCCGGAATAAGGCCGTCTTTCGCCGCCTATAATGCCCTTTTGCAAGTCGACCAGCACCAGGGCGGTTGTCTTGGCGTTTAATTGCATATCGCTTGCCCTTACTGGATCACGGCGCAGGCAACGCGAACGCCGGCACCACCGATCGGCTGGGTGGTATAGTCGTCGGGCAAGGCATGGATGACGACGGATGAGCCGTCGGCGTCCATCAAGGCGGGGCGTGAATCACCGCCACGGGCAGTAACGAGCGTGGAATAAAGCTCAGCAGTCGCCACGCCATCCGCACCGGCATAGATGTTGGTCAGATCGCCCGCGTCATTGCCATCCTTGTTGAGGAGACCGTGGGTGACGGGCGTGGTGCTGTGCACATGGCCGCCTGCCGAAGCGAACTTGTCATCGCTGCAAGAGCCTTTTTCGTGAAAGTGAACAGCGTGCCATCCTGGAGTCAGGCCCTTAGCTTCGACGCGAAGGATAACGCCATTGGGGGCGGGCTTGATGGTGATGGTGCCGTGGTCGGAGCCGTCGGTCCCGGCCAGCTTGCCGCTCAGCGTATCCGAAGCTGCGACTGGCGCGGGCTTTGCGGCGTCCTGGGCCAGTGCCGGATAGGACAGGGCGGGGAAGGTGGCGGCTGAAACCAGGATAACGGCGAGGGCGGTAACGCGCATGGCAGGGCTCTTTCTTTCCGGAAAATGACAATTGAGAATCATTCGTAAACATAAATGATGGCGCCTAAGCGGCTGAATTATAAAGAACCGATAAAATTTCCATCTGTTGTTCGACGCGGCCGTCCGTCATTTTCTTTGACTATGCCCGTCACTATTATAGGCTCTGGGCTGGCAAATCGCACGATTTGCATACCCGGGGGCATTGTGGGCATGGCTGGATTTATCGACACCTTCATTTCGCGGGTCGCGGCCGCCTTGAATGGCCGCGCGAAACGCAGCGAAGACATACAGGCCCTGCCGGATCGCCGATTGCTGCGTGATGTGTATCTGCCCGCTTTCGGCCGGGAAGGTGGTCGTATCCTGTGGGTAGGGTGCCGCCGCTATACGTCAGGCTATTACAAGATCATGGAAAGTCAGGGCGCGGAGGTATGGACGACCGAGCTCGAGCCGCGTCTGAAACGGTGGGGACGTCATAACCGTCATCGGACCGGCGACATCTGCCTGGCCGACGAACTGTTCGCAGACATGCGTTTCGACGCGGTGATCTGCAATGGCGTGCTGGGCTATGGCGTGGATTCGGATGCGCAGCAGGTCAAGGCGCTGGAAGCCATGGCGCGTATTATAAAGCCGGGCGGCCGTTTACTGGTCGGGTGGAATACGGACAAGATTGCCGATCCCGTGGCGGCCGGGCTTACGGCGCCTTGGTTCGCGCCGGAACCCTTTGCCGGTCAGACGGCGCGCGTGACCTTTGCCGATGTCACCCATGTCTATGATGCCTTCGTCCGCCGTGGGTAAGATTACAAACAATTCAACGGTCCCCCCGTTGCAGGCGTGACGTGTTCGTCCTAGGCTCCGCCTTCACAAAAACGATAAAGTAGGTTGGTGATGATCGATCGTCGATTTCTGGTTGGCGCATTGGGGGCCTTGCTCGGCTTGAGCGCAACGGATGCTCTGGCGGCCGCTAGGAAGAAAAAGGCGGCCGCGAAATCATCCGGCAAGAAGTCCACCAAGGCGACGAAAAAAGGCAAGGCTGCCAGCCAGAAGGGCCGCAAGGGCAAGCCGGAGTCGAAAAAGGCGCCGCCCAGGCCCGTAGAGCCGTCGCCGCCCCCCGCGCCGGAGGTGACTTCGCCTGAACTTGCTGCCGCTCTCAAATCCGCGTTCGACGCCATATTGCGCGATATGTTGATGGCATCGCCGGCGCTTGCCACCTCGGCAGGGCTGGACACAGGCGAATACGCGGCGTTGAAATCGCGCCTCGATGACCGTTCCGATGCGGCCAAGTCCGCCAACATCACGCGCTTGAAGCGGGCGGTTGATCGCCTCAACGCCATAAACCGCAACGACTTGGCCGCTGTTGATCGCGTCAATTACGATACGGTCCTGTGGGACATGACCAATCAATTGGCCTTGGCGCGTAATTTCAGTTTCGGCGACAATGGCCTGTTCAGTGGCGGGTTCCCAAATCCTTACGTCATCAGCCAGCTATCCGGCGCTTGGCAATTTATTCCCGACTTTCTCGACAGCCAGCACACGATAGAAAAGGCGGCGGACGCCCAGGCCTATCTCGCGCGCCTGTCAGCTTTCGCGAACGTGCTCGATCAGGAAACCGTCCGCGTCAAGGCGGATTTCGCACGCGGCGTCGTGCCGCCCGATTTTGTCCTGACCAAGACCATTACGGCGTTGACCGCCCTGCGCGATGCGGATCCCGCCACATCAAGCTTGATCAACTCCCTTGTCACCCGCACGGCGGTCAAGGCGATCGCCGGCGATTGGCAGTCCCAGGCCACGGCGATTGTTACCGGGCCGCTGAAAGACGCGCTCGGCCGTCAGATAGATGCCTTGACCGCGCAGCAGGCTGTGGCGCGTCATGATGCCGGCGTGCTGAACCTGAGCAATGGCGATGCCTATTATGCCCAATGCGTTAAGCTGAATACGTCAAGTGGTCTGACGCCGAAGGACATTCATCGCCTGGGCCTGCAAAAGGTGACCGAGATCACCGCTGAGTTGGAAAGCCGTTTCCGAACCATGGGGCGGACGCAAGGCACCGTCGCCGACCGCATGAAGGCGATGTATAAGGACCCGCAATATCTGTACAGCAACGACGATGCGGGCAAAGCGAAGCTTCTTGACGATCTGAACGCCCGGGTGAAGGCGGTTCAGGCGCGGTTACCGCAATGGTTTGGCGTATTGCCGCGCACCCAGGTCCAAATCAAGCGGGTGCCGGTGTCCATCGAAGCCGGTGCGCCTGGCGGATATTATAGTCCTGGGTCAATCGATGGATCGCGGCCCGGTATGTACTACATCAATCTGCGTGATATTTCCGAGCTGCCGAGCTGGACACTGCCGACCCTGACCTATCACGAATCCATTCCCGGCCACCACCTGCAGGGCACCATCCAGCAGGAAACCCAAGGGTTGCCGATGTTGCGCAAGCTGTCCAGCTTCAATGCCTATGTCGAAGGCTGGGCGCTCTACGCCGAACAATTGGCGGGTGAGATGGGCCTGTACGACAGCGATCCGGCGGGCCGCATCGGCTATTTGCATGACGCCCTCTTCCGGGCAGTGCGGCTCGTGGTCGATACGGGTATGCACAGCATGGGCTGGAGCCGCGAACAGGCCATAACCTACATGGTCGATACCGCCGGCAAGGCGCCGGGTGAGGCGGCTGCCGAAATCGAGCGATATTGCGTCTGGCCCGGCCAGGCCCTGGGCTACATGGTGGGCAAGATCGAATGGCTGAAGCTGCGTGACGCAGCCAGCGCAAAGCCGGGCTTTGATATCAAGCGCTTCCACGACACCGGTTTGTTATGCGGCGCCGTGCCGTTGGACGTCCTGGACGATGTCTATAAGGCCGCTGGCCTGATTTGAATGTGACCTATATCTGCGTGCCCGGACATACCGGCGTGTAAGAGGAGAGACTATGATGATGAACCGCCGGAACATGCTTGCAGGCGCCACGGCGCTGACCGCCATTGCCGCCACCTCGGCTTGCTCGACCAAGCCGAAGACCGACCTGCCAGCCAAGCTCAACGCCACGTTCCAGTCGATGTACGACGAAACGGTCGCCAATTCGCCGATGCTGGCCACCTCACTCGGGCTCGACAAGGGCAAGCTGGCGGGGCTCAAGTCCAAGCTTGATCCCGCCACGCCGGAAGAGCGCGCCCGTCTGACGGCCTATTACGAGAAATCGGCTGCTGCGCTGAAGGCCATCGACCGCACGAAGCTTACCGGCATGGACCGGATCAATTACGACGCCGTCCTGTGGGATACCGAAACGACGCTGGAAGGCTACAAGTCGAGCAAATTCGGTGACGGCGGCACCTATTGGGGGCCATATCCGATCACGCAATTGACCGGTCAGTATCAGTATGTGCCGGACTTCCTCGACAGCCAACACAGTGTCGAAACCAAGGACGACGCCGACGCGTACCTGTCGCGCCTCAGCCAGTACGCGACGGTGCTGGACCAGGAAACGGCCCGTTTCAACGACAGTATCGCTGCAGGCATTGTGCCGCCGGACTTCGCCCTGCAAAAGGCGATCCGTCAGATGCAGAGCCAGGCGAGTGCGAAGGCCGATGTTTCGCCGCTGGTGCAATCATTGGCGCGCCGGACCAAGGAAAAAGGCATAGCCGGCGATTGGACCGCGACGGCGACCAAGACCTATCAGGATGCCGTCATTCCGGCCCTGTCCCGCCAGATTGATGCGCTAAAAGCGGCGCTGCCCAAGGCGACGCATGACGCCGGTGTGTGGCACGTGCCGGACGGCGACGCGCGCTATGCCTTTGGGGTCAAAGCCAATACCTCGACCAATATGACGCCGGATGAAATTCACCAGATCGGCCTGGACAAGGTAAAGGAGATCGACGCCGAACTGGAAAAGATCATGCAGGCGCACGGCATGACCAAGGGGACGACGGGCGAACGCATGGCCGCCATGACCAAGGACCCGCAGTTCATCTATCCCAACACAGATGCGGGCAAGGACAAGCTCCTGGCCGATCTCAACAAACAGATCGATGTCGTTTTTGCCAAGCTGCCGCAATATTTCGGCGTGCTGCCGAAATCGAAGGTCACGGTCAAGCGCGTACCGAAAGCGACGGAGCTCGGTGCGCCCGGCGGGTATTACCAAGGCGCGTCGCTCGACGGATCGCGCCCCGGCGCCTATTACATCAATCTGCGTGACACGGCCGAAGTGCCGTCATGGACCTTGCCGACGCTCACCTATCACGAGGCGATCCCGGGCCACCACATGCAGATTTCGATCCAGCAGGAAAACAAGAACCTGCCGGAACTGCGCAAGATTTCGGGTTTCAACGCCTATATCGAAGGCTGGGCGCTCTATGCCGAACAACTGGCCGGCACCGATATGGACATGTACGCCGATGACCCGTTCGGCCATATCGGCTACCTGCATGACGCCATGTTCCGCGCCTGCCGACTGGTCGTCGACACTGGCATGCACCACAAGAAGTGGTCGCGTGAACAGGCCATGGACTTCATGAAGACCTATACGGGCGACCTCAACGAGACCGAGATCGAACGCTATGCCGTATGGCCGGGCCAGGCCCTGGGCTATATGGTCGGCAAGATCCAGTGGTTGAAATTGCGCGAAGCCGCCAAGACGAAGGCCGCTGCCAGCTTCGACATCAAGAAATTCCACGACACCGGCCTGTTGTGCGGCGCCGTGCCGCTGGCAGTTCTGGAGCAGGTCTATCAAGACGCCGGACTGATTTAAGTCGGGCGCGAGCTATGCGTGCTGGCGGCTATCGATTGAGGTAGCGCCAGCAGCATGCTGTAGCCCCCTGAATCTATTACCGTTTCAAAATTGTTCTCATGGCGCGTAGAGAACATATTGCGAACATGGAACAAATGGGGTACAAGAAATTCTCACGACGAAAGAAACAAACCCCAGCCGGGGAATCGTGACATAGAAGGGTTTGGTTATGTCATCTCAAGCGGTGTTGAAATTGGTAGGTAAAAACGAAGGTGAAAAGCAGCGCGCTCTGGAAGCGGCGCTGGCGCAGATAGATCGTGCGTTCGGCAAGGGCTCGGTCATGAAGCTCGGCGCGAACGGCAAGGTCCAGGAGATCGAGTCGATTTCCACGGGCTCGCTCGGTCTCGACATGGCGCTCGGTATCGGCGGTTTGCCCAAGGGCCGCGTGATTGAAATCTACGGTCCAGAATCGTCTGGCAAGACGACTCTGGCCCTGCACACGGTTGCGGAAATCCAGAAGCAGGGTGGCACGGCGGCCTTTGTCGACGCAGAACACGCGCTTGATCCCACCTATGCGCAGAAGCTGGGCGTTAATCTGGATGATCTTTTGGTGTCGCAGCCCGATAACGGTGAGCAGGCGCTCGAAATTACCGATACCCTGGTCCGTTCCGGGGCTATTGATATCGTCGTCATCGACTCTGTCGCGGCTCTGACGCCCCGTGCTGAAATCGAAGGTGATATGGGGGACAGCCTGCCGGGCCTTCAGGCGCGTCTGATGTCGCAGGCTTTGCGTAAGCTGACCGGCTCGATCTCCAAGTCCAAGTGCATTGTTATCTTCATCAACCAGATTCGCATGAAGATTGGGGTTATGTACGGCTCCCCTGAAACCACGACGGGCGGCAATGCGCTGAAATTCTACGCTTCGGTCCGTCTTGATATCCGTCGCACCGGCGCCATCAAGGTGCGCGATGAGAACATCGGCAACAGCGTCAAGGTCAAGGTGGTCAAGAACAAGATCGCGCCGCCTTTCCGTGAAGTCGAATTTGATATCCTGTTCGGCCAGGGCATTTCCAAGATTGGCGAAATCATTGATCTCGGCGTTAAGGCCGGCATCGTTGAAAAGTCGGGATCCTGGTATTCTTATAATTCGACCCGTATCGGCCAGGGCCGCGACAATGCTCGTGATTTCCTTAAGGCGAACCCCGACATGGCCAAAGAAATCGAGAACGGCATCCGCAAGAAGTCTGACACCTTGTCAGAAGAATTGCTGGGCGTACCGGAACCGGATGCCAACGAAGGCGATGAGTCGCTGTAGGATTTGATGGCGCGGTCCAAACCCATGCTTCCGCACCATCGGTGAAGAAGACGCTCTGAGAAGGGCGTCTTTTTTGCCATGTGTGCCTGGTATTCGCCAAAAAGATAGCCCTAGCCGCGCAAAGGTCTTTGCGCTCGCGAATAAGCCCCTCTATATACAAGCCCTTATTTCTTACCCCGAACCGAAGCAGACCATGCCGTCCTTAAACCAGATACGTCAGACCTTCCTCGATTACTTTGCCCGCCAGGGTCACGAGGTCGTCTCGTCCTCGTCGCTCGTGCCGCATAACGATCCGACCCTGATGTTTACCAATGCGGGTATGGTTCAGTTCAAAAATGTATTCACCGGTGCGGAAACGCGGCCCTATCACCGCGCGACGACATCGCAAAAATGCGTCCGCGCCGGTGGTAAGCATAACGACCTGGATAATGTCGGCTACACCGCGCGCCACCATACGTTCTTCGAAATGCTCGGCAACTTTTCGTTCGGCAACTACTTCAAGGCCGAAGCCATCGAGTTTGCCTGGAAGCTGATCACCGAAGACTACGGTATTGACAAGAATCGCCTGATGGCGACCGTCTATATTGACGACGATGAAGCCTTCGACCTGTGGAAGAAGATCGCTGGCTTGCCGGAATCGAAGATCGCCCGTATCGCCGGATCGGATAATTTCTGGTCGATGGGCGACACCGGCCCGTGCGGTCCGTGTACGGAAATCTTCTATGACCACGGCGACCACATCTGGGGCGGCCCTCCGGGCACACCGGAGGAAGACGGCGACCGTTTCGTCGAAATCTGGAACCTCGTCTTCATGCAGTTCGACCAGCAGGCCGATGGTGCGCGCGTCAGCCTGCCGAAGCCGTCGATCGATACCGGCATGGGCCTGGAACGTGTCGCCGCTGTTTTGCAGGGCGTGCACAACAACTACGATATCGACCTGTTCAAGACATTGATCGCCGCGTCGGAAGACGCCACCGGCGTCAAGGCCGAAGGCGACACCTTGCCGTCTCACCGCGTGATCGCCGATCACCTGCGGTCATCCTCCTTCCTGATCGCCGACGGCGTCACGCCGTCGAATGAAGGGCGGGGCTATGTCCTGCGCCGCATCATGCGTCGCGCTATGCGCCACGCCTATCTGCTGGGAGCACAGGAACCGCTTCTGCACCGCCTGGCGCCGACCCTGGTTGCCGAAATGGGCGGCCATTACGGCGAATTGAAGCGTGCGGAAGCCTCTATCGTCGACACCCTGCGCCAGGAGGAAGAACGCTTCCGCCGTACGCTCGGTCGCGGCATGACCCTGCTCGACGACGCGACGCGCGATCTGAAGGACGGCGATGTCATGAGCGGCGAAACCGCCTTCAAGCTCTACGACACCTACGGCTTCCCGCTCGACCTGACTCAGGACGCCATTCGCGCCAAGGGACTGAGCGTCGATCTGAACGCTTTCGAAGACGCGATGGAAAAGCAGAAGGAAATGGGCCGCAAGAATTGGGCGGGTTCGGGTGAAAAGGCCCAGGCCGCCGAATGGTTCAGCCTGAAGGACAAGGCCGGCGCTTCCGAATTCGTCGGCTACGACATGCTGACTACCCAAGCGCCGGTTCAGTTACTGGTACTTGACGGTGAAAGCGTCAATGAGGCCCTGTCCGGCGATACGGTTGAAGTCGTTGTCGGCAAGACGCCCTTCTATCCGGAAGGTGGCGGTCAGGCCGGCGATACGGGCGAAGTCGTGTGGCAGACCGGCAAAGGACGGGTGCTCGACACATATCGCCAGGCAGGTGACCTGATCGTGCACCGTGTGGAAATCACCGAAGGCACTCTCAAAACCGGCCAGGCCGTTGACCTGAAGGTCGATGCTGAAAAGCGTCAAACCACCCGGTCCAATCACTCGGCCGCCCACCTGGTTCACGCTGCCCTTAAGCATGTGCTTGGGCCCCATGTCGCGCAAAAAGGTCAGCTTGTCGATGCCGACCGCATGCGCTTCGATTTCAGCCATGGCGCACCCTTGAGCGATGACGAACTGGCGCGTATCGAAGCCGAGGTAAACGCCGTCATCCTGCAAAACCAGGCGGCGGCTACAAAGTTGATGTCGCCGGAAGACGCCATTGCCGCCGGTGCGGTGGCCCTGTTCGGCGAAAAGTATGGCGAAGAAGTGCGCGTCCTGGCCTTGGGTCATGCCCTGAATGGCGAAGGCGACTATTCGGTCGAACTGTGCGGCGGCACCCATGTCGGGCGTACGGGCGATATCGCCCTGTTCAAGATCATATCCGAAACCGGCGTTGCCGCAGGCATCCGCCGTATCGAGGCATTGACGGGGGAGGCGGCGCGTCAGTATCTGCTTGGTCAGGCGGGCGTCGCCACAGCTCTGGCCGATCAGTTCAAGGTACCGGTCAATCAGGTCGAGGCGCGCGTCGAAGCCCTGATCGCCGAGCGCAAGCGTCTGGAACGCGAACTGTCCGAAGCCAAGCGCGCCCTGGCTGTTGGCGGCGGCGGAGCGGCGGCGGGGCCGCTGGAAATCAATGGTACCAAGGTCATTGCCCGGGTGCTCGACGGGGTTGGCGGCAAGGACCTGCGTCCTCTAGCCGAAGACTTCAAGAAATCCATCGGTAGTGGCATTGTTGCTCTGGTGGGTAAGCTCGATGGTAAGGCGGCGGTTACGGTCGCCGTGACCCCGGACCTCACCGGTAAATACAACGCGGCCGAGTTGGCCAAGGCGGCGGTCATCGCCATGGGTGGCCAGGGCGCGGGTGGCAAGGCCGACTTCGCTCAGGGCGGCGCACCGGACGACAGTCAGGCAGATGCCGGAATCGAAGCCGTCAAGGCGCTGATTTAAAGCCTGCATCGCTGTCAGGAAGATGATACCCTGCCTGGGAACAGGCAGGGTATTTTCATATGAACAGATTGGCGGGCAAGGTGGCCCTGGTAACAGGGGCGGCCAGCGGTATAGGCGCGGCGATCGCCGAGGCCTTCGCCGCCGAAGGCGCGGTCGTGGTTATCAGCGATGTCAATGGCGAAAAAGGCGCGGCAACGGCTGAGCGGCTGGGGCAGAGTGTCTTCTTCCTGCGCCACGATGTGACGCGTGAGGCGGAATGGGAGGCGGTGATGTCGGCCATTGTGGCGCATCACGGCGGGCTGGATGTTCTGGTCAATAATGCCGGGGTTATGGGGACAGAGGGTGGCCAGCCGCATAATCCTGAACAGACGACGCTCGACGAATGGCGCCGCGTGATGACGATCAATCTCGATAGCGTGTTCCTTGGCTGCAAGCATGCAATCCGCACCATGCGGCTTACCGGGCGCAAAGGCTCCATTATCAACATGTCGAGCCGCTCCGGTCTGGTCGGTGTGCCGCATACGGCCGCCTACGCCGCCAGCAAGGCCGCTATCCGCAACCACAGCAAATCCGTGGCGCTGTATTGCGCCGAACAAAATCTCGGCATTCGCTGCAACTCGCTCTATCCGGCTTCGATCCGCACGGCGATGTGGGACGCCATGATCGACGACGGCGACGATGAAAAGGCTTTGCTGGCGGGAATGCCGCTGCACCGTTTCGGGCGTCCGGAAGAGGTGGCTGCTGTCGCTATTCTCCTGGCGTCCGACGAAGCCACCTATATTACCGGCTCTGAGTTCAACATCGACGGTGGCATATTGGCGGGTACGGCGACCTCGCCCAAATAGGCTCAGCCGTGAGTGAGCAGGAGCGCCAGGGCCGACAGGGTGAACAGGCTGATCAGAGTGGATTGGGCCACCGTCTTGGCGGCGCCGTGAAACCACAGGCCGTACATCTTGGTCTGGATGAAGACGCTAACGGCGGTCGGCGTGGCGCTCAGGAAGACGCAAACCTTGAAGGTCATTGGATCTGCCTTTAGCCCCCACAGAACGAGGGCCACACAGGCGGGGGCCAGCAAAATCTTGCCGGCGATGGCGATAACACTCGTGGCATCGGGGCGCACCAGATCGGCCGCCGGCATCAGCGCCAACATGCCCCCTAACGCGACGAGGGCGACGGGAGGGCCGGATTTACCCAGGATATCAAGCGCACTTTCAATGGCCGGGGGAAAGTGCAGGCCGGTCAGCATAAGGATGACGCCGATCAGGGCGCCTATCACGGTAGGATTGCGTGCGGTATGAAGCAGGGCATCCTTGAACGTCTTTCCCGAAGCCTTGGCCAATCCAGCGCAGCCCAGGCTGAACAGGATCAAAAAGTCTACGGCGACAACCAGCGCGCCGGTCTGGGCGACGTCCTGGCCGAATAGATTGACGGTGATGGGAATGCCCAGAAAGGCGGAATTGTTGATGAAGGCGGCCATGCCTGCGGCAACCGACTCGTCCGCGCGGCCCTTGAACACGCGGGTGAGAGCGATGACGATGGCGGCGGTGGCGATCATGCCGCCGGCATAGGCCGCCAGCGTGCCGGCAAGCGCCGGGGAAAAGTGTGGTAATCGTGCGAAACTGACCATGAGCCAGCACGGAAAGGCCAGCCAGTAGAAATAGGCCGACAGGCCATCCAGCCCCTGTGCTGTCAATCGCTTGAAACGGACGAGCAAGACGCCCAGTCCGATAAAGCCGAAAAAGATTATGACGCGGCCCAATGTATCTAGCATCAAAGCGTATCCAGCATTAACGCGCTTTTCGGGCTAAGGGCGCGTAAAAACAAAAACAGAGCATGTGCTCTCGTCCGACCGTAAGTCAGATCGAATACCCGCCATGGCCTTACGACCTGTCGCCATTCGGTTCAACCCGCCGGCGCGTCTTTCATGGCTTCGCTTTCGGCGGTCGGCAGGCCTATGTGGACCAATTGCCAATGGGTCAGTCCATGGCGTTCGAAGGTGAAGGTCGTCGTGCCGTGCGTCTCGTCCGTCACGGTCAGTCGGGCGCGTTCCAGGCTAAAGAAAGCTGTCTTGGGCGAAGGCGGTTTGCCGTCATACCGCGTCGGTTCGAAACGGTTCGCGTCCTTGGCGACCCCATAGGTGAGGCCGAGTATGGCCTTGGGCGTCAGGTAGGTATTGACGTCTATGACCGGTTTGGGCGGCGCCTTGGGATTAGGGTTGGTCAGGTCGTTGAACAGATTGCCGACGGAATCGGCAACGGACTTGAACGCGTTTCCGGTCGCACCGACGGGATCGTTAAGCGCCGAAGGGGCCGGCGCCGACAAGCCTTTGTCGCCGGCATCGAGTTGGGCCTTCAGGCTGACACGGACCGTGTTGAAATCGATCAGCTTGGCAAGGGCATCGATGTCCTGGCTTTCGCATGAGGATCGCACGTCATAAAAGGAAATGATCGGTGCGGCGTAAAACAGACCCGCAGCCCCGGCGACGATCAAAACCAGTATTAAGCTCAGAACTCTCGACACAGTCCACGCACCCCTCGAAACCAGTGTTAACCATGATTAACACGCTAAATCGGGATTGTCGCCCCTGTCACCGCGCTAAAACGCCGACTGTGTCACAAGCGCCGCGTAACGAGACGTGACGACGCCAGGTCTATTTCCCCTGCCAGACCTGAGGATGGGCTTCAAAGTACTTGATGTAAAAATCGGCCACGCGCGCGTCGGCGCGGGTGGACGGATGGCCATTACAACCGATGGCGTCGAGTTCCGGCAGGCTGACACGGTCAATCTTCGTGTCACCGGCGGCCTTCAAGGCGGCGAAGACGTCGTCCGTGCCGCCGATATAGCCTTCCTGGCGTTCCTGCGGCGTGGCTAGCACGATCCAGGCGTCTGGATTTCGGGCCCGGACCGTTTTGACGAAGGCGGTGTAGGTTTTCACGTAGTCGGCACGCAGATTGGCAGCGTTTTGCCACGGCTCATCGGGCCGAACGTCGGTGGAAAAATCATTGCCACCGATGCCGATCACGACGACCTGGGGGTGCCAGTCGGGCTGGCGGACCGGGGTTGGATCGTCGAAAATGGCGCGTTCGTACAACATCGGCATCCGGTATTTCGGATGTTCGCGGCCATCATAGTTGCGCACCATGCCCAGGCCGGAAAAGGCATTGATCTGATAATCGGCATTGAAGTGTTTGGCGGTGACGGGACCGAAGCCTTGCTGGGCGTCTGTGGTTTCAAAAATCTGTTCGGTCGTACACTGGGAAAAGGCCGAGGTATTGCCATAGCCGACCGTCAGGGAGTCGCCTATGAATTCGATCTGGCGGGGCAGGAGACGGCTGGGACTTGCCGAGGGTTGTGCCATGAAGCCTTGAAACTGACCGGTGGCATACTGTGTTTCGGAGCGTTTCTCGACGCGAACCGTATGCGGGCCGTGGCCAGTCGCCTGGATGGTGATGGTCGTGTGCCCCGGTCGGTCGACGACCATCAGGGGCTTGCCGTCGATCAGCACGTTAAATGTGTTGGCGTCGTCGTTGAAAAGCAGATTGACATAGGGGCTGTCGAACCGCGCTTCAAAATAGATGCCCGGCCATTGGTAGCTGTACCCCATCTTTTCCTTGCGCACCCGCCCGCCGACATGCATCGGCAAAACGCTGATGGGCGCGGCGCTGATGCTGTCGACAACTTTATCGGCGGCCCAGGCGGGCGTGGCCAGCATCACCGCTGCCGTCAAGACGATGGATTTGAACATGATGGGGCTCCCTGCCGCTTTGGCGCGATCTAAGGCCGGGTAACGGCAAAAGACAAGGCTATATTTGCCGCGTCAGCAGACTATGGACATAGGCGAGCTTCTGCGTGATCACAGGTGTCAGGATGAAGGGGTAGAGGTCGCGCTCTCCCATGCTGTGGTGGATACTGTTGAGGGCGACACTGAGCGGAATCCACACCTCGGATATGCGCGCGAAATCCAGGACCGAATACGGGTCGAAATTAGCATGGGCCGCCATGATGTCATGCGCGCTGGGGGCAAGCGCGATGCCGAACATATGGGCGGTTTCCAGCGAGTCGACGATATGCAGCACATGCGCAAAACATTCGGCGAAGTCTTCCCACGGATGCGTCGTTGCGTAGTAGCTAATATAGCGATCCCCCCATCCAGGTGGCGGGCCCGCTTGATAATGATGATCGAGCGCCTGTTGGTAGTCAACGCTTTCATCACCGAAGATCGCGCGGAAGCTTTCGATCTTGCCGGCGTCGCGGACCAGCTTATTCCAGATGAAATGGCCGGTTTCGTGGCGGAAATGGCCCAACAGCGTGCGATAGGGCTCATTCATCATGGCGCGTTGCTGTTCGCGGGTCGGGTCGTCGGCCTCGGCGGTGCGAATGACGATATGACCTTCATCGTGGCCGATCAAAACGGGGTTGCATGTGCCGTCGGGAAGGATCTCATCGTCCTTCAGGTCGAACAACAGGCCGCCTTCCGGATCTTCTTTACGGCCGGGCCGGGGCAGGTCCCAGCGCAGGAAGGAATAGAACAGATGGCGCTGGGCGTCGGAAATGGCGCGCCAGCGACGCAGACCGTCTTCGGTATTGGCGTCGGGCACCAACCCGTTGTAACGGCAGGACTGGCAGAATTCTTCCGGGCTGTCATCGCGGACCAGCCAGTTGCAAATGTCCTTCGCGGCGTTGGGACAGAAGCGGTAAAGGAATTGCTGCTGATCGACGCGACGCCATTTATCCGGCTGTTTGGCGTCGGGCTGGACGGCCATCAGGCTGATATCTTCGCAAACGAAGCCCAGTCGGAAGCCGCAGTTGATACAGGACCGGTTCTCGAAATAGACCGGATTGCCGCAATTGTCGCAGCGGAAAAGTCGCATTTTTGCCCCGTGGTCAAGCAGAATTAGGCGCGGACCTTAGCCTGCGCGCCGATAAGGAATCGATGCGGTGGCGACTGGATAGAATGTGCTTGTCGATAGTGTCAGGGCTGCGGCCAGAGATCGGCGCGTCCGTCGATATAGCCGATCAGACTGTCAGCAACGCGCTGATCGTCGGCCACGTCCGGGTGCCAGTCGCATCCGCCGAAGCCCAGACCGTTCATTGGTATAAAATCGACGCGGCTTTCGCCAGCGGCCTTAAGCAAGGCCACAACCTTTGTGACTTCGGACTGGATTTCGCCATTGGCCTGGTCCGTCGCCATCAAAATGAAGTAGGCGCCCGGATTGGCCGCGCGCAGGTCCTGGACAAACTCGACATAGGTCTTTTCGTAGTCTGCGTGCAATTCTTCGCGCGTGGTCCAGATTTCACCGCCATGCAGGGGCGTGGTGAAGTCGTTCGTGCCCAATCCGATGACGATGATCTGGGGCTTCCAGTCATCTTTTGCGGCCGAAGCTGGCACGCTTGTGGACGGGCCGGAGAGGTTGAGCGCATTCAGATACGCCTGCGGTAGGTGCAATCCGCTGGCGCCGTTATAGTTGCGCACAACGCCGCGTCCGCTGATGGCGTTGATGCGGTATTCCGCCTTGAAATGCTTGGCGGTCAACGGGCCGAAGGCGAGTTGCGTGTTGGTGGTGGCCCAGACCTGTTCGCCGGGGCAGGTCCGCGATGTCGATGTATTGCCGTAGCCGACCGTGTAGGAATCGCCGATGAATTCGATCTGGCGTTCAGATGGTTCCGGTGCGGGCAGCACGTTGGCGGGGTCGGAAACGAAGAAGCCGGTGAATTGCGCCGCCGTCCACGCGGATTCGGTCAGTTTTTCGACACGGATGGTGTGGTCACCGGGTTTGAGCGGTCCAAGCAGGATGTCGCCTTCACCGGGACGGTTGGCCGTGTCGATTTGGCGTCCGTCGACATAGATGGCCAGTTTGTTGACCGAATCGTTGAGGCGCATATGAACCTCGGTCCCTTTGAACCGGGCCTCGAAATAGGTGCCGGGCCACTGATGGGTGTAGCCCAGCGCCGGATCATCGCCGACCGGCACGACACGGCCGCCTATATGCAAGGGCAGGGCAGTTCCCGACGGTACACCGGCGTGGGCCTCCGGCGATGAGGTCGTGAAAGCCAGACATGCGCCAGCCACAAAGACAGGCACCAGGAAAACAGGGAGTAGACGCATCGGACTTACTTTCCTTGCCATGAGGCGGGCAACAGATCGGGGTGGCCGTCGATATAGGCTATAAGCGCTTGGCTGATGCGTTGAGAATCGGCAGTGTTGAGATGCCAATCGCATCCGGTGCGCTCAAAGTCGCTGCCGGCATGAAAGGCCGAAACGCGGGTTTCGCCGTCCGTCGCCAGACGACGAATGACCTCAGTGATATCGCCGATGATTTCGGCTTCGCCATAGTCGGCAAGGAGAAAGCGGGCTGTCGGATTGCGTTCGCGAAGGGTTTTAACGAAGGCGACATACGACGCGATATAATCGGCGCGCAGCTCGTCCTGGCTTTTCCATTTCTCGCCGGCATGGACTGGCGTCGAAAAATCATTGCCGCCTAGCGCGATGACGATGATTTGCGGTTGCCAGGCAGGATTGGTGTATTGGCTCTTACCGTCATACAGTGCGTAAGGATAAAGCGCGGGCAAGGGATCGCCGATAAAGCCGTCATAGTTGCGCACGATGCCGCGGCCGGAAAAGGCATTGATCTGGTAATCGGCGCTGTAATGTTTCGCGGTCAAGGGCCCGAAGGCCTGTTGCGTATCAGTGGTGGCCCAGAGTTCATCCGGGGTGCATTGGCGTTTGCTGGACGTATTGCCGTAGCCGACCGTATAGGAATCACCGATGAATTCGATCTGGCGGGCGCGGGGCGCCACGGCCGTCACGGTGGCTTTCGGCGTAAAGAAGCCCTCGAACGCGCCGGTCGTACCTTGTGTTTCCGTCAGCCGCTCTAGCCGGATAGTATGCGGTCCCTTCCCCAGATGGGTCAGGGCCTCAACCGTTTTGCCTGGCCGGTTGAGGGTGGTCTTGAGTACGCCGTCGACATAGACACGCAGAATATTGGCGCTGTCGTTCAGATTTATCGAGATGTCAGGCCCGGTGAAGGCCGCTTCTATATAGGTGCCAGGCCATTGATAGGTGACGGCGGTGGCTTCAGCCTTTACCCGGCCGACTATGGGCGGAATCATGGCGGCGGTATGTGGCGTCTTGCCTGTCGCACTAACCGTTTCGGCCTGCGCGGCGCCTGCCAGCATCATGCCCATAAAAAAAGCCGTTCCCAGACGCATCGGTCATCCCCCTAAAGTTCCAACCTCGCATCCGAAAACGGCTTATTATGACAAGGGCGCCTGTTGGCTTATGCCGCCAGCGCCTTGTTGAGGTTCTCGCTGATCTTGTCGAGGAAACCTTCGGTCGTCAACCAACCTTGTGTCGGACCGACCAGCAGAGCCAGGTCCTTGGTCATGAAGCCGGCTTCGACCGTGTCGACGCAGACCTTTTCAAGGGTTTCGGCAAAGCGATTCAGCTCGGCATTGTCGTCCAGCTTGGCGCGGTGCTTGAGGCCTTGCGTCCAGGCAAAGATCGACGCCATGGAGTTGGTCGACGTGGCTTCGCCCTTCTGGTGCTGGCGGTAGTGGCGGGTGACGGTGCCGTGGGCCGCTTCGGCTTCCATGATCTTGCCGTCGGGGGTGACCAGTGCGGAGGTCATCAGGCCGAGCGAGCCGTAGCCTTGGGCAACGGTATCCGATTGGACGTCGCCGTCATAGTTCTTACAGGCCCAGACGAAACCACCGGACCATTTCAGCGCCGAAGCGACCATGTCGTCGATCAGGCGGTGTTCATAGGTCAGGCCCAGTTCCTTGTACTTCGCCGCGTATTCCGCGTTGAAGATTTCCTGGAAGATATCCTTGAAGCGGCCGTCATAGGCCTTGAGGATGGTGTTCTTGGTCGACAGATAGACCGGATAGTTGCGGGCGATGCCGTATTCGAACGACGCGCGGGCAAAATCGCGGATCGACTCATCGAGGTTATACATGCCCATGGCGACACCGGCGCCGGGGAATTGGAACACTTCGTATTCCTGCACCTTGCCGTCTTCGCCTTCGAACTTCATGGTCAGCTTGCCGGGGCCGGGGACCAGGAAGTCGGTGGCCTTATACTGATCGCCGAACGCATGGCGGCCGACGACGATCGGTTGGGTCCAGCCGGGAACCAGACGCGGGACATTCTTGCAGATGATCGGTTCGCGGAACACGACGCCGCCCAGAATATTGCGGATGGTGCCGTTGGGCGACTTCCACATCTTCTTCAGGCCGAATTCCTTCACGCGGGCCTCGTCCGGCGTGATGGTGGCGCACTTGACGCCGACGCCGCACGCCTTGATGGCTTCGGCCGCATCCACTGTCACCTTGTCGTCAGTGGCGTCACGGTGTTCCATGCCGAGGTCGAAATATTGCAGGTTGATGTCGAGATAAGGATAGATCAGCTTGTCCTTGATCAACTGCCAGATGATCCGGGTCATTTCATCGCCGTCGATATCGACGACCGGGTTCGCTACTTTAATCTTCGCCATGAAGGGCTTCCTCTGTCGGAATCTGAGCTTATGGAGGAAGGCGCACAGGGCCAGACCTCGAAGCTAACGGCGCCTGCTATAGCGGAAAAGGTGGCGGGCGCAAATAGCACAAATTCACAGGCCAGGCGTAAGCCATCATACTTAGATCGTATGGTCGTCATCCAGTACGTCGCCCAGGCGGTCCAGGTGTTTTTCCCAAGGCGACCGGCGGGCTTTCAGCCAGCCCTCCAGGATGTCAAAACCGGTCCGTGTCAGGGCGCATGTGCGCACGCGCCCGCTCTTTTGCGTCACGACCAGGCCGGCGGCCTCGAGTATGGCCAGATGCTGCCCCACGGCTGTGAGGCTCATCTCATAGGGCGCCGCCAGGGCAGACACGGACAGGGCGTGATCGGTCAAGCGTTCGACCATGTCACGGCGTGTCGAATCGGCCAGCGCCTGAAAGACACGGGCCGCTGTCGGTTCGGTCAAATGGTCTCTCCCAGGCGGTCGAGCAGGTGGCGCCATCCATCTTCGCGCATCTGAGGTCCGTCGGCATTCTCGAAGAAGGCGCCCTGGTGTGTGCAGGTCAGGCGCGTGCCGTCGCCGGCGGCTTCGAATTCGAAACTGACCAGCGAGCCGGAAAACGGCGTGCCGTTCATCATCATGTTCGAGCCCATGACGATCCGCCGGTCAGCGACAATATCGAGATAAAGCGCCTGACTGGACAAAACGGCCCCCGGAAAAGGCGTGTTGTCACCCATGATGGAGGTCAGGCGTTCCTGACCGCCCACGCGAAAATCGCTTTCGAAGGTCGCGCCGGGCTGCGGATGACCCGGTGCGAACCATCGGGCCTTGGTGGTCGGATCGGCGAAGGCGGCATAGACTTTCGTGACCGCGTGAGGATAGGTCTTCTCGATAACGAAGGTGTGGTGAACAATTGGCGATGTCATGCGGGCTGTCTTTCTAACAGTGAAGTTATAGCTTCACTATTGCTCTGGAGGGTGAAATAGTCAAGTTAAAACTTAACTATTGTCGCCGCCCTTTTCACCGTCGCGGCAGTTCTCTATAAGCCGCTGCCATGACTGACACCTCGCATCTTCCCTGCATTATTCTTGATCGCCCCCAGATGGCGGAAAACATCGGCGCCGTGGCCCGCGTCATGGGCAATTTCGGACTGACCGAATTGCGCCTGGTGGCACCGCGCGATGGCTGGCCGCAGGAAAAGGCCTGGACCATGGCGGCCGGCGCGCATTGGCCGCTGGATGACGCCAAGGTATACGATACCGTCGAAGCCGCGACCGCCGATCTGCATACGGTTTACGCTACGACCGCGCGCAACCGTGAAATCGTCCTGCCCGTCATCACGCCGCGTGACTGCGCCGACGACGCCATGACGCGGATGCGGTCAGGCCTCAAAACGGGCCTTCTGTTCGGTGCCGAACGGGCCGGACTGGAAACCCAGGACCTCGTTCACGCCCACTATATCGTCACTATCCCGGTCGATCCGCGCTTCCAATCGTTGAATCTGGCGCAGGCGGTGAACATCGTCGCCTATGAGTGGCGGTTGCAGGTCATGGCGGCGCCTAAGGCGGATTTTACCCGCAATCAGGACCCACCGGCTGAGATGAAGCATCTGGTCGGGCTATACGAGCATCTCGAAGCGGAACTGGACACATCGGGCTTCTTCTTTCCGGAAGCCAAGCGCCCGTCGATGATCCGCAATCTGCGGGCACCGCTCAACCGCGCCGCCTTGACCGAACAGGAGGTCCGCACTTGGCGCGGCGTGGTGACGGCCTTGACCAAGGGCAGGGGGCGCGTGCTAGCGCGCTTGGCAAAAGAAAAGGGCGAAGACGAATAGGCGTGGGCGTACCCTTTTTAATTGCCTGTTAGGCCTCTCTATGGAAACGTCCGCTGTCATTAACTGAGGGGGCTTCCATGGCCGGATTTGAACTCTATGCGCCACGCAAGGCGAGCCATCGCCGGACATGGACCTGGGCGATAATCGTTCTGACGATTGTCATGAGCTTCGCCAGCCAGATTGCGGCGCTTTTGCCCTATATCATCAAGACCGCCCTGGCCATTCAGGCTAACCCGGCCCTGGGCAAGAATGTGTCGCCGCCCGAAATCGATCCACTGGCGCTTATCTTCATGACCGCGCCTGTGATTGGCATGATCCTGCTATGGGTATGGCTCTTTGAACGGCGCGGCCCGGCGACCATCGGCTTCAACGGCAAGGCCTTCCTGCGCCTGGCGCGTGGCTACCTGATAGGGGCGGGCTTTCTCGCCTTTGTCGTCTGTAGTCTGTGGGCGCTGGGTGTTTACGAGGTGGAAAAGCCGGGTGTCCTTATGGCGCCCAGCCTGGCGGGCCTGATGCCCATACTGGGCTATGCCGTCGCATTTCTTATACAGGGATCTTCCGAGGAAACCGCCATGCGTGGCTGGCTGATGGGTACGGTCTCGTTGCGGTTAGGGATCATATGGGCCGTCGTTATAAACTCCGTTGTCTTTGGCGCCATGCACCTACTGAACGTCCAGCCGTCGCCAGAAATGTTCGCTGGCTGCGCCAATGTCGCCCTGTTCGGCATCTTCATCAGCCTGTATGCGGTCAAGGAGCGCTCTATCTGGGGCGTCTGCGGCTGGCATGGCGCGTGGAATTGGCTGCTGGGTGTAGGCTTTGGGCTGGAAGTCAGCGGCATTAACCTCAAGGTGGCGCCGTTGGTTGTCGATCTGAAGGATGCACCGAATGCGGCATGGTGGTTGTCTGGGGGCAAGTGGGGACCGGAAGCCAGCATTCTGACGACGGTTGTTCTGGCAGCGGGGATTGCATGGCTGATCTGGAAGGGCGCATTGAAGCAAACGGACGGCCAGCCTGTCGAAACAGCGTCCTGAAGCCGTACATGGGGATAAACGGCGTTATATGAAAAGGGCCGTTGACTCTCGCGGGGCGTCCCCTTAGAAGCCGCTCTCCCGACGCGGAACACGCCGACGGCGACGATGGAAAGCTTAAAGTTCTTAAGCGGACTGACGTCCCGGACAGCGGATTTCGACCAAAGGATCAGTTACGTTTTCAGTGAAAATCGCCGCAAGACGGATGTCACAGCTAAGGTAACAGATAACCCGGTTGTCTTTATTTATTTTTGATAAATAGGTTGACTGTGGAATTTAAGCGGTTATATACGCCGCTCCGCTGTTTG
>NZ_JAVGWM010000005.1:0-283704 GCF_032490435.1 Asticcacaulis aquihabitans
TATCACGCAGACGCCAACAGCCCCGCCCTCAAAAGCGGGGCTGTTGGCGTCTGAGAGGCAGCCTAGACAGACAACGCGCCCTCAAAGCTGCCGTCCCAATACTTCAAGGCATAGGCCTTAACCGCGATGAGCACGATACCGGGTGTATCCAAGCCGTCCTTGAACCATGCTTCAAGATCGGGCACCCAATGCTGCTCCATGAGCGCACGATCGCGGATCAATTGTGCCCTGCCGGAAACCGATAGAAAAAACGGCTTGGAAAGCAGGCCGGGTAGGCGGCTATAGGCGAGATTTACCTCGGGATTATTTTCGATTTCACGCACGGCGGATGCCGTGTCGTTGGCGAAGAAATAGCTGTCGCCGTCGTATTCAACATCTTTGTTGTTACTCATCGGACGGGACTCCAGACCGCCGTCAGATGTCTTGCTGGTCATCATGCAGATATCTATATGTTTTACATGTTCGGCGATGTCTTTAAGGGTGAGTTGGCTCATAGGGCGTTCCTTTTTCTGGACGGGTAACTTCGCCTGATGAGTGTAAGAATTCGAGGTGCCTCGGCCCCACCACGAGTCAATGTGATGATAGTTCTATCCATACCGGAGCGTGATCGCTTGCCTTTTCCCATCCGCGCACGTGACGGTCGACCTGCGCCTGACGCAGACGAGGGGCCAACGAGGAACTGAGTAGCAAGTGGTCGATGCGCAGCCCCGCGTCGCGGCCGTAGGCGTTTCGAAAATAGTCCCAGAACGTATAGATGCGCTCTTCCGGGTGCAAATGTCGCAGGGCATCTATCCAGCCCTGAACTATCAATTTGTGGAAGGCTTGGCGAACTTCCGGCCGAAAAAGCGCATCGTTGACCCAGCGTTCTGGTTTATAGACGTCCAGATCCGTAGGCATGACATTGTAGTCGCCTGCGAGAACCGCAGGGGCGCCGGTTTCCAGCAGATAGGTCGCATGACGCGAGAAGCGTTCGAACCATCGCAACTTGTACTCAAACTTCGGTCCAGGCGCTGGATTGCCATTCGGCATGTATAAGCAACCGATGAGTATGCCGCTGACGGCGGCTTCGATGTAGCGGCTATGGGGATCGTCCTGATCGTCGTCCAGCGCTCGCCGGGTTTCCACCGGTACTTCGTTCCGCGCCAGAATGGCGACACCATTCCAGCTTTTTTGGCCATGCCACACCGCGCCGTAGCCGGCGCTTTCTATTGCCGCCGCCGGAAATTTTTCATCAGGCGCCTTGAGTTCCTGAAGGCACACGACATCCGGTCGCCTTTCCGCCAGCCAGCGTAACAATATAGGCAAACGACCATTGATACCATTGACGTTAAATGTGGCGATTTTCATCGATGGTTGCCGGTGGGAGAAGTGTGACAATAAAGGATTCGTGGCGTGCGCTGGTTCCGTCCACGATCTCCCATATACCGCCGTGGCGATGGGCCAGACCCTTAGCTTCGGCCATTAACGCTTCGAAGGTTTCGTAGGACTCGCCTTGGACGAGATGAAATTCGTATCGTCCAGGCGCGCCCTGGCGCAGCTTTTCCAATTTGTCGGCGGTGCTGAGTGGCATGGTGTGGGGCATGGCATTTCTCCTGCTCGCAACTAAATCGTCCACGGCATAAGGGAGCAATGCGAACCATTTGGGACGGTCTTAGCCAATTCGCTCAAGCCCAGTTCCGCCCTAAAATCTTACCACCACATATTATAGCGCCGATCTGATACGGTCAGATCGGCGCTATAATTCGTCTCTTTAGGTGTTTTGGCTCAAACGCGCTTAGAAGTTGTCGCGTAACCTGCCGCCCAGAGCCGCAGAAACGCTGGCGATAAAAGCGCCGATCAAGAGCGACAGGAACAGGATAAAGTGGACGCCGACAAGGGTTTTTCGCGTCGCTTCTGCGGCTTCTGCCGCCTTCTGCTTGGCTGCCTCGACTTGAGCCAGTACGGCGTTGACGCGTTGCTGCGCCTCGGCCTGACTAAGGCCGGTACGAGCGGCGACCTGAGACGCCAGATAGGCGCGGTCGTCCGCCGTCACCGTGTCGCGCGACAAGATCCGCGCGGTTTCGGCGCCGATATCGGCAGCCGTGGCCGTCGATGACACCGTGGTGGACCGATACAGGCTGTCGGCATAATAGCCTGTGTCGTCTGCCGTTGCGGCTGCCGCACCGGCAGCCACGGTGGCACCCGCATCCACAGCGGTCTTGGCGGTCATCGCGCCCGCCGAAGCGACCAGCGCGATCGTGAAGATCGTAGCGACGGACCAGGCGATAAAGCCGTGTGCCGTATCACGGAAAAAGACCTCGTCGCTGTGCGTATCGGCCCACTTCACCCGCAGACGACCGGCGATGTAACCACCGACACCTGACGATATCCATTGGGTGATGACCAACCATATGGCCCATCCAGCAGAAAACGTAATCAGACTGGCCTTCGTCAGATTGAAGACCGAAAACGAGGCAAAGCCCAAGGCAGCGCCCAGAGGCAGTAAGAGAAGCGATATCGCGACGGCGACGGCGGCGCCGCCCAATATCGATGTCCAGTGAATACCGGAAGCCGACGATTCCAAATTAGGACCGTCGTTCGGCGCGGGATTTGGCAAGGCCATATTTAACCCCTATCAGCGGAACAAAAGCGCAAGAATGATGATAACCGGGATCGGCACGCCCAGCAGCCACAATAAAATACCTTTACCCATTGGAAACTCCCATAAAACTTTAAGGTGAGATCAAGGGTAAGGATTTTTCTCATTTCGTCGAAATGCCGGAATGGCTAGGAATACGTAATGAAGCGATAAGCCTGTTTTTGGCCTGCCTTGCGTTGACCGACGCAAGATACGTCCACATATAGGCCCTATGTCGAACTCCATTCCCGTCCATACCCCATTATCGCCGCGCGGACTGGCGCTTCTCTTCCACGGTGTCGGCGCAATTCCACAGAACATGGTCACACTTGGTCGCGCGATTGCCGATGCACATCCCGACTGGGCAGTGATAAGCGTCGCTTCACCCGATCCGTCCGATCTCGGACCCAGCGGGCAGGGCAGCGGTTATCAATGGTTTTCGGTGCGCGATATCGATGAAGACAGCCGCTCGCAACGTATCGCCGTCGCCATGCCTCGCTTCATAGACTGCGTGAAGGCTTGGCAGGCGCAAACGGGCACTGGCGCGGCAGATACCACCTTGGTGGGTTTCAGCCAGGGCGCGATAATGGCGTTGGAGGCGACGCAGGCGGAAGAGAGGCTGGCCGCGCGGGTTGTCGCGTTTTCCGGTCGGTTTGGCACCCCGCCATATCGCAAGCCGGACGCCGATATTCATCTCATCCACGGAGACGCCGATACGGTGGTCGCCAGCGCGTGGTCGGTCAAGGCACATGATCAACTGACGGCCTTAGGCGCGCGAAACACTCTGGATATCATTCCTGGCCTCACGCATGGCATCAATGCCGAAGCGACGCGCCGCGGTCTCAGCTATTTGCCGCAAACATAACTCGCGTTACGCTTTTGCCAATTCCCGATCAATTGCGGCCACAAGTCGCGGATCATCTGCGGTCACGTCTGGCGCGAAGCGTCCGACGACCTGTCCGTCCTTGCTAATCAAGAATTTTTCGAAATTCCACAGGACTTCGCCTTCGGGACTGACCGGTATGCCGAACTTGACAAGCCGTTCACGCATAGGCCCGGCGCTTATCGCCTCCGGTTGGGCTTGAGTAAAGATGTCATATAGCGGGTGTTTGTCGTCTCCGACCACGCTTACCTTGCTGAACATCGGAAAGGTCACATCGAATGTGGTTTGGCAAAAGTTGGCGATGTCTTCATCACTGCCCGGCTCCTGACCGAGGAAGTTGTTGGCTGGAAAACCGAGTATTTCCAACCCCTGTCCTGATTTTTCGCGATAAAGCGCCTCAAGACCCTCATATTGCGGTGTAAGTCCGCATTTCGAGGCAACATTAACCGCCAGCAGAACCTTGCCGCGATACGGGGTAAGCGTCGTCGCTTCACCGCTCAGGGTACGCAGGGGAATATCGTAAATGGCGCTCATCTTGGACTCCTTGTGGCCCTAAGTTAGAGCAAAATGCGCAAGGCCTTGCAATGGTGCGCCGCGCGGCGGATAGTCACCTTTACGGGAGGGCGGTAAGTGGCTGTGGATATTCAGCACCGCCGTGTGCTTCAGGTGAAGTCTTTAGGGGAGGTCTTTGATATGCATCTCGTTGCCAATATCATGATCGGCGTGATCGCCGGATTGCACATCGGTTTCCTCGTCCTGGAAATGTTTCTGTGGCAGACCCCCTTCGGCCGAAAGACCTTTGGGTTAACGCCGGAGTTCGCCGCGCAGTCGGCGAAGCTGGCGGCCAATCAAGGGCTCTATAACGGGTTTCTGGCCGCCGGGCTGATCTGGAGCCTGCTGACGGCTGACGGGTTTTACATCAAGGTTTTCTTCCTGAGCTGCGTCATTGTCGCCGGCCTGTATGGCGGCCTGACCGTCAAGAAGTCGATTCTTATCATCCAGGCTGTACCGGCCATTATTGCTCTCCTTCTATTGCACCTATGACCTTTACGCTCCGCCCGGCGCAAATGCCGGATATCCCACATTTGACCGCATTGATCGCGCAGTCGGTCATGGTGCTTCAGGCCGGTGACTATTCCGACGCGCAGCGGCGCGCGGCGCTTGGCACTGTCTTCGGCGTCGACACGCAATTGATTCGCGACCAGACCTATCTTGTCATCGAAAACGGGGCGGACATCATCGCCTGCGGCGGGTGGAGTTATCGCCGAACGCTGTACGGCGCCGATGCGTTGGCGGGCAGAGAGGATAATGTTCTGGATCCCGAAACCGATGCGGCGCGAATCCGTGCCTTTTTCGTCCACCCGGATTGGACGCGTCGCGGACTCGGCGGGCAAATCCTCAAGGCCTGCGAAGCCGCAGCGATCCGCGCCGGTTTCCGGCGTTTCGAGATGGGGGCGACCTTGACGGGCGTGCCGCTATACAGGGCATTCGGCTATGTGCCGATCGAAGCGACCGAAGCGCCCCTGTCCGATGGTCTTACCCTGCCTATCATTCGGATGGGACGATCCTTATAGCGGCCTGACGGCTTTGCTGCCCGTCGCTTTGTTCCCAACGCTTAAAAGCGGTCGGTATATGCTATGCATATCAAACCCTTATTGCATCCCGTTCACGCTTTCTGTAGGGCAGTGTCATGCCGCAAAGCGTCCCCATCTCAGACACGCCGAACGTCATCTTTGCCGATGATTATATACTGGTGGCCGAAAAGCCCGCCGGTCTGTTGAGCGTGCCCGGTCGCTTGCCGGAGAACAAGGATTGCCTGGTTACGCGCCTGCAGGCTCAGTATCCCGATGCCCTGACAGTGCATCGTCTCGATATGGCGACATCCGGCCTGATGGTCTTTGCGCGCGGTGCCGATGCGCACCGTGCCCTGTCGCAAGCCTTTGCCGATCGTCGAGTCGCCAAGCGTTATATTGCGGTCGTAGCGGGCCAACTGGAGGGAGACGGCGAGGTCGACCTGCCGCTCATTACCGACTGGCCGAACCGCCCGCGCCAAATGGTGGACCGTGCCATCGGAAAGCCGTCCCTGACCCGCTATCGTGCAGTTGCACAGGGCGACGGGACCAGCCGGGTAGACCTGGAGCCGATCACCGGCCGGTCCCACCAATTGCGCGTCCACATGATGGCAATCGGTCATCCAATCATAGGCGATGTCTTTTATGCACCACCGGATGCGCAGGCGATGAGCGATCGCCTGCTGCTGCACGCGCAATCACTCGCCCTGCCTCATCCCCGGACGGGGGCGGCACTGGAATTTCAGTCGCAAGCGCCGTTTTAATTGCTGAATTATAGAGCAAAAATAGAGCACCAGGGTCACCGATCGGGTACGGTAATCGTCCCCAAGACGTAGTGGCCGGCTTCCGATACCAGCGGCAGAGGCATGGTCCGGCGGTCGTCCACGGTGGCCGAAACCGTAATCGATAGGTGATACTGTCCCGCCGGCAGCTTCGGTGCGTCGAAACACTGTAAGGTGTTTTGCTGAGCATCTGGCTGAATCGGCGGCAGGTCGCTTGTCGCCCGCCCGTCCCATGTCGCACCTGCGCCGGTGAGCCAGACGTGAACGCGCCAGGCTTCATAGGATGGTGCCACCCCGTCGTTACGCCAATCGATCCGCAGAGCCAGTCCGCAGCTTACCTGCGGGTCGGTGCGATAACTGACCGCTACCGGCATGTACCTGTAACCGGCTCGGGTCCCGGACCGCAGCAGGGCTGCCTGTTTGTCGGCGGCAAGGTCGTTCCACCGCCTGACGTTGAAATTGCCGTTGCCGATGGCGCTCAGGTGATAATCCTCTACCTGTTTGACGATGCCATCCAGTCCCACCTCGAAGACCTTTTCCCAGCCGTAGGATTCGACGATGAAAGGGGCCGTCCGCCAGCGATTCAGCACCAGTTGCGCGTCGGCGCCGGTCAGGTCCCCCAATAGGCTATCACCGAACATCCGGGCGCCCCAACTGTCACGTCTCATGCCTATTCGCGGCGACCGTTTCAAGGCATGGACCAGAACCGGCTTGTCGTCAGTCATAGCCAGCAATTGCGTATCGGGAAAGGCGTCTATGATGGCGTCGGCCATGGCGAAGCGCGTGTCCAGCGTACCACGTTCGGCGCCATTGCGGTTTACCGCCGGATCGTCATAGGGAAATTGCGTCCAGTGATAGGCATTGGCGCCCGCCAGATGGCCTTCGCCCCAATTGCCATAGCCGCGGATATCGACCCAGGCAATGCGGGGATCACCATTATAGCGCTTGCCAAGCGCCACGAAGAGTTTGCGATAGCGATCCAGGAAATACGGACTATTCCAGTCTGGCACGTAGACGTTTTCGACATGGCCATAATTGCCGGGATCAGCCTTCATCCAGAAGGCTTTCGGCATATACGACAACAGATACCCCGGCAGGTCCAGCCCTTGATGGGCGCTGCAACAGGTGTCGACCGAGAGGACACCGAAGGCGAGACGTTGGCCCGGTTTCAGGCCGGCCAGCATTCGCTCTATCGGGCCGAAATCATAGGTGTCCTCACGGGGCTCAAGGTCGGCCCAGGCAAAGCGTGTGTAGCCCTCGGTTGGCGTCTGGGGCAGGGGAATGATGCCGCCGTGCCAGCCATAAAAGCCACGCATGGGCCCGGTCAATATCATGGCGCCGTTGTCGCTCGTAGGCACCGGGAGCGGCCGCCAGTCTTCTGCTACGGCCGGTACGCCTATGGCAGCCAATAAGGCGGCGCAGGCGGCGAGATGGGTAAGGTAACGCATCGGGCTCCCTTTTTTGCCATAGTGCCCGTAAAGCCAACCGGTATCAACAGGTCACCATATACCACATAAGCTGATCAACTCATCTGGTGCGCTCAGAGGCCGCACAGGCTCGTCGCCCACGCTGAGATGAGGCAATCTCACCACAACTTGGCAAAGACGTAGGGCTTACAGCTTCCTGATTTTTTGAAATATCCTGCCGCATGGCGCGGCAACGGGTGGTGCGACTAGAAAAAGGCCACACCAATCTGAGGATTTCTCCGATGTTCAAATTTTCCTGGCTGAAAAGCAATGGCCTCGCGCTTGCCCTGGCTCTGACGACCACAGCCGTCATTCCGGCCCTTGTGCCGCAAGTGGCCGAAGCCGCGACGAAGGCCGACATCAATAACGACGCGACTGCCGCGCTAAACAAGCTTTATGCGGGTAATCCCACTGCCAAGTTGATCGGTGGTCGTGCCAAGGCAATCTTGATCTTCCCGAGCATTGTCAAGGCGGGCCTGGTCTTTGGTGGCTCGTATGGCGAAGGCGAGCTGCTTCAGAATGGCGGCGTCGCGGATTATTACAATTCCTTCTCCGGCTCTTGGGGCCTTCAGGCCGGCGCGCAGTCCTACGGATATGCTGTCTTCCTTATGTCTGATAGCGCCGTTAAATACCTGCATGACTCGTCCGGTCTCGAAATCGGCGTCGGTCCGACAGTGGTCGTGGTCGATGAAGGTGTGGCGCGCAACCTGTCCACATCTACTCTCAAAGATGATGCCTATGCCTTTATCTTCGACCAGAAAGGCCTGATGGCCGGTGTGTCGATCGAAGGCACGAAGATATCCAAGATCAAGCAATAGCTTCCCCCTAGGCCCTGCTTGGTCTTGTCATGAGCCCTCCGGTTTCCCCCGGCCGGAGGGCTCTTTTTACATGTTGGCTTGCGCAGTTACAGTGTTGAAACCAGCCTTCATTGAGTTGTCGTCGTTCCGGGGGTAACGTCTGCGCACGTAACCAGCAGAGGGAGTTTATTGATGATCCGTACAGCACAAGCCCATTGGGCAGGCAATGGTCAACAGGGCGAAGGCACACTGACCACCCAGAGCAAAGTTCTGAATAGCCAACCCTATAGCTTCAAGCTGCGCTTTGAAAATGCCGATGGTCAGGCCGGCACCAATCCGGAAGAACTGATTGCGGCCGCCCATTCCGGTTGCTTCTCCATGGCCCTGGCGTTTGCCTTGGCCGCTGCCGGTTTCACCGCCGACAGCATCGACACCGAGGCGGCCGTGAAGCTGGAACCGGCCGACGGCGGTTTTGCGATCTCGGGCATTACCTTGAAGCTGAACGCCAAAATTCCCGGTATTTCCAAGGACCAGTTCGACCAGATTGCCGCCGGCGCGAAGGCCAATTGTCCGATATCCAAGGCGCTGTCGTCCGTGCCGATTACCCTGGACGCGACACTCGCTTAGTCTGGGACTTAGTCTGTTTCGCACTCAGGTGATTTCAAAAGCCCAGTATGAAGTTGGAAATCCGACTTCTTGCCGGGCTTTTTCAATCTGGACACGGCCCCCAGGTCTTTAAGATCAGAAAAACAGCGGGCGAGATCGGGGGTGTCGCCAGCGGCGGTAACGATCAGGGCGCGTTGGCGCGTCAGGTTGGCGGGGGCCGGCCATTGATAGCGATCGCGTTCTGCCATGCCGACAACCGGGCGTTCGGGCAGGTGGTAGCTGAGTTCACCTTGCGTATTGTAATCCGTCGTCGCGATCCAGCCGGCACCGGTTTCGGCCTGCCGCGCGGCGACGGACTGTGAGACCGCATTCCAGCCCTGGCTGAGACCTGCGGCCCCGGGCAATTGGGGGCCAAGCGCCAGATAGGCCAGCACCATGACACTTATACCCACGCCGAATGGCGCGGCCCATGTGCGTGCCCAACGTAATTTTTCCGTGCCTTCTGCCGCTGCGGCGGCCAGAAGGACCAGACCGGGATATATCGGCGCGGGCCAATTGCCCTGGATGCGGTCGTGGAACACGTGGATCAGCATGTAAGCCAATAAGGGCAAGGGCAGTGCGACCAGCAGGGCCAGCCGTGAATCGTTGCGCGTCCTGACCCAGGTCGCAACACCCAGTCCGACAAAGGCGGCAATGAAGGGATTGAGCAACAGCGGTTGCGAAATGAGGAATTCTATCAGGTATTTGGCGGTGAGGTGACCGGCCTCTATGCGGCCGAACTGCTTGGTGAAGGTCAGCCAGTCGTGTTGGGCATTCCATATCAGGTTCGGCGCCATGGCTGCTCCGGCAATGGCCGCGCCCAGCCATGGCCACGGCGTCAGCAGCCAGCGGCGCGCAGGCTTGTCCAGCGCAAACCAGGCCAGTACGCCCAGCCCCAGGAACAGGTTGGTATATTTGGCTTCGACGCCCAGGCCCGCGAACAGACCAAAGGCCAGCCACCAGATGCCCCGTCCCGAGGTCTGAAGCCGGGCCAGAGCCCACAGGCCGCAGGCCCACATCAGGACAGACGGTGGATCGGGCGTGGCGATGACGCTGCCGACGCTGAGCAGCAGGCAGGCATTGAGCCATAACAGCGTCCGGCGCGCGACGGCGTCGCTGAACATAACGCGCGCCGCGTCGAACATCAGCCAGCTCAAGGCCACGAAGCTCAGGACGAAGGGCAGGCGAACCATAAGCGCGGCATCATTGAGCGCCGTAAAGGCGGCGATCCACCATGCGACCATCGGTGGATGGTCGTAATAACCCGCCGCCGGGTGTTGGGCCCACAGCCAGTAATAGCTTTCGTCAGGCACCAGGCCCGCCCGCGCCGCCGTGATCAGGCGCAGGACCATCAGGCCGCCGATGATCAGGACAAGCGGTGATTTCAGGCGGGCGATCAGATTCGACATGTCTCTAAATGACGGGTTTTCCTGCCCTAGACAAGGTGCATGACCGCCGGTCCACCCAATGCCGGATCGCTTATCGGCGGCGTGCCGTCGTCTATGCGCCCGGCGAAACGATGCGCGAACCCGTCGCCGGACAGCGTGACATCATACCAGCCGCGGCTGTTCGACAGGTCGAACCTCACCGCATCGGCGGCTGAGGGCGCGGGCAGGCGCACAGTCTGGGCCGGACGACCATAGGCGTTGTCGGTGATTGTGACAGTGATGGGCCTGTCGCTAAACGTACGCAACGTCAGGTCCTGCCCGGCAATCAGCGTCACTGGCGCCTGGCCGCTGCCGGTGAAGTGACGCGCAAACCCATCGGGCGCCAGTATCAGCACGTTCAGGCGATCGTTTTGCGCCAGTAAGCTGACCGTCTGCTTGCCGTTCGCCTTGACCGTATAGCGGCGCGGCGGCGTCTCCAGTGCATTGAGATCGTAGAGGTGAAAGACTACGGCGACCTCGGCGCTGTCATTGACCAGGTCCACGGATAGGCCCGCACCCATCGGCGATGGCTGGGCCAGAACCGAGAACCGGTAGAGAAGGGGACGTGCGGGGCGCGTACCCTTTTCCTGGACCGGAATATTGACCTGGGCGGGCGGCTTCGGTTTCGGCTGACCAAGCAGCTTGCGCGCGCGATCCGCATCCGTACGGGTCTCCGGCAAGGATTTGAAAAAATCCTCGCGGTTCGGATGGGCAAAGTCGAAACAGGTTGTCAGGTCACCGCAGACGGCGCGCCGCCACGGGCTGATATTCGGTTCGCGAACGCCGAAACGGGTTTCGAGGAAGCGGATCACCGAGGTGTGGTCGAAGACCTGGGAGTTGACGAAGCCGCCCTTGCTCCAAGGCGAGATAACGTACATGGGGACGCGCGGCCCCAGCCCGTAGGGACGCCCCTGCCACTTGCCCTCGGCCTGATGATATTCGCCTGTCGTCTCGATCTGGCTGTCGCCGAAACCAGGGGCGGGCGGCGCCGGTGGCGGGACATGATCGAAAAAGCCATCGTTTTCGTCGAAGTTGACCAGAAAGACCGTCTTCGCCCAGACGTCCGGATTGGCGGTGAGGGCGTCCAGCACCTGCGCCGTGTAGTCAGCGCCCTGGACCGGGCTTGACGGACCGGGATGCTCCGACCCCTCAGCGGTCGCAATGATCCACGATACCTGAGGCAACCGGTCAGCCAGCACATCAGCCTTCAGCCCATCGAGTGCGCGTGTCCTGAGCGACCGTCGCGCCAGTTCGGCTAGCGGGCCGGATTTCGCCTTGTCGGCAAAGCGATACAGCTTGAAGCCGGCCAGGGGATTGTCGGTGAAATTGTCGTCCATGTCCTGGTAAATCTGCCAACTGACCCCCGCGGCGGTCAGGCGTTCGGGATAGGTGACCCAGGTATAGCCGCCATGGCCGGCGGGATCGGATTTCAGGCTGTCATAACTATTGTCTATGACGGGGCCATGATGTTCGCCGGCCGGATCATTGGTGCCTGTCCATATGAAGAGGCGGTTCGGATTGGTGCCGGCGTGCAAGGCGCAATGATAGGCGTCGCAGATCGTGAAGGCTTCGGCCAGGGCGAACTGGAACGGGATGTCCGCCCGCGTGAAATAGCCCAGGCTGTGATTGTGCTTGGCGTCGGGCCAACGGCTCATGCGACCATTGTCCCAGGCGGCCTGTGCGTCGGGAAACGTGTGCGGCGTGCCTTCCAGGCGCATGTTTTTGAAGGTCTGAACCGTATTGAGTGGAAAAGGGGCGATCAGACGCGCGGCATCCGCTTCGTCCGGCTGGGACCAGACGGCGCCCTTGCGGGTGGGAATCGGAAAGCGGTCGGAAAAGCCGCGCACACCGGACAGGGTGCCGAAATAATGATCGAAGGACCGGTTTTCCTGGGTCAGGATAACGACATGTTCGACATCCTGGATGGTGCCGGTGGTGGACTTGGCCGGTATATCGAGTGCTCGGGCGATCGAGGCGGGCA
The DNA here is from genome assembly GCF_032490435.1 of Asticcacaulis aquihabitans. Classification (NCBI taxonomy): domain Bacteria; kingdom Pseudomonadati; phylum Pseudomonadota; class Alphaproteobacteria; order Caulobacterales; family Caulobacteraceae; genus Asticcacaulis; species Asticcacaulis aquihabitans. The sequence continues at coordinate 12,170 of NZ_JAVGWM010000005.1, forward strand.
GGCTGCCCAGGGTCGCCGCCAGAACACCGGACAGCAGGAAACGGCGGCGGTCTATAGTCATGAAATTCCCCCTTACAGCATCGCCATATCAGATACTAATGACGGTTTAATCAAGGCAAACGTCGATAAATCCTAAGTGACGCTGGCGGTAGGACCCGTGCGGCCCTACATTCTGTCGACAACGAAAGGACCTCCCATGTCGGCTCTGTTTTCGCCTCTGGCCTTGCGCGGCCTATCTCTGAAAAACCGCATCGTCATATCGCCCATGTGCCAGTATTCGGCCGACAATGGTCGTGCCACGGATTGGCATATGATCCACCTGGGGCATCTGGCCTTGTCGGGCGCGGGTATGCTTATCCTTGAAGCCACAGCGGTCGAGCCTGATGGCCGTATCACGCCCGCTGACCTGGGGCTTTGGGATGACGCGACCGAACAGGCGCTGGTTCCGGTTTTGGCGGCGATACGTCGCTATTCCGACATCCCGGTCGTTATGCAACTGGCTCACGCCGGTCGCAAGGCGTCTAGCCGCGTGCCATGGGAGGGCGGCGCCCAGATTGCGCCGGATCAGCCCGGTGGATGGCGGACCCATGCTCCGTCTGCCGTCGCGTTTCACGACGGCGATGCGGCGCCGATCGCGTTGGACGATGCCGGCCTGGCGCGGATCAAGGCGGCCTTCGTCATGGCGGCGGAACGTGCGGCCCGGCTCGGTCTCGATGGGATTGAGGTGCACGCCGCCCATGGCTACCTTCTGCATGAATTCCTGTCGCCACTCAGCAATCGGCGGACCGATGCCTATGGCGGCTCTCTCAAAAACCGCCTGCGGTTTCCACTGGAAGTCTTCGAAGCCGTCCGTGCGGCCTTCCCGGCGGATAAACCTGTCGGCGTCCGCGTTTCGGCCAGCGACTGGGTCGAAGGCGGCTGGGACATCGAACAGACAGTCGTCCTGGCGCGCGAACTGAAGGCACGGGGCGTCGATTGGATTGATGCCTCTTCGGGTGGTCTGTCGGCGGCGCAGAAAATCCCGCTTACGCCCGGCTATCAGGTCCCCTTCGCGGAAGCCATCAAGGAAACGGGTGTTACCACCTTCGCCGTCGGCCTGATCACGGAGCCTCGCCAGGCCGAAGATATTGTGGCCAGTGGTCAGGCCGATTGCGTGGCTCTGGCGCGGGCCATCCTCTACGATCCACGCTGGCCTTGGCACGCCGCGGCAGAATTGGGAGGTCACGCTGATGCCCCGCCGCAATATTGGCGCTGCCAGCCGAGGGGGTTGAAGGATCTGTTCGCCAACGCGCCGAAAGCCTAAGCCGTTGCACCAACCTAGCTGCTGAGCCCGGTCACGATCTTTGCAATCCGGCGCGTCCGGGTTTCGGCAGTTTTGGCATCGTTTATGGTGCGGACATGTTCCTTGCGATGGGTGTAGGCCAGTTTGTCGAACGCCGCGCGCTTGCCGGCGTCATCGAGGGCCGTAGCCAGGTCGGGCGGCACATCAACCGTACGGGGTTCGGTGTCGAGGATGATGTCTATATCCACTTCATCTCCGGCTTCGACTCCGGCGGGAATGCGATTTTCGACGCTTAGTGGCACCATGAAGCGGCCGCCCATGACGCCGACGGTTGTACGGTAAGTATACCCGTTGATCGTCACCTTGACCGGCGGGCGCTTGCCTTGGCCCAGGTTCTCTATAATTTCCGGCGGAACGACAATGCCTGTAACCATACGGTCTTCAGGTTTGTCGACGCGGGTTCGAAAGGTGGCCATCGCTGAATTCCGTCTCTACACCGGCCAACCGGTAGGTTGGGGCAGTTTCGCATCGGACTTGTATGACACAAAAACGCCGTCCTCGAAATGTCGAGAACGGCGTTTTCATAGGCGTCTGGTCTTTTTTTACGCGGCGCGTAGGCGTCCGACAAAGGCCATGACTTCATGCTGAAGATCTTCGGACCTGTGTTCCAGGTCGGAAGACAGGCCAAGCAGGGCCTGAGCGGCTTCACCTGTCTGGGCAGCGGCGTCACCCACACCCGACATGTGTCCTGTGACCTCGCGAGTGCCGTTTGCGGCGCGATTGGTATTGGAAGCGATTTCCTGGGTGGCGGCGCCTTGTTGTTCGACCGAAGCAGCGATGGCCGTGGTCAGGCCGCCAATCTGTTCGATCGTCTTGACGATGGTGTCGATGCTGTCGACCGTCGTATTGGTCGCCGACTGGATTTCGCCGATCTTGGAGCGGATTTCGTCGGTGGCCTGGGCCGTTTGCTGCGCCAGTTGCTTGACCTCGGAGGCAACGACGGCGAAGCCCTTGCCGGCTTCACCAGCGCGGGCGGATTCGATCGTGGCATTGAGGGCCAGCAGGTTGGTTTGGGCTGCGATGGCCTGGATCAGGTTGATTACCTCGCCGATTTGAGCGGCGGAGGCCGACAGGGTACGGATAGCCGCTTCGGTTTTGGCGGCTTCATCGACGGCCAGTTGTGTGACCTGGGAGGTACGGGCCACCTGTTCGTTGATTTCGTTGACGCTGGCCGACAGTTCTTCGGTGGCCGCGGCCACGTTCTGCACATTATTGGCGGCATCGACGGCGGCGATATTGACGGAATGGACGCGGGCCGATGCTTCGTCGGCATTGTGGGTCAGGCTCTTGGCCGAGTCGGCGACGGTGCGCGACGAAACAGCGAAGCGTTTGGCCAGCTCACCCATGCTGGTTTCGAATTCCGAGGCGATGCGGTTGCGTTCGTCGCGCATATTCTCGGCAATGCGCATTTCTTCTTCCTGCTGGTGCGCCTTGAGCGTTTCACCTTCCAGCGCGCGGTCACGCAGAGTGCGAATCGACCGCCAGAGCGAAGAGACTTCGTCCTTGCCCTTGGCTTCGGGAACGGTGGTGTCATAAGCGCCTTCCGAAATCCGCATGACGCTTTGGGTCACGTGATTGAGCGGGCGGGAGATTGATTTGACGGCGACCCACAGGGATGCGACGATGAGCAGAATCGTGCCGGCGGCGGCGATCATGAGGAATTGCCAAACACGCGTGTGTTTGTACTTGGTCATGTCGGCTTGGCTGAGTTCCAGGTTCGAATGAATATGTTTGACCATGGTGTCAATCGAGGCCTGGAAGCTTTTACGGTTGGCGCGGTTGACATCATTGTTGCCGAGGGCGCTGGCCGCCTGGGGCGACGTATCGCGGCCAAGCTTGGCCAGATCGCGGCGCAGGCTGATGAACTCACTAGCCTTGCTTTCGACGTCGGCGAATTCCGGCAGCTCGTTCGGCGCCAGATCCGCTTTCCAGTCCTTGATCATGGCTTGCATCTCATCGAGATTCTTGTCCACGCCATCAGCGAATTTTGACGCCTCGGTTGTATCCTTGGACATATAGACGCCGCGCGATTCACTGACGACCGCCGTTACCAGCCGATTCAGATGTTCGCCCAGATAGGCGTTATCCTGAGCCTTATCAACAGACTGTAGCATGTTGTTGTAGTCGTTAATGGTCACCAGGCCCAGGCCGGTAATGGCAGACGCCATAAGGGCAAAGCAAGCCACAAGGGCCAGAATGCGGGATTTTATAGTCATGTTACTCCCCAGGATACGCAAATTCACATGACACTGTTCTAGCGGTTTATTATTAACGGAATCTGAGCGACGTTCGCGTAAAGGGCGAGTTTCTCATAGCGTGATTGCCCGTGCGCGCCGCTGGGACAATCACGGACATTTTTTTGGAAAATAGGCCGCAAGGCTTGAAATAGCCTCCGAAGCTTCGCACAAGTGGCGCTGAAAATCTGAGGAGCATTGCATGAAAACCCGCGCCGCCGTCGCCTTCGCCGCCAATCAGCCGCTTGAAATTGTCGAGGTGGATCTGGAAGGGCCGCGCTATGGCGAAGTTCTGGTCGAGATAAAGGCCACGGGCATATGCCACACCGACGCCTATACGCTGGAAGGGTTCGACAGCGAAGGCATATTCCCGTCCATCCTGGGCCACGAAGGCGCAGGTATAGTTCTGGAAGTCGGCGAAGGCGTCACCTCGCTGAAACCTGGCGATCACGTCATTCCGCTCTACACGCCCGAGTGCCGCCAATGTAAGTCATGCCTGTCGCGTAAGACCAACCTGTGCACGGCCATTCGTGGTACTCAGGGCAAGGGCGTGATGCCCGACGGGACGACGCGTTTTTCCTACAAGGGCCAGCCGATCTATCACTATATGGGATGCTCAACCTTCGCCAATCACACGGTTCTGCCCGAAATCGCCCTGGCCAAGATCCGCGATGATGCGCCCTTCGACAAGGCCTGCTATGTCGGTTGCGGCGTAACGACCGGCGTCGGGGCCGTGGTCAACACCGCAGCCGTGGAACCGGGCGCCAACGCCGTCGTATTCGGCCTGGGCGGGATTGGCCTCAACGTTATTCAAGGGCTGAAAATGGTCGGAGCCGACAAGATCGTCGGCGTCGATGTCAATGATGCCAAGGAGGAATGGGGACGTCGATTTGGCATGACCCATTTTGTTAATCCAAAAAAGGTGTCCGGTGATCTGGTGGCGCATCTGGTTGAACTGACCGGTGGCGGCGCTGACTATACCTTCGACTGCACCGGCAATGTCGAGGTTATGCGCACCGCGCTCGAAGCCTGTCACCGTGGCTGGGGCGAAAGCATCATCATCGGCGTCGCCCCTGCCGGCACCGAAATCAAGACACGGCCGTTCCAGCTGGTCACCGGCCGTGTGTGGAAAGGGTCTGCCTTTGGCGGCGCGCGTGGCCGCACCGATGTGCCGAAGATCATCGACTGGTACATGGATGGCAAGATCGAGATCGATCCGATGATCACCCATGTCCTGCCTCTTGAACGCATCAACGAAGCTTTCGACCTGATGCATAAGGGTGAAAGCATCCGCTCCGTCGTCGTTTTCTAGAGCCTCATGCCGAAAAGTGGCCCCCGCTTTTCGGAAAAACATGAGGCGTTACAAAAAAATGAGAGCTATGAGGCGGCTCAACTGAGCCGACGAATGCTCTAGACCGACCGTTTTTTATCAAAATTTACGTTTCCGTCCGCGTAAATCTTACAGAAAATTCCGGCCCGCCGAGTCACGGTGGGCCGCGTTATCTGAGGCTGTTTTTCATAACAGGGCGCAAGGCATGTATTCAGTGGAATTCCTATCTCAGCACCGTATCTACGACGGTATTCTTTATTTCATAAAGCATGACAGCGCCGCCACCGGTACGCCGATGTCGGCTAGTGTATTTGTGCCGGACGTTGCAGAACTGCGCACGGATGCGCCGTTTCCCGCGCTCTACTGGCTATCCGGTCTGACATGCAGTGCCAATAATTTCACCGAAAAGGCCGGCGCCTATCGCAAGGCCTCCGAGGCAGGCCTGATCATTGTCGCGCCAGACACCAGCCCGCGCGGAGCTTCGGTCGCCGATGATGACGCCGCCGATCTGGGGCAGGGGGCTGGGTTTTATGTCAACGCCACCCAGGCGCCGTGGGCCCCGCATTTCAGGATGGAGTCGTACGTCACTCAAGACCTTATCGAAGCCATCGAAGCCAATTTTCCTGCCGACCCAAAGCGGCGGGGCATTTTCGGTCATTCCATGGGCGGGCACGGCGCCTTGACGTTGGCCATGAACCACCCGCATCTCTACAAATCCGTTTCGGCGTTTTCGCCCATATCGTCGCCAAGCCGCGCCCCGTGGGGTCAGAAGGCGTTTGCCGCCTACCTTGGTAACGATCACGCCATCTGGGAAGCACATGATGCCGCGCTACTTCTGTCGAAGGGTATGGGGAAGGCGTTTGACGAGATCCTGGTCGACCAGGGGCTCGCCGATCCGTTCCTTGAGAAGCAATTGATGCCAGACTTGTTAGAGCAGGCGGCAGCGACCGCAGGTCAGAAACTGACCTTGCGCTATCATGAGGGCTACGATCACAGCTACTATTTCATCCAGAGCTTCATCGACGACCACATCGCCTTTCACGCCGCGCGACTATAGGAGGTTTTCATGATACGTCTCGGCCTTGTCCTCGCCATCACTGCCTTTGCGCCACTGGCTCATGCCCAGGACGCGCCCAAGCCCGCTTCGTGTGCTGCACCGTCCGACGATAACCTGCCGGCGACCTGGCTTGCCTGGAAAACGCCGCAGACCGTGTTGCCTGCCACGGATGCGGCGAAGGCACCCGACGTCACCCCTGGACACGCCTATGCATTGACCTTGTCACCGGTTGCCCAGGTCCTCTATCCTGTGTTGGCCGACAAGCCGCCCATCGCCAACACGTTTGGCGGACTGCTGTCGCTTAAGGTCGCCGAGGGCGGGACCTACAGCATCGCCGTGGATGACAAGGCGTGGATTGATGTCGTGAAGGACGGCGCTATTGTCAAATCCGTATCCCACAACCATGGACCCGTCTGCACTACGGTTCGCAAGGCCGTGGATTTCAAGCTGGATCCGGGCTTGTATGCCATTCAAATAGCCAATGCGCCGACCGCCGATCTGAAACTGGCTATCATTTCCAAATAATCACGCAGATGTCAGATGTACGGGAAGCCGTTACCCGTTACGCTTGAAGAGTAGCCGCATCAGGCTTCGCCGGATTTTTCCTTAATGTTACTCTTCGCTAGTGCCGTCGTGCTCCTCCTTGTGGTGCTGAACGGCCTTTTTTCCATGTCCGAATTGGCGATTGTCTCATCACGTCGCGCCAAATTGCAAAGCCGTGCCGATAAAGGCGATCTCGGCGCCGCTGCGGCGCTTAAACTCTCTAGTGACCCCAATCGCTTCCTGTCGGCCGTCCAGATCGGCATCACCCTGATCGGCATCCTGGCCGGTGCCTACGGCCAGGCGACGATTGCGGCTGAGCTCGACAAGGCGTTGAACAGCTTTCCGGTGCTGGCGCCTTATTCCAATCCCATCGCCACGGCGGTGGTGGTGGTCCTGTTGACCTATCTATCGCTGATCATTGGGGAACTGGTGCCCAAGCGCCTGGCCATGTTGTTTCCGGAGTCTATCGCCAGCATCGTGGCGCGGCCCTTGTCCTTTTTGGCCAGCGCCATGGGCCCGTTTGTCACCCTTCTGACCTTTTCGACCGGTCTGCTCTTGCGTCTGCTCGGTATCAAGGAGAGGTCCGGTGAGACGATTACCCAGGAAGAAGTTGAATCCGCGCTGGCGGAAGGCATGGGCGCGGGGCTGATCGAGCCGGCTGAACAGATAATGATTACCGAAGTGATGCGTCTGGGCGATCGGCCGGTCCGCGTGGCCATGACGCCCCGGACAGAAGTATATCGCGTCGCCATGGATGATGCTGCCGAAGCGGTTGTCGAACGCATTCGCGCCTGTCCCTATTCGCGCTTTGTCGTTGTCGCCGGAGAAGACGTGGAAGAGCCTATTGGTGTTGCGCACAAGAGCGACGTCGCGGACGCATTGTTGAGCGGGCAGGCCCTCGACCTGGCGACGCTTGTCAAGGAACCCATCTTCATTCCCGTGACCACCTCCCTGTTGCAAGCCCTTGAACGCTTCAAGGAATCGAAGATGCACATGGCGTTTGTGGTCAACGAATATGGCGGGTTTGAGGGAGTGCTGACGCCGACGGATCTATTGGAAATGATCGCAGGCGATTTCAATGAATCGCACGACGAAGACCGCCTGATGATAGTCCGGCGCGAAGACGGCTCCTTCCTGGTCGATGGGCGCGCCGATCTGGTGGAACTGGGTGATGCGATAGGTGAGGATTTCGAAACGGGTGCCGGGTATCACACGGTCGCGGGCGCCGTCCTGCACAAGCTGGGCCGCTTTCCGCGCGAAGGCGAGATTGTCACCATTGGCGCCTACAAGGTCGAGATCATCGACATGGATGAGCGCAGAATCGACAAGCTTCTGTTTCACAAAAAGGAAGCCTGACAGACTCCCATAGGGATTTTTTTATCGGGAGGTGGCGATGAAAATGTCCCCTGGCATCAAAGTGCCGACACGACCGGACCTACGGCTGGCCGCGACGGAACAATGGCTCAATCCAGAACGAGTTCGCGCAGCGACTGCTCGGCTTTCAGCTTTTCCTGCGCGAGACGTTCGGCGTCCACCGCACGGCCCCTGAGAATGCTCAGGGCGCGCCATACCTCCCCGATCTCGCTGTCATTGCCTTGGGGGATAGGGGTGTCGTAGGCGCCTTCGGAAATGCGGATCATGGATTGACGGACACGCGTTAATGGCCCGGCAATGGCGCCGATAGCAATCCACAGCGACCCGGCCAGCATCATGAGTATCCCTGACCCAGCAATCAGCAGGAACTGGTACTGACGCGTCTGTTTGAAATGGTCCACGGCCAGGTGGCTGCGCGTCTGTTCGATGGCCAGGCGCTCCACCATGCCGTCGATTTCCGCCTGCATTTTTTCGCGAAAGGTGACGTGACCGGCTGTGTTGCCGAACGCGTCGGCGGCTTTCAGGCCTTGGGTACGGGTAACGTTGGCAACCTTGTGCCCCCCGTTGACGAGTTTCATCGCCTTGGACTGAACGCTGTCAAATTCGGGAATTTCGCCGGGTTTCAGTGTTTTTCGCCAATCCGTCATAAAGCTTGCCAACTGGTTCGCCGCGACGTCGACGCGATCCGCCGCCTGGCGGGCTTCATCTTCGCTTTTAGACATATAGATGCCGCGGAATTCCAACGCGACGCGGGTCAGATAGCGGTTCAGGCGTTCGCCCCGGAAACTGTTACTGGCCGTTCGGTTATAGTCGGCGATAATCCGGTCGTAGTCGGACATGGTTTTCAGCCCGAGCAACGTAATGCCGCCGGCCAAAAGGGTAAAAGCGACGACCAGGGACAGTATTTTGGCTTTGATTGTCATGCGGATTTACCATCAAACACGGAATGCGTTTATGTGGATAAACCAGCGCGATTAATATTTAGTCGCTGAACCGGTTTGACTTGCGTTTTGACGCGCCGCCCCCGCTTCTAATCAGGTATTCTGCGGTTAGCCTTTCCGGACTTGGGATACGAAGCGGGCGATTTGTTCCTGCATATGGCTGGACTGTTCGACCAGCCGGGATGCCGTGTCCAGGGCCACGGTCGAGGCGCGGCCGGTTTCCTGGGTCGCTTCCGCCATGGCGTAGACGTGACTGGCGACTTCATCCGTTCCCTTGGCAGCTTCGTGCACATTTCGCGCGATATCCGTCGTTGCCGCGCCCTGTTGTTCCATGTTGCCCGTAATGGCCTGGGCGATCTGGTTCATTTCGTCGATAGTGGCGCGAATGGCGCCAATGGCGTCTATGGTGCCGGCGGTGGCTGACTGGATTGTGCCTATATGCGAGCTGATATCCTCGGTCGCCTTGGCGGTCTGGGCTGCCAGGGTCTTCACCTCGGTCGCGACAACCGCAAAGCCTTTGCCGGCGTCACCGGCGCGTGCGGCCTCGATCGTGGCATTGAGGGCCAGCAGGTTGGTCTGTTGGGCGATAGCCTGAATTAGGCTGACGACTTCGCCGACCTTGCCGGCCGCTGCTTCCAGGTCCTTGATGCGGGCGTCCGACAGGTTCGCTTGCTCGACCGCCTGCAAGGCGATGGTAGAGGACATCTGAGCCTTGGACGTGATTTCCTGGATAGAGCTCGACAATTCTTCCGATGCGGCGGCGACCGTCCGGACGTTTGCCGCCGCCTGCTCCGTAGCGGACGCAATGGAGGTGGTCTGGCCGGAAGTGCGCGAGGCAATGGCGTTGAGTGCCTCGGCGGACGTCTTCATTTCACCTGAGGCGAGGGATACTTCGCTGACGATCGAGCCAACGGCCCGTTCGAATTCGCTGGCCAGGCGACTCATGGCGTCCTGGCGTTCGCGCTCAGAGAGCAGCTGGCGCTGGATCTCAGCTTCGGATTCCGCATGCGCGCGGTCGCGTAGCCCTTCACGGAAGGCCATGACCGCCTTGCCGATCAAGCCGATTTCATCGATGCGCCGGGCTTCCGGCACATCGGCGTTGTGGTCGCCGCCAGCCATACGATCAAAGCTGGATTTCAGGCTGTTCAGCGGCTTGCCGACCAGAGAGTAGAGCACGAAGAAAACCAGGGCGGCCGCCACCAGTATGCACAGCAGGGAAATGCCCAACATGAAGCGGTTGTTATGATCGACCTGGGCCGTCAGCGTAGCGACGGGAACCTGAACGACCACGGCCCACGTGTCCTGAGTGCCAGCCGCAGCGATAGGGGAAGCCAGGTATCGCCACGGCTTTCCGTCGGGGCCCTTGGCGTCAAATTTCACGACTGTGTTGCTGGAAATCGCCTTTGCCGCCGCATCTGCCGCGCCTGGGTCGATATCCTTGAGAGGTTTGCCGAGGGCCTTGGCATTGGGATAGCTGACAGCCAATCCCGTCTTGCTGACCAAGGCGACAAGTCCGGTATTAAAGGGTTTAATGGCGCCAAGCTGTGCATTCAGGGTGCCCAGATCGACGTCGACCCCGGCGATGCCCACAAAGTGGCCGTCGATGGTAAGGGGGCGCGTGAATGAGGTCATCAGCACGTCCTTGCCACCGACCGGGTAGACATAGGGTTCCATAGCGACGGCGCGCGCTTCGTTTTTCGGACGGAGGTAATAGTCGCCAGCACCCGGCTTGTCGTAATCAATCAAGGCTTCGCGAACAACCTGACCCGCGCCGCGGTTCCAGTAGGGTACGTAGCGCCCGCTTGCATCGTGACCGGGCTTGCCAACATAGGCGGCGTCGTTTCCGTCCAGAGCGTTTGGTTCCCAGGCGGTGTATGTACCCAGTATGTCGGGGTGCTTTTCGAGGATCCCCTTTAGAAGCTTATCCTGCATCGCGCGTTCGTCGCTGCCAGCGCCCCGCACGGCCAGGGCCGCGGCGGCGATGTCGTCAGCCACGGTCGCGGCCTGATCCAAATGGTTGCGCACCGTATTGGCTTCCTTTTCGGCGACATCTGCCTGAAGGGCATCCGTCTGCCCGTTCAGGCTCCGGTTCGTCCCTTGCGACAGGATGAAGCTGCTTGCGCCAAAAACGAGCGCCAGCGACGCCGCGCTGATGATAGCGATTTTGACGGGGAGGGAGCGAGAAAACATGGGGGGACCTGTGGCTACGATACATTGTCTAGTTGTCCCTTGAAACCCTTGCTCAATTATTAACCATATCCGCAGGTGACAGCAGGGTTGCCGCTACTCGCTAACGAAGCCGACGCGAGCGTGGCTACCGTCACAATAGGGTTTGTTGGCGGAATGGCCACATCGGCACAGTTGCAGAGCCTGCGCTTTGCGGATCGTCCGGCCGGTACCGCTCAAGACCTCCAGATTGCCAGACAGGCGCAAGGGACCGTTTTTCTGCGGCGCGATGTGGACCTCGCCGTCACGGACATCCAGGGCGGTAACATCTCCCGTGTCGGGCTCTCCTGTGGCGTGGAACGGATCGTCGCCTTCCTTGTGCTGTCCGTCGCAGAACGGCTTGTTCTTCGACCGTCCGCATCGGCACAAGGTGGCGCGATAGCCGATGGGCTTGCCATCGAGTATCAGGTTGCCGCGAAACGCATTGGGACCGTTTTCACGCACCTGGATCAGGTTGACCTGAGGCGGCATTTCCTGCGGTCGGCCATCCTTGCGGCTATATTGAATAGCGCCGGAGGGGCAGTTCTGGGCGGTCGCTACCAGATTGTCGGCGCAGTCGGCGTCATCGGGAACAATCCATGGGCCGACGACATTGGCCTTGAAGACGCCGGGCTGCTGAAGGACGCAGAAGCGGGCGTGAATGCACCGTTTGGCTTCGAATTCGATAATGACATCCTTGCCCTCGGCCCGTTCGATTGCCGGCGCCTGGCCATTTTCATACCCCTTGGTTTCCGCTTTTCCTGGTTGAGGTTCGGCCATGACGGGAGGCTCCTGTGCTGCGGAGGGACGTATGTGTCGTAATTTTTCTGCCAGAGTGGCCAGCCGGCTGGCCGTGCCGTCCGCCAGTGCGCCGGTCAAGGCGCGTCTTGCGCCGTCGGACAGTTCTTCCAGGCGTTCGGCGATGAACAGAAGGGCGGGCTTGCCGTCAGGCAAGGGTGTGACGTCACGCAAGGTGGCGAAGGACATGCCGGCAGTCACGTCCGGCACGGTCGTGGACGCCTTTAGCGTCGTAAGGTGCTCGGCCACCGGCGTCAGGGCGTACATGCCATCGATGGCCACATCGATGAAGGCCTGCTTGCGTAGCGGGTCATGGTCGGCAAACCCCTGGGCCAGTGCCCGCAGCATGATGTTGTAAATGGCGTTGGCCAGATCCATGACGCGCGCCGCTTCGGGTGCATCTACCCACACATTGCGGCTGGCCGGCCCTTTGCGCATGACGGGATTGGTGGCAACTGGGCGGGAGGGCGTAAAGCCTGCGTCTGTGGCTTCCATCTGGTGATAGGCGTCGCACATGGCCAGAAAGCGATTGTAATGGGACCGGGCATTGTCGCCATTGGCACCTTCCCCTTGGTCGACAATAGTGTCGCAAGCCGTCAATGCGGTTTTCAGGCATTTGACAACGGTCAAGCCGGGCAGCGGCGTAAGATCCGGACCGACCTGTAAAGACATATCGCCGATAAACAGCCTGTCTTCGCCCAGTCGCGTGCTCAGGTCTTCCAGCGCCTGACGGATTCCCCGGTACAGGTGGCCGACCGTGGCGTAATCCTGGCCGTTGGGCATCAGGCGATCGCCGTCCATATTGCGATCATACTCAGCTTTCACCGCATCGAAACCCGCGCCATCCGGCCGGTCGGCGCCTTCGGGCCGTTCCAGATAGATGAAGTGGTCGAGCGTCGACTTGTTGAACGGATGCAGCTCGACGACGACACCCGACGGATGATACCCGGCAGCGATCGGAAAGTTCGGGCGGCCGAAATGGGGAGAGCCACCAATCGCGATGGTGATGTTGGCAACCAATGCCAGATGGGACATTTCTTCGACGGCGATGCCAATGATATCGCGTCGCCAGCCTGCGATCACCCGGGCCTGCTCCGGCGTAAGGCCGTCGGCTTCCGATTTTAGGGAAAAGGCAGCGAACAGGTAGCAGCACATCAGGTTGTGCTCGATTTCCGCCGCTTCAGCGAGTAGGAAAATCAGCTCTTCCCGGCTGCGGACGCGGATGGGGGTTTCGGCTGCCATGCCTTGTCCTTCTAAACCTTGCCTAATGAAATCTGTTATGAAAACTCTGCCGAGGCCGGCGCTACGCGGCGGCTGTTCCGCGCAGACGGGTTTCGTCTGATCCTGCGGGCCAGTTAAAGCCAGTCGCACGGTGGACGCAAGGGCGGTTTTGCGCAATTTTTGCCTTATGGCGCTTGACTTACGCCCGCCAATCCGACATAAGCCGCCACTTCAAGTCCCGGCCCCAGGCCAGGGGCTTATTACGGGTTGATCCTGAGCCGCCGTTGCAATCGCCTGTCGCACGTCCGCGATAGGCCGGTCAGGGTTAGATATCGAAGGTACGATATGTCGAAGCGCCATAGCGCCAAGTACAAGCTCGACCGCGTCATGGGTGAAAACCTGTGGGGCCGTCCCAAGTCCCCCGTCAACAAGCGCTCCTATGGCCCCGGCCAGCACGGTCAGCGCCGCAAGTCGAAGATCTCCGATTTCGGCACCCAATTGCGCGCCAAGCAGAAGCTGAAGGGTTACTACGGTAACATCACCGAAAAGCAGTTCCTGCGCACCTACGAAGAGGCGGATCGCCGCAAGGGTAACACCTCGGAAAACCTGATCGCCCTGCTGGAAACCCGTCTGGACGCCCTGGTTTATCGCGCCAAGTTCGTGCCGACCGTTTGGGCGGCCCGTCAGTTCGTCAACCATGGTCACGTCCTGGTCAACGGCAAGCGCGTCAACATCGCGTCTTACCGCGTCAAGCCGGAAGACGTCGTCGAAGTCCGTGAGCGTTCGCGCAACATGGCTCTGGTCCTCGAAGCCCTGCAATCGCCTGAGCGCGACGTGCCGGACTATATCGAACTGGATGCCAAGGCCATGAAGGCCCGTCTGGTCCGCCTGCCGGAATTGGCCGAAGTGCCGTATCCGGTGAAGATGGAACCGAACCTGATCGTCGAATATTATTCGTCCTAAGCTTCGGAATAGCGAATTGGAAAACCCCGGAAGAGCGATCTTCCGGGGTTTTTCTTATTTTGCGGGTGTATCGGGTTTCGCCGGGGCGGCGTCTCCACCTGGCGTCTCATCGTGGTCTTCGCTCTTGCGCTCGCCCCTTAGCAATTTCAGCAACTCTTCCTTTGAGGCATGACGATCAATGGCGCTCAGAATATTGCCCGCCCATTGCGACAGGTCCTGATTGTGCGGATTGTTCGCCAGCGGGTAGAGCATCTCCTTAGCCTCTTCGGCGCGGTCACGCGAAACGAGAAGCCAGGCAGCGCGCACGGCGTACTCGTCGACGGACGGCGCCAGATAGTGTGCCTGTATGGCGGCATTGACCGCATTGTCCGTCACACCTTCATCTCCCAGCGTGAGGGAATAGTGATAGAGATTGGGCGCATTCAGAGGATCGAGCTTATAGGCCTTGTATAAAGTCTGGCGCGCTTCTTTCATCTGGCTGGCGCGCGTTTCGCCGGCCTCGATATGCCCGTGCATGGTCATCAGGAACAGCGTCTGGCCCAGCCGGTATTGGCTTTCGGCATCATCGGGATGGGCCTTGGTATAGTCGCGCAGATAGCCGAGCGCCTGGCTTTCGTCACCAACAATGATCTGGGCGCGCGCCAGAACCATGCGCGCATAGTCTTCGCCCGGATATTTGGCCGCTTCGGTCTCGATAGATTTCAAAAGGACCTGACCGAAGTCACGCGACGGGCAGACGCGCACGGCAGCGTCCGACAGCAGCAGTCGGTTGGCGGAAACCGGCATGGGCGCGATGGTGATGTCTGAATCTGGCATATCCTTAATGCGATAGACCGTCGCCATCAGGTTCTTGAGCATATAGGTATGCAAGGTTTTCTGCAGGGTCTTGATCGGTATGCCGAATGCTTTTTCGAAGGCGGATACCGGGTCTTCCCCCTTGTCGAACGCTTCGAGATAGGCATCAAAAGCCTGGCGACGCGCCGGATCGGACAGAATGTAGTGCGCCAGCAGCCAGGACTGGGCATAGAATCTGTTGACGTCGCCCGGTGCCTTATGAATGTAAGGCTTATCACGCAGAATGTCTTCGTAGGGCAATAGATCGGAATTAATCAGATTGGCGGCGCGCATGGCCGATGCCGTGCCCACCTCAGCCTTATCGCCTTCAAGACGTATGGTGCTGTAAAACTCCGCATAGCCTTCGATGAACCACTTCGGATACTTCACGTCGCTGTTCTGCATCATAAAGGTATGCGCATATTCGTGAAACAGAACGACCTGGCTTAGGTTTTCCGCCTGTTTCTCGACACTCGAGGCCTTTCGAGTCGTGAAATCATCCTGATAGATGGCGAAAGCGGCCGATCCCTGGTCGCACGCCTTGTAATATCCCATGACACCCGACCTGACGTCCGGCCAGGTTTTACGGATGTCGCCCAGACCTTCCACGAAGTACACGGTCATGCGGGGCGTATTGGCATCGTCCTCCGCGTCCCTATTGTGAAAAATACCCAATACGTAGCGGTATTGTTCGAGACGATGCAGATAGGCGCGTGTGACGGTTTCACTGTTGTCGCTGTAGACCGTGAAATGCGGGCTGTCTGCGCGCAGCCATTTGGCGGTTTCAGCGTGCGCGGCGCCTGAGACAATCAGGCCGGCGGCGACAATGGCGGCCACCTTTCGCAAGACAAGCATAATATGGTCCCCCGAACATATGTCGAGGTAACCATATACGATAGGTTATGTCGAGACGCTATAGGAGGGCTTAGGCCTCGATCAGGCCGTGTTCGGCCAGGGCGGTTTTCAGCTCACCCGACTGGAACATTTCGCGCACGATATCGGCACCGCCGATGAATTCGCCTTTGACGTACAGCTGGGGAATTGTCGGCCAGTCGCTATAGACTTTTACGCCTTCGCGAAGATCGTTGTCCTGCAAGACATCGACGCCGATATATTCCGCGCCGAGATGGTCGAGCACCTGGACCACGAGGCTGGAGAACCCGCAACGCGGCTGATCGGGCGTGCCCTTCATGAACAGGACGACATTGTGACCCTTGATGGTGGAGTCGATAAAGGTTTGGACGTCGGTTTCCGCGCTCACGCTACGCTCTCCTGTCAATGAACTGACACAGCATATAGGCCCGGTACGTCGCTAAATAAAGGCCCGATGTGCGATTTCACGCCCAAATGAAGCCGACACCTGATATCGGTGCGCCCTGCGCGCACAGACGTTTGCGATTATCCGGCTCTTGGTTGTTCGTTGAAACGGGCCATTTCGATTTGTGCCGGAACGGACGAGGGCAGGTGGCGCTCCGGCACACCCGCCAGGGATTCCAGGTGCTCCGGGCTTTCGGCGTCGATCAATATGCACGACATGCTGGGCTGCGACAGAGCATAGCCCAGGCATAGTTGTTCAGGGGTCCAATCGGCCGTCTGATGCAGGAAAGCGTGCGTTCCGGCGCCGGCCAGCGGATTTTTTGCCTTGCTGAATCCAAAGAAGCCGCGTCTGGCCTCCTTGGGGACAACATCCTCGGCGTTGCGATACATGGCCGGGAAAAAATCCGTAGCAATGACGTTCATATCCCGTGTCACGGCGAAATCGATCTGACGCCGTTTGTCCCAGCTTGAGTCGATATCGAAGCTGGTCTTCACGACGTCGAATTTTCCCGTCTTGATCACGGCGGCCAGGTCATCGGTTTCGGCCATGGCGCCGAGATAGCGCAGCATCTTGGAGCGTTGCAGGCTTTGCAGGAAGTTGAGGCTGGCTTCGGGTAGGGTGGCCGCGCCCGGCTGTCCGAAAAACAGCAGGTCGATCCAGTGCAAGCCGGTTTCCTTAACCGCGCCGCGCAGACGCTCTTTCAGTTCGGCGAGGGCATAGGTGTCCTCGCCGGGAATCTGATGCGGCTCATGGGCGGTCAGCGAAATGAACAGCAACTTGCGTTCCACGACCGAAAAGGCTTCGGCGGCGCTTTTCAGGAAGCCGACATCGCAGGTGTCGAAGTCATAGGTGTTGATACCGTTTTCCATGGCGGAGACGATCAGCTTCTGCAGGAGCGCACGGTTCTTGTTGAGCTTATCGAACCTGAGGCGCAGACCGATCGTCGAAAGCGCCAGGCCGGAGCGGCCGAACGGACGGTAGCGCATATTACAGGCCCTCGCCAAAACAGCCGTGGCTTGCGAAAAACGCGACGCATTTTTCGGTCACTGAAGGGCGTAAACGCATAAGCTCCGAGTGCCAACCTGATACCATCAGATTGGAACACGCTCTAAAATGCGCGCGCATCGTGGTCATGATCAGAATCGCCCCGATTGAAATCGTCAAAATGCACTGTGGAAAGCTGCGGGTCGAACGACACCACGCTCAGACTAGGCCGTAATTCGGTTAAGAGAGGTTTAAATCGAGCGGCAAAACGTGCAATTTCAGAGCCGCCAGCGTGAGTATGGCGCGCAAAGAAAACGGCCGCTGACGCGGCCGTAAACTGGACATCATATAGGTGCGATTAAGCCGGATTGCCCGCCATATAGGCCGGGAACCAAGCTTCGTGCGCCTGGCGCAGAGCTTCGATAGACAGGGAAAGCCCGGCATAGCTCAGGTCGGTTCCACCGGCGACCCCAATGACAGCCGCAGGAACTTCGGCCTCGGCGGCCTGGGCGACGACCAAATGCGCGGACGCTTCGTCGACAGCCACCAGGTAACGCGCCTGATCTTCGGCGAAACCGAAGACATGATCGCTCAGATCGGTTGGGTTTTTCAGGTTCAGGCCGGTCTTTGACGACAGGACAATATCGACCGCGCCCGACAGCAAACCGCCGTCGCTGAGATCATGCACGCCTTTGGCGACGCCTGACTTGATGAGGCGGCGCACCAGCGTGCCATTGTTCTTTTCGGCGTCGAGGTCGACCTTCGGCGGGGCGCCCTTTTCGACGCCACAGACTTCACGCAGGTAAAGCGACGAGCCCATTTCGCCCCGGGTTTCGCCGATCAGGACGATGACCTGGCCCGGTTGGACCCTATTGAAGCCGACGCGCTGATCGTAATCCTTCAAAAGGCCGACGGCGCCGACAGTTGGCGTAGGCGGGATCGAAATGCCATTGGTTTCGTTGTACAGCGACACATTTCCCGACACGACCGGGAAGCTGAGCACCCGGCATGCCTCAGCCATGCCATCGATGGCACGCACGATCTGGCCCATGGTTTCGGGCTTTTCGGGGCTACCGAAATTGAGGTTGTCCGTAATAGCGATGGGTTCGGCCCCGACGGCGGTCAGGTTGCGCCAGGCTTCGGCCACGGCCTGCTTGCCGCCTTCGTAAGGGTTCGCCTTGACGTAGCGCGGGGTGCAGTCAGACGTGACGGCCAGAGCCTTGCGCGTGCCGTGGACGCGGACCATGCCGGCATCGTGCCCCGTCGAGGAATCAGCCAGGGTGTCGGCCATGACATGACGGTCGTATTGTTCCCACAGCCAGCGCTTGGACGCCTGATCCGGACAGGAAATGATTTTTAGCAATGCGCCGTTCAGATCATGGGCCGGCACATCGGCTTCGGTCAGTTCGGGCTCAACGGCGGGTTCGACCCACGGACGGTCATAAAGGGGCGCATCGTCGGACAAAGGCGCCAGCGGCAGGTCGCAGACGACCTCACCCTTGTGCTTGAGCACGATACGGCCCGACGTGTTGGTTTCACCGATGACGGCGGCGTCCAGTCCCCACTTCTTGAAGATGCGATAGCCATCTTCTTCCCGGCCTGGCTTCAGAATAGCCAGCATGCGCTCCTGGCTTTCCGACAGCATCATTTCATAGGCGGTCATGTTGGTTTCGCGCTGCGGCACCTGGTCGAGGTCAAGCGTAATGCCCAGCCCGCCCTTGCCGGCCATTTCGACCGACGAAGAGGTGAGGCCGGCCGCGCCCATGTCCTGAATGGCGGCAACGGCGCCGGAGGCCATCAGTTCCAGGGTGGCTTCGATCAGAAGTTTTTCCGCGAAGGGGTCGCCGACCTGCACCGTCGGGCGCTTCTCTTCGGAGTCTTCCGAGAATTCGACAGACGCCATGGTGGCGCCATGGATACCGTCGCGGCCCGTCTTTGAGCCGAAATAGACGACCGGCAGACCCGGTTCAGGCGCGGCGGAATAGAAGATCTTGTCGGCATCGGCCAGGCCGACGCACATGGCGTTGACCAAGATGTTGCCGTTATAGCCGGCATGGAAGTTGGTTTCGCCGGCCACCGTCGGGACACCAACGCAGTTGCCGTAGCCGCCAATACCCGAAACGACGCCTTCGACCAGACGACGGGTCTTAGGGTGATCCGGCTCACCGAAGCGCAGAGCATTAAGCAGGGCCACTGGACGGGCACCCATGGTGAAGACGTCGCGCATGATCCCGCCCACGCCCGTTGCCGCGCCTTGATATGGCTCGATGAAGGACGGGTGGTTGTGCGATTCCATCTTGAAAATGCAGGCCTGGCCGTCATCGATATCAATGACGCCGGCATTTTCGCCCGGCCCGCAGATGACGCGTGGGCCCGTCACCGGGAATTTGCGCAGGTGCAGGCGGGACGATTTATACGAGCAGTGTTCCGACCACATCACCGAGAAGACGCCCAGTTCGACGTCGTTCGGTTCCCGGCCAAGACGGTCCAGGATGACCTGATATTCGTCAGCCTTGAGGCCGTATTCAGCGGCCTTGTCGGCCATGGTTTTTTGCGGGGCGGGGGCGTGTGTGCTCATGGCGCGGATATAGGGGATTCAATCCCCGCACTCAACGGCAAAACGCCTTATTTCTTTCCGAGATTGAATTGAAATTTCGGCTGGTCGGTCTTTATGCAGGTCGCATCGACATTGGCGTCGGCGGTTTCGATGAATTGCGCGATCATTTTCTTGGCGCAGGTACTGCCGGCGATGGTGTGGGTGCGATTGGGGAAGAAGTAGTTCTTTCCCCGCCTCAGTCGCTTGACGGCTTCGTCGGACAGTTCAGACGGACACCCGGCGTCTATGTCGGCCGATAGCATTAGGGTGGGGATATCGCTGGTCAGGGGTTGGTTTTCGACCGGATCGGGCGCGCCGACCGGAAACGCCTTGCACACCTCGAAGAACCGTCGGGTGTCGCGTGCGGTCGCAACCGCGATCGGGTCACTCGGATTGATCTTGTCCAGGTCCGCCGGATTTTCGAACGCAAATTCTTCCTTGCACAGGGTAGTGAAGAACTGGCCCTCGGTATAGCCCGCTTGGGTTGTCTCGAAACGGGCAAGGGCAGTGTAGTCGCCCTTCATCAAGGTATCGAGCGTCAGCGGCAGGCTTTGTGCGCCCTCGCGGGAGTAAATTTCATCGAGCAGGAAGGCGGCCAGTAGATCGGCCGTGTAGGTGTGGTCTTTGACGACGGCCGGCTTTACCAGCCAGGCGCGCAGCAGGTCATCCAACCGCTTTTCCATATTGGGGAATTTTGTATTGCAGGCCGCGTCGGCGGCGCAATAGCCGAGAACCTGGCGGGTTTCTCGCGACACCAGTGCAGGCAGCGGCGCGGTCGCGTTGGCTTCCGGCGGCCAGGTCGACGACAGGACGGCGGCGCGCAGACCGGCCGGGTCATGTTGCATCACGGCCATGGCAACGCGCGTACCGTATGAGCCGCCGTAGAGGTTATAGGTCGTGATGCCCAACGCCGTGCGCAGGTCGTGGATATCCTTGGCGATAACGGCGCTGTTATATTGCGACAGGTCGACGCCCTGCGCCGCATATTTCTGGCCGCAGGCCTGCAATTGCTTGACGCCGGCCTCGCTGGTCACGCCTGCGTCGGACAGTGGCGCCTGACCGCAGTCCAGGCTCGGGTTCGATTTGCCGGTGCCGCGCTGGTCGAAGAAAATCCAATCGCGGTCTGGTGTCACTCTTTCAGGTTTGCGCAGCGCAAACGGCAAATTCTCGACCATGCCGCCGCCGGGACCGCCATGCAGCATAATAACCGGGTCCGGTTTGGGATTTGCCACCGTGGCGTGTTGAATGACGACGGGCAGGGCGACCGTGCGGCCATTGTTCGCGCCGCGGGTTTCTTCGACGACCAGCGTTCCGCATTCGACCTTCTTGATGCCGAAATACAGGATGGAACAGGCCTGCTTGTGATAACCCAGTTTGGTGGTGTCGACCTTAGGGCTGCACCCCGCCAGGACGACAGCCGCTACCAATACAACACCCAATGACCGCCACATGTCCGGACCTCTGTTACAGTTGGAACGAGGTTTACAGGTCGTGGCGGCTTTGTAAACCCGCTGCCTATTTGGCGGTGCGTTTCAGCAGGTCGGACAGGTCGTCCTTCCAGAATTTCGCCCAGGTATGGGTGCCGTGTCCGCGCGTGTCGGGCGATGACGGTATCAACCGGGAACGGACCGTTTTCAGGCGTTTGAGCGCCAGATCGGGAATCCCCAGTTCCGGCGGATTTATGAAATCGTCGGCCGAATTTATCCATGTCATGGGGGCGGTGATTTTTTCAAGGTCCGGCCAGGGATTGTAATTCCGCGATGCGTCGAACTGGTAGAGGAAATCGTTCGCATCGCGTGAGGCGATATCCGCCTCGATCCGTGCGCGCCAATAGGTCTCGGCTTTTTCGCGGGTGGGGAAGTTGGTCTGTAGGTATTCCGGTGCGCTGCCGGCGATCAGGGAGAGGCTGGCGGCGGTGCGCAGGCCCTGGACGGGCGGAGTCTTGTAGTTGCCGTTCTGCCAGGCGGGATCGGCACGGATCGCATCCATGGCGCCGATGCGCCACATGCGGTTGCGGCCAGCGATTTCCACCGGTTGGCAGGCCATTGGCATTAGAGCGTCGGCGAAATCCGGATGGGCTTCGGCCCAGACGAAAATATGCATGCACCCCATCGATGTGCCGAATATCAGGCGCAGATGCGTGATGCCCAGCCCGTCTTTTAGCATCAGGCGCTGGGCTTCCACCATGTCGTCATAATCGTATTTGGGAAAGGCCATCTTCAGGCCGTCGCTCGGCTTGGAAGAGCCGCCATGACCGATACTGTCGGGCAGGATAATAAAGTACTTCGCGGTGTCGAGCGGCTGGCCCGCCCCATAAAGCATATCGGCAAAATAGGGGGCCAGGAATTGAGCACCGGATCCGCCGGTGCCGTGCAGGATCATCACGGCGTTGTCGATCCGGCCTTGGGCGTCGCGGTGCGGCGTACCGAGCGTACGGTAATGCATGCGCAAGGCGGGCAAGGTTTCGCCCGAGTGAAAATGGAAGTCCCTGAGGGTGACATCAGCTTCGCTGACGGGTGGGGCGGCTTTTGCCGGACCGATCATGACAGCGCAGAGAACCAGGGTGGCCAGAAGCGTGCGCATCGTCATCGGATCGTCTCCACGTGATAATCGTATACGATTATCACGTGGACCGCGATTGGCAAGCGGCCAGACGGCCTATCAGGCCGTTTGCAGGCTGTTGACGAGGCTTTGGAACAGGGGCGCGCCATCGGCAGACCCAAGCGCATCTTCGAAGGCGCGATCGGGGTGCGGCATCATGCCCAGAACATTGCCCTTGGCATTGACGATGCCGGCGATGTCGTTGACGGACCCGTTGGGGTTTTCAGCGTACCGGAAGACGACCTGATCATTGTCTTCGATTGCCGCGAGGGTGGCGTCATCGGCGAAGAAGTTGCCGTCACCATTGCCTTGCGTCATCCACACGCTCTGGGCGTTGCCGTAGGCCGAGGTGAAGCGCGTATTGCGGTTCTCGATCTTCAGCTCGATCGGCTTGCAGACATATTTCAGACCGGAATTGCGCAGCAGGGCGCCCGGTAGCAGGCCGCTTTCGCACAAGATCTGGAAGCCGTTGCAGATACCAAGCACCGAAACGCCGCGTGCGGCTTCCGCTTTGACGGCCTGCATGATCGGTGACAGCGAGGCCATGGCGCCGCAGCGCAGGTAGTCTCCGTAGGAAAAACCGCCAGGGATGACGATCAGGTCCAGACCGGAGGGCAGGGCCGTTTCTTCGTGCCACACCATATCGACGTGGCCACCGACCGTCGTTTCGACGGCGGTCTTGCAGTCGCGGTCGCAGTTGGAACCGGGAAAAACGAGAACGGCGGCTTTGAATGCCATGTTACGCGACCTCAACCTTGTAGGATTCGATGACCGTGTTGGCGAGCAGCTTTTCGCACATGGCTTTCAACTCGCCCTTCGCGGCTTCGGCATCGGACCCGTCCAGGTCGAATTCGAGCAGCTTGCCAACACGGACGTTCGACACGCCGTCCCAGCCAAGGCCGTGCAGGGCGCCTTCGACGGCCTTGCCCTGGACATCGAGCACGCCGGGTTTCAAATAGACGTGAACCTTTGCCTTCATTACTGCGCTCCCCCTTCGATCACGCGCGGCATATCGCCCATGATGCCGAGACGCTTTGCGACCTCGGTATAGCTTTCGATGACATTGCCCATGTCGCGGCGGAAGCGATCCTTGTCGAGCTTTTCGCCACTGGCGGTATCCCACAGGCGGCAGGAATCGGGGCTGATCTCGTCAGCCAGGATGACGCGCGAGAACTCGCCCTCGAACAGACGGCCATATTCAATCTTGAAATCGACCAGGGTAATGCCGACGGCGGCGAACATGCCGGACAGGAAATCATTGACGCGCAGGGTCATGGCCAGGATGTCGTCGATCTCCTGGGTCTGGGCCCAATTGAAAGCGGTAATGTGCTCTTCGGTAACCAGCGGATCGTTGAGCGCGTCATTTTTGTAATAGAATTCGATGATCGACCGCGGCAGGGCCTGGCCTTCGGGCAGGTCGAAGCGCTTGGCCATCGAGCCAGCAACTACGTTGCGGCAGACGACTTCCAGCGGAATGATCTCGACTTCGCGGATCAATTGTTCGCGCAGGTTCAAGCGCTTGATGAAATGGTTCTGAACGCCGATCTGCGTCAGCTTGGTCATCACGAACTCGCTAATGCGGTTATTGATGACACCCTTGCCTTCCAGTTGCGCCTTCTTCTCGCCGTTGAAGGCGGTGGCATCATCCTTGAAATACTGGACGAGCGTGCCGGGCTCCGGCCCTTCGTACAGAATTTTGGCCTTGCCTTCGTAGATTTTCTTGCGGTTCTTGGTGGTCATTTCACTATGTCCAGGCTTGGAAAAATTTCCAAAAAATGGGTTCAGCCAAAAAGGCCGTGAGATGTGCGGCGCCCGTGGGAAGCATCGGCTGACATCGGCCGCGCAAGGGGTATGGGACCGGGCGCTTTGGCGTTGCATCATAAGAGATGCGCGTTGCCGCCGCAAATAAACAAAAACTTGTGTTCTGTACAGGGCGGGAACGGATGATTTCATCTCTTTTTTGCATCGGCTGCGGCGCGACGGACCCAACCCGCAAGATTTTGGTCGATAACTGTCGGTTACGGTTGCGTCGGGACGAAAGGAGAACTAAAACTTAATAAGCCTGAAAGGTTCTCCGTCACATGCCGCCTGCCAATCCTGATAAACTGTCTGTTGAACAACCGCTTGCCGGTAGCGATGCCTTTGAATTTCAGGCGGCGGCGAACCGGAATCGTATGATGGCGCTCTGGGCAGCGCAAAAGATGGGCCTTGCCGGCAAGTCGTCGGAAAGTTATGCCCAGGCCGTTGTCCGCGCCGATGGTGAGCAACCGTCCGAAGAAGATGTGATTCGCAAGGTTCTGGGCGACCTGACCGCGTCCAACATTACTATTCGTGAATCAGAGGTGCGCACCAAGGCGGCGGAGTTCCTGGCCCAGGCCAGAGAAGCGTTAAAAAGCTAAGCTTTGAAAATTGTAGAACCGAGGCTGGTAATGAAGGAAATAGCGTTCGTTACAGGTTTGGTTCTCATGTTGGCTGGCAGCGCTCAGGCGGCGTGCCCGCAATATATGGACGGACGCGTCATTGCCGATGACGGCACCTATCTGGGCAAGATCGCGGTGCCTCAGGACAAGGACTCGCTATTTAATTCTTATGGCGTCTATGGCAGCAAGTATTCCAAGACGTCGATTTTTAACGCCTACGGGGTTTATGGATCGGCGTCATCGCCGCAATCCGCGTTCAACCCTTATGCGACCAAGCCGCCCGTTATTCAGAAGGACGGCAAGGTCGTAGCGACACTGACTGCCAACAAGAATTTGGATGGCGCCATCAGTGTCGGTAAACTCATATCCACCTGCCGAGGCTAGAGTGCATCCGATGAGAACAATAGACTCCATCCTGAAAGCCGTTTTGGCCGTCGCCGTGATTTCGGCGGTTGCCGGGTGCGCCGCCGTACCGAAGCCGCATTCGCTGGACACCCAGCCGATTGGCGCGCCACCACCGCCACCGCCGCTGGAAACCCAGCCGGTCGATGCCCCGCCGCCGCCGCCGCCCGTCGCGGGGTCTTAAGGCTAATCCCCTTTAGCAGACCTAACCGAAACGACCGGTGATCGAAAAGCGCGGGCCGCCGGCATAGGGGGCGACCGATGCTATGGATCGCGGTTGATCGCCGGCAAACAGCGACAGGTCGTTGAAACGCGGCATGATACCGCCTTCGATATCGCCGGACGGCGAATGGAACAGCATCTGGCCGCCCCAGTCAGACCGCCAGCCTTGCGTGAAATTCCATTCGAAACCCAGGCGCACATGTTGGTCGGTATGTTGAGTAAAGAAATCGCCATTGCGATAACAGACTGCACTGAGACTGATCAGTTCCAGCCCGGACAAGCCGGTCAGCCGTTCGCAGAATGCCGCAAAATCCGCTGACTTTAGCGCGGTGGTGAGCGATTCCAAGGCGATGGTCTCGCTATCCATCAGGTCCAGACCCAGGCGCAGGTAGGACAACCCGTCCTGCGCCCGCTGCGCCGTGTCCTGCAGGCGCGTCTGGATAATATCCGCAGACAGGGTGTTCAATTCGGCAGCGGAGAGGATATCCGGCTTGCCATCGCGGTTGACCAGTTGCAACTCCCACGGGGTTTGCTGCTCCAGGGCATGGTGGACGCCCAGGGCGTCCTCCGCAGCCAGGGCGCCTTCGAGACGAATGCGCCCCTTGCCGGTGAAGCGGCTTTGGTAGCCGTCATAGTCGAAACTGTCAGTCAGCAGGCTGGGCATGGGATCAGCCGAAAACGCGGGTGAAGATCGTATCGACGTGCTTGGTGTGGTAATCCAGATTGAAGAACGGCTCGAGTTGTTCGCGCGTAAAGAACTTGGACACGTCGTCGTCGGCTGCCAGGAAGTCGAGGAAATTGCCTTCGCCGCGCCACACCTTCATGGCGTTGCGCTGCACGGCGGCATAGGAGTCTTCGCGCGACATGCCTTTTTGCGTCATGGCCAGCATGACGCGTTGGCTGTGCACCAGGCCGCCCAGGCGGTTCAGGTTCTTTTCCATGTTGGCCGGATAGATGAGAAGGTTATCAACCACATTGGCCAGGCGTCTCAGGGCGAAGTCGAGGTGGATGGTGGCGTCGGGGGCGATGCCGCGTTCCACTGACGAATGGCTGATATCGCGTTCATGCCACAAGGCGACGTTTTCCATAGCGGGGACGACCGCCGACCGGACGAGACGGGCAAGGCCGGTCAGGTTTTCGGTCAGGACAGGGTTGCGCTTGTGCGGCATGGCCGAAGATCCCTTTTGCCCCGCCGAGAAGAATTCCTCGACTTCCAGCACTTCGGTGCGCTGCAAATGGCGGATTTCGGTGGCCAGACGCTCGATGGAAGACGCCACGACGCCAAGGGCCGCGAAATAGGCGGCATGACGATCGCGTGGGATGACCTGGGTCGAGACCGGCTCCACCGCCAGGCCCATCTTTTCGGCGACATAGGCTTCGACTTCGGGGGACACATTGGCGAATGTGCCGACCGCACCGGAGATGGCGCAAGTCGAGATTTCCTCCCGCGCGGTTTCCAGTCGCTTGCGGGCCCGGCTGAATTCGGCGTAGTAGCCGGCCAGCTTGAGCCCGAAGGTCACCGGCTCGGCGTGGATGCCATGCGAACGGCCGACGGTCGGGGTGAACTTGTGCTCCAGGGCGCGCTTCTTAAGCGCCGCCAGGACCAGATCGACATCTTCGATGAGCAGGTCGGTCGATTTTTGCAGTTGTACAGCAAAGCAGGTGTCCAGCACGTCGGAAGACGTCATGCCCTGGTGAAGGAAGCGCGCTTCCGGCCCGACGATTTCCGAGACATGGGTAAGGAAGGCGATGACGTCATGCTTCACCGTGCGTTCGATCTCGTCGATGCGTTCGGCGTCGAACGGGGCGTCCTTACCCTTGGCCCACAGGATCTCCGCCGCTTCGGCCGGGATGACGCCCAGCTCGGCCATCTTGGTGGCCGCATGGGCTTCGATCTCGAACCAGATCTTGTACTTCATGGCCGCATCCCAGATGGCGGCGGCTTCCTTGCGGGCGTAACGAGAAATCATGGCGGGACCCTGTCTGTAAAAAAGATGCGCTGGGAATGGGAACAGGGCGTTGCAATGTCAAGCCTAAAAGCGTTGCAGGCACGTTCAGGCGTCGGATTAAAATCGGGGTTAATTTACCCTTATTGAGTGTGCAGGCTTGGCGTTAAGGTTTACAAAGAGTTAATTTTGAGTTGCTTTTTAGATTCCTACTCCCGAGGGCCGTTGCTGTGCGCAAGCTTTTCCTGAAATCCGGCGCCGCCGTTATCGTCCTGGCCGGCCTAACTATGGCCGCGCCCGTTTTCGCCACCGCGGATGCTGCTGACTCAGCCAAGCCCGCCGTGCCGCCCGTATCGACGCAGTTCCGCAAGGAGTCGCGCGACGTCGCGGTCAAAACCCTGGATGTCGTCCAGACCGGTGCCGGTGACGAATCGTATGACGGGCAGGCGCAGGGCGATCGTCATGTCGAACAGGTTATAGCCATGACGGCGCAACAGGCGACCGCCCAGCCGATCGCCTGTCCGAAGGGCGATATCAACTCGCCTGAGTGGCAACAGGTGCCGGAGGATTTGCGGCGCAACGCAATTCCGGGCCAGTGTTTTTCACGGCTGATGCGCGCGCCAAAGGTGGAAACCTACCGCGAACACGCCATGGTCCAACCGGAACGCACGGAAACCCGCGTAGTGCCGCCGGTCATCGAAATGGTCGAGGAAACCGTGGTCGTGGAGCCAGAACGCGTCGAACGCCGCGTGGTGCCCGCTGTCACCCACACCGAAATGGTCGAGGAAGTCGTGAGTCCGGCCAGCTATCGCGAAGAGGTGGTGCCGCCGCGCTACGAGAAGCGGACCGAACACGTCATGGTCGATGCGCCGCGGCAGGAATGGGAGCGCCACGACGGCGTCCCGTTGGCGGCGCCTATGGTCACCCCGATAGATCACGCGCCCGTGCGGTATCGCTCTGACGGGACGTTGACCTGGCCCGGTAAAACGCCGCAAAGCGTGCCGGTCGACGACGAAGTGGCCGACTATATGGCCCACGGAGCGCCGCAAGACGTTTGGTCACTTGAGCAGGTGCCGGGTGTCTATCAAAAGCGTACGGCGCGGGTCGAAGTGGCGCCCGAGCAGGTTCGCCGTATCGATATTCCGGCCAGGACTCGCCGCGTCAAGCACACCGTCGTCGATGTTGCCGAACACTATGAAGACGTCGTGATACCGGCGGTGATCGAAAAGCGCCATGTCAAGAAGGTGGTGCGTGAAGGTCGTACGGAAGCCTACACGGTGCCCGCCGTGTACGAAGAGGTCGAACGCCAGCGTGTCGCAGGCCAGCCGGAGTTGGTGTGGCGCGAAGTGATCTGCGGCAAGAACACGTCGACGCAAAAGATAATGGAAGTGCAGCGCGCCCTGGCCGCCCGCGGGTATCAGCCGGGACCGATCGACGGGCATTTGGGCAAGCAGACCGTAGCGGCCATGCAAAAGTTCCAGGCCGACAACGACCTGGCGCAAGGACAGCCATCCGTCGAAGCCGTCAGGTTGCTGGGCGTGCCGTTGGTACCGCTGAAATAGGCGCCAATCATCGCATAAATAATCGTACAAATTGTGCAGGCGGCGCGTTTTGGGGTTCAAAGCGCGCCGTTTCCATGTCTAACTTCCTGAAAACAGGGAGACACACATGAACCGTCGCGAATTGTTTAAAACCATTAGTGCTGCCGCTTTCGTGGCGGGTGTATCCGGGCCGGTATCAAGCCAGGCTTTCGCCCAGCCGGTGCCATCCGTGCCTGACACTCACGCGACGACAGATAGCCCGCGTGAGGTCTTGTCGCTCAATACGGGATGGCGATTCCACATGGGCGACATTGCGATGCCGCTTCTGGTCACCCATGACGACACCTATAATGCCGCCAAGGCGGGTAGGGCGCTCGGCGCCGCCAGCCCCGCATATGACGATGCCGGTTGGGAGCGGATAACCCTGCCGCATGATTTCGCCAGCTTTCAGCCGATCGTGGCGGACGCCAATGTCGATCAGGGATATCGAAAGCGCGGTATCGCCTGGTATCGCAATCACCTGAAATTCACGCCGGCGGACAAGGGGCGGCACATTGAGTTGCAACTCGATGGCATTGCGACCTTTGCCACGATCTGGTTCAACGGGACGCTGGTGGCGCGGAACTGGAGCGGGTACAACTCGACCTATATCGACCTGACGCCCTATGCGACCTATGGCGATGACTGGAACGTTCTTGTCGTGCGGGTGGACGCCGATGCGATGGAAGGTTGGTGGTACGAAGGGGCCGGCATATATCGTGATGCCTGGATCGTGAAACGCGACGCTTTGCATATCGCAACGGATGGCGTGTTCGCCCATCCGGTTCCGTCGCCCGATGGCCCTGCCGATTGGAAGATTCCGGTCGAGGTTACCCTCAACAACGCCGGAAAAACGTTGGGTCAGGTCACCGTGGTCAGCGAGCTTTGGGACGATACAGTGGGATTGTTGGCGCAGGACAAGGTGACGGCGGCGGTATCGCCGCTTGGGCAGGCAGTCGTGCACGTGACCTTGCACCATAACCGTCCGCGCCTATGGAGCCCGGCCGATCCCCAGCTTTACCGGGTCGAAACCTATATTCTTGATGGCGACCGGACACTGGATCGGGTGGCGACGGTCTGTGGGTTCCGCACTGAACGGTTCGACGCGCAAAAGGGCTTTTTCCTCAACGACACTCCGATCAAGCTGAAGGGGGTCTGCCTCCATCAGGATCACGCCGGCGTTGGCACAGCGGTGCCGGACGGCGTGATCGATTTCCGTCTGCGCAAACTGAAGGAATTGGGGTGTAACGCCATCCGGTTTTCGCATAACGCCCAGAACAAGGCATTGATGGACGCCTGCGACCGCCATGGCTTTCTGGTCATGGCGGAAAACCGCAATTTCAATGCGTCACCGGACTACCTGGCACAACTGGAATGGCTGGTCCGGCGCGATCGCAATCACCCCAGCATCATTCTGTGGTCTGTGTTCAACGAGGAGCCGATGCAGGCAACCGAGCAGGGATACGAGATGGTCCGCCGCATGAGCGCGGTGGTGAAGGCGCTCGACACAACACGACCTGTCACGGCGGCAATGAATGGCGGTCTGGATGCACCTTTAAGCGTCGCGCACGCCGTCGATGTCGTCGGCATCAACTATCAGCAGGACAAGTACGACCTGTTCCATACGGCACATCCTGATATTCCGGTCTCGTCGTCGGAAGATACCTCCGCCTTCATGACGCGTGGTGAATATATAACCAATAAAGACAAGCACATCATGGCGTCCTATGATGACGAAGCGGCGCCGTGGGGCGAAACCCACCGGGCGGCATGGAAGGCGGTCGCGGAACGGGAGTACATCGCCGGTCAATTTGTTTGGACGGGCTTTGATTATCACGGCGAACCGACGCCATTCACCTTTCCGTCTAACAGTTCCTATTTCGGCATTATGGACCTGTGCGGGTTCGAAAAGGCCGCCTTTTATATTCACCAGGCGCAATGGATCGATGACACGCCCGTCTTGGCGCTTGTGCCGCACTGGAACTGGACGTCTGGCGATACAGTGCGCGTGATGGCCTGCACCAATCTTGATGAGGTGGAATTGCTTGTGAATGGCAAGTCGGCGGGGCGCCAGGCTGGCAATCGGTTTGACATGAACTATTGGACTGTGCCCTATTCGCCGGGCCATATCGAGGCGCGCGGCTATCGCAAAGGCAAGCGCGTCAAGGCCGTGCGCGTTGAGACGACAGGCCCGGCGACAGCATTAAGGCTAATTGCGGATCGCAAGTCACTGGCTGCGACGGGTATTGACGCTCAGCCCGTCCGCGTTGAGGTCGTGGATGCCAAGGGCCGTCCGGTGCCGCTAGCCCACGACAGGGTAACCTTCGAAATCGATGGCGGTGCGATTATCGGCCTGGGGAATGGTGACCCGACCAGCCTGGAACCCGAAAAGGGCAATATGCGATCGCTGTTTAACGGACTGGCCCAGGTGATTGTCCAGGCGGGCGATAAGGCAGGTACGCTTCGGCTGCGCGCCACGGCACCTGGGCTTAAGGCGGCGGACCTGATCATTCCCGTTACGGCTGCCCGGCCTTTAGCGTCTCAGGTGACAAAAGCCTGACAGGGGCCACCGTGTGTGGCAACGGACCCGGTAAGACCGGACGACTGAAAAGCGCCTAAATCCTGCATGACAGGATTGGATGTTAATTTGCGATTGACTTGCAAAAGCGACACGCTTTATATGCAAGTAATTCGCATTATTAACATCTGGGGCTTTTTCCATGTCTTTCAAGCTACTTTCGACCAGCGCCCTTGCGGGCGTTTTGGCGCTGCTGACCTGCGCGGGTGCGCCGCCCGCAATGGCCGCAGATGAAGGCGCACAAGTGCCGGGTGAGGGCGCGGTCGAAGTGGTTGTCACAGGTCAAAAGGTCAGTCGTTCGCTGCAAAAGACCACTGACTCCGTTGCCGTGACGACAGCTCGTAAAATTCAGGACGAAAACCTGCAAACCGTTTACGACGTCTTTGCCCGCACCGCGAACGTGACAGAAACCTATGGCGGGACCGGCTTCAGCATCCGCGGTATTCGCAATGACAGCATTACCGGCGGTGGCGCAGGCTCGCTCTCGACAATCTATTTCGACGGTGCTGCCCTGCCGGACGGCGCGGTGGCCTCGGCTCCGCTCGACATGTGGGATGTGCGTCAGGTCGAGGTCTATCGCGGTCCACAATCGACCTTGCAAGGCTTGAACGCGCTTGCCGGCGCGGTGATCATCAATTCGGTGGACCCGTCCTCCGAATGGAACTTAAAAGCGCGCATCATGGCGTCCGATTCTGGTGACCGTTCGTTCGCGGTCGCAGGTGGTGGCCCGCTCGTCACAGACAAGCTCGCCTTCCGCATCGCGGCCGAAAGCGCCTACGCCGATGGACTGGTCTATAACCCAACCCGTAAGGAATATGTCGACGAATCCGACACCCTCAATACCCGTGCCAAGCTGTTGTGGACGCCCAACGCAGATTTGAAAGTGGGATTGGCACTAAGCCATATAGAACGTGACGGCGGATATCTCTACACCTATACCCGAACCGACGTGCCGGACTGGTATGACAACCGCACGGACGACTCGAATTCACCCAATGTTGGCAAGAATCGCACCGATATCGCCACCCTAAAAGGCGATTACACCCTGTCCGACCGCTGGACGTTGAGCGCCGTCACGTCATGGAACCACGTCAAGACCTACGGCGCGTATGATGGTGACTACACGGCCGTTAATCGCGCCTATGGCGTCAATCGATATGATGACAAGACCTTTTCGCAGGAATTGCGCTTCAACTATAAGGGCGACCGGCTGAATGGGCTGATCGGCCTTTACCACGTCAAGCGCGACAGTTCTACCGTAACCGCCAGCCTGACCAACGTGGATCTGCCCAAGACGACCCTTGCCAATGCCCTGATCGCTTACGGTCTGCCCTCCGCTACGGCAACGAGCGTCGTGGATATGTATGCAGCGGCCTTTCCAGTGATACCGGTAGATTTCGCGGCGGACACGCCTGAGGCCATCGAGAATGCGGCCATCTTCGCCGACGGCACCTACCAGTTGACGGGTAAACTGTCCCTCATCGGCGGACTGCGCTACGATTACGAAGACTATACCACGGGCACCAGCGCCACCGCCAAGCTCAGCGGCACCTATCCCGATCCTGCCAACTATGGCGCCTATGCCGCGCTTATCACGGCGCTCAATGGCGCCATCAATGCCCAGGTCACGGCCGCCGGTCAGGCGACGCCGGCATCGACGCGCAGCTTCCGCGCCTTCCTGCCGAAGGCTGGCTTGAAATACAGCTTCACCCCCGACATTACCGGCAGCATCACGATCCAGCGCGGGTATCGGGCAGGGGGCTCATCGGTCAATACGGCGCGCTCCTCCGTGGTTGCCTATGATCCGGAATATACCTGGAACTATGAAGCCTCGCTGCGCAGCGCCTGGCTCGGTGGCAGCCTGATCGTAAATGCCAACGCCTACTACATCGACTGGACCGACCAGCAGGTGCTCGTCAATCTCGGCCTCAACGCCTACGACTACCAGACTGAAAACGCCGGCAAGTCGCACCTCTACGGCTTTGAAGTCGAGGCATCGCAACGCTTATCGTCTGCTTTCCAATGGTATGGTTCGTTAGGCTATTCGCGTACGAAGTTCGACGATTTTACGGTCACAGCCGGTACCCTGTTCGCTGACTACACCGGTGCGGAATTCGCCTATGCCCCGCATTATACGCTGGCGCTTGGCGGCACATATCGCTGGCGTAACGGTGTCTTCGCCAATCTCAACGCCAACTATACCTCAGGTGCCTACAGCGGCACCGACGTAGCTGAGCAGGTGAACTATAGCGTGGACGCCAAGACGCTGGTTAACGCCAAGATTGGCTACGAAACCGATCATTGGGGGCTTTATCTCTATGTCAACAACCTGTTCGACGAGCGCTATGTCTCCTATTATCGCGAGAGCTACAATCTCGCTCTTCCGGGCGCGCCGCGGAAATTGGGTCTCAGTCTGGAGACTCGGTGGTGACATTTATAGATCTCCTGCATGGGTCCGTCGTCGAAGCGTTCGCCATGGTGGGCGCCTTGGCCCTTCGTGCGGCCTGGATGAAGGCGGACGCGCGTCGCCCCTGGCTGATATCCGGCGGCTGGCTGAGCTGGCTGGGCGCCGTCATTGTTGGGCAATCCGTTTGGGGGGGTGTGCTTGGCATCGCTATCGCCGTGTCGCTGATCTGCATGACCGGCGTCTTGGTGGTTTTGAGTAATGTCGAGCGCCGCGCCGGCAAAATGCGTGCACCGCGTGCGGCGGCTTTGGAGCCCTCTGATCGCAAGCGGGTCATGTGGCGGGGCTGGTTGCGCGGGTTCTTAGCCGGTCCACTCGCCGGCACCGCCGCGCTTGGGGTTGGGCTGGCGATTGCGGTTTGCCTGCCTGGACCGCCGCAAACGCGAATGGTGATGGGCGGACTGCTCGTGCCATTCCTGTGGGCCGGCGGCATGGCCTGGACCCTTTCCGACAATAAAATCATTCGAGCTGCCTGTGTTCTGGTCGGGGTGGCGGCGGTGTCGCTCGGCGCGACCTTCCTCAAGGGATCTATCGCATGAGTGGACAACCTATATGGCCACGTATCGCGCCGGGGTTCGTCCGCGCTATGCTGGCCGGTCATTCGGCGCTCGGCCTGGCCTTCGCCGCCCTGATCTGGCTTGTCTGTTTTACCGGTTCGGTTGCTGTCTTCACGCAGGAATTTGCCCGGTGGGAACAACCGGTCGCGCCGTTAACCGAGACGGTTACACCTGAAGCAGCCAATATCGCGTTCCAGGCGGGTATGAAGAAGATGCCGTGGGCCGAAAATGTCTATGTCGGTCTGCCGACCAAGGCGCTGCCGCGTTTGACCGTCGAGGCGTCGACGCACGCACCGGATGAGCGCGAGGCGCTTTGGCTGGCCGACTCCAAGGGAAACCTGTTGCAGCAGGCCCATGACCGATGGTCGGAATTTCAGGGGCGTCTGCATTTTGAGCTGCACCTTCCCCGGCCTTGGGGCGGCTATTTGATCGGTTTGGTGGGCGTTGCCCTGTTGAGTTCAATTATCTCGGGGGTGCTTTCGCACCCGCGGGCCTTCAAGGATGCGTTCTCCCTGCGTCTGGGCGGTGCCAAGCGTTTGCAGGAAGCGGATCTGCATAATCGCATCGGTATGTGGGGACTTCCGTTCTACCTTGTTGTCTCGCTCACCGGCGCGTTTCTTGGCCTCACGGCCCTCATCGTTGGTGTACTGGCGCTCGCCGTCTTCAAGGGCGACGTCAAGCAGGCCTATGCGCTTTTCCTGGGGCCAACGCCGATCGACAATCCGGCCGCGTCGCCGCCGCCCGACCTTACCACACTGTTCGCCTACGTGAAGCGCGACGCGCCCAAGGCGCATGTCGACTATGTTGTCGTTGAGCACCCGTTCGAAAAAGGCGCGCGCATTGTCCTCAGCGCGTCGAGCCCGGGCAAGATATCGCGCGGCGAAAGCTATGTTTTCGGTTCGGATGGTAGATCCCTGGGGGTGCTCGGTTACGAAAAGGGCACGCTGGGCCAGAAAATCCTTTCCGGTGTGGCGCCAATCCATTTCGGCTGGTTCGGCGGCCCGGTGGTCAAATGCATCTACGCCATTCTGGGCATGGGATTGGCCAGCATCACCTCATCCGGCGTTGCAATCTGGATGGCGCGGCGCCGTGACAAGGGCAAGCCCGCCGAGATATGGGAGCGTCTGTGGGCGGCCTTCATCTGGAGCCAACCGATCGCCTATGCCGTAACGGCAGGTACAGCGCTTCTGGCGCCGCCCGACGCCGCCGACAAACTGCTTTTGTACGTATGGGGAGGGACGACCTTTGCGGCTGTTCTGTTGCCGGCCGTCATGGGGGCGAAGCTGATTTCGACGATTCTGCGCACCTTAGGCGGTATTGCACTTCTGGTCCTGGTCGGCGTGCATATGTGGCGGTTTGGCCTTGTGCCTGCCGATCCGGTCGCTTTGGCGGTCAATGGCTTCGTGGTGCTCACCGCTATTGGCCTGATATTGAGCACTATTTGGCGTCCCCATTTGAAGCCTCAGCTATAAAGAGAACGGCGGCTCACCTTCGTGGATGAGGCGCCGTCCTCGATCGCGTCTACGCTTGTGAAGGGGCGACGATCATGGCGACTACGCGTCTGACCAAGGGCAGGGCC
Organism: Asticcacaulis aquihabitans; assembly: GCF_032490435.1. NCBI lineage: Bacteria > Pseudomonadati > Pseudomonadota > Alphaproteobacteria > Caulobacterales > Caulobacteraceae > Asticcacaulis > Asticcacaulis aquihabitans. Next base: position 48,259 of record NZ_JAVGWM010000005.1, read on the forward strand.
AGCAGCAGCGTCGGAAAGGCGATGACCCATGACATGCCCCATGCGGACATCCAGTGGGCAGCAAAATTGTCTGCGAATCCTATATTTTTAAAGGTGGAAATAGCTGACACGACAAAGGTCATCATGACCGACAGCAACAAGGGCATGACAAGGGTGGCGTATTTGGCAGGGAGTTTCGTAAGCTTCATCTATATCTCACTTGATAAGATGGGATCGTCTTTTGCTAAACATGCACCGCTCCAGCCGTTTGTGGCCAAAGTAACCCGGATCAAGACGATCCCAAGGTTAAGGTGCGTTGCCTGACGTTAGACGCTTACGATCGTATATAATTACGATGTAACGCAATTATCATGAGCTGAACACTTTGGCCATATCCTGCGCGAAAATATTGCCATGGGCATCAAAACGCTAGAACGCGCCGATCTGCTTCAGGCTGGTCACGCCTTCGCGGCCGACGATCAGGTGATCATGTATGGTGATCTTGAGCGGTTTGCCCGCGGCCACGATCAGCTTCGTCATATCAATATCACCCTGGGACGGCATTGGATCGCCGGAAGGATGATTGTGGACTAAGATCACGTTGCTTGACGACAATTCCAGCGCACGCCGCATGATTTCGCGTGGATAGGCCGGCGCGTGATCGACCGTGCCGTGTCCCATGATTTCGTCGGCGATCAACTGGTTCTTCTTGTCGAGGAACAGAATGCGGAACTGCTCACGCGGTTCGTGCGCCAGGGTCACCTTCAGGTAGGCGATGAGGGCTGACCAGCTTGAGATCACGGTTGAGCGCTTCAGGGGCTCGGCGATCATGCGCCGGGTCGCCTCGAACATCAGCGCCAGGTCGAGCGCGATATCCGGCGTCATTTTCAACGCCTTACCCTTATTGTCGAGCGCGGAGACCTGCAACATGTCCTCCAGCGGGGCGGACAGGACGGCGGGCAGCGCGCCGAAACGCGCGATCAGCGCCTTGGCCAGGGGCTTCACATCGCGTTGCGGAATGGAACGGAACAGAAAGAGTTCCAGCAATTCGTAGTCGGGCAGGGCGGAGACGCCACCGGCCCGCGCGCGCTGGCGCAGGCGATTGCGATGACCGCCGTGATCGGGCAGGGTCACATCGCCGCCATCCCCTCCGTCGGACATATCAGGCCAGGACGGGATGCGGACGGAATTGGTCGGTCGGTGAGGCAGTGAACAGTTCCACGCCGTCATCCGTGACGCCGCAACTGTGTTCGCATTGCGCCGTCAGGGTCTTGTCGCGCGTCACGGCTGTCCAGCCGTCGCTGAGCACCTTCACGTCGGGCTTGCCGAGGTTGATCATCGGCTCGACCGTGAAGAACATGCCCTTTTTCAATACCGGACCGGTGCCGGCCTTGCCGAAGTGCAGAACATTGGGATTGTCGTGGAATACGCGCCCCAGTCCGTGGCCGCAGAAATCCCGGACGACCGAACAGCGCTGGGCCTCGGCATATTTCTGAATCGCGTGCGCGATGTCGCCAAACGTATTACCGGGCTTGATCTGGGCCAGGCCGAGACGCATGGCTTCATAGGTGACATCGATCAGCCGCTTGGCCTTAGGGGCGACGTCACCGACTTCGTACATGCGCGAATGGTCGCCGTGCCAGCCGTCAATAATGCAGGTGACGTCGATATTGGCGATATCGCCTTCGCGCAGCGGTTTGTCGGATGGGATGCCGTGGCAAACCACATGATTTGGCGAAATGCAGACCGTATTCTGGTAGCCCCGATAGAACAGGCAGGCTGGTAGCCCGCCATTGTCCAGGATGAATTCGCGCGCCAGATCATCGAGATAGGAGGTCTTCACACCGGGCACGACATAGGGGATCAGCATGTCGAGGCATTCGGCGGCCACCCGGCCGGCCTTGCGCATACCTGCGAAATCCTCATCGCAGTGGATGCGGATGGTGTCGGAGCGGAGCATGAAGTCTGAATCTGTTGTCATGGGCGCAATATAATCCGGTCGATGCCGCAAATCCAGTGGGCAGCGGGCTTAAGTTACCCACGCCAAATTTTAACACTTCGTTAACGGGCTCTGGCGGTGCGTCGCGGAAGCGCCTAAATGAGGAAGTCCCCGCGAGTCAGTTTGCGCAGGGACGGGAGTGGACTATGTCTAAAGAGCGTTCGGACGCGCGTATTCTGGTTTTCGGCAACGAAAAAGGCGGGGCGGGGAAATCGACCGTTGCCATGCACGTCGCCGTGCATCTGCTCCATCTCGGTAAGCGGGTCGCCTTTATAGATCTCGATCTGCGCCAGCGCTCGCTGGCCCGTTTCTTTTCCAACCGCGCCAAATGGGCAGCGGCGAATGAAAAGGTGCTGCCGCAGGCGTTTGAACCGCATCTGCACGACAAGCCCGCTCAGTTGTTGAGCTTGCCCGATGCCGAGGCGCGCGCCATTTTCGACCGCGCGCTGGATGAGGCCATCGAGCAGGCGGACTATATTATCGTCGATACACCGGGCGGTGATCACGTCCTGTCGCGTCGCGCCCATGCCGTAGCGCACCAGATCATCACCCCGATGAATGATAGTTTTATCGATTTCGACCTGCTGGGCGAAGTCGATCCCGTCACTCTGGAGGTCAAGCGGCCGTCCATCTATGCCGAAACCGTCTGGAATTCGCGTAAGACGCGGGCCACCTGGGATGGCAAGTCGATTGATTGGATCGTGCTGCGCAATCGTCTGGCGGCCAATGAAGCACGCAATCGCAAGCGTGTCGACGAACGCGTGGCGGCCCTGGGCAAGCGGGTCGGTTTTCGCGTCCTGGCCGGCCTGCGCGACCGGGTCATCTATCGCGAATTGTTTCCATTCGGCCTGACGGTCGCGGATCTGTCCGGTGATATCCGCCCCGTGGCCGTATCTCTATCGCACATCGCGGCACGGACAGAACTTAGGTCGCTGATGGCGTCGCTCGGGCTCGAAGCGGGCGATGAGATTCCCGCCGCCGAGGAATACGAGGGCGCGGACGTCTGATGATCTGGGTTCTGGGGGCATTGGCCGTATTTTTCCTGCTGGTCTATGTCGGCCGGAACGCTCGCCCCGGTCCGTGGATTCGCCAGTTCCGAGCCGTGCGCAGCCTTATCAGCATGGCCCTGTTGATGCTGGCTGTGACCCTGTTTCTCAGGGGGCAGATAGGGCTGGGATTTGGCGCCCTGTTGGGCGCCTTCGTCATGGGCGGCAGTGTGCGATATCAAACCTATTTCCGCCGCGAAGCCGGCCCACCGCCATCGGCCGCTGTCTATTCCAGCGAGGAGATCAAGGCGTACCAGACCCTGGGGCTCAGCATTGGCGCCGATCGCAAGGCGGTGAAGGAGGCGTGGAAGCGCCTGATGAAGACGGCGCATCCGGACCAGGGTGGTGACGTCAATCGCGCCAGCGCGGTCAACGCGGCGCGGGACGTGTTGCTTAAACGGCGTCGCTGACAGTCGGCTTATAACAAAAAAGCCTGGCGACAACGCCAGGCTTTCTCTTAATCATTCACATTATGCGCCAGACGGCTATGCATCGGGCTTGATAACCATGCAGTCGAGATGCTTGGCCGAAATGCTCTTGCATGCGGCGGAGGCTTCTTCCTTGGTCAAGGTCGCGAACCGTGTGCGATACCAACCATTTTCATTCTTGCTGATTTGTGAGGTGCCGTTGGACAGGTGTTCACCGAAGCGCGACTGCATCTTCTTGACCCAATCGGACGCCAAGGACTTATCCTTGAACGCGCCGACCTGGATGGAATAGACCGCTTTCGGGTTCTTCTTGCCCTTTTTCCCCTTGGTGGGCTTTTCATCATCAGCATCGGCCACGGCGGTAGCCTTCTTGCCCTTGGCTGCCTTGGCTTCTGACTTTGTTTCCGATTTAGTCGCCACCTCTGCGGCTGCGGCCTTGGCGGTTACCTTGGGCGCGGGCTTCAAAGCCGCGACGGTGGGGGTGGAATTGAGGGTCTGGACAACAGCCGGCGCACGGACTGTCGAACTGGCGCGACGGACATCGACATCCGTAGCATTAGCCTGTTCGCTGCCTTCAAGGGTCTCACGCAATTGCGCGTCGGTCAGGGGAGTGTTCTGGGCTCCACTCACCGGCTGGCCGTTGTCTGCCAGGATCGTGTAGGGCTGGGGCGTGTCTGGCAGCTTGGCCTCGGCGTCCATGGCGCGGCTGAATTCGTTCTGGGCCACTGTGATGACTTCGCCGCGATTACGGCGGCTGATTACGTCGAAACCGGTGTTCATCAGGGCGGTGACGTGCTCGCGGCGCTGGGTCTTGTTGGAGCCGCCCAGCATAACGGCGATCAGGCGGTGGCCGTTTTGCACACCGGACGCGACCAGATTATAGCCTGCGGCATTGGTGAAGCCGGTCTTCATACCGTCGACACCGTCCATGCCGCGCAACGGATTGTGGTTGACGTAGGTCCGGCCACGGAATTCCTGCGAAGGCAGGTTGAAATAGCTGTAATATTGCGGGTAGTCGCGCATTACGGCGCGGGCCAGAATGGCCAGGTCGCGAGCGGACGACAACTGGCGTGCATCGGGAAGGCCGTTGGCGTTGACGAACCGCGTCTGGGTCATGCCCAGATCCTGGGCGCGAATGGTCATCATGGCGGCAAAGCGTTCTTCCGAACCGCCCACCTTTTCTGCCAGGGCGACAGCCAGATCATTTGCCGAATAGAGGGCAACCAGACGCATCGCGGTATCGACATCGATGGTGTCGCCGGCCTTCAGATATACCTTGACCGGCGCCTGGCTGGCGGCGCGCGCCGAAATGGTGATCTGGTCTGTTGGCTTCAGGGTGCCCTGAGCCAAGGCGTCAAACACCATATACAGTGTCATTATCTTGGTGAGCGAAGCCGGATACCGGGCTGAGTCGGCGCGGCGGGCGTAAAAAACTTCGCCCGACTGGGCATCGACAACGATGGCGGCGTATTTGGTGTTGTCGGTCAGGTCCTGAGCATTTGCGTAGCTTACCGGCGCCAAAATCGTAAGAGCGCCGGCGATCATCAAGAAAAAGGAACGCGCGCCCTTTGCCTTGGTCAATTCTTGACCGGATTGAATCTGGGTAAACATCCGCCCGATTTTACGCATCAAAGCTGTCCTCAACTCGTTACAAAAACGCGATTGCACACATTATGATTTTCCGCCGGGGCTCAGAAAATAAGAAAACAATGTGTTCTTATTGTGAGCTGTATCATCATAACGCGCTATGTTCAGTCTGTCGTGCGGTTTCCTTAATCAACCCTTAAGCTCACCGCTTCGTGACCGGAAACCATTTCGGACCTGTGTCGCTCAATTTAGATCCAGTTCAGGCTCATTCGGCCCCGCCCACCACATCAGACAACCAGTAAGCATCTGAATACGCCAAGAATCTCTCATATATGGGGAATTTGTCTCTTCACGATCACGTTAGCTTTTGTGCAGCGCAACATAAAGCTTGACCTCATGCTGCAGTTGCGTTATACATATCGTTAATCGGGCTCCGGCGTAACTACGGCGCGCGGTGCTCAAGCTCACATGAAAAAGGAGTTACCCATGTCGGAAGCTGCTGAAGCCATCAAGTCAAACTTTGACAAATATACCACCGCCGGCAACCAAGCCTTCAAGGACGGTGTTGAAAAGACCCTCGGCGCGCTGAACGAAGTCAACGGCCTTGCCAAGGGCAATGTCGAAGCCGTCGTCGAATCGCTGACCGCCGCCACCAAGGGCGCGGAAACGGTTGGCGCCCAAGCCATCGCCTTCTCCAAGAAGAACTGGGAAGAAGCTGTCGCGGCTGCCAAGACCCTGTCTGGCGCCAAGTCTGTCCAGGAAGTCATCGAGCTGCAATCGAAGTACGCTAAGTCTTCGATGGAAGCTTATGTCTCGGAAATGAACCTGCTGACCGAAACCCTTTCAGCTTCGTTCAAGGACACCTTCAAGCCGATCAACGCGCGCATGACTGCCGCCGTTGAAAAGTTCCAGTCCTACCGCTAAACCCCGACGTCGGTTAACGCCGACGCTGCGGCCAAATTTGAAGCCCCGTGTCCGTCCGGACATGGGGCTTTTATTTTTTACGCCGCCTCCCATATGGACGGTGTCACCGTGTCCATCACAAATTGATATCACAGCCTTAAAACTGTGATCGTTTCTGGGCACCTTTGTGGGCACGTTCGTGCATTTACCCCTTAACACCCGGTCCTTTTGGTCTATCTTGTAATGAAGCGACTCCTGCATATCTATTAGTGCGGAGGTCTAACCTGACAGGACCCGAGACGTTTTGAGATGAAGTTGGTTTTAGAAGATACACTGATGGCCGCTGAAAAAGGCATGACCACGCGCCCCGGTCAGTCGACCGGCTTACTGGTTGATACCAAGCCCAAGGCGCAAAAGCCGTCCCTGTATCGGGTTCTCATTCTGAATGACGATTACACGCCGATGGAATTCGTCGTCTATGTTTTGGAACGGTTTTTCAACAAGTCGCGTGAGGAAGCCACGTTGATCATGTTGCATGTGCACCAAACGGGGGTGGGGGTATGCGGGGTCTATACCTATGAGGTCGCGGAAACGAAGGTGGCTCAGGTCGTTGACATGGCCCGCCGTCATCAGCATCCGCTGCAATGCACGATGGAGAAGGACTGATCCAGGCGACACTGATTTCGGTATAACCTAGGGTATGGGCAATATCCGCCTAAGAGGCGGAAAAAGGTCCCCTAAGTAACAGTTACGTGTGTCGCGGGTTCAGATAGGGTTCAGTTTGATTATGGTAAATCATCCTAAACCTTTTGGGTTTTGAGTTGAGTAAGTTGAGTTGGGGTTTTAAGGTTTTAGGAGGTTGTCATGCCGTCTTTTTCAAGCGCTTTAGAGGAAACCCTGCATAGGGCCGTCGGTCATGCCAACGCGCATCACCACGAATATGCCACGCTTGAGCACCTCCTGCTGGCGCTAATCGACGATGTCGATGCAGCCGCCGTCATGAGTGCCTGCAATGTCGATCTCGCCAAGCTGCGTACCGCCTTGGACGCCTATATCGAGACCGATCTGAAGTCACTGGTCGAACCGCAATCGGAAGAAGCCAAGCCCACGGCCGGCTTCCAACGCGTTATCCAACGCGCGGTGATCCATGTCCAAAGCTCGGGCCGCGATGAAGTCACCGGCGCAAATGTTTTGGTCGCCATCTTCTCCGAGCGCGAATCGCATGCTGCCTTCTTCCTGCAGGAGCAGGAAATGACGCGCTATGACGCGGTCAACTATATCGCTCACGGCATCGCCAAAAAGCCGGGCGCATCGGAAGCCCGTGTCGTTCGCGGCGCGACCGAGGATAACGCCAATACCAGCGAGGAAAAAGGCAAGGGCGGTTCCACCGACGCGCTGGCCGCCTATTGCGTCGACCTCAATGAAAAATCGCGTCACGGCAAGGTCGATCCGCTAATCGGCCGGTCGGCGGAGGTCGAGCGCGCTATCCAAATTCTGTGCCGCCGCACCAAGAACAATCCGTTGCTGGTCGGTGATCCGGGCGTCGGCAAGACCGCCATCGCCGAAGGCTTGGCCAAGAAGATCGTTGACGGTGAAGTCCCCGATGTTTTGGCGGGCGCCACCATCTATTCCCTCGACATGGGCACGCTTTTGGCGGGCACCCGCTATCGCGGGGACTTCGAAGAACGCGTCAAGCAGGTCGTCAAGGAATTGGAGGCGCATCCCAATGCCGTCCTGTTCATCGACGAAATCCATACGGTTATCGGCGCCGGCGCGACCTCCGGCGGGGCCATGGATGCCTCCAATCTGCTGAAGCCCGCCCTGGCGGCCGGTACCCTGCGCTGCATGGGATCGACCACCTATAAGGAATATCGTCAGCACTTCGAGAAGGATCGCGCCCTGGTTCGCCGCTTCCAGAAGATTGACGTCAACGAACCGACGCTGGACGACACCATCAAGATTTTGAAGGGCCTCAAGCCGTACTACGAGACCTTCCACCATCTGAAATACACCGATGCCGCCATCAAGACGGCAGTGGAGTTGTCCGCGCGTTATATCACTGACCGCAAACTGCCCGATAAGGCGATCGATGTGATCGACGAAGCTGGCGCCTTGCAAATGGTTCTGCCGGAAAACAAGCGGCGCAAGGTGATCGGTCCGAAGGAAATCGAGTATGTCGTCTCGAAGATCGCGCGCGTACCGTCCAAGACGGTGTCGCGTGACGATACCCAGGCGCTGCGCGATCTGAAAACCGACCTCAACCGCGTCGTGTTTGGTCAGGATGAGGCCATCGAGCAATTGTCGACTGCCATCAAGCTGTCCCGCGCCGGTCTGCGCGATCCGCAAAAGCCGATCGGCTGCTACCTGTTCTCCGGCCCGACTGGTGTCGGCAAGACGGAAGTGGCCAAGCAATTGGCCGCGACCATGGGGATCGACCTGCTGCGTTTCGACATGTCGGAATATATGGAACGCCACACGGTTTCGCGTCTGATCGGTGCGCCTCCGGGCTATGTCGGACACGATCAGGGCGGCTTGCTGACCGATGCGGTCGATCAGCAACCGCACTCGATCGTCCTGCTCGATGAAATCGAAAAGGCGCATTCGGACATCTACAACATCCTGCTTCAGGTCATGGACCATGGCGTGCTGACGGATGCGGTGGGCAAGAAGGTCGATTTCCGCAACGTGATCCTGATCATGACCACCAATGCCGGGGCTTCGGATAACCAGAAGAACTCGATCGGCTTTGGCCGTGAAAAGGTCTCCGGCGAAGACGAAGCCGCGATCAAGCGTCTGTTCACGCCGGAATTCCGCAACCGCCTGGATGCCATCGTGACCTTCAAGCAACTGAAGCAGGACGTGATTGCGCAGGTTGTTCAGAAGTTCATCATGCAACTGGAAATGCAACTGGCTGACCGCCACATCTCGATCGAACTGACCGACGAAGCGGCTGCCTGGTTGAGCGAAAACGGATATGACGAACTGTATGGCGCGCGTCCGCTGGCTCGTGTCATTCAGGAAAACATCAAGAAGCCGCTGGCCGATGAAATCCTCTTCGGCAAGCTGGTCAAGGGTGGACATATCCTGGTCAAACTGACCGACGGCAAGATCGCCTTCGATATAACGCCATCGCAAAAGGGCGCCGACAAGCCTGGTGCCAAGGCAGAAATCGTCGAGTAATCGACGATTAAAAGATATAGCCCCTGAAACGCAGGTTTCAGGGGCTTTTTTTTGCCGGTTGGTCGGCGAGCTAGCGGCGACCTGTGCCGGTGTCCCTTCAGCACGCTTATGTTGCCCGACCTTCCTAGGTCAGGCGGAGACGCCGTTATATCGGTCGGAAGGGTAGGGCGCTCTTTAAATTGTAACCTGAGCACCTACATAAGCTTGACCGCACGGAGAGCTACATGATCCCCTTTTCGATCCTCGACCTGTCGCAAATTTCAGATGGCAGCACGATTTCAGACGCGCTGGCCAGTTCGGCGAAAATGGCGCAGAGGGCGGAAGCGAATGGCTATTCCCGCTACTGGTTGGCCGAACATCACGGTATGCCGGGTATCGCTTCAGCCGCCACCTCATTAGTCATTTCCCACGTTGGGGCCGCGACGCAAAAGATACGCGTCGGTTCTGGCGGCATCATGTTGCCGAACCATTCGCCCCTGGTGATCGCCGAACAATTCGGCACACTCGAAGCCCTGTATCCTGGCCGGGTCGATCTGGGCCTGGGCCGGGCGCCCGGCACGGACATGGCGACCGCTCGCGCCCTGCGTCGCCATCAGGAGGCCGGGGTTGAAAGCTTTCCAAACGATATCATAGAGTTGCAACGCCTTCTTGGCACGCCGGATGATAGCCAGCGGATTTTGGCCGTGCCCGGCATGAATTCGCATGTGCCTATCTGGCTACTGGGATCGTCGCTCTACAGCGCGCAACTGGCGGCGCAATTGGGGCTCCCTTACGCTTTTGCTTCGCATTTCGCGCCGGAACTGTTGTTCGATGCGCTGCATCTGTACCGGACGCATTTTCGTCCGTCGGAGGCCTACGCCAAGCCGCACACAATGGTCGGCGTTATGGGCGTGGCGGCGGATACGGACGCTGAAGCCGACTATCTCTATACTTCGATGCAGCAGTCCTTCGCCAATCTACGCCGTAATGTCCGAAAGCCGTTTCCGCGCCCTGACTATGACGCCGTGGCCAAGCTGACACCAGATGAGCAGGCGATGATCGACCACATGCTGCGTTTCGCTATGGTTGGATCGCCGGCGACGATCGAAAAGCGCCTGGGGAGCTTTCTCGACCAGACCCAGGCTGACGAACTGATCATCTCCATGCCGATCCACAGCGTCGCCGCGCGTCTTAAGTCGGTAGACCTGTTCGCTGGTTTGCCTTTCATGCAGAAGGTTCAGTAGGAGACCAGATCTTCGCCTGTCTTGGCGTTGCGGTGGGTGTCGCGGATGCCGATGATCTTGTCGCCGATCTTCAGGTCATCGAATACGGGGCGCTGGGCTAAGGCCTGGCCCTTTCGGAACGCTTCAGCGTCGGCAGGCGTCAGGTAGACATTGCTCATCAGGCGCCACTTATTATTCGACTGGCTGTCCTTCACAAAGATCGATATCTCCTTGCCGTCCAGTATGGTGACCTCCGGGATGTTGTTGTGATTGAGGTCGATCAAGGCGGCATAACAGCCCGGCACGGCGTCCTCCGCGGCGCAGTCGGGCAGGGCTTGTGATGGATAGGCCTGTGTCAGAAAATCTTCGGGCAGCATGGCCCCCTTTGGGGAGACAACGACGAACTGTTTTCTATCCGGGGTGCGCATGGCGGGCTTGGCGGTATCGGCCAAAACCCAACGGTCTTCATCCTTGAGAGCAAGGGCGGCGCGTGCGGCATCGCGAACGGCTTGCGTCCGTCCGGATTGGCTCAGGCGTTTCAGGGCGTCGCGTCCATAGGTGCCGGTTTCGAAGCGCAGGACGCGCCAGTCGAACCTATCGGGCGCGGCCTCGCCGCCATCGACCCGAGCGGCTTGGGCACCGGCGCTCAGGCGATACGGATCGGCGATGGGCGTTAAAACAGCCAGGAACAGGCCAGCCATGACGAAAGCCAGGGCAATATTGGCCAGTTCTATGCCGCGTAGCCAGCGACCGGGCCAAACGGCGGAAATGGTATAGGCCACACCGAACAGGCAGGCGATGACGACGCCAACCGCCGCCATGACCCGTTCCGGGGTCAAGCCGTATTGTGCAATGCGCAGGTAAAGGCTGTAGGCCGCCAGGCCCGCGAACACCAGTGTCAGACCGCAGGCGATCCAGGCCGACATTTTCAACACGACATGGACCGGACGTTCCGTGTCGCCTTGCTGATAGGCGGCATTGACGAGGAGGACCAGAGCGACGCATGCCGTGAGCAGGGAGGCCGTGGCCGCCTTTGTTTTCCAAAGGGGTTCCAGCCCGCTAAAACAGAGCGATACAGCAAATAGGACGCCAATAAAGGCGATGACCGGCAGCAGCCAGGATAGAACGCCGAGCACAAGCGACCGGAAATTACTCATCAACCGGGTTTGCACATCGCCAAGATTGACAGCAGAGGCGATGGCCAAACCGCTTAACGGCCAGGCGAAATAGGTATTCGTCAGCAGATCCTTGAACCAGGTGAAGCCGATGAAACCCAACAGCGCAGCGCCCAGCCACAATATACCCCAGAACAGGCCGGTGAAGATCATGGCCAGGATGAGTTGCACGCCCCGTTTCCACGCCTCGTCGAAATAGAGCGGGTAAGGTGCGATGGGTTTTCCCGCCTGGTCAGCGGAGGACACCAGTTCATGGCTGATGAACAGGAAGGGATAGATAAGGAAGGACAGGTTGAAAAAGAACGGATTGAAGTGGGCTTCGGTATTGTGCGCCTCGCGGTTCCACGCGATGACGGCGATCACGGCCAGGGCGACACCGCCCCATACCGCCAGGCTGATCCGGCGCATCGCGCCCGCACCGGCCCACAACACGAATGCGCCAAGCATCAGTGTGCTGGCCAAAACCTGCTGCCATAAGACAGGATCACTGTCATAGGGTTCGATCTGCTTGATCAGCCAACCCAGAATGCCGCCGAAGATAAGTCCGACGCCCAGCCGGACGATAAGCGTTTCGCGCGCGTTCAGTCCTGAATTGGTCATGCAGTCCCCCTTTCCGGGAGGCTAGCACAGAAACCCGGCCGATCCAATTAGCCTGGCTCCGGCGTGACGCTATATGCGGCCCATGGTGGTTTGCGCATTGTAGATTTGCTGGATGGGCGCGTTATTCGGATCGAGCGGAATCATGCGCCATTTGCCGTCGCGTTCCTCAAAGCGGACCGGCGCGGCGTTCGGGCTCGAATACATGTCGTTGAGGAACTTACGCGTAACAGCCCGGAACGGGATGCCGTGGAAGACGAACAGACAGGTTCCACCGCTTAGCTGTTCGTCCGCCTTGTGGGCATTGATGCAGTCATAAACCCGCTCGATGACCTGACCCAGCGGTTCGGCATTGTGCGGATAGTGCTTGCCGTCCAGGTCGGCAGCCGGGTTCATATGCTCGCGCATCTCTTCGCGGTGCTGGCGAACCTCGTCTATGGTCATGCCTTCAAACAGGCCGAAATTGCGTTCTATCAATCGGTCATCGATGATCGGTTCGAGGGCACAGGCCGCCCCGACGATCTGCGCCGTTTCCAGCGCGCGCGACAAGGGACTGGCGACGATGCGGGTCAGACCCTGATCTTTGAGTATGTCAGCCGCCACATGCGCCTGCGCGCGCCCGGTGTCGTTGAGCGGAATATCGGTTGACCCCTGTAGGCGGGCCTGCACGTTCCAGTCGGTCTGGCCGTGGCGAAGAACGTAAAAGGTCATGACAGTTTGGCTTGGATTTGCGCGGCCAGATCTTGCAATTCACCCATGTCCGCCATTTTGCCGGCGGCGTGTGGGCGTTCGGCGATGTCGTCCCAGACGGGAATGATGTGGAAATGAATATGAAACACCGTCTGGCCAGACGCCTCGCCATTGAACTGCGCGATGCGGATGCCGTCTGGCGTGAGCGCATCGCGCACGGCGCGCCCGATGCGCTGGGTCTGAACGATCAGGTTTCGCAGGTCGTCCGCCGGAATATCGAACAAATTGCACGCCGCGACCTTCGGAATGACCAGCGTATGGCCCTTCGATTGCGGGAAAACATCCATGAAACTCAAGGTGCGGTCGTCTTCATAGACCTTTACCGACGGGATGTCGCCGGCCAGAATCTTGGCGAAAATATTGGTGGGGTCGTAGTGTGCGGCCAGGCTCATGGATGGGTTTACCCTGCATTTTGTTCCGATTCCAAGCTTAAAGGACTATGAGGATCAGGTGAAGAGGGGTATTACGCGCCTATGTTCAATCTGTGTCTTGTCATGTTGGGGGGCGCCTTCGGCTCCGCAGCCCGCTATGGTCTGGGGCGGTTGACGGCGGGCTGGTGGGCGAGTGAAGCCTGGCCCCTGAATGTTTGGCCTCTCGGGACCTTCATGGCCAATGTCATCGGTGGCCTGCTTATGGGGCTGCTCATGGGCCTGCTTCTGGGGCCCTTGAAAGGTGTACTGGATACCGAACGCGCCCGATTGCTGCTGGGCGTCGGGGTATTGGGTGGCTTCACGACCTTTTCGTCTTTTTCGCTGGAAACCGTTCAGATGCTTGAACGTCGCGCCTACGGGCTGGCGGCGGGGTATATTACTCTGTCGGTTGTCCTGTCCATTGCCGCGCTGATGGCCGGCCTGTTCCTGATCCGAAAGTTTGCGTAATGAGCAAGGAAGTCAAAACCCTCTATATTACCGATGGCGAGGACGGTATTCGCGTTGATCGCTTCTTCAAGCGCCGCTGGCCGCACCTGAATCATGTGATGCTCAACAAACTGCTGCGCTCCGGTCAGGTGCGCGTCGATGGCGGCCGTGTAAAGGCCGATACTCGCCTGACCGCCGGCTCCACCATTCGCGTTCCGCCCTTGCCGGATGCCCCCGACATTGATCAGCAAAAGCGCGAACGCGCCCTGTTGAGCCCGCAGGAAATCCGTTTTGCGCATTCGATGGTCCTGTACGAGGACGAAGACGTAATCGCGCTGAACAAGCCATCGGGCCTCGCCGTACAAGGGGGCACCAAGACCAAGAACCACGTCGACCGGCTGTTGTCGGCTTGGGGCGAGGGGCTGGAACGTCCGCGCCTGGTCCACCGTCTTGACCGTGACACGTCGGGCGTCCTGCTGCTGGGCAAGTCTCCGCAGGCGGCGGCGCGTCTGTCGGGCGCCTTCGCCAAGCGCCGGGCGCAGAAAACCTATTGGGCGCTGGTGGTCGGCAATCCGAAGCCGGAAGAAGGCTATATCGATACCCCCCTTATCAAAAAGGGGTTTCATGATCGCGAGATCGTCCAGCCGGCCGAGCCCAACGAACCGGGCGCGGAGGCGGCGGAAACTGAATATGTCACCATTTCGCGCGCTGGTCCGCGCGTATCGTGGATGGCGCTACGTCCGCACACCGGTCGAACGCACCAGTTGCGCGCCCACATGCAGGCCATTGGTCATTCGATCCTGGGCGACCCGAAGTACGGCAATGAAGCCAGCCAGTCCCTGTCCGAAGGACTGAACCTGCAACTGCATCACCGTCGCATCGAACTGCCGCATCCGACGCAAGGCACGTTGATCGTCGAGGCGCCGCTCGATCCGGTTATTCAGGCCGGTTTCGACCGCTTCGGCTTCGATGAGCATGAGGCGGAGAACGATCCCTTCGCCAATATGAAGAAGAAAAAACGGTAGGTCCGGAGTATCCGCGTGGGGAGTGAAGGTTTGAAACTGGCGGTCTGGGACGTGGACGGCACATTGATCGACAGCCGGTCCAGTATTTTTCGCGCAGCGGTCGAGGCCGCGCACGCGATCAATATTGATCCGCCAAGCTACGATCAGGTCAGGGCCATTGTCGGGGTATCGCTTTTCGACGCTCTGGCCATGATGCGTCCAGACCTCGATCCGGAAACCATCGCCGCCTACACGCATGAGTTCCAACAGGCCTTCCTGCGTTTTCATGCCGACCCGGCATTCGCGGAATCGCTTTATCTTGGCGCTGAAGAGACCTTGCAGGCTCTCAAAAGTGAAGGCTGGCTTTTGGGCATGGCCACCGGCAATTCGCGCCGCGGCGTTCGCAGGACTTTGGAAAAGCACGGTTGGGACGACCTGTTCGATGTCACCTTCTGCGCCGACGATGGCCCCTCAAAGCCCCATCCGCACATGCTTCAATGCAATCTCAACGCTCTGGGCGTTGCCACCCATGAGGCGGTGATGATCGGTGACGCCAGCCATGATATGAAGATGGCGCGTCAGGCCCATGTCCACGCCATCGGGGTATCCTGGGGATTCCATACGGTCGAAGAACTGCAATTGGCCGGCGCGCACGACATCGTCCACGATTTCACGGAGCTGAAGGCGGCGCTGGACGCGTTTGCGGCAGACGTTTGCTCTGAGCACAAGATGGCAAGTTATTGATATGACATACGAAGCCAAAGCCCCGGACAAGACATCCGATTCTCTCGGGTTCCGCCCAAAACGGTTTTGGAAGACCGTGGCCGTTAATGAGATCAATGGCGGATATTCGGTCAGCCTGGATGGCCGGGCGGTAAAAACGCCCAAGGGGCAAGAACTCGTTCTGCCGAACGACACCGTTGCCAGCCGGGTTGAAGCCGAATGGGCCGCTGTCGGCGACCATGTCGAGTTCAGCGACATGCCGATGACCCGCCTGGGTTTTGCCGCTGTCGACCGCATGGGCGACGTGCTGGATGAAACCCTGGTCGAGGTGACGCGGTATTCGGAAACGGACCTGGTGTGTTATCCGGCCGAATATCCTCAAGCGCTGGTAGCCCGCGAAGACGCGGCCTGGAAGCCCATTCTTGTATGGGCCGATACAGAACTGGACCTCCAGTTTCATCAGAACAAGAGCATTATTCATCAACCGCAGCCGGCGGAAACCATTCACCGCATTCAGTCCCTGATCGCCAACGCAAGCGTGTATGAACAGGCCGGTATCATGCAGGCCATACCTTTGTTGGGCTCGGTGGTGCTGGCCCTGGCGCTTTGGCGCGGGCATCTGACTGGCGCGCAGGCCTTTGCGGCGTCACGCGTCGGCGAGGACTTCCAGAGCGAGACCTGGGGCCACGACGAAGAGGCCGCGAAACGGGCAGATCACATGAGGCGTCAGGCCGAAAATCTGGAAATCTGGTTCAAGTCTCTGGCGCCGACGATTAGCCGATAACGCAATCGGGGCATCAAAGTCTTGAGGCGGCCAGGGCGCGGCGCTTCGGCAATTGCCCGGTCAGCCACAGACAAAACATATGGTAGTCGCCGATAAACGACCACAACGGATATTTAAACGTGGCGGGCCGGTTATGTTCGATGAAGAAGTGTCCGATCCAGGCGCAGCCATATCCCGCGACCAGGCCCGCGGCGATCCACCATAGATGCCCAGTCGATACGGTCAGAACAAGCGCGGCTATGCCGCAAACCGAACCGAGATAGTGGACGGCACGCGTGGCAGGGCGGCCGTGCTCGCTCAGGTAAAAGTCGAAAAAGGCGGAATAGGTTCGGTAACGTTCGGCCATGGTTTCATCCCTTTTGACCGAATATAGCACGGTTTATCGCCGGCGGCACGACGGGACGATCACCTGTCCTTTTTGAACGGCGACGCTTCCTCCGCCAGCATCTGCATCTGCTCGACCACCGCATCGCGTTCGCGGTTGAGATAGTCTTCGATCGGGGCGCGCAGGCGTTTGTCACGGATATAGTGGGCCGAATAGACGCTGTGCGGCAGGTAGCCGCGTGACAGCTTGTGCTCGCCCTGGGTACCGGCTTCGACCCTTTGCAGGCCGTGGGTGATGGCATAGTCGATGGCCTGATAATAGCAGACTTCGAAATGCAGGAAGGGCAGGTCGATATGCGTGCCCCATTGCCGGCCGTAAAGTGTATCCCCGCCGATGAAATTGATGGCGCCAGCCACAGCCTGTTCGCCTTGGTAAGCGAATATCAGGACGATCTTGTCCCGCATGGTTTCGGCCACGCGGCTGAAAAACGCACGGGTCAGATAGGGCGCGCCCCACTTGCGGTCATAGGTGCTTTCGATAAATGCATACATCAGATCGAGATGATTTTCGTTTATATCTCTACCGGTTATGTGACGTAGCTCAACGGCTGACTGAACGTCGCGACGTTCGCGGCGGATAACCTTGCGCCGGTTTGACGACAGGGCCGCGAGAAAGTCATCGAAGGTGGTGTAACCGGCATTGTCCCACCAGAACTGCTGATCGCGCCGTTGCAGGAGACCCATTTCCCCCATCATTCGCCATTCGTCTTCGCGTGGAAAGGTGATGTGAAGCGACGACAGCCGGTTGCTGTCGCACAATGATATGGCGGCCTCGACAAGCGCGCGCCGCACAGCCGGATCGCGCGAGATCAGACGTGCCCCGGTCACCGGCGTGAACGGAATGGCCCCTTGCAGTTTCGGGTAATAGGCGCCGCCCGCCTGTTCGTAGGCCCGGGCCCACGACTGGTCGAAGACATATTCGCCCATGGAATGATATTTGACGTAAAGGGGCATGACGCCCGCCACAACGCCTGCGTCATCGCACAAGGCGATATGGACGGGTTGCCAGCCACTGGTCTCATCGACACAACCCGTATCTTCAAGCGCATGCAAATAGGCAAACGATGTAAAGGGGTTGTCGTCATCCCTTAAACCATCCCATGTGCTTTGGCCGATATCGGCGATTGTGTTGTGCAGCGTCAGCTTCAAGGGGCGTGTCTGGGCGGTCATAGGCGGTATATGGGGAGTCTATTGCGCCGCGTAAAGCTTGACCAACCTATACATGAAACGCCGGGCGTCCATTAAGGACTGAACGCCCACCCGCTCATTTAGCCCGTGAATATGGCCTTCGTCGGGATCGACAAACAGGCCCTCCACTCCATAGGTCGGAATGCCGGCGGCGGACGTGTAGATGCCGTCCGTTGCCCCTGTTGTCATGGTGGGCACGACCGGGACGCCTGGCCACAATTCGGCGGAGACCTTTTCGATGGGACCCAAAATGTCCGGACCAAGCGCCGGCGCGGGGGTGGCTAGGCTGCGCGGTTCGACGATCGACACCTTGACTGCCGGATCGGCGACGGCCCGCACCAGCGCGGCCTGTACGTCATCCACGCTGACACCTGGGAAAATCCGGCAATTGATGTTGGCCGAAACGTGTTGAGGCAAGGCGTTCAAGGCATGTCCGCCTTCGATCAGGGTGGCGACGCAGGTCGTGCGCAGCATCGAATGCCATTGCGGGTTCTTCGACAGGATGGCATTGGCTGCGCTATCCATCGGGTTCTTGACGATGGCTAACATGGCCGCCCCTGACTCGCCGCCGACGATCGGCGCCATGCGCGTAAAATAGGCCCGGGTGGCGTCATTAAGCATCACCGGAAATTCAAGCGCGCCGATCTTCGGCAGGGCCGCCGACATCTGGTAGATAGCGTTTTCGGGCACGGGACGCGACGAGTGGCCGCCCGGATTGGTGGTTTCCAGCTTGAAGTCCTGATAGACCTTTTCCGCCGCTTCGATATTGAGAGCGATCTTTCGACCGGTCTCATCCAATTGTCCGTTTGCGCCTTCATTGAGCGCGAAATCGGCGTCGATCCAGTCCTTGTGCTCGGTGGACAGCCAGTGGGCGCCGTTGAATACACCCTCGGTTTCCTCTCCGCAGGTCAGGGCCATCTTGATGTCGCGTTTGGGGCGGTAACCTTCCTGCTTCAGTCGGATGAGCAGATCGGTCCAGATGGCGGCCTGGGCCTTGTCATCTGACGTGCCGCGGCCGTAGAAATAGCCGCCTTCCTCGATCAGGGTGAACGGATCGCGCGTCCAGTCCGACCGCTTGGCGGCCACTACATCTATGTGGGCCAGAAGCAGAATGGCCTTCTTCTTTGAGCCGGTCCCACGCAAAACCGCAACGATGCCGCCGTCCTTCGGCGCGCTGTCTGGAATGAAAAGGTGGATGTCCGCGTCCGTGTAGCCAGCGGCTTTCAGACGCGCTTCCATGCGCTGGGCCGCCAGGGTGCAACTACCTTCGCCCGGCGCGGTATTGGTTTCAACCAGTTCTTTATAGAGGGCGCGAAAGGCCGGTTCGCCCGTGCCGGAGGTGTCAGCCGCTGGGATCGCTAAAGCCGGGACCGCCAAGGCAGCGGAGGCCAGGACGGCAAGGGCTGGGAGCAGGGGCTTCAGGCGCATAGGATCCTCCGTAAAAGAGTGACGCTAACACCCCTGCTGCCGTTGCACAATCGGCGCGCCGCCCATACCAGCGCGCCGCAACCTTAAAATTAACGGCGGTCGATGACTTCGATCAGGGCGTCGATTTCCACGGCGAAGCCGAGAGGGATCTTATACATGCCGACGGCCGAGCGGGCATGCTTTCCGGCATCGCCAAGGGCGGCAACCATTAGGTCTGAGCAGCCATTGATAACCTGCGGGATATTATAGAAGTCAGGACCGGCCTGAACGAACGCGTTCAGCTTGATCACCCGCACCACGTCGTCAAGATCGCCACCAGCTGCCGCCTTCATTTGAGCCAGCAGATTGATACCGCACAGGCGGGCCGCCTCGACGGCGTCTTCGAGCGAGACGTCAACGCCCACCGTGCCCTTGATGCCGCCATTGGCGTCGTTCGACAACTGGCCGGAGATGTGAGCGTGATTCCCGGTGCGGACGAACGGGACGTAATTGGCTACGGGCGCGGTCGGGACGGGCAGGGTGATGCCGAGCGCCCGCAGGCGGTCTTCGCATGTCGACATGTAAAATCCTTGATCAGATAAGAGATAGGCCCCAATGGGGAAAGGGACTTTAATCTCTATAGCCGATTTGCATACGGCCTCTCCATCCCCATTTTTACCATTTGTTACCTTTGCCTTCACCTCAGCTTAAGAGAGTCCCTGTAGATTGGGGCCTATCAAAAGCCGGCGGCGCGGTGGTGACCGATTCGGCAAAAACACAAGATAGAGTGGGTAGGCTTTCGGGCTTATAGGTTTCGGGAATGATGCAAAAGAAGGTCCTCATTGTTGAGGACAACGAACTCAACATGAAGCTCTTTCATGACCTGCTCGATGCGCAGGGCTATGAAACCTTCCAGACGGGCGAGGGCCTGTCTGCCCTGACTCTTGCCCGCCAGCACCGTCCCGACCTGATCTTGATGGATATCCAGCTACCTGAGATTTCGGGCCTGGAAGTGACCAAGTGGCTTAAGGAAGACGATGAGCTGTCTCATATTCCGGTTGTGGCAGTAACGGCCTTCGCCATGAAGGGCGACGAGGAACGAATTCGCGAAGGCGGTTGCGAAGCCTACATTTCCAAGCCTATTTCGGTGACGCATTTTCTCGACACGGTGCGCAAGTATCTGGGCTAACGGAGACAGTCCATGACCGCGCGCGTCCTTATCGTCGATGACATACCGGCCAATGTCCGCCTGCTCCAGGCCAAGCTGGAGGCGGACTATTACGAAGTGCTGACGGCGAATGACGGTCAGGTGGCTATAGACATGGCCATTGCCGAACAACCTGACATTATTCTCCTCGATGTCATGATGCCGGGAATCGACGGCTATGAGGTTTGCCGCCAGATCAAGGACCATCCCGAAACCCGTCACATTCCCATCATCCTGATTACCGCTCTGGATGGCCGTGACGATCGGCTGTTCGGTCTTGAAGCGGGTGCCGACGATTTCCTGACCAAGCCTATCGACGACATGATGCTGATGGCGCGTTTGCAGGCGCTTGTCCGGCTGAAGCAGATGGTCGACGACCTGCGCCGGCGAGAGGCGTCATCGCGCCGCGTGGGCCTGATAGATAACGAACAATACCTGCGCCAATTGTCGGCGACGGGGAACGTGCTGATTCTCGACGACAATGTCCGCCAGGCCGAGCGCCTGATGATGCAATTGGGCGAAGATCACCGCTGCGCTTTCGAAACCGATCCGACGCGTGCTCTGAAGATCGCCGGCGGGCGTGTCGATCTGATTGTGCTCAACCTGACGGCCAAGTCCTTCGATGCCCTGCGCTGGGTTGCTCATCTGAGAACGAGTGAAGTCACGCGTAACCGGCCGGTCCTGGCCATCGTCAATGCCGATGAACGCCAGCAGGTGTTCAAGGCGCTGGAACTCGGCGTCAACGATGTTGTGCCGCGCCCCGTCGACATGCTCGAACTGCGCGCCCGTGCAAAAACCCAGATCAAGCGCAAGCGGTATGGGGACTTCCTGCGCAATACGCTCGACCGCTCCCTGGAACTGGCGGTTACCGACCCCCTGACGGGACTAAACAACCGACGCTTCCTTGATCACCACCTCAGCCTGGCTATGGCGCGCCACGTGAAGGGCGGTCCTGAACTGTCGGTGCTGCTGCTGGATATCGACCATTTCAAGCGGGTCAATGACACCTACGGTCACGATGCCGGTGATGAAGTGATTCGCGAATTTGCTCGCCGCCTGGGTCTGAATGTGCGCGCCATCGATATGGCTTGCCGGTTTGGCGGGGAAGAGTTTGTCGTGCTGATGCCGGAAACCGGCTCATCGGACGCAGTCCATATCGCCGAACGTGTCCGGTCGCAGGTCGCAGACATCCCCTTCGTGCTGGCTGACGGGCGTAAGCTCGACGTTACGATCTCCATCGGCGTGGCCACCTCGCAAGGTGTTGGCGATACGCCGGAAACCCTTTTAAAGCGGGCTGACGAAGGGGTTTATGAAGCCAAGCAGGCCGGCCGCAACCGCGTGATCGTCCGCAACGCCGCTTAACGGCCCCATTCAACTGCCTATAGCGTAGAGGTTTTCGGCGCGAAGCGCGTGAGCCCTTCGGACGCAAAAAAGCCGCGCCGAGTATAGGGGGAACTCAGGCGCGGCTTCCTTTAAGGTCCTTCGGCGAGGGGGGGATGCCGAAGGACAAACCTTAAGATGGCAAGATTACTTAATCTTGCCTTCCTTGAATTCGACGTGCTTGCGCACGACCGGATCGTACTTCTTCAGCACCATCTTTTCAGTCTTGGTGCGGGCGTTCTTCTTGGTAACGTAGAAGAAGCCGGTGTCAGCCGTCGAGTTCAGGCGGATCTTGATGGAGGCTGGCTTAGCCATGACGTAAATCCTTACGGTTCGGGTGCGCCAGACGACGCGAATAAACGAGAGGGGCGGAAAATACTCAGGAACAGCGGGAAGTCAATGGCCAATTGCCCGAAAGGCGGCTTTTTTCGTATGAACCTCTCATACGGGCGTTGTTTGAAGGCGAAATTCATATGTGCGATAGAAAGAACCGGCGCGCGGAGCAAGCTTTCCGTCGTTACCAAACGATTCTGGAACCTGGCTGGGACGCGGATGACCTACATCATTATGCGCGCCGGCGCGATTCGGTTGTCCATCGGTGATGCCGTAAACCTGACGTAATCTGGCGATAGGACTGGCGCATGATCAAAACGACTTCGCTTCTTGTCGGCCTCTTGGCTGTGTCCGCCGTCCCAGCTTTTGCCGCTGATCCGGTCGTCCCCTATCAGTCTATCGCGCCACTTAGTCTCAAGGCAGAGGCGGGCAAGCAGAACACCGCGCAATCGGATCCGCTGACCGATGTAACGCAGATGGATCTGGCGCTGAAGTTTACCTGCGCCGCAGCCAATTGCGATCAGGCAGCCTTCCAGCTTCTGCTCGAAGGAGAGGGCAACGATGTCGCCCAGATCGGTTTTACAGCCCAGGACGGCCTGCTAAAGGGCGCGGTCAGCAAGAATACCGGCGACGTCGCGGGTAAGGCTGAAGCCTTCCAACTGGCGCCGTCACCGGGTGAAGCCTTCGATGTCCGGGTCCATTGGACATCGGGCAACCGTGTCAGCTTCGACCTCTATCGCAAGGATGCGACCGGACGCGAAGTTATGGAAAGCCACGACGTACAATTGTCCGCCCGCGTCCATCATCTGTTCCTGCGGGTATCCAGCGGGGACCTTGTCCTGCTGAAGCAGACCTACAAGTTCCGGCACTAAATCCCTTAACGCTTTTTCTTTTTCTTCACGTTCTTGACGCCGTGCTTCGCGCCGGAGGTCTTGTCGCGAAAGCCTGCCTTTTTCGGCGCGCCTTTCGAACCGGGGCCACGGGGCGGAAAACCCGAACCCCGCGCACGGACGCCCAGACGCGCGCGCGGCGCGTTCGGATCGGCGGCTTCGGGTTCCGAGAGCATCTTGAATACCAGCCCGCCGGTTATTGGCATGGCTTCGGACAGTTCGACCTCGACCGTAGCGCCCAGGCGCCACCTTTGCCCGGTGCGTTCGCCGATCAGCGCGTGTTGCACATCGTCGTGCACGAAATAATCGTTGCCAAGCGATGACACGGGCACGATGCCGTCGGCGCCGGTGTCCGTCAGCTTAACGAACAGGCCAAAGCGCGTGACCCCGACGATACGCCCGGTGAAGGCCGCGCCGATCTTATCGTGCAGGAAGGCGGCGATATACCGCTCTATGGCTTCCCGTTCGGCCTGCATCGACCGGCGTTCGGTGGCGGTGATGTGTTCGGCGGTGTCGCCGAGGGTTTTGATTTCGTAGTCGGTCAGGCCGTCGTCGCCCAGCTTGAGCGCGCGGATCAAACCGCGGTGAACGATCAGGTCGGCATAGCGGCGGATCGGTGAAGTGAAGTGGGCGTAATGGTCGAGATTAAGTCCGAAGTGGCCGTAATTTTCCGGTGAGTAATGTGCCTGCATCTGGGTGCGCAGAACCACTTCATTGATGATTTCATTATTGGGGCCGTCCTTTTGCCCGTCAAGCAAGGCATTGAAACGGTCGGTGCGCGGCGGCTCACCCTTGTTCCAGGGAATACCCAGTGTCGCGAGGAAGTCGGCCAGGTTGCCGATCTTTTCCAGCGAAGGGGTTTCGTGGACCCGATAGATCAACGGCGTCTTGTGCTTTTCCAATTCTTCGGCGGCCGAGACATTGGCCTGGATCATCATCTCCTCGATCAACTGCATGGCATCCAGCGACACACGTTGTTCGATAGAGACAACATTGCCCTCGGCGTCCAGCTTTACGCGGCGCTCAGGAGAGTTGATATGCAGGGGCTGCCGGATGTTGCGGCCCTTGGTCAAGCAGGCGTGGGCGGCCCAGAGCGGTTTGAGCAGGGCGTCTAGGATAGGGCCGGTGGTGTCGTCTGGCATACCGTCGATCGCGGCCTGCGCCTGTTCGTAGGACAGCTTAGCGGCGGATCGCATCAGACCGCGCACGAATTTGTGGCTGAGCTTCTTGCCGGCGGCATTAAACACCATGCGCACCGCCAAGGTGGCGCGGTTCTCACCTTCCTGCAGCGAACACAGGCCGGACGACAGAACGTGCGGCAGCATGGGTTCGACGCGATCGGGGAAATAGGTGGAGTTACCTTTCTCACGCGCATCGCGGTCAAGCGACGAACCGGGCGTGACATAGGCGGCGACGTCGGCGATGGCGACCCAGACGACCCAGCCGCCCGGATTGGACTCCGTGTCGTCGGCGTGGGCAAAGACGGCGTCGTCATGGTCTTTGGCGTCGACCGGGTCAATGGTGACGAAAGGCAGGTCGCGCAGGTCGGTCCGTTTACCCAGGGTGGGCGGCTGGGCGGATTTGGCTTCATCCTCGGTGCTGCTTTGAAAGCCGAGCGGCAGGCCGTGACTGTGGATCGCCATGACCGAGGCAATCTTGGGACTGTCTTCCTTGCCAATGACTTCCAGAACCCGGGCGGGCTTGGGACCGTAGCGATGCACGCCACCAACGGGCGCGGCCACGACAACATCGCCGTCCTCCAGTGTATCCAGATTCTGGCCTGTCAGGTTCCAGGCGGTCTTTTCCTTGCGGTTGACGCTTTCCAGCCGGATTTCGCGGCGTCCCTTGCGCACCACGCCGACGATCTTGGGGGCGCCCTGGTCCAAAACCTTGATCAGATGCGCCACCCAGCCATCGGCGGTGTTTTCAAAGCGAGCATAGATCCGGTCGCCCATGCCGGGCGGCGTCTGGGCGGCGGCCTTTTTGAGCGGCGCCAGCCGGGCGAGCGGCGAAGCGGAATCGGCCTTGCCCCATTTGACCCACAACTCGCCGTCGATATCGCGTTCGACGACATCGCATACGCCAGTATCGGGCAAGGCGCCCACGGCACCGAATGTTTTACGGCCGCTTTTATGCAGTTTGCCGGATTCAGACAGGGTTTTCAGCCGTTGGCGCAGAGCGCGACGCTCGTCGCCTTTTAGCCCGAACTGGCGGGCCAGGTCGCCGATATCGACTTCGCGCGCGGCGGCCAGCGCGTCCAGAAGGGTCTGGTCGTCGGGAAGGCCCTGATGCGCTTTTTGCGTTTGGGGTTTGAGCGGTTTGGGGACGCGCGGCACGCGGGGAAGTTTGGTCATGACGCCAATGTAGGCGAGACTCAGGCGTCAAACCACCCCGAAATCAAGAAAACAGCCTGTCAGGAAAACGATGCGGGCGCCTGATCCGGCGGCAACTGCATCAGGCCGAACCAATATTGTTCGATGCGGGCGACGATGTCGTCATAGGTTGCATTGTTGATCGGTTTGGTGATGTAGCCATTGGCGTGGCGATCATAGCTGGCGATGATGTCGCTATCAGCGGCAGAACTCGACAAAACGATGACGGGTATGCGTTTGAGGGCGGGATCTTCTTTTACCCGATAAAGGAAATCCTGGCCGTGCATGGCGGGCAGATTGAGATCAAGCAGTATCAAATCGGGCCTTGGCGCATCGGCATGTTCACCTTCGCGACGCAGAATGCTCAGTCCTTCCTCACCGGTTTCAGCCACCACGATATCGCTTTTCATCTCAGCCCGCTTGAAGGCCATCCGCGCCAGAATCGCATCGCCGCGATTGTCTTCGATCAGCATAACCCGCGCGACCCGCGCTCTATCGATCAGCTTCGTCATTGCAGCGTCCGTTCCGTCAATTTTCCTGTCAGGCGATTTGTCCGATGAATCTGAGCCTATCGCAAGCGGTTTCCGTCAAGATAGCGCTTTTCGCCCACCTGTCCCAATGGTTGTGTTTTAATTGAAAACACGCTGAAAATACATGTAACGCGTGAACGGAGCAGTGGTATAACCAGTTGCGCATAGGTGGGGATAGGTGGGAGGATGGGCTTGTGAATAAAACGGCGGACCTTGCCAGCATTGTGCCGCCCACCTTGGTTTGGCTGCATAGCGTCGCAGATATTGTCATTACGCTGTCCTGTTTTGTTATGGCGGGCGCTCTGTTCTTCGTAAGGTTTCGGCGACCGGACCTGACCATGCGGTCGCTTTTCACGGTGTTCGGCACATTGATGCTTCTCGCGGGCATAACTGCCCTGGCGGATATTTGGACGCTTTGGCGTCTGCAGCTCCTGGTCGACGGTGTCGTACGCATAATCTATGCGATCGCGGTATTCTTCAGTTGCATTGCCTTGACCGCCATGGTGCCTCGCGCGCTCAAAATTACGAGCGCCCGTCAACTGGCCGATGCCAATAGAAAGCTTGAGCGTCTTTACCGTGCGACCGAGGAGCAGGGCAGGATGATGCTGGGTGCCGTTGTCGATAATATTATCGACGGCATCATCACCATAGACGATCACAATCGCATTCAGAGTTTCAACCCCGCCTGCGAGACCCTATTTGGCTATACCTCCGACGAAGTGGTGGGGCAGCCTGTATCCTTGCTAATGCCCAACCCAACCTACGCCGAACATGACCACTATATTCTTCAATATGTCGGTACCGCTGCGGGCGGCCGGGAGGTCATGGCCCGGCGACGCGACGGTTCTGAGTTTTCCGCCGACCTGTCCGTCAGCGCCTTTGAAATATCCGGACGCCGCCATTATACCGGTATCATTCGCGACATCACCAAAGCGAAACAGGCGGAGGAGGCGCGCCAGAAACTGCTGAAACGCCTGACCGATTCGAATACGGAACTGGAACGATTCGCTTACGTGGCCTCGCACGACATGCAGGAGCCATTACGTATGGTCATTAACTTCAGCCAGGTCATTCGCAACGATTATGACGACAAGCTGGACGATGATGGCAGGGAATATTTGAAGATTATCGGCGATGCGGCGGCCCGTATGCGCGACATGGTCCAGGACCTGCTGGAATATGCCCGGCTTGATAAGGAGGTCGCCCGCTTCGCACCGGTGGATCTTCGCGCCGAATTGGCGCATGTGCTGAAGAACCTGCGGGCACTCACCCGCGAAAGCCAGGCGATCATCACCTACGACGATCTGCCGGTTGTGGAAGGCAGCGGTGTCCAACTGATGCGGCTAATGCAGAACCTGATTAGCAATGCCATCAAATACCAGCGGCCACGGCGATTGCCCGTCGTCCATGTGGGCTGCCAGGATCGGGGCGATCACTGGGAAATCAGCGTGCGAGACAACGGCATGGGCGTGGACCAGCCCTTCATAAATCAGATTTTTGAACCGTTTCGCCGACTGCACAGTTGGGATAATATTCCCGGTACCGGACTGGGACTTTCCGTGTGCCGGAAAATCGCCGAAACCCACGGTGGTCACATCTGGGCCGTCTCGGAACCTGATGTCGGTTCAACCTTCTTTTTTACGCTCCCGAAGATTTCGCATACAGCATAGGAGGCACTATTGAAAAATCTGCTCATTCGTGAAGGTCGCGCGGCCGAAATCATGCTGGTGGAAGACAATCGCGGTGACGCACTCCTGGCCTCGCGGGCATTCAAGCAGGCGGAAATCGACAACAATGTCACCGTTGCGGAAACAGGGGAAAAGGCGCTAACCATGCTGAGGCGGGAAGGGCAGTATGCAACCATGCGGCTGCCTGATCTGATCTTGCTTGACTTGAACCTGCCAATGATGAGCGGCCATGAGGTCCTGGCAGCGATAAAGGGGGATGAAGCTCTGCGGCACATTCCGGTTATTATCATGTCGAGTTCCTCGGCGGAAACGGACATCGCCGGCGGCTATGCCAATCACGCCAGTGCCTATGTCGTCAAACCTATCAGTCTCGACAGCTTCACCGAAGTGGTGCGTAATATCGAGCAGTTCTTTTTCATGCTGGCCGTCCTGCCGTCGTCTGAATGAACCAAGGAAAATTTAGCAGGCTTGCTCATTGAAAGCATGAAGGTGCTATGTGGTCGTGCGTCTTTATTGTGACAGGCGTGCGAAATAAGATGACGATTGACGCTGCGTAAGTATTGCCAATTCTGGTTTCTGGTCGGATGCTTGTTCGCAAGGCCTGTCCGCACGGTCAGACCATAATCAAAAAAGCTATGCAGCAGGGATACATGAAAAAAACGCTCACTCTGGCGCTTCTGGCGTCCATGGTGTCCGCAGCGCCGTTCGCTGCCCACGCCCAGTCCTACACCCGTCTCGTCAGTTTCGGCGACTCGCTCAGCGACAATGGAAACCTCTACACCGCAACAGGCAGTCCGCCACCGCCCTACAATAAGCGCTTTACCAATGATCTCGTGTGGAACGAATACCTGGCCGGCAGTGGTCAGGGCTTCTTCAATCCAGCCGCCACAATAAATACCGGCAATGTCTATTATGGCTGGGGCGGTGCGCGCTCCGATTCGGCGGCCAATTCCAGCGGCCCCATCCCGGGCACGCCGACTCAGATCGGGCTTTTCCTGTCGCGCGGCGGCACCTTCGGCGCCAATGATGTGGTTGCCATGTGGGCCGGTGCCAATGATATTTTTCAGGCGCTGCCGACCGCCGCGGCCAATCCAGCCACGGCTTCGACCTATATGTCCGGTATTGCCGCGACGGCTGCGGGCAATGTGGCGACCCAAGTCGGGCAGTTATCGACGGCTGGCGCCAAGACGATCATCGTCATGAATTTGCCGGATCTGGGATCGACGCCGAATTTCAACACCGATCCATCCACGTCCGCGCTGACGTCATTGACCAGTGGTATATTCAATACCGCTCTGGACACCGGCCTCAAGACGCAGGCCGCCTCCCACGCCGGCACCAATATCATTGAGGTCGATATCAAATCGGCCTTCACCGCCATTGTCGCCAACCCCTCTGCCTTCGGCTTTAGCAATGTCAAGCAGGCGTGCATCAATGTGACAGCCTGCGTTACGGGCAGCCAGGATACGCGGAACACCTATCTGTTCTGGGATGGTGTGCACCCGACCGCCGGCGGCCATCGCCTGATCGCGGCCCTGACGGCGCAATATCTATATACGCCAACCCTGACCCAAGGCGTCGGTATGCTGGCGGACGGCAGTTACAATATGCGCCGTTCGGTGCAATCGGAAATGAGCGGCCTGTTCCACGGGAACGGCGGTAAGGGCGGCTACTTCCTTCAAGTCGTCGGCTCCCAGGCGGAGCGCCATATGAAGGTGGCCGTGCAATCGACGATTGGCGGCGCCACGAGCACCAGCGACCAATCGGCTTATGACTACAGTCTGGGCGGTATCCGCGCCGGCGCGGTCCAACCCGCCAATGACCGTCTGAGTTTCGGGATCGGCGTGACTGCCATGACTGGTGATGCCAAGGCGATGATGGTTCAGGCCAAGCCGACCGATCTGAGCGTCGATGTCGGTCTCGACTGGCGTCCGGGCGCCTACTTCGTTACCGGCACCTTGGGCGTGGGCATTACCTCCTACAGCAATTACGAGCGTCATACCCTGGTCGACGGCTTCCGTGAAACCGCCAATCATGTCGACACCACGGCCTATTCGGCGTCCGTGCAAACCGGCTTTGATAAGGATATGGGCGGCTGGATCGTTACACCGGTGGTGCGTCTGTCCTACGCCGCCGCCAAGATGGGCAGCTTTAATGAGCAGGGGCTCGTCGCCGCGGTCGCGTTCGAAGACCGTCAGGTGTCGGCGTTTTCAGGCGCTGTCGAGCTTCAGGCCAGCGGTCAGTTGAGCGCAAATACACGCCTTAGCGGCGTCATCGGCTATGAAGGCGTCTTCAGCGGGGATGCCGGCGATCTACGCGGCCAACTTATCGGTAATACCGCCCAGGCCTATGCGGTTTCAATGGGTGATGTCGGTAGTCCTGGCGCGCTGGTCGGTGTCGGAATCGAAACCCGGGTCAGCGGGTTTTCTGTGAAAGCGCAATATCGCGGCACGTTCGGGTCCGACAATCAGAAGGATCAGACGGCGCTGATTTCCCTCAATAAGGCGTTCTAGGCCTCGTATTGATTATCCCAACCGCGCCCGGCAACAGGCGCGGTTTTTTATGTTAGCCTATGAAATAAGCGACGCGGCGATGTTGATGGTCAGCGCTAGGACGGTGGCATTGAACAGGTAGGCCGCGACGCAATGCACCAGGCCGACGCGCCGCATCTCCCTCGTGGCGAAATCGACGTCAGCGGTTTGGCCGGACGTGCCGATGACAAACGAAAAATACAGAAAATCCGTATAATAGGGCGTCTTCTCACCCGGAAATATCAGGCAGGGCTTGCCGTTGTTGCGGGGTAACTCGGCATAGTAACCGTGTGCGTAATGGAACGCGAACGCGATATGGATAAAGGTCCATGAGGTGAGCAGGGTAAGCCCAGATAAGGCGATATGCAGGGTTTTCAGCTCGGGCGGTAGTCCCTTGGTCGTGGCCAGTTCGCCAACGATGGCGACGAAACTCAAAATCGCGGCCAGTAGTGACAGCAGGAGGATCATGCCTTCGCCGTCATCGTAGAGATGGGCATGGTTTTGCAGCGTTTCGCGCGTGGCGCTCAACATGACCTGCAACCCCCAGAATATATAAAGCAGCGTGAAGCTGTTCCAGCCGATCAAGGCATTGGTTATTGGGCTCATATGGGTCAGGAGGGTGCAGGCGACGAGTACACCGACACCGACACCTAAGGAGACTACGAGCTGCGGTTTTTGTCGCAGGTAACGGATGCCGTGCAGATCCAGAATGCCTGCCATGTCTGTCCTTGGTGGTAGGTTCTTGTAAGTTCGCTGCCCTATGTTAGGCTCTTCGATCTGCCGCTTGTCAAATGGGATTCGGGCAGGAGAAAGAGGTTTCGCGTTATGGCTATCACTTTCGAACACGGTATCAACCTGCCGCACGCGCCGCATGAGGTTTTCACCCTGCTGGATGACTATTCGAAAGTACCTTTGTGGCTGAAGCGCTGTGAAGGCGTCGCCAAGCAAGGCACCGGCCCGAACAAGGTCGGCGACAAGTTGCGCTACGCCTACAATGAGGCGGGCAGGCACGGGCTCATGGATGGGGTGATCACGGCCTATGAGATGGATCGCCATATGGCGTATCGCTATTTCGACAAGATGATGGCGGTGGCCGTCGAGTTCCGCATGGAGCCGACCGGGGAGGGGACGCGGCTGACACATCGCATCGAAATCACGCCGCATTCCTTCATGGCAAAGCTGATGACGCCGATGTTCCGCATGAAATTGCCGCGACAAACGGTTCAGACGATGGAAAACGTCCGTGCGCTGCTTGCCAAGGGCCACACCGCGGCACCTAGCGCGGCTGAACACCAACATTAAAATTCGGCAATGTTTCCGCCTCCGCGCTCGACTCCGGCGGCAAAGAGGGCTTTAAACCTACCAATCGTAACAACTGACACAGGTTGGTCCATGTCCGTCTCTTCCAAATTTTCGGCCCTTCTGCTGGCCGGTTCCGTTTCGCTGGCCGCGCTTGCCGGGTCGGCCTTCGCCGCGCCGCTCACCTATACGGACATGATCAAGATGGACCGTATCAACGGCTTCAAGGTTGATCCGACCGGCCGTTATGCTGTCCTGAACATCCGCGTCACGGACATGGAAAAGAACAAGGGCATCCAGTCAATCTGGCTTAAGGACCTGAGCAAGCCCGAAGCGCCGGAAATCAAGCTGGCCGTTTCCGATGGCGGGGCGTCCAACGCTCAGTTCGGGCCGGACGGTTCGATATATTTCATCTCCGGTCGCGGCGAAGGCGGCACAGATCAAGTCTGGAAGACAGATATCACCGGCGCCACCGCTACCCAGGTGACCCGTCTGCCGCTCGACATTCAGGCCTACCAGATCACGCCCGACGGCAAGGGCGTGGTTGTGGGACTGGCCGTCTTCCCCGAATGCAAGGGGGACGAAATCAATTGCACGGTCAAGCGCCAGACGGATCGCAAGGCCGACAAGTCGTCCGGCACGGTCTATGACAAGATTTTCGTTCGTCACTGGGACACTTGGGCGGACGGCACGCGCAATCATCTGTTCTACGTTCCGTTGGCCGGCGGCGCACCGATTGCCCTGACCGACGGCTATGACGGCGACGTTCCGTCCAAGCCCTTTGGCGACGAAGCCGACTACACCATATCGCCGGACAGCAAGACGGTCGTCTTCTCGGCGCGCGAAGCCGGCAAATCCGAACCGTGGAGCACCAATTTCGACATCTACACCGTGCCCATCGATGGCTCCGCCGCGCCGGTCAACCGCACGGCGACAAACAAGGCCTGGGACGGCAGCCCGCGCGTCTCGCCGGACGGCAAGACCATCGCCTATGTCGCCATGAAGCGCCCTGGTTTCGAAGCCGACCGCTTCGGCATCATGCTGATGGATGAGCAAGGCAAGACGCGCGAGCTGGCACCGGATTGGGACCGGTCGGTCGGCGGCATACAGTGGTCAAAGGACGGCAAGAGCCTGTTGGTTGATGCTGACGATGTCGGCAAGCATATCGTCTTCCGTGTTGACGCCAAGACTGGCAAGGTGACGCCGTTGACCCGGACAGGGCATACCAGCGCCTATGCCGAAACGCCGCGCGGCATGGTCTTTCTCAAAGACGACCTGACTCACCCCAGCGCCTTCTACCAGGCCAAGGCGAAATCCGCCTTCATCGACGAGGGCGCGACGAACCTGACCAAGTTCAATGCCGCCGCCAGCGCCTTGACCACGGGCGCCTATGAACAATTCGTCTTCAAAGGCTGGAATAACGAAGACGTCCATGGCTATGTCATCAAGCCGGCGGGCTATGTCGAAGGCAAGTCCTATCCGGTCGCCTTCCTGATCCACGGCGGACCGCAAGGCTCGTTTGGTGATGGTTGGTCGTATCGCTGGAATCCGGAAACCTATTCAGGTGCTGGTTATGCGGTGGTGATGATCGATTTCCACGGTTCCACCGGTTACGGCCAGGCCTTTACGGACGCTATCTCGCAGCACTGGGGCGACCGCCCGCTGGAAGACTTGCAAAAAGGCTGGGCCTTCGCCCTGGATAAGTACAAATTCCTAGATGGCGACCGCGCCTGCGCCCTGGGTGCGTCCTACGGCGGTTTCATGGTCAACTGGATCGCCGGCAACTGGAAGCAGCCCTGGAAGTGCCTGGTATCGCATGACGGCGTGTTCGACGCGCGTAACATGGGCTATTCGACTGAAGAACTGTGGTTCGAGGAATGGGAACAGGGCGGACTGGTCTATGATGATCCCGCCAAGTACGATACCTTCAACCCCGCGCTTCATGCCAAGGACTGGTCCAAGCCGATGCTCGTCATCCACTCGGACAAGGATTACCGTATTCCGGTCGAGCAGGGCATAGGGGCCTTCACAGCGCTTCAGCGTCAGGGCGTCGAGTCCGCCTTCCTGCGCTTCCCGGATGAAAACCATTGGGTGCTGAAGCCCGCCAATTCGATGAAGTGGCATGATACGGTCTTCAACTGGCTGGATACCCATATCGGTGCCAAATCGACCCAAGGTGCGAAGTGAGGCTGTCGCGCCGTGGTCTGGTGGCGGGGGGCGTTGCCCTGGCTGGCGTCACATTGGCGGTGCCCTTGGCCGGCTGCTCCGAAAAGGTGCAGAAAGTCATGGGTTTCGCGCAACGTATGTTGGAAATCCAAAAGCGCCATGGCGGTCGGGTTGGGGTATCCGCCCTGACTGGCGCTGCGACAGCCAATACCGAGGCCAATGGATCTTTGAGCATCAGCTCCAGCGAACGGTTCGCCATGGCATCGACCTTTAAGTGGGTGCTGGCGACAGCCATCCTTCAGCAGGTCGATCTGGGCAAGCTCACTCTGGCGCAGGAACTCACCTATGGCAAAAAGGATCTGCTCGAGTACGCGCCTGTGACCACCGCCCAGGTGGCCAAGGGGCGCATGACCGTTGGCGATCTATGTTCGGCGGCGGTGTCGCTATCCGACAATACGGCAGCCAATCTGCTCTTGCCCCTGATCGGCGGACCCGCGGGGTTGACCGCCTTTGTGCGCGCGATCGGCGATGACACCACGCGCTTCGATCGCACGGAACCTTCGCTCAACAGCAATATAGATGGTGACCCGCAGGATACGACCACACCAGAGGCCATGAGCACCCTGCTGCGCAAGGTCTATAGCGGCGACGTTCTGAAACCGGACAGCCTGAACCGGCTAAAGGATTGGATGATTGCCACCACGACGGGCAAGGGGCGCATTCCGGCAGGTATCCCGGCCGGGGCGACGGTGGCGCACAAGACCGGCTCCGGTGCCAATGGCGCAATTAACGATGTCGGTGTCGTCTGGTTGCCTGGCAAGCCGCCGGTTTATCTGTCTATCTACACCTCCGGCGGTACTCTCGATGACGCCGGCCGCGACAAAATCATCGCCGACGTAACGAAGCTGGTCTTCGACACCCTGGCCTTCGTCGAAACCCTCGACGCCAGTTCATCGAGCGCGAGCGTTTGAAATCAGGCATTTCCATAGATGAGGTGTTGGCCGAAGTCGTCGCCATGGTGCGACCGCACTTTGGCAAGGGCCGCCCGGCGGACTACATCCCGCAACTGGCCGGGGTTGATCCCCGCCAGTTCGGCATGGCCGTCTGTACCGTAAAGGGGGAGGAGGCCTATGTGGGTGACGCCGACGTGCCGTTTTCGGCGCAGTCTATCACCAAGCTGTTTGCCCTGGGGCTGGCGCTCAACCAGATCGGCGACGA
Organism: Asticcacaulis aquihabitans; assembly: GCF_032490435.1. Lineage (NCBI taxonomy): Bacteria > Pseudomonadati > Pseudomonadota > Alphaproteobacteria > Caulobacterales > Caulobacteraceae > Asticcacaulis > Asticcacaulis aquihabitans. The sequence continues at coordinate 83,066 of NZ_JAVGWM010000005.1, forward strand.
GGTCTGGACGCGGGTGGGCAAGGAACCGTCAGGCACGCCGTTCAACTTTCTGTCTCAGCTCGAGCACGAGCAGGGCGTACCACGCAATCCCTTCATCAATGCCGGCGCCCTGGCGATTACCGATATCCTGCTCGATACGGTGCCGTCGCCGGACGCCCTTGTGCGTGATTTTCTTGGCATGCTGTCCGACAGTCGGCTTGAGATTGACGAAGCCGTGGCGCGGTCGGAGGTCGAAACCGCGCACAAGAACCGCGCCATCGCCAACCTGATGCGCGGTTTCGGTACCCTGACCCACGACGCGGAAGCCGTGATATTGGCCTATTGCCGCCAATGCGCGATTACCATCTCCTGCCGGCAATTGGCGCGGGCAGCTTTGCCTTTAGCGGCGGACGGGTTTTCCCCTATTGCCGAAGAAACCATATTTCCGTCGCGCCTGACCCGCCGGCTGAACGCGCTCCTGCTGACCTGCGGCACCTATGATAGTGTCGGTTCGTTCGCCTACCGCGTCGGATTGCCGGCCAAAAGTGGGGTCGGTGGCGGCATCCTGGCGGTGGTCCCTGGGCAGGCAACTATCGCCGTATGGTCGCCGGAACTCGATCGTTTCGGCACTAGTGTCGTGGGCGCGGCGGCGCTGGAACATTTCAGCCAATTGACCAACTGCTCCGTTTTGTAGAGTCTTTAGGTCCGGCCCGGCCATTTTAGCCAGTTACGGTTCCAAGAAACCTGAAATTAAGGCCTGTCAGTTAGACTCACGGCGAAATTCGGGAAAGCCTCATGTCCGCACTCGCTCTATTCGCTCAGGCCCTGACGGCCAAATCCGCCATCGGTGCCGAAGATGTCCTTGCCTTGCGCCAGCTTGTCTGGGGTAACGACGCCACCATCAGTACAGATGAGGCGAACGCCATCATGGCGCTCAATTCGGCCTGTCACGTTCGGTCGAAGGAATGGATCGACTATTTCGTCGAGGTCATGGTCGATTATGTCGTCAAGCAACAGGCGCCTGTCGACTATGTGGACGACGCCAAGGCTGACTGGCTGATGCGCTGGATTAATCGTGATGGCCGCGTCGACTCCTTGAGTGAGCTGGAGCTGTTAGTAAAAATTATCGAGGTGGCGGCCGCGGTGCCCGAAGCTTTGCGCAGCTATGTCCTGCTTCAGATCGAGTTGGCTGTCCTGACCGGCGACGGGCCCACCCGGACGCAGCGTAATGACGGCGACGGGCATCTGGATTCCCGCTGCATCAATGACACTGAAGTCAGCCTTCTGCGCCGGGCGGTCTTCGCCATTGCCGGCGATGGCGCCTATGTCGTCAGCCAGGCCGAGGCGGAGATGCTTTTCCGCATCAAGGACGCGACCATCGGCGCGGAGAATGCGCCTGGCTGGGCGGACCTGTTCGTTAAGGCGGTGGGCAACCACCTGATGGGCCACGCCAGCTATCAACCCCTGACCAGCCATCAGCAACGCGAATTGGACGCCTATGTTGCCGATACCTCGCTATCGATGGCGCGCTTCGCCAAGCGCGCCTTTGGTCGCCGGACGACCGATCCACGGGCGGGCGCCGTCATTGAAAACGATCGCCGTGCGCAAGGCGCAGCGGCGGATACACAGATCACGCCTAATGAAAAAAGCTGGCTGACAGCGCGCATTCAGGCGGATGGCGCGCGCGATCCGTTGGAAACAGAGCTTTTGAACTTCATTCGCCGAGAACGCGCCGGGGTTTAGAGGTCGAGCGGCAATTCCGTTCAAAGCGCCAGCGCTTGGCGATAGGTCTCAATTCGGTCCAGCTTGGCGTGGAACAAAGACCAATCGTCTTCAAAGGCAATCTGCGCCCAAATGGCTTCGATTTCGTCATAGAGCAGGGTTTCCGGCTCAGCCTCCGCGAACCTGGGATGATCTATCCTGGCCGGGGCTGCGGTTGTGTAGGTGTTCAGGCAGTCATGAAATGCCGCGAAGGCGCCACCCGTATAGGTGTGGCCGCGTGGACTCGACAGGGCCCGGGGTTCGGCGGCTGTCCCGCCGAACCAGTCATAGAACAGCCCTTCGAAACTACCGTCGCCGTGAAGGTCCGCCAGCAGGTCGTAAAGCGTCCTGACCAGCGCACCGTCATCCGCTGTCGGCACCACATTCAAACGGGCACAGACCGCCAACTGCAATTCGCGGTCATAGCGTTCGGAAAACGCATTGAAACTGGCCACGAGGGCCGCTTGATCGCCGATCAAGGTGAGGCAGCGGCCCAACTGACCGAGGTTCCACAACACGGCGTCCGGCTGACGGCCATAGGCGTACAGACCCGTTTCGTCGAAATAGGCGGCCGTGAAGGCAGGATCATAATGCGGCAGGAACCGATAGGGGCCGTAATCGAAGCTTTCGCCCGTCACGTTCATATTATCGGTATTGAGAACGCCATGCACGAAGCCGGCGGTCATCCACCTTGCAGCCAGGGTGGCCGTGGCCGAAACGACCGCATCGAAAACGTCTTCGGCATTTGTGCAGGCCGGATAATAGTTGGCGATCAAAAACGCTACGAGATCGCGCATTGTTGCAACGTCATTAAGGTAAGCCAGCCGCTCGAACGTGCCAAAGCGGATATGGCTGTGGCTCAGGCGCACGAGGACGCTGGATCGGGTCGGCGAGGGCTCATCGCCGCGTACCAAGCGTTCACCGGTTTCGATAAGCGAAAAGGATTTTGACGTCGGCACACCCAGCGCTTCCAGCATGGCGGTGGCTAACACTTCGCGAACGCCGCCTTTCAGGGTCAGCCTGCCGTCGCCGCCACGCGAATAGGGCGTCTTGCCCGAGCCCTTGGTCCCCAGGTCGAGGAGACGCCCCTTATCATCGTACATCTGGGCGAACAAAAAGCCGCGTCCGTCGCCAAGATCGGGATTATAATGGCGGAACTGATGGCCGTGGTAGCGCAGGGCAAGCGGTACAGGTTGATTGTCGGGTAGGGGGACGAAACGGCCGAAATGCCTGATCCAGTCGGCATCGCTCAGGTCGTCTAGGCCAACGGATTGCGCAGCACGGTCGTTGCGGTAACGCAAGGTGGCTTGCGGAAAGTCGGCTGCCGTAACCGTATCGTGCACCGCCAGGGGACTTCGGCTCAGCAGGGGGGCCGGGCGGTAGGTCAATCGCAGACCTCGACATCGGTCCAGGCGGTCAGGCTGTAATGGGCGTTCAGGTCTTTATAGACGCGGGCCGAGACGAGGTGGCCACGTGTAAATAAGCCTGGCCTCGGCGATTTTACCCGAAGGCACAGGCTGTAATTCATACCGGCGACCACCTGCTGCCGGGCCGACAGAATGCGTTTCAGGCTGACGGGTTTGGGCGCGTTATGAATGGCGAAGTCCGCCGCCGCCTGCACATCCGCATCCTTGACGTCTACCGCCTGAAAGCCGCCGACAATGGGCGGTGCGGGCTGTGCCGGTGTTTGGGCCGCGCCCGCCGTGGCGCTGGCCAGAAAAAGAAAGAAGAGCGACGAGAATGTCGATGTCATGGTGCAGATTCCGGTTTTGACTGTCTTACCCTGCAAAACCATCAGAAATCCATCTCGAATCGCGGGGGAGGGGCTTGTCGCCTGCCATGCGCGGCAAAACCGCCGTCCTTCCAGCGGCTTCGCGAGGCGTGGCGCGGTGTAGGTGTGTCTTTTATGCGGCATAGGCATCACAATACGTCGCCGTATTGGAGACTTCCGTCTGTTGAAAAGGGGTTTTGGGGGCAGACGGCGGTAAAATCAGCGGTTGTTTCAGGTCTAAAATGCTTGGTTTGCGCAGGTGCAGCAATTCCGCGGCGAAAACCAACCCTAGCGGAAACTTAACGTTCACGTCAACTGCAGCAATGGCTTGCTGTGCTTTCCACAGCAAATCTTGTCAAATTCTCAGGCTTAATTAAGACCTGAAAGCGTAACATTTTGTGCGCTGCAGTAGTAACATATTCGATATTTGTTTCCGTGCGCGTAATGTGTTAGGGATTATGAGTAATCATGGTGCTGTTTTTCACAGGCTGTGCTTCACCGTAAAGACAAAAATAAAATACCTAAGCAGAGATGAAATTTACCTAAGGGAAAGAAATGCAACAGGCCATTCATTTACTTAAAACCCGTGCCTTGATGGCGGGCGTTGCCGGCGTCGCGCTTATGACCGCCGTCCCCGTGGCCGCCTTCGCGCAAACTGCTGCGCCAGCCCCCGCGCCGGCCGCTCAGGACGACACCGTCACGGTCGTTGTCACGGCCCAGAAGCGCGAGCAACGTCTGCAGGACGTGCCTATCGTCGTGACCACCTTGTCCGCCAAGTTGCTGCAGGATGCCGGTGTCAAGGACATCAAGGACATGCAGATCCTGACGCCCGGCCTGACGGTAACCTCGACCCAGAACGAAACCCTGACGACGGCCCGTATTCGCGGCGTCGGCACGGTTGGTGACAACCCTGGCCTTGAATCCTCCGTCGGCGTCGTGATCGACGGTGTCTATCGTCCGCGCAACGGCGTTGGCTTTGGCGACCTGGGCGAAATGGAGCGCATCGAAGTCCTGAAGGGCCCCCAAGGCACGCTGTTCGGCAAGAATACGTCGGCGGGCGTCATCAACATCATCACCAAAAAGCCGTCCTTTACCTTTGGCGCCGATGGCGAAGCCACGTTCGGCAATTACGGTGCACAAGGCTATGCCGCATCCGTCACAGGCCCGATCGTCAACGATCTGGTTGCCGGGCGTCTCTACATCGCCAAGCGCTCGCATGACGGCTACACCGACGTCGACACGGGTGTAGGCCCGCGCACGCTGAAGTCCGACCAGGATCAGGATTTCACCACGATCCGCGGACAGTTGCTGTTCACGCCAAATTCCGATTCTGAAATCCGGGTTATCGGCGATTTCAGCCATCGCGATGAATATTGTTGTGTCGCCGTCCAAACGCTCACCGGCCCGACCGGGGCTGCGATCAATGCGCTGGCTGGCGGTCATGGCGTCGCGGCTACGGCCAATCCGGACGCACGCCTGGCCTATTCAAACCGCGACACGCACCAGGTCGTTCGCGACGGCGGCGTATCGGTCGAAGGCAATTTCAAGGTCGGCGCGTTTGGCGGTTCGACCTTCACCACCATCACCGGTATTCGGGATTGGAAAGCGACCAACGGTCAGGATCTCGACTATTCCGGTGCCGATATCCTGTACCGCAAGGACAACGGCGACTTCAATGTCCGCTTCAAGACCTTCAGCCAGGAACTGCGCTTGGCCGGCGCTACCGACAAGCTCAACTGGTTGGTCGGCGCTTTCTACGTCAAGGAAGACATGACGCGCGCTGACTCATACGTCTATGGTTCCGCCTATGAGCCATACCTCGGCCTGCTTCTGTCGAGCCAGGTCACCGGCACCCAAGACCCGACCTTCGTCTCCAAGCTGACCGGGCGTCCCTATGGCACCAACTTCGCCGCCGGCGCCCAGGCCCGCGATCACTACACGCAATCCGATGAAAGCTACGCGCTCTTCACCAACAATTCGTGGAAGGTGACCGAAGCCGTCGAACTGACCATGGGCTTGCGCTACACCCACGAAAAGAAGGACATGACGGCGCTGTATACCAACAGCGACAGCGGTGCAGGCTGCGCGGCCGGACTACAGAAGTATGGCCAGGCCGCTGCCATCATGCAGGCCAAGGGTGGCAACGTCACGCAGTCGGTCATCGCCGGTGCTAACCCATACTGGGCGGGCGCGATTGCGGCCGGCAAGGCGCCGACCCTGGTTGGCGCGTTGTGTCCGTTCTGGAGCAATCCGGCCTTTAACAACCGCCGTGTATCCGACAGCAAGGCCAACAGCAATCTGTCCGGAACCTTGAAAGCCGCCTGGCACCTCAACCCCACAGCCATGCTGTACGTGTCCTACGCGCGTGGCTATAAGGCCGGTGGCTTTAACCTCGACCGCGCCCAGACCGGTATTACGCCAGACACCGACCTGACCTTCGCGCCGGAAACCGTGGATTCCTACGAAGTCGGTTTGAAAACGTCGCTGTTCAACGATGCCCTGGCTGTCAATGTCACGGCGTTCGATCAGCGTTATCAGAACTTCCAGCTCAACACCTTCCTCGGTACGGCCTTCGTGGTTGAATCCATACCGTCGCTGACGTCCAAAGGCTTCGATGCCGACATGTACTGGCGCACCCCGGTGCCTGGCCTGAGCTTCCAGGGCGGCATCTCCTACGCCGACACCAAGTACGGCAACTTCACCGCCGCCGACCTGGACAATCCGGCCCACTTCCCCGGCCTGTCCCTGTTGCCGGGCGCCCAGGTGTCCTTCGCGCCGAAATGGACGTCTTCGGCGGCCCTGACCTGGGGTCATACCTTCGGAAATCTGCGCACCTCGGCCAACCTGACAGCAAAGTACACCTCGGACTACAATACGGGTTCAGATCTGGTTCCGTACAAATCCCAGGAAAGCTATACCCTGGTCAATGGCCGTCTGTCGATCGGCGCCGCCGACCGCTCATGGACCGTCGAAATCTGGGGCCAGAACCTGACCGATGTGAACTATCGTCAGGTGGTCATCAATGCGCCGCTGCAAGGGACAGGCTTCCAGTCAACGGTACAGACCGCCGGATCGAACCCGGGCACCTACTACAACAAATCGCTCGACTCCAATACCTATGACGCCTTCCTGGGCGCACCGAAGACATATGGTGTGACCCTGCGCGTCAAGTATTGATCGACGAATATTCGGTAAGAAGAACCCCGCGGAGCGATCCGCGGGGTTTTTTGTTATTCGGGGTAAGGTCTAATCTAGAGTCTTAGCTTGCCGTTGGCGATGTCGCTTATCATTTCGGCCGTGACCGGTACATAATCATCGCCGTGACAGACAAAGATGGGATCGCTGGTCAGGGTGATGTCATATCCCACCTTGATCAAATCCATTTTCTTGTACTTGAAGGTGCCGGTTGTTTCGACTTCCTGCAACATGCGAACAAATTTGGGCCGCGCCCAGGAAGGCAGCTTCGCATCGACATGGTTCTTGAAGGTTTTCAAATCGAAGCCGTCGCGGGCGACGATGGCGGCCATACCGGCCTTGCCGTCATGGTTAGGCACGGGGACGCCGTAGATGATGGCTTCCTCTACGCCGGGCGCCGAGGCTGAATATTCCGCCACTTCCGAGGTCGATACGTTTTCGCCCTTCCAGCGGAAGGTGTCGCCGATGCGATCAACGAAATAGAGATAGCCCGCCTTGTCCTGGCGCATAAGGTCGCCGGTCCGGAACCATTGGTCACCTTTTTTGAAGACGTCGTTCAGGACCTTCTTCTGGCTGGCGGCCTTGTCGGCGTAGCCGGAATAGGCGTGTCGGGCATCGTGTGCGATCATGCCGATGGCTTCGCCGATTTCGCCCGGCTTGCATTCGTAGCACAGGCCGTCCGGGCGGCGGTCGGGGAGTTCGCTTTCGACATCGAAGCGGACCAGGCGGACATTGAAACTTTTCTTGAGGATTTTTGGTACGCGGGCGATGGCGCCGGAATGACCGTCCAAATTGAACAGGGACACATTCCCTTCGGTCGAGCCGTAAAACTCCAGAATTTCCTTGATGTGGAAACGCGCCTTGAAGTGATCCCATACTTCCGGCCGCATCCCATTGCCAAAGGCCATGCGCACCTTGTGCTTGGTTTCGTCTTCAGGATTGGGGGCGGGGGGTGAATTGACCAGATAGCGGCACAATTCCCCGATATAGACGATATGGGTAATACCTTCGCCACGCACGTCATTCCAGAAGGCCGACGCCGAGAACCTCCGTTTCAGCACTAAGGTCGCACCGTTCATGAGTGCCGCGCCGACGGCGCACAGGCCGGCGGTTGCATGGTACAGCGGCAGCACGCAGTAGAGGCGGTCGTCCGGTTTCATATTGGTCAAGCCGGCGAACGCCTTCATATACAGTTGTGCGCGGGCGTTGGAAATCTTGGCAGCCTTCGGAAGCCCCGTTGTGCCGGATGTATAGATATAAAGCGCGGTACTGCTGGCGGTCAGGTTGGCACGAAGCTGGCGGTCAGGCCGGACAGTCGACACGCCTTTCAGCGCAGCATCCAGACTCCGGCAGTTCTCGGTCTCGTCTTCGCGCGGCAGATCCAGAACCCAGAGGGCCTGGTGGCGTTCGACCTGACTTTCAATGTCCTGGAAACACGGACGGGTCGTCTGATCGACGATGGTCAGGCTGGCCACCGAAATATTGATGCAATGCGCCAGACCGTTGCCGGTAAGGGAGTTGTTTATAAGCGCGGTAACGACGCCGATCTTGTTGAAACCGATCCAGATCGCCAAATATTCCAGACGGTTGGGCATGAACAGGGCGACCGTGTCGCCAGCTTTCAGACCGCGTTGACGTCCCCAATGGGCGTACCGATTGGCCATGGTGTCAAGCTGTTGGTAGGTGAGGGACTTGCCTTCGAACTTGATCGCCGTCTGGGATGGGAAACGGGTAGCGGCCGCTTCGAAATCGTCGCACACCAGATTGGGGGAATCCGGACTGACGGGTCGGATACGGCGCAAGATGCGGATCAGACGCTTCATGAACACGAAATCACGCTTCATATTGGCGACAAGACGCATACGCTTTCCGCTCCCCGGAGATATCGGCTAATGCCTAGACTATGCCAACAAGGTATAGCCGAATCATTACCGGTAAAGCCAAAAATCGCGCTGTGGGCGCATTTTCTGTAACGCAGCCGTAGGGGAAACGGCCTTAAGCGATCCTATCGTCCACGGTTCGATACCCGCGTGCATAGGCGTGAAGGCGTGTTTGCGAACTTAGGCGGCTAGCTCCCTGGTATCCAACTCGGACACGGTACATCCCGCATATTACCTAGGCTTACCAGCTTAAATCACTCCACATTCCTATTTGTCTGTTTTAATTGTTATTGTCAGACAAAACGATTTTTGGACTTTTACGCGGCGCCTATGAGCCGCTTCAACGCACGCGACAATCGGTTCATGGATCTTATCTTGTCGCGCCAAGACAAGGCGACAACGGGGCCCAGGTCAGTCTTGTTAACATCAACGATATAGATTCGACCAGTGTTACGGTCGCGAAGGATGTCCAGTCCGCCCCAGTCCAAACCCATGCGCGCCGAAAACTCGCGGATCAGACTACGTTCTTCGGCGGAATAGATGTCGACCGGATCGGCCAGGACGGCACGCCGGTTATTGATCGAAAACCGGCCTTCCGGCGTCTTGACCTTGACCCAGACCACTACGGGATCGCCCCCGGCGCAAGGCGTGCGCAGATCGTGGCAGCACCCGTCGTCATCACGCGTATCGACGACGCGCTGGTAGACGCAGCCGGGTGTCGGGGCCAGAGGGGCCATGACGATCCGTCCATCATGAACGCCGTTCTTTTCCGATTTTTCGACGACTTCGCCGTGCGTCTTTGTCGGATCGACCAGAAGCGGATAGCCGAAAACGCCTTCGAACACGCGCGCCACGTGGCCTTTGGAAATATCGGTGCAGCCGTGATTGAATCGCATGGCGCTCACCGCGGGCGGCGCTTCGCCGTCTGTGGCATCGTCGAAATAGAACGCCGCCGCTGCTTCCATAGGCGAGGACGCGGTGTCGAAACCCGCCCAGATGGCGGTGCCTCTCAGCAGGTACCAGGGGCGCGGTATGTCCGGCGCGAACCACAGTTTAGGGCGTGATCGGGACGACAGGCGTGCCCGTAGGGACGCAACCGAAAGCAAGGCGAGATACCCCGCCCATTGAACAATCTCATTGATAAGGGCGGATGTTATCTCAAGTCGGATGCCGGTTTTGCGGATACCTATACGGCCCTCATGCCATTCGAAATCCTTGAGCCAGTCTGTCAGCGGGTTCTGCGCCTGACGTACAGGAGCTACGGGTGAGAGGGTGAGCGCCGCCGGCTTGCTCATCATGCGCATGTCTGGTGTCCTTGGATGATGCGAGGACGTTAGACCGTTTTATATAAGCGGGAGGTCGGGTTCATTGCGGCGGCCGCAAGGAAGGCGTAAACCGGGCATCTATCCAAAAAACGAAACAGGCGTACAATGCGGCCTTGCAAATACCGCATTTATTGTCGAAATCCTTGCGTCAGCCTAATCCTGTTCTGGAGAACACTTATGATTCGCCTTGCTTCCCTGAAAGCGCCCGCCCTGGCTTTGGGCGCTGTCGCACTCACCTTGTCCGCCATTGCGCCGATCGCCGCTTCAGCGCAGACCCAGTATGACGGATATTGCTACGCCAAGAAAGAAGATATCACCGGCAAGAATGCCCTGATCGGCGCTGGTGTCGGCGCGGTTGCCGGCAGCTTGCTGGGCAAAAAGGGCAAGAAGGGCGAAAGCGCCGCTATCGGCGCTGCGGCCGGCGCGGGCGTTGGTTACATCGTCGCCAAGAATTCCAAGGAAAAGGTCCGCTGTAGCAAGGGTCGGTACTACGTCTACAGCAAGGGCTATTATGAGCCGCGTGAAGCCGCGGAAGGCTTCCGTCTGGTCTTCTTCGAAGAACGTCCTGCCAATGTCGATCTGTATACCCGTGGTCGCGACGGGCGGGATTATCCGTACAGAGGTCGGTAAGGCCTGAGAGGCATTATCGTAGAGACCCCGGACGGTCAGGCCGTCCGGGGTCTTTTCGTTTCGGTCGCCTGCCACTCTTTGGGTATAAATATTGCAATCTAAGGCCTTTGCACCTCTTCCCCCGCAAACGCCTTCCCGCTATATCCACCCTATGACAAACCCTGCTTCTCCTCTCGATTCCGGCCGACCGGCCGATCCGTCCAAATTCATTCAGGGCCGCACCGGTCCCTGGGAAATCGTCATGGGCCTGGAAGTCCACGCCCAGGTCGCCTCCAACACCAAGCTGTTTTCTGGCGCCAAGGTCGGTTTCGGCGCGGGGCCAAACGAACAGGTCAGCCTGGTTGACGCGGCCATGCCCGGCATGTTGCCCGTGCTCAACAAATACTGCGTCGAGCAGGCGGTGAAGACAGGGCTCGGCCTGAAGGCGCAGATCAACCGCTTTTCGCGCTTTGACCGTAAGAATTATTTCTATCCTGACCTGCCGCAAGGCTATCAGATTTCGCAACTCTTCCACCCGATCGTGGGGGAGGGCGAGGTTCTGGTCGAACGCGATGACGGCACCAGCTTCACCGTGCGCATCGAGCGCCTGCATCTGGAACAGGATGCGGGTAAGTCGATTCACGATCTCGACCCCAATGCGACCTATGTCGATCTCAACCGCGCCGGTACGGCGCTGATGGAAATTGTCTCCAAGCCGGACCTGCGGTCGTCCGACGAAGCGGTGGCCTATTTCAAAAAGCTGCGGACCATCCTGGTTTATCTGGGCACCTGCGACGGCGACATGGAAAAAGGCAATATGCGCGCCGACTGTAACGTCTCAGTCCGCCGTCCGGGCGAAGCGTTCGGTACGCGCTGCGAAATCAAGAATGTCAATTCGTTCCGCTTCATGCAGCAGGCGATCGAGTTCGAGGCGCGCCGTCAGATCGAAATTTTGGAGGACGGCGGCAAGATCGATCAGGAAACTCGCCAGTTCGATTCGGTGAAGGTTGAGACACGCTCCATGCGCTCCAAGGAAGAAGCACACGACTATCGCTACTTCCCCGACCCTGACCTCTTGCCGGTCGAACTGGAAGAGGCATGGATCGAAGATATCCGCCGGCATCTGGTTGAATTGCCCGATGACAAGAAGTCGCGCTTCATTTCGCAATACGGTCTGTCGGGTTATGACGCGCAGGTGCTGATTTCGGAGCAGTCGCGGGCTGATTATTACGAAGCCGCTGTCCTGAAACTTAAAGAGTTTGGGGGGCGCGACGCCAAGTTGGTCGCCAACTGGACGACGAACGAGCTTCTGGCGCGCCTGGCCAAGGACGGCAAGGACATCGCTGAATCGCCGCTGCCGCCCGAGCAGATTGCGGGCCTGGTCGAGCTCATCGAAACCAATGTGATTTCGTCGAAGATCGCCAAGACGGTTTTCGAACATATGTGGGAAGGTAAGGGATCGATCACCCCGGCGGAAATCGTCGAAAAGCATGGCCTCAAGCAGGTGACCGACACCGGTGCTATTGAGAAGGCCATCGATGAAATCATCGCCGCCAACCCGGACAAGGCCGCCGAAGTGGCCGCCAAGCCGCAGGCGCTGGGCTGGTTCGTCGGTCAGGTCATGAAAGCAACGCAGGGCAAGGCCAATCCGGCCGCGGTCAATGAATTGCTTAAGGCCAAGCTCGGCCTGTAGTCGTATTGAGTGCTTAAAAGAAAAGCCCTGTTCATACGAACAGGGCTTTTCTGTTTATTTTTTTGCCGGAACAATCGCCACATACGGCGTGTCAACCATGGCGGTGCCTGTCGATTGAGGATTGGTATCCGGTGCGCGGACTGCGTCGGTCGATGTACGCGCGGCGCCGGCCACGTAAACCTCGGTCGGTGCCGTTTCGGCCGGAACCTGGGCCTTCATCTCGGTGTCAGGTCTGGCGGCGGCTTCGTTTGCCATAGCCGGCGCGATGGCAGGTGCGGCCGGTGCGTTCAGGGTCTGCTGCTGGTTCAACCGTTTGGTCGTCTGATTGGCCGTTTCCTTGGCAAGCGCTGCAGATGTGAAGCCTGTAAACGCAACGACGATCGCAGCGGCAAATATGAGGGTCTTAGACATAGGGTGCTCCTTACAACTCGCCTCCGCGTTTTAGGCGGGGCGGCATAATCATCTTGAGCTCACGCGAGCTCAGCCGTAAAAGCCCCGGTCCGTATGACCGGGGCTTTTTACATTACTGTACCGGCAGGGTCGGCGTGACGGGTGTCGGTACCGGAGGCACTGACGGTGTGGGCACGGTGACCGATCCGGTCGTGTCGGTGGTAGCATCCATACCGGCCTTGGTATTGGTGTTGGCCGTGCCAGTGCTGTTTACGGTGCCGTCAGTGGCGACCGAATTATCCAGTGTTGTGCTGGCTGTTGAATCCGCGTTACCCGTGCTCGGCGCCATGCCGCCCGTTGTCGCGTTTACACCAGCGCTGGCGTTGACATTCGTATTGGCTTGACCGTTGACCGCACCGCTGACGCCTTGAGCTTGCTGCTTGTTCAGATCGGCGGTGATGGTATTGGCTTTTTTAGTAGAAATCTTGCCGCTGGCCTTGGCCGTCGTGTCGACCGTAGTCTGGGCCATGGCGGGTGTGAGGCACGTGGCGCCCATCATGAGGACGGTGGCAGAAATCAGAATGCGTTTCATGGGTTCGTTCCTTGATCTATTCTCTGAATTTAATTCAATGGCTGAATTCCCATCCAGTCGATGTCAGGATACCGACATGGCTGTAAATTAGACAGCCGGATGACGGCGTTCTTTCATCTGGGTTTTGCAAGTATGCTTTAATCTTTTGACCACCAGCGATCCGTATGAATATGCTGTGCCACTATAGCGGAGGGCTTGAATGGACGATGTGGCCTTGAGCCTGACGGGGGTGTCGAAGACGTACGGCGACTTCCGCGCGGTGAATAATCTCAGTTTTGCGGTGAAACGGGGCACGATCTGTGGCTTCCTGGGGCCCAACGGCGCCGGCAAGACGTCGACCGTGCGGATGATCCTGGGATTGTCGGAACCGACCTCAGGGGAAATTCGCGTCTTGGGGGGCGCTTCGGACAAGGTTTTGGACCGGATTGGGTTCATGCCGGAGGAGCGTGGGCTATACCGCAAGATGACGCCGATCGACGTGATCGTTTTCTTGGCTGGTCTCAAGGGTGTGTCGGCGGGTGTGGCGCGTCAGCGCGGCAAGGAGATGCTGGAAGCGCAGGGCCTGGGGCCTTTCATGAACAAGCAGATCCGGTCCCTGTCCAAAGGCATGTCACAGAAGGTGCAACTCATTTCATGCTTGGTGCATGAACCGGAGTTGGTCATCCTGGATGAACCGTTTTCGGGTCTTGATCCGGTTAACCAGCAAGGGCTTGAAGAGGTTATTCGCCAATTGGCCCGGCGCGGTGCGACTGTGCTGTTTTCTACCCATGTCATGCAGCACGCCGAGCGGCTGTGCGAAAAGGTTGTCCTGCTGGCCAAGGGGCAAAAGGTGTTTGAGGGCACGTTGAAGGAAGCGCGGTCAGCCGCGCCGCGCCACCTCGATCTCGAAGGGGATCTAGCTGAATCTGATTTGCGCGCCCTGCCGGGCATCATATCTGTCGCTGACTTGGGCGAAACCGAGGAGGGGGCGCACCTGTGGCGGTGCGGACTGGAAAAAGGCCGGGCGCCGAACGAGGCCCTGAAGGCCGCTTTTCTGAAAGGCTTGGATGTCCGTCGGTTCGAGGCGAGGGAACCCACCTTGCATGACGCCTTTATTGTCCTGACCGGCGGTGATGCCGGCCAGGCAGACACCATCCTGTCCGAGTCCGCGAGGCCTGAACATGCGTAATACGTTTCTCATCGCAAGACGCGAATATCTCGCTTTCGTCCGCACGGTTGGTTTCTGGCTGTCTCTGGTCACCTTGCCTCTACTGATCACCGGCATTATTTTGGTGCCGCTTCTGCTGCGTCAGACATCGCCGGTGCAGACCCTTTCCGTGGCGGTCCTCGATCTGACAGGGGAGGGCCTTGACGGTGATCTGCGTGCGATCATTCGGGCCAAGGCGACGCCGCCAAACCCTGAGCCTCAGTCGGATGGCATGCGCAAAATTGCCGCCAAAATTGCCCGTCCGGATATTGTGCGTCTGGTCGATCTGCCGCGGGGGTTGACATCTTCCTTGTCGCGCGCGGAAGCGGAGGCCAGGATTCCAGCCTTGCTTGACAAAACATCGGTTGGCGCATCGAACATTCTGGTGGCTTATAACGACGCTGGCACGCTGCATTTCGATATATGGTCGATCAAGTCGCAAAAGAACAATCTCGCGCGCATCATTGAACCGGAATTGCAGGATGTCCAATATTACAGGCTAGCTCGCGCCCACGATATCGATCCGAAACTGGCGCATGCTCTGCGCACAACTCAGGCTGAGGTCAACAGTCTGACGCGCCGTGAAATACCATCGAAAGCGGCGGGTGGCGGGTTCGGCGCCTTCATGGGCGACGAAGGGCCGGGGTTTGTTGGCTTTCTGATTGGCTTTGGGACGTGGATGACCATTTTTTCTTCGTCGATGATCTTGCTGGGCGGCGTGATCGAGGAGAAATCGAGCAAGGTTCTGGAAGTTTTGTTGGCGTCGACCTCGACCGAAAGCCTGCTGATTGGCAAGGTGTTGGGGGTAGCGGGCGTGTTGTTGACGGTGGCTTCGATCTGGAGCGTGATCAGTTTCGTACTAGGAACCTATGGTCTTTCGGCGGCACCGCCCGAAGTGGCCGCGAGTATAAAGGCCGCGTTCAACGGCCTGTTCTCGCCCCTGCATCTGGTTCTGCTGGCTGTTTATTTCGTCTGCGGCTATCTTATGTATGGCGTCAGCTTCGCCGCCATTGGCGCTTTTTGCGAAACTCAGAAGGATGCCCAGGCGATCATGGGGCCGGTCATGATGGTCTTGATGATCCCGATGCTGTGTATGCAGGCGGCCCTGTCGGCGCCCAATTCGCCCATCATCCAATACCTGTCCTACGTCCCTATCTTTACGCCGTTCCTGATGCCGTTGCGGCTGTTGAACCCTTTGCCGTGGTGGGAAATCGTCCTCACCTTCGGCGGAATGCTCTTGGTCGGCGGATTTATGATCATGGTGGGGCGCAAGGCCTTCCGCCAGGGGGCGCTCACCGGTGGTAAACTGACCTGGGGGACTTTATTCCGTATCGCGACGGAAAAGCCTTCGACCTGACCCAGTAGAATATGCAAATAAAAACCCCCGATGCCGAGCATCGGGGGTTTTTCAGTAATGGATACCCGGGGGTTAGTGAACCGGCGCGGCGGGCGGCGTCGTGCCGTCCGGAGTGGTCGGTGCGGGCACGGTCGTAGTGTCCGGAACAGTGGCTTCTGTGCTTACCGACGCGCTGGCCGAATCGGAACTAGCGGAGGCGTCAGCAGACACGCTGGCGCTCGAAGAACTGCTGGAAGACGACGCGGCTTCGTCAGTTGTCTTTGCAGGCGGGGTTTCTTGAGCCACCGACAGAAGCGGCGCCATGCCAAGAGCAGCGACAAAACCAGCGGCGGCAACGATGCGTACGGAAGATTTCATAGTAAAGTCTTTCTCTGTTTGGGGAGGATTACTGTTAAACTCTGAGAATTACATCCGTGTAATTCAAATGATGCGTGCCGAAGTTGATAACTGCGTAGTTTTGCTTTCGACGATTGTTAATTTTTCGTAGGAATGGGGCGCAAATTTGTCCTCCTAGAGGTCTATTTGTGTTAAGGTGGCCTGAATATACTTATATTTATGGGATTTTTATTTTAATTTAAGTTGTACTCTATGAGTAATTTATAAAAGCTCCGTGCCAGGTTTTTGACACGGAGCCTGTCTTGACGATTTCAAGAAAATTCTATGGCACAGGTTGTGTCGGCTTGAGCGAGTCGCCGGCAGGCGCGGGGGGCTCAGTCTTTACAACACTCGGATCTGGATCGGCTGGTAAGGTGCCGGCGGTAACACCACTTGTATCCTGAATATTAGGGCGGGGTATTGCCGGCTCTTTGGATTGGCTCTCGTACACGGGGCCTGTGCCCAACGCCTGCGCCTTTGCCAGTTGCTCACTGTTCAATGCATCGCTGCTGGCAGGATTGTGGGGATCATTGGCATGGTCGCCCGCGGCAATCGCTCGATCATGCTCACGTTTGAGTTGGGCGGCCTCGGCCGGGCTACCTTTTGGGGGCGGAGCGGCAAGCAACTGCGTCGGCCCTGTTGGAGTATCAACCACCGTCTCAGGGGGCTGGGGGAGGCTTTTGTCCGTATCCTGCGCCAGGGCGGGAAGTGCCAGAAGACTTCCGCAGAGTAGGGCGGCGGGCAGGGTTATCGATAACTTTCTCATGACAGTACTCCGAAAATTGTCTCAGTGGTTGTCGTCATTGGTTTTGGCCGAAACACCCGCAGATAAGGCGGTTGTGCCTGGCCCTTTGGCCTCCAGGTCGATCATCGCGCGCAGATTGTCCGCCCGCGCATCAGACGCTGTGCCTGAAGGTCTAGGGGAATTTGCGCTAAACCCATCTTCGGTTTGACGGCGTGCCTGGCGCAGATGGCCTCTGCCGGCATCCGCCGGGTTGCCCCTGGCTTCGCTTGCGCCCGAGAGATCGGCATTGATGGACGCTGCTGTTCCACTTTGTAGTTCCGCGCCTCTACCGGCCATATGGCCATTGCCGAAAAGCTGGGCATGCGAGACGGCTGGAAGTGCCATGCCGGCGCTGACTGCTAAGGCGGCGAATAGGCGTGTCGAAATCATGTTACCCTCCGTGATCATATGCGACCGGGTGAAGGTGTTTTGGGATCCACGCGGTGCAGAAACTAGATGAGGGATTTTCTGCTTACCGGCCGGCGCAAATTGGGCGGAAAAATAATGATTGGATTGGGAACTGCGTGCCGAAAAATTGAGCTTCGGCCAAGCTTTATGAGGCCCTTATGGAGGGCATGGACGGATTTATGCTAAGCCTATAAATGGCAAAAGCCCCGGCGCGAACACCGGGGCTTTATTCATGTCATGACGCCGGGATTTAATAGACGTCGTAGAAGACGTCGACAATCTCGCCGGTGCTCATATCGACCAGGACAATGTCCTGACCGACGAAGAAATAACCGCAATCATAGGGGGGCCTTGGCAGGCCGTAGGACATGTAATCATAGATGCGGTACCGGAAGAAGTAGTCGGGCAGGTACTCACCCATGCCCCAGCGGTGGCCGTACCACTGGCTCGGAACGCGATAATAGCCATAGGTGGGGGCGAAGTAGAATCCCATACGCAATCCCGTGTAACCACGGAAGCGGTGATCGCTGCGATAGTCAAAATGATAGTTGCCATGGCCGCGGTCCCAGTTGCGGCCATTGTTTCCGCGGTCGCGATCCCGGTCATGGTCACGATCCCGGTCACGATTGCCGTTCCAGCCGCCATTGCCATTGCCGCCGTGCCAGTTGCCATTGTTATTGCGGTCGTTGTGATCGCGCCCGCCACGGTCTCCACCACCATTGTTCTGATCGCGGCCGCCATTGCCCCCTTGTTGGCCTGGCCGATTTCCGCCAGTCCAGCGTCCGGTGTTGTCGCGTCCGCCATTGGCTTGGCCGTCGTTTCCACGATTCCAGTCGCGCCCGCCGCGGGGCTGACCGTCATTGCCGCGGTTCCAATCGCGTCCGCCGCCGGGTTGGCCATTATTACCACGGTTCCAGTCACGGCCGCCGCCGGGCTGGCCATCACTACCACGGTTCAAGTCGCGCCCGCCGTTTTGGCCACCGCGCGGTTGGCCGTCGTTTCCGCCACGGCCGCCGCGATCGCCACCGGAGACGCGCGGCTGTATAACGGGCGTAGGCTGTGCTGGGGCTGGGCGTGGCTGAGCATTGCCGCGATCTCCGCCACCGCGGTCTCCGCCCCCGCGATTTCCGCCTTCGCCACCGCCACGGTTTCCGCCGGTATGGTTGCCGCGATTTCCGATGTCGTCGTTCGTCGGGGGAATGGCGTAGGAAGGTGTTGCGGCTATTCCCATCAAAAGTCCAAGTGCCAGGCCGGAAGCGGCCACCTTTGCAAACTTGCTGTTCATTCTCGTCCTCACTGACTAGGCAGATCATCCCCACTATTCAGGATATGCGGATCTGAGACGCGCGGCGATAAAAATTATCGCGTTGATATGTTTATGACAGATGCTCTCTGAACTGAAGCTGAACAAACTATGACGACCGTGGGGCGACGTGAGTCAAGACTCCAGTCTTAAGATTTGACTTATGCAGGCGTGTTTGCTTTTGGGGAGGGGTGTTTATTTGAAATTGATTTCGTGTAATTAATTGTATGTGCGCTTTGCGTATTAAGTATAGATTTAGTTTTTACGATTTGTAAGTAAATTATACTGGTAAATTTTATAATAATTAACTCAATTGTACAAAATAGTTAACGAAAAAATTAATATTAATGTGTGATTTACGAAAAATATTCAGCGTAAATATCGTTGTTAACTTTAATTTTATTAGACGGTGAAAAAATCGACTTATCAACAGCCATGGAGACGCGCAAAAAGCGCGGCATCAAAGATGATCAACCAAGTCGAAAGCCAGCTCATTCCCCTGCCTACCGCCGACATGGGCGGTGACGAGCTGTTCAAGCTGGGCTTGATGTATTCCACCGGTCAGGGCGGTGCCCCGATCGATCTCATATCGGCGCACATGATGTTCAATCTGGCCGCTATGCGTGGTTCGGTCGAGGCCCAAGTCTATCGTCGCGAACTGTCGCGTGAAATGGATCGCGAAGATATCGCCGAAGCCCAGAAAGCCGCCCGTCAATGGCTCGATCAAGGCCGGATCGGCTGCGCCGCCTAAGTTTCTAGGCAAATGTTGGGGGCGAGTGTAGCTTTCGCTGCGCGCCATGCAGGCAAGGCTATAGCGTTCGTAGCGCGTCGCGCCTGTCAACAGTCAGAAATGCACTGTGGCGATGCGATCAATTTCCGAATGATTTGTAAGTAAAATAGTTAAGTATGCCGCCGGGGATCAGATTATTGACCCACTGCTCCATGAAGACGCCGGCTTCGGCGACATTGGTGCGCGGCACGAAAACGATGTCGAAGCGGCGCAGAGCCGTCATAAGGCTGTTGTGGCCCTTCATCGGCGTTTTAAGATCGACGATCCGTAACATGGCCTGACCATCTCGGCCGCGCCGGATGATCATGACATTTTGGCTCTTTGCGCCATGGGTGAGGCCGCCGGCGGCCATGGTAGCCTGAAGTACGTCCATGTCGGCCAGCATATCGACCCAACCGGGGTTGCGTACCTCTCCGCCAACCAGTACCCGCATCGGCGCCGTGTCGCCCGGATACACCGTGACCTGCGGATCGCGCAAAACGCCGCGATAGGCGGCTTGAATCTCCTGTTGCAACTGCGGCACGCTTTTGTAGGCGGCCATGACTTGCCCCACCAGACCCAGCGTAATGCGTCCGTCAGGACCGACCTGCGTCTGGCGACTCAGTTCCGGTGCGCCGGGAACGCTTATTTCCAGTTTATCGCCCGGGTACAGGAGGTAATAGGGTTCGTCGTCCGTCCATTGTGCGAAGCCGATCAGCGGCGCTTCGGGCATTTTATCCCTTGCAGCGGCACGCGTCGTGCGCGTAGCGGCCACCAGGCCTAACCCCAGACCGGCAGTCAGGCTGGCGGTTAGCAGGGAGCGGCGAGTCAGCATGGCCGGGATAATCCGTAATGAGGGAGTGTCAGAAGATTAATAAGGTGTGAAATGGTAAACATTCGTTAACGGCGCAGGGTTAGTTTGAGCGCAACTGTGGTTCGATGCCTGGACAACGGCGCGAAGGCGGGGACGACATCTTGAAAACTCTGGCACGGAACGAGAGACTCAATGCACATTGATGACGTGTGGGATGACGAGGACGACAAGGTGGTGCGGTTGCGCCGTCCGGACGTTGCCCGCAAAGGTCAGCAAAGGGCAGGTATGGCCGTAAATACGGGCAAGATGGGGACGGGCGGCATTATGCAGGTCGGATTGGGCGACATGATTGCCCTGCTGTTCCGCGAACTGTGGCTGATGCTCATCGTTTTTGGCGTCATATTCGGCATTGGCCTGGCCGCGGCTTTGTCCATGCCATCAAGCTACACTGCCGGCGCCAGTCTGTTGATGCAACTGGGCAAGAACTATGTTTATGAGCCAATAGCTGGCGACGCGGCGCGCGGCGCTACGGCTACCATCGATCAGGTTGTCCAATCGGAAGTCGAAATCCTCAACTCCACCGAACTGAAGCGCCGGGTGATCGCCAGGCTTGGCTACAAGGTCATTTTGCCATCCAGCCCAAGCCTTTGGCATCCGGCGACGGACGGTCAACGCGCCGATGCCGATCAGGCGTCGCTTAAGGTGATCCAGGGCGGGTTTCAGACCGCGACCTCGCCAGCCAATAATGTCGTGCGCCTGACCTTCAAGCATGAGAATGCCCAGTCGGCGTCACTGATCCTCAACACCTTGATTGATGAATACCAGGTCTACCGCCAGCAGGTATATACCGATGCGACAGGCCCGTTGCTGAATAAGCAGAAGGAGGCATTCGACCGCCGCCTTGCCGAGGCAGACGCCGGTTATCAAGCCTTTCTGGCGCGCAACGGCGTTGGTGACTATGAAACGGCAAAGACGACCTACGCAAAGATATACGATCAGGTCACCACGGATATGTATGCCGCTCAGACGCAACTGGCGACAGATCGCGCCAAGCTGGCTGAGGTAAACAGCAATCTGCGCAGCATGAGTCCGGAAATGAGCATCGAGCGCGATCTGGACCTGTCGGTTCCCAACAAGATCTTCGCCCTTCAGCAGCAGCGTCAGGACCTTCTGTCGCGTTATCTGCCGGGTGCGCAGCCGGTCAAGGACATCGAGGCCCAGATCGCATCACTCCAGGCGTTGATGAATTCCGGACGCGGTGTCAGCGAATCTACGCATAAGATGGGCGTCAACACCGTCTATCAGGGGTTGCTGACCCAGAAAATGGATCTGGAGGCGGATATCGCTTCGGTAACGGGCCGCCTGAATCTGCTTCAGCAACAGGCTGGGCAAGTCATGGGTAAACTACAAGCCCTGACAGGGTTGGAGGCGCAGTACAATACGCTCTCGACTGAACGCAACGCCCTGCAGGACAACATCAAGATTTTCACTCAGCGCATTCAGGAAAATGAAGCCGCCCAGCAGATGACCAAGGGTGCGGATGATACGGTCCGCGTGGTGGAAAAGGCGTCGATGCCGGACAAACCTAAAAGCCTGAAGCGTATTATCCTCATTCTCTCCTTCCTGTTCGCCGGCTTCACCGCCCTATGTGCGGGGCTATTGCGCGTCTACACGCGCAAAGGCTTCGTCAACGCCGAGATGGCGGCCCGGACCCTGGATTTGCCAATCCTGGCCCAGGCAACACGAAAGGCCGCCTGACGCGCAGCAACAATCGTGTTGCGGGCAGACGATGGCTTTGCGACACTTCACCTACCGATTCGGTGCAAGGGTCACCGTGAGGCTTATAGTGGCTTATATGGTTGATCTGACACGCGAAATGGCCGATGTGATGTCGGCGCTCGGCCGCCCGCAATCCGCGCGGGGGCGTGCGTTGATGTTTGTGTCGGCCTATGGCGGCGAAGGCGTGTCGACAGTGGCGCGCGAATATGCCCGCTGCGAGGCGGCTTTTACCAAGAAGCCTGTGTGGTTGGTCGATGCCGACCTTGCGGCACAAGGTCAGATGCAAGCCTTGACCGAAGACCCTGAACGGTTTGGTCAGCCGGGACCGCTTAGCCAGGCATCGCCTGACGGGTCCGCCTTTTTCGCCTTATCGCCGCCAGGGCGCGATGATCGTGGCGCACCGATTCATGACTCACAATATCTGGTGGCGCGCGCATTTCTCGGTAAACGCCTTTGGGTCACGCGTTTTCGTCAAAACAATATGGCCCCGGGGCAACGCGTAAAGCTGTTCGAGCAGACGACCTACTGGAAGGCGTTGCGCCAGCATGCCCAGACGATTGTCGTGGATGCCCCCGCACTCGACCGTTCGACTGCGGCGTTGCAACTGGCGCCCCAGATGGATGGCGTGATCCTTGTGGTCAGCGAAGGCGAGGGCGACGTACAGGCCCGCGTTACCCTCAAAGCCGACATCGAGCAGGCCGGCGGCACGCTGCTTGGCATGGTGTATAATCGCGCCCGCCGCGTAACGGGGGGGACGCGGCGGCCGCTGGGGCGGTTCGCGGCCTTGTGAGGGTGCGGTGAGCACCGGCGGCCTGACGGCCGAATTGCGCAACTTCTGGCCAAGCCTGATTGATGACTGGCGTGATGACTGGCTGTCGCTCATCATGGGCGTGGCGCTGTTATTCGCCTTTTCCCAGGCCTGGCTGTGCCCCTTGTTCGGCTACGGTGATCCATCGCCTGCCGTGGGGGGGCTGATTAGAAATTTCTATTATCCCTTTTATCTTATGGCCTTGACGGTGGCGGTCGTCTGTTGGCGCGGCCTTTTGAGCGCCGTTTGGCGTACGCCGCTGCTGTTATGCCTCTGTGGGCTATGTGCCGCTTCATACCTGTGGTCCATCGATCCCAGCGGCACGTTGCGGCGCTTTATCGCCCTGTTCATGACCATGCTCGGCGGCTACGCTTTGGCGGTACGTTTCCAATGGGCGCGATTGCTTGAGGTGATTGGCGCGGCCTTTGTCATCATGATGATTGGGTCCTATGTCTTCGCCCTGCTTCTACCGCGCCTCGGCATCATGCAGGATTTGTTTCCCGGCGCCTGGCGTGGCCTGTGGGCGGAAAAGAATAATCTTGGCTCGTTTATGTCCATCGGTGCCGTCGCGGCAGCGGCAGCGGCCCTGCACAATCCGCAAAGGCGGACGTTCTGGTGGGCGACGACGGCGGGCATGATTCTCCTGACCTTGCTGTCCACCTCCAAGACATCGTTGGTTTGCCTGGTACTCGGCATGGGCGGGATTGGCTTTATCTATCTCGCGCGGAAAGGGCCTATCCTTGGCATATTGCTGAGCTGGCTGGCCCTGACGGTGCTTTTGGGCTTGGGCGCGCTGATCCTATACGCGCCGGATAAGCTGTATCTATTGCTTGGCAAGGATGCCACCCTGACCGGTCGCACGTTTATCTGGGACGGCATTACCCGCGTAATGGGCGACAGACCGCTATTGGGTTATGGCTATGGTGTGGTTTGGAGCGACGAAAGCGATTACGCGCCGCTGGCAAAAATTACGCACGTAGCCGGTTTTCGCGCGTTTCATGCCCATTCATGCTGGTACGAGGTATGGCTGGCTCTTGGCCTCGTCGGGCTGGTCAACTGGGCGCTGGTTTTCGCCGATGTTTGGCTGAAAGGCTTTTATCGCATGCTTCGCGGGACAGGCGGCTATTTTGCCTTACCATTACTCGGGATCTACGGGCTGTCCAGCCTGACCGAGAGCATGGCGCTTAGCTGGAATGATTTGCGCTGGTGCTTGTTCGTCATTGTCGCGGTTAAGGTGTCGTTGCCGCGTGACGAAGACAACAAGGCTTTTACGCTGCGCGCTTAACCACTGCCGGTGTCGCGCGGCGAGCCCCTTCGGCAAAGGTGACAATCTCAAAACCCATCTGAACCGCTTCGGTAACCAGCCGGTCGAGAACAGCGGGTGTGCAGCCCCAGCTGGATGGCGTTTCGCGGACATCGTGGGTGTACAGGACCAGCCAGGCAGTTTGGTCTACTGCCCGCCTTAGCCATGTTTGCGCCACATCTTCGCCATCCGCGCCTTCGATGCCGACGGCGGGTGCCTGATTGAGGTCGGTACCGGTAATGATCAGGCCGT
This sequence comes from Asticcacaulis aquihabitans, assembly GCF_032490435.1. Taxonomy (NCBI): domain Bacteria; kingdom Pseudomonadati; phylum Pseudomonadota; class Alphaproteobacteria; order Caulobacterales; family Caulobacteraceae; genus Asticcacaulis; species Asticcacaulis aquihabitans. The sequence continues at coordinate 107,399 of NZ_JAVGWM010000005.1, forward strand.
GGTGCAGCGCGCGCGCGGCGGTGAAACGCTCCCTTAAAATGGCCTTGGCCTGCGGGGACACGTCGCCGTAAGGGTAGGCGAAGGTTGCAGCTTCCGGGAACGCTTCGCGTTGGAAGGCGGCCGCATTCAGATCCAGGTTGCCGGCGATCTGTTCCCCGGTGCCCTTGCCACAATCGATATGGTCATGGGTGTGGCAGGCGATTTCGTGACCGGCGGCGGCGAGTGCGCGAATCTCATCCGCGATCGCAAAGGTGCCGAGATGGCTGTGCTGACCCATCAGTCCAGCGGAAATGAACCATGTGCCGCGTGCGCCGTGACGTTCCAATATGGCCGCGCCGGCGTCGGCCGCAGACGATGGGGCGTCGTCGAACGACACGGTCAGCAAAGGGCGCGTCAGATTGAGTTGCGCCGGCCGCGCATGGACGACCCGCGCCAGGCGTCGGCGCAGTTTGCCGTAGAGGGAGCGATCGGCGGTGTAGGGCGTATCCATTCAGACCACCTGGGCGTAGAGGGCAGCGCGGTATAAGCGCAGGGAAAAGGCGCGCAGTTTCAAAGGCGCCAGCGACGACAGGCCGACGGCCTTGATCAACGGACGCAACACATTAAGTCCGGGAATTTTCTTCAATAGTTTCGCGATTTTGTAGCTTGGATATTGAGATATCACGTGCGGATGGCGGGCGATGACACGGGCGAAGTTCGCTACGGATTGTTCGTATTTGCGCGCCAGGGTTTCCGGCGTATCCAGCCCCATGTGCGTCGCGGTATTGTCGATATGACCGACACCGTATCGGGCGGCCACACGCATGCCCCACTCGGTATCTTCCCACCCCCAGCCGGTGAAGGTGCCGTCGAACGCTTCGGCAGCGAACACGTCGCGACGGACCAGAAGGTTTGATGTGAAGACGTACTTTTCCGGCTGTTCGGCGCGCTCGGCGGCCGACAGGCAGTCGCTGTGGCCAGCCATTAGCTTATGGATGGCGAAGGCGGGCGTGTCTGGGGCCTGACGAAGGGAAAAGCCCCCGAAGACGACGGTAGTGTGGCCGTCGGCCTGCGCCAGCCAGCGGTCGAGGAAGGCCGTGTCGTCCGGCAGCATGTCGGAATCGAGAAACAGGTAATAGTCGCCCCGCGCCGCCGTGGTCAGGCGGTTACGCCCGCACGCGCGGCCTTCATTGACCTTTAGCGTGATCAGTTCGCAAGCCAGCGGGCTTTGGGCGATAAAGGCGCTGACGGAATTGGTCAGGTCCGGCATGGCTGAGCCATCGTCGATCAGAATGATTTCCAGGGCGGACGGATCGCGGCTCTGTAAGGCGCGCAGCAGGTCGAGCGGTGATTCCCGATAAAACGGGATCAGTACCGACAGGCGGGGCGTTACGGCGGAGAAGGCGGCGTTTCTGAACGGAGACGGCAGGCTCATGCGGCCACCCGTTGGCGTAGGCGCGTGAAAACCTTTTGCGCGGGTTCGCGGATATCGTTGAGGTCAAGCCACCAGGCGAGGATGCCATAGACCAATATGCCGGTTGTTCCCTTCAGGATCAGTTCAACGACGGCTATGTCGAAATGCGGGATCAGGGCGACAACCGCCATCATCACGGCGACGCAGCCGGCCGTCTTGGCCAGGTCAGCGGCAGGAACAGGCAGGGGAAGGGTGTCGAGGCCGAGCAGCCAGGCGCCGATCATGCCAAGGCCAAAGCTGAGGCAAGACGCCAGCGCCGCCCCGATCAGGCCGAACATGGGGATGAGCAGAATGTTCAAGGCGATATTGCTTACGGCAGGAATGGCCATGGCGACCACCAGCAGGCGGGTCCGCTTCGACAGGGTGAAGGCTTGGAGGAAATAATAGGTATTCAGGCCGGAAAACAGGGCCCCCAGGCTGATCAGCGGCGTAACGAGCAAGGCTTGCTGGCGCAGGCCTTCGCCAATCAGGAGGGTGCCCAGCGCCGGGGCCACCATGATCAGGCCGCCGACAGCTGGAAACAGGACAAACGCCATGGTGCGGATCTGAAGGCGGGCATTGGCGCGCAGGCCCGCTTCGCCTTCATGTTCCAGGGCGTTCACCATGGCCGGTCCACCTGCGGCGCCGAACCAGATGAACAGGACGTCGAGTATGCGCGAGGCCAGGGAAAAGCCGGCATGGTAGGCGCCGGCCTCGGCATCATTTAGGAAATAGGCAATCAGAAAGCGGTCGACCGTATAGAGCGCAAGGGTCAGGATCAGGCTGGCCGAAACCGGAAAGCCGTAATGGGCGTACAGTTTGGCTTTTTCGACGCTGAACGTACCTTTGAGGGCGCGGCCCCAGTCTTCGCGGACGATGAAGGGCAGGCACATAAGGGCGATCAGTCCGCCGCCGACAATGGGGGACGCGCCCCCCAGGCCCATCACGGCGCACAGCACCCCAAGTCCAAAGCCGCCCGCCGTCTGAACCATGTCGAGGATCGAGGCGGCACCGACGCGCCCTTCGGATCGGCGTTGTTCCTGGACCAGTTTGACCAGCGAGCGAAAGACGACGCAGCCGAGGCTCAGGCCCATGGCCATTTTCAACGCGCCTTCCATCGGCCACAGCCAGAGGCCTAGCGCGCAGACAATGGCGAAGACCGCCATCGCCGCGGCAAACAGGCGATAGACCGTGCCATAGAGTTGGGGGGCCGTGATATCAGTACGGGCTTCCGACGGATAGAAGCGCGCCATGGCGGCTTCGATCCAGGTAAAGAACACGGTCTGGGCCAGGCTGGAAATCCCGAACGCCATGGCGTACTGGCCATACTCGTCGGGCGTCAGCACGCGCGTGAACACCATGAGGGTCGCAAAGCCGATCAGGCCTTGCAGGATATTGGCGGGCAGGTAGCCGAGCAGGCCGCGAACGAACATGTTTACGATTCCCGCTTTCTCGGTGTGGTTTCAGGCATCATCTGACCGTCTTCACGTCACCAGCCAGGCACGGAATGGTCATGGCCATGATGTAGAGGTCGAACCACAGCGAATGGCGTTCGATATATTCGACGTCGAGCGCGATACGGCGGCGCACGTCATCGGCATTGTCGAGCGGCCCGCGTGACCCCTTAATGGCGGCCCAGCCGGTAACGCCCGGCTTCATGCGGTGCCGCCAGGCGTATTCGGCGACCAGGCGCGCGCTTTCATCGGGACCGGTTTTCATGCCGATGGCGTGGGGACGCGGACCGACCAGAGACATTTCCCCGGCCAGGACGTTGAAGAGTTGCGGTAATTCGTCGATGCTCGTCTTGCGAATAAACCGGCCGATGCGGGTAACGCGCGGATCGCCCTTGGTCACCTGCTGGGCAGCCGTATGATCGGTCAGATGCGTGTACATGGAGCGGAACTTCCACACCATGATGGCTTCGTTGTTGAAGCCGTGGCGGCGTTGCCGAAAGAAGACGGGACCGGGGCTGTCCAGTTTGATCAGTGCGGCAACCACCAGCATCAGCGGCGCGAAGATGATCAGGGCCAGCGTGCCGATGATCAGGTCCTGAGCGCGCTTGAGCATGGCCCTGCGCTCATCTTCGGAGATGCCGGAGACGCGGGCGAGGGGAATATCGGCAACACGCGACCATGCGGCTTGGCGCGCGGTGGGGCTGTCCATATCGACATCAATGAACAGAGAGACTTCATTGGGCAGGCTGCGCAACTTTTCGACCGTGGCCTTGACGCGTGCCTTGGCGGAGGTGTCCAGCGCCACGACGATTTGATCGACATAGGGCGTGATCTTGTGGCTGAGCAGGGATTGCACGTCGCCCAGCACAGGCACGCCGGCGATGGCCGACGGGTTGCGCGCCAACCGGTCGTCGAATATGCCCAGGATGTTGACATGGCGTTCAGCGATCGCCGCATCGACCAGCTTTTCGGCATGCCGGGTCGCGCCGACAATCACAATCGATGGAATAAGCTTGCCCTGACGGCGCCAGCGATCGATGAGGCTCCACCATAACAGGTGTAGCAGCGCGAAGAAGCACAGACTCACCATGGCCCAGACGCGTATGGCCGTATCTACGGCATAGTCGTTTACTGAGAATTGCGCAAAAAAAGCAGCGATGACGTAGGCGGCGGTGAAAACGCACACCAGCTTCAGCATTTGCTTCCAGACCCGGCCTCTGCGGCCGAATCGGTACAACCCGCCGGCTTCGAGCATCCAGTAAAGTGCGCTGGTTGCGGCGATGAAGGGAAAGATATTGCCAAGCGGGGCAATAGAGAAACCGTATGGTGCGACGGATTTGGCCGACGATAGGGCGAAAGCGATAAGGGCGATCAGGTCGATGGAGCGGAACAGACGAACGAACATCTCGCCGCTGCGTCGTTCCCGTGCCGAAATAAGCCGTTCCGGACGGAAAGGACCGCGCCGATCCTCGGGCCGCGCGGCCTTGGGGTCGACATAGACGGCGTCAGTCAGCGTGGAGCGGGACAGGGGGGCGTTCATGACCTTGTGGCTTTTTCTAAACCTGGAGAGGCAAACTAGGCGATTGCGCTTAGGCTACCGTTAACGGCGGCCGGTTTTTGCTGAATTTTTAAGCCTACAGGTATTCTCGGATCGCCATGCCCGCCAGGATAACCAAGGCGACGGGCAGCAGGACAACGCCCAGGGCGGTTTCGGTCCAGGTCCGGCGCTGGGCGCGGACGTCGTAGGTTAGCTCGCTCATTTCGGCACCTCTCCTTGTTTTGGAAAGGGGTGTTGCAAGAGCCGGGCCACGCGTCGCCACAGGCTTGCTGTCAAAACCTGTGCAATTTTCGCCTAAACCGTTGCCTTTTAAAAATGAATACGCTAACTCACCCATAACGGAGACGTGGCCGAGAGGCTGAAGGCACTCGTTTGCTAAATGAGCGTACCCCCAAAAGGGTACCCAGGGTTCGAATCCCTGCGTCTCCGCCATCAAAATTAAAAGACTCGCCCGACGGGGCGGGCCTTTTTGCTGCGCGAAAGGAAGTGCGTCTGGCAGAAAGTCTAATCGATTGCCGCACCTATCCCCTAGCCGCGATGCGGCGGGCTTGGACGGCGGCGATGGTGCCGACCAGAAGCGCCAGGAGCACGGCCCAGCCTCCGATGGTTTCGATGGTCCAGAAGGTCTTGATGCCAATACCCAGGCCGGACAAATGGGCCAGAGCCGCCGCCATGCAGATGACTTGTCCGGCCAGCGCCCACCGCGGCCAGGGATGCGGGGATTTCCAGCCGACAACGACAAAGCCCTGAACGCACAGCAGATCAACCAGAAGCAGATAAAGCGGACGGTCCTGTTCTGAAATCAGGCCAAACCCCAGGGTCAGGGCATAGGCTGACAGATAGAAGAAGGACGCGTATTTTTCACGCCACGCGCCGAAAATCAGCGCGGACAGGCATACAATCAGAATGGCTGCCGCGCCGACCTGAGTAGCCACCGACTGTAACATATCGTCCCGTTCCCCAGATCCGTGCGATTTCGCCCAGACATACACTAATACAGGGAACGGGAAGCTCCGCAAGAAAAAGCTAGGGCGCGGCCAGGCCTAGGGAATCGGCGGGCAGCAAGCGCCCTGCCGGCTTGGGTTTGGTCTTGTCGTCCTCCGGCTTGTCATAGGGCGGAATGATGGCATCGGGCGCCAGTCCGACCCGTTTCTGGACACGGGTAAGGGAAGAATGGGCGGCCGCCATATGATGTTGCGCCTGGTTCAGCGCCGTCATGGCTTTCAGCGTGTGGTCATGCACGTCGATGGTGATCGCGGTAGATACCTGGATGGCGCGGCGTGACGCGACATAGGCTTCGATCAGGTGCGCCGCTTCGCTGAGCGCGGTGTCGATTGCTTCTTCGGTAACATGAAGCTGGGCCGTCAGGGCCTGGGCAACATTGATGGTCTTTTCGAGTGACTGGGCAGGGGACATGGAGTGACTCCTATCATCTGGTACGACCGTCCGGAAAACGCTGGACCACAACCGATGTTAGAGTCTTAAGGGTTTCAAAACGTGAAGGCTTATCCTTAAACTGTCATTAGCTAATGTTTTTTATGAGTTTTTAAAGGACCTGGCGCAGCACGAAGTAGAGTGCGCCGGCGATAACTATGGTTGCGGGCAAGGTCAGTACCCAGGCCATGGCGATGCCACGGATCGTACTCCATTGCAGGCCTGACCGGTTGGCTGTCATTGTTCCCGCTACGCCGCCGGACAGGATGTGGGTGGTGGAGACGGGCAGGCCCAGACGTTCGGCGGCGAAGATAGTAACGGCCGCCACGATGCCGGCGGCCGCGCCCTGGCCATAGGTCATCTTAGAATTGCCGATCTTTTCGCCAACCGTGACGACAATCCGCCGCCAGCCAACCATAGTGCCGAGACCAAGCGCCAGGGCGGTGGCCACCTTAACCCAATCGGGAATATAGCGCGTCATGTCGTTGAGCGTCTTTTGCAGGCCGTCGATAGCCTTGGTTTCGGCTTCGGGGGCGCCGGTCTTGGCCGATTTCAGGATGCCGACCGCGCCATTGACCAGATACATGTCATTGCGAAGCTGCGACATGTCGGCGGCCGGGACGTTGCGGATCGCGCCGTGGGCCGTGATCTCGGTTTCGATGCGGTTCGTCATCATGGCCAGAGCGGCATACAGGTCCGGGGTATCGATCTTTCGAGCGCGCACGGCGGCGTTTACGGCGCTGCGGGCAATGTCGAGGGTCGGGACCGTGGCGCCGTTGGCATGGGCCGCAAAGGCGGCTTCGCCGGCCTGAAGCGTGGCGATATAGGCCGGTTGATGCGCGTCGGGCAGGGCGCGGTTCAGCGCATAGGTCGCGGGGGCGACGCCGATCAGGATGATCATGATCAGGCCCATGCCTTTTTGGCCGTCATTACCACCGTGGGCGAAGGACACGCCCGTGCAGGCGGCGATCAGCGTGGCGCGAATCCACAGGGGCGGCGGGGCTTCGCCAACCGGCGCTTCATACAGTTTCGGATTGCGGATCAGAAGCTTCATGGCGAACAACAGTAGGCCGGCGGCGACAAAGCCGATAAGGGGCGAAAAGATCAAGGCCTTGCCGATCTTGGCCGCCTGGGTCCAGTCAATCCCGGACGTGGCGTTGACCGCCGAGGTCATGAGCTGGTTGGCGATACCCACCCCCATGATTGAGCCGATCAGGGCGTGGGACGAGGAATTGGGGATGCCCAGCATCCAGGTGCCAAGGTTCCAGATGATGGCGGAGATCAGCAGGGCGAAGATCATGGCGTAACCGGCGCCCGTGCCGACCTGAAGGATCAACTCGACGGGCAGCAGCAGCACGATGCCATAAGCAACCGCGCCGGTGGAGGCCAGGACGCCCAGGAAGTTGAATACGCCCGACCAGATCACCGCCGTCAGCGGCTTCATGGAATGGGTGTATATCACGGTCGCCACCGCATTGGCCGTATCGTGAAACCCGTTTACGAATTCGAAGCCGAAAGCGATCAGCAGGGCCAGGCCCAGGAACAGGAAGGCGCCGACGGCAATCGGCTGGCCAATGGCCAGGGCGTCTTCATGCACGCAGAAACCGACATAGAGCAGACCCAGCAGGATGGGGATGATAAATAACAGAGAGGGCGACAGGCGTGACTTGCGCGGTTCAGGTGGGGTGACCACAGGCTCGGACTTTCTGAACTCGGCGGACGCATCGAACATGAGGGCTCTCCTGAACTATTGGCGCCGCTGGAAACGAATTGGCGCCTCTTTGACAGGAGAGCAGGCAAGAGTCGATTTGTTTTTATGACAGTTTTATGACTGACGCCGGGTTGTAAGTCCTTGAAAGTACAAGATTGATTTTATGTTTTGAAATTCGTGTTTGGCTATCTTGCGAAAATATGTAGGTTTTTTATACGCCAATACACAGCATACGGATTAATCCCGGCGGGCAGATACCGGCCGGGACTTGGCCAAAAAAATCAGGCGTAGGCGTAAACGCGTTCCGGTTTGAGGCGCAAGGTGTCGCCGACCTCAAAGCCCTGCGCCTCGCTGCCATGCGGATGCTGGGTCTCGAACAGTGCGCCATCGGCCCCGGTCAGTTCCAGCCGCAGTGTACTGCCGGCAGGCAGGACGGCGGTGACGGTGACGGGAAGCCCAGGACCACCGCGCGACAATTGCGCTTCATAGGGACGGAAGCGCAGGACATAGTCGCCATCGTTGGCCGCGCCGATGACTGGAGCGGAAAAGCCATCGAATTGAGCGACGCCACTCTTTACGGAGCCCTGTGCCTTGTTGGCTGAGCCAAGGAAGTCAAAGACAAAGGCCGATTTCGGATTGGAGTGGATGTCGAGCGGCGTTCCGATCTGCTCCACCTTGCCGGCCTTCAGCACGACGACGCGATCGGCCAGGTCCAAAGCCTCTTCCTGATCATGCGTCACGAATATGGTTGTGACGCCCGTTTCGTGGTGGATGCGCTTAAGCCAGCGGCGCAGGTCCTTGCGCACCAGCGCATCCAGCGCGCCGAACGGTTCGTCGAGCAGAAGCAGGCGGGGATTGATGGCAAGCGCGCGGGCCAGGGCGACGCGCTGACGCTGGCCGCCCGACAGTTGGCTGGGATAACGCTTGCCGAGATCTTCAAGCTGGATGAGCTTGAGGAGGCGCTCGACGGTCGCCTTGATCTCCGACTTGGAGGGCCGTTCCTTTGCCGGGCGGACATTGAGCCCGAAGGCGATGTTTTGCGCCACCGTCATGTGGCGGAACAGGGCGTAGGATTGGAACACCATGCCGACGCGGCGGTCGCGCGGATTGAGCTTAAGGTAGTTCTCGCCTTCGAAGCTGATCTCGCCCGTATTCGGGGTATCCAGTCCGGCCAAGAGCCGAAGCAGGGTCGTCTTGCCAGACCCCGAGGGGCCGAGCAAGGCGATGAATTCGCCTGATTTGGCTTCGAACGTGACGTCGCGCAGGGCGGGAAAGTTGGTGAAGGTCTTGTTGATGTTCTTGATGATGAGCGACATGAAACTGTTTCCTAGTGTCGACGGGCGGCGGCAAGCTCGCCGGCAAAGCGCCATTCCAGAATGGTTTTGAGGACGAGCGTGACTATGGCGAGACCCGCCAGAATGGACGCCGCCGCAAAGGCGCCGATGGTGTCATACTGATTGTAGGTGATTTCGATATAGAGCGGCAGCGTATCAGTAAGGCCGCGAATATGACCGGACACGACGGACACGGCGCCGAATTCACCCATGGCCCGCGCGGTACACAAGAGTACGCCGTAAAGCAGCGCCCATTTGATATTGGGCAGAGTGACGCGGAAAAAGATGTCCCAGCCGCGTGCCCCGAGGGTCCGGGCGGCGACTTCTTCGTCCGTTCCCTGATCCTCCATAAGCGGGATCAGTTCGCGGGCGATGAAGGGCAGGGTGACAAGTACGGTTGCCAATACCAGGCCGGGCAGGGCGAACACAATCTTTATGTCGTGATCGCGCAGCAGAAAGCCGAACCAGCCCTGCGCCCCGAACAGCAATATCCACACCAGGCCGGAAATAACCGGCGAGATGGAAAACGGCAGGTCAAGGATGGAAAGAAGCAGGCTTTTGCCCTTGAATTCGAAGCGGGTAATGCACCAGGCGGCGCAGATACCGAAGACCGCATTGAGCGGAACGGCTATGGCGGAAACCAGCAGGGTCAGCCAGATTGCGGCATGGGCGTCCGGCGTATCGAGGGCGGCCAGGTACGGTTTGATGCCTTGCGAGAAGGCGGTCACCAGCACGTTGACAAGCGGCAGAAGGATAATGAAGCCCATCCACAAAAGCGTAAAGGCGAGCAGGGCGAACCCGGCGGCGGTTTTCGGGGCTTTGGCGGCTCTGGCGGTCATTTGGCGCTCCCGACATTGGCAAAGAAGCGCTGGGTAAGGTTCAGCACCAGAAGGATGGCGAGCGACATGGCCAGCATGATAACGCCAACGGAGGCTGCGCCGGCATAGTCGAATTCCTGTAGCTTGATTACGATCAGCAGGGGCGCAATTTCCGATACGTAGGGCATGTTGCCGGCAATGAAGATAACGGAGCCGTATTCGCCGACGCCGCGCGCCAGGGCCAGCGAAAAGCCGGTGACCAGCGACGGCATCAGGGCGGGCAGAATGACGCGGAAGGCGGTCTGGAAGTCCGTGGCGCCGAGGGTTTCGGCGGCTTCCTCAACTTCCGCCTCGAATTCGGCCAGTACGGGCTGAACGCTACGCACGACGAATGGCAGGCCAATAAAGGTCAGGGCCAGAAAAATACCGATGGGCGTGTATGCGATTTTCAGGCCCAGAGGCTCTGTGATCGAGCCGATCCAGCCATTGGAGGCGTAAAGACTGGACAATGCAATCCCCGCGACGGCGGTCGGCAGAGCGAACGGCAGGTCGATCAGGGCGTCCAGCAGCTTTCGGCCAGGAAAATTATAGCGTGTCAAAACCCAGGCGACGGCCAGGCCCGCAAAGGCGTTGACCACGGCCGCGGCCAGGGCGGTTATGAAGCTGAGATACAGCGCATGGAGGACGCGCGTGTCGGTCAGGACAAATTGAAAACCCTGCCAGCCGTGTTCCCATGGCCGCGCGACCAGCGCGATCAGGGGGATGATGACAATGGCGCTCAGATAAAAAAGGGTCAGGCCCAGTGTGATCTTGAAACCGGGCAGCACACGGGTCGTGCCCTTCGCCGGGTGGGGCGCCTGGAAGTGGTCGGGTATGACCGGTTCAGTCGCTGCGGTGTCGGGTTGTCCCGTCATCGTATCGCCTCTGTTTGGGGGTTAGAGCGGTACCGGCGCCTCTGTATCTATGCGCAGGCGGCGCCGGTTGGCAAATCGCGGTCTCGTGACCTTCGGTCGCCGGTGTGTTACCTTTTGGTGATCTGATCGAATACGCCGCCATAGGCGAAATGTTCGGCCTGGACTTTTTTCCAGCCACCGAAATCACGAATGGTGACCAGGTTGATCTTCAGGAACTGGTCGGCATATTTCGCGGCTATGGCGGGATCGCCGGGGCGATAGAAGTTCTTGCCAACGATCGCCTGGCCTTCGGCACTATACAGGTAGCTCAGATACTCACGTGCCACGGCCAGAGTGCCATGTTTCTGGGCGTTCTTGTCGACAACGGCGACCGAAGGTTCGGCTAGAATCGACAGGGACGGCACGACGATCTCGAACTTGCCCTTGCCGAGTTTGGCCTGGGTCAACAGGGCTTCGTTTTCCCAGGCGATCAGCACGTCGCCGATGCCGCGCTCCACGAAGGTGGTCGTCGAACCGCGCGCCCCGGTGTCGAGCACCTTGACATTAGCATAGACCTTTTTGACGAAGTCCTGGGCTTTGGTTTTGTCATTGCCGTAGGCCTTAAGCGCCCAGGCATAGGCAGCCAGATAGTTCCAGCGCGCACCACCACCCGTCTTCGGGTTTGGCGTGATGACGCCGACGCCCGGTCGCGCCAGGTCACCCCAGTCGTTGATATTCTTCGGATTACCCTTACGCACCAGCAGGACGATGGTCGAGGTATAGGGCGAGGAATTGCGCGGGAAGCGGCCTTGCCAGTTGGCGGGCAAGAGGCCGGATTTGGCGGAAATCTGGTCGATGTCGTCGGACAGGGCCAGGGTAACGACATCGGCGGGGCTGCCTTCGATGACGGAACGCGCCTGGGCACCCGACCCGCCGTGGCTTTGACGTATCGTCACATCCTGCCCGGTCTTGCCTTTCCAATATTTGGCGAAGGCGGCGTTATACTCGACGTAGAGTTCGCGGGTCGGATCATAGGAGACGTTGAGCAGTTCGAGGGGTTTGCCAGCGGCCAGTACGGCGGATGTCTTTCCCGCGGCCAGCAGCGCCGCACCGGCGACGGCCGTTGTCAGAAATGAGCGTCTTTGCATTGAGGTGTCCTTGCCAGGACCGGCGCGCGATATCGACCACGCCGCCGGACGGGCCATTAAGGGAGGAAATGCGATGATCGCCGCCGCCCGGTCGCGGGCGGCGGCGCATACGGCTTACTTCTTGGTGATCTGGTCGAACACACCACCGTAGTCGAACTGTTCCGACTGCACCTTTTTCCAGCCGCCAAAGTCATTGATCGTGACCAAAGGGATGCTTGGGAAGCGGCTGGCATATTTCGCCAGCACGGCCGGGTTAGACGGGCGGTAGTAGTTCTGGGCGATGATGTCCTGGGCTTCGTCGCTGTAGAGATAGTTCAGATATTCCTTGGCAGCGGCCAGGTTGCCCTTCTTGTTCGCGTTCTTATCCACGACGGCGACCGGCGGTTCGGCCAGGATGGAAATCGACGGATAGACGATTTCGAACTTGCCCTTGCCGAGCTGGTTTTGGGCCAGCCAGGCCTCGTTTTCCCAGGCGATCAGCACGTCGCCAACGCCGCGTTCAACGAAGGTGACAGTCGAACCGCGCGCGCCGGTGTCAAGCACGGGCACACGGCGGAACAGGTTGCCCAGGAACTCCTTGGCCAGGGCGTCGGTCCCCCAGCGCTTCTTGGCATAGGCGTAGGCGGCCAGGTAGTTCCAGCGGGCGCCACCAGATGTCTTGGGGTTTGGCGTGATAACCGAGACATCGAGGCGGATCAGGTCGTCCCAGTCCTTGATTTTTTTCGGGTTACCCTTGCGGACAAGAAACACGATGGTCGAGGCGTAGGGTGTCGAGTTCTTGGGGAAGCGGGTCTGCCAGTTGGCGGGCAGCAGGCCGGCCTTGGATGAAATGCTGTCAATATCGGCGGCAAGGGCAAGCGTGACGACATCTGCCGGGCTGCCGTCGATGACGGAGCGGGCCTGGGCACCCGAGCCACCGTGGCTTTGGCGGATGACGATATCTTCGCCAGTCGTGGCCTTCCAATGCTTGGCGAAGGCTTGGTTATAAGCGACGTAAAGCTCTCGGGTCGGATCGTATGAGACATTGAGCAGTTCGCGGGTCTTTCCGGCGGCAAGCGTCGGAAGGCTGAAGCCCGTGGCTAGAAGGGCGGCGCCCCCGGCCAGTCCGCTCAGCAGTTGCCGGCGCTGAAAACCTTTGGTGAGATCGTTGGAAGACATGTGTCTGTTCCTTTTGTCAGGGTCTTGTCAGGATCTGGCCGAACTCGAAGTCCGGCCAGCGTGCCGTATCTGGAATAAAAAAGCGATCAGTAGCGGAACTGGAAGCGGCCGGAGGCGAAGTTCTCGGTACGGCGGTCGGCTGTGCCGGCTGCGCCGCGATCGAACTTGGTCTGATCCCAATCGGCGACCAGCTTGATGTTCTCGTTCCAGTACCAGCCGATACCGAGGCCGGTAGAGGTCGCCTTAGACGCCGAGGAGGTCAGGGAGGCGAAGCCACTGGTAAAGGCCGCGTTGTCGATGTCGGTATAGCCATAGCGCGCGGTCAGTTCGACGGCGCCCCAGGTACCCTTTTTCCAGTTGAATTCGTTGGCGGGCTTGACGCCACCCTTGTAGGATACGCTTTCGCCTGTCAGGACCCAGGAGCCCGATACGTCGAGCGCGGAATTCTCAAGCTTGGCGTGGGCGGTGCCGAGTTGAACTTCCTGTTGGCTCGTCACGTAGTCGACTAGCAGGCCGAAATTGTTGAGATAGAACCAGGCCTGCGGGTTGGAGCGCGTTTGCTTTCCGGCCGAATAGACGCCCGTATTGTAGCGGAAGAAGGTCTGCTGGCCGGGCGTGCGATAGCTGGCCAATTGTGTGTTTGTCGTGTTGCCGATGTGCTTGCCGTCCGAGCCAGCATAGCCGATGCCGAGGCCCTGAAGCCAGACGACGCTTGAATTGGCGAATGGCTGGGCGAAGACACGGTACGCGACATCCTTGTGGTTATCGATGTCATTATTCAGGTTCGCATTGTCAGTGGCGCCGTCAAACAGACCGACCTGATATTCCAGCGTATTGTCGAGGAAGGTGCCAAATACCTGGTACCCGACGTCGCGATTGGGCACAAGGTTGGTCGAATGGCCGCGTTCGGTCCAGATGACATCGGCATCGGATTGCAGGCGTTCCAGACCCAGCGGCGACTTGAACTTACCGGCGCGCAATTGCACGGCGTCTGAGAACTTGTAGTCGATATAGGTGTCGACGATAGACGCGGCGGCCGAGGAGCTGCCGCCGAATTCCGGTGTGATGCGGAATGAGGCATTGCCAGCCTTACCCGAGAAGGTCGGGCGGATCAGGCGGGCCACGACTTCGTCCTGAAGCGTGCCGCCGTCATTGCCCCACGAGTGGGCGTCAATATTGACCTGTGCGTTGATGCCAAACGCATATTTGCCATCGGCCGAGGTGAACAGAAGCCCCTTCTTGTCTAGCACGGCCGTGGGCGTCTTAGCGGCGGCCGCGGTGGTCAGTTCCTGATCAAGTTCACGCTGGCGCTTAAGTGTATCCAACTCCTGCTCCAGGCGAGAAATACGCTCGTCCGTGGTGAGAGGAGCGGCGTCGGTGGTTTGAGTGGCGTCCTGCGCGTAAACGGCGGGAGCGGCCACCAAGGTCAGGGCGGCGGCAACAGCGCCGAGGCTGACGAGAGAGGTAGAGGTTCGCATAGAGGATGACTCCTGTGTCGGGTGCATCACTTCCGGTGGTCCGGTGAGCGAAATTATATTTTTATGGATGGTTTTGTGTGTACGCTTGAAGAACTAGGACAGGCTTTCGTTCAGGGGCTTGCCCTTGGCGTCGAAGCGCAGTTTTTCACTGCGTTCGATCTGGACCACGCGGGAATCATGGATGATGATTTCGAGCGATCCGAAGCGGATCTGTTGCAGGCTGGCCAATATCTGCCGTTCGATTTCGGTCAGGTCCTGGTGAGTTGTATGGCCGGAAAAGCCGGAATTTTGGCGCACGGAGGGGCTGGACGGTACACTCATGGTGATCCTCGTCTGATAAGACACTGAAATTGGAATAAGGTTTGACTAGGCGGTCCTGAGCCAGGTCAGGCAAGCTTACGCAGTCAGGGCAGGGTTACGCACGAGGTCTTGCAAACATCGGTTGTCCAGCACGCCAGACATGGCGTTACGAACGTCGAGCATCAGGTGGCGCAATTGACAGGCCGCTTCGTCGCGGCAGTCTTCGCATTTTTGGTAGGCGGTCAGGCTGGCGCAACGGATGGGCGCCAACGGGCCGTCAATAATGCGTATAATGTCCCCCAGAAAAATCTCGCTGGCGCTTTTGGCCAGGAAATAGCCCCCGAAGATACCACGCTTGGAGTCGACGATTCCGTTCTGGCGCAGCTCTTGAAGAATGTTGTCGAGGAATTTTTGCGGAATGTCCGCTGCCTCGGCGATCTGTTTGCTGGGCAGCATGGGTTTGTCCATTTGTGCCATGTGAATAAGCGCCTTTAGTGCGTATTTGGCTTTCATGGATAGCATGCGTTGCCTCTCCGTAAGCGCCGTTTAATCTACACTCAATGAGTAGTGTTTAATCAAAAGCGCGTCAATGGTGTTTAAAGCTTATAATTCTAATGTAAATTGATTAGCGGCGCTAAACCAGTCTTATCCCAATCTTATTCGCGGTCTTATCTAAGGAACAGGCTCTTGAGCCACTGTGAGCCCGTCTTGGCCACTTGTTGCCAGTCGGCGTCATCGCCAACAACATCTTCTTCTGGGGTATAACCCCAGGGGTTAAATAGTTTGATTTTGGTCGTCTTGAAAACAGTAACATTACGGGTCACGAGCGTGAGGCCATGCACTTGGGCAGTGGCTGCCAGCAACGCGTCACGATCAGACCGGAACTCAGGCAGGGCTGCGCGCTTTTTGACGACGGCGGAATCGATCGCCAGGATACGTCCCTCGAAGGCCTTCATGACCTGATCGTCCAGCCAGGCTCGTAGGGGCGCGCCCTGGCCGCGATCCTTGCGTTCTATCTTCGCCACGCTGTTTTCCAGTTCAAGCAAGCCGATGGCGGACATGTACAGGTTCTGCCGCGCCACGCCGGCGGCCCAGCGCATGACATTGGCGTCGCAGCGGCCGGATTTTGCCTTGCGCAATTCGCTGATGACGGCCGTATCGAGCAGATACATCAGTTCTCCCCGTCATCCATGGCTTCAGTGCGATCCCAGCCGGCGTCCGCCGGGGGAGCATCCAAGTCGATCTCGTTGTCCGGCATGGCCAGCAGGTCGACGATGTTCTCAGTCTGGCCGCTTATCTGGCGAAACGCCTCAAAGCTCATCAGTACGTGGGATGGGCGGCCGCGATCGGTGATGAAAACCGGTTCCTGACGGGCCAGCCGCTTCGCACGACCAACATCCTGGTTGAAATCACGGCTGCTAATCGTCGTCATGGGCGCCCCGTCAGTATTTTTGCTACCATAGAATGCGACGTCCGCATCGGCAAGACGGAACTACGTTGCTACAGGCGATTGTTTAAAAATGTAGAATTGTTTCTACATTGTGTTGAATGTGACACAAAACATTTTTTCAATAAAATAAAGGACTTGTCGATCTTTTTTTGATTGACGTAACGTGGATTTATGAGATGTCTTGCCTTCGGTGGGGCGAAATGTCCACCGGACAAGACATCTAATAATCCAGGGAAACGCAATGATCCTCGATCTCATGGCCATGGACATATGGCAAAGCGTCATCCACGAAGTGACCAATGTTCTGTCGCCTCACGGCGCGGTTGGCGCGGATGGCATAACCAAGGCCTATGCGCCCAGCGACTATTCCATTCACTTTTTTCTGCAACTGGCCGTTATCATTGTCACCTGTCGAGTCGTTGGCTGGATCGGGCAAAAATTTCTGGGTCAGCCCCAGGTGGTTGGCGAAATGATCGCGGGTGTGATCCTCGGGCCTTCCCTGTTTGGCTTGTTCTTTCCGGAAATACAGGGCGCCATCTTCCCCAAGGAAATGAAAAACGTTCTCTACACAGGCGCCCAGTTCGGCGTCGGTTTGTACATGTTCATGGTGGGGACTTCGTTCCGCGCCGATCATTTCAAATCCAAGGGCAAGAGCGCGTTTGCGGTCTCTCTGGCCGGGATCACCGCGCCGGCCTTGCTGGCGATATTGATCACGCCCTGGCTGCTGACTATCCCGGGGCTGTTCGCAGACGGCATTTCTCGGTTTAACGCCACGCTTTTCATGGCGGCGTGTATCGCGCTTACGGCCTTTCCTATGCTGGCTCGCATCATCAATGAACGCGGTCTGGCCAATTCGTCGCTCGGTACCTTGTCCCTGACGGCTGGCGCCTTCGATGACGCGGTGTCCTGGTGCGTGCTGGCGGTCGTGCTGGCGACGTTCGGCGCAGGTCCGGGCGTGGCTGTGCTCGCCATCGGTGGCGGTCTGGCGTTTGCCTTGTTCGCCATTCTGGTTGGCCCGAAGCTGCTGGCGCCGCTCGGCCGCGCTGTCGAAGCCCGTGGCGAAATGAGCCATACGGTTCTGGCCATCACCATGATCTGCTTCTTTGTCGCAGCCTTCATCATGGATGCGGTCGGCATTCACGCCATCTTCGGCGGCTTTATCCTGGGCACGGCCATGCCGCGCGGCAAGTTCGTCGAGGAGTTGAAGACAAAGGTCGAGCCGTTCGCGGTCATCGTCCTGCTGCCCATGTTCTTCACCTATTCGGGCTTGAACACACGCATGGACATGGTCAATTCTGTCTCCATGCTGATGGTCGCAGGCGCCATTCTGGTCGTTTCGGTTCTGGCCAAGTTCGGCGCCTGCTACGCAGCTGCCCGATTTAGCGGCGAAGACAACCGCACGGCATTGGGTATCGGGGCCCTGATGAACTCACGGGGCCTGATGGAGCTTATCATCATCAATATCGGGCTGCAGAAGGGCATTATCGGCCTGCCTTTGTTCGCCATGCTGGTTATGATGGCCATTGTAACGACAGTCATGGCATCACCGGTCTTCGAACTGGTGTACGGTAAAAAAGCGCGTGAGAGCGGCGAATTGGGCGCCGTGCCTGACAACGCCAGTACCTGACTTTAGACTTCTCCTGACTTGAAACTCCCGAACTTGAAGCCCCGGCGGATACCGTCGGGGCTTATTTTATGACCGGACCTTACTGCCAAATACTTACCAGCATGCCGACTATCGCGCAGGCGGCGATAACGGCCATGATATTGGCCCTGAAGCGGATCAGGGCGACGGCGGCGGCTATCATTATCATCAGGGCCGCCACGTCGATTGGCGCGTCAATCCCTTTTGGCCAAAGGACGTGCCCGGCGAAAAATACCGCCAGATTGGCGATGACGCCGACGACGGCGGCGGTGATGGCGGTAAGGGGTGCCGTAAAGGTCAGATCGCCGCGGCTCGATTCGACAATCGGCCCGCCGGCGAGGATGAAGACGAAAGAAGGCAGGAACGTAAACCACGTCACGATGACTGCGCCCGCGATGCCGGCCAGAACTTCGTGACCGTGCCACCAACCGTTTTGCCAAGCGGCGACGAACCCAACAAACGTCACCACCATGATTAGCGGTCCGGGCGTGGTTTCCCCGAGCGCCAGCCCATCCATCATCTGGGGCGCTGTCAGCCAGCCATATTGGCTCACAGCCGCCTGTTGGATGTAGGGCAGGACCGCATAAGCACCACCGAAGGTCAGCAGCGCCGTCTGGCTGAAAAACAGCGCCATCAGCGTCATTGGGTGCTGCCAGCCAAGACACAGGCCCAGCGCACCGAACGGCAGTCCCCATAGCAGAAGGCCGGCTGCGAGTACGCCAATCAGGCGCGGCCAGCGAAACCTGGTATGGGCAGGCGAGGGCGTGTCGTCATCGATTATGGCAGGCGCATGCGTCGTCTGCGTGGTCTTGTGCCCTGCGCCGCGGAATAGAGCCGGCGCCAGCCGGCCGCCGATCACGCCGATGGCGGCGGCCGTCACGATGATGAGCGGAAAGGGCAGATGGAAGACAGCCAGGGCCAAGAATGCCGCTACG
The DNA here is from genome assembly GCF_032490435.1 of Asticcacaulis aquihabitans. Classification (NCBI taxonomy): domain Bacteria; kingdom Pseudomonadati; phylum Pseudomonadota; class Alphaproteobacteria; order Caulobacterales; family Caulobacteraceae; genus Asticcacaulis; species Asticcacaulis aquihabitans. The sequence continues at coordinate 126,147 of NZ_JAVGWM010000005.1, forward strand.
GCGATCACCCAGAAGCTCCAATGGTTTAGCGCCCGCCCCCCCACGCGCAAAGCCGCCTGAAGCACGATGGCTGTCACGGCTGGCTTCACTCCGTAGAAAAGTCCCCCGACCCATGGCACGTGGCCAAAGGCCATGTAAGCCCATGACAGTGCGATCAGCAGGATGAGTGAGGGCAGGATGAACAGCAGACCGGCAACAACACCGCCAAGTGTGCGATGCATCAACCAGCCGATATAGGTCGCCAGTTGCTGGGCTTCTGGGCCCGGCAATACCATGCAATAGCTCAGGGCGTGCAAAAACCGCTTTTCCGACAGCCAGCGCCGTTTTTCGACGAGTTCCTGGTGCATGATGGCGATCTGCCCTGCCGGTCCACCAAAACTGATCAGGCCGAGCTTCAGCCAGAATCGAAAGGCATCGACGAATGAAATTCTGTTGCCCGCCATCTGCTCCCTCCGTTGCCCGGCCATCGATAGCCCGGAATGGGGCGCTTGTCTGCCCCTTGCCGGCGTGACATAACGGCGACGACAAAGGATCACCGAAATGAAGACTTTCAGCGCAGCTATGATAGTTGGGTACGTGGTCCTGATATCTGGCATCACCGCTCAGGCAGCCGCGCCAGCCGCCAAACCGCCAGCCGCCAAGCCAGCTATCGTGGTTCCGCAAACGACGACCACCACGGATTACAATCCGACGCAAGGCTTCCCTGACCGCAATGGTCGCTTTTCCGCCATGCTGGTGGTCGTCCCCCAGCAGGAGTTGTCCCAGTTCGCCAAGCCGTCGGGCGAGGGGCGGCAACTCAGTCGCGTCAATCGCGCTGAGCCGGGCGCCGTCCTGGCGATAAAGGTGCTCTATACCGGTCTTGCAGCCGACAAGAATGGCAACGGCGAAGTCACCTATGATGTTCAGGTCTATCAGCCCGATGGGACCTTGTACGCCAGCAGCGATTATCGACACCTGGCAGGGAGTCGTGGGCCGATCGGCGACGGGCAGGCCGTTTACGACAACCGCGAAAAGGTGGTGTTGATCCAGTTCGAACCACAGGATAAACCCGGTATCTATACCATCAAGGCAACCGCCCGCGACGAAGTGGCGCAGATCGCCGTCCCCTTGCAAACCCAGGTCGAACTGCTCACTGCGCCCCCCGTATCGGCGCAAAGCGCGCCGGCCGTGACCGCTGCGCCCGCCGCCGACGCACCCAAATCGAAAAAGAAACACCGCCGCAAACATCGGCGCTGACAAGGAACTCCGCCATGAGCGATACATTGCCCCCAGACATGTCCCAAGCCATTTCTATGATAATCCCGGCGCGCGAAAAGGATCTGGGTGGGTTCAAGGTCCGTCGTGTCCTGCCTGTCGCCAAGCGACGCATGGTCGGGCCGTGGATATTCTTCGATCATATGGGGCCGGCCGAATTCGCTCCCGGCATCGGCATTAACGTCCGGCCGCATCCCCACATCAACCTGGCCACGGTCACCTATCTGTTTGAAGGGCGGATTCTGCACCGCGATTCGCTAGGGACGCGCTCGGTGATCGTCCCGGGCGATATCAACCTTATGGTAGCCGGCAAGGGCATTACCCACTCGGAACGTGAAGAGGCCGAGGCTATCGCGCATCCGCGCCGGCTGGATGGCCTGCAGCTATGGCTGGCCTTGCCGGAAGCCGATGAAGAGGTGGACGCGGCCTTTTTCCACTATGACGCGGCCGATATTCCACAGGCCGACATAGACGGCACGCATGTGCGGGTCATGATGGGGAGCGCGTTCGGCTTGCAGTCCCCGGTCAAAACCTACGCGGTGACCTTCTATGCCGAAATGAAGATGCCGGCGGGCAAGAGTCTGGAAACGCCGCTGGCGGTTGAAGAACGCGCTGTCTACTTGTGTTCGGGCGCCATCGAGATTGCCGGTCAACGGCTGAACCCATACGAGATGGCCGTCCTGACGCCGGGTTCGGCCGCCACCATTACCGCCGTCGAGGACAGCCATTTTGTTATTGTCGGTGGTGAGCCCCTGACCGAGCGCCACATCTACTGGAACTTTGTGTCATCGCGCGCGGATCGAATCGAGCAGGCCAAGGCAGACTGGAAGTCCCAGGACGGCATCGCGTTCCCAAAGATACCCGGCGACGATCAGGAGTTTATTCCGCTTCCGGAATAAACCGCCTGGGAGGCATGCCGCTGGATTACGCCTCCATAAGGCGGCTTGGCTCTTTACAAATGTAACAATCTGGGCTTGGTTTGCCGTTCCGGGGTTGTATCAGCGAGATAGGTTCCATGAAGAAGACGGTTTTGGGTTTTGTCAGCGCAATCGCGCTTAGCGTTGGCATGATGGCGAACACTGCGGGTGCCCAGACGATGGCGCCACCCGATCCGGTGATCGCGCCGCCTCAGGACATCGCCTATCCGGGCGTCCTCAAGGTCAGCGTTGACGCCACCGATATTGATCGCAAGATATTCAGCGTCAAGGAAACCGTGCCGGTCAGCAAAGCGGGCGATCTGGTCCTTATGTTGCCGAAGTGGTTGCCGGGCAAGCATTCCGATCGCTCCGAAATCAGCAAGATCGCGGGCCTGATGGTCTCGGCCAACGGCAAGCCCCTGACCTGGGTGCGCGACCAGATCGAGGTCACCGCGTTCCATATTGACGTGCCAGAAGGGGTGACCGCGGTCGATGTCGAGTTCCAGTATCTGGCGCCGACGACCGCGGCTGCCGGCCGGCAGGTGGTGACTCCGGACATGCTGAACCTCCAGTTCAATTTTGCCAGCCTCTATCCTGCCGGCTATTACGCCAAGCGTATTCCGATCCAGGCGACCGTGACCTTCCCCGACGGCTGGGGCTATGCCACCGGCCTGGAAACTGACAGCAAGACCGGCAATACGGTCGCGTTCAAGGAAACTGATTACGACACGCTGGTCGATTCGCCGATCTTCGCCGGTCGTTACTTCAAAACCTGGGACCTGGATCCGGGCGGCCCCGTGCCGGTTCGCTTGAATGTCGTTGCCGACAGCCCCGAACAGCTTGAGGCCCTGCCGGCCTTTATCGATGTGCACAAGAAGCTGGTTCAGCAGGCCTACAAACTGTACGGCTCTCACCATTATAACCATTACGATTTTCTGGTTGCCGCGTCTGACCAACTGGGTGGCATCGGTCTGGAACACCATCGCAGCTCCGAAAACCGCGTCGAGAAGAAGTACCTGACTGAAGCCAAGGTCAGTTACAGCCGCGATCTTCTGGCGCACGAATATACCCACTCATGGAATGGCAAGTTCCGCCGCGGCGCCGATCTGTGGACCCCGAATTTCCAGGTCCCAATGCGCAACAGCCTGTTGTGGGTCTATGAAGGCCAGACCCAGTATTGGGGACAGGTCCTGGCGGCCCGGTCGGGTCTGAATACCAAGGAACTGGCCTTGCAGAATCTGGCCCTGACGGCGGCCAGCTACGATAACCTCCCGGGCCGCAAGTGGCGCGCGCTTCAGGACACCACCAACGATCCGGTGATCTCAGCCCGTGCGCCGCAAAACTGGACCGCTTACCAGCGTTCGGAAGACTATTATAACGAAGGCCTGCTGATCTGGCTCGACGCCGATACCCTGATCCGCGAAAAGACCAAGGGCAAGAAATCGCTCGACGTCTTCGCCCATGATTTCTTTGGCATTCAGAACGGCGAATGGGGTGAGGCGACCTACACCTTCGACGACGTGGTTAAAACGCTCAACGGCGTTTACCCCTACGATTGGGCGACTTTCCTGCGCACCCGCCTGGACGGCCACGGCGAGGCCAATAATGGCGGTGCACCGCTCGACGGCATTACGCGCGGCGGCTACAAGCTGGTCTATACCGACACGCCGAGTGACCTGTACAAGGGTGTCGAAAGCATGAGGAAGGTCACCAACCTTAACTACTCGATCGGCTTTTCGGTCAATAACAAGGATAACACCCTGGCGTCCGTCTTGTGGGGCAGCCCGGCCTTCGATGCCGGTTTGACGCCGGGCGATACCTTGGTTGCCATCAACGGCCGAACCTATGACAACGATGTGATGAAGCGCGCGATCACCGAGGCTAAGTCAGGTAAGCCGATTGAGCTGATCGTCAAGATGGACGAAACCTACCGTGTCATAAAGGTGAATTACACGGGCGGTCTGCGTTATCCGACACTGCAACGGGTCGAAGGCACGCCAGCCCTGCTGGACGATATCCTGGCCGAAAAGAAATAGCGCCAACCGAGGCCCCACCGGAAACGGCGGGGCCTTTTTTTAGGTCTTTCGCTCGATGTCTTTTACGACATAGGACTTGGTCTGACGGCGTTTCGGCGTTAAACCCGGCATATGATCCGTCTCTATCTTTCCGAACCCATGCCGGTCTTCGCCGCCGATCTGGCCATCGCGCTCAATAGCGATCAGAGCCGATACCTCATGTCTGTCATGCGTCGCCAGGTCGGCGACGAAGTGTCAGTCTTTAACGGCCGTGACGGTGAGTGGCTGGCCGTGATCCACGAAGCCGGCAAAAAACACGTCGTGCTCAGGCTGACGGTCCAGACGCGGCCGCAAGGCCATGCTCTGGGGCCAACTCTCGCCGTCGCCCTCATCAAGCGTACGCCTCTCGAATACATTGTCGAAAAGGCGACGGAGTTGGGCGCCGCGCGGATTCAACTGTTGATCACGCGACGGTCCAATGCCGACCACACCAAGGTTGAGCGGTTGAAGCTGATCGCCCAGGAAGCGGCCGAGCAGACGGAGCGCCTTGACGTGCCGGAGATCCTGGCGCCTATACGGCTTGATGCCTTCCTGAGCGCGCCGGGATGTGAGGCGATCCTGTTCGGCGACGAAGAGACCACCCATGAAGCCGAACGCGTGACACGGCGCTTGCATGAGGTTTTATCAACATTGACGGGCAACGCGGCCATCTTGATCGGTCCCGAAGGCGGCTTTGACGATGGCGAGCGTCAAAGCCTTCGCGCGCGCGCCGACGTGCATCCCGTCAACCTCGGACCGCGCATCCTGCGCGCCGATACTGCCGCCATTGCGGCACTTACGCTTTACCAGGCGGTTTGCGGCGATTGGCGGTAAATTTAAAGTGTAGCCTTGCCAGTCACATAAACCCGGCCCATATAGGCCACGCTTGCAAAATGAGAGGGCAGGGCGCGTGGCTGAGACTTCTAAGGCGGAACCTGTCCGCACATTTTCCGATCTGGTCAGCTATTTCGAAAGCGGCAACAAGCCGCGCGAAAAGTGGCGCATCGGCGCTGAGCATGAGAAATTCGCTTTCCATCTCGATACGCTGAAGCGCCCGGCATATGACGGACCCGATGGTATTGAGGCCATGTTGACGGGTTTGCAACGGTTCGGCTGGACGCCCTATCGTGAGCAGGGCAAACTGATCGCCCTTCTGCGAAATGGCGCTTCGGTTACCCTTGAGCCAGGTGGCCAGTTCGAACTGTCCGGCGCGCCGCTCGAAACCATCCATGACATTTGCGACGAGACCGGTCAGCACCTGGCAGAGGTCAAGGCAGTGGCTTCGGAATTGGGGCTAGGCTTCCTCGGCGTCGGTTTCTCGCCCCTGTGGACGCGCGAGGAAACGCCAGTCATGCCGAAGGGGCGCTACAACATCATGCGGTCCTATATGCCGAAAAAGGGCAAGCTCGGTCTCGACATGATGCTGCGTACCTGTACGGTTCAGGCCAATCTCGACTATGCCGACGAAGCGGACATGGTGTTAAAATTCCGCGTGTCGCTGGCGCTTCAACCGCTGGCAACCGCGCTATTTGCCAACTCGCCCTTTATCGAAGGCAAGCCGAGCGGCTTTCTTTCCGCCCGCGCCAATGTATGGACCGACACGGACCCCGATCGCACCGGCATGCTCGACTTTGTGTTCGAAGATGGTTTCGGCTTCGAACGTTACGCCCGGTACGCGCTGGATGTGCCGATGTATTTCGTCAAGCGCGATGTCCCCGAAAATGGCGGATACATTGATGCGTCGGGCCAGGATTTCAAAGCTTTCCTGAAAGGGGAGCTGCCGGCCTTGCCGGGCGAATTACCGACCATGGACGATTGGGCCGATCATCTGACCACTCTGTTCCCCGAGGTGCGTCTCAAGAAGTATCTCGAAATGCGCGGCGCCGACGCCGGACCCTGGTCGCGCCTGTGCGCCCTGCCGGCTTTGTGGGCGGGCCTGCTCTATGATCAGACGGCGCTTGAGGCGGCGTGGGACCTGGTCAAGGGCTGGACCAGCGCCGATCACAACACTCTGCGTCACATGGCGGCGAAAACCGGCCTGAAGGGCGACATCGCCGGTCGCCCGGTCAAGAACTGGACCATGGACATGCTCGAAATCGCCAAGGGCGGGTTGAAGCGGCGCAACAGGCTGTCTGGCGGCATGGTCGATGAGACCGGCTATCTGGGGGAGCTGTTCGAAATCGCCGATAGCGGACTGACACCGGCCGACCGCCTGCTGGAAAAATACAATGGTGTTTGGCAAGGCGACATCCGCAAGCTCTATGCGCAGGAAGCCTATTAGTTAGGCAATAAATCGTATACTATTTCGCATTTGCAGCGACTGTTATGCTTGCCAAGTGATTAAATTGCTGGTCTTGTCGTAAAAAAGGCAACGACCTCGCAATCGGGGATCCGAGCCACCTCCCTTTGCGAGCTTCAAAATGAGTTTTATTATTTTTGCCGGACTGATCATCACGGTCCTGACGGCGATTCCTGTTCTTATGCAGATGCGCAACCAGCCGAAAGGCTTGTTTGTCTGCTTTTTCGCCGAAATGTGGGAACGATTTTCTTACTACGGCATGCGGGCGCTGCTGATCTACTACATGACGCAGCACTTTCTCTTTGACGATAACCGCGCGAATTCCCAGTACGGGTCTTACACCACCTTGGTCTACATGCTGCCGCTGATCGGCGGCCTGGTGGCGGACCGTTGGATAGGTACACGTAAAGCTATCATTTTCGGTGGGCTGCTGCTTGTCTTCGGGCATTTTGGCATGGCTTTCGAAGGCTCTCCCAATACGCAGACGCTTAACTATGGCGGGCACCGATATGAATTCGTCGCCGATGGCCGCGAAGGCGATCGCCACGTCCGCTTGAAACTGGGCGAGGGGCTGTACGACTATGCTCCGACCAAGGACGGCGGTCTTGAAATCAAGGGGTTGCCAGCCAATGCGGACATTCCGGCGGTGATGCCAAAGGGCTCGTATGAGTTCGGCGTGACGCGGACGACACCATGGTCTGAAAGCGCCTTCTTCATCTCCATCTCGCTCATCGTCATGGGCGTAGGCTTTCTCAAGCCGAACATTTCTTCCCTGGTGGGGCAATTGTACAAGGATCGCGACCCGCGTCGTGATTCCGGCTTTCAGCTCTATTATTTCGGCATCAACCTCGGCTCTTTCTGGGCCGCCATCCTGTGCGGCTTCCTTGGCAACAAGTACGGCTGGTGGGCCGGGTTTGGCTTGGCGGGTATAGGCATGCTGACGGGCCTTCTGTGGTTCGTGCTCGGTCGAAAGTGGTTGGAAGGCAAGGGCGAAGCGCCTGAACACGCAGCCATCGCGCCTAAGGTTGGCGGAATTTCCAAGGAGTGGCTGATCTATGCCGGCGGTCTGTTGGCCATCCCGGTGATCTTTTTCCTTATCCAGCGCAACGATTACGTCCGCTGGGTTCTGCTCGGGTCGTTCAGCCTGATCATGGTCTACATCGTCTTCCAGATGATCACTAAATTTACCCGTGTCGAAAACTACCGGCTCGGCCTGGCTATGATCCTCACCCTGGCGTCTGTCGTCTTCTGGTCGCTGTTCGAACAGGCCGGGTCGTCTCTGTCGCTGTTTGCAGAGCGCAATACAAACCTGAATATTCTGGCCGCCCCGATATCGTTCGCCCTGCTGGGCAAAACGATCATTCTGGCCTCCGCCGAGCAACTGGCATCGCTCAGCTATGTCGCCAAGAACACCTTGTGGATTGAAATGGGCATTACGGCGTCCAATACCCAGAGCTTCAATGCCGGTTTCATTCTGATGTTCGCGCCCGTCTTTGCCGCCATTTTCAGCTTCCTAGCGCGGCGCGGTAAAGACCCGGACCCGGTCAAGAAATTCGCCTTCGGTCTGGCCTGTGCCGGTCTGGGCTTCCTGGTTCTGGTATGGGCAGCACCGCTGGCAGACGGCGCCTTCAAGCTGCCGCTCATGTTCCTGCTGCTGACCTATCTCATCCATACCTGGGGCGAGTTGGCCGTGTCGCCGGTAGGGTTGTCGCAGCAGACCAAGCTCTCGCCGCCGACCCTGGTTGCCACAATGATGGCCGTCTGGTTCCTTGGCACCTCGGGCGGTCAATACCTCGCCGGATGGATCGCCGGCATGGCGGGTACCGAAACCGTCGGGGGCAAGGTGCTCGATGCGGGTGCGGCGCTGCAAAGCTCGCTCAAGACCTTCAATACCATTGGCTGGACCGGCGTGGTTCTGGGGGCCGCCTTCTTTGGGCTATCCTTCCTGATCAAGGGATGGGCCCACGGCGCCAGCGATACCGATGCTATGACAGAAGAGCCCGATCCCGCACAGCGCTAAGATTATCCACACACAAAGCCCGGACAGTAATGTCCGGGCTTTTTTGCGGTCAGTGCTCTAAAGCTCCTTTTTCAGCCTCAGGATAAACCACGGCTTGCTGTAGGCAGAGTTACGCTCGACACGGGATACCGGTGTGGTGGCGCGCTGACCTTCGTAAACCGTGCGGTCGTATTTATCATAGCGCCCGGCGGGATTCTGAATGACGATGGCATAGGTGAGGTTGGTTTTCGTCTTATATTCGGCAAAGACAGAGACCCAGGGCGATGACCTATAGGTGTAGGCGTCGGTGGCATTGTACTGATACTTATCGTTCTGACTCGCAATCTCGACGCCCCAGCTTGCGCGATATTTCGTCAGATTCTGGTTAAAGCTGATGTTATAATTATTTGGATTGGTTCTTGAAATCCGGCGATCCTTACCTGTGATCGGGTCCGTCACGCGGGTATGATTGACTTCATAGTCGAACTTTAATTCGCCGCCCTTGATGTACAGTTTGTCGAGCGGCAGGGTGACCCAGACGCCGGCCTGGGCGAACGTGCCATCGCCGATATTGCCGCGGGCGTTGAACACGCCGTCGCTGGTCACGATTGGCTTGTAGTCCAGGGTATCCTGCAAGGCGGAGTAAAGCAGTTGGAACTTGACCGCGCCTTTTTCCCAGAAGCTGTAATCGAGGGCCAGGCTGTTCTGCCATTCTTTTTGGGGAACGATTTCCGGATTACCGGCTTGGATGACGGCGGTGTCGAGCGATACCGAAGAGGCAAAATCGTCGAAATTGAGCTGTCCGACGACGCGCTCGGTCCGCCATGTGACCTTAAGGTCCTTGGTCGCCGTCCATACGATCTGGACCTTGGGTTTCGGATAGACGAAGGACTGTGACCGGTCTTCCTGTTTGACAGAAATGGTCGATGTTTCGACCTTAAGGCCGGTCTCTACATTCAGGCTGGGTGTCGCTTGCCAGTTGCGAATAATGTAATATTCGTTGCGGTCTTCCTCGACGCGGACGGTGTCGAAGGGGACGGCTGTCACCAGGTCATTTTCGACATAGCTGGTAGCATTGTCGCGCCGGTTGAAGACGTTTTCGGCGCCGAACTTATAGGTCAGAGTGTCCTTTGGTTGCCAGGTCAGCTTGCCGCTGAAGATATGCTCAGACGACTGAGCCAGCGATTTGTAAAGCGCGCTGTAATCGGTTTCGCGATAGATATCCTCGATGCTTTCACGGTCGTAGCGTCTCAGCATATTGAGGTCCAGGCTGACCGTCTTGGTCAGTTTTCGCTCGTATTGGAGGCCGATCTCGCTTTCGGTTTCTTTTAGGTCCATATGCTCCGGCGAAGACACCCCGTCTCGGATATAGTCGGCATTCAGGTCGTAATAGATCGGGTTGTAGTTGGCATTGAACGACAGCTTGCCGCCCAGGAAGGGGCGTGAATGGTCGAATTTTTCCGCATGACCGGTGCCGCGACCAACCTGGGGGATAAAGACGTATTTCGGCATCGGATCGCTGCGGTCCGGCGTGTAGATGTAGCGTTTCGTATCGCTTACGCCATTGTCCTTGAATTCAAACGCCTCGACGTAAAAGTTGGTGGTCTTGCCGCCCTTGTTGGACGAGTAGTTGAAAAAGCCCGCGGGTTTAGAATCTTCGCGGAAGAACTTCACGTTGCCGCCAAAGGAGATGCTGGGTTTGTCGCTTTGCTTGCGCACCACATTGACGATCTGGCTATAGCCCTGCATGTCGATGCCCGGTGCGCCGCCGACGATCAGTTCGATATGATCGACCTGCGCTGCTGAGATGTTGTTCAGCGTCATGTTCAGCGTATTTTTGCTGGCAGGGCGCTGGCCATCGATCAGAACATTACCGGCGGCGCCGGCAAAACCGCGCACCTGCTCACCTTGCTGGAAGGTAAAGCCTGGAATATGAAAAACCATGTCGCGCGCGGTCGAGACCTGGAATTCTGTAAAATAGTCTGGTTTGTAGCTGGTTACCTGCCCGGCGCCGCTGACGGATACGACGGGCACAGCGGTCGTCAGGCCGGTATTTCCGGTAACGGCGGTCTGAGCGATGGCGGTCTGACTGATCATCAAGGCCAGCAGAACAGATGCCAATGCGGTGGTTATATGTAGGCGCATATATCTTCCCCGGTAGGAGGGGCCGAGACTGGACACTCCGTCGGGACAGGCATATCGCCGGCCAATTCTATGGCAAGTTAAATGGCTGTAACATTTTCAACGAAAAATTGCCGCTTTCGAAGGTTGATTCACAAAAAAAGCTTCATAAATCAACATCGTAACAAATAAATCTACGGCAAATTTCGTAGATTGCTGCGACCAGCACATTACCTCGATTTAATGTAAAAACCGCCTGTCGTGGGCGTCAGGATGTGCCGCCGACCGTCAGACCCCGGATGCGCAGCGAGGGTTGACCGATGCCGACCGGCAGGCTCTGGCCGGCCTTGCCGCACGTGCCTACGCCGGGGTCGAACTTGAAATCGTCGCCGATCATATCGACCTGGCTCATGGCGGCGGGGCCATCGCCAATCAGGGTGGCGCCCTTGACGGGGGCGCCGATCTTGCCGTCCTCGATCAGATAGGCTTCCGTGCATTGGAAGACGAATTTGCCGTTGGTTATATCGACCTGCCCACCGCCGAAGTTGACGGCGTAGAGGCCGGTTTTGGTGTTGGCGATCATATCATCCAGCTTGTCGGTGCCCGGTCGCATGAAAGTATTGGTCATGCGAGGCAAGGGCTGGTGCGCATAGGATTGGCGGCGGCCGTTGCCGGTGGCCGCCGCACCCATCTGGCGGGCGGACAGCCGGTCATGCATATAGCCAACCAGGACGCCGTCCTCGATTAAGGTGGTGCAGGAGGTCGGTGTGCCTTCGTCGTCAATATTGAGAGATCCGCGTGCATCACGGACCGTGCCGTCATCGACGATGGTTACGCCCTTTGCCGCAACTTGCTTGCCCATCTTGCCGGAGAAGGCCGAGGTGCCCTTGCGGTTGAAATCGCCTTCCAGGCCATGACCGACGGCTTCGTGCAGCAGCACGCCGGGCCAGCCTGGCCCGAGCACGATGTCCATCTCTCCGGTCGGGGCCGCCACGGCGTCAAGATTGACAAGCGCCTGGCGAATGGCTTCGTCGACCTGCGACTGCCATTTTTCCGGCGCCGTGATGTCGAACCACGATATGCGGCCACCGCCGCCTTGCGACGCGGTTTCCCGGCGGCCATTTCTTTCGACGGAAACGCTGACGTTCAGGCGCACTAAGGGGCGATAGTCGTGGTATATCTCGCCGCCGCTGCGCAAAATGGTGATGGCGCGTTTTTCACAGACCAGCGATGCGGACACCTGGGCAACGCCGCTGTGCGTGTCACGGGCATAGGCATCCATCGCTTGCAAAAGCGCGATCTTGTCGGCAAACGCCAGTTCGGCGAGGGGGTCGTGGGCCTGGTAATAGGACTGGTTCGAGCGGACCGGGTTTTCCTTGCCGAGATTGACGTCGATCGACTTGCCTTTTTTGGCAAGGACCGCGGCTTCTGCGGCGCGGTGCACGGCGTCGAGCGACAGGTCCGCGCTATTGGCGAAGCCTATGGTTTCCCCAGCCACGATTCGAAAACCGAACCCTTGATCGGCGCCATAGGAACTGGATTTCAGCCGTCCATCATCGAACAGAAGGGCTTCGGATTCTCGCTTTTCTATGAAAATTTCGCCGTCATCGGCCCCTTTCAGCGCCGCCTCCAATACGGCATGCGCGCCGGGTAAATCGAAATCACCCCAAGACTGGGACTGAGTGTCGGTGGGGGAGGAAAGGGCCATGAATTCTGCCTGCGTACGTTACGAAACCTATATCCTATTTAGGGACGCGCGGAGGTTATGGCTATGGGCAATTGAAATTTCGATAAGATTTTCCGAAACCGACTCACCTGATAAGACATGACCGACGGCGGCTAAAATTCACGGAGGCTTTGACGAAAATCAAAATATGCCTGCGACAAAAGACCGCATCTTCGCCATGGTTTTAACGCGGCTGCCACAATTGTCTCTCATAAACGCCGCAGTTTCCATTTTTTGCGCTTTGCATTTTGTCGTGAAGGCATTATGGGAACCAGTTGGATAGGGCGGATGACAGGTCCGAATTGCGTCAGATTCGCAAGTAGATACCGTCATTACGTCAAAAAGATTTACAGGTTAGGGCGGTCGGGTGCGCGCGCATTGTCGGCCGGCAATATGAGGGTTCTTCGAATGGGCATTAAAGGGCTTTTCGGGCGCGGGCTTTTTAAAGCCGGCTCCGGCGCGATTGCCACGCTGGCTTTGTCAGCGGCCATGACCGCCCGGGCATTCGCCGATGACGTGAAGCAGACTCTGGGACAGCCAACCGATAAGGCCATGGGATGGCAATTGGCGGGGTCGGACCTGAAGGAAAAGACCGAATGGTTCTATAATGACCTGCTTTTTCCCGTTATAACCGTCATCTGCCTGTTTGTTCTGGCGCTTCTGGTGTGGATCGTCATTCGCTACAACAAGAAGTCCAATCCGGTTCCGGCCAAGTTCTCGCACAACACCCTGATCGAAATCGTCTGGACCGTCGTTCCCGTTCTCATTCTCGTGGTTATCGCGATCTTCTCGCTTGGCCTGCTGCGCGACTACAATAACATGCCCAAGCCTGACGTAGTGGTGAAGGCGACCGGCAACCAGTGGTTCTGGACCTATGACTTCCCCGAACTGGGTGTTACCGACGTCGAATCGCGTCTGCGTGAAGATGCCAAGGACGTTAAGACGGCTGAAAAGGCTGGCGTGCCGTACCTGCTTGAAGTCGACAACCCCCTGATCGTTCCGGTTAATAAGGTCGTCCATGTTCAGACGACTGGGGCTGACGTCATCCACTCCTTCACCATCCCGGCTTTCGGTTTCAAGATTGACGCCATTCCGGGCCGTCTGAACAACACCTGGTTCAAGGCCAAGAAGATCGGCACCTATTACGGCCAGTGCTCGGAACTGTGCGGCAAGGACCACGCCTACATGCCGATCGAGATCAAGGTCGTCTCCGAAGCAGATTTCGATGCCTACATCATCGCCCAGGGCGGTAAGACTCGTGCCATGCTGGCTTCGGAAGCAGCGGCCTCCGCTGCCGCTGCTGAACAGGCGGCCGCTGCCGCTGCTCAGAGCGCCGAAGCATCTGCGCCCGCCGCCGAGGCTTCATCTTCCGCCGCCACTTCCGCTTCCGCAACGCCCGCCGGCAACGGCGCGGCGGCCGCGCACTAAGACCAGTATAGAGAGATAACCATCATGTCTTCACATGCCGCCTCTCATGATCATGCTGTGCACGCGCACGAAGATCACGAACACAAGCCCGGCTTTTTTGCCCGGTGGGTCTTCACGACCAACCACAAGGACATCGGTACCCTCTATCTGATCTTCGCCATTTTCGCGGGGCTCATCGGGGGCGCTTTCTCCGGCTTGATCCGTTGGGAACTGGCCGAGCCGGGTCTTCAGGTCTTCATGAAGGGCTCGATGCTGGACCAGATGGGGCTGTTCAACCTGTCGAACCCCGATCACGCCAAGCACGCCTATAATTCCGTCGTCACGGCCCACGCCGTTATCATGATCTTCTTCATGGTCATGCCTGCCACAATGGGCGGTTTTGCCAACTGGTTCGTGCCGATCATGATCGGGTCACCGGACATGGCGTTCCCGCGTCTGAACAATATTTCCTTCTGGCTGCTGGTCGCGGCCTTTGTCCTGCTGTGCATTTCGATCTTCACGCCATCAGGTCCCGGGGGTGAACATGGTTTCGCCGGCGGCTGGACCATGTACCCGCCCATGTCGTCTCACACCGGGTCGCCCGGACCGGCCATGGATCTGGTCATTTTGTCCTTCCACCTGGCCGGTGCCTCGTCGATCCTCGGTTCGATCAACTTCATCACCACCATCTTCAACATGCGCGCGCCGGGCATGACGCTGCACCGCATGCCGCTGTTCGCCTGGTCCGTTCTGGTCACTGCCTTCCTGCTGTTGCTGTCGCTGCCGGTTCTGGCGGGCGCCATCACCATGTTGCTGACCGACCGTAACTTCGGCACGGCCTTCTTCGATCCGACCGGCGGCGGCGATCCCGTCATGTTCCAGCATCTGTTCTGGTTCTTCGGTCACCCGGAAGTCTACATCCTCATCCTGCCGGGCTTCGGCATCATCTCGCACATCGTGTCGACCTTCTCCAAGAAGCCTGTTTTTGGTTATCTGGCCATGGCCTATGCCATGGTGGCCATCGGCTTCGTCGGCTTCATCGTGTGGGCGCACCATATGTACACCGTCGGCCTGAGCTTCGACTTGCGTGCCTATTTCGTGTTGGCTACCATGGTCATCGCCGTCCCAACCGGTGTTAAGGTGTTTTCGTGGATCGCCACCATGTGGGGCGGCTCGATCTCTTTCACCGTTCCGATGCAATGGGCGATCGGCTTCATCTTCCTGTTCACGGTCGGCGGCGTCACCGGCGTTGTGCTTTCGAATGCCGCTGTCGACTATTCGCTTCAGGACACCTATTACGTCGTTGCCCACTTCCACTACGTGCTGTCTCTGGGCGCCGTGTTCTCGATCTTCGCCGGTTTCTACTACTGGTTCGAGAAGATGTTCGGCGTGAAGTACAATAAGTGGCTGGGCGGCGCGCACTTCTGGATCATGTTCGTCGGGGTCAACCTGATCTTCTTCCCGCAGCACTTCCTCGGTTTGCAAGGCATGCCGCGCCGCTATATCGACTATCCGGTCGGCTTCTCCTATTGGAACATGATCTCGTCGGTCGGCTACGCCATCACGGCTGTCGGTGTGGTCGTCTTCCTCATCATGTGCCTGGAAGCCGCCATCGTCCGCCGCAAGGGGGAAGCCAATCCGTGGGGCGAAGGTGCCACCACACTGGAATGGACCCTGTCTTCGCCGCCGCCTTATCACCAGTTCTCCGAACTGCCGGTGATCAAGGAAGACGATCACCACTAGTCTCAGCTTGCCGGGCCTGCTACCCGGCCCTAAGGTCCGGAAACGGATGACGTAACCGGGGGGTGAAGTTCGTAAGATCTTCACCCCCTTTGTTCATGGAAGCCTCCCCTTTGAGTAAGACACCCAACAAGCCCGGCAAGAGTCTGAGCCGAGACGAATTGGCCGCCAATCTACAGGCGGCCTATGCCTCAAAGGCGATGCACGGCAGCCCGCAGGATTATTTCCAACTGCTGAAGCCGCGCGTCATGTCACTCGTCGTCTTCACCGCCCTGACCGGTCTGATCATCGCGCCTGCCCCAATCAATCCGTTTCTCGCGGCGGTCGCCATCTTCTGCATCGCGATCGGCGCCGGCGCAGCGGGTGCGCTCAATATGGCGATAGAAGGCGAGACGGACGCTCTCATGCGCCGCACGCGCCTGCGGCCCGTTGCGGCGGGCCGTATCACGAAGACCGATGCCATGGCATTCGGTGGTGTCCTGGCCTTCCTGGCCGTTGCCCTGATGTGGCTGGCATTTCCGGACGGCCTGGCTGCCGGTCTGCTGGCCCTGACCATCGCCTACTATGTCGTTTTCTACACCTTGATCCTGAAGCGCCGCACGCCCCAGAATATCGTCATTGGCGGCGCGGCCGGGGCCTTTCCGCCGGTTATCGGCTGGGCTGCGGCGACCGGCCATGCGCCTTTGGAGGCCTGGATACTCTTTGCCATCATCTTCCTGTGGACGCCGCCGCATAGCTGGGCGCTGGCGCTCTATACGACCGAAGACTATGCCAATGCGGGCATTCCCATGATGCCGGTTGTCAAGGGCGCCAAATCGACGCGTTTGCAGATCCTGCTCTATTCTCTGGTCATGGCGCCCGTCGCGTGCCTGCCTATCGCCTTCAAGATGGGCGGAATCGCTTATGCGGCTGTCTCCATTCTCGGCGGTGCCTTTTTTGTCTATCTGGCAGTGCGCGTCTTTTTGTCGCGTGCCGGCGATCACCCGGAAGGTGGTGAGCAGAGCCTTTATGATGTTAAAAAGGAAGCGCTGGCCGCGCGTAATCTGTTCGCCTTTTCCATCCTGTACCTGACGGCGTTGTTCGCTACCTTGCTCGTCGAACATCTCATTACCGGATTCATGTCATGACCCAAAACCCAGAAATGATCCCCGAAATCGACGGAAAGGCGGCTTACTTCGCTGCCCAAAAGAAGCGCAATCTCTTTATCGGCGTCGGACTGGCGGCATTCGTGGCCTTGGTGTTCTTTATCTCCATGGCCCGCATGGCTCAGGGAATCCGCCATGATTCCCTTCGATCGGCCGAGATCCGCGCATCGCAATCCGCTACGGCGTCGGCGAGCCGATAGGTGAAGCTGGACCGTAACACAAAGGTTGTCCTGTATCTGGTCGGTGCGCTGGTTTTCATGGGCGGCCTGGCCTATGCCAGCGTGCCCTTGTACCGCGCCTTCTGTAACGCCACAGGGTTCAATGGTACGGCCCGTAAAGCCAAGGCAACGCTGGCGAATATTCACGGTGACAGTCAAGCCATTGTCCGCGTCCGTTTCGATACCAATACACGCAACGTGCCGTGGACCTTCAAGTCCGAGAAGGCTTACATGGACACCCGCGTCGGTAAAACGGCATTGGTATGGTTTGATGTTCGCAACAACGCCGATCACCCCGTCACGGCGCGCGCGACCTATAATGTGCTACCCGATACGATGGGGGCCTACTTCATGAAGACCCAGTGTTTTTGCTTCAATGATGTGACCTTGCAACCTGGGGAATCGCAACGGTTTCCGGTGGTTTACTTCCTTGATCCGAAGCTTATGACCAACCCCGATACGGATACGGTTGAAGATGTTACGCTATCCTATACCTTCTTCGAATCGAAACAGTTGCAAAATGTGGCGAAAACAGGATCGTGAGAGCGGTCTGTGGATTGTGTTTGAACGGAAATTGGCATAAACGAAAATTTCAGGTTATGCCTTGCAAAAATATGACAGCGCGCATGCGGTGTCTCAAAGGTGAGTTGAAACAAAATGGCCCATCCAGGCGTTAAGCACGATTATCACATTATCAATCCCAGCCCGTGGCCCCTGATGGGTTCTGCTTCGGCGGTCGTTTGGGCGCTTGGTATGGTCGCGGGTATGCGCGGCATATTTGGTATCGAAAAGGGGCAGTGGTGGCTGATGCTGCTGGGCCTGGCGCTGATCTGTCTGACCATGGCCTTCTGGTGGCGTGACGTCATCAAGGAATCGAAGGCCGGAGACCATACGCCAGTCGTTCAACTCGGCCTGCGCTATGGCATGATCATGTTCATCGCCTCGGAAGTCATGTTCTTCGTCGCCTGGTTCTGGGTATTCTTCGAAATGGCCCTGTTCCACGGGCACCGCGCCGGTGATCACTCGGCGATCGAGGAAGTCCGCACCGCGTGGTCGACCTGGCCGCCGGCTGGCGTCGAAACGCTCGATCCCTGGCACCTGCCGCTGGTCAACACCCTGCTGCTGCTGACGTCCGGCACCACGGTCACCTGGGCGCACCACGCTCTACAAAAGAATGACCGTAAAGGCGCCATCTGGGGCTTGCTGCTCACCGTCATTTTGGGCGCCGTCTTCACCCTGGTGCAGTTCACCGAATACCGTGAAATCGCCCATGAACACCTGTTCCATTTCTTCCTGTTCCCGGATGCCGAAGGCGCCACGGGTGCGGCCAATCTCTACGGCTCGGCCTTCTTCATGGCCACCGGCTTCCATGGTTTCCACGTCCTCATTGGCACCATCTTCCTGATTGTTTGCCTGATCCGGGCTATCAATGGGGACTTCACCCCCAAGAAGCACTTCGGTTTCGAAGCTGCCGCCTGGTACTGGCATTTCGTTGACGTGGTCTGGCTCTTCCTGTTTGCCTTTATTTACGTCATCTTCGGCGGTCACCACTAATGACGCTTCCCACAGGCGGTAAGGTCAATTTCCTTGCCGCCGCATCCGGCAAGTGCCCCGTATGCGGTCAGGGCCGATTGTTTAAATCCTATCTCAAGGTGGCTGACTCCTGCGCCGCCTGCGGGCAAGACTTCAAGGCGGCGGACACCGGAGACGGTCCCGTCGTCTTCGTCATTCTGATTGCGGGGTTTGTTGCATGCGCCGGCTTGCTTACAACTTTCTTCCTATATCCGGACTGGTCGCCCATGATACACCTGATGATCTGGCCGGCCGTGGCGGTGATTGTCAGCCTTCTGCTCATGCAGCCGCTCAAGGCGCTGATGATTGCGTCCCAGCTCCGCAACAAGGTACGCGACTGAGATGACCTTTCGCGATTGTCTGAAAGCGGTTCCCCCCGGTCTGGCCGTCGCCACCGCCATTGCCTTTCTAATCCTGAATGGTTTGGGAATCTGGCAGCTTGAACGCCTGAAATGGAAAGAAGGCCTGATCGCCGATATGGCCCGCACCGAAGCCGCCGCACCGGTAGCCGTGGACGCCTTACTGGCCCAGACCAAGCCGGATTGGCATTCGGCAGCATTGGCGCCGTGCAGCGCTAGGCCAAATACCCTGATCTATATGCATACCGAAGTAAGCGGCGTTCCCGGCTACCGTGTCCTGACGGCATGTCCGGCCGCCGGCAAGGCCATTTTGGTCGACCTCGGCTTTGCGCAAACCAAGCTTACCCTGGCCGCGCCGATCACGCTTACCCCCGTCGGGCGCCTGCGGCCGTTCGAAAAGGCCGGTGGCTTCACCCCAGTCAACCGGGTGGCCGACAATGACTGGTATTGGCGCTCACCCGCTGAAATGGGCCCTGTCCTGAAGGCGGATCTGCGGACTGATTATTTCATCGTCCTTGACCTGAAGGCCTCCCATACCGATATCCCCGGATTGCAACAGGGCCCGCTGACCGCACCCTTGCCCAATCGTCACCTAGAATATGCCCTGACATGGTTCGGCCTCGGTTGGGCCCTGCTCGGCGTTTTCGGCAGCGTCGTCTATCAACGCGCCAGAAAGAACAAGACCGCTTGACCATCCTGAACACCCAGACGCTTTATACCTTCGATAACGGCCTGCGCCTGCTGGTCGATCCCATGCCGGGTCTGAAAACCTTCGCGCTGAGCGCCCTTATTTATGGCGGGGCGCGGTTTGAAACCGAACAGCAATCCGGCTGGGCGCATCTGCTGGAACACATGGTGTTCAAGGGGGCAGGTGGACGCAATGCCCGGGAGTTAGCGGAAGCTATCGAGCATAAGGGCGGCACGATCAATGCATCAACTGGCTATGAGCATACCCGCTTCGAAGTCCGAGGATTAAACAGCCTGCTGCCGTTGGCACTGGAAATCGTGACCGATCTGATGTTCCGCCCGGCGCTGGATGCCGACGAACTAGGGCGCGAAAAGAAGGTTGTCGAGCAGGAAATTCTGGAAGCCTACGATACGCCCGACGACCATGTTTTTGACCTGCTGCAATCGGCCATGTTCACTGGGCAATCGCTGGGGCGTCCCATACTGGGCAGCAAGCAGAGCCTGAAGCCCGTTGAGCCCACCGCCTTACGGGCGTTTGCCGAAACCCTGTACGCGCCACATCAAATCGTTGTTTGTGTGTCGGGTGGAATTTCCGCCGAAGAGGTCTATGCAGTGCTTAAGCCGCGCGTAGATTCGGTGGCGCCTCATACCGGATTCGGCGTGCCGGCGGCGCTGCGTTTCACGGCCAATAAGGCGGTTCAGCATCGCCGTATTGAACAGGCCAATATTACGTTGGCATTCAACGGGATAGGCCGTATGGAGCCAGACATTATTCCGTTACGGTTGTTCAGCGAAATCCTGGGCGGCGGCATGGCATCGCGCCTGTTCCAGGAGGCGCGGGAGGCGCGGGGACTGGCCTACAGTATCGATTCCTTCACGACGCCGTATCGCGATGGCGGAATTTTTGGCGTCTATGCTGGTTGCGCCGCCACTGATGTCGATCCACTTATCGAACTCATACAACAGGTTATTGTAGATCTTTCGTCCTCGCCCTCAACAACCGAACTGGAACGGGCCAAGGCTCAGTTCATGACCTCGCTCTTTCTCAATCACGAAGGCGCGGCATCGCGGTCGGGGACGTTCGCCAGTCAGTTGTCGACCTTTGGCAAAGTGTTTACGCTCGATGAGGTCGCCGCGGATATCGACCGTGTCAACCGGGATGATCTGGCGCGCGTTGGCGCGGTGATAACGTCGCAAAAAACCTGCGCCAGTGCGCTTCTTGGTCCCAAATCGATGGGTGCCGGCGCCGCCCTCATCGCGGCGTGATGATTTTCGTGTTTTAAGCGTGGTTCGGCAAAATCTTATCCACGTGTTAAGCCTGTCAAGGTTAATCGGTATATAAAGCTTCTGAGAGACCTATGTCGGATATCAATCTGTTCGGATGGAAAATGGGCGGACCGGGTGGCCGAACCGGGCACGAGGTGCTGGGGGCTGCGCGTGATCGCGTGCCCTCGCTCGATGATCCCCGCATTCAGTTGGAAGCTCTGCGCGCGGCGGATTCTCTGCTGTGGTCTTACGACCTGCCTCAGGGGCGTTTTGAATTTCGTGGCGACACCCTGGCGCTGGACCTGCCGCCGCTCAAGGGCAGCCTCGGTCTGGATGAGTTGGCGCCCTTGTTCGACAGAGGTGAAATCGATCGTCTCGAGATGGCTTTGCGCGCGCTGGAAGTGCATAGGGCGGCGGAATTGCCGGGCGATGACCATGTACAATGCCTGCTACGTCTGAAAGACCGGCGCTTCCTATATTTCAAGGGGCGCAAGGTATCACGGGTGCTCGTGCTCGGCACGGTCACCGAACTCAGCCGCGATATGCGCCGCATCAAGCGCAGCGACGAAACCGGCTTCAGCCTGCACGACGTCAATATTGATCCGTTGACAGGCCTGTTTAATCGTCAGGGCTTTCTGAGCGCTGCTCATGCCCTTTTGTTGCGTGAGGGGGACTATGATCTGGTCGTGGGTGACCTCAATCGCTTCCGCCGCCTGAATGAGGCCCTGGGGCACGAACGGGCGGATCTGGTGCTCGGCATCCTGGCCCAACGACTGCGTGATGCCTTTGGCGATGCTTCTGTGCTGGCCCGGCTGGGCGAGGACGAATTTGCCGTCCTGACCCTGCGCGGCTTTCCGCGCGTGTCTGAACGCATGCGCAATGCGCTGGAACGCACGATTCTGGTAGCGGGCTTTGATATTCATCCGACCTTTTCGATGGGGGCGGTGTCGGTTGAAGGCGGAGATGCCGCCTTGGAAAGCGCCGAACTGCTGCGGCGGGCCGAAATGGCGGTGGAGGCTGCCAAGTCGAAGGGCGTAGGCGGAGTCGCTTCGTACAAGCGCGACCTGGAAAGCGATGGGCTGACGCGTCTGGCGCTGGAAGCCGAATTGCGCAAGGCCTTCATCAGCGGCGAAATCCATGCCTGGTATCAGCCGATCGTCAATCTGGAAACCGGCGTTATAGCGGGCTTCGAAGCCCTGGCCCGTTGGGTGCATCCAAAGCGTGGGGTTATTCCGCCGGATCATTTCCTGACGGCGACACGCGACCTGGGCATGATGACCGACCTAGGTACGATCATCCTGAACGCCACGGTCAAGGCGTTGAGCCGCTGGCAGACGTCCTATCGCCTGCCGGCCAATTTCTTCGTCAGTGTCAATCTGTCCGCACCTGAAATTGAGCGTCCCCATCTGGTCGAAGATGTGTCACGTCTGATTCGCGATGCCGGTCTGGCGCCGAAATGCCTGAAGCTTGAAGTGACCGAAAGTGACGTCATGCGCGATCCCGTGGCGTCGGCGCGCGTTCTGGAAGCCTTGCGGGACGCAGGCGCCGGAATCGCGCTTGACGACTTCGGCACGGGCTTTTCCTCCCTGAGCTATCTGGCCCGTCTACCCTTCGATACCTTGAAGATCGACCGCTCCTTCGTGAGTACCCTCAAAACCGAGGAATCGTCCGAAAAGATCGTTCGGGCCATTCTGACGCTTGGGCGCGATTTGGGGCTTGATGTAGTGGCGGAAGGGGTTGAGGACATGACCCTGGCTGAGCGCCTGCATGGTCTGGGCTGCGGGTTAGGGCAGGGCTACGGCTTCGCCAAGGCGCTCAAGCTCAATGAAGCCGAAGCCTTCATGGTCGCATCGCTGGGATGCGACACAGAATTGTCCGCCTGATTTGCCGGGGTTAGTGCTAGGCAGTCCCCGCCAAACCTGATAAATGGCCGGGTTCAATACCCATGCTGGCCAGAGCGCGTCCCCATAGATGTTCTGGATCGCCGCCGAAAATCAGTTCCTGAGTCGCGGGCGCGACAAGCCAGGCATTCTGGCTTAGTTCAGACTCCAGTTGGCCGGGCCCCCAACCGGCATAGCCGAGCGCAATCAGGCTGCGTGCAGGACCCGCGCCGCCGGACAGATCAACCAGAATGTCGCGTGAGGCCGTCAAGCCCAGTCCGAGTTCTTCGCCGTCGGGACGGCTGATGAAAGGGCCACCGAGATCGAGCGTAATATCGCTGATCTGGTAATCGAGACTGTGCAATACGAAGCCGCGATCGTTCTGGACCGGGCCGCCGCGATAGATTTTTTGCGTCGCCAGCCGCCGGTTGCCGCTTTCGATCCCCAGTTCCTTCATCATCTTGCTGAAATTCAGTCCGCTGATCGGCTGATTGAGAATCAGGCCCATGGCGTGTTGTTCATCATGCTGACACACGTAGATTACACTGTGGTCAAAAGGCTCGCTCATGGCGGGCATGGCGATCAGAAGCTGGCCTTGATAGGAGACGTGGCCCGGCAGGGGGCCGTCTTCGGTCGTCAGATCACTCATTGCCTGCTCCTTCGTATCCAGCGGTATAGAGATATCATATTAACCCATATAGGTGCGTGTTGTCGCGATTGCAAAAATGCACGAACCGGCGTAGCCATCCGCATCGCTTTTTGATGGCGTCCCGGTTAAGAGGCGCTTCCTCCTTACAGAAAGATACAGCATGAGCTTGAAAGCCGGAGACAAGATTCCCGAACTGACCCTTAACGTGGTCGATGAAGCCGGCCCCAAGGCTACGTCCTCCGCCGAGTTTTTCGCAGGCAAAACGGTTGTGCTCTTCGCTGTGCCGGGGGCCTTTACGCCGACCTGCTCGGCCCGTCACCTGCCGGGATTTAAGGACCACGTCGCCGATTTCAAGGCAAAGGGCGTCGACACGGTCGCCTGTACCTCCGTAAACGATTACTTTGTCATGAAGGCCTGGGCCAAGGATCAGGGCATTGCCGACGAAGTGGTCATGCTGGCCGACGGCAATGGCGATTTCGCCACCGCCATGGGATTGACGCTCGATGCCACGGGCTTCGGCATGGGGCCGCGGTCCCAGCGTTATGCAGCCGTTATCAAGGATGGCGCCATCGACAAGTTGTTTGTCGAAGACAAGGGCGAGTTCCGCGTGTCGTCGGCCGAGTACGTGCTGGAAAACCTCTAGAACCGAACAGGCATCTATATGAAAACAGGCCTTCCGGATGTTCCGGAAGGCCTATTTTTTTGAACGGTGACAGCCAGCGTTAGAATTCGTCGTCAGACAGAGCCATTAGGGCTTCTGCGCCGCCCTTCATCTTGGCCAGGTGCGCATCGGCGTCAGGCAGTATGCGTTCCAGGAAGACACGACCCACCTTGAGCTTGGTGGCATAGAACGGATCATCCGAACCGGCATCGATTTCGGCTTGAGCCGCCTTGGCCATCATCGCCCACATATAGGCAGTGCAGGTCAGGCCGAAGAGGTGAAGGTAATCGAGCGAGCCGGCAGCGGCATTGTCAGGGTTGCCCATGCCATTCTGCATCAGCCACATCGTGCCGTCGAACAGCTTGGCCTTCGTTGCTTTCAGCCCTTGGATATAGGCCGGGACTTTGGAGCCCGCTTCTTCCGCCGCAATATAGGCATCGATTTCCCCCATGAAGCTTTGTAGAGCGCGTCCGCCCTTTGATGGCAGCTTGCGTCCGACGAGGTCGAGCGCCTGCACGCCATTCGTGCCTTCATAGATGAGCGTAATACGGACATCGCGCATATATTGCGAGGCCGGGAAGTGCTCTGTAAAGCCGGAGCCGCCGTGCACCTGCATGGCATCCTGCGTGACCTTCAGCCCCTTTTCAGTCAGATACGCCTTAATAACGGGCGTAAGCAGGCTCATATAGTCACTTGCTTTTTCACGGCTTTGTTCGTCTTCGGCGACATGAGACAGGTCGGCCTGCAGGGCGACCCAGGTCAGGAAGGCGCGACCCCCTTCGATCAGGGCGCGGCTTTCCAGCAGCATTCGGCGTACGTCCGGATGGACCAGGATGCTGTCGGCGGGCTTGTCCGGCGACTTTGGACCGGTCAGGGCGCGCCCTTGCAAACGGTCCTTGGCGAATTGGTTGGCGGCGACCAGGGAGGCGTGGCCAATCGCCAGGCCTTGAAGACCCACACCGAAACGGGCGTTGTTCATCATGTAGAACATGATTTTCAGGCCTTCATTTTCCTGACCGAGCAGGAAGCCCTTTGCCTCGTCATACATCATGACGCAGGTTGAATTGCCGTGGATGCCCATCTTGTGCTCAAGACCGGCACATTCCAGGCTGTTACGCTCGCCCGGATTGCCATCGGCGTCGGGCAGGAATTTCGGCACGAGGAACAGAGAGATGCCCTTGACGCCGGCGGGGGCGCCTTCGAGGCGCGCCAGAACCAGATGGCAGATATTGCTTGTGAAATCGTGCTCACCGGCCGAGATCCAGATTTTCTGGCCGCTGATCCGGTAGGTGCCGTCCCCCGCCGGGACGGCCTTTGTGCGCAGCAGTCCCAGGTCGGTGCCGCAATGGGGCTCAGTCAGGTTCATGGTGCCCGACCATTCGCCGGAAATCAACTTGGGCAGGTACAGGTCTTTTTGCGCCTGAGTTCCACCGGCGGTGAGGGCGGAAATGGCGCCTTCGGTCAGGCCGGGATACATGCCGAACGCCGACGACGCACCGGACAGCATTTCAGAAAAGGCAGTATTGACGAAGTGCGGCAAACCCTGGCCACCATATTGCGGATCGCCGGACAGGGCGGTCCAACCCGCTTCGGTCAGAGCGTGATAGGCCTCCTTGTATCCCTTTGGCGCGGTGACGGTCTTGTCCGGGTTGAGAACGCACCCTTCCTTGTCGCCGCTGATATTGATCGGGTGGACGACCTCTTCGGTAAACTTGGCAGCCTCTTCCAGAATGGCCGCAACCGTCGCTGTGTCCGCATCCGCGAAACCTTTCAGATTGCTGTACTGATCGGTCTTGAAGACTGTCTCGAAAAGAAAGCGATAATCACGGACGGGGGCGACATAGGCCATTTTTATTATCCCTGTTTAGAAGATAGATGTTAGACGTTGTTTATTGGGCGTTTTCGGCTTCCAGTTGGTCAATTTGTTCTTCCAGCCAGACACAGCCGTCGCTCATGTCCTTAATCGCCGCCTCAATGTCCTCGCGCTGGCGCTTCAAGGTTTCGATCTGTCCGCGATATTTGCCCAGCGTGGCGCGCATCTGGGCGACACCGTGATCCTTGGGCGTATAAAGATCGAGGATTTCATGAATTTCAATCAGAGAAAAGCCCAGCCGTTTACCGCGCAGGATTAGTTGCAGACGGGCGCGGTCGCGTGGACTGTAAAGTCGTGTCTGGCCCTTGCGCTCCGGCGATATCAGTCCCTTGTCCTCATAAAAGCGCAGAGCACGGGCGGTGACGTCGAACTCCTTGGAGAGTTGGCGGATTGAATAGGTGCGGTCTTTGACAGGCGTTTCCATGGGCATTTCTTGGCTTGGGGCGAGTGTGGCAGAATCTTACATTTACGTCAACGTAAAGTTATGTAGTTTCATGACCGACGTCAAGCAAAAATGTTTCCGTAAGGGGAACTCCTGGCGACGGTGTGGACGCCTCCGGTTGACTTGGCTGGGCGCGCGTGTAGTCATTGCGAACTGGAGCCGGAGCGGGAGCCAGAACAGACTCGAACAACAGAACAGGGACGTGTCGATTATGGTGCGCAACCGCTTGATGATCGCTTCGGCCGTGTTCGCCCTCTTGGGGCTTGGCAGTTGCGCAACCCCGATGGCAACGGCCCCGTCACCGACCCTGGACACGGCGACGCTGGCCGCCAGTATGTGCGGCAAGCCGTCGGGCGATGCGGGCGGCAAGGCCATGCCTTTGATCGCCGGACTGGCGCCAGTGCATTACGAGATTTCTTCTACCTTGCCCAAGGTTCAGTCCTATTTCGACCAGGGATTGGCTCTCCTGTATGGTTTTGAATACGAGGCGGCCTATGACAGCTTCAAAGCCGCGCGGAAGCTCGATCCAAACTGCGCCATGTGCACCTGGGGCATGGCGATGGCGTTGGGGCCCAACATCAATAATGGCGATATGAGCGACAAGGATGCCGCAGAGGCGAGGGGGCTTGTCGCCAAAGCCTTGACGTCAGCGGGCCTGAGCGACCGCGACCACGTGTTGCTGGAGGCGCTTGCGGTGCGCTACGCGCCAAACCCGCCAAAGGAGGCGGGGCATGTCTTCGCGCAGACATATGCCGATGCCCTGATCGCTGCATCTGAACGCTGGCCGGCCGATGATTTCATCGCCATTCTGGCCGCCGAAGCGGCGATGGACGTCAATCCTTGGGACTATTGGGAAACGGGCGGCCATGTCGCCAGGCCCTGGGGCGGAAAGGCTATGGCCTTGGTCGAAACCGTGCTCAAGCGCAATCCGAACCACCCCGAAGCGATACATCTCTATATCCACCTGACGGAAAATTCCGACAACCCGCGCCGGGCGGAAGCCTATGCCGATCGTCTGGGAGCTTTGGCGCCCAACTCGCCGCATCTCATTCATATGCCGAGCCACACCTATTACCCGCTCGGACGGTTCGCCGATTCCATACGCGTCAACGAACAGGCAATTGCCGTCGACGAAGGCATGGCGCGCGATCTGGGGGCGGATCCAGCTTGGTACGGCTACTATTTCCATCATTCGCGCTTCATCATGTCAGCCGCCCAGCAAGTCGGCGACCGCGCCACAGCGTTACGCGTGGCTGCGGAGATGGAGCGCGGCGTCCCGCTAGACAAAGCGCTCAAATCGGAATGGAGTGAAAGTACCCTGGCCCTGACGCTCCAGGCGCGCGGGCAGTTCCAAAGCCCTGCCGAAATCCTGGCCTTGCCTACACCGGACAGGCGATTGAAAATCGTCACTGTCGTGTGGCATGCCAGTCGCGCCGAAGCCTATGCCCGGCTGGGGGACGTAAGTGCCGCGCACGGTGAACTGGCAGCGACGGCAAAGGCGCGCAAAGCTTTAAAATCGAAGGACTGGCAGAATTTCGCGCAGCGCGCCGATGAAATGGCGCAGGGGCGGGTGGCCCTGGTTGCAGGCGACAACGTGGGCGCCGCCGGGCTTTTCCGCACGGCGGCCCAGCACGACGGTGAGTTCGACTATTCGGAGCCACCTTTATGGGACCAACCAGCCGAAACGGCTTTGGGCCGGGCATTGTTGGCGGGCGGAGACGCCGCCGGCGCAAAGGCTGCCTTTGACCGCGCGCTGACGGTCCGGCCGGGCAACGCCTATGCCTTGTGGGGGCGGGCACAGGCCGAAGTTAAGTTAGGCGATGCCGCGGCAAGTCAGGCCAGCCTGTCGGCATTCGACAAGGTTTGGCTGGGCGATAAGGGCGCTATCGGTCTCGATCGTCTGTAAAGTGGCGTCGGCTTATCCGATTTCACGTTTTCGCAGGCGATTTACGAAAGCAAATGGCCCCTTCGTGGCCTAGGCAATTCTTGGCCCTGGTAATTCGTGGCTATGGCAATTGACCTTCGGGCGCATGGGACGTAAAGCCAACCTCTCTCAAAAAGAAAGGCTTTATCCTCATCATGTCGTCTCTTGCCACCCTCGCATACGCCGGCCGCGCTTGGCCGTTTGAACAGGCCCGTGCTTTGATTGCGCGCCTGCTCAAATCGCGCATCGCTGGGCATGAGGATCAGAAACGGGCCTTGAGCCTGATCGAAGCCGGCAAGACGGATGAGGCGCTGACGCAGTTCGAAGGCCTGGGCCGTGCTGTAATCTTCGAAACCGGATATGGCCCGTCTGGCCTGCCGCATATCGGCACGTTCGGTGAAGTGGCACGCACGACCATGGTCCGCCAGGCTTTCGAGGCCATGACCGCAGGCGCGTGGCCTACGCGCCTGATATGCTTTTCCGATGACATGGATGGCCTGCGCAAGGTGCCGGAAGGCATTCCGAACGCCGACATTCTGCGCGAAGACCTGTACAAGCCGCTGACCGTGGTGCGTGATCCGTTCGGCGAATACCCGTCGTTTGGCGAACACAATAATGCCCGGCTGAAGGCCTTTCTCGACAGTTTCGGCTTCGAATACGAGTTCCTGTCCTCGACCGACTGCTACAAGGGCGGTGTCTTCGACACGACGCTTTTGACGGCATTGGAACGGTTTGACAAGATTCAGGGCGTCATGCTGCCCACCTTGGGGCCAGATCGTCGCGCCACCTATTCGCCCTTCTTGCCGATTTCGCCCAAGACCGGTTTCGTGCTTCAAGTGCCGACTCTAGAACGCAATGTGGCCAAGGGTACGATCGTGTTCGAGGAAGAGGGCGAACGGTTCGAGGTCCCGGTCACTGGCGGCCACGTCAAGATGCAGTGGAAGCCGGACTGGGCCATGCGCTGGGCCGCCTTGGGCGTCGATTATGAAATGGCGGGCAAGGATTTGATCGATTCCGTGAAGGTATCGTCTCAGGTCTGCAAGATCCTTGGCGGTACGCCACCGGAAGGCTTCAACTACGAACTGTTCCTCGATGAAGCCGGCCAGAAGATTTCCAAGTCGAAGGGCAATGGCCTGACTATGGAAGACTGGTTGCGGTATGGCGCGCCGGAATCTCTGGCCTATTACATGTTCCAATCACCGAAGTCGGCTAAGAAGCTGTATTTCGACGTCATTCCGCGTGCAACGGATGAATTCTTCCAGCAATTGGATGCGTTTCCGAAGCAGGAAGAGGCCAAGCAGATTGAAAATCCGGTCTGGTTCGTTTTGCGCGGAGATACCGCGATTAAATCGCCGCCTGTCAGCTTTGGTCTGATGCTCAACCTTGTTTCGGCAGCCAATGCGTCGGACAAGGAAACGATGTGGGGGTTCCTGCGGGCCTATATTCCAGGGGCATCGCCCGAAAGCGAGCCGGTTCTCGATCGGCTGGCTGGTTATGCGTTGAACTATTTCGAAGACTTCGTGAAGCCGTCCAAAACCTTCCGTCTGCCAGATGACAGGGAAAAGGCGGCCATGCAGGATCTGGTGGCGCGGTTCCGGGAATTGCCGGCTGAGACGCGTGATGCCGAGCTCTTGCAAAATCTGGTTTTCGAAGTCGGAAAGGTGCATGAATTCGAGCCTTTGCGTGCGTGGTTTCAGGCCTTGTATGAAGTTCTGCTGGGGCAATCCCAAGGGCCGCGTTTTGGGTCTTTCGTGGCCATCTTCGGTCTGGAGCGGACGATTGCATTGCTTGAGGATGGGATAAACGGCCGGTTGGCTCAAGGGTAATGTTTTATGGGGTTTGGGGCCTGCGGCCCCAAGCCTTTCCTCTCTTGCTTTCTCTTCGCCCTTGTAGGGCGGAGAGAAAGCAAGATAAGTAAGTTTTGTGGGGTCACAGACCCCACGCCCCATACATCATGACCATGAGGCCACCATGCTGCGTTACGCCGTCGCCCTCAGTGCCCTGCTTAGCTTTCCCGGCGTCGCTGCGACCCCACGCCCGATACCGGCCCCGCTAGCTGTCGACGCCCGTATCGCCGAAGCGATGACGGCGACCCACGCCAAGGGGCTGGCCATTGCGATTATCGATGACGGTAAGGTCGCCTACGTCAAATCCTATGGTGTGCGCAATGCCGCCGGCGATCCCTTGCAAACCGACACGGTCATGTACGGCGCCTCGCTGACCAAGACCGTTTTTGCCTACACGGTTCTGCAACTCGTCGATCAGGGCAAGCTGAAGCTCGATACGCCGATCGCCGACGATCTCGACAAACCGCTTGTCGAATATGATCCCGAAGCCATCTACCCGGAAAAATATGGGCCGTACAAAGACCTGGCGTCTGATCCACGTTGGAAGCTGATCACGCCGCGCCATGTCATGACCCATTCCACAGGTTTCGCCAATTTCTGGTGGTTGGAGCCCGATCAAAAACTGCGCATCCATTTCGATCCCGGCTCGCGTTATGCCTATTCGGGTGAAGGGCAAATCCTCCTGCAATTCGCCATCGACAATGGCAAGACATCGCAGGGTCTGGGTGTCGATCTCGGCAAGCTGACGCAGGATCAGGTGTTCACCCCGTTAGGCATGACGCGTACCTCGCTGATGTGGCGCGCCGATTTCCGTCCGAACCTGGCAGACGGCTTCAATGACAAGGGTGAAGCCGGCGAACACGATGAGCGCAGCAAGGTCCGCGCCGCCGGATCGATGGACACCACCATCTCCGATCTGTCGAAATTCGCGGCGGCGCTTGTGTCCGGCCAAGGTTTGTCACCAGCCTCGCGCGCCGAAATGGTCCGGCCGCAACTGAAAATCACCACGGCCCATCAATTTCCACCCTTTGCTCCGGAACTGCCTGCGGCGCAGCAACGCAAAGACCTTTATGCGGGCCTGGGCGTCATTGTCTTTGACGGGCCGCAGGGACATGGCTTCCTGAAGGGCGGGCATGATGGTCAGACCGCCAACACGCTCATCTGTATCGAAGCGCATAAGCGGTGCGTCCTCATCCTGTCGAACGACGTCCGTTCAGAAGCCGCCTTTGCCGACATCGTCCAGTTTATCCTCGGTGACACCGGCGTGCCCTATGATTGGGAGTATGGCGACCAGGCGGGGAAATCGTAGTCTCCACAAATCAGGCCAGAAGGAAGTGCGCCTGCAAGGTAGCGATGGGATGTGCAATCTGGTCTTGCCAGGCCGTGACCTCAACATTGGCCACCGTCCTTCCGACCCGGTTTACGACGGCGCGGGCATAGGTTTCTTCTGGCCGACCTGACCTGAGATATTGCACGGTCACGTCGATCGGTTTGGGGGCGTGCTCGAAATTTTTATGCAGAGCCAGTTGCGCCATGGCGGTAATTTCCATGAAGGCGCCGATAACGCCGCCGTGTAGGGCCGGAATCATCGGATTGCCAATCAGATGTTGCGCGAACGGCAAATGCGCCGTCAGCTCATCGCCAGCCAAGTCCAGCCGCACGCCAAGGAAAGCGGCGAACGGCATGCCGTTTAGAAGGGTTGTGGTATCGCGCTTGGTCTGCGTAGTCGGCAGGGCAGCGGCCAGTTTATCCATCATGTTTTTGCCTGTGCTGGGCTGGAAATGACAAAGGCCGCCTGCGCCGCGGCGACGGGATCGTCGGCGCTGACCTCATAGGCGAAGGCGCGGACGAAGCCGATTGTACGCGTCAGTTTGTAGCATTTGGCCGTTACCTTCAGCACTTGGTCCGGTATGGCGGCACGCATGTAGTCGATGCGCAGGTCCAGTGTCGCCACGGGTTTGAATTCATTGACCTTATCCCACACGGCCATCCCACAGCAATTGTCGAGCAGGGCCGTCACGACGCCCGAGGCAATGACGCGTGTGTCCGGATCGCCGATCAGGTCTTCGCGCCACGGCAAAGCCATGGTGATTCCGTCGGGCGACGTCCCGACATAATAGGCGCCGATGGCCTTCATGTAGGGCGTATTGTCGATAATGGTTCCGAACATGTCGGAAAAGGGCGGCTGGGTCATGACGTGATGATTGTCCAGCTTTACCTTCACGTCAAAGGAAACCTGCTTTGCGCCGCGTCAAAAACACTTGCAAATCGCGTCAAAGGCGCGTTTTAGATGGCTGATCCCGTTTATTCAGAAAGTTTCGTCTCATGTCCGCGTCCCTGGATCATGTTCCCGCTTCGAAATCTGCGCTGGTTCTGTTTTCCGGCGGCCAGGATTCCAGTGTCTGCCTGGCCTGGGCCCTGACGCACTTTGACCGGGTCGAAACCGTGGGCTTCGACTATGGTCAGCGCCATTCCATCGAAATGACGACGCGTACCCAGGTCCTGGCCCGGTTCCGTGAGGTTTTCCCGCTGGCCGCGACGCGCCTGGGCGAAGACCACGTCTGTGATCTGCGTGGATTTGGCGCCGTCGCCGAATCGTCCCTGACGCGCGAAACCGAAATCGTCATGACCGAACGCGGCCTGCCGTCTTCCTTCGTACCCGGCCGCAATCTGGTTTTCTTCGTTTATGCAGCGGCTGTGGCCGACAGGCGCGGCCTGGATCATCTGATCGGGGGCATGTGCGAAACCGATTTTTCCGGTTATCCTGATTGCCGCAACGAGACCCTGCGTGCCATGCAGACCGTGCTGCAACTCGGCATCGAGCGGCCGTATGAAATTCATACGCCCCTGATGTGGATCGACAAGGCACAGACATGGGAGCTGTCGATGGAATTGGGCGGCCAGCCCTTGGTCGATCTGATCCTTGAGGAGACGACGACCTGCTACAACGGTGTGCGGGCCGAACGCCATCCTTGGGGATATGGCTGCGGCGATTGCCCGGCGTGTCAGTTGCGCAAGACTGGATTCGAGCATTTCATCGAGGTCCGGCAGCACGCCGACAACTGATGTACAGTTTCAAGGAAATCTTTCTTACTCTGCAAGGTGAGGGCGGACAGGCCGGTCGCGTCAATGTCTTCGCGCGTTTTGCCGGTTGCAATCTGTGGAATGGGCGCGAGCAGGATCGCGCCACCGCGGCCTGTACCTTCTGCGACACCGATTTTGTCGGCACCGATGGCGAAAATGGCGGCAAGTTTGCCACGCCCGCTGACGTGGTTTCC
Organism: Asticcacaulis aquihabitans; assembly: GCF_032490435.1. Classification (NCBI taxonomy): domain Bacteria; kingdom Pseudomonadati; phylum Pseudomonadota; class Alphaproteobacteria; order Caulobacterales; family Caulobacteraceae; genus Asticcacaulis; species Asticcacaulis aquihabitans. The sequence continues at coordinate 159,465 of NZ_JAVGWM010000005.1, forward strand.
ACGTTGGATAGGGTTTGGGGTGAGGGACGGTCGCAAGATAAGGCCGTGGTCTTCACCGGTGGTGAGCCCTTGCTGCAAATGGATGCGAAGCTGATCGGGGCGGTCAAGGATGCCGGTTATTTTATCGCCGTGGAAACCAATGGAACCCTTCACGCCCCCGACGGCATAGATTGGGTCTGCGTAAGCCCGAAGGCAGACAACCGCTTGCACCAGACACGCGGTCAGGAACTCAAACTGGTCTGGCCTCAGGTCGGGGTCGATCCAGCGGAATTCGCTGGCCTGGATTTCGAGCGTTTCTACTTGCAGCCAAAGGATGACGCCAAACAGTCGGCCAATACCCAGGCGGTGATCGATTACTGTCTGGCGCACCCGCAGTGGCGCATGAGCGTGCAGACGCACAAATTGGTTGGGCTAAAATAGATAGGGCGGGACGTTTAAGTCCCGCCCTGTTGTTATTAGAGGGATCTATGCCGCGTCGAGCAAGACGACTTCCGCGTCTTCCAGCGCCAGTATTTCCAGAGCGGCTTCGTCCTTGATCGCCGCGCCATCGCGTTCATTCAGTTCCACGCCGTTAACGCTGACCTTGCCTTTGGCGACGACCAAGTAAAGATGGCGCGTCGTGGCCGGTTCGGTGGCCAGCGGTGTGTAGCTTTCCGACTGGTCCTTCAACAGAGTGGCGCCCAACAACCGCGCAGGCGTGCGAATCTTGAGGACGTCGCCGTCCGCGTCGAACCCGGAGGCCAGGGTGACGAACTTGCCGGAACGGTCACCTTTGGGGAACGGCTTGGCGCCCCAGGACGGCGCTTCGCCGCGTGAGCTGGGCATCACCCAGATCTGGAAAATCTTGGTCGTTTCATTTTCCAGATTGTATTCCGAGTGCCGGATCCCGCTGCCCGCCGACATGACTTGAACATCGCCGGCCTCCGTGCGGCCCTTATTACCCAACGAGTCTTGGTGGGTAATGGCGCCTTCGCGGACATAGGTGATGATTTCCATATTGTCGTGCGGGTGGGGCGGAAAGCCCGTTTGCGCCTGTATTTCATCGTCATTCCAAACCCGGATCGAGCCCCAGCCCATCTTGGCGGGATCGTAATAGGAGGCGAACGAAAAATGATGCTTGGCCTTGAGCCAGCCGTGATCGGCGCCACCCAGCGAATGGAAAGGTCTTTTGTCAATCATTGGATACTCTCCCTTTTTAACGTGAGACCTATATAAGTGTAACTTTCACTATTACAATACGCCTATCCACCGACCCGATGCGGACCGCCGCCGGTCTGGCCGCGGTGGCGCAGGAAGGCGTCAAGCAGGACGCAGGACATCATGGCTTCGGCAACGGGCACGGCGCGGATGCCGACGCACGGATCGTGGCGGCCTTTGGTCAGCAGTTCCACCTCCGCACCTTTGACATCGATGCTTTCGCGCGTCGTGAGGATGGAGGAGGTGGGTTTCAGCGCCATGCGCGCAATGATCGTCTGGCCGGTCGATATGCCGCCCAATACGCCGCCGGCATGGTTTGATTTGAAGACAGGGCCATCCGGTCCCATGCGCATCTCGTCGGCGTTTTCTTCGCCGGACAGCTCTGCGGCGCCGAAGCCTTCGCCGATTTCCACGCCCTTGACGGCATTGATCGACATGAGAGCCATGGCGAGTTCTGAATCGAGTTTGCCGTAGATGGGCGCGCCCCAACCCGCCGGGATGCCCTCAGCCTGTACCTCCACCACGGCGCCGATGGAGGATCCAGCCTTTCGGATACCGTCGAGATAGTTTTCCCACAAGGTGACGGACGCCGGGTCGGGGCAGAAGAAGGCGTTGTTGCCGACCTCGTCCCAATCCCAGTTGCCGCGTGCGGCCTTGTGCGTACCCAATTGCGACAGCGCGCCGCGAACCGTTACCTCTTCACCGATCAAGACCTTGAGCACCTTCAGCGCCACGGCGCCGGCCGCGACCCGGGCGGCGGTCTCTCGTGCAGACGACCGGCCGCCACCGCGGTAATCGCGCACGCCATATTTGGCGAAGTAGGTGTAGTCGGCATGACCGGGCCGGAACTGTTTGGCGATATCGCCATAATCCTTGGAGCGCTGGTCGGTATTTTCGATCAGTATCGAGATCGGCGTCCCTGTGGTGACGCCTTCGAAAACACCAGATAGAATTTTGGCCTCGTCGGCTTCGCGGCGTTGGGTTACGAAACGCGATCCGCCGGGCTTACGGCGGTCCATGGCCCACTGAATATCGTCTTCCGACAAGGCGATCCCCGGCGGGCAGCCGTCGATCACGCAGCCAAGCGCCGGCCCATGGCTTTCACCCCAGGTGGTGACACGAAACAGATGGCCGAAACTATTGTGAGACATGACGAAACCCAAATCTAAATCTGGCCTGGGGAGTAGCCCAGATTACCCCACGGTGCAATTTCATATTGTCACGGATCAGGGCGCCGTGAAGCGGACATCGACCGCGGCATTGCGGTCGATACTAAGCTGACCATCTTTGAATAGCAGTTCACCGACCTGAATGACGGTGCGTTGAGCGTAGAAGGGATCGGCTTGCGCCTGGGGTTCATTGCCCTGGTGGACGAAATAAAAAAGGTAGGCGTGGTCGCCGGTGACGACGATATCGGGGTGTTGTCCCTTACTGGTATCCGTGGGCTGTGTTCCTGGCGTTTCCAGTAGCCGCGCGTCCTGAAGCGTCCATGTCTGAGCGTCGCTCGAGCGTAATACGATCAGACCCTTCCAGGCGTCGGCAATCATCCAGTAGTAGCCGTGGAAGCGGAAGATCTTCGGCCCTTCGGCAGCCATGTCCACGACCGGCGTGTCGTGACGGGTCCAATGGATCATGTCCGGGCTGTCGGCGGCAAACAGACGGCTTCCCTTGCGTTCATCCTTGAACCACAGGCGATATCCGTCATTGAACTTGATGATGCTGGCGTCGATGACGCGATCCGAGCCGAGATCTAGGGCATCGCCGCAGCTCCAGCTTTTTAGGTCTTTGCTGGTCAGATGTACAATCCGCCGGTCGCCCTGCCAGGTCTTGAAGACGCCGGGCACAACGGTCAGCCACATATGGTAGGTCCCGTCCTCTTCGTAGAGTTCAGGCGCCCATAGGGTGGCGCCGGTGCACGCAGCGGGGATATCCGCAACGCCCGCATAGGTCCAGGACTGACCGTCACGTGAAGTTGCCATACCTATGGCGGTGCCATGCACCCAGGAGACATCCTTTGGGTCGTCGTGGGTCAAGGTGGCACGGCGATTTGTGTAGAACATCATCCAGGTGCGGGCATGGCGGTCGTAGACAATCGATGCATCCGCCGCGCCGTCATAGACCGGGTCGCGATACAGGGGCTTGGGGGCGACACTGGCATTGACGGGTAGAGCAGCTCCCAGCACGCCCAGCAAGGCACCAATCAAGGCGGCGATCGTCTTCGAGCCTCTCATCTGGGCGCTCCTATTTGTCGGACAACTGTTCTTGTTTAGTTGCGATGACGCGATGGCGCAAATTTTTTAGTGTGCAAATCGGCAGAGTGGGGATCATATATCGGGCAACTGGTTGCACGCGAAAGTATTCCCCATGAAGTGGCTCGGTAAAATTCCGTTCTGGCTGAAAACTCTGATTGCCTTCGCGGCCGGAGTTGGGGTGGCTCTTTATTGGGGTAAGGATGCCCTGCCGGTGCTGACGCCTATCGGTGACACCTTCATTCGCGCCATCAAGATGTTGGTGGCGCCCCTGGTCTTCTTTACGATCGCGGCGTCTATTGCGCGTCTGGGGCACGGTGAAGACGGGGTCGGAGGCAAGGCGTTCAAGCTGGGGGCGCAGACGATAATCTGGTTCATGCTAACCTCAACCATTGCCGTTTCCCTAGGACTGGCCATTGGCATCTATTTTCAGCCTGGCGCAGGTCTGGCCGGTTTGCCGCTGACGGTCGAGGCGCACGATCCAATTCCAGGCCCCGTCGACGTCATTACCGGCATCGTGCCGTCGAACATTTTCAAGAGCTTCGCTGACGGCAAGGTCCTCAGCATTGTTTTCTTCGCGATTCTGGTCGGTGCCGCTTTAGGGGCTTTAGGTCAGAAAACCAAAGCCTTGGGCGATATTGTTGAGCAAGGCTCTCAGGTGATGTTCAAGCTGACGCGCTGGATCATCCAATTGACGCCGATTGGGGTGTTTGGCCTGATCGGATCGGTGGTGGCCAGTTACGGCCTGGATGCACTGATGCCGCTTATCCCCTATATCGGCCTGATCTATCTCGGATGCCTGACCCTCATCTTTGTCGTCTATCCGATCCTGCTCAAGCTGCATGGCCTGCGCGTTACCGGCTTCTATAGGGGTATTTTTACCGCCCAGCAGACGGCCTTCTTCACCTGCTCGTCGATTGGGACCTTGCCGGTGTCTCTGGCGGTGGCGACGGAAAATCTCAAGCTGCCGAAATCCTATGCTGGCTTTGCCCTGCCTCTTGGGGCCAATATGAAGATGGATGGCTGTGGCGCCATCTATCCGGCCATCTCGTCCATATTCATCGCCAACTACTTCCATATTCTTCTGACGCCGCAGCACTACCTGCTGATCGCCCTGGCCTCCATCCTGGGATCCTTGGCCACGGCAGGCGTGCCCGGTGTGGCGACGGTGATGTTGACGGTGACCCTGTCGACGGCCGGTCTGCCGTTGGAAGGATTGGCCATTCTGGCGGCTATCGACCGTATCCTCGATATGATGCGCACCGCGACCAACGTCACCAGCCAGATCTTGGTACCGACCCTTGTGGCGCGTGAAAATGGCATGATTGAAAAGGACTCGCCCCTGCTCACCAAGCCAGCGGCGCCGATATCGGCCGCAGAAATTTAAAGCGGAAGATCGCGCAGGGCGCGGCGCTGTACACCGTTGGCGTCAAAATTGGCTGGGTCGAGCCAGGCTTCCAGCCGCGCACGCACCTGCGGCCAGTCTTCGACAATGACCGAATACCAAGTGGTGTCGCGACGGTCGCCGCGTGCGACCTGGGCATTGCGAAACACCCCCTCGAACGTGAAGCCCAGACGCAGCGCCGCCAGGTTTGACGGTATATTGAGCTGATTGCACTTCCATTCATAGCGGCGATGGCCGTGTTCGAAGGCGTGCCGCATCATCAGATACATGGCCTCCGTCGCCGCGGTCGACCGGCGTAGAGCGGGTGAAAAAGTCACGCCGCCCACTTCGACGCTGCCATGGGGCAGATCATAGCGCATGAAGCTGGCGTGGCCGACGGGCTGTTCAGCGTCCAGGATAACGAACGTATGGAAGTCCTTGTTTTCCTGATAGGTTCTTATGCTATTATTGACGGCGGATGCGCTGTCGAAGGGACCGTAAGGCAGATAGCTCCACATACCGCCGTCGTCACGGGCATAGGCCTCATAAAGCCCGTCAGCATGCATGTCGCTGTATGGTGTCACACGGCAGGTTCGGCCGACAAGATCGACGTCCGGGAGGCGCTGACATCCGTTCCATCCGGGCAAGGCCTTGCCAACCGGATTGCCGTAGGCGTCTTTGCGAACGCCGAGCGAAGGGCTGAGGGTGTCGAAGGTCAGCGGCATGTGGCTCTCCCGTTATCGTACGGAGCGCATGGCATATTGGCCCCGAAGACGGAAATCCCGTTTTGTAAAATTTTATGACGCCCAGCGCTGACGAAATTCACCCAGAACCTGAGTGACCGGGCGCACGCTTTCAGCGCGAGCTTCCAGACGGATATAGAGATTTCCAGCGGCCGCGGTATCGGTCGCCGGCAAGCCGCGCCCCCTCAGGCACAGGCTGGCGCCTTCGGGGACGTTGCAATCAATACGGAGGGTTTGCCGGCCGTGCGGCGTCTCTACGATGGCTTTGCCGCCGTAGGTCAGAAGATGGCGGTCAACAGCTGCCGTCATCCATATGTCGTCACCGCAGGCGCGGCCAGCCCCGTCGTTTTCAATATTGATGCGAAAGAACATGTCGTCACGTGGGCCGCCCTTGACGGTTAGCCGAATTTTCTCGCCGTCGCGCAATCCCTTGGGAAGAGAGATTTGCAACATTTTGGTCTGAGTCAGCGAGGTCAGGGCCTCACCGGCGTGGGACATTTCGAATGCCGGAACCTCCAACGCCGCCTGGCCACCGTGTATCGCCTGTTGCAGAGAGATGGATAAAGGCACGATACCATCGTGTACCGCGTTGGTGTTTTGAAATTCTCTCAATGAGGTGGCAACTTCTACAGGGTTCTTATCATCCGACATCAACAGATCGCGCGCGAGAATCAAACGGCGCAGACGGGCGTCCGTGCCACCGGTAAGATCGGGATGGGCCTGCTTGAGGCGTTGGCGGAACGCGATGCGGATATCCTCTCCGTGTGCATGGGGGGGCAGTCCCAGGACATCGAGCGCTTCACTTCGGTCATCGCTGCTAAATGAGTGACTTTTTAACGCCGGCATCTTGAGTTTCTGGCCCCCGAAGTCCATTCTGAAAGTAGGCGTCGGGCTAGTTTCTGAACCCGTCCAAATAAAATTAATGCCTGATTATCCTTTTCAAAGTCTTAAAGCCGACATGACCGATTCGCTAATTCCGCACAGCCCGACTGCCGATGAATATGCCGAGGCGCATGCCGCCCATGAGGCCGAGATCGATGTGGCCGAGCCTTTTACCCTCTTCGGTCAATGGTTGAAGGACGCAGGTGCGAAAGAGCCGAATGACCCCAATGCCATGGCCGTTGCCACGGTTGATTCGGACGGCTTGCCCGACGTGCGCATGGTGCTGCTCAAAGACTTCGATGAGCAGGGATTTGTATTTTATACCAATACCTTAAGCGCCAAGGGCCAACAATTGACTTCAAATGAAAAGGCGGCGCTGCTTTTTCACTGGAAGTCCTTGCGCCGCCAGGTGCGGATCCGAGGCGAGGTGACACGGGTATCAGACGCCGAAGCCGACGCTTATTTTCAGAGCCGGGCGCGCCAAAGTCAGATCGGTGCCTGGGCGTCGGATCAATCGCGCCCCATGGAGGACCGGTTTGCCCTGGAAAAGCGTGTCGCTGAATATGCCTTGAAATTCGGTTTGGGCAAGATCGACCGGCCGCCGCACTGGACGGGATTCCGCATCTCGCCGCTCAGCATGGAATTTTGGCGGGATAAGCCATTCCGGCTGCATGACCGGATCCAGTTTCATCGTGATACGACTGCTGGGAACTGGGAAAAGGCGAAACTGTATCCCTGATCACCAATTGGCAGGATCTGTCCGGTAGTAGGGCCGTATGTCGATCACCCGCATACCGGCACGCGTGGCCGATTCAATGCCTTCGTCGCTATCTTCATAGGTTTGAATGAAGCGCGGAGCTATGCCGAGTCTGTCGGCGGCGACCAGGTAAAGATCAGGTGCAGGCTTTCCCACACCGGCGTCCTCAATCGTTACTACGGTGTCGAGGCGGTCCAGTACGCCCACGGCGGTTAGGGTCGCCTCGACAATGTCGCGCTGGCCACCCGAAGCCACACCCAGTTTAATCCGTCCGTACTGGCTTCGCAGGATGTCATGTGTGTAAGGAATGGGCCGGATCGCGGCCAGGTGTTTGTTGAACGCCTCTGCGGTACGGCGGGCCACGTCGGCATCGTCAAACGTAATGCCTTGGGCTTCGGTGAGGGCTTGAAGCAGTTGATAGCGAGACAAGCCTAACCGGGCGAGATAGAACTCCGCCTCGAAACTGGCCTTGTAATCCGCAAGCACCTCCCTGAACGCGCGATAATGCGCGCCGAAGGTATCGGCCAATGTACCGTCGCAGTCGAATATAATTGCCTGGACATCGGTGTCGAGCAAAGGAACGCCAAGTGCGGGAAGGGAGGTCATGCCGCCGATGTGACGATCAAACCGGCCGAGGTCAAGGTCAAGCTGGTTGCAAAGATAACAAAAAAGCCTTACCCGAGACCCATCCAATGTTGCGTCCGGAATTCGCCCGTGTCCCTGAGTCAGGTTCTCCATCATCTCAAAGACGGCGCTGATGAGGTCATCGAAACCTCCTGCGCCACCGTCGTACTTAAGGGCACCAAGGCCTATAAGATCAAGAAAAGTGTCGACTACGGTTTCCTTGACTTTACCTCGCCGGAAAAGCGCCGCGCCGCCTTGTTACGGGAACTGCGCTATAACCAACGTATGGCGGCGGACATCTATCTAGGTGTCGAAGACATTGCCGGCGAAAGCGTTCTGGTCATGCGCCGGTTCGACACGGCCGGTGTTCTGGGGGAGCAGAGTGCCCGGCAAAGTGACTGGGCCCCCAATCTCGATACCATGCATGACCTGGGCCAATTGGTGGCGCGTTTCCACGCAGGTTCGGAAGTCTGTCGCGATCGCCAACACGAAAACAATATCAAATATGTTATCGATTCCAACCGCACCAACATTGCCGCCTTTCGCGAGGAGCTAGGTGCCGAAGCCGTCGACGCCTATGATGCCGCAATCAATGCTGCTTACGATGACGTGGCCAGCCACGTGCTCGCGCGCTTCGACGCCGGCTTCGTGCGCCACTGTCATGGCGACCTGCATCTGGGCAATATCCTGATCGAGCACGACAAACCGATTTTGTTCGATTGCATTGAGTTCAACGAGCGCCTGAGCCAGATCGATGTGCTCTATGATCTGGCCTTCCTGCTGATGGATCTGTGCGTACGTGGGCATGACGCGGCTGCCAATCGCGTTCTGAATGTCTGGCTTGAACAGGCTGCCCGGCTGGAAGATGACGTCGAGACGGTATACGCCGGATTGAAACTGCTCCCGATCTACATGTCGGTACGGGCAGGCGTGCGTTGCCACGTCAATGCCAACTATGTCGGCGAAGGGACGTACGCGCTGGATAAGGCACGTATGTATCTCCAGGCTGCGCATCGGTTTCTTGATATGAAGCTGCCCTCTCTGACCGCTATTGGTGGATTGTCCGGCTCGGGGAAGAGCACCCGCGCGCGCGCCGAGGCGCCCCTTGCCGGCCGTGCCCCGGGGGCGGTCATCCTGCGCAGCGATGAAATCCGCAAACGCCTTTGGGCCTGTCCGGAATATGAGGCGCTACCGAAGGAGGCCTATGCGCCCGACGAAAGCGCGCGGGTGTACGAGCACATGTTCGATTTGGCGCGCATCGGTCTGGATGCGGGGCAGTCTGTCATTCTGGATGCAACCTTCCGTGAGGCTGGTTGGCGTGATCGCTGTGACGCTCTGGCCGAGACGAGTGGCGTTGGTTTTGACGGTCTTTGGCTTGATCTGCCGGCCGACAGGCGTGCAGAGCGGGTCGCGGCCCGTACAAAGGATGTGTCCGACGCGACCGCCGACATAGCGATGAACCAGCAAGCCATTGACGCATCGACGATTTCATGGCGTGTCGAGGTGGCTTAAGAGTCTTGAACTCCGGCAGATTTTAGGGTTAATTGAGATGGCTGGGGAGCATTTCGGATCGTTTGTTTAAGGCTGTCGATTGAACATTCCCCACGCGGAAAAATCTTTTCGCGTTTTGAAGGTAAATCCGTGACCTATGGCCGTTTTGGGCTAAACTGTGTCACCTGCAACTAGAACAAAGTAACCCCGGAAAGCCCTGTGCCGGATTCACATACCCCAGACGCGCCCATGACCGCCAACAAGCCCAAGAAAAAAGGGCTGGCCTTCGCGCACCTGTCTTTCATGGTATCGGTAATTACATTCCTGTTTCTGCTTGGCACAATGATGCTGACGCACCTGGAATATATTAGTATAGAACTGGGCTTCAGCACGCTTACCCTCGGCATTGGTCCACGCATGGTCATGGCGGCCCTGGCGGTTGCCGGCATTTCGCTGCTTATTTCTCTTTTTATGTGCCCCAGCCGCTGCGCCCCCTGGGCATTTGCCTCCGTACTCATATCCGGCGGGATGCTTGGCGGTTACGCCTGGTATCATAAGGAACTTAAGGACCATCCGCCGATTGCCGACGTCGCGACGAACTGGGACCGACCGCTTAGTTTCTCAGACAAGTTTATGAGCCAACGTGGCGACAACGCCTTACCGGTCGAAGACTTGCCTCGTGTGCCGAAAAATGAATCCATGGAGTGGGGAGGGAAGACCCTGGCGGCTATCAACGAAGCCACCTGTCCCGCTGCCAAAACGCTTCAGGACCGAATTATTCCTGAGGACCAGATACCGGCGATCGTTAAGGCGCTAAAGGAAAAGCACTATATTGTTTTCGGTACATCTCCCTGGCGTATCGAGGCAACCTATCAGGACAATTTTTACGGCTTCAAGTCGGACATCGTTATTCGCATAGATCCGAGAAGTGTCGATGTGCGATCCATCAGCCGAATAAACATGCCCGATTTAGGCGCGAATTGCCGTCGCGTTACCGAAGTTTTGGGTATCATCAAGGCCCTTCCGGTCGCTGCTGGCAGTCCGACGCCGCAGGCCGATTGACGGCGCAAGATTTGCTCAGCCCGTGTCCACGAATGGAAGCGGGCAATGGTTTCGGCAATATTTCTTTATATTTCAAGGCGCTCACAGCGTATTGCGGTCGCCATTCTGTGTATCACTTTGGCGCAACTTGTGACGGCCGTGTATTCTCAGCATGACGCCGTGACGAGAGTAGAACCTGCGCACGGTGGTGTCCGCATACAGCTAAGGCATTAGCCGCCCCATATCTGCGACAGCCGAATTTATGTCACTTTTGCCGCATTCGAAACAGCAATATGTGTGTCGCATTCGCATCTTAATCACGAATCCAATCAAAAAAAAACGCGATGCTCAGGTTGGCACCGCAAAAGATTGCGAAAATATTTTTGAGCTGATGGCTAAATGGGGGGTGATTTCTTTCTACGAAAGACCCTGTCAGCCGTGTTGAAATGAATACGTATAACTAGCTGTATTTTATGCATTAATATTTTAATTGTCTTTTGTTCTGTTGTCATTTCGGGCTGGTAAATTTCACCCAGGAGACGTATTGAGTCTTCCCTAGCGTAAGGTTTCGCGTGTGACTTTATTGAAACAGGTTTCAATTGATATAGACAAAAATGTGTCGTGTGATTGACGGATTTGCGACTGAGGTCTTTAACTTCATTAACAGCGTGTAATGCTGGAAACTGCGGTGGGTGCGCCTACACCCTCATGTAACCCGGAGAAACAAGTGAAAAAGATATCCATGCGATCTGGCCTTATGGCCACGACGACCATTTTTGGCGTGGCGTTTGGTCTCGGCTCGAATGCATTTGCGCAAGACGCCGCCACCACGACAGCCGCCCCTGAGCCGGTTACCGAAGTTGTGGTCACGGGCTCGATTCTGCGTAAGAAAAACCTGACCTCCATTTCGCCGTTGACCACGTTGACCTCCAATGACTTGGAAAAGCGCGGTGTCACCACTGTTGAAAACGTTGCGCAACGCCTGCCTGGGAATAACGGTGGCGCCATGACCAACAACTGGTCCGCCAACGGCAACTTCGCCTCGGGTGCCTCGGCGATCTCGCTGCGCGGCTTGACCAGCAACTCGACCCTGGTTCTGGTCGATGGCATGCGCCTGGCCTATTATCCGCTCGCCGACGATGCCACGCGGAACTTCGTTGACCTGAATACCATTCCGAATGCGATTATCGACCGCGTTGAAGTCTTGCAGGATGGCGCCTCGGCCACCTACGGCGCCGACGCTATCGCCGGCGTTGTTAACGTCATCACCAAGAAGCAGTTCACGGGGTTGACTGCAAAGGTTTATGCCGGAACATCTGAAAAGGGCGGCGGCGATGTCAAAGGCTTCTCCGCTCTTTGGGGCAAGGGCAACTTGGCCACTGACGGTTATAACTTCTACGTCAGCGCTGAATATCAGAAAGATGACCTGCTGAGCTTCAATGAGCGCGGCTATCCGTACAACACCGCCGACCAAAGCTCGACCTGTGGCACCAGCATTGTCAACGGCGCGAAGACCTGCCGGACAAATAGCGTCCAGAACGGCATTCAATTTGACGGCCGCTTCCTTGGCGTAGGTACGACCACCGTCGCGACCGTCCGTCCTTACAATGCTACCGCTACGTCTGCCGCGGGTAACTGGCAGTTGCTTAATCCGACCGCGGGGTGCGGTGCTCTGAAGAGTGTTACGATTTCCGCTGCTAACGTTGCGGCTAACGCGGCGGCTAATTCTCCAGTAGGCGGTGTTCCGGCTGGCACGGTTCTCTGTCAACAGGATAACGTCAATCTTTACGGCGTTATCATTCCGGAAAATGAGCGCAAGAGTGTCACTATGCGCTTCACCAAGCGGTTCAGCGACACCATGGAAGGTTATGCTTCGCTTAACCTCTATGAAAACAGTACCTATACGTACGGCGCGCCGCGCAGCATCCGCCAGCAGGCGACTCCAGGTGCCGCCGGTACAACCTATAGCACGGCTATAGGCTCAACGGATTTCCCCGGCGCATTCGGTATCTATCTGCCGATCTACGTCTGTCCGCGCGGCACGACGGCTGCCTGTACGTCGGCTAACGGCACTCTAAACCCGAACAACCCGTTCGCGGCTGCCGGCCAAGTGGCGCGTATCGCCTATTCCTTCGGTGACCTGCCTTATTACACCACGACGGACTCCAAGACCGCTCGCTTCACGACCGGATTTAAGGGTACTGCGCTGGGATGGGATTACAATGTTGACCTGACCGCAATGCAGTCAGAACTGGAATATCAGCAACATGGTCGTCTTTATGCGAAACATCTGATCGATGTGGTTAAAGACGGGTCCTACAATTTTGTGAACCCTTCGCAAAATACTCAAGCTGTTCGCGACTATCTGGCGCCAACGGTTGTTCAGAATTCGAAATCTCAGTTGGCTCAACTTCAATTCACAGCGGCCCGTCCGCTGATGGATCTGGCGGGTGGTCCTCTGCAATTGGGCGTCGGTGCGTCCGTTCGTTATGAAATGGTTGACAACCCCTCCGCTAACCCAGATCCCGTCGGCGGCGATCCGCGCGAGCGTTATTTCACGGTCAATCCGTTCGGTGCCAAGGGGCAGCGCACTGTATCTGCCGCGTCTTTCGAACTTGATGCGCCGTTTACCGAGGCGTTGACCATGAACTTCAGTGGTCGGTATGACAGCTATTCCACCGGCTTCTCGTCTTTCTCGCCGAAAATTGCAGGAAGCTATAAGGCGACCGACAAGCTGACCTTCCGCGGTGCTATCTCGAAGGGCTTCCGTGCCCCGGCCATCGCAGAAACCAACGCTGATCCGTCGACGGGTTTCATCACGTTGACTGCTCCGGATTCTTTCTTGGCCGCTCATAATAACAACGGCTATGGCGAAGGGTATTCGGTCGGTCTGACCACGGTTTCTTCGTCTGATTTGAAGCCTGAAAAATCGGAAGGTCGCAGCTTGGGCTTCGTCTTCACGCCGACCCGTAACCTGGCCTTCACTCTGGATTATTACAAGATCCACAAGGACGGCATCATCCAGGGCGGCAACTACGCGCCCGCTCTGGACGCTTACTTCGCAGGTCAACCCATTCCGGCCGGTTTCAAAGTTGTCGCGGGCACGCCCGACCCGCAAAACCCGAACGCTTTGGCCACACCTGGCTTTATCCAGTATGGTTTGATCAACCTGTCGTCGCAAGACAACGAAGGGTTCGATGCTTCGGCGTCGGCACGCTTCAACCTGGGCCCGGTTCGCTGGACCTCGTCTGCCGAAGCGACCTACATCCAGTCGTTCACCCAAACCTATCCGGATGGCACCAAGCTCCGCTATGATGGCACGCTTGGCAACAACCAGATCACGTCTGGTTCGGGTACGCCGAAACTGCGTGGTAACTGGCAGAATACCTTCGACTACGGCAAGGCTTCGGTTTCGGCCACCGTCTATTACATCAGCGGTTACAAGTCGATTGCCGCCGATAACGGTGACGACTACTACGGCACCTGCGCTGACGGTAGCACTGCCGCCTTCTACCGCGACGGCGCCACTCCGGTTGTGTGTAACGTCGACTCCTTCACCTATGTCGACCTGCACGGTTCTTACCAGATCACGGATAACTACTCGATCCAGCTGGATATCCTGAATGCGTTCAACGCGAACGCGCCTCAGGACCCGAGCTCGACCTATGGCATTACCAACTACAACGTGGCTTTCCACAGCCCCGGCGTCATGGGCCGTTACTTCAAGCTGACCGGCAAGGTTAACTTCTAACCCTGTCCTGAGTACCTAAACGAAGAAGGCGGTGTCGAAAGGCACCGCCTTTTTTTGTGCGTAAAGTTCAGGGCAGTTTCGCATGTGCATTCGGCCGTAGTGGAGAACCGGCTTCCCAGCGGGGAGCGCAATAAGAGGGTCTGATTGGCAGGTAGCACGAGACGTGCAACGTGGCACTTAGACACGTGCCCTAAACGCGTACGAAATGACTTACCTCAGCGCTGTCAGGTTTCGATCTATTTGCGCGAGCGATATGGCGTCCCCTAGCGAGCCCCTGTACCCGCCTGCCTGTCGGTACAAAAAACGCCCGGATTGACCGGGCGTTTTCGAAGCTAAAAATTGTAAACCGCGATTAGCGCATAGACGGTTGATACGGCTCCGGGGCCAGAACATTGGCGCCACGTTCACGCAGGCGTTCATCGCTGGCCTGCTGTATCATCATTTCGGCCTTTGGGTCGCTCATGGCCCAACCTAGGAAGGAGAGGGCCTTCGCGCCGCTTATACCCATATGGACGCCCTGCTTGGCTGCGCCGAACAAGGTTGCGCGTTCGCCATAGTTGATGAGTCGCACGTCGGCCTTGGCATCGATCTTGGCCAAAGACTTAGCCACGTCAACAGCGTCATAAAAACCGCCGAGACGATCGACCAGATGGAGCCCCAGGGCCTGTTCACCCGTCCACACGCGTCCCTTGGCAATGTCCCGAACGGTCGCTTCCGGCAGCTTACGGCCGGTGGCGACGTGCTGGATGAAGCCATTGTAGATTTCATCGATCCAGCCAGACACCGCGGCGCGCTGCGCAGGCGTGAAGGCCTGGTTCTGGCTGAATGCCTGGGCATAGGTGCCGCCGACCGAGATATCGCGATCATCAATGCCGAAACGGCTTAGCGCGTCACCGATGGCGAACTTGCCACCGAACACGCCGATAGACCCTGTCAGGGTCGATGGATTAGCGACAATCGACGAAGCCCCCGAAGACACCCAATAGCCGCCCGACGCTGCATATTCGCCCATGGACACGACAACCGGCTTTCCGGCCGCTTTAGCCGCTTGCATGGCCTGAGCGATCTGTTCCGATGCGGTATCCGATCCACCCGGCGATGACACGCGGAAGACGACGGCCTTTACACTGCTATCCTTGGCGGCCTTGTAGAAGGCATTGGCGATCTCATCCGAAATCATGCCCTGGCTGCCGCCAAATGTACTGCGGCTGCCGGCGCGTCCTGTCATGATGGCGCCTTCGCCATCGATGACCGCGATAACATCGCCAGACATGCCGGGCGCCAAGGTGCGCTCATAGTCCCCGATATCCATGATCTTGGCGCCATCGCCCGCGCGTTGCAATGCGGCGTCTTCGGCTTCCTGAACCTGGCCCAGCTTGTCGACCAGGCCAAGCTTCAGCGCTTGCTCGGCGCCGTAAGGGCCGGCTTCCAGAGTGGATTTCAACTTGCCGGCGTCGGTGCGCCGGTCGGCGGCGGCGGCCTTTATCATGGAGCCGTAAATGCTGTTCATCCAGCCAAGCGTCGCCTCGCGGTGCGCTGGCGTGTAGTCGCTGTAGAGATATGGATTGACCGCGTTCTTGAACTCGTAGCGCTGCTCATATTCGGCCTTGATACCGTATTTGTCGAAAGCGCGCTTGAGGAACATGGTCGAGGTCGAAATGCCTGTTACCTGGAAAGACGCGTGCGGTTGCATCCACAGATTGCCCGACGACGCGCCCAGCATGTAGGAGGCCACGACCATGGTGTCGGGATAGAGGCCTTGGCTATGGGCCAGAACAGGTTTGTTGGCGCGCCGGACATAGACGATAGCGTTGCGGATTTCCTCGGC
The DNA here is from genome assembly GCF_032490435.1 of Asticcacaulis aquihabitans. NCBI lineage: Bacteria > Pseudomonadati > Pseudomonadota > Alphaproteobacteria > Caulobacterales > Caulobacteraceae > Asticcacaulis > Asticcacaulis aquihabitans. The sequence goes on from NZ_JAVGWM010000005.1 coordinate 175,412, forward strand.
GGCGGCGGGCGACATGCCGCCTTCAGGCAGGCGAATGAAGACACCCTTGACCTTCGGATCGTCGGCGGCATGATGCAGGGTTGTTACCACGTCGATGGTCGACAGCTTTCCGCCCGTAAGGAAGTCGAGCGGTTGCTTGGAACTTTGATCCGTCATCGCTTGGCGCAGATCGAGCGACAGCACGACATTGCCAGCCACCTTGGGCTTCGATGCCGAAGCAATGCCAATGACCAATGCAATGGGGAGCACCACGAAGACGATCAGCAAGGCGGTGACAACCGCTGCCAGCGTAATAAAGAACTGTTTCATGCTTAACCCGGAGTCCCCGCGATATATTCAGCGGATACCATAACGTTTAATACTACAACGTCAAATGAAGTCGCTGTCATATAGGGGCATTACGGCGCGGCTGTGGCCCGAAAACAAACCCCGCGATGCAAGGCGATCAGAACTTGATTCGACCGGTGTGCTGGCGTGGTGTCTGCTTTTGTGTCGGTGGCCGATCATGGGCGTGGCGGGGTTGCCCCAGACAATGCGGACAGGAAGCGCCCTTGATATAGGTCGGCTGCGCCTGGTCTTCGGCGGTGAGGGCGTGATCGCAATGCAGGCATAAGACGGCGGTCTGTGACGGGTTGAGGTCGTGATCGACGGCTATGCGTTCATCGAACACGAAGCATTCGCCCGCCCATAATGATTCCTCGCGCGGCACATCTTCGAAATATTGCAGGATGCCACCCTTTAGGTGATAAACGTCCTCAATGCCTTGGTCGATCAGCCAGGAGGTATATTTTTCGCAACGGATGCCGCCGGTGCAGAAGGTCGCAACCTTCTTGCCTTTCAAGGCTTCGGCATTATCGCGCGTCCATTGCGGCAAATGCTTGAAGTTCGGAATATTCGGATCGATGGCGTTGCGGAAGGTGCCCAGATTCACTTCGTAATCGTTGCGCGTATCGATGATGACCACGTCGTTTCGGGAGATCAGAGCGTTCCAATCCTTCGGTTCGACATATTGGCCGAACCGCTTCATCGATACCGGCTCGCCCAAGCCGATGGTTTCCTTTTTCAACCGAACCCGTACCTTGCCGAAGGGCTGGTAGTCCGCATAGGACTCTTTCCATGTGATGGGGGCGCCGATCAATTCGCTTTGCAGATAGGCCAAAAAGTTGTCGATCGCCTCGCGTGTTCCCGCCATGGTCGAATTGACGCCCTCGGCCGTGATCAGCAGTGAGCCCTTGATGCCAAGGTGAGTCAGCCGCTCAAGCAGCGGCGCCTGCATTGCTTCGAAGTGGGGAAAGTCGAAGAAATGATAGAAGGCGGCGATGACGTAAGGGGGCGGGCTTTGTGGGCGATCAAACATGGCGCGCACCTATCACATTTTACAGAAAGCGCCAATCCCGGATAAAGGCGGCCTGACCGTAGCGGACACCCTGTGTGTCGACGACGTTCCACAGAACCGTGTCGCGTATCTCGAACCGCCGACCTTTGGCGGATATGCGTATGCCGGCATAATTGTCGATGCCGCCGGTTTCCAGGGCGGCTCTAAGCAGCGCGTCTCGATCCGACTGGATGCCGGGCGTCGCTTCGGCACTCAGGCGAGAGGGCAGGCGTGTAAAGGCCGCCCAATCCATTTCCCACAGATTCAAGGCCTGCGCATTGGCGTAGCGAAAGACGGGATCGGCCTCTATGCCGTGCGAGACTATGGCTTGCGGCGCGTCAAACAGCGCCTGCGCAAGCTCGTGATCCGGCAGGTCAGCCGCATCTGGCACTATGAATTGACCGGTAAAGCGATGAAAGCTTTGCGCCATCAACCGGTTATAGGCGGCGACCGCAGGGGTAAGAAAAGGTGGCATGGATAAAAGGCCAGATAACATCGGAGACGAGGTGGGAGGGATCGTCCTGCAAGACAAAGTGCGGCGCGTCAACCTCTACAACCGTTATGTGCCGATTGATGGCGGTCATGTCATCCGCGCATTTTTTGGGTATCAATCGGTCGCGCCTTCCACGAATGTACATTATGGGCATGTCCAGCGCCGCCAATTGTGGGCGAACATCACAATCAAGCACCGCGTTGAGGCGCGTTCTCAAGACATTGGGATCGATCGTTTGAAGAGATGAGAGAATGTCCTTGGCCATAAATTTCGTCTTCTGACTGAGCAGCATAATCGCGATTACCCAGGCTGGTACTTTCACGCGGCCCGTAAGGAACAGGCAAAGCCTGAGTAGAGGTGCCATTCGCGGCCAGGGCTTAACCGCGAACGTCGCCGTCAATATCAAAACATCTGGCGGATGGCTCGCCATCCCGGCCAGCAGAATTGCCAATGGTCCGGAAAAGGATTCGGCAATGAGGATATAATTGCGGTCTGCGGGTACGTCCGGAAGCAAATATTCGCACAATCTCGCATAATCCATTGCTTCGTTTGCCGGATAGCTCAGGATGCGAGTTTCCAGATGTGGGGACAAGGCCGCTGCGAAACGCGTTGAAAAATAGCCTGTCCCGTCCGTTCCGGGTAGCAGCAGACATACGGGTTTTCGATCGGAATGTGCCATATGCCTATGATAATAAAAAGATTGGGGAAAAATAACCTAAAGGGATTGCGTTCGTCAAAACCTTGCGCTATCTCCACGCCTCTCGCGGCGACAAGCTACTTGGTTACGCGGGACCGGCTATATGCTGGGGAATGGTGTAATGGTAACACTCCGGTTTTTGGTACCGTCATTCTAGGTTCGAGTCCTAGTTCCCCAGCCAGCTTTCTCCTCCTTCGTATTATACTGTTTCGCTCGTTTCCGACGCGCATTGGCTGAAACGTCTTTCAAACAAATTAGATGATTCACCTACGTCAGCGGACGGTACGCCTGCTTTGTCAGTGCTACTCGATAATACGAAGCTGAAAGCAGTCGGCGGCCAGGACCGTCATGCGCTTCCGACCTTTGTCGGAAGCAGCCAGAACCACGCGATGCCATCATCCATATAGATGTGACTGACGTCCTGAAAATGAATTGGCTCGGTGAGCGGGAGTCCGGCGCGCCAGGTGATCGGCTGTTATCCCATGACGTACAGATGCGTCACGACGTTCGAAATGACGAGTCACACGGCATAAACACTGCATCCCCAAGCCGAAATCTGTATGACGGTACGGTCGGGCCTGTCAGGAGACCGATCGTGTGCCATCTTTGGCAAACGCGCGCGGCTTAAGTACGCGGGGCAGGGCAGCGCCCAGCACACCCAGCATCTCCGGACCATAGGCGGAGCCGTTGGCTTCGAATTCGGCCTGGATGATGCGCTCGTTGCCCTGCGCGCCGAACAGAACGACTTCGTCATCCGGATGCACCAGGTTGGGACTATCGGTCACATCGACCATCAGGGTATTCATCGTCACCCGGCCAACGACGGGGAACCGCCGGCCGCGTATCAGCACTTCCGTATGGTTCTTACCCTCGGCAGGAAATTCGGGTCTGTTGGCATGGCTGAAGCCGCGCCGGTAGCCGTCCGAGTAACCGAGCGGAATATTGGCGAGCCAACTTTCCCGTTCCAGCCGATAGGTGCGGTCATAGTTGACCGTTTGGCCAGCCGGGTAATGATTGACCGCGGCGACCCTAGACTTGATCGTCTGGGTGGGAAGATAGGCGCTGGTGCTCACGGAACCGGGATCGCCATAGAGAAGGCCGCCCACGCGCACCATGTCCAGCCATGTGTCCTTGTGCCGCAAGGTCGCAAAGCTGTTCGCTGTGTGATGTGTCGGCGTGTCGGTATCAAACCCTTGAGCTTTTAGCCAGGCCAGATCTGACTGGTAATGGCGCAACTGGCCAAGAATGTCGGCGTCTTCTTCACTGGGATAGTGGGTCATCAGGCCTGTTATCCGGAGCCTGTCGAACGAGAGTATGGCGCGTGCATCCGCTTGACCATAGGCCGTGGAAAGCTCGACGCCGTTCCGCGACATGCCGCCGCTGTTGAGCGCGAGGTGTATGGGAAGGCTGGCTTGCCCGGCCTGCCGTTTCGCCAGGGACTGAAGGACAGCCGCCGAATCGGGATTGCCGACCAGCTCTTCTACGGCGAACGGCAGCGCATCTTCCATCTCCTCCGGTGTCGCTGTGCGCACCCGGATCAGGCGGCCGCGATAGCCAAGTTCGCGGGCGACCCGGGCCTCGTCATTGGAGGTGATGGCGACATCGCCGATCTGTTTGCTGATAATGGATGGCATCAATAGAGCGATACCGTTGCCATAGGCATCCGCCTTCATGACGGCGCAAAGGCGGACCGGTCCGAGCAGGGCACGGACCGTGTCGATATTGGCCTCGAATGCTTCGGCGTCAATTTCAATCCAGCCGTTGCGGCGTCTTGCCTGTTCCAAGGTCAGGCCAAAATTGTTGGCCGAGAGGACCGGGGCGGCAGCGGCGTGTATCGCTGTAAGCGCCGTAAGGCCTGTCGCCCCGGCAAGAAAGGTTCGTCTGCGCATTATTCCGTCTCCCGCGTCAGAAACGCGCCCGGATAGTTGCCCGTCGGCTGAGCCTTGCGGTAAACGAGCACGCCATTCACCATCACATCGGAAACACCGACGGCCAGCGCGCCTGGATTTTCCACTGTGGCCCGGTCTGCGATGCGATCGGGATCGAACAGCACCAGATCAGCCTTGTAGCCCACACGGATCAGGCCGCGTCCTTTTAGGCCTACATGCTCCGCCGCCAGCGATGTCATCTTGCGGATCGCCTCGGGCAGGGTGAGCCGGTGTTGCTCACGAACATAAACCCGCAGCATCTTGGCAAAGGCGCCGGCGCCGCGTGGATGGCGCGACCCGATCATCCCGTCCGAACAGAGATTGCTGTACGGCCAGGCGATGAAATCGGCGACGTCCTTTGGGTCCATCGCGGTGCCTATCACCGCTTCGACGGGTTCTATTCCCGGATGCGCCGATTTCCAGGCCTCAGCGGTCTGAATGAGCCAGAGGTAAGTGACAGCGGGCTCCTCGTGTCGCTGCGCGGCAATCTCGGCGATTGTATGCCCCACCAAAGACGGATCGGGTGCGTAGAGCCCCAGTCGCATGCCTTCAGGCGTTGTGAGGTGGGTCAGTGCAAAGCGCGCGGCTGAAAGATCAGTGAAATCGCGCTTGGGAAACAATACCGTCAATGTTGATTGCCAGTATTCGTAAGGGTAGACGTCGGCCGTTACCTTGATGCCACGCGCCCGAGCCGCGTCCAGCTTAGCCAGCACGGCCTTGGCGTCGCCCCAGCGATCGACGATGCCCAATTTGAGATGGGATATCTGGACCGGGATGCCCGTTTGCGCGCCTATGTCCAGCAACTCATCAAGGGCTGCGTCGAAACCCGTATCTTCGCTACGCATATGGCTGATGTAGCGTCCCCCGTCGGCCGCGGCCGTCCGGGCAAGTGCGACCACTTCGTCATGGTTGGAATAAATGCCGGGATCATATTCCAGACCTGTCGACAGGCCGAGCGACCCGGCCTTCATATCCACGTCCAGCAGGCGCTGCATGGCCTGTATTTCTGATAATGTCGCCACCCTTTTGAAATCCGCGCCCATCACCTGCGTGCGCAGATATCCATGGCCAGTATAGGCGGCTACGTTCACCGCTGCGGGGCGTGCCGTGAATTGCTTGGATATGTCGGCAAAAGTGCCCGAACTTTCACCATCTTGGCCGACGACGATCGTCGTGACACCTTCCGCCAACAATTGTGGCATGGCGCGATCCGCGTAAGCGCCGCGGTCATGGTGGCTGTGGCTATCGATGAAGCCGGGGGCCAGTGCCAGCCCATTCGCCTCAATCACGGTTTCCCCCTTATGGGGACGCAGCTTGCCGATGGCCGCAATCCGATCGTTCTCAACCCGCACAGATACCCGCTTGGCGGGGGCGCCGGAGCCATCATACACCACGGCGCCTGTAATCAAGGTAGACGCTGCCGCGCCGTTACTTGACAAGAGAAGGGTCGCTGCGGCGATGCTGGCGCCCATCAGCATGGCAAGACGCGAAAAGATGTGCGTGCGGAAAATGCCCGGCTCATTGGCGATGGGCGCGTTGATTTTCGGCGTATTGAACTGCGGCAGATGCCCAACACGACGGTTCAGGTTCAAAGTTAGGGCTTTCATGGCTTCACCGCCTCATCGCTGGCAATGGCCATTTTCCCGCCGCTGACAGAGTAGTAGCGATCAAAGGACGGGTTTTCCACTTTGCCATCGGGCAGATGGATTATTGACTGATGACCAATGCCGATAACGTGGATACGGGTCACTTCCAGCGGACCTGGTTTATTGGGGACGCGCAGGGATGACCCGTCAACCAGCCAGGCCCCGCCGTTGGCATCGGTTGCATAGATACGCCCCGATCCATCTGGTTCGACAGCGAGTGCTGCGCCTTCGTCGACGCCCAGGCCCAGGATTGGGGTGGCGTCGGCCGGACGACCAAGCTGCGCCTTCGCCACGAAGGCAAACAGCCGCCCCAGCCTGTCGCGTTCCTTGAAATGCGTGTCGGTCAGTATGCCCTTCAGCAGGGCGATGTGGAGGAAATCGCCTTCGATGGTGTTGCGAGGGCCAAAAGGATCGGCAAGGCCCTCATCTGAGGTCAGGCTTGTGCTATCCATGCAACCATAAAGGACTTCGCCCAGTATCGCGAGACCTGCGCTGGTGCCAGCAATAGGCTTTCCGCTCGCGACATGCGCGTCGATGAGCTCGGCGACCGGCGTGCCGCGCCAAAATTTGACGTAGTCCGACTGGTCACCGCCTGAGATAAAGATGCCGTCAGCGTGCTTCAGGGCCTCCAGAATCTTCGGATCGTAGGCGGCGGCGCGATCCGTGAACTCAAAGGTTTCGGCGGAGAGTATGCCACCAATTTTTTGTTTGAATTCCTTGCCGGCCGCCGAACCGTAGGCCGCGCTCAGGATAACGATGTGACCATGTCCGGCCTTGGCGAAAAACCATTTCATGGCATCGAGGTTTCGATCGCCACCGCCGATCAAAAGAAGACCGCCCGTTACCGGATCCGGCGTCTGCGCTCTCAAATCTCCCACGTCATAATGGTTATATCCCACCGGTCTTGCCTGTACCGCGAGCGTTCCGGCGAAACTGGCGGCGAAGCTGGCGACAATTGCGATTAATATCCGTGTGTGACGTTTTATCATGTCTCGGCGCCCTCAGATTTTATGAATGGTGCTATTTGCTTACACGTATCATTCCAACAGAAAACAAAATGTCGCAACAGAGAAGCATATTATTACGTTTTAGCGACAAAATGGATACAGAAATGTGCATTTTGATACTATCGACTTAAGGCTCTCCGCCTGTTGCGAATTGGCTCTGATTGATTGCGCTTGCTTTGAAAATTCACCTGTGAGAGTCAGTCAAGCGTGGGGCCGGAATGCCAGTCCAGAATACGTCCGCCCTTAGTTTAGGCCTTGGTGTAACTTTCGCGATCATGTCAACGTATAGATCAGATGAATGGCAGGCCTTGATGCTGAGTGCCCAAGGTGGAGATGCAAAGGCCTATCGTGCCTTGCTCCAGTCCTTGCGCCCGTGGCTCCTGTCCTATTTTAACCGTCGCCTGAGGGGCGGCGATGTCGAAGACCTGGTACAAATGACCCTGTTGAGTTTGCATGAAAAACGTCAAACCTATAATCCTCAGGCTGCTTTCCTGCCATGGATTGCCGCGGTCGCGCGGCATAAGTTGATCGACTATGTGCGTTGGTCAGGCCGGCGCGTGCATGTCGAATTGACCGAAGACCTCGGCCTTGAAGATGGCCTGTCGAACGATTTGGCCGAGCGCGATATCGCGGTGTTACTGGCGCAACTGCCTAAGGATCAAGCGCAATTGATTTCGCTGCATAAGCTTGAAGGTCTGACCTCCGAAGAAGTGGCGGCCAGGATCGGAAAGAACCCGTCCGCGGTGAAGGTGTCCATACATCGCGGCCTGAAGAAACTAAGGGCCCTGGTCGGCGTGAAAAGCGATGAGGTCTCCGATGACTGATCCTCGTGATGACCTCATTGATAGTCTGGCCGATAATTTAAAACCCGTCCGGCCGATGCGTGACAGCCTGCTATGGGCCGGCGCCGCAGGGGGGCTGCTATTGGCAGTCCTCTATATTTCGACCTTCTATGGTTTTCGCCCCGAAATCGTGAACCTGTCAAAAGGAACGATGCCGGCGCATTTCACGCCGGTTGGCAAGCCTCTGCTCTTTTTCGGCCTGGGCGTCACAGCCTTGTGGACAGTGTCCCGCTTGACCCGTCCGGAAGGTGAGATGAAGGCGATTTATCTTTTGCCGGTTCTCGCTGCTTTGGGCCTGACGCTGTTCAACATGGGTGTCGAACTGATAAGTGACGGCTGGGCCGCGTCGGCTGAGCGGTTGAATGGCGGGGTAGCGGTCTGTTTTACCACAATCCTGTGTGGCGGCATGGCGGGACTTCTTTTGCTTTGGCGCTTTTGGTTGCGCCGTTCGGCATCCTCGCATCCCACCGCGCTCGCGGCCATGAGCGGTCTGGCGACCGCCTCCTTGATGGCATCCGCCTATGCGCTCCACTGCAACATGGATGCGCCGGTTTACATGGTGTTGGTCTACGGCCTGGCCGTGGCCATATTCACCGGTCTTGCAACACTGCTTGGTCGCCGCCTTTTGAAATGGTGAAGTTATTTATATGCTTAGCCGTGTCAGTAAATGTCGCAAATGAGGCCGCCGGATATCCATTGCCCTAGCCATTTTGAGGCGGTGAGGGTGCTGTCCGTTTCGGGATAGGGTCCGTCTAGATCGGCGCAAACGCTGGCGAATGACGCGCCGTGCTCCAGCCTTACTATCGCCCCATACTCATCCGTCTCAAGGGTACGAAAGACAGGCTCAAGTCCGTTCCGCCAAACAATAAGCCCGGCAGCTTCGCGCAAGGTCTGAACCGGCGGTGGCGTCTCGCCACGAGACAGGGCCTGCCAGATGGCCACCGAATTGGTGGATAGCGGCCTATGGCGAAAACCTGACGCCAGCCGCAGCCGGGCGACCGACCAGTCCGCATTGGCGAGAGCGGCTGGGTCGATAACGGGTGTATCGGCGGCGGAGAAGGCCTGTCTAAGGGTCCAGTCAAGCCAGGCGAGTTCTGGCACTTCGGGGTCATCTGGATAGAGGGCCGCCAGAGTCGCATCGAAACCGAGACCAACCGCATCAAGTGTCCATGATGACGGTGGATGGGTGCGGATATATGTTCTTCCGGCGGCGTCAAAGGCGTCATCACCGAGCCAGGACCAGACACGGCCGTAGGTATCACGCAGGGCCTCCAGCAGGCGGCTGCGGTAAGCGAAATGATATACGGCTTCACCGGGTGTCAAAGGCGGCGGGGCGTCGTTGAGAATGAGGTCAAGGAACCGGGTTTGCGAGGTCGCTAAGGTCATTCGGCGGGCTCAGCTTGAGGGGCTAGGACGGCGCGGTTGACGATCGCGCGGGCATGATCGACTTCGGCGAGCAACTCGACCAGGGGCGGAATATTGTCGTCGCGCTCGATCATGATTGCGACCGTGTCCAGGCGCGGAGCCAGGCTTTCGAACAGATCCCACACACCGTCAGGAACAGGGTGATCGTGGGTGTCGATGAGCAGGTCATTATTCGTCGAATGTCCGGCCAGGTGTATCTGGCGAACGCGTTCAGCCGGAATGCCCCGAATATAGTCTGCGGCATTAAAGCCGTGGTTATGAGCGCTTACGTAAATATTATTAACGTCGAGCAGCAAGTCGCAACCGCTGCGTCTGCATACCTCCGACACGAAGTCCCATTCTGTGTAGCTATCGTCAGGAAAGGTCACATAGCTTGACGGGTTTTCAATCAACAGATTTCGGCCCAGCGCCGTTTGGGCCTGATCAATATTACGGCAGACGCGCTCAAGGGCTTCCTCGGTCATGGGCAGCGGCAGCAGGTCGTGACTGTTGGTGCCGCCGATACCTGTCCAGCATAAATGATCAGATACCCACAGGGGCTCAACCCTGTCGACCAGGATGCGTAGGCGTTGCAAATATTCGCTATTCAGACCGCCACTGGCGCCCAGAGACATGGATACCCCATGCATACAGACAGGATAGCTTTGCCGAATCTGGTCGAGAACCCACACAGGACGCCCGCCGGCGATCATAAAGTTCTCGGAAATGATCTCGACAAAATCGACCGGCTGAGGGGCGCTTAGGAAGTCCGAATAATGGGGCGTGCGTAGGCCGAGGCCGAAGCCGGAAAACGCAGGGATAGGTGACAAGGCGCGCATAGAGGAACCCAGTTTAGGAGAGGCGCCTGACGCAAACGCGGTCAGGCGCCAGAGTGGAGGGGTGGGTTACATGATGTCGCCGATGATGCCCTTCTTGGCCAGGCAGGCCTTGGCGGTGACAGCCTTGAAGCCTTGGCCCTTGCAGGCGTTCATGCCCTTGCAATCGTGAGCCGTGGTCTTGCAGTCTGACGTGCCTTTGCAGCTATTGATGCCGTAGCAGTGAACGGTGTCGGTCGCGGAAATAGCGGCGCCTGAGGCGCCTGCCGGGGCGGTGGCAGCCGTCGCGAAGGTTGACATCGCCAGGAAGGCCGAAGCGGAAGCAATGGCGGCGCCGGATTTCAAAGTGATCATGGGGGCAGTCCTCTCAGATGTGTGTTTTGCCGGAGTGGCAATGAGGATTACGCCGGTCTGTCGGTGAAAGTTACACGCCTCTGGAAATGTTTTGTAACCCTCGATGCGGGAGGAGGCAGCGTAATCACGTTCAGCCTTTCATTCTTAAAAGCTAGAATTTTTTTGTGACTGTAACCGGATGGTCCCTCGCGGCGTAATCCTCAGCATGGCCGACAACACGCCTGGCGAGTTCGAAACTTCAACCCGCCTTCAACACCTGCATGGAGCTTGATTATGACCTATATGAAGACCGGCATCGCCGCTGCCGCCATCCTCGCCCTCGTATCCGGCGCGGCACTCGCCGCTGACAAGAAGCCGGCAGAAACCGAAAAGTGCTACGGCGTCGCCAAGGCCGGCCAGAATGATTGCAAGGCCGGTGCAGGTACGACTTGTGCAGGCACGTCCAAGGTCAACTACGATGGCAAGGCCTTCAAGGAAGTACCCAAGGGCACCTGCGTGACCATCAAGACCCCCAAGGGCTACGGCTCCCTGACGCCTAAGGCCTAAGCGTTTACAGGGGGAGATAGGACATGAGCCACAGACCCACCGCCGGCGTTGGCTTGAAGCCCGAGCATTATGCTGAGGCCGCGGAAGACGTTCGCGATGGGCTGTGGTTCGAAGTCCACCCCGAAAACTATATGATTGATGGTGGACCCAGATTGGCCTGGCTTGAGAAGATAGCCGCCTCTCATCCGCTATCCCTGCATGGCGTCGGCATGTCGCTGGCTGCCGATGAACTGCCCGATGACCGTCATTTGCGGGCGTTGAAACAGTTGATCGACCGGTTTCGGCCGTTTGTTGTGTCGGAGCATCTGGCCTGGTCTAGGCGGCGAGGGGCCTATGCCCCAGATCTCCTGCCCTTTCCCCGAACCTCCCATGCCCTGGATCGTGTTGTCCGAAACATCGACCATGCTCAGTCGTATTTGGGCGTCAGGCTTCTGATCGAGAACCCGTCGCTCTATATGCCGCTGTCCGGACATGAGATGGACGAAAATGCGTTCCTTGGCGAACTTGTCCAAAGGACAGGCTGCGGGCTGTTGGTCGATATCAATAACGTCCACATCAGCGCGCACAATCTCGGCTACGACGCTGAGGCATATCTGGCCAGACTGCCTGCCGATGCCGTAGGCGAAATTCATCTGGCCGGGCATGAGCTCGATCCCGGGCCGCGCAGCCAGATGTTGATCGATACCCATGCGGCGCCCGTTTCCGAACAGGTCTGGCGCCTTTATGAACGCTTCGTCGCGCGCATAGGTCCGCGGCCAACCTTGATTGAACGCGACGATAATATCCCTACCTACAACGATTTGGTGCGGGAACGGGATCGCGCTCACAGGTGTCTCACAGCCTCAAACGTCAAGGATTTGGCGAATGTTTGAATATGGGGTTGAGCCGTTTTATGATGCCTTCTCCCGTGCGCTGGCAGGTGATGATGCCGCCCTGGCCCCGTGGTGGCCGGACGATGCGCACGGCATGGCGGGCCTGAGCATATACCGGAATACGGTTTATAAGGGGCTGGCGGATGCAATTGCCGCGTCCTATCCAACCGTTTTGAAAGTGGTCGGCGAGGATTGGCTGCGGGAGGCGGCCGTCCTGTTTGCACGCAGCTGTCCACCAGCGCATGCGACCCTAATTGACTATGGCGCGGGCTTTGCCGACTGGCTGGATGCGTTTGAGCCCGCCAGGGACATGCCTTTTTTGCCCGATTTGGCGCGCATGGATCATCTGTGGACCGAGGCGCATCTGGCAGCAGAGGCGGGCCCGTTTGACCCACAGTCCTTGGTGAGCTTGTTACCAGACGCATATGATCAGGTTACACTCCAACTCATCCCATCAGCGCGGCTGGCAAGCTTCGCGACGGGGATCCCAGCCCTATGGAAGACGTTGAGGTTGCCTGAGGGGGTTGACGCGCTTGATTTGGAAGACGAACCCCAGGCCGTATTGCTCTGGCGACCCTATGGCGAAGTCAATGCACGGTCCCTGACACCAGATGCCTATGCGTTCCTGGCCGCGTGCCGCGCGGGCAAAAGCCTGGCGTTCGCTGTCGCCGAGGCCTCCGCTCTGGCTGACATCACCGATTTGCCTGCGATGTTTGCCGATCTCATCTCAAGCGGCATTTTTGCCGCATTGGCCCCGTTTCCAATTGAAGGAGTTTCCCCATGAATGTGCCATCCACTGATAGCCCGGCGATCGTGCACCCCATTAACGCGATAGGTGACGCGTTGCAGAGATTGATCCCTGATGATTTGATCTTGCTCATTACTCGTCTGGGCGTCGCGGGCGTGTTTTTCCTGTCGGGGCGAAGCAAGGTCGATGGCGTCCTGCATATCACCGACGGCACCTATACGCTTTTCCGGGAAGACTATCATGTGCCACTGATTCCGCCTGACATTGCCGCTCACTTGGCGACCTACTCCGAACACCTCTTCTCGATACTGCTGGTGCTGGGATTGTTCACCCGCTTGTCGGCGCTGGCCTTCTTCGGTATGACGGCCGTTATTGAAATTTTCGTCTATCCAGACGCCTGGCCGACCCATTTGAGTTGGGCCGCCCTTCTGATCTTGCTCATTGCTCGCGGCAGCGGCGCATGGAGTCTGGATCGCGTGCTCAAAATCCGCTGACATATCAGGCAATGTCAGACCGTTCGCTGCGTAACATCTTCCAAACACAACAGGTGGACAGAATGTCAATCAATGGCGACTACCCGCATCCCGTTACGGTGAACGGCTTTAGCTGCAAGAATTGCACGGATGTTGATTATGCCAAAAAGCACATAGATCCGTCACATCCGAAGTCTGGCCCGTACAATATAAGTGCCGACAGCGATCCGTCACGGTCGCGGGCGGTGATCTTCGGCGGTGCGCTGGGTGACTTATCTGCAGCGCAATCGGGTGTATCGATGGCGGCAACAAAGACCTATGCTCCAGGGCAGGCCTTGAATATCCGCGTATAAGGCCTCAAAACTACACTTTCCTGCGGCGCCTGCCAGGCAACGCACTGAATGCGCCAGGTGTCCAGCAATCTAGGGGGCCGTGCAGGTCGACGGTCGGTATGGCTCGATTCACTCCGAAGCCCTAGGCGATCACATTCTGCCCATTGAAACGGCATCTTTCACGTTTTGAATTGCAAGCTCGACCTCAAAGCCATCCGTCAGGTTGCGCAAGGTGACGGCGCCGCCATGCAGCCGGGCGATCTGGTCGACCATTGCCAAGCCCAGGCCGGTACCGCTGGGAGCTAGGGCGGGTGCCGGTTGTCGGGCGCTATCCCCGCGTACAAATGGTTGGGTTAAGGCGGTGATCTGCATGTCGGGGACGCCATGACCGTGGTCACGCACACGGATTTGCCAACTCGATGTCCGCTGGCAGGTGAGCTCAACCGGCACAGCACCGTAATGCAGGGCGTTTTCGACGAGATTGATCAAGGCGCGTCTCAAGGCCTCTGGCCGGCCGTGCAAGGTTCCGTCCGGCACCGGCGCGGCCATCACCACGCCGGCCTTGCCATATTCGGCTAAAACTGATGCGAAAAGATCGGGCAAGCTGACTTTGACGATTGGTTCCGCTTCAAAGCCACGCGCGTACATCAAGAATTGCGACAGGATACTGTCGATGCGGTCGATCTGGCGCTGGGCGCTTGCTGTCAATGTCTCATCATCGCATGCCATCATCTCGAAGGCCAGTTTCAGCTTGGCCAGAGGTGTGCGGACATCATGCGAAATGCCGGCCAGAATTAGGTTGCGATCAGTCTCGGCTTTGCTTAGCCGGGCCGTCATATCATTGAAACTGCGCGCCAAATCTGCAATTTCCAGCGGTCCGTCTTCCCGTAAAGGCGCGACGGGCGCTGCCAGGCGATAGCCTTCAGTAGCATCGCGCAGCGCATTTAGCGGCCGCAGCAGTCGATTGCTGAGTAGCGCCGCCGCCAGCAGGGCCAGCCCGAAGGTCGATGCGGCTCCGGCCAGCAATAGGCCAGTCGGGCCGAGCAGAGGGGGGGATTTGACGCTGATCCAGTAGGGCGAACCACCCAGCCAAACATGTATCCACAGCTTGCGGCTATGGTCGGTTCGCCACGAAAGATCGGTTTTATCTCCCATGGCTTTCACAAGCGCTCGCATAAACACCCGCTCCACCAAGCGCGGTGGCGGACCGGTGTCGTCGGGCGGCCGTTCGCCGGTCCATAACTCGATATAAGAGGATTTTACCATGTGCGTCATCAGGCGCTGGCGGTCCGCTTCGGGCACCTCGGACAGGGTGTTCGACATAGAGGCCACGTTTTCGGCCATGACACCAGCCACGCGCTGCAACTCCGGCCGCAAAACCAACAAGGTGAAGAGCGCAATGCTGAGTATTTGCGCCATGGCAACGATTAGAGCGGTCAGCGCCACGGTCTGGCCCCACAGGCTATCGGGGCGAAGTTTTGACCACAGGTTTTTCATGCATTCGCCTTTGCAAACACATAGCCGTGGCCCCAGACGGTCTTAATCCATTCCGGATTGGCCGGATCGTTTTCGATCAGGCGTCGCAACCTCACGATCTGAACATCGACCGCGCGATCGGTCACGTCTGCGTCGCGGCCCATCGCCAGGTCAATAATCTGGGCGCGGGACAAGGGACGTCCGGCGTATTGCAGCAGCACCCTTAGCAATAGGAACTCACGTGTACTGAGCTCTATAACCTCACCGTTTCGGGTAAGTTGCATCCGGCCGAGATCCAGGACAAACGGTCCGAAAGTCACGCGGCCTTCGCCGGTGTCGAGATGCGCCATAGCCGGTCGCCGGCGCTGAATGGCGTTGATACGCGCCAGCAGTTCGCGCGGCACAAAAGGCTTGGGCAGATAGTCGTCGGCCCCCATCTCAAGTCCCAAAATACGGTCTATCGGATCGCCTTTCGCGGTTAGCATAATGATCGGTGTGTCAACGCCCGTCGCGCGCAAGCGGCGGCAAACGCTCAGTCCGTCCTCATCAGGCATCATCAGATCGAGGATCAGGACATCGGCCGGCTCACGGGCGAGCGCGCGATCAAGGCTTTTGCCGTCGGGAACAGTGCGGACATTGAAACCGTTCTCGCTCAGGTAACGCTGGAGCAATCCACGCATCTCCGCATCATCGTCAAGCACGATCAGGCGGGCAGGGGAGGTCGTCATGCTTAGGGTCCTTACGACGTGGCAGGCACAACTCTAGCTTAAGGGACAGCTTCGGACATTTGCGAAGATGTTACAAGACGTTACAGGTAGCCGATCTTGCACCATCCTGTAACACCTAAAGGATTTTACGTCGTTTTTGCGTAACTTGGGGACCCTAGCCTCCGTTGCGTCATCCATGACAAACAAGGAGAGAGTGATGAAAAAGACATTGATTGCCAGCGCTGCCGCCATTCTGGCCACGCTGATATTTGCCGACGCCGCTTCGGCGGCCACCGGTCACGTCCGTGCCCGAGGGGCCAATGGCGCCGTTGCCGCAGGTACGAAAAACGGTAACAGCTATGTCCGCGCCCGTGGTGCCACGACCAATGCTGACGGCAGCACAACGGCCGCCAGTGGCGGCGCCTTCAAGACTAACAGTGGCGCCTATGGGGCACGCGGCTCGACCACTACAGTCAATCCCGACGGCTCAGCCAGTCATTCCGAAAGCGCTTACGCTACAGGCGCCAGGGGCACGGCCAGCACGTCCGGTGGCTTCAACCGCAATGCCGACGGCACGGTTTCCGGCGCGCGCGGCACCCAAGTTACCAACGCCACCACCGGCAACAGCTATAGTGGCAACACCAGCTATGACAGCGCGAATGGCGTGAGCCATAGCGGCACCTGCACGGATGCCTCCGGCGCGACTATCGCCTGCCCGACGCGGTAGGCGCCTTGCCCCTTGCGTGTTGTCCCCTCACGCAAGGGGCTTACCTTTATTCTGGAGGTTTCCCCGATGAAGATCGTCATTTTCGCTCTTCCAGCCTTTTTTCTGGTTACAGGCGCCGTTGCCGCACCCGCCGCAACGCCTGCGCAGATCGAACAGGTGGTGAGCCGTGCCATGGAAGCGGACGCTAACCATGACGGCATGCTGACCCGCGCCGAGTGGCAAACCTGGCGCGCCACCCAATTCGCTCGCCTAGATCGCAACGGCGACGGCTATCTGACGGATGCCGATGTGCCGGCTATTGCCGCAGGACAGATGGTGCCCAAGATACAGGCGGCAAGAGCTGCGCTCGACGCCAATCATGACGGACGCATCAGCCGTGACGAGTTTGTCAACGGTCCGATGCTGGTGTTCGACCAGATTGACCTGGATCATAACGAGATCATAGACGGCCGCGAAATCGAACAGGCGAAGGGGCGTTGATTATGGAACACAATTTATATCACGGCGCCTTTATCTGGGTTGCTTTGGCCTTCGTTCTTCTGGAGGCGCTTTACATCGCCTTTGTACGCAAGGAAGCCTACGATGTGCGCCAGACCGCTGCGTCGCTGGGCGTTGCTGTTGGCAATACGCTGTTACGGCCGCTCACCGCGCTCATGGTCATGGCGGTGTTTCCTTTTGCCGCTCAGTTCGCCCCCTGGCATCTATCCATGACGGACCCGTGGGTTTGGATCTCGGGCTTTATCGTCTTCGAGTTCCTTTATTACTGGATGCACCGCGTCAGCCACACCATTCGCTGGTTGTGGGCCTCGCATGCCGTTCATCACTCGGCCAATAGTTTCAACCTGCCCGCGGCGGTGCGTCTTGGCTGGACCAACGCGCTCTCTGGCGAATGGATGATGTTCCTGCCTATGGTCCTGCTCGGCTTTTCGCCGCTGATGGTGGTCATTCTGCTGACAGGGAACCTCGTCTATCAGTTCTTCCTGCATACCGAGTTGTCGCCCAAATGGGGCGTGCTGGAGCATATTTTGAATACGCCGGCGCATCACCGTATCCACCACGCGTCCAATACGCGATATCTCGACCGCAATTTTGGTGGCGTGCTGATTGTCTTTGATAAGTGGTTCGGTACTTTTGCCGAGGATGACCATAGCGAGCCGGTCGTCTTTGGCCTGACGACACCGATTCACTCGTACAATCCATTCGTGATTTCTCTACGCGAATGGGGACGCATGTTTGGTGACGTCATGCGCTCGAAATCTTTGGGTGAAGCCGCAGGCAACTTGTTTGGCCGACCGAAATAAGTCTTAAAACCGAAGTAAAGGAAAATCCGATGAAACGTCTTTTCGTTGCCCTCGTCGTCGTGTCCTTGGCCGTCACATCCGGCGTCGCCACGGCGGGTCCGCTGCGTGATCGCTTGAAGGCGAAATTTCAGGATAGGCTAGAGGCCAAACAAGCAGAAGAAAGCCGGCCCGTCGATTTGCAGGCGATACTTCCGGGGGCGCGTAAACAGACCCTGTCCTATGGTCCGGATGCGCGTCAGGTGATCGATGTCTATACGCCGCCCAATACGCATGACGCGCCGGTTATCGTTATGGTGCACGGCGGGGCGTGGAAGGTGGGGGATAAGGCAAATTCCGGCGTCGTAGAAAACAAGCTCAAATACTGGCTCCCTAAGGGATATGTGCTTGTGAGCGTCAATTACCGAATGCTCCCGGATCTCATGGCCTATGAACAGGCCATGGATGTCGCTGCGGCCCTGCGCTATACGCAGTCCCACGCTGGCGGCTGGGGCGCCCGGTCGGACCGCCTCATTTTGATGGGGCACTCGGCCGGCGCTCATATCGTGGCGCTGCTGTCATCCAATCCCGCCCTGGTCGGGCAAAAATGGGCGGGCACGATTGTACTCGATTCCGCCGTAATGAGCGTGCCCGATCTGATGTCAAAACGTCATCTTGGCTTCTATGATGAGGCATTTGGTGCTGACAAGGCCTACTGGTTGAAGGCCTCACCCATGGATCAGTGGACGCCTGCGGCTGTGCCGATGCTGGTTGTGTGTTCGACGAAGCGCAAAGACAGACCCTGCGATCAGGCAAAGGCGTTTCAGACCAAGGTGACACAGGCGGGGCGGGCCATGCCGCTCCTGCCGCAGGACCTAACACATGAGGAAATCAATCGTACACTGGGCCTGCCTTCGGCCTATACATCGTCGGTCGATAGCTTCATCACGAGCCACGTCAGATAACAGCCTAGGGCAACCAGGGGTCCCAGGGGCACGGTGTGCGGCTTTTTCCGCATTCGCGTTTTATGGATTCTTACTGCGCGATATATTTTGACAGATAGCCCCTTCGATCCTTATAATTAACCATAATGCGGCTGGATTTTAGTCCTGACGTGGCGGGGGGCCATCTAAATGTTAAAGTGGAATCTTAGAGCCGTCGCGTTGAGCGTTTCGGTTGGTGTTGTCTTCCTGTTCGGTATTAACGCCGCGACGGAAACATATGCGCAAACCCAACCCGGCGCGACCGCCGCGAGAGGCGCTACAGCGCCGCGACTTTTACCGCCAGCACCTGTGCAATGGCAAAGCGTCCTTGACCAAATCGCCAGGGTGCGTGCCAGCCGCAAAGGGCCAGGCACCGTCGTGAGGCTGGTGGCATCTGAACTTGATAAAACCGAACTCCCGGTCATATTGCCGCGTGAAGGCATCGTCGACACGATCAAGGCGAAATTGATCAGCTTCGGAGATGCCTATGCGTTGGACCTTCCGCAAAAGAATGGCGTCCACATCACGATGTATGGCAACCGAAACTTTTTGCAGGTCGCCAAGGGCGCCATCTCCAATCGACCCGCGACGAAACTGAAGGGGTTAGCGGAGGACATCCGCGTCACACAGATGGAAGACGGCTGGACGGCCACATTCATGAGGTTTGGCGTCGTCTACAGTCTAGATGTGTCCTGCGATGATCCTGCGGCGCCGGAATGTAAATCCGACGGCTATTTAAAGAAGATACTGACCGAGTTTGACGATGTGGGTATCGGCTCAAAGGCGCGGGCGGCGGCGGCCCGTTTCAAACCGCCGGGTACTTTGATCAAAACGCCAACTGTTTTGACAGGTAATGACCAGAAGGGAGCCGGATAATGAGCCCCTTCATCTCGATCTCCCGTGTCTCGATTGTGGCTCTGCTTTTCGCGGTGGCCGCCTGCAGTCCACAGACGCAAACCGGCAGCCAGCCAAGCTCGCAAGCCGCGTCGGCTGTTTTAGAGGATGCGATTTCGAGCTTTGTTGACCCGTCTTCGGCCGAAGTGTTTGACAGCGCATCTGAGCCTGCGGCAGGCGCTTCAACCTCGGATTTCCCCCATGAGGCGCCCACTGCGCTTGTCGCCGGATCGGGCAGCGGCTACTCGGACCTCAGCAATTGGGCGCCGGGCATCTGCTTCCCGGTTCAGGGCGCTGCCTATGCAAATTCGCAGGTCTATAGCCCAGGCGGCGATCACTACCCCAGCCCATCGGCGACGAACCATGGCAGCCAGTGTGATAGCAAAAACTATGCTTTCCCATGGCACGATAACTTCTGTGAGGCCAGGAGTTGGACAAACCCGGTTTGTGCGAGCGGCAGTGGGCACCAGGGCCAGGATATTCGTCCGGCTAGTTGCAAGGCCAATCAATATTGGGCCGTCGCTGCCGAAGACGGTATTGTCACGCAGGTGGGCTCATATACGGTCGCGATCACTGGCAATGCCGTGCCGCACAGAATTTTCCGCTACCTGCATATGCAAAAGTCATCCGTTAAGGTCGCGGTTGGAGACAAGGTCCTGCGTGGTCAAAAGCTCGGCCTGATCTCGAACAATCTTGGCGTTTCGAACGGTGTGCAGCAATACACAACCATCCATTTGCATTTTGAGGTTCGTGTCGCGCAGGCCGAAACCATGAGTGATGGCAAAGCCTTGGCTGCAAACGCCTTTGTGCCGCCCTATACGGCGCTTGTGAATGCGTACCAACGCCGTATGGCGGGCGATTGCGATACGACGTCTAAATAGAGCGCGAATATCGGTGGTGATCGACTGACACGCCCGAACAGGCTCACGACCCTTCAGCGCAAGGCCGTCAGATCCGTTTTCAGGCGCAGATTGAATACGGTCGCGTCGTTGATATCGCTGCGGCCATAGGGATGCGATATATATTGCAGGTCAGGCTGGATCGATAGTCCGTCGCGAATATCCCAGCGGTAGGTCAGTTCATAGGTAATTTCGCCCTTTAACACGTCTCCTATCGCCGTTTGATAGGGCTTGCCGAAATGGGCAGCCGCGACGGCAAAACCCACCTGGTCGGTATCGCGTCCTTTGAACGGGGCGGTATAGACCAGGCCGCCGCCGGCATATTGGTCTATCGTCATCACCTGGGCATTGGCGATGCCGGTGCGGAGCCACCCCTTCAGTCCGCGGGTGTCATCGCCCGTCAATGTGACCGCGAGTTGAGCATAGGCGCCCGAATTACTGTCGGACCAGCCAGAGCCATCAAGGCGTTCCGCGGCGGCGCTATTGTGCCAAGCGGCCAGTTTCAGATAACCGCCGTCAAAATCGTACTGATATTCCCCGACGATATGGCTACCTTCGCGCCGCGACAGCCGGATATAGGCAAACGCCTTGTCATCGTTAGGATTGCCCGGCACGGCGTCGAAAATGCCCGCGCGAAAGCTGTTTCGGTCGTCGAAACGCCATTGGCCGACGATGCCCAGGCTGCTGGTCGGAAAAATCGACAGGCCGATCTGCGAATAGTCGACCCCAATACCATGCGAGGCATTCAAGAACAGCCCGCCGACCGTCTGAACGTCGAAGATGCCATTGAGATTGATCAGGCCCGCCATGACATAGCTGTCCTTGCGGAATGTTTTTTTGCCGTAGGCTTCGAACAATCGCCAACCTTCGACACTATCGATGTTGGACGTCGTCTGGATATCGCCGGCGTGCGCGCCTGAAAACGGCCCGCCGAAATCGCCCAGGATATACCCAAACGCTTCCCAGCCATTGTCACCTTGCCAATGCGCTGTGAGGTCAAGATTGCTGAGGCTGCGCGACCCGACGTCGAGGCCGCCGCTTAGCACGCTATCGACTTCCGTTGTCAGAACGGCGCCCGCCACCGCTTCAGCCTGACTGTGCGTGGCCACGGCTAAGCCGATGGCAAGCGTCACGATTGCGCCACAAATACTGAGACGGGAGGAAGGACGGTGGGTAACCAACGGAAACATGAATACTCTGGACTACAGGGAGGCAGACTATGTCAAAAATCGGCTACTATTTGATGAATGGATAGACTTCTAGTCTGCCCAGCCGTCCCCTTGTGGGACATCGTTGGGGGGTAAAAGGTCGCGGGTCATGAAAACCACGTCGAGCCAGCGGCCAAATTTGAAGCCTGCCCGTGGTAAATAGCCAGTGTGCGTGAAACCGCAGGCCGCGTGGACACCGATCGAGCCGCCGTTTTCTCGGTCGCCGATAACGGCGATCATGCTGTAAAGCCCACGCGCGGTGCACAGGTCTATCAATCGGTTGAGCAACTGTTTGCCTATCCCACGTCCTGTGGCGTCTTCGGCCAGATAAATGCTGTTCTCGACCACATAGCGATAGGCGGGACGTGTGCGGAAGGGCGCCGCATAGGCATAGCCGACGACACGGCCATTTTCGACCGCGACCAGATAAGGCAGGCGCAGATCGTGTACCGTCTGGAACCCTGACCGCATTTCCGCTTCGCCGGCCGGTTCCAGCGCGAAGGTGCCGGTGCCGTGCAAGACGTTATGGGCGTATATGGCCGTAATGGCAGCTAAGTCGCCGTCGACGGCGTCGCGGATATCAACCATGGCGATCGACCGCCCAGATGGCGAAAGCATAGTCAAAGGCGATTTCCTTCAGGAAGTCGAAGCGGCCCGACGCGCCGCCATGTCCGGCGTCCATGTTGATCTTGAGGAGCATGGGCGCATCCGATGTCGATTTTTCACGCAATTTCGCGATCCACTTCATCGGCTCCCAGTAGGTCACGCGCGTGTCCGACAGACCACCGGTTGCCAGCACCGGCGGATAAGCTTGCGGTGTGATGTTGTCGTAAGGCGAGTAGCTGGCTATGTAGTCATAGGCTTCCGTGTCTTCCAACGGGTTGCCCCATTCGGGCCATTCTGGCGGGGTGAGCGGCAGGGAGGTGTCGCTCATGGTGTTCAGCACATCGATAAATGGCACCGCACCGATGACCCCGGCCCACAGGTCCGGCCGCATATTGGCGACTGCCCCCATCAACATGCCGCCAGCCGATCCGCCATAGGCGACGATACGCCCGCGCGTGCCATAGCCGGCATCGCACAGACTTTCGGCACAGGCGATAAAGTCGGTGAAGGTGTTGACCTTCTTGAACTTGCGGCCATCCAGGAACCAGCCATAACCTTTTTCCGAGCCGCCGCGGATATGTGCGATGGCGTAGACCCAGCCGCGGTCAACCAGGCTGAGTGAGCGGATCGAAAACCCCGGGTCCATCGGTATGCCGTAAGAGCCATAGGCATAGAGCAGGAGCGGGGCCTTGCCATCGAGCGGCGTGCCGGCTTTCATGAGGACTGTAATCGGCACGTCCTGGCCGTCCGGGGCCGTGGCATAGAGGCGGCGTGCGACGTAGTCGGCCGGATTATGGCCCGAAGGGATAATCTGCGTCTTGCGCAGGACGCGGTCACGCGTCTCCATATTGTAGTCGAAGGTTTGGGCGGGCGTGGTCGGGGAGGTGTAGCTGTAACGAATGATGTCAGTATCATACTCATAGCCCCCCGACGCACCGAGGCTGTAGGCTTCCTCATCCACCGAGATGATGTGCTCGCTCATATCCGCCTTGCGGGTGATGACGATACGTGTATTGGCATTTTCACGCTCGACGCGAAGCATGTGGCGTTTATAGACGCCCGATCCGGTGATGTAGATACCGGGGCGATGG
The DNA here is from genome assembly GCF_032490435.1 of Asticcacaulis aquihabitans. NCBI lineage: Bacteria > Pseudomonadati > Pseudomonadota > Alphaproteobacteria > Caulobacterales > Caulobacteraceae > Asticcacaulis > Asticcacaulis aquihabitans. The sequence continues at coordinate 198,833 of NZ_JAVGWM010000005.1, forward strand.
GGCACGAGGTCTCGCCACGTGTCGCGTGACGGACGTTCGGCCGTCGATACCATAAGCTTGAAATCGATGGCGCCGTCGGCATTGGTGCGAATGATGAAGCGGTCGTCCCAGTGATCGATATCATACTGGACGCCATCTTCACGCGGTTGCACGCAAAACGGCAGGTCCTCCGGCGTCGCGGCCGGAATTAGCCAGGTTTCGTTGGTTTCGTGATTGCCGCCGCCGATGCTGATAAAGGCGTCTGAACTCAGCGTGCCGACGTGCAGGAAAAAGCCTTCATCGGGTTCGTCATAGACCAGAACGTCTTCGCCGCCGCGCGCCGGACGGCGGTAGACCTTGGCTGGCCGCGAGTTTTCATCGCGCCATGTCCAGAAGATGTAGCGGGAGTCCGGCGAAAAGGTGAAGCCGCCATCGCAGCTTTTGATCGGGTCGGGCAGGACCTCGCCGGTCGTCAGATCCTTGACGTAGACGGTGTAGTACTCAGACCCTTGCGTATCTTCGCCCCAGGCGAACAGCCGGTGATCGGGGCTGTGCTGGGCGTCGGACGTTTCGTAGAATTCGGTGCCCTTGGCCCGCTCTTCCTCGTTGAGCAGTATCTCTTCGACGTCGCGAGTGGTGTCCGTCGCCGGGATGGCGGAATGGAAATCGCCACGCGTGCGCGGACGGCGCGCTACGATGGGGTGTTGAGCGCCGGTTTCGAAGCGCGAATAGTATTCCCACGCGCCATCGGGCGTAGGAACGCTGGCGTCATCTTCCTTTATGCGTCCCTTCATTTCGGCGAAAAGGGTGTCCTGTAAGAATTGCGTGCCGCCTAGGACAGCCGCGGAATACGCGTTTTCTTCGTCCAGCGCCGCCTTGATATCGGCGCGGATCGAACCTGGGGCGCGCAAAACCGCCTGCCAGTTGTCGTCCTTCATCCAATGGTAATTGTCTGTCCGTGTCCGGCCCAATTGCTCGATGGTAAAAGGCGTGCGGGCGGGAGAAGGGGCTTTGGGCAGGGTCACGGGCAATCAGACTTTCTAGTGTGGCGGTAAAACACCGAGGCCATTCAAAAGACAGCGAATGGTAAACAACGCTATGGGGTGCAGGATTGACCCAATCCGGAAATGCCGTCAAATGTCTATATCGTATTTGTGGGGGATAAGCGCGTGATGATGGACGTTGACTTGACCGTGGCCTTGATCAAGGCAACTGTCCAAATCGATCAGCCAATCAATGAAGCCAAACGCATGGTTGGCACGGGTTTTTTGATCTCCGTCCCCAAACCTGACGGCACCACCCAGATCGTGCTGGTCACCGCCGCCCACGTCTTCGAAAAGATGCCGGCGGCGGATGTGCGCATCGGCTGGCGCACGCAGGCCAAGGGGAACTGGAGTTACGTGCCGGCCAATATGACGATCCGTTCGGCTACGGGTCCGGTCTGGTATCAACACCCCAGCCAGGACATTGCGGTCATCCCCGTCAACGTACCCGATGCCCTCCGTGACTCCGCCATCCCGCAAAGCTGGCTGGCCGACGAAAACACCTTCGCCAATGAGAAGGTCAGCGCCGGCGACGAACTGATGACGCTTGGCTATCCGCACGGTCTGTCGGCGAACGTGTCCGGCTTCCCCATCCTGCGAGCCGGCCGCGTCGCTTCGTATCCAGTGTCGCCGCCGAGCGCCTATCCGACGTTCCTGATCGATCTGACGGCGGTGCCCGGTAATTCAGGCGGACCGGTATTTATGACGTCGCAGGCCGGCAAGGGCCACACCTTTATTGCCGGCGTCCTGATAAAGCAGGTTGAGGACGACAGTCAGCGTCTGGAATTGGGTGTCGTCACGGACGCGGTCTTTGTACGCCAGACCATAGACATCATGTTGAAGGCTGAGGCCAGCGGCGTTAATCCGTCTGCCAATCTGAAACCGGCGGCGCCGGCGCCGATGCGCACGCCCGGCGGACCGACGACCTCCAGTCCCGACATGACCCGCCGCACGACGGCGCGTCCGTCCGATAGCGTCGGTGGTGACCAGCAAACACCAAACCAGTAAGCCTTATGCCTAGTCCAGGCTGAGATGTAGCCCGTCCAGGGCGCCGTACCCCGAACGTATAGCGGCCAGGTGCGCCGGCGCGTGGCTTAAGGTATGGGCGTAGAAGAGGCGCATCAGTTTGATCCGGTCGTTTAACCACTCCGCGTCGCCGATTGCCAACAGGTCTTGTGCCGCCAGGGCGCCTTTCAGCAGAAGCCACCCGCCGATCAGGTCGCCGCACAGGGTCAGATAGGTGGTGGCCGCCGTGGCGACATCGAGCGGCGCGGTGGCTTTTTGCGCCAGCAGGTGATCGGTCGCGGCGGAAAACTGCGTCACCGCCGCCAGCAGATGTTCGGCCTCAGCGGCGAATTCATTCGCCAGCTCCAGCTTATTAACCTCCAGGAACGAGCGAATATCCGCCTCGATATCCCGCGCTGCGGCGCCATCATTACCCAGTTTTCGGCCGACCAGATCGGCAGCCTGAATACCATTGGTACCTTCGTAAATCGGGGCAATGCGGGCGTCGCGATAATATTGCGCCGCGCCGGTTTCTTCGATGAAGCCCATACCGCCATGGACTTGCACACCCAGGGAGGCCACCTCAACGGCGCGGTCGGTGGACCATGCCTTGGCGATTGGCACCAGAAAATCCTCGCGACGTTTGTGACGTGGATCCGGATCGCGCCGGCCGGCGTCGATCGCGGCGGCGGTGGCCATGCAGATGGCGCGTGCGGCTTCGGTCTTCGCTTTCATGAGGGCCAGCATCAGACGGACATCCGGGTGGTCGTAGATCGGGGCATAGTCCTGACCGGTAATGAGCGACTTGCCCTGACGGCGATCTCGCGCATAGGTCTGTGCCTTTTGCCAGGCGGCATCCGCCAGTCCTACGCCTTCGAAGCCTACAGCCAGGCGTGCGGCATTCATCATGGTGAACATGGCGGCCAGGCCGCCATTGGGCGGGCCAATCAGTTCGGCTTGCGCCCCTTCGAAGGACATGACGCAGGTCGGAGAGGCGTGGATGCCGAGCTTATGTTCCAGCCCGACGCAACTCACGCCGTTGTGCGCGCCAAGGTTTCCGTCGCTGTCGACCAGGAATTTCGGGCACAGGAACAGGGAAATGCCGCGGGTTCCCTTGGGCGCGTCGGGCAGCCGTGCCAGAACCAGGTGGATGATATTCTCCGCGCCGTCGTGTTCGCCCCAGGTGATGAAGATTTTCTGGCCGGTGATGCGGTAGGTGCCGTCGTCGGCAGGCTCGGCGCGGGTGGTCAGGGCCGCCAGATCCGAACCGGCGCCGGGTTCGGTCAGGTTCATGGTTCCACACCATTGCCCGGCTATAAGCTTGGGCAGGAAAAGATTCTTTTGTGCCTGAGAGCCATGGGCGTGGATTGCCTCTATGGCGCCCTGCGACAGAGTGGGCAGCAGGGTGAAGGCCATATTGGCCCCGTGGAACATGTCAAAACACGCCTGTTCCAGCATCTTGGGCATGCCCTGTCCGCCATAGGTCGGATCGGCCGCCAGACTATACCAGCCGCCGTCGGCATAGGCCTTAATGGCGTCGAGAAAGCCCGGCGCGACAATTACACGATCGCCTTCCAGCTTGGTCCCGCCCACGTCACCCGCCCGGTTGAGCGGCGCCAGTACATCACTGGCCAATTGCCCGGCGGCATCGAGTACGGCGTCGCGCAGGTCTGCATCAAAATCCGGGAAGGCCGAACTGTTGTAGCTGTCTGCCATGCCGATGACATGGTCGAGGCAGAAGGTAATATCTTTGACACTGGCGCGATAGGTCATTGGGAGTCCCTGTTTTTCTTTCAGTCTATGACGGAGCCTCGCCCCTCGCAAGTTCCTTTTACGTGAACGTCAACTTTTTAAATTCAGCTGTGATTTTCAACTGGCCGGTGCTTGAAATGAAATAGTATCTGTTACATATATTTTCGCATGACGCTCTTGGGCGTGTGGTGTATGCAAGCATATCCGAGGAGACGACTATGACTGAACCTGTGACCGGGCTGACGCCGACGAGCTATAACCGCTACAGCCGCTATCTTCACTGGCTGATGGCCTTTCTCATCCTGTTCATGGTTTTTCTCGGGTGGCGGTTCGATGACAAGGACAGCCTGATCTTCACACGCGCCAATCTGCATAAGTCGATCGGCATTCTAATAATCCTCCTGACACTTTTGCGTATAGCCTTGCGCCTGGCCTACAAGGCACCGCCGGAGCCTCCCATGCCGAAATGGCAGGCGTGGGCGGCCCAAGCCCTGCACGTCGGCTTTTACGTCGTGATGATTGGCTTGCCGCTGTCTGGCTGGCTGATGGTTTCGACCTCGACCCGTGAAATTCCGTTCTTTGGTCTGGCGTGGCCGCATTTGCCGGTGCCGCAGACCCACGATGCGCATGAGACGTTTGAAGCCGCGCACGGGCTGATCGCCAAGTTGTTGTTCTACGTCATGATCCCATTGCACGTCGTCGCCGCCCTGAAGCACCAGTTTATCGACAAGGATACGGTGGTGGAGCACATGGTGCCGGGCCTTAAGCCCAGGCCAATTCTGAATTATCGCTGGTTGCTGCCGATTGGCGTTGTTGGTCTGGCGGTGGTGCTGGGTTTCGGTGTGCTGCGCGGGAAGCCGCAGGCGCGTAACGATGCCCCGCCACCGGTGGCCTCAGTCGCCAGCAGTGAAGCGCCGGAGGTCTCCGCGTCGGTCAGCGAGGCTGCGTCGTCTGTGTCCGAAACCGCAAGTGCGTCGCAAGCCGCGGCGGTCACAAACTGGATCGTTGATAAGTCCGCAACCAAGATCGCGTTCAGCACCAGCTTGTCGGGGGAGGCGATCAATGGTGGATTCAGCAGCTATTCCGCCGCTATCGCCTTCGATCTGGAGCAACTGGACAAGTCGCATGTGAAGGTGACGATCGACCTGTCGTCGGTCAGCTCTGGCGACAATGATCGCGACGGTAGCCTGAAAAGCGATGCCTTCTTCAACGTCGCCGTGACGCCGAAAGCCGTGTTTGAAGCGACCAGCTTCACGAAAACGGACGCGACCCATTTTGTCGCCAAGGGGCGGTTGACCCTGCACGGTAAGAGTCAACCATTGACCTTGCCGTTCAGCCTGATCATCAAGAATGACACCGCCACCATGACGGGCAGCACCACAATCGACCGGACCGCTTTCGGGGTCGGGTCTGGCGAGTGGGCGGCAACCGACTCTCTCCCTGCCAAGGTAAAGGTTGATATCAACCTGAAAGCCAAAGCTGCGAAATGAGCCTGGTCGAGGCGGCTGTCGACGCCCTGAACGCCGGCAATCTGATCCATCTGCCCACTGAGACCGTCTACGGTTTGGGCGCTTCGGCGGCCAATCCCGAAGCGGTCATCAAGGTGTTCGAAGCCAAGGGGCGGCCGCGATTCAACCCGCTTATCGTCCATATCGGCGATCTGGCGCTGGCCGAGCGAATTGGCCTCTTCGATGATCGGGCGAGGGCGTTGGCCAAGGCGTTCTGGCCGGGCCCCCTGACCCTGGTCCTGCCGGTCCGCGATAGGGACCAAGCCTGCGATCTGGCGCGCGCTGGCCTGGACAGTGTTGCCTTGCGCATGCCGGCGCATCCCATGGCGCTGGACATCCTGAGGGCATTCGGTGGCGGCGTTGTGGCGCCGTCGGCCAACCGCTCTGGACGGCCGAGCCCGACCACGCAGGCTGATGCTTACGAAGAAACCGGGGCATCCGTCGCTGTATCGCCCGACGGTGGCGATTGCCCGGTCGGGGTGGAATCAACCGTGGTCAGTTTATTGGGAGAGGTCCGCTATTTGCGCGCAGGCGCCGTCACGCGCGCTCAGATCGAAGCCGTGGTCGGCCCCCTGGCCGCGGACACTGCGGAAGGGCACCGCTCTCCAGGCCGGCTCAGCACCCACTATGCGCCGGATGCGCCGGTGCGCATCAATATTGACACACCATCTGAAGGCGCGGTCTATTTGGCCTTTGGCGAAACGGATTATGCGGGGGTGGTCATTCAGCTCAGCGCCGGTCGCGACCTCCACGAAGCGGCGTCCAATCTCTTCCGCGCTCTACGCGACGCCGACCGCCTTATGCCAAAGGTTATCGAAATCGCCCCCATACCGGATCACGATATCGGCGAGGCGATCAATGACCGGATACGGCGCGCAGCCGGTTTTGTCGGTTAGGCGGCTTTTGCGTTTTTCAGTGCGGGTTGAGGGCGAGTGAAAACCCAGTCATCACCGGTCGTGAGGTCGGCGCGGAAGGTGTAGCCTTCGATGTTGAAATCCTTCAATCCGTCGACCCTGTCCACGCGATTGTCGATCATGAAGCGGGCCATCAGCCCGCGCGCCGTCTTGGCGAAAAAGGAGACGATCTTTGCCTGATTGCCCTTGATTTCAAGGAAGCGCGGATTGACGACCCTGGCTTTAAGCGCCTTGGTTAGCGCGGCGCGGGCGTATTCCTGGCTGGCCAGATTGACCACGATGCCCGGGTCATGATGCGTCAACTCTGTCGTGAGATAGCGGGCCAGGGTGTCGCCCCAGAATTCATACAGCGAATTGGCTCGGCCAGTTTTCAGATGCGACCCCATTTCCAGCCGATAGGGCCGGATCAGATCGAGCGGCCGCAGGATGCCGTAGAGGCCGGACAGTATGCGCAGGTGATCTTGCGCCCATTTAATGCCCGCCACGTCCAAAGTGCGCGCCTGCAACCCTGTATAGACATCGCCGTCGAACATGAAGGCGGCGGCACCCGGCATCTGATCCTCGAAGCCTTGGTAACGCGCATAGTTCAATTCACTGAGCGCTTGGGAGATGTCCATCAGCTCTGCGATCTGCTTTGGTTTGAGCCGCTTCGCGCTCTTTACCAGCTTCGCCGTTTCCTGCGGGAAAAGCGGCTCTGTCGGTGGAACGCCGGCGTCGAACGGTGAGAGATCGAGTGATTTGGCGGGAGATAACAGAGTGAGCATGAACCGATTTTTTTTAAGATTTGCGGGCTGAAGTGCTCTCGCAGCTTATAGGCAGGTTCGACATCGGTGACAATAGAACGGGCAACGCAGCGTTCTTTGCCGCCACACTGGGCAAAAATCTGTCAGCCTGACGAATTGAGGCAACCATAGTCTGTATTGTCGTTCTTATAGTAACGGCTCAAATATAAAAATCAGTTGGGATGCTTCCATTAAAATAATGCCGCATTCATTTTGAAAACTATCCTGGCGTGATATCTCAATTTGCGCGTTATGCAGTTTTTAAGGCTTTATTACTTATTTTCACTCGCTTGAGTAAGGCGTCTTGACGAGGGTCGAATGAGTTTAGGTAGCGTCCTTGTCATGGATCAGAACCGTGACCAGGCACAGCGTATTTCCTCTATGCTGCATGATCAGAAGTGGACGTCGGTTCTCAGCTTCGACCAAAAGATGGCCATGCGGCTGTTAAAGGGAAGTCGTTTTCATCTCCTGCTGTTTGATGCCTATGATGGCCAGGGCAGCACGATGCAGATCGTCGATCAAATCCGCGCGCATTCCCAGGAAGCCCCCCTCGCCATCATGTCCGATGCTTGGCGCGGACAGGCGCCCGGCGCAGGTAGCGGGGCAAGCACTGCGGGTGCGGATTTCGTCATTGCCAAACCGTTTGCGCCTGACAAGCTGAAGGCCCTTTTGGCCGACACCAATGCCTATCACCGCGCCCGATCAAAAGACCATCACGTTCTGGTCGTGGAAGACGACCAAGATATGCGTCTCGATATTTGCCGGGTCCTCAAGCAGGTCGGGTACAAGGTGTCCTTTGCCTCGAACATGGAAGACGTATTTTTCGATCACAATCTGGGCATGGTCGATGTCGTGCTTACGGCTGTGCTGATTCCGGGCATCGGCGGCATCGAAGGCACCTTCCAGATCAAGAAGGATTTTGCCCACTGCAAGGTCGTGGCCATGTCCCAGGGTGTCGACGACAAGATCACGGCCATCCACGTCCTGGCGGCGGCGAAGGCCGCCGGTGCCGATGCGCTGCTGCCCAAGCCCTTCAATATGCATGACCTTCTAAAATCGGTGCAGAGTGTTATTCGCGCCAAGGAGGGCCCGGAAGAATCGAATCAGGCGGCCATCGACGCCTTGTTTGACCCCTAATTTAAATCTGTCCGATCAGAATAAGACATGCGGATTCATGATCCGCTTCGGGTCCAGGGCTGATCTGAGGGCCTGCATGGTGGCGACGGCCACCGGGTCTTTGTACGCCAGCGCCTCGTTGGTTTTCATGCGGCCCAGGCCGTGTTCCGCCGAGATCGAACCTTCATAGGCATTGACCAGGTCGTGAACCACCTTGGCGCCTTCGTCGCGCAAAGCATTGAACTTGGCTGGGTCCATGCCTTCGGGCACGATGACGTTGAAGTGGACATTGCCGTCGCCGACGTGGCCGAACGCCACCAGCCGCGCGCCAGGAAGGAAGGCTTCAATCGCCGCCTTACCCTCTTCCATATATTCGGCCATGCGCGACAGCGGTACGGAAATGTCGTGCTTCCAGGCCGCCCCCTCGGCTTTTTCTGCGGCGGAGTGGTCCTCACGCAGGCGCCAGAATTCTGCGGCTTGTGTCTCGTTTTGGGCGATCACAGCGTCAAGCACCAACTCTTCTTCGAAGGCGGCCTCGAGCAGGCGTTCCATGGCGGCGGAAGCGCCCTGTGGATCCCCGGAAGCGACCTCTATTAGGGCATACCAGGGATACTCGCCCCCCAACGGTTCGCGCGTGTCCGGGATGTGTTTCAATACCAAAGACAGGCCATAACGCCCCATCAGTTCGAAGGCTTCGACCTGTCCCCCCGTTTCCTGCTTGGCGCGGACCAGAAGGTCTATGGCTTTCTGCGCGCTATCGAAGGCGACGATGGCCGTGGCGCGTGAGTTCATGATAGGGAAGAGTTTAAGCGAAGCGGCGGTGATGATGCCGAGCGTGCCTTCGGCGCCGATGAACATGTGTTTGATGTCGTAACCGGTATTGTCCTTGCGCAGGCGCTTGAGACCGTGAAAGACATCGCCGTTCGGCAGGACGACCTCAAGCCCGGACACGAGGTCGCGGGTGACGCCGTAACGCAGCACAGCCGTGCCGCCGGCATTGGTCGAGATGACACCGCCCACCGTTGCCGTACCTTCCGCCGCGAGCGACAAGGGAAAATAACGATCCGCCTTTTCCGCAATCTGCTGCGCGTCGAGGAGAGTAAGGCCGGCTTCCAGAACCATGGTGTCGTCGGTCGGCGCCACGTCACGGATTGCCTTCATGCGCTCAAGCGAAATCAGGACTTCACCGAAGGGAATTTGACCGCCAACCAGACCTGTATTGCCGCCCTGAGGGGTTATGGCCACGGCGTTGTCGAAACAGATTTTGACGACCTCGGAGACTTCCTGTGTCGATTTCGGCAAGACGAGGAGGGGGGTGTGACCTTTCCACTTCCCTCGCCATTCGGTCAGCTTTGGATCGACGCGCATCGGATCCTCGCTCCACCCGGCGTCGCCGACCACGGCCTTTATCTGGGCGATGACCTCTGGTGAAACGGACGGGGTTTCGGAGACGGCTGGCGTAGACATCGATCTGACCTTGATGGATATAGGATGAGCAGGGCGCGGCGAGCGCAATCTTACGCGCTGCGTTAAGGGAGAGAGGCCGGAAGTGCAAGACACAAAACCTAATGCTTCCGATGAGTTGCCCTTATATCCTGTTCCCGCCGTTGGGGTTGTGTGCTGGCGCGGCGATGACGTGCTGCTGATTCGCCGTGGGCGCGCGCCGCGTCAGGGCGAATGGTCGATTCCGGGTGGTAAAATAAATCGTGGCGAATCTCTTGCTGACGCGGCGTTAAGGGAACTGTTCGAAGAGACGCGTGTGACGGCTCAACTTAGTGAATTAATCAACGTTTACGAGATAATAGAGGCTGGTTTTCACTATATTCTTATCGACTATTCCGCGAACTGGGTGTCGGGAGAGCCGATTGCTGGCGATGACGCCGACCTGGCTGCTTTTATACCGTTAAGTGAAGCTATTGCATTGATAAAGCAGGAAGATATTCGCGACGTGATCTTGCGGTCGCGTAAAATCTATTAGTTTTTAAATACAACCTTGTGTGAGTGAAACTGTCTCGCATTTGCGACAACTGACGACGTTGCAATGAAAACTCTCTTTCTGGAGGGAATTGCATCTTGTGGTAATGATAAAAACATGGTTAAGTATTAATTAACGGCGGCAGAGTGTGACGCTCCTGTAATCCGTTACAGACAGGGATATTCTCCAAGCTTCTTCAGGGCAGGGACGAAATGCCTGGCTGGTCCATGGTTTTAGTTTGTTAGGAGTTTGCTATGAAGAAGTTTGCCGTTGCCCTTACCGTCCTGGCTATTGCCGCGGGCGCCACTTTCGTTGCCACTCAAGCCAGCGCCATCCCGCCGGTTTGCAATCCAGTCAAGGGCGATTGCTAAGACGGGCGACTGATCTGTTCTAAACAGACCTTTCGAATAATGTTAGGCGGGTAAAGCTCGGTGCTTTCCCCGCCTTTTTCATGCCTTGAATACTCATCAGGCGTCATTTTCCGGCTTAAGCGAATACTAAGGTCTTTGCGGTCTAATCGCCGGTAATGGTTACTGAAGCAGGCATGGGTTTCCCCCAAAGGGGCGCGATAAAAGCGGGACGTTGGCTGACAATTTGTCTGCTGAGCCTGTTCTGCTGCGCTTTACCGCCTATATCCAGGCAGGCGTCGGCGCGGGAAGTTGGCGCAAACAGTCCGCCATACCATGACAAACTGGCAAAGGTTTACGATACCGTTTCTGCCACGCCGTTTGTCTACACGCCCAATGAGATCGACAACTATGGCCAGGTGGCTATGGCGTTGTCCGGTGACGACCGCATATATGCGCTTTGGCGGGTCCTGTACGCTTACAAGACCAATCAGAATGAGGCCAAGCTTATGGCCTGGCATGATCGTATCATGCAACTGGCTCAAAGGGAGGACGATAGCAATCTCGACCTGCTCGCCCGTTTTATGCTTCAGGCCTATCAGAATGAAACCAACGGCTACGACACGCTGACTGAGCGGGAGTGGGCGACCTACATGGCGTCTCCCGATATCGCGCTACAAAATATCACAACTCTGGAACGCGTCAGGCAGTTGCAATACGGTTTCCAATGGGCCGAAGCCATCGATCTGGGCGAAAATCTGATCGTCCGCCTGCGCGCCCAGGGCAAGGCGGCCGAAGGGCTGCTTAGCGTGGCGCAGCAAAGCCTGGCCTATAACATGATGAAGGTTGGCGATTACAACGCCTATGCCGATCACATGCTTGCCTCGGCGCAGTTGTCGCAAACCAACGCCTTCTTTCTGCAAAAAATGGATATGCTGTATGATCTGGCGTATTTTGCTGCTCAGAATAACGATATCGACCTGGCGCAGAACCTCCAGAAGCTCTACGCGGGCTACGTCGCCAAGTATAATATTTCCGATTTGCGCACCTGGGATCGCGAACTGTGCGCCGTGGTCGGTGACAAGAGCGGCAATTATGCGTCGGTTATCCAATGTCTGGAGGGGTCTACGGCCATTCAGGGTGTGGTCAACGGTCCCCATGACGCCTACACGCTTCGCCTGATCACCAACGCCTATGCGCGGCTCTATAATGTCGATCGCACGCGTTTCTATTTAAGCAAACTTCAGGCTGTCCCTGAGACGATCTATCCACGTGATCGTCTGTTTGAAAAATACGTCGAAGCTTATCTCAAGGCGGGGGCAGGTCAGTACGAGCAGGCGTTCCGCAATCTGGGCGACTATGCGCTCGACGTGCATCGAGACGACCAGGACAAGCGGATTGCAGCCGTACAGGACATGTATAAGGCGCTCCGCAAGGAACTGGACAGCCAGACGGCCGAAAGTCGTCTTCTGGTCAAGCAGGTCCAGATGGGTAATCTTCTGCTTGGTGCCGCCGGGCTGATTGCCTTCCTTTTGCTGGTTATTGTGGTTGGCGGTGGTCTTTGGGTGTGGCGGATGCGGCGCATGCAATGGCATCTGCGCGATGCGCATGAACATGCCGAGGCGGCTAATGCCGCCAAGTCGCGCTTCCTGGCTGTCATGAGCCATGAACTGCGCACGCCACTCAACGGTGTTCTTGGCATGGCGCAAGCCTTGAAAAAGGATGAGCTCAACGACGTTCAGCGCGAACAAGTCGAAATACTGGTCGATTCCGGCCAAACCCTGCTCGTCCTTTTGAACGATGTACTGGACATGTCGCGCATCGAAGCCGGAAAGATCGAATTGGCGCCGACGCCGTCGACAATGAAGGACATGATCGAGCGCGTCATCAATACCTATAGCTCCTTGCTGGATGGCAAGGACATCATGCTGCGCTATGAAATCGCCGAAAATGCCTGCGGAGCAATGACGTTTGATGTTCTGCGTGTCTATCAGTGCCTCTCGAACCTGGTGTCCAATGCATTGAAATTCACTGAAAAGGGCACCGTGCGGATTTTGGCATCGGCCGAACATCACGAACAGGGTGGCTTCAAGGTCCGTGTCGAAGTGCGCGATACCGGCATCGGCATGTCCAAGGCGACGCTCGATAAGCTGTTTGAAGCCTACAGTCAGGCGGATGCCGGCACGACGCGGAAATACGGCGGCACCGGTCTCGGACTGAACATCAGTCGCCGCCTGGCGGAACTGATGGGTGGGTCACTCAGTGTCACGAGCGAAGAGGGAACCGGCTCCACATTCGTGATGACTTTCGAAGCCGGGGAGGTTGTCGCTTCGACCAAAAGCGCCGAAACGGAACCCGCTGCACCGGCCCACGACGAAAATGAGGACCTGCCTGGCATGAAAATCTTGCTTGTTGACGATCATCCGGTGAACCGCAAGGTGGCGCGCCTATTCCTGGAGCCGTTCGGCTTCGTTATTACAGAGGCTGTCGATGGCCAGGAAGCCCTGGATCTCGATATGTCGCGCTTTGACCTGATCCTTATGGATCTGAACATGCCGCGCCTAGGCGGGCTTGAAGCCACACGAACCTTCCGCGCGGGGGAAGCCGAGGGCAAGCACGTTCCGATCGTTGCCCTGACGGCCGATGCCATGCATGACCAGATCGAAGCCTGTATGGCCGCCGGTATGGACGCCCATATCTCCAAACCGATCATCATGGATACTCTGGTCGATACGGTGGCGCGTCTGTTGCGCCTGCAGGATGATACCGGCGCGGCGAAATCGGAAGTTGCCTGACCGTTCACGCCGATTTGGCTAGGGTTCGCATAAAACGGACTGTATACTTCCTGAAAGATCCCCATATCTGAGGGGCATCTGTTTTCGGGGAGGCCCAATTGCTGCAATCCATTTCCATTTTCGGACCGGTAACCCTGGTTATAGTCGTCCTCGGCATCATGCTGTTGTTCAGCATTATCAAGATCGTGCCGCAAGGGTATGAATTTACTATAGAGAACTTCGGTCGCTACACCCGTACCCTTAAGCCGGGTATTGCCTTTCTGACGCCGTTCGTTGAGGCTGTCGGTCGCCGGGTCAATATGATGGAACGTGTCTTCGATGTGCCTCAGCAAGATGTCATCACCAAGGACAATGTGAACGTTAAGGTAGATGGCATTGTCTTTACTCAGGTTATAGATGCAGCCCTGGCGGCCTATCGCGTCGATAATCTCGACAATGCCATTACGCAGCTTGCCATGACCAACCTGCGCACCGTGGTGGGCGCCATGGAACTGGATGAGGTTCTGTCTCAGCGCGATGCCATCAATTCCAGGCTGCTAAATGTTATCGACCATGCGACCTCGCCGTGGGGCGTGAAGGTCAACCGAATTGAAATCAAGGACCTCAAGCCGCCGCACGACATTACCGATTCGATGGCGCGCCAGATGAAGGCCGAGCGGGAGCGTCGTGCCCTGATCATCGAGGCAGACGGCGAGAAACAGGCGGCTGTGGCGCGCGCCGAAGGCCAGAAGCAGGCCGCGGTCCTTGAAGCCGAAGGCCGGAAAGAGGCTGCCTTCCGCGACGCTGAGGCGCGCGAGCGATCCGCTGAAGCCGAAGCCAGGGCTACCGACATGGTGTCCCAGGCCATTTCCAAGGGAGATGTGAACGCCATCAACTACTTCGTGGCGCAAAAATATGTCGAAGCGTTTGGCAAGTTCGCCGAGTCGAACAACACCAAAACTCTTATCCTCCCAGCCGACATGTCGTCGCTGGCCGGCACGATCGGCGGCATTTCCGAATTGATCAAATCCGTCGCCACCGATCCCGTCAAACCGGCGCCCGCCAGGAAGGCGTAAGGCTATGGATCTGAATAACATTTTGCTGATAGGGCCGGTAGGGATTAACGCCTTTTGGGTGTGGTTCGTCTTCGGTTTGCTGTTGCTTGGTGTCGAGGTGTTTCTTGGCACGCAATGGCTGCTATGGGCGGCGGCGTCGGCCGGTGTGGTGGCTGTCGTCTGTCTGACGGGGTTACCGTTCGGCTTTTTCTTCCAGGCGTTGACGTTTGCGCTTCTCAGCCTGGCCATGGGTATCCTGACGCCGAAATTCATGAAGGTCGCTTCGCACAGCGCCGATATCAACGACCCCCACCGTCGGATGGTGGGCAAACAGGCGCACGTCCTGAGCGGGTTTGAGTTGGTTGCCGGCGGCGAACGGACCGGTCGTGTCAGCTTCGATGGCGTCGAATGGCCCGCGGTGTTGGACGAAACAACGGACACGGCCCTGGCAGCGAACGATCGCGTCGTCATCGAACGCATTCACGAAGGTCGCGTGTTTGTTCGTCGCACATAATCGGGACAGACAGATTTCCCTTACGGCAATTGGGTTTGCGGATAAGAATTGATTTGCCAGAGCCAAAAATCGGGTTTCCTATGTCGCAAAAGATAAGAGGAAACCCGAAATGGCTCACGATGATCAAGGCCCGTTGCGCGCCCATATTTCCGACGCAGAATGGAAGACGCGTTGCGAGTTGGCGGCGCTATACCGTCTCGCCGCTCTGTTCGGTTGGGATGATCTGATTTTTACGCACATTTCAGCACGGGTTGCGGGCCGGGACTCGTTGGTAAGACAGGCGGACGGAACCTACGCGGCCTCTGATACCGATCACTTCCTGATCAATCCCTATGGCACCTTTTTCAGCGAGATGAAGGCCTCGGACCTGATCAAGGTCGATATCGAGGGGCGCATGGTCACGGAGGTGCCCGTCATGATCAATCCGGCCGGCTTCACCATCCACAGTGCTATTCACGGCGCCCTGGCCGATGCCCATTTCGTCATGCACCTGCATACGGATCACATGACCGCCGTATCGGCGCAGGCCGAGGGGCTGTTGCCCCTGACGCAAAATGCCCTGTTGTTGCGCCCCCAACTCGCCTATCACGATTACGAAGGCGTGGCGCTGGATCTAGAAGAGCGGGGCCGGCTGGTCGCCGATATAGGCCAGAAAAGCATTCTCATTCTGCGCAATCATGGCACCCTGACCTGGGGCACGACGGCGGCGGAAGCCTTTGTCATTATGTACTTCCTTGAACAGGCCTGTCGGCAACAGGTCATGGCGCTTAGCGCCGGGCGCGGTGGTGTTCTGGAAGTGGGACAGGCCGTACAGGATAAGGTTTCGCCCCTGTCGGGCGGTATCGGTTTTGTCGGCGGCCTGGTCTGGCCAGGCCTAATGCGCAAGCTGGCACGGGAAGCGCCAGGTTATGATTCATAGGATCTATTGGCTTGAAGCGGTTTCCGACGCCCCGGCGGAGGCTGCTGCTGGCGGAACATAGGGTGTTGTTTCCAGCTTGAGGTAGGCAATCAGGTTGTGCCGGTCTGTCTCATTCTTGACGCCGGCATAGCTCATCTTTGTGCCCTTCACGACGGCTTGCGGTGCGGCGAGATATGTATCCAGCGTGTCGAAGTCCCAGACGACATTGTGCTGGGTCATCGCCTCGCTGAAGGTGTAGCCAGGCTCGGTTCCCGATTTGCGGCCGAATACGCCGTACAGGTGTGGCCCCACCATATTCATCTTGTCAGCCGAAATCGTATGGCACGAGCGGCACTTTCCGAACTGAACCTGTCCCGCGTTTAGGTCGGCTGTGTTGTATGGGGCGGGGAATGTGGCTTGAATCGCGGTCTTTTCGGCGTCGGTGTAGATATGCGGGGGTGCCACAGCGATGTCTTGGCCGTTGTCATTGTCAGCCGTACGTTGGCAGGCGCTCAAGGCCATGGCCGCCAATATGAGAAATACCGCCTGTTTCATCGTCTTGCCCCAAACATCCGTACATAGATCGGAACTCTTACGTCAGTCCGTCTGTTTTGGCGATATGGGAATTGCATGTGATGCATGCGGGCGCAGCGATGAAAAGTCGCAGGTTGCTCCGTCACGCCAATTGGGCGCCGTCTTGGCGCGCTAGAACAGTAATGGAGTTTCGAAATCGAGTAGTTTCTGCTTTAGCGGCAGCCCGCCGCCATAGCCGGTGAGGGCGCCGCTCTTGCCGATGACGCGATGGCACGGAATTATCAATGCGATGGGGTTCTTGTTGTTGGCGCCGCCGACCGCCTGGGTCGCCTTGATATCGCCAACTGCCTTAGCAATTTGTTGATATGACCAGGTTTCGCCGAACGGTATATCGCACAGCGCTTGCCAGACCTTCTGCTGAAAGGGCGTGCCTTGCGGCCTCAGAACCAGGGTGAAGTCGGTTCGCTTTCGCTCAAAAAAATCATGGACTTGAGTGGTCACATGCCTGAGACGGTTGGGCGCATGTTCCGCCCTGTCCTTGTGAGCCAGGTGGGTGGCCATCTCACCGTTCAGAAAGGTAAATTCCAGAACGGCGCCGTCTTCGTCCACGGCGGCCGCAGCCATGCCAAACGGTGTTTCAATGTGCGAGAAATACTGGGCCATGGCCGACGGTCTCACGGAAAATGGCGATGTTCAAATCACCATTTGGCTATCCTCACGCGTGTTCATAGCTGAGCCCGCTCCCGAAGACGTGTCTTTAGTAAAACCGAAACACTTGTTACTGTACATTTAATTTCATTGAAATTTGAGTATTTGCATGGCCGAAATCCCAATTGAAAGCATGCCGGAAATTGACAGTCCATCACTTACCTATACCCGGGCAATGGAGCATCTGGTTGGTGTGGTTCAGGCACTGTCTCAAGCCCGTGACGTCGGCGAAGTTGCGGCCATCGTCCGAAATGCAGCGCGGAGTTTGACCGGTGCCGATGGGGCGACCTTTGTCCTGCGTGACGGAAATACCTGCTACTATGCCGATGAGAGTGCCATCGCCCCCTTGTGGAAGGGGAAGCGGTTTCCAATGGAAATGTGCGTCAGCGGATGGGTTATGCTCAACCAGCAGGCGGTGACGATTCCCGACATTTACCAGGATGCGCGCGTTCCAGCGGAAGCCTACCGGCCGACTTTCGTGAAAAGTCTGGCGATGGTACCCATCCGCCGTGCCGCGCCCATTGGCGCTATCGGCAATTACTGGGCGGTAAACCGAACGCCGACAGACGAGGAAATAGCTATCCTGCAGGCCTTGGCCGACACCACTTCGGTGGCTCTGGAAAATATACAGCTTTACGAAACGCTGCGCGAGAAGGTGAGAACCCTGGAGGCGCAGCAGGCCCGTATTCAAGCTCAGCATGAATCGCTTGAGGTATTCACCCGGGCTTTGGCACACGATCTGCGCGAGCCTGTACGGACGGTCCGTTCCTTTTCCGATCTGATTGTCGAAGGCGGGGGCACGCCCGAGACCCGCCCCGACTATTTCGACTTTATTCGAAAGGCCGCCGACCGGATGGCGATGCTGGTCGATACTGTTTTTCTCTATACGCAGCTTGACGATCCGTCGCGTCTGGTGCGCCAGCCGTGCGACATGAATGACATGGTTCAGGCGGCCAAGGAAAATTTGGCGCAGCTAATTATCGAACGCGGTGTCGCTGTGACGTCCGATCCTCTTCCAAAAGTGGCCGCGCATCCGACCCATATGATGCAGGTCTTGCAAAACCTGATTGCCAATGCCATTCACCACGGCCCTGAAGGGGTAGAGGTGCATATCTCCGCCAAGAAAGTTGACGGGGTTTGGCAATTCAGCGTTCGCGACAACGGTCCTGGTATCGCGGCTGACGACACAGCACGGATTTTCCAGCCCTTTAAGCGTTTGAACCAGAATGAGGAGGGGGCGGGTCTGGGCTTGCCGTTGTGCCGCAAGATCATCAGTCTGCATGGTGGGCGCATCTGGTGTGAATCGACGGTGGGTAAAGGCGCCAATTTCATATTCAGCCTGCCGCCGGTCGTTGATCGGGAAAAGCCTGACCGCAACACGGATAATTGGATGACCCAGGACACTTTAGCTATCGACAGTTCAGCTCATGAAAAGCTGGCCAATGTCCTTCTGGTTGACGACCGGAAGTCGGATGTGGAACTCACCCGGGTTTTCCTGCAGGTGCGTGACAAGATGAAGTTCAACCTGTCCGTGGCGAATGGCGCGCGCGAAGCGCTGGAAGCGCTGAAACAGGCACGTAGCCGCGACGAAAAGATCGACCTGCTGTTGCTGGACATCAACATGCCTGGAATGGATGGGTTTGAAATGCTGGAAAAGCTTCAGGCAGACGAGAGCCTGAAGCACGTCGCGGTCATCATGTGCACCGGATCCACCTACGATCAGGATCAGATGCGGGCGCGTGAATTGGGCGCATCGGGTTACATGGTCAAGCCGGCGTCCCTGGCGCAATTGAAGCCCATGCTGGAGGCTATCCCAGCGCTGAAGCTGCAAGGCGACGGTGAGTCGGTACAGCTAATGCGCGCGGCGTAGAGCCGCTTACGACAAACTTATCTTTGCCGGTAAAATAGGCCGTGCATCTTCACCGCGGCGCGATGCCTTATGTGGCGTCACGTTGTCAGGGAGTGCAGGCTATGCGAAATCATCCGGAACATATTAAGGTGTGCATTGAATTGTGCTGGCAATGCCGCGACACCTGCCAGGACACCTTTTATAACCATTGTCTCGATATGGGTGGCGCCCATGTTGGGCATGACCATGCGCTTATCATGAATGATTGTATTCAGGCCTGCCAGACAGCGGCCGATTTTATGACGCGTGGCTCTGAACATTACCTGGCGGAATGCGCGGCCTGCGCCGAGATATGCGATGCTTGCGCAGAGTCTTGCGACGCGTTCGACTGCGATGAGATGAAGCAGTGTGCGGCCGTGTGCCGCCGGTGCGCACAAGCCTGCCGTGATATCAACGGCATGCCTCAAATAGCGTCACACCGCGACCACATGGTCACGCAATGAGGGGCGCCCCATTCCTATTGGCTGTATCCGCTGCCTGTCTTCTGACCGCTTGCGGTGAAACGGCGAAATTGCCACTGGCCGATGGCTTTGGCCCAAATCCAAAACTCCCGTCGCCCAACAAAACGCTTCTTCCGACGGTAAAGGTTGCCGATGCAGTAGGCTGGCCTGACGGCGGCAAGCCCGTCGCTGCGCCGGGCCTGTCCGTTGACGCTTTTGCCCGCGGCCTTGATCACCCGCGATGGATATACGTCCTGCCGAATGGCGATGTACTCGTTGCCGAAACCAATGCGCCGCCAAAGCCCGATGATGCGAAAGGCATCAAGGGGTTTTTCATGAAGGCCATCATGAAGAAGGCGGGCGCAGGGCCGCAGAGTCCAAATAAGATTTTGCTGCTTCGCGATGCTGACGGGGATGGCAAGGCCGAATTGCAGACTGTTTTGCTGAACGGTTTGAATTCGCCGTTTGGCATGGCCCTCATTGGGGATCAGCTCTATATCGCCAATACCGATGCGGTCGTGAAGTTTCCTTACCACAGTGGCGATACTCAGATCACCGCGTCGGCCACCAAGGTTGTCGACCTGCCGGCCGGCACAATCAATCACCACTGGACCAAGAATATCATTGCCAGCCCAGATGGCCAGAAGCTGTATGTTACGGTCGGGTCGAATAGCAATGTCGCGGAAAACGGTATCCCCGCCGAGACAGAACGGGCGAATATTCTGGAAGTTGATCTAGCGACCGGCCAGAAGCGGATATTCGCCTCCGGTCTGCGCAATCCCAATGGTATGGCATGGCAGCCACAGTCCGGCGCCTTGTGGACTGTCGTCAACGAGCGCGATGAGATAGGTAGCGACCTCGTGCCCGACTACATGACCTCAGTAAAGGATGGCGCCTTTTATGGCTGGCCATACAGCTATTACGGCCAGACTGTTGATGTGCGTGTGAAGCCGCAGAACCCCCAAAAGGTCGCCAGCGCTATTAAGCCCGACTATGCTCTGGGGCCGCATACAGCTTCACTTGGCCTGACCTTCAACACCGGCAATCTGTTGCCGGCGAAGTATGCCGATGGGGCGTTTGTCGGTCAGCATGGATCGTGGAATCGCAATCCGCCGAGCGGATATTCGGTTATTTTCGTACCCTTTTCGGGGGGAATGCCGTCTGCCGCTCCGGAAGATATCCTCACCGGATTTTTGAAGGACGGAAAGGCGCAAGGCCGCCCTGTAGGTGTGGCGATTGATGGCAAGGGGGCTCTGTTGGTCGCCGATGACGTCGGCAATGTTATCTGGCGTGTGACTCTGTCGCGCTGACCAAAGTCCGCGTATCTCATAAAAGTGCATCAAAGACGTAGAGTGCCGATCTGACTGAGTCAGGTCGGCACTCTGGGATTTGCGGAGACGCGGGTGCCCGCATAGGCTCGCTGATATGTGCGGCTATGAGCGGCGGTAGGCCTGATCGCCGTCCTGATTGTCGCTGTTAACGCGTTCTTCGCTGCCGTCGACATACAGGTTTATCGAGCCATCGGCGGCAGTTTCAACACGATTTACGATGGCCGGACCACCGAAGCGATCGCGCATGTTTTCATCGTTGATATGGTGTTCAGGCTGAGGC
Source organism: Asticcacaulis aquihabitans (assembly GCF_032490435.1). NCBI lineage: Bacteria > Pseudomonadati > Pseudomonadota > Alphaproteobacteria > Caulobacterales > Caulobacteraceae > Asticcacaulis > Asticcacaulis aquihabitans. Next base: position 219,697 of record NZ_JAVGWM010000005.1, read on the forward strand.
GTATCCAGGAAACGGAAGTCGTTCGACAGGTAGATTTCCTCGCCGGTATTGTTGTCGAAAATATGGTAGGTGATGTCGGCCATGTCTGTGCTCCTTGAACAGCATCCAGTCTGCCATGGCGCCGTATAAAAAGAAGATACGGAACTTGCCGGCACCGAAGATGCATCGCCGTCATTTAAACTATGCAATTACGGCGTGTACAGCGGGCAAAATGCCGCGGAGATGCGGATTGGGCGAGCTTAGCCCTTGCTGAGACCCAGATATTCCAGGCCCAGGCGGCTGGCTTCGGTTTTCAGGCCTTTTTGAGCTGCGGCAAAACCGGGCGCGCCGCCACCGTCGCTATTATACAGGATGGCGACGGTAAGCTTTTGGTCGGTGAAGCTGCGCAGATGGCCCGTAAACCCGTTGATGCGGCCGCCATGTGAAGCCAGTTTGAGATTGTTCATCGAGCCGAGACCCTGGCCCAATCCGTATTCCATTGGGTCGTTGCCGCGCCGCTCATAGGCCGGCGTACCGTTTTTCAGCAGGGTCGGTGTCAGCATGGCGCGCAGGCTTTGCGGTTTAAGCACCTTGCCCTCCAGAAGGGCGTGGTGCCAGAGCGACAGATCTTCCGTCGTCGATCGGATTGCGCCCGCACCTCCGGCGAAGCTGGCCGACACGGGCAGGACGGTATCGAACTTGGTCGGCGCCTTATAGTTCGGGCGATAGCCATTGCAAACCGATGCGACGGTGCAGGTCTTGTCGATGCTGGTCTGCGTCAGCCCGGCCGGCGTAAACAAACGTTTGAAGGCAAAATCGGCGAACGCCATACCCGACAGCTTTTCAACGACGATGCCGAGTATGGTGAAGGCGCTGTTGCTGTACAGCCAGGTTGCGCCGGGCTGTGCGCGGTAAAGCGGTTGGCGGGCGCTGATGATCTTGACCAGTTCGTCGGTCGTGTAGTCGCGTGTCTGAGCCTGGGTCAGGACGTCCATCGACTGGCCGTTGATATAGTCGCCCATGCCGGAGGTATGGCTGAGGAGTTGGCGAAGGGTGATGTCGGCGGCGCGCGGGAATTCCGGCATGAATTTCAACAGCGGGTCATCGAGCGTCAGCAGGCCGTCCTCCGCCAGAAGCAGGATGGACGCGGCGGTGAACTGCTTGGTGATCGAGGCGATGCGGAATTCGGTTTGTGGCGTGACGGCGGTGCTGCTGTCGACATTGGCCAGGCCGAAACCCTTGGAATAGAGAAGGGCGCCCGCATGCATGACGCTCAGCGACAAGCCTGGCGTCAGCTTCTTGTCCACCATGGCTTGACCCAGGGCATCAAGCGACGGCCACGACTGCGTTGGCGCGGCCAGCTTTTTTATAGCGGGTGCCGCTGCGGTGGCGGCGACTTCGACCGTTTTGACGAGTTGCGGGGCAACCGCGTTGCCGGCCAGGCCGGCCAAGAGCAGCCCGAGGGTCGAACGGCGCGTCAAAAGCGCCGGATTTGCGTGCGATGCGGTCATAAGCTTACAAACCAAACCTAATTCCGTGAGTGCCGGCCGCCGTCCTGCACTAACCGAAGTAAAAAATCGATGGCGAATCCCCGCCGCGATGGGGGACAACTTAACCTAAAACCTGAATGGTTTCCAAATCGTTTTGGTAAATAACAAATTTACGACGCTCATATTCGTGTGACTGGGCATAACGGCGCTCGCCACTTTGATCGCCTCAACTATCGCATTCCTGGTGGCAGGTTGTCCGGGCTGAAAGTCCGTCGAACGCAAGCCTGCGGTGGCAGAGGCTTGCCCTAATAGAAATAACTTTCATCACAATTGACTTCTTTAGCGGGATAGATAGATTGACGTCGGTAATAGTTTACAAAGGCCAATGTAGCTTTTGCAAGACTTTGATAATTGATGCCGGCTTTTTATTGCGGTTTTTCAATAAAATGGTTTAGTTACGGGAAACAAACAGGATCTCGCCTAAAATAAAATGCATGTTTCTGGCTGCGCGTGCATCAACATCTGCGCACGTTAAATCTGTATATGCGTTTTATCGTGTCAGTAGCGCCCGCCTGGGGTGTGTATGATAGATGTAGGCGTGCCATAAAAAGGGGCAATGCCGGATGAAAAATCTGCAATTGAAAACACTTCTATTAACAACGTGCCTGTCCGTCATTGGGCTCGTGCCCGGCATCGCAGCGGCCGTGGCTCCCAATGGCCTGGATGCCAACGGTCACCTTATGCAGGTACAGGCGCCGCCAGAGACCACCGGCATGTCGTTTGTACGCCTGGAAGACGGTGTGCAGATTTCACACGATGGCATCACCAAGAACATCATTTTTTATGGCCCTGAGACGGTGCGCGTAAATGCGAACCTGGGTAAAAATTATTGGACAGCACCGAGTATCGTTATAGTCGATAAACCCCAGCCCGTTGCTTTTGATATTAAAGAAACGCCGCTTGAGCTGAGTATCGTCTCGGCAAAGCTTACCATCGTCGTCGATAAAAGCTCGGGCGCCCTGACCTTCAAGGATGCTGCGGGCAAGGTCTATACGCGCGAGCGCGCGAAGACACCGGAAACGCTGAAGCAGGTCGACATCTCTGGCGCGCCGACCTATGAGGCGCAAAATACCTTCACCCTGAAGCCCGATGAAGGCATATTCGGGTTCGGTTTCATTGATGAGGGCGAGCTCAACCGCCGCAACAAGGACATCCTGCTAGCCCAAACAAATACGGGTATTGTGATCCCAGTCATGGTCTCGTCAGAGACATACGGCATTCTCTGGGACACCTATTCCAAGATGACGTTCAAGGATGACGCCAACGGCGCGACCCTATGGGCCGAAAGCGCACCGGGCGGCGTCGACTATTACTTCATGGGCGGGCGAAGCATCGATGAGGTGGTGAAATCATATCGCCACCTGACGGGCGAGGCGCCGATGTACCCCAAACAGGCGTTTGGCTTGTTCATGAGCAAGGAACGCTACAAGACTCAGGCGCGCCTTCTTGAGGTCGCCCGCACGTTCCGCGAGAAGCAGTTTCCGCTCGATTACATCGTGCAGGATTGGCAATACTGGGGCAGCGACACCGACGGTACGTGGAGTGGCATGATCTGGAATAAGGCGCGGTATCCCGATCCGGAGGCCATGACCAAGACGCTGCACGACGAGCATTTGAAACTGATGATTTCAATCTGGCCGTCCGTCGGGAACGATACGGAGCTTGGCAAGGAACTCGACGCTCACAATCTGCGCTTTGAACCGCTGCACTGGATTTCAAAAAAGGCCCGGGTTTATGACGCCTACAGCCCGCTCGGCCGGCAAATCTATTTCAAATATATCAAGAAAGGTCTGCTTGATAAGGGCGTTGATGCGCTGTGGATGGATGGCACCGAAGTAGAAGTTGGCACCGCCGCTTGGGACCCCAATGACAATATTCGTGACATAAAGAGTCTTGGTACCAACGCGCTTGGTGATTTTTCCCGGTACCTCAATCCCTATACCCTGATGACGACGCAAGGCACTTATGACGGTCAGCGCGCCACCAGTGACAAGCGCGTGTTTACCCTGACGCGTTCGGCCTGGGCGGGGGCACAACGCACAGGCGCCGCGTCCTGGTCGGGTGATATTTTCGCGAATTGGAAGACGTTCGGCGAGCAAATCAACGGTGGCGTCAATGTGACAATTACCGGCAATCCCTATTGGTCACAGGATACAGGCGGGTTCTTCGTAACGGAATATCCTGGCGGCGAGCAAAACCCGGCCTATCGCGAACTCTTCGCCCGCTGGTTTCAGTTCGGCGCTTTCAATCCCATTTTCCGGGTCCATGGAACCAGCATTGAGCGTGAGCCCTATATTTTCAAAGATATAGACCCGGAAATGTACGGCTCTTTGGTGAAGAGCATCAACCTGCGCTACCGCCTGCTGCCGTATATCTACAGCCTAAGTTGGAAAATTACGTCTGACGGCTACACACTGATGCGTGCCATTCCCATGGATTTCCCGGCGGATAAGGCGACCTATGCCATCAATGACGCATTCATGTTCGGGTCGTCTATGCTGGTGCATCCGGTTACTCGGCCCATGTACCATGTTCAAAACCCGCCGGCCGAAACCATACCGGCTCAGTTCTTGACTAACGATGCCGGGCGGGCAGGGCTGGACGGCCAATATTTCGCAGGCGAAAACTTCGAAACCGCCAAAGGGAAAACGGTGGACGCGACCATCGACCTGAAATGGCCTGGGCCGCCGCTGGCGCAACCGCCGGCCGGGCTTGACGGTGTTGAGCACTTCTCCGCGCGTTGGGAGGGTGATCTCATTGCCCCTGAAGACGGGGAATATGAGCTTGGTCTGCAGGGCGACGACGGCTTTCGCCTGTTCGTCAAGGGGGAGAAGATCGTAGAAGACTGGAACAATGGTCCCAAACGGTACAAGAGTGCAAAGATCACGCTGAAAAAGGGTGAGAAGGTTTCGGTGAAGATCGAGTATTTCCAAGGAACGGCTGAACGCAGCTTGCGACTCGCCTGGCGCACGCCCAGCCAGCTCCACGCCTTGGCAGCCGCTTACAAGGGCATCGACCTCAAGGTTGCGACCTATCTCCCGAAAGGGGCGGGATGGTATGATTTTTACACCAATACCCGGCTGGACGGCGGACAGACTGTTGTCCGCGAAGCACCGCTGGATATCATCCCGCTATATGTACGGGCCGGATCGATTATTCCCATGGGACCTGTGCAGCAATACGCGACCGAAAAGCCCAACGCCCCATATGAAATACGCGTATATCCCGGGGCTGATGCCAAGTTCACCCTCTATGAGGATGATAACGAGACCTATAAGTACGAAAAGGGCCAGTATGCGACCTACGATCTTGTCTGGAATGACAAGGCGCAAACCTTGTCAATCGGTGCGCGTAAAGGCACCTATCCGGGGCTCGTGACCGCCCGCACACTGAATGTCGTGATCGCCAAACCTGGCCAGGCAACCGCGGGCGAAGTGGGCGTAGCTTCGAAGACCGTCGTCTATACGGGAAAGCCTGTAACCTTGAAATTTAAGCGATAGCCCGGCATGGCCAGCTTTAGTGAGCGCTCTCCGGCTGCAAGGCAGAGCGGTGATAGAACACGGCTGGCCATACACCCTGCGTCTTGGTTGCCAGTCGTTAAAATGCCGGGGTATCTCTAAAAGTGAAGAAATTTATCGCGCATCATATGTGCAATATGTATGATAATTTGAATCAAAAATATCCGTTCGAAAAAGTGTGATTGGTTATGAAAATTTCAGCCTCCTGTATCCTGCCCCTATGTGCGGGGTTGATCTCCTTGGTTCTGATGGCGTCTGCAGCGCAGGCGCGACAGGTCAAGGTCATGAGCCCAGACGGTAAGGTTGCAGCCACGGTTGATGACGATGGCGGTATCTTAACCTACCGTGTCACGGCCGATGGCAAGCCCGTTCTGGAACCTTCACCTATAGGCCTGCGTACGAACGGGCACGACTTGGGCAAGGCGGTGTCTATCAAGTCGTTTCGCCGCGGCAAAATAGATGACCGTTACCCCATCTTTGGTGGCAAGGCCTGGGCGAGTAACAAGGCGAATACGGCAACCATTTCTGTGGCATCGAATGGCGAGACGATAGAGGCAGATGTCCACGTGGCAAATGATGGTGTTGCCGTGCGGCTTAGACTCCCGGCCTTATCCGAACGCCGTATAGACGCCGACCAGTCGGGTTGGAAGCTGGCCGGTGGTAATCCACGGCTATGGGCGACAGAATTCTTTTCCGATTATGAGAATGTCTACGCTGAGACGACGTTGGACAAGATGGGGGACAAAAACTATGGCCTGCCCCTGACAGCCAAGGTCAATGGGCTTTGGGTCACGCTGAGTGAGGCCGCCGTTGTCGACTATGGCGACAGTTCCATCCATTTACATGACGGTATGCTCGTTACGCGTCTCTATGCCGATCCTGACGGTTGGCATACGAACGAGGCCGTCGTTCAGCCGTGGCGTGTCACCATCATTGCGCGCGACTTGACGCAGCTTGTGAATTCAACCCTGGTCCAGAACCTTAACCCGCCACCGTCAAAAGCGTTGGCAGAGGCAAAATGGATACGTCCAGGGCGTTCGTCGTGGCAGTGGCTGGCTATTGGTGACCCGCTGGAAAGCGATCAAAAGCAATGGGTTGATTGGACGCATCAACTTGGTTTCGAATATTACCTGATCGATGAGGGCTGGGCGAAATGGCAGCAGCCTTGGCAGTCTCTCGCCGATACAGCCACCTATGCCCGCGCGCACGGGGTTGGTATTTGGGTTTGGATTCACAGTAATGACGTGGCGACGCCTGCTGCGCGGCAAGCCTTGTTTCGTCGTTTTGCTGATATCGGTGTTGTGGGCGTCAAGGTCGATTTCCCACAAGGTGCCAACAGGGAATGGACCAACTGGTATATTGCCACTGCCAAAGAGGCTGCGGCTGATCATTTGATGGTAGATTTTCATGGTGCCGCCAAACCGTCTGGCACAGAGCGGACATGGCCCAATGTTTTGACCCGTGAGGGGGTGCGCGGGCATGAATGGCATATCACGCGCTATAACCGCAAGCTGCCGCCGGAACACGACACGATCCTGCCTTTTACGCGCTATGTCGTAGGCCCTGGTGACTATACGCCGACCGTGTTTGAGCCCAAGGAACTTCAAGGAAATAGCTGGGCGCATGAATTGGCCCAGATGGTCATTTTTACCTCGCCCTATCTGTCTATGGGCGGGCATCCCGCGACCTATTTGGCCAACCCGGGTCTGGACGTGTTAAAAGCTGTGCCCGCCATTTGGGATCAGACGCTAGTTTTGGAGGGCAGCGAGCCGGGCAAGGCCGTTGTGATGGCCCGCCGTCGCGGCAACGACTGGTACATTGCGGCCATCAATAATGGTGAAGCACGTGACCTGACGGTGAAACTGAGTTTCCTGCAAAAAGGCCCCTGGCAATTGGTTGGACTTGGCGATGATCAAGACAAGCCCGATGCCTATAATCGCCAGTCTAAGCCGGTGACGCCTGATCAATCAATCACCTTGAATATGCGCGCACGCGGCGGCTTTGTGGCGCATCTTCAAAAGAGATAGCCGGGGAGGCCCTTAGAATTAGGGAAGGCGCCCTTACACCTCATCCGACTAGGGAGGCGGGGCCGGAGATATCAGGTGCTCCACGGTGGCACACGCAACGCCAGGCACCATGGCGAGGCGTCCCACCAGCGATCGCGCCTCTTTAGGCTTGATACCCCTAACCCGTAGTTTGTGGTGTAGGGCGCCACCTGTGCGCGATAGGTTCATCCCGTCGAGCTTCGCGCCGATATGGCTGATTGCCATTAGAGCTTCTGCCGCAATATCCGCTTGGGTGTCTGTCGTCAGGTAAAAACAATGAGTCAGCACGCAGCCGGGAAATTCGCTGTCGAAATTATCATCAGCTGCGTGAAAGACGGTGGGCGCATTCATGCTTCAAGCCTTAAGCTTCAAGGTCTCGAAAGGGAGGCAATTGTAGATCCCATTTCGTTGCCGACGATCGGCCGCATCGCCAGAAGGCTGCCACCTTGCCTGGGAGGGCAGGTTGGCGTTGGGCTGAGCCCAACTCTTGATGCAAAAATCGGTATAGCCCAGCCCAGCAATTTGCTCAAGGCCAACAAGGTATAAGATATAAATTTTCTTACAGTGGATCGATGTGTAGGCCGGACGCAGTTAAGACCGTGCGCGCGCCAAGATAATGATAGCGCGTCGGACCATTCATGCGAGGTTCACTTTACGAACCCGATATAACCACAATGCGCAGGCACACTCACAGGCTGTTTAGATCGATCGGTCTGGACTAAGCCAAAATGTTTATGAGAGACGATATGCAAAATGTGACGAACCGGGTGGCCAATTTCACCTGTGCGGTGGGGATCGGCGTCGTTTTACTGACGCTTGGCGGATGCACGACCATGAACCCGCTGGCGCCCGGCGGAGCCGGGCCACAAAAGGAAACAATCTCATATTCAGTCGGCCCCTGTTTTGGCTTCTGCCCGGTATATTCGCTCGAAGTCACCCCCGCTGGACATGTCGCCTATATGGGAGAGCGCCACACCGCTGTCGTGGGGCCAAAAGAACGCGAGGCGGGTGGAAAGGCATATGATGCTGCGGCTAAAGCCCTTGCCACATTTCGGCCGGCGGATGGAATAACGGCCGACACGCAATGTGAGCAAAGACGTACAGATGCGCAACACTATGTGATTACCTGGACCAAGGCTGATGGCACAAAGACTGTCCTTCAGCATGATCGCGGCTGCATGTCGGCAAAGAACACAGAGCTCAATAAGGTGTTGGACGAAGTGCCGGTTCAGTTGGGTATCGGTGATTGGGTGAAGCAACAGACCGAACCCGGTGCGTCGCGCGGCTGATCCAGGCGATAATCAGGAGCAACATAATACCACCAAGCGCAGGTTATTTGTGTCTGAGCGCCGTTGTGCCGAAACGTTGCCGTGAGGAATAGAAGGAGTGCGCGGCGAGTGTGAGGACCGCAGACAGGGTCGCAACGGCGCTGGCAACAACAAAGCTTGTAAAGGTGAGGGGGACGTGATCGGCGAATGATCCTAGCCAGGTTCGCAGGACGAGCCATGCCACGGGCCAGGCAATAAGGTTTGATATCACCAGCGGTCGCCAAAAAGGCAGTAGTCTGCTTAAAAAGATGTCGGACGCGTTCGCCCCCAGCGCTCGATAGACCGCAATTTCTCGCACTTGATTACGTTTCAGGAAAATGGATACGCCCGTCAGTCCCAAGGCTGAGAGGACAATGGCGACTGCGGACACCAGATAGAACACACGCATTTGCTGGCGTAAGTCGTGGTATTGCTGGAGGAGATAATCCGTATATCGTCGGCGGTCGATGGGGCCGGCGCTTGGATCGCTCGCCAGCCAGGCTTGATCTATGAGCCCTTCCGTCCTGACGCTGTCAAATGCGCGAAGTCTTATATTCAACTGAATGAAATATTTGGCGAAATTATCGAACAGCATGGGCTCGATGGGTTCGTAAAGCGTCGAAAACCGAAGATCCGGGACGACCCCCACGATTGTCGAGCGCATTTTTGTTCTATCTGTCTCGTACTGGATGTCGTGACCCAGTGCGGCCTGAGGGTTTGCAAACCCTAACGCTCTCACCGCCGCCAGGTTGATCAGAACTTCCCGCGGCTCCTCGGGGGTCAGGTAGGTTCCAGACAGGTTTCGTCCCGCCACCAGGTTTACCCCGTACACCTTGAAAAAGTCCGGATGAACCGAATTGCGTGTCAAAGAGACAAGCGGACGTCCCGGCCGATTGATCCACCCCGGCCTTACAAAATCTGTCGTGGGAGTACCGAAGGATTCCGCAACGGCTTCAACGCCAGGCATTTGTAACAGCGCCGCCCGAAATTTGCGATCATCGACAGGCAACTCACCCAGCCTGACCATAATGACATTGTCGCCGGAAAAATTGAGGGCGCCCTCCGTCGCGAAGCTCCATTGGCGCGACATTGTTTGAGACGCAATTATCAGCACGATGACGAGCGCCATCTGCGCCGTGACCCAGCTCGTCCACTTGCTTGGGCTGTCGAACTCGGTATGGGCATTCGACGTAAGAGATCTCGACAATCCGTACGGCTTCGAGATGATCAAGGCGGGCACAATGGCGCTCGCGAGGGAGCTGACGATAACGCCGACGGTGACGATGCACAGCAGGCTGACAGGCCGGTGCCACAGCTCCAGGTTCAAATCTAGCGATCGGTTTAAAGTCGGCAGCACGCGTTCAAGCAAGGCGAGCGCGGCGATAACGGCCACGAAATAAACGAGGATAGCCTCTTTTAAGATCTGAACGATCAGATCGATCCTGCGGGCACCGAGAACGGTCTGGACCGCCATCTCCGATCTGCGTTCGCGCTTTTCCGCCAACACCAGACCGGCAAAGTTGATCGCGGCCAAAATGAGTGTCGCTAAGGCGACCAGGCTAAGGGCGGCGATTGAATCCGCGTGTCCCCTGGGTTTCATTTCGCCATCGCCGTGCGGTTGGAAGTGGAGGGACCGCAGAGGCAGAAAATGGTAGCCGACAGGCAGGTTGTTATCGCCTTGCCAGCGACGTTTTGTACTTTCAAGGAGTTTTGCCTGAAGGTTCGGTAGCGACGCACCGGATTTGAAACGCACGTATGTATAGGTGTTGGCCCACAGAAACGACGGATTGGTGTCGTACACGGACAGGAGATCAGTTTCAGGCGCCCCTCTGGCAAAGATTTCACGATCGAGGTGCGTATTGGCTGGGAAATCTTTCAAAATCCCCGTGACCCGGAACGTGAAATTGTCTTTCGAGATGAGCGTGCGCCCGATCACATCGGTTCGCCCAAAATAGGCACGGGCCATGCGTTCGGTCAGGACGATGCTTCCCGGCCGGGAGAGGGCGGAGCGAGGATGGCCAGACACGAAGGGAAGCTGAAGCACGTCAAAAATGTTCGGGTCAGCCCAGTAAAACCGTTCCTTAACCCAGCGGCGGGGTGTTCGCATCGGCCATTCCGCGGCACTCAATCTAGCGACGGCTTCAGTCTGCGGAATATCTGCACGCAGCCATCGGGCAACACCGGCAGGCGTTCTGTCGCTTGCGACCAAAGGGTGCTGCCGGGGGCCAAAGTCCGCAGATACGAAGTGAACGGTCTCGACGTTCGGAATAAACTGATCGTAGGTCAGCTCATCGTGGATATATAGTCCAATCAAAATGGCCGTGCCAAAACCGAGAACCAGGCCTCCCAACATAAGGAGGTAGACCGACCACCGCATGGCCAGCAAACGAAACGCGTTGGTAAAATCTGCTACGCCGGGGATCACGGCAGCCTGCGGCTGGACAGGTGGACAGCGCCATCATGCATTTCCACGATGCGTGAGGCACGGTCGGCCTGTCCCATGGCGTGCGTGACAATAATCACCGTTGTTCCGTGCCGATTTAAATCCTCCAGGATGTTGATGATCTGATTGGCGCTTTTCGAGTCAAGGTTGCCGGTCGGTTCATCGGCCAGAACAAGCGCCGGGTTGCCGACGATTGCACGTGCGATGGCGCACCGTTGTTGTTGTCCCCCGGACAGGTGTCGGGGTAAATGGTCAGCGCGATGCGCAATGCCGACCTTGTCCATCGCAGCGATGACCCGTTCGCGGGTATTGACCAGGCCATCGTGTCGGAAGCGCAGGCCCAGTTTGACATTCTCGAACACGCTGAGATGGTCGATCAGGTTGAAGTTCTGGAATACAAATCCGATCTGGGTGGCACGCAGTCGCGATAAATCCCGGTCGCGCAATGCCGCAACCTCTTGTCCACCCAGCCGGTACACTCCCCCTGTCGGTGCCTCCAGGGTTCCGATTATGTTCAGCAATGTCGATTTTCCGCTCCCAGATGGACCAATAATGGCGACAAATTCCCCTTGGTCGATCGCCAGCGTCACCCCTTTAATGGCGTGCACAGGTGGCTGCGTCTCAGTGTAACTGAACGAGATATCATCAAGTGCGATATAAGGGAGAGATGGCATTAGGTCTGCGTAGACTCGAGGAAGGGAGCCCCCTGAAACGGCACCGGAAATGAAAAGGTGAAGGTTGTCATTTGACCGTCTTCCTCTTCAAGGCGCAAATTCGCCCCATGAGCAAGAGCGATCTGTCGCGCAAGATTTAGGCCCGTGCCCGTACCCTTGCTTTTCGTGCTCATAAAACCGCTAAAGAGGTTTGGCTTCACACTGTCCGCAATGCCGCCGCCATTGTCTGAAATGCGGATGACCACATTCTGATGAACCTGCGCAAGCTCCATGACCACCTGTCTTGGTCCGGTCAGAGTTTCCGTCGCCTCGACGGCATTGGTCAACACATTTATGAGCGCCTGGCCAAGTTGCGTTTCATCAAGGTTCAGGCGGGGAATCGGACCTTCTGTGCGGAATTGAAAGTCTATGCCGCTCATGGACGGGGAGCGCTGAAACAACAGGAAAATATCTTCGACAAATGTCTTCGGATCGGCGGGTCTAAGGACCGGTTCGGGCAGACGGGCCACGGATCGGTACGCCTCGATGAAGAGGGTCAGGCTTTTTGCTCTGCGGGCCAGCATCTCCAGGGATTCCGTGGCCAGTGCGATGTCTGGCTTGTCATCAATGAGATAAGACCGGGCAATGTCCGCCAAGGACGCCACAGGCGTCAGTGAGTTCATAATCTCATGGCTCAATATCTGCAGGGTGTCGCGAAGGGCCGCCGCCTCGGCTTGGTTTACCTCGGTCTGGACATCGGTCAATGCGGCCAGAATAGAGTGCCCCTCCGTGTTCACCAGTTCACTCATACTGACGGAATACGAACGGCCCATTGCCGTGAGTCTGGGACGGACCCCCGGTGCGAAACTGAGGATGTCTGATAGCTCATCGCGATGCAGGGCTATCTTGTCATCGGTTCCGAAGACCTCCCGCGCCGCGCGATTTAGGGCAATCGGTCCGTTGTCTTCGTTATATTGAATGAGCGGGATGGGCACTTGGTCCAGGATAACGCGTAAATTGCTGTCAATCGGGCTGCGCTGTGTATCGCTGGAGGTCAGTTTGAAGGCCGGACCAGATGTCGCGAATAAGTAGGCGAGGAGGGCGATGAACAGCATGACTCCGATTGCAGCATTTGCCCATAGCGCATGCATGAGGGCGTCATAGGCAAAAACGCCAGCCCCTGCGAGCAGCAGGCAGGCCAATATGTGCAGTCCACGTGAGCTATAGACCATATTTCGTCATCCGACGGTAAAGGGCTGGCCGTGTCAGACCCAATTCTTGCGCAGCTGCGGAGACATTGAAGTTGCACCGTTCGAGCGCCGCTTCAATGATTGTCTTTTCGGTATCGGCCAGTTTCGGCGTAGGTGCCGGCGACGCCGTCGTTGCGTCAAAATCCAATCCCAACGCTACGTCAGATATTATATTTCCGCTTTCGCTGACGGCCGCGCGTTCGATCGCATGCCTAAGCGCGTGCAAATTATCGGACCAGGGGTTGCCTTTAAGTCGCGCCTGGACCTCGTCTGATAGCGTCTTTGGCGCCAAATTGTTTCTGTGGCACACGACCCTTACAAAGTACTCTGCAATGGGGACGATATCGTCTCGTCTCTCGCGAAGCGGAGGAATTTCCATGTCCAATGTGCTCACCGCATAGGTAAGGCCTCGATCCAATCCAAGATCCGTGCCCAAGCGTTCCGTCGTAGAGACGAGCCGGCTGTTTATAAGCGGCGCGCGGTTGAGCCAGTGGTGCAGGGCCGACGCAGACGCAGGTGTCAGGTTGTGAATATTTTCGACGATAACGGTCGTGTTGGGCTGGTCCGTCAAAGACTCCAGCGTCATTCCGCCAGCATCCAGGTGAACAAGGTGGGTCCGACCCGACAACCGGTGTAAAGTGGTCGCCGCTAGCGTCTTGCCAACGCCAACTTCGCCCCGGATAAGGACGGAAACGGTCAGGGAGGCATATCGGTCAAGAGTGTCTTTCAGGCGTCTGGTCAGTTGAGACGGACCTATCATTGCAGCGGGTTCCGGCGGGAGGGCGTCTGATTTACGGGATGCCACCGCTTGTTCGACCGCTTCGATCAGCCGTTCGTTGTTCCACGGCTTCATAATGAAATCGCGCGCACCGTTTCGCAAAGCCTGAACTGCGATGCCCAGACCGCTGTGGCCTGTGATGACGATCACCTGTGCATCGGGATCGTGGCGAAGGATATCGCGCAGGCACGCTAGTCCTTCGGCGCCCGATGTCTGTGCCCTCGTAAAATTCAGGTCGAGCAGAACCGCGTCGAATTTCGTCGACACAATACGGCTGAGCGCATCCTCAGGGGTCGGCGCCCCCTGAAAGCCGAATCCAGCCTTCGTAAGCAGCAATTCGGCCGTCCGTCTGATGTCGTCATCATCGTCGACCAAGAGGATATTGTTTAGTGAACGAGGCATGTACGGTTCCGGACAAAGCGGTCAGTGTGCCGGACACTTTAGTCCTACATATTGGAAAATGTCAAACGAAATTAGTGGGTTAGGTGTTGTTTGATTCCTTTGATATTATAATACAAACAAGAAATATTGGGGAGAGGCAGACACAATTACACATTCGCGTTCCATTGCGCCCGGATCGCATAAGACGGTCCGGCTCTGCAGTGGCAAATGAAGATCGGTGCATGGCAAAAGCACCGTCCAAAATGGCAAAAATTCAAAAATCAAAAGACCCGCTTTTTGACGGGGATGTAGGGAAGAATGATGAAAACCCAATTGAAAAAACTCGGCCTCATGAGCAGCGCATCACTCTTTGTGATTGGCGCCCTCTCGGTCACCGCGTCTGCGTTCGCGCAAGATGCTCCGGCGCCTGCCGACAACACCGTCGTTGTCGTCACCGGCCAGCGCGCCGCTTTGAAGTCGGCCCAAAAAATAAAGCAAACCTCCGGTGAAATCGTCGATTCGATCGTCGCGGATGATATCGGCAAGCTGCCTGATAGATCAGTCACGGAAGCTCTGCAGCGTGTGGTCGGTGTTACCATCGACCATAACTTCTCGAAGGGGGACCCGGAACACTATTCGGTCGAAGGCTCCGGTGTGAACATCCGCGGTCTCACCTATGTCCGTTCCGAGTTGAACGGCCGCGACAGCTTCTCGGCCAACGGTGGCCGTTCATTGAATTTTGAAGACGTTCCGCCCGAACTGATGGCCGGTGTCGACATCTACAAGAACCCATCGGCAGAGCAGATCGAAGGCGCCGTCGGTGGCTTGGTGAACCTGCGGACCGCATTGCCTTTCGACTACAAGGGACAAAAGGCGGCCGTGTCCATTCAGGGCACCTATAGCACGCTGAAAAAAGGCGATGTCGATCCGTCGGCTTCCGCGCTCTATTCCAACCGCTGGAGCACCGGCGCCGGTGATTTCGGCGCGTTGTTCGACATAGCCTATTCGCGCAGCGGTACACGCACGGACGCCTTCCAGGTTGAGCCCTATTATCCGCGTACAAATATTGTACCGGGCAAAACCGTCTGGATTCCCAAGGGTGCGCAATGGCGTACGCTTGAGTTCGACCGCAAGCGTTTCGGCGCCTACGGCGCCCTGCAATGGCGTCCGAACGAGGACCTTCTGACGACCTTGACCTTCTTCAACTCGCACTATGAAATGCAGTGGAATGAGCAGGCCATCTTCGCCCAGTCCTCACCCTACAATATCCAGGTGTCCAGCGACGCCACCTATGACGCCAATGGCGCGCTGTTGACCGGCACGCTGACGGACCCGACCGATGGCGGTATCAATTTCGGCGACGATACCCGCACGTCGACCCGTAAATCCGATACGACGGACGTTGCGTGGAACCTGAAGTGGACGCCGTCCGACAAGTGGACCCTCACTACAGACCTGCAATATATCCGCGCCAATACCCGGAGCTTCGACTCGACCGTAGCCACCGGGGTGACCATCCCGTCTGAAACGCTCGACCTGCGTGGCGATGTGCCTCGGATCACCGTTGATGAAGCCTATCTCGCGAACGCCAATAATTATTATTGGGCATTCACCATGGAGCACATGGATAAGAGCATCGCTCACGAGTGGGCCTGGCGCGCTGATGCCAAGTACGACATCGACAAGGGTTTCCTGAAAGATGTTCGTTTCGGTGTCCGCACCACGGATCGTGACGCTACAACGCAAAACTCTAACCCTAGCTACAATTGGGCTGCCATCACGCAGCCGTGGCAAATCGGTTGGGATATTTCGGGGCTTGCCTATTTGGGCGATCCGCGCTTCGCTGGCAACACGAGCCTGCACAGCTTCGATAACTTCTTCAATGGCAAGCTGTCGGCGCCGTCCCTTGTCTTCCCGAACGTCTCTCTCGCCACCGGTTATCCGGACAGCTACACCGCGTTGCACAAGTACCACGACATCCTGTGCGCCGAAGCGCACGGTGGTGACGCCAGCGCTTGCTCGCCTTGGACACCAGCCACCTTCGGAACCGATCCCGCAGGCACCAACAAGCAAACGGAGACTACCCAGGCGGTCTACACACAACTGCGGTTCGGTTGGGACAATCTGAAGTATCCGGTCGACGGCAATATCGGTATTCGTTACGTCCAGACCGATATGACGGCCTTCGGCTATACTGTTTTCAGCCCCACTGCGCCGAACATTCCGGCGGGTAACACGGTCGGTGGTGTGACGATTCCGAACATCCCAGCCTACGCGAAGGCGGAAGAGTTCCACAACAAGTTCAACAATGTCTTGCCGAGCTTGAACCTGCGTATGAAGGTATCGCCTGAGTTCCAGGTGCGGTTCGCCATCGCCAGCGCTTTGTCACGTCCGGACTTTACCCAGCTGCAAGGCTACACCAGTCTGTCGCAAGGGTTTGACATTACCACGACGGGGACGAGTTCGACGATCAATTCGGTCAATCTGACCGGCACAAGCGCCGGGAACCCTTACCTGAAGCCCACGACCTCGACACAAACCGATTTGACGGCAGAGTGGTATTTCTCCCCGGTCGGCTCCTTGACGTTTGCTGTGTTCAACAAGGACCTGCATGACATCGTCATCAGTCAATTGCGTACGTTCCAGTTGCCGGACGTCAACGGACAGCTGCAAAACTTCACTACGACCGGACCGATTAATGGTGCTGACGGTACGGCACGCGGTATGGAAATCGCGTACCAACAATATTACGACTTCCTGCCAGGTTGGCTTTCGGGCTTCGGCGTGCAAGCGAACTTCACCTATGTGGACAGCTCGCAACACCTCTACACGCCTGTGACGTCTCAATACTGCACGGTCGCATCTACAGCGACGCCCGCACAAATCGCGGCCTCGCTCAATCTGAACCTGAACGGATGCGACACCGACGCACGGACCTTTGGCAACCTGCCTCTCGCCTATCTGTCGCGGTACGCCTACAACTTGGCCATCATGTATGACAAGGGCCCGATCTCGGCACGCCTGGCTTACAATTGGCGGTCCAAGTACCTTCAGGCGGTCAATGTCAACGGAACGCAGGGTGGCGACGCTTACGATTCCAATCCTGCCAGCGCCACCTATGGCACGGTGCCCAATCCGGGGATCAACTGGGGGCTTCCGACCTGGGCGGATGATTACGGTCAACTCGATGCGTCATTCTTCTACAAGATCAACGAGAAGCTGACCTTCGGTGTCGAAGCCCAAAACATCAACGACGCGCAATTCCGTCAATTGATGCAACAGCACATAGGAACGAAGGGGCGCGCCTGGTTTGTGTCAGGCCCGCGTTACACCGCGCAGCTCCGTTACACGTTCTAGAAAGGGTTGGCCGGTCCGTCTCCCTGATGACCGGCCTACACGCTCGCCTGCTGGTCCGACAGGTAAGCTGTTATGTGAGGACTTCCCAACTTGTCCCTTCCGGTTTCTCGACTGGAAGGGACTTTTGAAAATGGATACGCCCCGTGTCAGGCCCGCCTATTCGTAAAATCGTAATCGTCGGCGGCGGTACAGCTGGATGGATGACGGCAGCGCCATTGGCGCAAAGACTACCCAAGAGCACGACAATTGAATTGGTCGAGTCTGCCGATATTGGAACGATTGGGGTAGGGGAGGCGACACTACCGACCGTCCGCTTCTTTAATCGCAGTCTTGGCATCGACGAGGATGATTTTATTCAAAAGACCAAGGCAACGTTTAAACTTGGTATTGAATTCCGCGACTGGGGCCACATCGGAAACCGGTTCTTCCATGGCTTTGGTGACTTCGGACCGCGCATTGAAAACCGGTCTCCGCATCATCACTGGCTTCGTCTCAAGGCGATCGAAGACATCCCAGCCTTCGAAAACTGGTCCATGTCCACCGTTATCGCCCGCCACAATCGCTTTCAACCGCCCTCAGGGCAACAGGTCAGTGCCCACAACGCCTATTCCTATGCGTATCATTTTGACGCCGGCCTCTACGCCGCTTACTTGCGCGACTATGCAATGGCGCGTGGCGTCACGCGTACCGAAGGCAAGATTGTTAATGTCAATCTGAACGACGAAACCGGCTTTATTGATCATCTTATCTTGCAGGATGGGCGCCTCATTGAAGGTGACCTCTTTATAGACTGCTCCGGCTTCCGCGGGCTCCTTATCGAGGACAGCCTCAAGACGGGCTTCGAAGAGTGGTCTGACTGGCTACCCTGTAATTCGGCGCAGGCCGTGCCGTGTGCGTCCGTAGATCCGCTCACCCCTTATACCCGCTCGACGGCACGTGCGGCTGGCTGGCAATGGCGCATTCCTCTTCAGCACCGGATCGGCAATGGTCACGTCTATTGCGATGGCTTTACAACCGATGACGCGGCGGGGCGACTGCTGATGGAAAATCTCGATGGCGAGGCGTTGGACACGCCCCGGCAACTCCGGTTTACAACGGGGCGGCGGAAAGCCGCCTGGGTTAAGAATTGTGTCGCTATTGGTTTATCGTCAGGCTTTCTTGAACCTTTGGAATCGACCAGTATTCAAATGATTGAAAGTGGTGTCGGATCCCTCATCGAGTTGTTTCCGGACTTGACGTTTAAACCGCGATTGATCGCCGAATATAACCGGCGTGCCGCGATCTGGTATGAGAATGTTCGGGACTTTATCATCCTGCACTACAAGATCAGCCAAAGAGATGATTCAGAGTTCTGGCAATATTGTCGGAATATGGCTATCCCAGACAGACTTAGCCATCAAATTGAAACGTTCCGCGAAACCGGGCATGCTGTGGTCTATGATCAAAACGGGTTCACCGAACCCTCGTGGCTGTCGTTGTATTTTGGCTTAGGCGTAGTGCCAGAAGCCTACGATCCCTTTGTCGATCAAATTGATCAGGCACAGTTGCGCAGCCATTTTGCCCGTCTTCACGCGGTCGTCCATCAAACTGTTGCAAGCATGCCTACACACGCCGACTATATCTCGCAACTTCTGGCTAGCGCAGCCGGGCCCGCCAAAATTTCATCTTTCGCTACCCGAAATTGAGAGTTTCCATGACCTTTAAAGCCGCCCTAATGGGCCTGGCCTCCGCTTTTGCGCTGGCAACCGCCGCACACGCCGCCCCAATCTCCACGCTGGACCGCAACGGGGCCTGGGTCAGCGTCGAGGCCTATGGACCCAATGTCATCCACGTCACCATCGCCGTCGATAAGGCCGAGGTTCTGAACCCGGCCGGATACGGCATCCTGCCCGAAGGCGCTGATAATGGCGCCTTCAAGCAGACAACGGATAGCACAGGCGATTCCTTTACGTCGGGCGCCCTGTCACTGCATGTCAATGCCGCGCCACCGGCTCGCACGCCCAGCCAGGGCGAAAAATACTTTGCCCCCTCTCTCGCCCCGGTCGGCCTTCAGGTGAAGAATGCCAAGGGTGAAACGGTTTTGACCATGAATGGCTGGGAAATGTCGCCGCATGAGGTCAATGGCGAACAGACGTTCCAGGTTGGTGCGGCCTTTGCCGCTCCGGACGGCGAGCACTATTACGGCATGGGCCAGAACCAGGAGAGCCTGGGCGCGCTGGATCTGCGCGGTCGTGTTCTCGATTGTCAGCACTGGTACGATGCTCCGGCCGGTGAGACTGTCTGCGTGCCGTTCATGGTCTCCAGCAAAGGCTATGGCATCGTCTGGGACAACCCGTCGCAAACCCGCTTCGTCGCCGGCGTCAATGGCCGCCTTGGCTTCCAGTCCAAGGTTGGTGAGCGCGTGTCTTTCTTCGTGATCACCGGCAATACGCCCGAGGAAATCTATTCTGGCTATGCCCGCCTGACCGGCAAGACACCGATCCCACCCAAGGCCGCCTTTGGCCTGATCCAGTCTAAGGCACGTTATGACAGCCAGGCGGAAATTTTGCGTGTCGCTAACACGTATCGCGACAAGAAGTACCCGCTCGACGTCATGGTGCTGGACTGGTTCTACTGGACGCGCATGGGCCAGATGGACATCAATCCGGCCGAGTTCCCTGATCCGGATGCGATGAACAAGCAACTGCACGATATGGGTATGCAGTCGATCGTCTCGATCTGGCCGCGCTACGAGACCGCGGGCAGATATTTCAATGAACTCGACCGAAAGGGTTTTCTGCTCAAGGACAAGGACGGCAAGACGGTTGATGGCCTGCCGTTCCGTTCCGACCGGACGGGGGGGCTGATCGACTCGACCAATCCCGAAGCGCGCAAATGGTTCTGGGAGCACGCCCGTGACAATATTCTCAGTCACGGTTTCGACTATCCGTGGCTGGACGAGACTGAGCCGGACCTGGTGCCGGATGGCTTCTTCTATTCGATTGGCTCAGGCGACCGTTATCACAACGTCTTCCCGCTGGTGCACGTTGAGGGCGTTCAACAAGGCATGAAAGCCTGGAAACCCAATAAGCGGGCACTTATTTTGAGCCGCGCCGCCTATTTGGGTTCGCAACGTACCGGCGCCCTGTTCTGGTCTTCGGATATCAACCCCACTTGGGAAGCCCTGGCCCGCCAAATCCCGACCGGCCTTAACATGACGGCTTCCGGCATCGCTTACTGGGGCAATGATATCGGTGGTTGGCAGTGGCTGCCGCAGACCACCAGCTTCACCGGCACACCGCTGCTTGATCCGTCCGATGCGCGCGAAACGGTTGGCCAGAATAATGACTATCCGGAACTTTTCACCCGCTGGTTCCAGTACGGCACCTTCCTGCCGACCCTGCGCCTGCACGGCGACAAGAAGCACACCGAAATCTGGGCTTTCGGCAAGCAGGCGGAAGCGATTGTCAGCGAGTATGACAAGCTACGCTATCGCCTGATCCCTTACCTCTATTCGTCTGCAAAGACGACCTATGACACCGGAACGCCATTCATGCGCGCCCTGTGGATGGACTTCCCCAACGACCCGAACGTTGCCGATATCGGCACGCAATACATGTTCGGTCCGGCATTCCTGGTGGCGCCGATTACTAAGCAGGGCCAGACGGAGAAGGACGTCTATCTTCCGGCCGGCACCGACTGGTATAATTATTGGACCAACGAAAAGCTGACCGGCGGTCGCTGGGTCAAGGTGGCTGCGCCGATCAATAAGATCCCTGTCTTTGTGAAAGCTGGTTCGATCGTGCCTTTGGGCTCGGACATTCAATCAACCGCAACAAAGCAGACCATCATTGCCCTCAAGGTCTATCCGGGCAAGGACGGCGACTTCAGCCTCTATGACGACGATGGTACCAGCTACGACTATGAAAAGGGCAAGGGGGCTGTCACGACTACCCTGCACTGGAACGACGCGTCTGGCACGCTAACGGCCACGGGTAGCGACAAGGCGTTTGTCAAGTCCGCGCCGAGCCTCGTCCAGGTGGTCGGCAGATAACAGCGTGAAGCGGAAACACCGCAGAACTGCCATTGTCCAACGCGGCTAATGTCAGAGTCCAGCGGTGTTTCCACCTCACCCAACAGCATTTCTTTGAAAGCCGCGCCCCGACGCTGGCGTCATGACTATAAAACACGACACCTATCCAAAGGTTCCAATGACCCACAAGCATCCCGTTTCACGCCGCATCCTCGGCACCGTCCTTGCCGCTGCATTGCTATTGCCTGCGATGCCTGCCTTGGCCAAGGCCCCGACAGTCCGCCAGGTCAATCTAGATGTTCGTCAAGCGCAGAAGCCCATTGATCGGGCCTTCGATCTGTCGGTCGGCGCGGACTATTCTGGTGTTACGATACGCGACGCCAATCAGGCGCAGCTGAAACTGGCCGCCGCCGAACTCGGCTTTCGCTATATCCGCTTCCACGATATCTTTCACGATGATCTAGGCACCGTCAAATCGGTCGATGGCAAGATTGTCTACGATTGGACCAAGATCGACTACCTCTACGACAACATGCTGAAAATGGGCATTAAGCCCTTCATTGAGCTGGGCTTTACTCCGAATGCCCTGAAGACATCTGATCAGACCATCTTTTATTGGAAGGGCAATACCTCCCATCCGCGATTGGATCTCTGGAAAGGTTTGATTGACGCCTTTGCCCGCCATTTGATTTCCCGTTATGGCGCTGAAGAGGTGCGAAGCTGGTACTTCGAAGTCTGGAACGAACCGAACCTCGACGGGTTCTGGCAGTACGCCGACCAGGAGGCCTATTTTGCGCTCTACGGCGTTACTGCCCGGACGCTTAAGGCCGTCGATCCCGCCTTGCGTGTCGGCGGTCCGTCTTCGGCAGGCGCGGCATGGGTGCCGGAATTACTCAACTATAGCAAAGTCACCCATACGCCGATCGATTTCATCACGACCCACACCTATGGCGTGGACTACGGCTACCTCGACGAAGAGGGCAAGATGGACTTGCAACTGTCTAAAAAGCCCGATGCCATTATCGCCGATGTCAAAAAGGTCCGTGGTGAAATCGAAGCCTCCCAGGCCCCCGGTCTCCCGCTGTTTTTCAGTGAATGGAGCACAAGCTACAATCCGCGCGACCTCAGCCACGACTCCTATGTCGCGGCCCCCTATATCGCAGATAAGCTTAAGCAGACCCAAGGCATTGCCCAAGGCATGAGTTATTGGACCTATTCCGACCTGTTCGAAGAGCCAGGCCCTCCGGGCAATACTTTCCACGGCGGCTTTGGCTTGATGACGAAAGACGGCGTTCGTAAGCCGTCCTGGTTTGCTTACAAATACCTGAATGCGCTGAAGGGTAACGAAGTTCCAACCAATGACTCCCAGACCTGGGTCGCCTATGATGGCAAGACCATGAACGCGGTAGTCTGGGATTTTCAACTGCCGGATCAGGGGGGAAGCAGCAACAAAACATTCTTTAGTAAGCTGGTACCAAATAAGCCGTCAAAACCGGCGCATCTTAATCTCTCAGGTCTTAAACCGGGCGATTATGCCCTGAGCGTGTATCGCACGGGCTATAAGGTGAATGACGCCTATAGCGCTTACATCGATATGGGTTCGCCGGCCAATGTCAGCGCCGCTCAGCTCAAACAATTGCAGACCCTGACAAAGGATGTGCCGGAACGCACGCGGGTTATAAGGGTTGGCAAAACGGGCGCGACTGAGATCGAATTCCCAATGAATTCCAATGATATCGTGCTCGTGAGCCTGACGCCGAAATCTTAACTTCACGCGGCTTAACCGCCGTATACATTGCGCGACTGATCCCGGCGTAACGGCCGGAAAGCAAATTGAGAGGTACTAAATGGCCGAACTTGATCGCAGGCAGATGCTGCTATCGACCTGCGCTGTCGTCGCGGCGGGCATTTCCCCGCTGACTGCGCAAGCCGCCGCGCAAAGCGCCACAGGTGCACAGTCGGTCGCGCCGCGCGAGCGTCTGCTCTTCGATTTTGACTGGAAGTTCACCTTCGGTCACGGCACCGATCCGACCAAAGACCTCGGTTTTGGTTTTGGACAGGCTGACTTCTCGAAGACGGGAAAGTTTGAGTTCGCTAAACTCGGCTTCAAAGACGAGAATTGGACGTCGGTCAATCTCCCGCATGACTGGGCGGTCGAGTTGCCGTTTGTGCACGATGATGCCGGTGAGGGGGATGCCCAGCTGCGGTCCCACGGTTACAAGCCACTGGGCCGCCGCTATCCTGAAACCAGTGTTGGCTGGTATCGCCGGGAGTTCGCTATTCCCGCCAGCGATCAAGGACGGCGCATCTGGGTAGAATTCGACGGTGCGTTCCGGGATGTCCTGGTATTTGTCAACGGTTGCTTTATCGGCCGGAACACAAATGGCTATACGCCATTCCGCTTTGATGTGACGGATTTCCTGGCCTATGGCGCTCAGAATGTAATTGCCGTCCGGGTTGACGCGACCTATGGCGACGGATGGTTCTACGAAGGCGCGGGCCTGTATCGTCACGTTTGGCTCACCAAGATGGATGCTCTGCATGTCGGGCAGTGGGAAAGCGTTGTTAACACGGAACTGGCCGGCGATACCGCCGTCCTTGCTTTACGTACGACCGTCGTCAACAGCGGCGCCAGCGGAGCCGATGCGCGCGTGAAGTGGACGATTATCGACCCGGCCGGGACCGTCGTTGCATCGGCCGAGGCACCGCGCCAGGCTATCGCCGTCGACGGCATGGCAGTTTTTACGGCGCGTACGGAACTGACACGTGCGGCACTTTGGGCGCCCGGTACCCCCAACCTCTATTCCGCCGTTGTCAGCGTCGAACGGGGTGACACAATCGTCGATGCAGATCAGGTATCGTTTGGCATTCGCCATACTCGCTTTGACCCCGATCGTGGCTTTTTCCTCAATGGCCAGCATGTGAAGCTCCAGGGGGTTTGCAATCACCAAGATCACGCCGGCGTTGGTGTCGCCCTGCCGGATCGTTTGCAGCGGTTCCGGGTGGGCGTTATGCAGGACATGGGCTGCAATGCCATCCGGACCTCGCACAACATGCCGACGCCCGAGCTCGTAGAGGCCTGCGACCGGATGGGTATGATGATGCTGTGTGAAACGCGTCAGATGAGCTCAAATCCGGAGGGCATGGCGCAACTCGACGAGATGATAAAAAGATACCGCAATTCGCCAGCCATCATCGGTTGGTCGATCGGTAATGAAGAATTTCTGCTTCAAAAAGATATGGCTGAACAAGGCGCGAAGATATCGGCGACCATGGTGCGCCGCTGCCACGAGCTTGACCCGACCCGTCTCGTGACCGTGGCGGTGAATAGCGACAATAAGCAGGGGGTGTCCGATCCCGTCGATTTGATTGGTTTCAACTATGTGCAGTGGTTCCCCGACGGGTTCCACAAGGATAATCCCGGGCGGCCGGTGTTTGGATCCGAAACATCCAGCGCCGTATCGACCCGCGGCGAGTACCGGACGGATCCCAGCCGCAATGTGATGAGCAGCTATGACGGTGTTGTGCCCTGGGGCCAAACACCGGAAGACTGGTGGAAATTCCAAATGGAACGTGAGTGGGAAGCCGGCGGCTTTGCCTGGACGGGCTTCGATTACCGAGGTGAGCCCACACCCTATAACTGGCCCTCGATCAGCTCTCAGTTCGGTATCGTCGACATGTGCGGCTTCCCGAAGGACTACTTCTATTATTATAAAGCCTGGTGGGCGAAGGCGCCGGCCCTTCACCTTTTCCCCCATTGGAACTGGGAGGGACGCGAAGGTACAGAGGTCCCGGTCTGGGTGTACAGCAATGCAGACGAGGTCGAACTCCTGGTGAACGGTAAGAGCTTGGGACGCAAAGCCGTACCGCGCTTTGGCCATGTTGAGTGGAAGGCGACCTATGCCCCAGGCTTTATCGAGGCGCGGGCTTTTACGAAAGGCAAGCGTATACTCACCCAG
This sequence comes from Asticcacaulis aquihabitans, assembly GCF_032490435.1. Classification (NCBI taxonomy): domain Bacteria; kingdom Pseudomonadati; phylum Pseudomonadota; class Alphaproteobacteria; order Caulobacterales; family Caulobacteraceae; genus Asticcacaulis; species Asticcacaulis aquihabitans. The sequence goes on from NZ_JAVGWM010000005.1 coordinate 244,929, forward strand.
CGACGAGATACGACCGGCAAACCCGCAGCGATCAAGTTGAGCGTCGATCGATCCACAATTTATGCCGATGGCGAAGATGTCGCCATTTTCACCGTTGAGGCGTTGGACAAGAAGGGACGAGCGGTTCCGGTCGCCGGTAATAAGATCGCCTTCAAAGTGTCCGGACCAGGAAAGCTGATCGGTGTCGGGAACGGCGATCCTAACTGTCTCGAAAGCGATAAGAGCATGGAGCGCTCGCTCTTCAATGGCCTTGCGCAAGTGATCGTTCAGGGCGTGCGGCAGGCTGGGAAAATCACCCTCGAAGCTGTGTCTGCGGATGGCTCGCCGGACGCCCTGATTCCGGCGCGCCTATCCGTAACGGCTCAGGCCGTACCGCTTAGGCCGTCCGTAACTTAATGCCTGTCAGGAGCGTACCCAAACCTTCGCTTTGCTCGATACGCCGGAAATACATGCAAAGCGCAGGTTTTTCTATTGAATGTTACTTTCATATACGGCAGTTTGAGTAAGCGCGACGGGGGCGCTGTCTTTAATATAAACGGGCGCGCGCAGGCGGGCGCCCATAAAAGGTGAGGAATGAGATGGTAGAGATTAGTAAGCGATCGCTTTTCGGCGCACCTCTGTTGGCGGCGTTAGCTGTTGCCGGCAAGGTTGAGGCGCGTGATACCGCAAAGCCAGTGGCGGATAAGTCCGCCGCCCCGTCTACTTATACCCTGCCAATCAAGGCTGGCCCCTTCGAACCGACGGTCGACTCGCTGAAAACCTACGAAGCCCCGGAGTGGTTTCGCGACGCTAAGTTTGGCATTTGGGCGCACTGGGGACCGCAAGCCGTGCCACGCGCCGGTGATTGGTATGCCCGCTGGATGTATGTGCCGGGGCATCCTCACTATGAAAAGCATTTGAAGCAGTATGGTCACCCGTCCGAATTTGGCTTCAAGGATATTATCCCTTTGTGGACGGCGGAGAAATTCGATCCCGAAGCCCTGATGGATAAATATGTTGCCGCGGGTGCCAAGTACTTCGTCAGCATGGGTGTACACCATGACAACTTCGATCTGTGGGACTCCAAACTGCACCGGTGGAATGCCAAGGCGATGGGGCCGAAGCGCGATATCGTAGGGGAGTGGCACGCGGCCGCGAAGAAGCGCGGCTTGCGCTTTGGCGTTTCGGAGCACCTGGGTGCCAGTCATAACTGGTATTATCCCAGCCACGGGTACGATCAGTTCTGGCCGAAAATGGGCGTCAATTATGACGGCGCGGATCCGAAATATGCGGACCTATACCATGAGACCAATGGCGAGGCCTTCAAGGGTGATACCGACACCTGGTACACCACCGATCCCAAATATCATCAGATGTGGTTTGAGCGCATTCGTGAGCTTGTCGACTCCTACAAGCCGGACCTGCTGTATTCCGACGGTGGCATGCCGTTTGGCGTCGTGGGTAGGTCGCTTGTTGCCCATCTCTATAATAGCCAGCTCAACGGCCAGGGGGCGACGCAGTCCGTATACAACTGTAAAGCCCTTGGTTCCGGCGAGTTCTACGCGGAAGCGTGCGTTCAAGATGTTGAACGTGGCGTTCTGAAAGGGATCAATCCGAGAGCTTGGCAAACCGATACGTCAAACGGCGATTGGTTTTATTCCGATGATTACACCTATAAGACCGCGACCCAGGTTCTGCATATGCTGGCCGACATTGTTAGCAAGAATGGCAACCTTCTATTGAATGTGGTGCTGTACCCGGATGGCAGCCTGCCTCCGGAGTCGCAGGTGCTGCTGGATGAACTGGCGGCTTGGATGAAGGTGAACGCAGAAGCGATCCATGGCACACGGCCATGGACCGTCTATGGGGAAGGCCCCACCGAGACGGCAGACGGCGCCTTCCGTGAGAACGCAGATTACACACCGAAGGACATGCGCTTCACCACGAAGGGTGACGCTCTCTATGCGATTACTCTGGGAGAGCCGTCCGGCAAGCTCAGCATTAATACGCTGGGGCTCAGCGGCGCATCGGGAAAACGAAAGGTTGGTCGTGTAACCCTTCTTGGAGTGAAAAAGCCATTGACGTTCCGTCAAACGGCGACTGCCCTTGAGGTTGACCTACCCTCAAGCCTGCCAACTCGTCATGGCAGCGCCTTCAAGATCACCTTCAAAGGTTAAGTTTGCCCCTCTGCGCTTAGCCTCCATTTTATATCCGGCCGGACGCCACGTCCGGCGTGCCTCGCGAGACAGCCATGAAACTCAAGTCCCTTCTGTTTGCAACCGCCGCCTTGTTTTCGGTCGCCACGTGCCCAACATTGGCTGCCACGGCGACGGCGCACCCAAATTGGCCGGGCGCAGGCGAGCTCTTTGTGGGTACGTGCTATCAGCCGGTCGACAGGACGCCTGAACAGATTCATAAGGACATCGCCCTTATGAAGACAGCCGGGTTTACGGTTGTCCGAATGGGCGATCTATCCTGGGATTATTTTGAGCCGGCGGAAGGCGTCTATGATTTCAAGGCCTTTGACGCGGTAATGGACGAGATGCACGCCAACGGCATCAAGGTCATTCTTGATATCTCAGGCCTGCCGGCGCCGATCTGGTTGCATTACAAATATCCGGGCGTCGACCTCGTGGCGCAGAACGGTACCAAGCTCAATCCCGCTGAACGGTATATGGATAATATCAGCGACCCGGACTACCAGCGTCTAGTCAAGGATTTTGCCGACACCTTGACCAAGCATTATGCCAAGCATCCGGCCCTCTATGCGATCGGCTTTGACAATGAAATCGGTAACGGTTTCATGTCCTATTCCGAGGCCGATCGGCAGCGCTTCATTGGCTGGTTGAAGGCTCGCTATGGCGATTTGCCGACTTTGAACAAGGCGTGGGCAACCCAGCGCTGGTCACGTCGCATTAGCGACTGGGACCAGGTACAGATCCCTTACGGCGAAGGCCCCGGGCCGTTTGAGCGCTTCCTCGATCTGCACCGCTACTGGTCGGATGTGACCGTGAAGGTTCTAAACGATCTGGACGACATTCGTGAGAAAAATGTCCCAGACAAGCCCGCGATTTCGAACCTGTGGGACAGCAGTGAGCGCAAGGGATTTGATTATCTTGCAACTTACAAGCAGTACGTAAATTATGGTGCCTTCGGCTATTATGCCGGCGAGCCGATCGGCGGTGCATTTGAGACCCTTATGATGAAGGGGGCATTGCCGACTCCCGTCTGGTTCAATGAATTCCAGGCCGGTGGTGGTGGCTATTATGGCGCCAAGGGCCGTTCGCGCATGTGGGCCTATTTCGGCCTCCTCAATGGCGGGCAGGCGGCGCTGGCCTGGACGTTCAACAGCCATCAAGGCGGCGAGGAACAGGCCCTCTTTGGTTTGCTCGACCATGACAACACGCCATCCTGGAAACTGGGCGAATGGGGACGCATCGCGACGGAATTCAAGAAGATTCAAACTCTGGGTTTCCCCAGAGATCTCAAACCCGACGTGGCATTTGCCTATTCGTTCGAGAGCCGGGTCGCGTCAAATCCCATCAGCTGGTCCAACACCGTCAAGCAGTACTTTACGACACCCTATCTGACGCAGGCGCACAACGCATTCTCGCCGATCTACAAAGACAATATCGATGCGGCCGTTATAAATATCGGGCACGAAGATTTGAGCCGTTATAAGCTCGTCGTCGTGCCTGGCGACTACCTCATGGATCAGGCATCGGCGGACAATATTCGTAATTATGTGAAAAACGGCGGCACTGTCATCATGACGGCCTTCTCGGCCAAGGTGAATGAAAACAATCAGTGGTTTGACACGCCGCTGCCGGGCCGATTGTCAGATGTCTTCGGCTTGAAGACGAATGAATTCTACAGAACCGACACACCGCTCACCGGGACGGTGGGCGATGCAAACTTCAGCACAACTATCAATTTCTACGAGGTTCTGGAGCCTTCCACCGCCCAGGTCCTGGGGCGGTTTTCGAATGTCGAAGGTTCGCCGCCGGTCGTGACTGTCAATCGATTTGGCAAGGGGCAAGCCATCTATGTGGCGACGCCCGCCCAACCTGCCGTTATGCAGCCGCTATATCGCCGCCTCTATGCGCAACTCGGCATCAAGCCCGGGCCCGTGACGCCTGAGGGTGTTTATGCGCGCGTGGTCGATGGCCGGACGCTCTACGTTAATACGACGGGCGAAGCGAAAGACGTCACAATCGCAGGCCGGAAAACGGGTGTTCTTTCTGGCAAGACCTGGAATGATACGCTTCATCTTGAAGCCAATGACGCCGAGCTCCTACAGTAATCGAGCGGGACGGGGAGGGCGCGTTCGCAACGCAATACGTCCTCTAGCAAGCCCTGCTTTAGGTGCAAATTATTAGCCCTCTCCATACCGCCTAATTTATGTAGCGCGTCTCGTTCGATTGCGTGCAAGCGTCGACTTGCGCAGACGAAACAAACCGGCCTGCGCCCGCCAACCCGTCATCTAAAAATTACCATCGTGAAAGACGGCTTCACGAAAATCGATTTCATAAAATGAAAATATATATTCTATCCACGCATGCAACGAGCGTGATTTGAGCAAAATGGCCTTACCAATTTCGCTCAGAGATCTACTTTATTTGTAAAAAAATATAAATTAATCAATAAGAAGCGAGCGAATGTTACGTCTCTGTTGTAAATCTGCTACGCTCTGCCCCATTTTGGCCTGACCACATTGACGTTCTTCGAATTCGGGCATACGACAGAAATGTGAGCGGTAACAGACTCACCGTTTCGCTCCGTCGAAACGAATAAAACGGCACTGCAATGGTGCCATGTAGCCAGGAGGAGACATTATGAATTCGGGACATCGGCGTAGCTTCGCCATCCGTTCGGCGCTTTTGTGCGCCACAATGCTAGGTGGAATGGGCACTGCCGCCGTTCACGCCCAGACGACACCCGCGCCCGCAGCAGATGACAATACAGTCGTCGTTGTTACGGGATATCGCGCCTCTCTACACAGTGCCACCAAAGCCAAAAAAGATTCTACCAACTTCGGTGAAACCATCTTCTCGGAAGATCTCGGCAAGTTTCCCGATCTGAACCTCGCAGAATCCATGCAGCGTGTACCGGGCATGGTCGTGCAACGCGACGCATTCACCGGCGATGGCGCTCAGATTTCCGTTCGCGCCCTGCCATCGGCCTTCACAATGGTCACCATGGATGGCAACCGCGTTGCCGTCGCATCGGATTTCGGCTTCACAGGTTCCTCTTCGCCCAATCGCCAGGTCGATCTCGACATGTTCCCGACCGGGCTGTTCAACCGTGTTGATGTTGCGAAAACACCAAGCGCTGACGCCTTGGAAGGCGGGATCGCGGGGACTGTCAATATTCAGAATGCGCGCCCATTCGATCGCAAGGGCGAGCATCTCGTCTTGGCCGCGCAAGGCAGCTACAGCGTCAATGCCCGTGCGGTTTCGCCACGTATTACGGCCGTGTATTCCAAAACCTGGGACAAATTTGGCGTCCTTGTCGGATACACCCAATCCGACAAACATATCTTCTCGGATGGCTTTGAAACCCTCGGATGGGGCGATCCAAACCTGAGCAACTTCTGCACGGGCTGTGACCCCAACGCCCAATTTCCAGGTAACGGCACCGTCATCAATCCGCAAGGGTCGAACCAATTCCGCTTCGGCAACACGATCTATGGCTATACAGGCAACGGCCTGACGCCAGGCACTCTAAACGAAGCCGGCCTTATGGCGCTAAACCCTGGCTTGACCGAGACGCAAATCAAAGGGGCGGTCATCCCGCGCCTTGGCCGCGATTACTTCCTCGACGGAACCGGCAAGAACAAGGTGGGCTCGATCGCCCTCGAATACAGGCCATCTGACAGCCTGCGTTTCAACCTGGATATCCTGGGCGGCGGCGCGGAGCGGACGGCGGAACGTTCGGACATGATGTGGGCCGTCCGGAATACGGGGCCGGGGGACGACTATAATGGCGGTATGATTCCCATTGGAATGAAGGTGGATTCCAATAATGTTGTGACCGCCGGCACCTTTGCCAATTCGACATTCTTTGAAGAAACCAACTTCTATCGCGATAAAACGGCCTTCTACAGCATTAATGGCGGTATGGTCTGGCAAATTGCAGACGGCTTCAAGCTCGATGGCAACATTGCCTACATGCGCTCGACTTATGAACGCGGCGTGACCTTCCTCAAGTTCCGTACGCCGTTCCAGTCGAACGTTACGGCGACTTACGCCAACGTGTCCGGCAATGACATGCCGACGATCACCCCGAGTGTCGATCTGAATAATCCAAACCTTGGCTGGCGCACCTTTGTCGGCCAGATCAACATGCAGCTTGATAAGCGAAATGTCGAAACCAAGTCCGCTCACCTGAACCTGACGAAGGACTGGGGCGACTGGACCTTCAAGACGGGCGCCGCGTACGATACCTATACCCGTCACATCAATATTCAGGATAAGTCCTCCGCCCTGGCAACCGCCTTCACAACGGCCATCCCGGATTCGGCTTTGCCTAACTACCTGAAAACGATGAAGTCGCCCTTATATCGCGACGGCGTTTCGGGAGCGGGCTTCAACAAGTTCGTCACGCCGGACTTTGACAAGATCGCCGCAGCCATAGACTATGATAAGCTGATCAACTCACCCGGCAATGTGGCCGTCGGCAATTCCTACAATGGCGCCGGCGCCAGCAATATCGACGAAAAGATTGGCGGCGCCTACGTGATGGCCTCGAACCGGACAACCGTAGCCGGCATCACGATCAAATCGAACTTCGGTCTGCGTTACCAAACGACCGACCAGACGATTACTTCGCCATCGAATATCAACAATCAGATCGTCAGCATCACCACGGAGCGCAAGTATCAGGACTATCTGCCGTCCTTCAACGCGGTGGCTGCGGTTACGGATCATCTGAACCTACGTATTGCCGCGTCGAAGACAATGACCCGCGCCAACCCGTCGCAAATGAGCTCGCAACTGGGCTTTAGTGATCCGGGCGCCCAAAACGCCAGCCAGGGCAATCCGGCATTGAAACCCTATTACTCCAACAACTTCGATATTGGCGGGGAATACTACACAGGCGCCACAGGCTATGTCGGTCTGACCTTCTACAAGAAGGACATAACCAACTTCACCGTGAACAAGACGGTCGTCGTCCCATTCAGCTCAATCGGCATTCCGTATTCATCTCTCGGGACAACGCAGCAAAACGCGATGGCCGTCGCAATTGGTAAAACGTCGGCGGACGTCCTGGCAAATCCGACACTGGTGGACAATAATCCCATCAATCTGTCGACGACTGTCAACTTGTCGACGACATCGAAGCTGACGGGGCAGGAGTTCATGTGGGTTCAACCGCTCGACAATCTGGTCGAGGGCTTGGGCTACACGTTCAACTACACGCACTTTGGCAAGTCGACCCTGCTGAGCATCCCGAACGCCACGTATAACTTCACCGGTTACTACGAGCATGGCGGGTTCTCGGCCCATATCAGCTATGTCAACGTCGGTAAGATGAAGATTGGCTTCCTGCCATCCGCCAATAGCATCCCTTACGATATGTACCAGACCGCGCGTCACCAGATAGACCTGTCGGCAGCCTATAAGTTCAAGGCCTTTGGTCTCGAGCAGAGCATTACGCTCGATGCCACGAACTTGGACAACCAAGGCTTCCGAAGCTATCTGGGCTACGACAATCTGCCATATGGCTTTAACAATCCCGGTCAAACCGTGATCCTGGGCTGGCGTGCCCAGTACTAATGCACATCCGGAGTAGTGCGTTAGTTTCACTATAGTGCACACCCCCTTGGCCCGAGACCTCGGTCTCGGGCCATTTGCGTCCTGCGTCTGTGATTGCGCGGCTGTGACGACCCCTGTTTCCGATAGGTTGGAGTTTGAAGCGCAGGCGTCACTTCTGAGAGGCTAAGATGGCGCTCTTGACTAAAAAGCTGGACTGACCAATTTACAAATATATGGTACAGCACTTCTTCAGCGCTTCAAACGACACTGCCGGCCAGGTTAAGGGTGAGATGATAAATTCGAGTAACTCCTCACGCTTGTATCGCCGCGTCGCCGATGAATTGGCAAACGCCATTCGGGCAGGGAAATATCTGCCCGGAGAAAAATTTCCTGGAGAGCGGGAGCTTGCCGAAAAATTTGGTGTGAGCCGGCCGACCATTCGCGAGGCCATGATAGCCTTGGAAATCTACGGCGTGGTCGAAATTCGCCATGGATCGGGCATCTATGTCGCGCAACCGCAGACTCAACCGGAACCGACGGAAAGTATCGGCGGGCCGCAGGACCTGAACGTTGGCGCATTCGAACTCATTGAAGCGCGCATCATCATCGAAAGTGGCACCGCCGCTGTGGCTGCTGCTGTCATTACGCCTGAGGATATTGCCTATCTTGAGGACTGCGTGAAGCGGATGGCCGTGGAAGACGAAGACGAGGCGGAGGAGGCCGATTACCAGTTCCATGCGCGCATCGCTGCCGTAACGAATAACGGGCCCCTCATAGATGTCGTAGAAAGCCTGTGGCAGTTGCGTACGAGCTCGCTTTTGGCGTCAAATATTATGCAACAGGCCCGCGGGGGCGGGATTCCGGCGCGCCTGGCCGAACATGGTGACATTCTGGATGCTCTAAGTCGTAATGATCCGATTGGAGCCAAGGCGGCTATGCAAAAACACCTTGAAAATGTTCGCCAATACCTGCTGGACGCGACCGAAATCGAAGAGATGGAATCGTTGCGCAATCGCCAAATGGCGGCGCGAGCGGCAATGACGGTGCGCAGCGTGTACTAGCATCGCTTGCTTATGTTGACCCGTCGGGACAGACCTTCCGAAGGCAGCGCGGCGTGGTGTGGTAAAGTTTCCTGCTCGCTTTGAGCTTCCGGGCGGACCTGACGCGTTCGCCAGAGCCTCATAAAGATGAAATTGTGCGTCGGACAAAATATCGCAAGTGGCGCACACCGGTGATCCAACGGTTCACGCATATACATCCGGAAAATTGGTCTTACCAGTTAAATCGATGGTAAGGCCGGATGGGGTGTGATATCACAAGGCTGCAACGGGTACACTGACCTAAGCCCTAAGTCGTTGCTTTTAATCACTATCAATAAAGTACCCGGATCTGAACGGGTCGTTTACAGTGAGGCTCTCCATGACGCATACGCGACGGCTATTTCTCCTTTCAACGGTAGCCGCTAGTGCGGCGGCTGTCGTGCCTGTGCATGGATCTGCGTCACCGAGGCGGGCAGTGGTTGATACAGCGACCGGCGTGTTGGGGATTGCGATTGTTGACAGCGCCGCGTCCCATGGCGCGTTTCCATTGGTGGCAAAGAGTACGGCCGTCGCCCTATGGTGTGACACTGCTGACTTTCCCGGGGTCCGTCGGGCAGTCGCCGACCTGCAAACAGATATCGCCAGCGTAACAGGTGTAACGCCAGTCATGGCGATGGCACCTGTCGGGAAGCGTGTTGTTTTTATTGGGACGATTGGTAAGAGCCAGGTCATCGACCACCTTATCGCCGCAAAGAAACTGGACGCGGCCGATCTAAAGGGCAAATGGGAAAGCTTTGTCATCACAGTGGTACGCAACCCGATGCCCGGCGTAGATCAAGCGCTCGTCATCGCAGGTAGCGATAAGCGCGGCACGATCTACGGCATCTATGAACTATCAGAACAACTCGGAGTGTCGCCCTGGCATTGGTGGGCGGATGTACCAGCCAAGACCAGGCCTGCGGCTTACGTCAAGGTGGGACGGTACGCCTCTGGTGAGCCTGTTGTGAAATATCGCGGTATCTTCATCAATGATGAAGCCCCATGCATGACGCGCTGGACGATCGAGAAATACGGCGGCTTCAACAGCAAAATGTACACCCACATGTTCGAGCTGTTACTTCGCCTCAGAGCCAACTACCTTTGGCCTGCCATGTGGGATTCCGCCTTCAACGAAGACGATCCCGAAAATCCGCGTCTGGCCGACGAATACGGGATCGTTATGGGCACGTCGCACCACGAACCCATGGTCCGATCTCAGAAGGAGTGGACGCGCAAACACGAAAAATACGGCAATGGAGAATGGGACTACGCCACCAATGCAGAAGGCCTCAAGACATTCTGGGCGGAAGGCATTCGTCGAAACAAGGCCTATGAAAGCCTGGTCACGATAGGCATGCGCGGGGATGGCGATGTCGCCAAGCCATCAGCTGGGGGCGTGCAGGCGGACGTGCGGCAGCTTGAAACCATTATGGCGGCGCAGCGCGAGATACTGAGGACGCAGCTGAACGTCGACCCCGCCCAGGTGCCACAGCTTTGGGCACTCTTTACCGAGGTTCAAAAGCTCTACGATGCTGGCGTCAAAGTGCCTGATGACGTCACCTTACTTTTCACGGATGACAACGTCGGCAACCTGCGTCGATTGCCGACAGACGCCGAACGTAAGCGTAAGGGCGGGTCCGGTATCTATTACCACCTCGATATGCACGGGGGGCCTTATGCCTATCAATGGATCAACACCAATCCGTTTCCCAAGATTTGGGAACAGATGACAGCGGCAAATGAGCACGGGGCCAACCATATATGGATCGCGAATGTCGGCGATCTCAAGCCCTTGGAATTGCCGATAGAATTTTTTATCCGCCTGGCCTGGAATCCGCGGGCGATCGGTCGCGACGCGGTCAGCGACTACACTCGACGATGGGCGGCACGCGATTTTGGCGCCGCGCGCGCCACTGAAATTGCCGACATCGTCACGCTTTACACGAAATATAACGGCTGGCGTAAACCGGAAATGGTCGCGCCGGATACCTATAGCCTTTCCCATTATCAGGAGGCCGATCGCGTCGAGAAAGCTTGGGATGATGTGACGGCCCGGGCGGAAGCCGTCTATAAGGCGCTTCCAGACAATCAAAAGAATGCCTTCTTCCAGTTGGTTCTGCATCCGACGAAGGCTTCGGCCATCGTCACCAAGATGAATATCGCCGCCGGTCGGAGTCAGTTTTACGCTCGCCAAGGGCGGGCAAGTGCCAATGCCGAGGCCGCACGCACGCGCGATCTGTTCCGCCAGGATCGGGAATTGAGCGACTATTACAATCATGTTCTGGCCGGCGGCAAATGGAACCATATGATGGACCAGACACATCTCGGCCAATACACGTGGCAGCCGCCGCGCGTGGATATGCTGCCACCCGCCTCGGAAGTCCTCATCCACGATACGGCCGATTTCGGGGTGGCTATTGAGGGAGATCCTAGCGCCTGGCCGGATCATTATGGTGACGCGATCTTGCCGGTGTTCGATTCCCTCAACCCCGGGCGGTCGTACATCGACGTTTTTGCCCAGGGCAGTCGAAAACCGGATTTCAAGATATCCGCAGACGCGCCGTGGGTACGTCTTACAGAAGACAAAACGCCCCGTGCCGATCGCCGCTTCTGGGTGGAGGTCGACTGGTCGCAGGTGCCGCAGGGCGAGAGCAAAGCCGTTGTCTTGATCGCGGGCGACCGTCCTGTGTCGGATGCGAAGCCGGCGCACGTCGAGGTGCATGTTCGCGCCCTCAAGGCCTCTGATCAGATTCGCAGCGACGCTAAAGGCCGGTACGCCAGCTTGTCTGGTCCGATTGCGATTGCCGGATCCGCCGCCACGAAGTTGACGCCCACGAGGGATGCGGCTTGGGTGGCTATTCCAAATTACGGACGCGGGGATGCTGCTATGGGCATCGTGCCGATAACTGCGCGGAGTATCTTGCCGCCGGCGAACGGACCCAAAATGCAGTATGCCGTCTACCTCTCGCAGCCTGGCACCTATCATGTGCAGCTCATCCTTGGGCCAATCATGGATTCGTCGCCCGATCATGGTGTGCGGATCGGAGCGGCGTTTGATAACGCGCCGGTACAGATCCTCGATCTATTCGAAGATCGCCAGGCTCAAACCTTCTTGGGAGACGGCTGGGTTCAGGCTGCCAAAGACAATGTCCGTATCGTTACATCAACCCACGTCATTGAAACGGCTGGCAAACATGACTTCACGATCACCATGGTGGACGCCAATGTCATCGTGCAAAAGCTGATTATCTACCAGGATAAACTCCCTGCCAGTTACTTCGGCCCACCGGAAAATAGCTTGGTGTAGATTCGCCGGGGATTAGCATCTTATGACTGTGCTCGATACGCGCTGGTAAGGTCGATCCATAGCGAAGTTCAATGCGGCCCTCGCGCGGCTAGACAGTGCTAAGCGCGTAGTTTCTCGCGCGGTCGAGAATGACGTGCAGATGTTCCGCACCCCGTTCCTTCAGGGCCTTTTCAATACAGGTTTGGCAAACGGCGAGGGGGACGTCCTCGTCATAAATCAAGGTTTCGAAATACTCCTCGATTGAATCAATAGTTGGTTCCGCTGAACGTCCCATTAGCTTAAAATGTTTTTGAACTAGCGCGGCTACCCATGGGCGGTGCTCAGCACGTCGATATTCTAACAACGGTCAACCTCAAAAATCGGATACGGTGCCCTGATTATATAGCCGGTGAAATTGCGATCAAACGGGAATTGGGCGGGCATATCCTCCTAGTAGATTTACAGATTGACTGACAATCGTAGCTTACTTGTTGGGAAAGTGCGTATTCCAACGAGGCTGACGTTAGGACCGTTCTACAGCGAGCAAGCGGGCGTTGCTGAATACTGGTGCAGCCCCAAAGCAAAACGTTCAAAAGCAGCGGTCATGCCCGTAAGATCCTTCGCAAAGCCAATACGGACATGACCGGGAGCGCCAAAATATTCACCCGGCGCAACGCGGACATTGTGGGTTTGCGCCATCCAGTCGGAAAAGTGACAGGTATCACAGACACCGATCAGTTTTGGAAAGAGGATGCAACCATGATCGGGCATAGGCCCTTCGACCAGCCCGTCTGCTACCCAGTTCTCAAAAGCCCGAGCCATGACGGGGTGAGTTTCGGCCATAACCTCACGACGGTAGGCGTCGAACTGACTGTCTTCTTCCAGAACGAGAGCAGCCACGGCATGTGACAGGTTGGAAGAGGTAAAGTCGAAGCGGCCGGCAGTGTCGCGAATGGGCGACAGGGTATCCGGTGAGGCCAGAACCCAACCGAAGCGCAACGTACTTAGGCCGTAGATCTTAGTCAGGCTGTTGATCGCGATGAAGTGAGGTGAATAGTGCACGGCCGAATGCGGGCGGGCGGTGTCGGCGTAGTCGCCATAGACTTCATCGATCACGACCTTCACGCCGTGCATCGCGGCCAGATCCGCCAGCGCTTTCATGGTCGATTCCGGCAACAGAGCGCCGGAAGGGTTATGCAGGTCGGACAAGACGATAAGTTTGGTATTCGGGCGAATATGCGCGCGCAAGGCGTCGACATCAATAGCGTAACCTGGAGCCTTGCGCTGGAAGTCCTCGACCTCAACATTCATGGCCTGTGCTGTTGTGGCCAGCAGATCAAACCGTGGCGTCTCGACGAGGATATGGTCGCCAGCGGCCAGATAGGCGTGGTAGACGATTGAAATCGCCGTCGTGGCCGCGGAGGTCGTGAGGACGTGATCCTCCGGCACATTGTAGCGCCGCGATAAAGCCTTGACGGCAAAAGGATTACCTTTGACGAAAGACGAGGTATAGCGATCGCTCACGGGTGCGGCAAAGGCCTTCTTGATTATGGCCTGCAGAAGGTCACGCGGCTCATCAACCGAACTGTCGAACAGCACAAAGGCATCGCGGCTTTGCGCTAAGGCCTTGCGCACCCATTGGGCGTAAGACAGTGGGGCGTCTGCAGCCGTTAGGGTAGCGGGAGACAGGGACGCGAGACGCGACGGTTTATTCATACTTAAGTTCCTTGTCGCGGATCGGTAGCAATCCTTTGACGCAGGTGAATTTAGTAGAATCGAGCGGCAATTCTTATGTGAAGTGCGGGGTGTTCCCGCCTATCGGCGCATAAATTAGTTCGCGCCCGTGTCAGCGCGGGTCTTTTTTACCCGCTGGCGGACGAACCAGTAAACGATGCCGATGACGGCCCAGCCACACAGAAGTCCGTAGGGGCGCGCGTCGGCCTCGATACCGGCAAGAATGATGCCCACTGCGCACAGGGCGCCGGCATAGCCGAGCAGGTAGATCGTTGGTTTCGACCATTTCAATCCCGCCTGTGCATAGATTTTTGGGTGGTAACGAACCAGATTGGTGGCTGAGATCGAACAGGCCATGTATTTCAACATGGTTGGGATATTGACGGCCAACAGCAGGAAGACCAGGTCATCGGGCAGGAAGATACCCGCTATGCCCAGGCCCCAGCATATGGCTACGGCAAGATAAGGCGTGCCGAATTTCGGATGCACCGCAGTGAAAAACGACGGGAGCGCGCCTTCGCGGCCCATGGCGTAAAGCGAGCGTGAAAAGCCCAGCGCAATACCGTTGAGCGATTTCATGATAGAGACACAGGCGGCGCTGATAATCACCGGACCGGCCAGGGGACCAAGCGGTACCCGGGCGGCATCGAGAAGGGGCGTTTTGCTCAGGGCCAGTTTTTCCGGTCCGATCAACCCCAGAGCGGTAAACGCTACAATACCGTAAACGATGAGGGTCAATAAGACTGCCAGAACAATCCCCTGAGGCAGGGTCTTCTGCGGATTCTTGACTTCTTCACCGATTTCAACGGCGGACTCGATGCCGAGAAACAGCGAGATCATCAGGGTGACGCAGGCAAAAATAGCCACCCAACCATGACCGATGATCGGCTGGATCAGGTCCAGGCTGGTCATCGGCAAGCCGGTAAAAGCGAAGGCGGCCAGAACCAACAACAACAGGCCCATCAGAACCGTCTGCACGCCAGAAGCGATCGACACGCCAAAATAGTTCATGACGAAGGCAATCGTAATGGCGACCGCCATGGTCAGTTTGCGCGGCAGATCGAATGCCATGCCGAGATAGCTGACAAGCACAGACGACAGGACGATGATCGCGCCGACATTGGCGATGATCCGCAGCCAGGCGATGATGAAGCCGACAAATGGGTGTATAAAACGTCTTGGCCATTCGTAGGATGCGCCTGAGGTCGGCAGGGCTGAGCCCATGAAAGCGTAACTGGAAGCGAACAGAACCATAGGGATGGTGGCTATGACCATGGCGATCAAAAGGCCCGACCCCGCCACCTTCGCCGCGGGTTGCAGAACGGAAAAAATGGAAACGCCGATCGCCGACCCAGCCCCGAACATAACCACCCCGATCAATCCGACCGTTTGCTTCAGCTTCCGTTCTGGCTCAAGGGGGTGGGTCATGATCTATTCGCTGATGAAGTGGCGGATATCGGCGGCAACGGCCTTGCGGCTTTCGGTGCCGAGATAGGGCATATGCCCGGAATCATAGAGTTTCACCGTAACCTGAGAAGGGCTTATTCCGGCGTGGGCGATGGTGTAATCGGCCTCGCCCATGGTGGTGACGAGGTCGTAGGCGCCTTCTCCAACCATCAGCCTAAGCGATGGATTGCGACGCATGGCGACAGCGAGATCCTCGGCATAGTTCGTTGTCGGCTGGATGCCGGGACCCTGACCCCAATTCCAACGCCCATTTACGGTGCGAAACTCGATGGCGCGATAGGGTGCAGGGGTGGTGATACCGAGATCCTTACGGGCGTAATCGCTCCAGACAGCCAGAAAACCCGGGACATATTGGCCCATTGCGGGGTCATCGGCCACGGGGTCGCCGCCAGAACCGCGCAGGGGCAGAGTGTAGCGGCCATCATAGAGACCGAGTTGCTCGTTCTTCGAGGCAAGGATTTCAGACGCAAAAGCATGTGTCGAGACGCGCAGATTGCGGCGTAGGACGAAATCCTCGGAGAGGCCCGTCAGATCGGCGAGTTTTTTTGCCACCGCGTTCTTTTCAGCAGGGCTTGCCGCATCACCGAGATAAAGAACGCGCAGATAATCACCGGCAGCGAAGGCCCGGGCGTCAGCGATCTGCCTGGCGAGGGTCGTGGTGTTCTTGTCGATAGCGCCGTGATACCAGGCTGTAGCAGCAAGGCTTGGCAAGGCGGTAAGATAGTCGGTGTCGCCGCCGGCGCTCATATCCATAGCCTGCCCAAGCATGATAATGCCGTTGAGCGTCATGCCGGTCATGCTGCCGGTTTCCATCGGACCACCGGCCAGCAGTTTGGCAAGGCGCGCGGCGCGGATTGTGCCATAGGATTCGCCGAGTAGGAATTTCGGCGCATTGGCGCGGCCGTTCTTTATCGTCCAGGCCTGCATGAAGGCTGCGATGGCATGGACATCTTCATCGACACCATAGACTTCGCTTTCGTGGCCTGGGACTACGGTCGAATAACCTGTGCCAGGCGGATCGATCAGCACGATATCAGCGACGTCGAGCGGGCTTTCGGTGTTGTCTGTCAAGCGGAAAGGCGGTGTCGTTTCCGGTTTGACGTCATCCTTGAAAGCGATGCGCTTCGGCCCCACCAACCCCATATGCAGCCACACCGATGACGATCCTGGACCGCCATTGAAGACGAACAGGACCGGGCGCGTGCTGTCCTTTGGTGCGTCGGTGCGGATATAGCTTGTCGAAACGATGGTTGCGATGGTGTTGCCGCCCGGATCGGTGACCGAGCTTTCATCGACCACCGCTTTGTAGCGGATAGATTTACCGCCGAACGTGCCGGCATGATCGCTCTCGACATGCATCATGATAGGAGGGGCAAAGGCCCATACGGGTGCAGATGCCAACATCAGCGCGGCTGCCAGGCCCATGGCCGGAATATGCTTTACGTTCATTTCGTCTCTCCGGAATATGCGATACATTCGATCTTAACCATTGCGACCATAGCCAGGGCCGCCACGCCAAAGGGGGCACGCACCGGCATTCGGTCGGGTGTAAAATGGCTGGCGTGGAATTGCGGATCAGTCGAACGCGTCAAAGAAACCCCCGGAATGAGCGGACGCGGCCGGGGTGCGCGGCTGGGCAGGCAGGATTATTTTAGGCGCGGTCGTGAATGGCTTTATGCCAAGCGATTCATAGATTTCGTCGGGGAAATAGACGAAACCGCCCTTCAGCACCATGCGCGTGTCGTGCAGGGCGGTGATATCCTGTGTCGGGTCACTCTTGACCAGAAAGAAATCGGCCAGCTTGCCTCGTTCTATGGTGCCCAGTTCCTGATCGCGATGCAGGTAGGTTTCCATATCGAGTGTGCCCACTTTTAATGCTTCGGCAGGCGTCATCCCGGCCTTGACGTAAAGTTCGAGTTCGCGACGTAACGAGAAGCCGAGCGTATCGTCGGTACCCGGCAGGAACTGAATACCATTGGTGTGCAGCAGGCGCATCACATCCACCAGCTTGTCGAAGGCCTTGAAATAACTGGCGTCATCTTCAGGAGACTTCAGCGGCAGATAGGTGCGCTTGCGGTAACGCTGATAAGCGATGGGCATATGATCCAGGTAATATTGATCAGCCGGCAGCGCCGTGCCGGCACGGCTCAACATCAGGCGTTCAACGATCACCGCCGTGGTGTCGAGCGAGGTGTGATGCGTAGTCATCAGGCCGAGTGTGTGCTGCACAGGTGGGCTTTCAAGATCGAGCGTAGCGGCGCGCGCGAGTCCCGTCAGCCTCAGTGGCGTGCGTGTATCTTCGGTGGGCTTAAGCAGCCAGCCAAGCACAAGCTGGTTGATGTGGGTGATCTCATCATAGCCGTCATTTATTGCTTGATCGGGCGTGTAGAAGGCCGGGATATGGCCGACCACGTTCATACCGAGACGATGCGCTTCGGCGGCGGTCGGCTTGATCCAGGCTGGGTTGAAGCTGTTGTAGATCTTGAGTTGAAAATAGCCATTGTCGGCATACCAGCGTACAGCCTTGTCGGCTTCAGCCTGAGACGCCACCACGATGCCAGTATTAGCCGAATAAGGCGACTTGCCCTCGATAAACCCGTTGGCGATGATGCGCGGGCCGGCGATCTCACCTGTGTCTAGCAGAGCTATCTGTTGATCGAGAAAGTCGTTGTAGTTGCCCATATCGCGCACGGCGGTGATGCCCGCCGCCAGCAGGAACAGGCCAGACGAGTCGGTTGTGTGCGAGTGCATGTCGTGCAGGCCTGGCACAAGCGTACCGCCGTCACCGTCAATAAGGGTTTCATCAAGCGGAGCATTTTCGTCGGCCAGGTCTTCGGGCAGAATAGTGGCGATGCGATCCTTAATGACATAGACGCTGGAGAGGGGGCTTAAGCCGCCTGTGCGCGGATCGAAGATGCGAACGTTTTTGATACGGACCGGCCCGATGAAAGTGTGTCCGAGTTTGGCCTGCAAATCTCTCTGGCGCGCGGCTTCAAGGTCGCCGGCAAGCTGACCAAGCTTATCAGCCTCGGCCTCATAGCCCTTACGCACGATAAGGTCGCCGCCCCCCATAGAGGCGAACAGTTCCCGTGTGTCGTCCAGCAGGACGTAGCTCGGCTCCAGATTAAGGCCATCGAGCCGATAGGCTGTGACCGTGGCGCCTGCGAAGCTATAGGCTTTAAGTGTGACCAGGCGTAGATGGCCCTCGGGCAGAACATCAGCTTCCTGCCCCGGTTGTTTGAGCAGATAGCGGGCGTATAGGGCGAGATCGTAGGGGTTGGAATCGTTGACAATATAGAGACCAGCCTCTTTCCGCTTAAGATCGCCGTGGTCAGCTTGCGAGGTCCAGGTGAAACGCGATTTGGCGAAGACGAAGCTTTCATCGACCTTGCCGCCCATCAGAGAGGTGCCTGTGATCTGGCCCGAAAGGGGCAAGCCATTGGCGTCTAACGTCAGGGCTTGTTTGTGTTTTGGGCCGCGGCCATTGTCATCGACAAAATAATCGATAGTCACGGCGGTAGCGGTTGAGTGGACATCAAGCCGGCCGATGGTTTGCTTGTTCTGGATCTGGACAAAGCTGGCATCGGCCATGGCCGCACCAGATAGAGTAAGGCCGAAAACTGAGGATAAAAGGCAGATTCGGAAGTGCGAACGCGTCATTTTCTGGCCTGTGCTTTGTGGTGGACATAGGCGGCAGAACACAGATCCTGCACGACGTGACCGAGCGATTTGTAGAGGGTGATCTCGCTGTCATCGCGGCGACCCGCGATATGGCCATTCAGCACTTCGCCGATTTCAGCGACAATATGCTCGTCGCCAATCAGACCAGCATCTTTCGCCGCAAGAAATTCCGCGCCGGCCGCCAGCACCGAACGGCGGCTATCGGCGATGTAGCGGGATGCGACGACAAGGTCGCTATCGACTTCCACGGGGCCAGGACCTGAGGAGCCAACAATATTGAGGTGGGTGCCGGGCTTTACCCATCGGCGGAACAGGATCGGCTCGGACGATCCCGTGGCAGTACAAATGATATCGGCGTCTTGGCATGCCTCTTCGGCGGAGTCGACGGCGAAAATCTCGAGGCCGGTTTGCGCGGCCATCTCAGCGGCAAAAGCGCTAGCCTTGACAAAATCACGTCCCCAGATGCGGATGTCGTCAAGGTCGCGGACATAGCGGATAGCCTCGACGTGCGAACGTGCCTGCGCGCCGGCGCCGAAGACGGTCAGGCGTTTTGCATCCTTTCGGGCCAGCACATCCGTCGCGACGGCGGAGGCTGACGCGGTACGGATCTCGGTGATCTCGCCGGCATCGGCTGTGCAGATAAGCTCGCCGGTGTCCGGATCGAAAACGACGACAAGCCCATGATGCCTCGAGCGGCCGGGGTTTTGCGGATTGCGCACCACGCTGATGATCTTGCCGCCAAAGGGGCCAAGACCGCCCTCGGGCGTCAGAAAACCTGGCATCAGGGCCAGAACCTTCAGCGGCGCCAGCGGGATAATGGTGCGCAGGGGCTGAGGGATCTCAGACGCGGAAAAGGCGGCCATGGCGTCACGCACAGCCGATATGCAGCCCGGATAGTCTAGCCATGCAACCACCTCTTCCGGACCGTAGTGTACGCAGGCCATCAGTTATCGCCCTTGACGAAGGCGCGCACGTCGGCCGAGATTTTTGCCAAGGCTTGCGGGTTCGAATAGGCCATGTGACCGCCCTCATAGAGCTTCAGGCGGGTATTGGCGCGTGGCCAGCCCGATTGCTTGAGCAAGAGTTCGGCCGCGCCGACGGTCGTCTGGGTATCGAAATAGCCGTTACCGACAAAAATCTTCATATTCGGCTGCTTTTTCAGAGCGTCGCCGATCATGGCATAGAAGGGGTAATCGACGAACGGCGAATCCGCGCCGCCATAGCTCCAGCCGGCGCCGATTTCGTCATCGACCGGACTGGCCGTCAGATAGGTAGGCTTGCCATCGAGTTTCAGGACATCGCGGCGGTAAACGGCAAAGCTGGCTTCATAAACGCGCGGCACAACGGATGACGGATCACCCGACGCCGCGGGTCCGACATAACGGGTATCCGATTGACCAAGGATCAGGTTCCGATCCTTGAAGAGCAGGCGGCGATAGCCTTCCTTAGACAGACGCAGGCGATTGTCGAGGTAATATTGCGCTGGTACGCCGGTATATTCCGCGAGTTTGGCGGCAACGGCAGCCTTGTCGGCGGGCGTGATCAGGTCGCCCTTATAGAGCGCCGGCAGATATTCATTATCGGCGAAGGCGCGTGCCTCATCCACGAAAGCGCCGAGACTCAAACCCTTGCGATCGACCGCCCGATGATACCAGGCGGTGGCCGCGAGCGTGGGCAGGGATACGACATAGCTGATGATGTTGGTGGGGTGCTGCACATAGTCGACGATATTCGCGGCCTGACCGAACAGGATAACGCCGCCAAGTGTCAGTGGCTTTTCAGCTTCGGCCAAGTCCTTCATGATTTGTGGCGCACGAATGGTGCCGTAGGATTCCCCGAAGACATAAACCGGCGACATTTCCCGGCCGTTGGCCTTCATCCAGGCTGTGATGGTTTGCGCGAATTCATCGCCATCGGCCTTGACCGAAAACCAGTCTTTCAGATCGGTGCCGGGCAGGGGGCGGCTATAGCCGGTGCCGGCCGGATCGATAAAGACAATGTCGGTGGCATCGAGCGGGCTATCGGGATTGTCGATCAGGGGCGCGGTCTTCGGATCGGCAGTGATATCTGGACTGATGGCCACGCGTTGGGGGGCGAAGGCGCCCATTTGCAGGTAGAGCGCGGGCGTAATCGGACCACCGTTAAAGACGAACATTACCGGACGTTTTGAAGCGTCTTTCACCTTGGCAACATAGGCGAACGTGACAACGGATAGGGCGTCGCGGCCGGTCTTGTCCTTGACGATATAGGGAGCGACGGTTGCCGTATAGTCGAGTTTCTGTCCGCCGAAAATGCCCTTGTGCTGCGTCACTACGGCGGCGCCGAACTCAGCCGGTGTAAAGGCTTCCTTAGGCGCGTACTTGGCTTCCTGCGCTATGACCGGTGCGACCGCGAGACTGAGCGCCAACATCGAAGCCGTGATTGTGGAGCGAAAAGTCAACGAAAACCTCATGGTGCGACACCTGAAAAATCGGGAAGTGAGCAAGGGGAACGCTACGCCGGATTTCGTGGATAAAAATACTTATTCGTACGTGGCGATGCGGATGTTTGACATAGGGATGCGCGAACCAGGCCGAACGCAGCATAAACTATGCTCCGGCACAGATCAGATGGCCCGAACGCCACGCAAGGGAATGGCTGTTGTCGATTTCAGCTCGGTAAGGGTGACCGTGGACTGGATATCGACAACGCCCGGCAGCTTGAGGATGACGTTGAAGATAAACTTTTGATACCAGTCCATGCTGGGCGCGATAACCTTAAGCATGATGTCCTTTTCCCCGAAGAGGGTATGGCATTCGAGGATTTCAGGTGTTGTTTCTATGCGGCGCAGGAATTCGGCACGTTTGTCATCGGTCAAGGTGGTCATTTTAAGATAGGCGAACAGCATCAGGCTGCCCCCGAACTTATGGCGATCGAGCAAGGCCACCTGACCCTTGATGTAGCCGTCCTCTTTCAGGCGTTGCAGACGTCGCCAGCACGGTGACTGCGACAGGCCCACACGGTCGGCTAGGTCGCTGGTCGACAGCGAGCTGTCATTCTGGATCTGTTCAAGGATGCGGATATCGATGCTGGAAAGCGGTTCCTGGGCCGACATGGGGTACTCCGTTTACGGCTGGGGCGTGAGAAAGGTGCGGATCTGATCAGCTTTTGCGCTCAGATCGTCGGCGGGATTGAAGACCGAATGGCCGGTCGGGTAGGCCTCGAAGCGGACACGGTCAAGCGGCGCATCGCTGTGCTCGATGGCGTAGCGCGCGCTCCATAACGGCGTGGCGAGATCGTAATAGCCGCCGACCACCATCATCCGCACCCCGGGTCGGTCCTTCATCAGGCGCGCCAATTCAGGGGTGACGTTGAGCGCAAATTTTTGTTCATCCCTTACGTCCGACCAGTTCCACCGGAAATTCAGGTCAAGCGACAGGCTGACATAGTCGCTGGTTACCGGCACCTTCAGTTCGTCGTGTAGATAGGCGGTGATAAGGGGGGAGGTGATAACATTGCTCTTACCTAGGCCCAGTGACGGATCATTGGCGGCGGCGGAGCGATCGGCATTGAGTGGCGGCGCCTTAATGGCGGTGACACGCATATCGAGACGGCCAGTATCCAGGTTTTGAGCGGCATTGAGGTTTGACAGGAAAACGTCGCTGTCGATGCGCAGATTGGCATTGGCAATCAGGTCAGCAGAAATACCGGTGAAATCCGCCAGTTCTTTCGCCACGAAAGCGCGCTCGTTTTCACTCAGGGCGGCGCCTTTGATCAGGGCCGGCGCATAGGTGTTGATAGAAAAGTTCTGCGCGGATGCGACAACGTCGGCGAGCGAGCGCTGCTTCCGGTCCACTTTCCGGTGATACCAGGCCCCGGCGGCCAGCGTCGGCAATTGTAGCACCTGCGTCATGTCGGCGCTTGTTGAGAAATCAAGCGCCGGAGAGATCAACAACAGCCCTTTGAGGTGGATCGGGGTCTTTTGATCGACCATTTGGCCGGCAATGACCGCCAGTCGTGCGCCACCGTAGCTTTCGCCGGCGATAAAGATGGGCGAGGCTTCGCGGTTGTTGGATTTGAGCCAGTTCGTTATCACCGTCAGGACAGCGGCGGCATCATGGTTGACACCTAGGAACTGGCCAACCTCATCGGGTCGGAAGGTGCGGCTAAGGCCGGTGCCGACCGGGTCAATAAAGACGAGATCGGCGCTGTCGAGCAGGGTGTTGGGGTTATCGATAATGTGGGCGTTTTTGCCCTCGCTGCGAATGCGCGGACCAAAGGCCGACATATGCAGAGGTGAAGATGATGCACCGGGACCGCCGTTGAAAAAAAACATCACGGGGCGCTTGGTATCGTCTTTTACGCCGTCAAGCACATAGGAGATAGCCGACAAGGTGACAACAGGCTGGCCACTGGCGTTTTTCAGCTCAGTCTCGGTGAAAGCGGCGTCATAAGCCAGAGGCGTTTTGCCAGTTTTAAGCACATGATGGGTGACAATTGGTGCCGTCTCAGCCAGGGCGGGCGCAACTGCAGTCATCAGTGTCATGCAGGCAATGAGCGGAACGAGAGAGCCGGATTTCATAAGCATGCCGTGCTATTCCAAACGAGGTCTACTGATGGACTAGATTAGCAGGCGTGGGCGGGATTTTAAGGTTAAATAGGCTAGCGCGTTGCGATATTTTGCATAATATATGCAAATATATCGCATTTTCGCATCATTTTACCGAAGTCTTTTAAAGGTCGTGCGCATAGATCATGTTGGATATGCCCGTCTTTATGCATCAGAATTGCGCGAAACGTGTGAACCGGGCTAGTTGAGGCAAGATTATTCTGCGCCAGCAGATATGCTGGATAGCTGAAATAAGGAGTGTCCACGCCATGACCGTTACCCGTCGCCATTGGTTGAAATCGGCTGGTGCCGTATCTGTGGGCGCCGCGGCTTCCACTGTAACGGCGCACGCGTCCGCTGCCCCCTCAGATCCGTATGCAGGTCCATCCATGCCCACTGTCTTCCCCGATAAGGCCGGGTTTGGCCACATGGACGTCACCTATCTTAATGCCGGCACCTACCATCCGTTCAGCCGGGGGGCACGTGCAGCGCTCGATGCCTATAATTCTCATCGCTCTCTTGATCCGGCCTACGCCGATCTCCAGGTCGATGAAGCGCGCGTGCTGGACAAATTCGCCAGACTGATCAATGCTGACAAGGGGGAGGTTGCCTTTGTGCAGTCGACCACTATGGGCGAGAACATGATCGTGTCCGGGCTTGGGCTGGCCGAAAGCCAGGCGCGCATCGTCACCGATAGTCTCCATTTCTTCGGCTCAATTCCCCTCTATGAAGAGCTGCAAAAGCAGGGCTGCGATGTCGTCTGGGTCAGAGACCGGGACGGCCGCATCGATCTCGACGACATGAAGAAGGCCATCACGCCGGGCACCAAATTCGTTGCGTTGTCACTGGTCTCGACCATCAATGGTTTCCAACATGATCTCAAGGCGGTATGCGAGTTGGCACATGCGCAAGGCGCGCTGGTCTATGCCGATATCGTTCATGCAGCAGGCTGCATCCCGGTTGATGTCAAGGCCACCGGTGTCGATTTTGCTGCCTGCGCCAGTTACAAATGGCTGATGGGAGACTTCGGCCTGGGCTTCGTCTATGCCCGTAAGGATGTCCAGCACCTGATCAGGCGCCCGCTCGTCGGCTACTACGCCCTGGGCGCCTTCAAAAGCCACTTGTATCCTTTCGACACGCCGGGCGACATGCCTGCCGATTATACCTTTGAGGACAGTGCCAAAGGTCTATTCGCTGTCGGTACCAGTTCTGAATCCTTGCTGGCCCAGCTCGATTATTCCCTCGGTTATCTGCTGACCAATGGGCCTGATCGCATCCAGGCGCACGCCAAGCCCCTGACGGATCGTCTTAAGGCCGAATTGCCAAAGCTCGGCTACACGCTGATGACGCCGCTTGACTGTCCCACGCCGATGGTGGCCTGCGTCTACCAGAACGCACGAGCGCTCGATGCCCGTCTGACGGCAGGTAAGGTCAGTATAAGCCTGTCCGCGAATCGTTTCCGCTTCTCGGTGTCGGTCTTCAACGATGATGCCGACATCGCGCGGGCGCTGAGCGTGCTCGGCAGAGCATAGATTATGCGGGCTGACCTTCGCCGTGTCGTGTCTTCGCAAGGAAAAACCGCGACCTACCGGCTAACATACGCGTTGCGCGTCGAACCGTAGGCGCGTGTGTAAGCGTGCGGGCAGGGCCGCGTCTCTCCGGGCGCGGCCCTGCCGACGATCGCGCATAAATCATGCTGATATTCGGCCTTTCCGGTTTGAACTGGCAAAGATTTCTCTCTGCATTGGTGTAGATTGTCCTCACGGTTTATGATGAGGAGCAGCGGTATGTCCGGACACAAGCGCCTTTTGCGAGCAGGCTTTGCCGCCGCAAGCGTTGCCACTGTTATAACGGGTTCTGTCAAGGCTGAACCGACACTTGATATGACGTGGAAACCGGTCAGCGACGTCGAGGGCGAGGTCTTTGCCATCGCTGTGAAGCAGGTAGTCAATGGCGTGGCGGTGGCAGATGGCAAGCCTCTGAGCTTCAGCGCGCCCGTTGTCTACGCCGCCGTCACCGGCGTGGCTGACCGCATTCAGAATTTGCAGGTCAGTGACGCGCAAGGCGTCGTTGCGCTGACCGTCGATGAGGATAAGCCCGTCCCCGGCGGGATGCCTTACTATAGGCACTGGCGGGCGGCGAGAGCCGTCACCTATCCGGTGACGGTCAGCTATACAGCAGGCGTCCAACCACCGGGCAGCCCGAGCGGGCCAGCCTTCGGTATCCGACCGGCGGAGGGCGGAATCAGCGGGTCTGGCGGCGGTTTCCTGCTCCTGCCGGAAAATGCCGGCACGACCGTGACCCGCGTGGCATGGGATCTGAGTGCATTGCCCCCAGGCTCGATGGGCGTCACCACCTTTGGTGAAGGTGCGTTCGAGGTGAATGGGGACCCGGATGCGGTTACAGAGGGCTGGATAATGGCGGGGCCATTGCACCATCTCGCCTCAAAGGACAACCGCCATTTTCATGCTTACTGGCTGGGCAAACCCACCTTTGACGCCGAGGCCGAAATGGCATGGGCCGCCAAAGGTTATGATGTGCTGAGCAGGTCTTACAAGTATCTCGACCCGGCGCCGGATTATCGTGTCTTCCTGCGTGTGCTCGATACGCCGCCCTATGGCGGTGGCACGGCGCTTGGCAACTCCTTCATGCTGTCCATGGCCAGCGGCAAGGCGCGCGATATTCATGACACGCGCATCACGATTTTCCACGAGATGGGACACCAGTGGGCGGGTGACTTCGATGGCGGTGTTGCAAGCGCCTGGTTTATCGAGGGGCTGAACGTCTACTACACCACCCTTCTGCCCCTGCGTGGTGGACTGGTCAGCGTCGAGGATTATGGCAAGCTGCTGAACGCGCAGGCGCGCGACTACTACACCAGTCCGGCCCTGCATTGGTCGGCGGCAAAGATAGTCGAAACCGGCTTTGGCGATGAAAAGATCCGGCATACGCCCTATATGCGCGGCCAACTCTATTTCGCTGATCTTGACGCGCAGATCCGTAAAAAATCACACGGCAAGCATACGCTCGACAGCTTCCTGGCCCCTATGTTCGTGGCGCGCCATAACGGCGCAAAAATCGACCAGCCCTATTGGGAGGCCATGCTGTTGAAAGAGCTTGGACCGCAGGCCGTGATGGACTTCCGCGCCATCAATATCGACGGCACCAAGGTTATCGATCCTGCGTCCGCATCCTGGGGGCCCTGCTTCAGGCGTCAGGCCACGTCCATGAAAAGCGGAGACGAGGCCGTGATCGGCTATCAATGGGTGCGGGTCAAGAACGTGCCTGATGACAGGTGCGCTAACTGGTAGGTTTTTGTGTCTTATTTCCGCCGCTCAATACGAAATTAAGCGCATACGGCAGGGCCTTTCTTTGCTGCCGGCAAACCGCAGCATAAATATGCCTCCAGGCCGGTTAAGCCGAATAAATCATGTTGCGCTGCCAGATTTCACTTGCGTCTTCGCAAAGACATTCCCGCCATTCCAGCTACCTTATTAAAATCGTCAAAAAAGTGACATAACGCCTTCGGCCCCGGCCGAGCCGCGTTCAATAAGATAGCTTTTGGCACCAACGGACCGGCGAGCACGCGGGTTCGTAACGAGTAAAGGGGATTACGAGATGAAACTGAATAAGAATGCAATTTCGCTTATGGCTCTGGCCATGTCCTGCACCGCTGCCATGACCTCCGGTGTTGCTTCTGCACAGGACGTCGCGCCAACTGCGGCACCGGCCAATAACAGCGGTATTGAAGTGGTCGTCACCGCCCGTAAGCGCAGCGAACGCCTTCTCGACGTCCCGGTGCCGGTAACCTCGATCACCTCGTCAAACCTGCTGAAGAACGATGATGTCAAGCTCAGTGAAATCTACACCAAGATCCCGGGCCTCAGCGTCGTTACAGTTGGCAACGGACGTGGCACAGTGGCTATTCGTGGCATCACAACCGCAGGCTCCAACCCGACCGTCGGCTTCACGGTCGATGACGTGCCGATTGGTTCGAGCACCGGCGCCGGTATTGGTTCGGATATCTTCCCCGAAATCAACCCTTCTGACCTGAAGGCGATCGAAGTGCTGCGTGGACCGCAAGGTGCACTTTATGGCGCCAGCAGCATGGGGGGGCTGATAAAATACGTCACCCTGTCGCCCAATACGCACAGCTACAGCAGCGACATTGCTATCTCCGGCTCAACTGTGGCGCACGGCGGCCAGGGCTACGGCATCCGTGGCGGCGCTAATTTCCCACTGGTTGAGGATAAACTGGCCTTGCGCGTGAGCGGCTTCATGCGCACCGATCCAGGCTTCATCGATGATATCGACGGCCGCAAAGACACCAACTCGGCTGACAGTCACGGTATGCATGCCGCCCTGGTGTGGAATATTACGCCGGATATCAACTACACGCTGAGCGGCACCTATGATCGCACCCGCTATGACGGCACGAGCGACATGGATATCCTGATCGATCACAGCATAGTTTATGGCAAGTATGAGCATTCACGCCTAATCGGCACCGGAACCAGCGACAAGCAGATACAGCTCTATACCGGTGTGCTCAATGCCGACCTGCACTGGGCCAATCTGGCGGTAATAACAGGCTATTCCGACACCAGCTTCGACGGACCGCAAGATGTTTCCAAGGTATTCAGCCACTATATCCCGCTGCCGTCCTGGGGTATCGATAATTACGGTCAGACCAAGAAATTTACGCAGGAAGTGCGCCTGACGTCGCCGGGCGGTACCAAGCTAGATTGGTTGATTGGCGCCTATTACGGCCTGGAAAATAATCTCAATAAACAAAATGTCTATGTTGCTGACACTGCCACAGGCGCGGATATTACCAATGATATTTTTGGCGAGCCCAGCGCCTACAATATCTATCTGCCGACACGCTATATCGAAACCGCCGTTTTCGGCGGTCTGACCTACCACTTCACCGAAGAATTCGACGTGCAGGTAGGCGCGCGCTACGCCCAAAGCAGCCAGAACATTTACGAACTGGATAGCGGCGTCCTCAATGGCGGGGTTTCGGACTCAACCATGAGCTCACATGATCAGGCGACCACTTTCAGCGTCACGCCAAGCTATCACATCAGCAAAAATTTGATGGTTTATGCCCGGGTCGCCAGTGGTTATCGTCCGGGTGGCCCGAACTCGGTGCCGGGCAATCCCTTGATTCCGAAGGCCTACGCCCCCGATTATACGCTCAACAGCGAAATCGGGTTCAAGGGCATGATGTTCGACCACAAGCTGTCGGTTGATGCCTCGCTGTTCAATATCGCCTGGCAAGACATCCAGCTTGAGCAACTCGATCCCGTGACCGCTTTTTCCTACACCGGCAACGGCGGAAAGGCGCACAGCCGCGGTCTCGAATTGGCCGTGGCCTATTCACCGCTGCCTGACCTGACTGTCTCCGGTAACTATGCCTATACCGATGCAGCGCTCGATGAAGACGTCATTGTATCGAGCCTCTATGGCCTGAAGGGCGATCAGTTGCCGTTCGTCGCCAAGAATGCAGGTTCCATCTCGGCCGATAAAGGCTTCACCTTGTTCGACAAGCCGGCGCACCTGAGCGCGACGATCGCCTATATCGATACTCGTCAAAGTTTGTTTGTCAGAAAGTCAACCACCGAACGCTACGAAATGCCATCCTACGCGACGCTCGGCATGAACTTCGATATAGATCTCGGCAAGGGCCTGACGCTTAATATCTATGGCAAAAACCTGACCGATAAACTGGCATACCTGTCAGGTTCACCGCGAGACACCGTGACGCGGAGCGGGGTCTATTCCGCTGGCGTGCTGACGCCGCGTACCATCGGCCTGAGCCTGGAGAAGAAGTTCTAGGCTTCCCCTCTTTAACCCCGTGAGAACCTGCTGTTCGCCAGAGGATCTGATGCACAAAGGGTTTAAGCCTCTGACGGCGGCGTAGGACACCACACTGCGCCGCCGGCGGGGCGTGTTACAGATTCGGAGATCGCATCATGCGCCCCTTCATGCTCGCCCTTATGATCTTCATGGCGGCGGGGGCATTTTCTGCCAAAGCCGTCTGCGCAGATCCCCTGCGCCTCGATATCCGCATGACCCCGCAAGTAGTGGGAGATGCAATCACTGGCCTGAAGGTCGAGGAACATTTCAGCGCCAATGCCGGAACGCCGGCTCAGCTGTCCATTCCCCATAGTATAGCGACCCTGTTACGTATCGATGAGCGTATCACGCATGTTATGGCGCATGACGATCAAGGCGCGCTTACCCTGACGCCTCATGAAGGCGAGGGGCAACTTGGCCCATCGACCGTCTACATACCGGCGCGACCGGTCAGTGGTGATCTCGTCCTGAGCTATGACGTGGCCGTGTCGCAGGAAAAGGCTTCAGGACCAAACTGGGAACTGCGCAGCGAAGGCTTAAGTATCAGCGGTAACGGCGCCACCTTCCTCCTGCTGCCAGATGCTGAAAAACCCTATATTGTCAGCCTGACGTGGGACCTAAGTCAATTGCCGGCCGGTGCGCGCGCGATCGATTCCTACGATCGCGATCCTGCTAAGGAAACGGCGCCCTTATATCGCCTGCGTCAAACCTATGTCATGGCCGGCCAGATGGTCACCCACCCGGATGATCTGTCTCAGGCGGGTGCGTTCCGTTCGGCCTCGGTCGCCATCAATAACATCCCGCAAAAGCCGCTGCTGGAATGGTCGCAAAAGGCCTATGAGCGCATGTCCGGCTTTTTTGGCTTTCCATCTGAGCCACCTTTCACCCTTTTGCTTCGCTCGAATAACTACAACAATATGAGCGGCACGGCAGGACCGGAGGGGCTGATCGCCACGATGTCGCCGAACACACCCATGTGGGAAGTGCGCAGCCTGATCGCGCACGAGAGTGTCCACGTCTATCTGAATGGCCTGATGAACAGCGATGACGGTCTGCGCAGCGACGACACAGCCTGGTTCGGCGAGGGCGTGGCGGTCTATTATCAGCGTCAGGCGCCATTTGCCACCGGCCTGATCACGCCCGATGAGTTCCTCGAAGATCTCAACGATACAACGCGCCGCTATTACTCGAACCTGAGCAGCAGCGTAGCCATGAAAGACGCCATCGCTAATTTCTGGACCGATGCGCGCGGTCGCGTTCAGCCCTATGACCGTGGAGCGCTTTACCTGGCGGTGCTCAATGGCGAGATAATGACCCGATCCGGGGGCAGGCGCTCGATCGATGACCTTGTACGCGCCTATCTGAAACGCAAACTCACTGGTCAGTCGGTCAGCTTGCACGATTGGCTCGATCTGGTATCCGCTGAACTGGGCCCGCAGGCGCTCAAGGATTATCAGGCCATGCTCGATGGCGCCTTGCAGGTGCCCGCATCTGATGCTTTCGGACCGTGTTTTGAGCGCTATGAAGAACAGATGCCGGTTTTTGAACTGGGTTTCGCGCAGAAAAGCCTGACGCAAAATCCACGTGTCATCAGCGCGCTCGATCCGGCGTCACCGGCGGCGATGGCCGGCGTGCGTGACGGTGACAAGGTGCTGACGCCAGTGATCCTCGATCCGGCGCAGGCCCACCCCGAACAACCGATCAGCCTGCATATTGATCGGAACGGCCAGATTCTAGATATCAGCTTCAAACCGGAGGGTGCGATGACGAAAGGCTATCTGTGGCGTCGTGCGAAAGAGGTTCCGGAGACAGCTTGCCTAGGTCGAAAGTGATGTATGGGGCAAACTGTTACAAAGACTGTGTCGGCCAATCAACGGCCATGAAGGTATCATTTCGTCGCCTCGGTAACGGGCCTATAAAGGCAACGCGGCTACGATCCAACATGAGCGGAACATGCTCTACGGCGGCTCATTTGCCCCGAAGTATCCACATGCGTATGTTGAACGCCGCCGGCCTATATCTGAAACTGGGCGATCAGCACCGGAAATCACAGTCCTGAAAATTCCAATTGTCAGTGCGGTATTCGTTCAACCGACTCGATCAGTAACAAGAGCGCATCGAGATTTATCGGCTTGGTAATATGCTGATCGAAACCGGCTTCGCGAGTTTGTTTTCGCATTTCTGCGTCCCCCCAGCCTGTCTGGGCATAAACAGCCGTACCATGAAGTAGGGGGTCGGCGCGAATGCGGCGGCACACCTCAAGCCCATCCATTACGGGCATGCCGATATCCAGGAGGATGACTTGCGGAAGAAAGTCGTCAGCCATTGACACGGCAGACGGCCCATCGAAACAGGTCATAACGTCATATCCCTGGGTTTCCATAGCCCAGGTCAAGCTCATAGCCGCTGGGCGATTGTCATCGACAACGAGGATTTTCCTCTTTGGAGAACTGACTACATTCGGCGATGTGGGCATCCTAAATCCTAAATTGGCTATTTCAATCGGTAGCGTGTGCTGGACCGGAACCGCCATCAGGACTGATCAACATAGATCATGGGTTATCTGACAATTAATAAGGATGCAGTTCTAATTTTAAACGGGCGGCCTTCAGGTTGGAATAACCGGTGCATGACGCGGCAAAATTGTTGTAAAGACCGTTCCAGTCTCATCAGATGTTACGGATATTGTTCCGCCATGAGCGACAATAATCTGCTTCGTAATGTAAAGGCCAAGACCTAGATTTTGGGTATCGGCGTTGTGTTCGCCTGTTTCACCTACCTGCACGCGGGTCAGGGCATCAAAAATCCGGCTGGCGGCCTCTTTGGGTATCGGCGCGCCTGAATTGTGGACAGACATTTCTATCCGGTCAGATAGTCCCGCAATCCCTACAGTTATCGGCGTCCCTGTGAAGCCGTACTGAACGGCATTACTCAGCAGGTTTGACAGGACCTGCTCGAGTCTTGGCTGGTCCCAATCTCCGGCCAGATCACCCTGGAGCTTAATGTCGAACTGTCGGTGCGGATGCATAGATCTCATCTCGTCAACAATCTTCTTGCCCATAGAGCCAACGTCAATTGATGTCCGAGAGATGGGGAGCCCTGTTCCCAATCGCGACCGCATTAGATCGAGCAGGTTGGTGACGATTTCATTTGCACGCTCGGTGCTATCGCGGATCTGGTTTAGCATCATCTTCTCGCGTTCGCCTGAAGGGCCCAATCGGAGCATGACCTGCGCCGACATAGAGATGGCGCCAAGCGGATTGCGTATATCGTGACCTAGAATGCCCAAAAAAAGATTGCGTGCCGCGTCAAGCTTTACCGTGTAGCCGCGAATAGACTCGGTCAGGCTTTGATCGATCGCCTCGTGAAAGCGTGTGAGGTCAGTAACATCGGTATCGGAAGGGCCGGTCTTTTGCGCCAGCCACAGTTTTACGATGCTTGCGCGCAAGGCTCGATATTCAGACACCATTTGATCCATATCGTACCCGTCGTCGTGGCGGGACGACGCGTGGACCTCAGCGGCGGTCGTGTTGAGGCTGTGCGGTTTTTCACCACGCGATTTTTCGACTTGCTCTGTCTTGGATTGGAAAGAGTCAATGTCATCCGCGATAAAAGCGAGGATGGCCATGATATGATCGCGTAACCTCAGCGATGTCAGAGGACTATTGTCAGTTGAAATGGTCCGAGCGAACGTTTCCCAATCCGCGATGATCCGATCGGTATTTTCGCGTATAAAAACCGGCAAACGCATTCTGTTTCACTCCGTCATATTTACAAGCGCCAGCGTCCTGACAACCGGCCATAGCCTATCTAGATTAAAGGGGATATCGACAGTTGATGCCCGTTTACAAAAAAATATCTAATTTATTAATTGTTTAGGCCTGATTTTCGTATTTATTCTGCTTTACGGTCATTACAATTATTTATTTAACATTTGACATCCAAAATAAATTAAGTAAAAGTACGACTTCGACCCATGATTGTCTGCTGTTTTTCTTTTGCGCTTAGCAGGCGCACCTAGCGAATCCCCATTCAAAATTTGTTCGAGAGGTGCCTATGCATTCGTATGGGCACGTATAATACTGTCATTGAAAAGGGTTCATTATGAGCGCAGGTACAGTTAAGTGGTTTAATTCCACAAAAGGTTTTGGTTTCATCGAGCCGTCGAATGGCGGCCCGGATGTATTCGTTCATATCAGCGCTGTCGAACGTGCTGGCATGAATGGCCTCAATGAAGGTCAACAAATTACGTACGAACTGTTACGTGACGCGAAGTCGGGCAAGATGTCGGCCGAGCAACTCGAAGCCGCTTAAATCTCTGGCTTTCACTAGCGCAGATTTACTTTAAAGGCCGAACCCTTGGGGTTCGGCCTTTTTGATTCCTGCGCGAGGCCGCCGCGTTCACGGCGACAGACCGACAGCGACAGTAGCCGGATTTTGGCGGAATAGCTTCCGCTCAAGTGTCAGAATTTAAGGGAAATTCAATTTCTCCCCGGCGGTTACCGGAAGAGGCGCTGGTGCCGGCTACAGGAATCGAACCCGTGACCTGATGTTTACAAAACAACTGCTCTACCATCTGAGCTAAGCCGGCACATAGCGGAAGGGCCTTATGCCGAGGCTATGACGGCTTGTCCATATCTGTAACGTACGGAATGCGTATTTTTTTGCCCTTTTGCACATCATGCCTATATTTCGCGAGGCAAATTGGTTTAAGACCACGGCCTTCTCACCATTAGAGAGCGAAAATATCCATGTCCCGCATCCTGATTACCTCCGCGCTTCCCTATATCAACGGCATTAAGCACCTCGGCAACCTGGCCGGGTCGATGTTGCCGGCCGACGTCTTTGCGCGGTTCCAGAGGGCGCGGGGCCATGAGGTGCTCTATATCTGCGCCACCGACGAACATGGCACGCCGGCCGAATTGGCCGCGGCCAAGGCCGGTCAGGACGTGCGGACCTACTGCGATGAGCAACACCAGATCCAGAAGGATGCCGGGGAAAAGTTCGGCCTGTCCTATGACTGGTTCGGCAGGTCGTCTTCGCCGGAAAACCGTGAACTGACGCAGATGTTCTGCGAAGCGCTCGATCGCAATGGGCTGATCGAGGAGCGGGTCGACAAGATGGTCTTTTCCATCGATGACGGCCGCTTCCTGCCAGACCGCTATGTCGAAGGCACCTGTCCGCATTGTGGTTATGAAAAGGCGCGTGGTGATCAGTGCGACAACTGCGGGCGTCTGCTTGACCCGACCGACCTGATCAATCCTTATTCGGCCGTCTCCGGCTCGCGTAATCTTGAGGTGCGCGACACGCGCCACCTGTATCTATTGCAGACCAAGGTCGAAGGTCAGCTTCGCGACTGGATCAGCACCAAATCAGAATGGCCTCAACTGGCGCTTTCGATCGCCAACAAGCATCTGGAAGAAGGCCTGATCGATCGCGGCATCACGCGCGATCTCAAATGGGGCATCCCCGTTACCAAGGATGGCAAGCCGCGTCCTGGGTTCGAAGATAAGGTCTTCTATGTCTGGTTCGATGCGCCCATCGAATATATCGGTTCGACGCGCGAAATGTATAACGCGAAGAACGATCCGGACGGTTGGCAAAAATGGTGGCGCCTCGACAAGGGCGCCGATGATGTCCGCTATGTCGAATTCATGGGCAAGGACAATGTCGCCTTCCATACGGTGAGCTTCCCGGCCACCATCCTAGGGTCCGGTGAGCCGTGGAAGATGGTCGATACCCTGAAGGCCTTCAACTGGCTGAACTGGTACGGCGGAAAATTTTCGACATCGATGAACCGCGGTGTGTTCATGGATCAGGCCCTGGACCTGCTGCCGGCCGACTACTGGCGCTGGTATCTGATCGCCAATGCGCCTGAAAGCTCCGATTCGTCTTTCACCTGGGAACAGTTCCAGGCGACGATCAACAAGGATCTGGCCGACGTTCTGGGCAATTTCGTCAATCGTATCCTTAAGTTCACCGAGTCGAAATTTGGCGGCGTCGTGCCGTCGGGTGGAGAAGCTGGGCCGCTCGAGGGCAAACTCTATGCCGATGTTTCGGCCTTGTTGACCGAAGCCACTGAGGCGCTTGAGGCGATGGAAATGCGCAAGGCTGCACAGGCGGTTCGTCGCATCTGGGTGCTCGGAAACGAATATCTTCAGGAAGCGGCGCCGTGGACCGCTTTCAAGACGGATGTGGAGCGTGCCGGCGTCATCGTACGACATGGCCTGAATCTCGTGCGCTTGTACGCGGTTCTGGCCCAGCCGATCATCCCCTTCGCTGCGCAATCGATCGCGGACTGCGTCGGCGTGAGCCTGCCGCTTGCCTGGCCGTCGGCCGATGCGCGCGCCGAGCTGTCCAAACTTGAAGCCGGGCAGGGCGTCCAGTCGGGCGAGGTCCTGTTCAAGAAGATTGACGATGACATGGTGGCGGATTGGGCCGCGCGTTTCGGTGGCAGCGAAGCCTAACCTTACCGAAGCTTCATAAAGTTACGAAGAATTCAGTAGGCGAGAGGACGGTCAGCGCTATAATCGTTGCAATATCAACGATTGTGCGGAGCTTTTCCGATGTCACTGGCCCAATTTCTGTTTAGCTTTCAAGGCCGCGTTCGCCGCTTGCACCTATGGCTGTTTCTGTTAGCCCTGTCGGTCGCCTATGGCGGTCTGTTCTGGCAGTTCGGGCATTTCCATGTCGACCACGGTGGCGGCTGGATGAACGGTAGCCACTATGCTTGGTATGGTCCAGGCTTCTATTTCGTTTCCCACAATCCGGCGTTCGGCCTTTTTGCCCTGGTCGCCGTGTGGATGAAATTGGCGGTTCTGGTGAAGCGTTGGCACGATCACGACAAGTCCGGATGGTGGATGCTGATCGGCCTGATCCCCTTTATCGGCGGGTTGTGGATCTTGATCGAGTGCGGCTTCCTTGACGGCACGCAGGGCCCGAACCGGTTTGGGCCATCCCCGAAGGGCTTGATGCGCGAAGCCTATTAAGCCTTGGTGAGGCCGGCGAAGAACTGTTGCCACCAGGTTCCCATGTCGCGCGCCATGACGGGTATGCATTTCAGCGTGGTGTCGCAGTGGCCGAATTCCCAAATCTGGTGGCCGCCCTCCCAGATCATCTTGAGCGCCACGAACAGAACGACGGCGACGCCCGCATAGGCAATCCAGCGATATTTGTGCAGAATGTTGGCGATGAAGTTGGCGGCGACGCCCATGGCAGCAATCGACAGCAGAAGCCCGAAGACCAGAATAGGCACGTGATGCTGGGCAGCGCCGGCCACGGCCAGCACGTTGTCCAAGGACATGGAAATGTCCGCCGCCAGGATTTGCAGCGTCGCCGACAACAAGGTCTTGGTCTTGCCTGATTGGGCCTTTGCTCTGGCTTCGGCCTCGGCGGCTGCCACCTTGGCTGCCATGTCCGGGTCGTCGAGTCCGATATTGGCTTTCGCCGCGTTGACGACAGCCGCCTCGGCGGCCTGGGTTTCGTGGTGTTCGATCAGTTCGCGCCACATCTTCCAGCACACCCATAGCAGCAATACACCACCGGCCAGCAGCAGGCCGACGATGTTCAGCAGTTCTACGGTGAGCAGTACGAAACCGATGCGCAGGACGACTGCGCCGATCAGCCCGTACACGATGGCCAGCCGCCGTTTGTCCGGCGCGAGGCCGGCCGCAGCGATGCCCACGGCAACCGCATTGTCGCCGGCCATCACGACGTCGATGAAGATGACCTGCACGAGGGCGAGGCCCTGCGACAGCAGGGTGGGGTCGATAGTCATGAATGAGGTCTCGATCGCCACTGCACACCTTGGGATTTCATGCTGGTTCTTCTAGATAAGGCATGGACCCGTGGTGTCAACGCCTTATACCCGCGCACACGCCTCATATAAGGATATGGAGGCGGCGTGACTGACATTGAGGCTCTCGAAGCCGCCCGGCATGGGAATGCGCGCCAGATGGTCGCAATGTTCAGCCACCAGGCGGCGGATGCCTTCGCCTTCGGCGCCCAGCACCAAAACGAGTTTTTTCAGAGTGTCGCCCCAGCCCTGCTGGGCGAGTAGTTCGTGAAGGTTGAACTCACCTTCTCCCGCCAATCCGATGCTGACATAGCCGTTTTCGGTCAGCGTTTCGAGCGCGCGCGACAGGTTGGTCACGCGCGCGAACGGAACCACATCCACCGCGCCGACGGCTGTCTTGGCCAGGACGCCTTGCAAGGGGGGAGAGTGTCGATCCTGGAGAATCAGACCCCGGGCGCCGAAAGCAGCGGCGGAGCGGAAGATGGCGCCAATATTCTGTGGATCAGTGACCTGATCCAGCATCAGGATAACGCCGTCGCCCCGTTCCATGAGGTCGTCAAGCGATTCGCCCTCCAGCACAGGGGCATGCATCGCCATGCCCTGATGCACGGCATCCGGGGGCAAAAGACGCGATATTTCGACCGGCGGCAGAACGCTGATCTTGATTTCCGTCCGCTTGAAAAGGGCTGGCGGGGCCGATTTCGCGCGCTCTTCGCTCAAAAACAGGCGAATTTGGCTGGTCCGCGCAGAATTTTTCAAGGCGGCTTCGACGGCGTGCACGCCCCACAACCAGCCATCATAATTTGCTTTAGATTTATGATTTTGTTGAGGTTTTATGCGTCGTTCTTCTTCACGTGGCGGCTTTGGTCCCGCAGGTTTGCTCCTGTCCACAAAATTTTGTGACCTGTTTTTCGCTGAATGCGATTTACGGTCGTTGCGTTCACGAAAAGAGGACACTATAAGACGCGCTCCGATTTGAGGCCTTGGGAAAGGCTTTTTGATAACTCCGGACGGTCTTTACGACCAAAGCCTGTGAATCAAAAAGTTTTTTTTCACTTTAGGGCTTGAGCTTTTTCGGAAGCTCGGGTTTAAGGCGTCCGGCTAGACTTTGTGAGTGTTTGGGGGAATGTCCCGAGCGGCAAAGGGGGGGGACTGTAAATCCCCTGCGTAAGCTTCGCAGGTTCGAGTCCTGCTTCCCCCACCATCACTCAAGTCAGCTAGACAGGTTCTCCAGTCAAACACACGCAGAAACGGCGCCCCTCCCCGGGGCGGCGGTTCACGGCCCTTTCGGGCGGGTATAGCACAATGGTAGTGCAGCAGCCTTCCAAGCTGAGGATGTCGGTTCGATCCCGTCTACCCGCTCCAGAAATCATCTCGTGAAAAGGTTTTGGCCTTCGGGCCACTGCCGCTTTTCGCGGTCCGATGTTGAAAGTCTGAAGCCGGGACGGTCCTCGCTTCGACTTGCCCCTATAGTTAGCTGTTTTGGCTGGCCAAAACGGTGTCACATTTCAACCTGAGCCCGCTTGGGCAAACTGGAGCCTTACGAGT
>NZ_JAVGWM010000006.1:0-274123 GCF_032490435.1 Asticcacaulis aquihabitans
TTATCACCGGCAGCGGCTTCCGCCACCAGTGGACAACTTTAAGCCCGCTATCGAGGGAGGCGCTCATTTACCGAAACGCCGAATTCGTGTCAACCAATTTTCCGAGTTTTCCACAAGTCGTTTTCGACCGCCTGAACCCGGAACGACAGAGCCTTCAGGATTATCCAAACTGATAATCCGTCACCACTTCATCGGAATCGGAAGAAGCGCCATTTTAGCTCCAATTGGTTTCGGCTTCAAGCGTTAATTGAGTTTTAACCGACTCAAAATGACAAAACTTGGTGGTTCTGTCCGCCTTCGTCGCGAACCAGAAGGTGCGTAACAGCGAGGTGCGCTATCTATGGATAGGCACCCGGACACGCAAGCCCTAATTTCACAAAAATGACTCTTGTCCACATCTTGTGGGGGCGGTGCCGACAAGGTCTCGGCGCCTCAGCTCCCTAGCCCGCCGTTATATAGGCCTTGAGCGTCTGGGCCTCATGCTCGGTCGCCGCAATCTTAGCTTTCACAAGATCACCGATAGACACGATGCCCACCAAGCGATCGCCATCCATAACCGGCAGATGCCGAATACGCCTATCGGTCATGCGCCCAAGCAAGGCATCGACCGTTTCCCCAAGCAACGCGGAAAAGACTTCACGCGTCATGATATTGCTGACGGGCTGCCCCAATGCCTGGGCACCCGACGTGGCAATGGCCCTTATGATATCTCGTTCGGACACGATCCCAGCAACCCGGTCGTTGCCATCAGTCACGACAAATGCGCCAACCTTGCGCGTATATAGAAGTGCAGCGACCGACGACAAACTGTCATCGGGCGTGACTGTGTAAACTTCACGACCTTTGGCATTAAGCAACTGATTGATCAGCATCTACATCCCTCCCCGGGAAACGGCTGTATTCAGCCTGAGGGATGGAGGGTCACGCCGGAGCTGACAAAACGCAACTCATACTAGGTCTCGACGTTTCAATTTCTCGTGAAGAATCCGGGATGAAAGGCCTTCAGCCAATGACCGACGATCAATAGTCCGAACAGGTACCCGGCAATATGCGCCTGCCAGGCGATGGTGAGGTTACCGACACCGGGGATATAGGGCAGCAGCGCGGTCGCCAGATTCAACCCACACCAAACAAGGGCAGACATAATAACCCGCTGGTTCATTAAAGGGAGCACCCCGCCGCTTTCGCCACGCACCCCAACGATGCGGCTTGACGCGCCAATCAATGCATAAATCGCTCCAGACGCACCGACTACCGGCATATTCGAGCGCATGTTCAGCACGCAATACCCTAATCCCGCAGCGACACCACAGAGCAGGAAGAGAGCAAAAAACGACAGCGCCGCCCCTGCCCCCTTGCCGAAGGCACGGACAAGCGGCGTCGCAAAGATCAAGCAGGCAGACGCATTGAACAGAACGTGCGTCCAACTGCCGTGCAGGAATATATGCGTAAACAGCAGATCAAAATTGCCCTGGCGCAACAATATGGGCGTAAGGGCAAAGCTTTCCACCAGCAGGGCGTTTGCCTCGGGTCCTATCCATACCTGAAAAGCGTAAACGGCGATAATCAAGAGTGGCAGGATAATAACCATCAGCGGCGCATTGAAGGCGGGCTCATTAGCGGGCGGCAGCGCGTCGTCTGTCATATTCTGGGACTTGTCCTGATCGGGAACTGGTTCAATTTGGTTATATATGCCCGCGAATTTCCCCTTTTGACAGGGGGACCGCGGAACTCTTCGGCGAAAAAACCCTGTTAAATTGAATTAAGTGGGTCTGTTTCACAAAAATACACCTATTTTTTAAAGTTCTAGCCGACTGTGGCATCCAAATTGCTGGTCCCCCGCCGTGTCTGAGGCGTTCTGGCCACAGACCCTGGAGCGACACATGTCATTAACTAAAACTGTTGCGTTATTGAGCGTTGCTTGCCTGACCGCCATGTCCGGCACCGCGGGTGCCCAAAGCATGAGCGGCAGCGTTTCCCCTTACGAGACCGGCTACGGGCTGACCCGCAACCAGTTACAGAACCCTATCGATCCTTCGACACGCGACGCCAACGGCAATCGCGTCCTCATCGACGGTATGATGACCACCGGAACGGACAACAGCGTCTATTCCTATTCGAAGACCCTGGGCGTCGGCGACACCTATTCGGGCGCGGGCTCGCTCGGCGGCGCCACGGCTATCGGCAACAGCCTCTCGGTCGTCGTTCAAGGCAATTACAACACCGTCATCATCCATTCGACACAAACCAACAACGGCAACGTGACCGCCACGGCCAACGGTAGCACCGCAACCGGCGCCAAGGGCACGCTATCAACCGACTTAACCGGACAGGTGAACTTCTGATGACTACGCAACCCCGCAAACCGGCTTACAAGCGTCTCGCTTTGGGGCTCATCAGCGCCGCCGCCATGAGCGTCGCCCTGACCGGCTGCATGACCACACCAAGCGTCAACGCCACCGGCAATTACAAAAACCCCATCGGCGCCGCACCGGTCACCGCGAACGCAACGGCCTATTCGGATGCCCTGGTTTGCCTGGGCTCCTATGCCCGTAGCCACCGTCTTGCCTCCCCGCGTCTCGCGGTGGGCCGTATTTCGGACTATACCGGCAAGGTGTCACTGGAAGGTGGGCGAGAAATCACCCAAGGTGCTTCGCTCATGGCGATGACGGCCCTGGCCAAGGCCGGCGCACGTCAGGTCGAACGCTTTGACACCTCCGTCGGCGAGTTGGAACTGAAGTACGCCAACAACAAGCTCATCACCGATGCCCCACTGGCCAATCCGACCCAGCCGGCGGATTACCGCAAGATCATGGCCGGCCAAGTCGCCGGTTCGGACTTCTTCATCGTCGGCGGCATCACCGAACTGAACTACAATATCCGGTCATCGGGCGTCGATGCCTATGCAGGCGAAGTCAAAGACGCGGGCGTAAAGGGTCTGGCCTATGGCCGCACCTACGTCATGAACGTCGCGCTGGACTTGCGTCTGGTCGATACGCGGACGCTGGAAGTCGTTGACGTCATCTCCTATCAGAAGCAGATCGTCGGCAAGGAAGTTAAGGCCGGCGTATTCGACATTCTGAACGGCAATATCTTCGACATCTCGGGTGGCCAAGGCGCGCTTGAGCCCATGCAATTGGCTGTCCGCGCCATGATCGAGCGCGCGACATTGGAATTCATGGCTAACCTTTACGGCGCCTCGGGTCCAGAAGTCTGTCTCGATCCACAAAACGACTTTCTCTACAACGATACCCTGGGCACCACCGGTGGCCTGACCCCGGCTTACGATAACCTGGAGACGAACAATGCTGGTACGCGCGCTGACCCGGCCCGTTGGCAAAACATTGCTGGCGACAAGCACCGCAGTGCTGACACTGCTCGTAGCGACGGCCGCTACTAGTCAGACCCTGACGGACGGTGAAATCAATAACTCGCAGGACCAGCAAGGCGCGGTTACGGCCACTCAGACTCTGAACGTGGTGCAGAATGATGGCCTGACTCAGGCCGAAAGCTACGCCACGGGCAACGCCCTGCAAACGGGCAACAACGCCTATGACGCGACCGTCTATTCGTATCAGTTCGTTCGCGGCAACGTGACCGCCGAAGCGCATATCAACGGCACGAATACCGGCGCCGAGGATTTGTCACTCGGCACACCCGTATA
This sequence comes from Asticcacaulis aquihabitans, assembly GCF_032490435.1. Classification (NCBI taxonomy): domain Bacteria; kingdom Pseudomonadati; phylum Pseudomonadota; class Alphaproteobacteria; order Caulobacterales; family Caulobacteraceae; genus Asticcacaulis; species Asticcacaulis aquihabitans. Next base: position 3,665 of record NZ_JAVGWM010000006.1, read on the forward strand.
CGCGACGACCCAGGCCATTGGGAATTATGCGTCCGGCAACGCGCAGTCCGCTCATCTTACGGCGGATACGACCCAGAAATCGAGCGCCGCGCAAGTCGTCGCCACTACGGATATCCAGGCGCCGAACAACGCCATATATGTCAGTGGCGAAGGCAATGCCAACGTCGAGGTCAACCACACCGCTTACGAAGTCAGCAATGGACGTCTGGACTCGAAATCGTGGCAAACCTCAAGCAGCGATGCACACGCCAACGTATCGGCAACCGTGCATTACTCTCCTTCGCCCAATGCGTACAACGCATCGGCCACCAATAACTATTACGGCGCCTACAGCGGTGATCGCGGCTCCCAGGAGCACGACGTTACGCAAGACCAGACTGGCATGACGCAGGCGCGGTCCGAAGTCTACGCCGGAAACGTCTGGAACATGACGGCGACGGCACGGGCTGTCGGGAATACCGTCAATCTGGAAAACCAGGGCGGCTCGCTGGTCGTAACCAATACCCAAAGCCAACTCGGCGCTGTGCAATCCCAGGCCGTCGTCCAGGCCGACCAATACGGCGCGGCCTATGCTACGGCCCAAGGGATTGGCAATCAGATGGCCGCCGGCAATAACGATGTCTATCTGCGCGTCGACAATACCCAAATCTCGTCGGGCGGCGTGGACGTATCGGCAGCCTTCGATGGCAATGTTGGTTACGACGGCTATGTGACCGCCGAAGCCACCGGCAATCAGGCAGTCGCCTATGCCTGCTCCACCTGCCAGGCGGATATGGGTGTCAACAACACGCAGGTGAATAATTCCGACGTCAATGCGACAGCGACGGCAACCGTCGCGCGGGGACGGTCTATTGTTTCGACTGCCCGGGCTACCGGCAACAGCGCCACCTACTACGTCGGCAATTAACGCGCAGGCACACCCGACCCTGCCAATTTAAAAGCGCGTCATTTTCGGATGGCGCGCTTTTCCACGTCAGGTGCGCGGGCAACATGACATACGACAGGCCCGTTGCGATTTAATCTTATGTACCGGCAATATCGCGCGGAGGGGGGCGTTTCGTACAATTTCCCTTTATTCGGACATAAACTTAGGCCAGTCTCCCGGCGAATTACGGAGCGCCCCCTATGTTGATAAAGAAAACCCTGCTGTCCGCCTTTGTTATCGCGGCGCTCACCTCTACGGCGTTGACGCCGATATCGAGTTTCGCCGAAACACCTGCGATCTCGGCGGCGGTTAGCGGCCCCGTCATAGATATCTCCAAAGGCATCGACTTCGCCCAGAACCATTCTGACATAAAGGCCGATCCGGCGGTTCGCTTCGGCAAATTGCCCAATGGCATGACCTACATCATCCTGAAAAACACCACCCCGCCGGGCACGGCTTCCATGCGCCTCCGCATCAACGGCGGCTCCCTGATGGAAGACGATACGCAACAGGGTCTGGCGCATTTTCTCGAACATATGGCCTTCAACGGTTCCAAGAATGTTCCCGAAGGCGACATGATCAAGATCCTCGAACGCCACGGCCTGTCGTTCGGCGCAGACACCAACGCCCATACCGGATTTGGTGAAACTGTGTATGAGCTGGATTTGCCCAAGGTGGCCGACGACGATCTCGACACCGGTTTGATGTTGTTGCGCGAAACCGCCGGCAACCTTACCCTCGCTGACGACGCCATCGATCGCGAGCGAGGCGTTATCCTAGGCGAGGAGCGCGCCAGCGACAGCCCGGGTCGCCACGCCTATATGAAATGGGCCAAATCGGCCTTCGACGGTCAAAAATATGCCGTGCGTCTGCCGATCGGTTTGACCGATATTATCAAGAACGCCAAACGCGACCATTTCGTCGATTATTACAGGAATTTCTACCGGCCCGAACAGGCCACACTGGTTCTTGTTGGCGATTTCGACCCGACTGCCATGGAGGCGAAGATCAAGGCGAAGTTCAGCGATTGGACCGCCCCCGCCGCCCCTATTCGCGTTACAGATTTCGGCAACTACAAACCCAAGGGCGTCACATCGGACACCTATACCGAAAAGGGCCTTCGCGCCTCACTGTCACTGACCTGGAGCCAGCCGGCCAACAATAGTTACCAGACGAACGACAGCCAGACGCGAGATTTCCTGGACGGCCTGCGCACCTCCATCCTGAATGATCGCCTGGAACGCCTGGCCAAGATGCCCGATACGCCATTCGCCGGGGCATCAGTCGTTCATGACGACGTCGAACATACCGCGAAAGTCACCCAACTCGATATCACGCCCAAACCTGGCAAGGAAAAGGAAGCCTTTGTCGCGGCCTACACGACGGTGCGCCAGTTCGCCGAATTTGGCGCGGACCAGGCCGAACTCGATCGTGCCCTGGCGGATGTCGAATCCTATTTCAAGCAGGCGCTGCAAGGCGCAAATACCCGTAACAGCCGCAACCTGGCCGAATCGCTTGTCCAGACCGTCGCCGATGGGGATGTCTTCACCTCGCCGCAGCAGGACTGGGATTACTTCCAGAGCCTCAAGCCATCGGTCACCCTTGACCGCATCAACAGCGGAATCAAACCCCTATTTGCCGGTGACGGTCCGCTCTTGTGGCACACCGGCGAAACCCTGGGCAATCTCGACAAGCAAGCCTTCCTCGATACCTATAACGCCATTCAGGCTGCCAAACTTACCGCGGCAGAAACACGCGTCAACAAGCCGTGGCCCTATACGAATTTCGGCACCCCGGCCAAGGTCGTCAAGCGCGAGGTCATTCAGGACCTGGGCATAACCCAGCTGACCTACGCCAACGGCGTGCGCGCCACCATTAAGACAACGGATTTCAAGGCGGACGACATCAACGTCACCGTCCGGTTCGCCGGCGGCCTGTCGTCCCTATCGCCGTCATCAAAGCCACCTGTCTTTGCGGCGTCCGTGTCCGATCTGGCCGAAGGCGGTCTTGGGAAGCTGACCGCATCCGAATTGAAAGACAGCCTAACCGGCAAGATTTACAGCGTTGGCCTGGGTATCGGCGAAGACGCCACCAGCTTGTCGGGCGGAACCAACAAGACGGATTTCGCCACGGAGATGGAGCTCTTGATGGCCTTCACCACCGATGCGGCCTACAACGCGGATGCCCTGGAGCGGTTAAAATCGCTTATCCCGGACTACTACCGCTCGCTCAATTCGACGCCTGGCGGCGTTTTCCAGATGAACGGCAACGCCGTCCTGCACAACAACGATCCACGCTTTGTCATGCCGACGCAGGAGCAGTTGATGGCCACGACCAATGATCAGGTCAAGGCGTTGATCGACCATCAGCTCAAGACCGGTCCGATTGAAATAACGATCGTCGGCGACATCAGCGAGGCCGAGGCCGAAGCCCAGATCGCCCGCACGTTTGGCACCCTGGCCAAACGGGGCGAAAAACCGGTCATTCCCGCTGACGCGCTGAAGGTCAGCTTCCCAACCACCAATCTCAATCCCGTTTTCGAACACCAGGGTCGCGCGGACCAGGACTTGAGCTATATTGCATGGCCGGGCGCCGATTTTACGTCGGACACCCGCCGCGCCCGCGCCCTGTCGGTGCTAGCGGAGGTCATGTCCTTGCGCCTTATCGATGTGGTGCGCGAAAAGAAGGGCATCAGCTACAGCCCCTATGCCAGCAACACCTACTCCCAGACCTTCCCCGGGTATGGATACCTGTCCGTCACAGCCCAGGTGAAGCCGGAAGACGATCAGGTCTTCTATGATGCCGTGACCGAGATTGTCGCTGACCTCAAAGCCCACCCGATATCTGACGACGAACTGCTGCGCGCCCAAAAACCGTTGCTGGACCGGATGGATACCGACCTGAAAACCAACACCTACTGGTTTGGCGCCCTGCCCGGCTCAGCCACCGACCCGCGCAAGCTCGATTATATCCGTACGCGCCGGGACCAGTACAAGGCGGTCACGGTCGCTGACATACAGCGCCTGGCCAACCAGTATCTAGATATGAAAAAGGCGGTGCGCATTACCGTAAAGCCGGCGGCCGCTGCCAAAGGGGCAACGGCGACACAATAAACCCGCCGACAAACAAAACCCAAAGACAAAAACCCCCGCCGAATGACCGGCGGGGGTTTTCAGTTTGTGCGCACTTTTATTCTGATTTGTTTTGGCTACTGCACGAAACCGCCAACGCCGCCATCGAAGCTCATCACCGTCGTACTCGAGGTGCTGCGAGCCGCGGCGACTTGACGCTGCTTGGTGATGGTTTCGGTACGGGTCAGGGTGAGGATCTTTATACCGACGCCAAAACGGCGCAGCAGCGAACGCTCATTGCACTGACGTTGCGGCGTCTGCGGACGACAGGTCAGTTCGCCGCCTTCGAACCAAAGGGCATCGCCCTTGGCACAGGTCATGTTCTTGCCGCCGTCGAAGTTGATCTTTTGACCGTCATAGTCGGCATAGGTCCATTGCATATGGGTCCCGGCGATGCAGCGATAAACCTCGCCACGGTAGCTGTTGGCGATATCGCGGCCATTGAAAACCTGGGAGGCCGGGTGCGGAACGCCCGTATCGTCGATGCACGACGCCTGAATGATGGTTTGACGGGTGAAGCTCTGGGTTTCGTTGTAGGCCTCGAACGCGGAAGATTCGTCGGTTACGACGTTCAGCGAGCCGGCGGCCTGCGGATAGCCCGGCGTCTGCGACCAGTTGCCGTAGCCACCGCCATAATAGGTGCCGCCCGCCGACGCAGAGCCGGACGCGGAGGCGCGTACATTAACGTTGACATTCACGTTGGTCTTGCCACCCCCGTTGTGACCGCCACAACCACCACCACCGCAGGGCGGATTTGGATTGGTGGGCGGGGTCGGCGGTGCAGGCGGCGCACAACCGCTGTTGCAGGCCATCGCCTCACCGGCCACGGCCATCACACCGACGCCCAACAGGACCGCGATGAATTTCGTAAAGACTGCGCGCATTGAAACATTTCCTATGGCTATTTTGGCCTTGTCGGCATTTCTAGCCGTCTGACAAGCAAGAAGCATACCGCAGCAAACTTGCCTTTTGATTAAACCGAGCCCGTCCACACCCCAAATAAGACGTGGACAAAAGCCAAACCGACACATTTGCGGCAAAGATCTTGCGTCTGACCGGGGCAAAGGAGACCACCGTGCCCCATTCCAGCACAGTTTCATTCTTAAGCTACTGGCGCGGCCTGCAGGCCAGCCCAGAAAAAGCGCCCGCACGTGAGCTGTTTGATCCGGCGCGCCTGAAAAGCCTTGTGCCGCAGATGATGATGATCTCAGGCACCGACGCCGGCCACCGGTTTCGCCTCTCAGGCGGCTTTTTGCGCGCCCTGCATGGCTATGAGCTGAAAGACACCTCCTTTCTGTCGCTTTTTCGACCGCCTTTCGTCGATACGATCGGCGCCGCCTTGGCGCTTGGCCGCCGCCGAGAACAGCCGGTCCTGTTGACCCTGACCGCACCGTGGAAGACGGACGCGCCTGAGCTACCTCCCGAAGACGCTGACCTGTTCCAGAATGAGACGGTGACCTTCGAAATTTTGCTTTGTCCCATGATGAACCGTTACGGCAAGGTTGATCGCATGGTTGGGCTGTATCAGACCCTCAGCGCGGCGCCGAAAAACCCCAAAGGCTGGCTTGGCCGCTATACGCTCATTTCCTCCAAGCTTTACGAACCCGACCGCAACGTCAAGGCGGCGCATCTGCGTCTGGTTTCCGATGGCGGCAGACGCATTGCTTGATTCTTTATAACTCAGGCGCGATGGTAGCTTCCTACTGCCAGGGAGATTGCGCATGTCGAAAGAAAAGAAGTCACACGAAGACAAGAAAAAGGCTGCGGAGGCCCGCCTGGAAACCTTGCAGGTCGCCCTTGTCGACACCCAGATATGGACGCTGGCGAACGGCAAGAAGGTCTGTATCCTGTTCGAAGGCCGCGACGCAGCCGGCAAGGACGGCGCGATCAAGCGTCTGACCGAATGCCTCTCCGTACGCAACACCCATATTGTTGCCCTGCCCAAACCGACCGACTTCGATCGCGGGGCGTGGTGGTTTCAGCGCTACGTCAATCATTTGCCGTCTACCGGTGAATGGATCGTCTATAACCGGTCATGGTATAATCGCGCGGGCGTCGAAAAGGTTATGGGATTTTCGACACCGGAGGCGCAGGAAACCTTCATCCACGATGTGCCAGACTTCGAAAGCATGATCGTACGCAGCGGCATTACACTCATTAAGCTGTGGCTCGATATCTCCCGCGAGGAACAAAAAGCGCGCCTTGACGACCGCCGCGCAGACCCACGCAAAAAGCTGAAAGTGAGCGATCTCGATCAGGTCGCTCAGGATCGATGGGACGACTATTCGGCCGCCCGCGACGACATGCTGCGCCGGTCGCATCATGAACATGGTCCCTGGATGTGCGTCGCCACCGATTCTAAGGTCAAGGCGCGCGAAAACATCATTCGCCACGTTCTTCACATCGTGAACTGTCCCCATGTCGCCAGCACGATCGACGCACCGGATCCCGATATCCTCTTCTCCTATTCAGAAGTTATCGAAGGGCGTAAAATTCTCGAAAAATAGCGCCCCGCCACCGCGTGCGGAACATCTATAGAACATGAAAATTAGTGAGAAATAAAAGGTTAAAGTAACTTTTTGTTGACCCTAATTTGTCACGGTTTCGGGACTGTTCCGGCGGCAAAAGTGCCGTCGTTACTGAACAAAAGGTTCAGGTCATGTTACCGCACGCGTCGCAAGCCGCACATGTCGATTCCGTTCCGCCGCCCGCGTCGAAACGCGCCACGCTAAAAGAATGCGGCGAGTGCACACTGTGCTGCAAGGTTTACGACATTCCCGATCTGGAAAAAAAGGCGGGCAAGACCTGCCACCACACGCGCCCCGAAGGCGGCTGCGGCGTCTGGGGGCTTCACCCGAACATCTGCCAGGAATTCAAGTGCCTGTGGCTGAAACATGACGACATGAACGGCATCTGGCGCCCGGATCATGCCGGGTTCGTTCTGCGTCTGGAGCCCAACGGCACGACCCTGGCCGTCGATGTCGATCACGACCGTCCCGATGCCTGGCGCCAGCCGCACTATTACGACCAATTGAAAATCTGGTCGGAAGTCATGCCGAAGAATGAAGGCCTGGTGCTGGTTTACGCGCCGGAAGGCGTTTATGTCATCACGCCGACGGAAGACCTGTTCCTGAAAGCGCCCAAGCGCGGTGATATTCTCGAAACTGGCATGGAAGACAGCCTGTTCGGCCGTCGTCCGTTCGCCCGCATCATTCCCGCCAATCAAGCGCGCAAGGACCGTTCACAACTCGTCAAGCGCCGCGCCTGAAACCAGAGTGAGCAGAGAGTTCGTCCTCAAAGAGGTCGCTCATTTTGCTCTAGTTTCTTGATTATGCATCATGTTCTGCTCCAAAAACAGCCGCCATTTTTGATGGGATGCTCTGGACAATCGATGCTGTGCGGTTCATCAACGGCGCATGACGACACATGCCCCTGCTCCCCTGCCTGACGCCACAAAACGTAACTGGGTCGATAGGTACGCGCCTGCGGCCTTGCAACCCTGGTTGAAACTGGGGCGACTGGATCGTCCTATCGGGATCTGGCTTCTCTTCCTGCCCGGCGCGATGGGACTGGCCTTTGCCATCGCGCATCCGTTTTTTACGGACACATCCGGTGGTCAATCGCACGTCCTGGCGCCCGCCGACGTCCTGCAATACAAATTTCCCTGGCTGAAGCTGATCCTGTTCGCCGTCGGCTCGGTCCTGATGCGAGCAGCCGGCTGCGCCTTCAACGATTTCGTCGATCGGGACTTCGACGCCCGGGTGGAACGGACGCGCGGGCGTCCCATTCCGTCCGGCCAGATCAGTCCGAAGCAAGCCCTGGCCTTCACTGCCGGCTGTTCGCTGATCAGTTTTCTCATTCTGATTCAGTTGGGCTGGTTGGCGATTTGGCTGGGCGTTGGATCACTGGCTCTTGTCGCGGCCTACCCGTTCATGAAGCGGATCACCTGGTGGCCTCAGGCTTGGCTGGGCTTGACCTTCAACTGGGGCTTCCTGATGGGCTACGCAACCATCACCGATACCCTGACCTGGGCCGCGCTTGTCTTCTACGCCGGGCTCGTTTTCTGGACGATAGGCTACGATACGATCTACGCGCTTCAGGACATAGAAGACGATGCCATGATCGGCGTCAAATCATCGGCGCGGGCGCTCGGAAAAAATACCGTCAACGGCGTCAGCCTGTTCTATGGTCTGGCCGCGGTACTAACCGGTACAGGCGCCTACCTCGCTGACCTGCCCGCGCTCTTTTTCGGTGGACTTTTACTGGTAACCGCGCATCTATTCTGGCAGGTGGTCCGGCTGCGACTCGATGATAATGAACTGGCTCTGAAGCTGTTCAAATCCAATCGCACCACCGGTCTTCTGTGGGTTATCAGTTTGTTGGCCGTGCATTTCACCAGCCTGTTTTAGGGCGCTTTTTGACTATGGTTTTGGGGATGACATGACAAACGAGTCGCTCCGCCGCACAGTGACCGCCTTGGCGCTGACAGCGCTGGCTGGCCTGACTGCCTGTCATAAGAAACCCAAGGACGAACAACCGGCAGCCAGCAACGCCCCGCCCGTCGTAGCTGCGCCACTCGCCTTCGCTCGGGCCGATACGGATGCCCAGGTCACGCTGACCCTGCCCGACCCGATCAAGCTTTATCCGGACCTGCATTCGCGTCTATATAATGAAGGCCAGTCCGCCTTGACCGCCTTCATGGACCAGGCGCACAAGGACCGCGCTCAGAACAGTGCTGACGGCATTATCGAGCCCGGCTATTCGCACAGCATCAACTGGAAAATTTCCGCCCAAAGCCCGCGCTTCGTCTCACTCTATGCCGAAGAAAGCATCTATCAAGGCGGCGCCCATCCCAACACTACCTTCCAGGCCCTGCTGTGGGACAAGACGGCGCATGACCTCATCCCAACGGCCCAGCTGTTCGCCGGCGGCGCGGACCTCAAGCCCGTGAACGCCTATGTCTGCCGGCAGATCGAGGCCGCACGGTCAAAACGCGCCCGCGAACCGGTCACCCAGGCCGCCACAGGCATGCCCTGTCCGAAACTGGCCGAAAGTCATTTAATCCTTGTACCCTCGACCCTAGCCGGCAAGATCGGTGCGATCGACGCCCTATATGCCCCCGACGATGTTGCCCCCTACGCGGAAGGGCCCTACGAAATCCGTATCCCGGCCAACCAGTTGCAGGGGCTAATCGCGCCAGATTTCGCCGATCAGTTCGGCGGGGATCCCGTCAAGGATGTCGTCCTGACCGATCCGACAGCATAATGCCCGAAGATATCCAGGCTGACCACCGGGCGTTCATCCGCCGACAGACCCGCCCCTTGCCGGTCCCATCTCTGCCCTCGATCACCCTATTTCAGGCCGATGAAGTGACCCCTCTATGGCTGATGACCGAAGCGGACATGGCGCGCGACCATTTGACACCGCCGTTTTGGGCCTTTGCCTGGTCCGGCGGTCAGGCGCTTGGCCGCTATGTGCTCGAAAATCCGCACATTGTACGGGGTAAACGGGTGCTCGATATCGCGTCCGGCTCCGGCCTTGTCGGCATCGCCGCCGTGCAGGCTGGCGCCGCGAGCGTGCTGTGCAATGATATAGATCCGTATGCCGAGGCGGCCGTGGCGCTGAACGCCGAGCAAAATGGCGTCTGCCTGGCCTTTACCGGCCGCGACCTTCTTGATGGCGGCGTGCCTGAAGTGGATGTGATTCTGGCGGGTGATATCTGTTATGAAAAAGGCATGACCGACGCCATGCTGTCATATTTTCGCCGTGCGGCAGGTCACAACATCGACGTCTATATCGGTGACCCGCACCGCAGCTATTTTCCGACATCGGGACTCAGCAAGTTGGCGGACTACGATATTCTGACGAATGCCGATATTGAAGACGCCGCCGTAAAGCCGGCCAGCGTCTGGAAACTGGAGACCTGACCCGATGCCCACACATCACAAGATCGACTATATCGAATTCCCCGCTGGCGATCTGTCCCCCCTGAAGGACTTCTACAGTAAGGTTTTCGGCTGGAATTTCATCGATTATGGGCCTCAATACGCCGCATTGGCGGATGCCGGTATCGATGGCGGCTTTGAATCCGACACAGCTGAGGCTTCCGCCAAGCCACTTGTCATCCTATATAGTGACGACCTGGAAGCGTCGCTGGCGGCGGTCGAGGGGCAAGGCGCGCCCATCGTTAAGCCGATCTTCGCCTTTCCAGGTGGGCGGCGTTTCCATTTCCGGGACCCGTCGGGCAATGAATTGGCGGTTTGGTCGGACAAGCAGGGGTAGATGCGCGGTCTTGGTCTTGTGTCATTGATGACAATCCTGTGTGCGGCAGGCCTGTGCGCGGCGGGCTTTCCCGCCGCGGCTAAACTTGCGATCAAGCCCTTGACCCCGAAACAGCAGTTCGAGGAATTGGCCGATAAGGCAAAGACCGGTGACAGTCAGGCACAATATGATCTGGGCCTTGCCTACCGCGACGGCCGTTTCGACCAGAAGCCGGATGGCGAAAAGGCCGCCGAATGGATCGAAAAAGCCGCCGAAGGCGGTAGTGCCGGCGCACAATATGATATTGCCGAGATGTATCGCACCGGACGCGGGGTCAAAGCGGATTCCCAGCAAGCCTTGGCCTGGTACGTAAAGGCTGCAGATCAGGGCCGGGCTGAGGCTATGCTACGCGTCTGCACCGCATATACCCAGGATGACAAAATTCCGGTCGATTGGACCCGGGCATTTAAGTATTGCAAGCCTGCTGCTGCCGCCGGAAGCGTGAATGCGCAATACGCGCTGGGGCTGGCCTATGCGGACGGTCTGGGTACGGCGCCGGATACGGCTTTGGCGATGCAAAACCTCAAGATGGCTGCTGATCAGGGACATGCCGGCGCGCTTAAGGAACTCGGCCAGATCTATATGATGGGCGATCTCGCACCACAAAACTACGCCGAATCCCTGAACCTGTTCAAGAAAGCGGCTCGTCGCGGTGACCGCGATGCCATCCGGCTTATGGCGCATCAATATGCCGACGGCCTCGGCACGCCAATCGATACCGGACGCGCCGCGCGATTGTACCGGATTCTGGCGCGCGATGATGACGGTCCGGCCAGCGACTGGTTGAAGGCCCACCCCGACGCGCCCGCCGATCCGGAAATCCTCGATCTGGAAAAACTACCGCGCGACGTCATTTTCTATGCGACCGAAACCAACGACCCGCGTTTTCAAACTCTTGATATACATGGATATTTCGATCAACTGAGCGTTACCGCCTATCCGGCCGACGCGCAGAATGACGGCGTCAGCGGAGACGCCACGGCGGAATGCCGGTTTATGCCGTCCGGCGACTTTGACGACTGCGTTCTGACCAAGGAAAGCCCCAGGAATTACGGCTTCGGCGCCTCCTTGATGCGGATCATGGACCGGTTGGGCAGTTCCGGGAACAAGACAGACTGGGCGCGGCGTTTCGACGGCAAGGTCTTGCGCGTCAGCATGAAGTGGAAGATCAAATAGGCCGGTCGGCTTCAGCAATGGCGCTGAAATCCGGATGGAACCGGCCGGGAGCGTAGCCGAAATCCCGCGTCGCCGCACTGTGGTCAAACCACAGATCGACATTCATGCGCAATGCCATATGTACATTGCGCTTCAGCCGGCGGGGCCTGACGAGATTCAGCCCCAGAAAGCCAAGACGCCAGAGAATTTCCGGCAAGGCCACAATCACCGGCGCCCGTCCCATGGCTTCGAAAATGCGCCGCACCATGTCGGCATAGCTGAGGTCTTCGCCGCCGCTCAGATTATAGGCGGTGTTGTAGGCCGGTCGCGCCGTCAGCGCCTGCATGGCGGCCTGCGCCAGCTCGCGCGCATGGACGGGCTGGCGCAAGCCGCTGGCCAGACCACAGACCGGGAAAAAGCCCAGCTTACGAATGGTGTCGGCAATCCGGCTGACATTTTCATCGGCTCCTTCGTCATAGATCAGGGTCGGCCGCAGGATGGTCCACGCCACGCCGCGCGCCTGACAGAACGTGCTGACCGTCTGTTCACCGGCCGCCAGCCTGGCCACAACATCGCGTTCCGCAGGTTCGGCAGATGTCGCCTTGGTCAATCGGCTGGTCGAAGAAAAGGCAATCAGCCGCTTCATGCCAAGATCGACGAGTCGTTCCAACAAGGCATCGGTAATCAGCCAGATCGGCGCGCAAACAATGACAGCGGGAAAGCGGCAATCCGGGCTAAACGCCTCAGGCCGCTCGGTGTCGAGGATCAGACCTTGTCCGGCGACCGGCTGGCGCGACGTATAGCTCACCGACGCCTCCGGCCAGCCCGCACGGGCGATAGCTTCCGGCATGCGACGCCCGATCAGGGTTCGCGCTCCAATGACCAGCAATCCTTTATTGTCAGTGGTCACATCAAGCTCCAAGGCGAATCTGGCCAGTGTGACGTGCCTGCACGCACTTTTCAATGGCCTGCCAGGGTATTCACCCAAAGCCTTTCATCCAGGGGCAGACGCACGCCGCGACGGTTAGCCCCATTGCCTTGCCTGACGTTCCGGCCTATGTCGGACGCGCAAAAAGGAAGACCCATGGCCTACAAATCGCTGCGTGAATTTATCGACAAACTGGAAGCCGCCGGCGAACTGGTCCGCGTCAAAACGCCGGTATCAACCCATCTGGAAATGACCGAAATCCAGTTGCGTCTGCTGGCGGAACGCGGTCCGGCAGTGTTGTTCGAAAACGTCACCCTGGAAGATGGCACGCCCTCGCCCATGCCTGTGCTTGTCAACCTGTTCGGCAATGTCAAACGTGTCGCCATGGGGGTCACCCTGGAAGGCAAGGAACGCACAACAGGTGCGGAGCTGCGCGAAGTTGGCGAGCTTCTGGCCTTCCTGCGCCAACCGGAACCACCGCGCGGCCTGAAGGACGCGTTCGACATGCTGCCCTTGGCGAAGACCGTGATGGGCATGCGGCCCAAGACGATAAAAAACGCCCCGGTTCAGGAGATTGTCCTGACCGGCGACGATATCGACCTGACGCGCCTGCCGATCCAGGGCTGCTGGCCGGGTGAACCGGCCCCACTCATCACCTGGCCGCTGATCGTCACCAAGGGGCCGTCGGAATCCCGCGAAGACGACTATAATCTCGGCATCTATCGCATGCAGGTCTTGGGCAAGGACCGCACCATCATGCGCTGGCTGGCCCATCGCGGGGGGGCGCAGCATCATCGGCGCTGGAAAGCGGAGGGCAAGCGCGAACCATTACCCGCCGCCGCCGTGCTGGGCGCCGATCCCGGCCTGATCCTCGCTGCCGTCACGCCCGTACCCGACACCCTGTCCGAATACCAGTTCGCCGGCCTGCTGCGTGGGCAAAAGGCTGAACTGGTCGCGGCCAAGACCGTGCCGCTGATGGTACCCGCCCATGCGGAAATCGTGCTGGAAGGCCATGTCCTGCTCGACGATTATGCCGATGAAGGCCCCTATGGCGACCATACGGGCTATTACAACAGCGTCGAAAAATTCCCGATCTTCAAGATCTCCGCAATTACGATGCGTCGGCAGCCGATCTACCTGTCCACCTTTACCGGCCGGCCGCCCGATGAGCCCAGCGTCCTGGGCGAAGCCTTGAACGAGGTGTTCATTCCTCTGATTCAGCAGCAGTTTCCGGAAATCGTCGATTTCTGGTTGCCGCCGGAAGGGTGCAGCTACCGTATCGCCGTCATTTCGATGAAGAAGGCCTATCCGGGCCACGCCAAGCGGGTGATGATGGGCGCTTGGTCGTATCTGCGCCAGTTCATGTACACCAAATGGATTATCGTCGTTGATGACGATATCAACGCTCGCGACTGGAAAGACGTGATGTGGGCGCTATCAACCCGCATGGATCCGGCCCGCGACATCACACTGGTTGAAAACACGCCGATCGACTATCTCGACTTCGCGTCGCCGGAATCGGGCCTGGGCTCCAAGATCGGGCTCGACGCCACCAACAAGTGGGTGCCGGAAACCCACCGCGAATGGGGCGAAAAGCTCTATATGGCGCAGGACATCATCGACCGTGTTTCGGCCAAATGGGAAGAGATGGGCCTCCCCGGTTCCGGCAAGACCATCTGGAAATGATCAGATAAAGGCCTGCATGGCGTCCGGCATATGCGGAGCCGGACGTGCCGGCGGCGCATCTGCGCGCAGATCGAGATATAGTGCCATGGCCGCCTTCAGCGCGCGGGCGATGTCGACGGCGTCATAGGCAGCATGCACCGCCTGCAAACGCCCGGCTTCTGGCACCTGTTCGATGCGCCGGACACCGCGTTGCAACCGGCCGGCACGCCGCATCAGCATCGGCCCCAGCACACGTTCCTGCAAAAAGGCCAGCATGCCTATGGCCTCGAACAATTCTCCGCGATGCAGTTTGGTGGCGCCATAATGCAGCCACGTCCAGACACGGTCCTCGAACCATTGGGCGTCGGCTTCCGGCCAGACGATTTCGGCCCTGTCCAGCGTGGCTGTAACAGCGGCCTCGTCCCGCGCCCACAGGATGGCCGGCCGTTCGACCATATGGGTCAGGTCGGACAGGCGGACAAATTTCAGATCGACATGGAGTAGCATCGGGCCATAGAGGCAGATCAGCAGGCGCGGCTCGCCGACATGTTCGCCGGTAAAGGCCGTTATCAGTTCCCCCAGGCTTGCGGCAAAGGTCTGGCGCGCCGCCATCACCGCCTCATATTCGGCGTCGGCGACGATGATGACAAGGTCGAGATCGGAATGGATGTCGAATCCGCCCCAGATCAGCGAGCCCGCGCCGAGCACGGCGTCGATACGGACGCCGCCTTTGATGGTATCGAGAATACTATCAAGCTGGGTGTTATGCGGGTCAGGCAGGGTCATATCGATAGTGCTAGCAACGCAATGTAACTTTGGCAAATCGGCGAAATGATCGATTACGAAATATTTTGCGTGAATATGATTTTTAATGACGGATTTTCCGCTTCGGCCTGTTAAATGCAAATATCGGAGGGAAACATATCATGTCGCGCATTCGTAACCTGCTGCTCACCGCCGCCCTGCTGCCGCTGGCCGGTGCGTCTATGACCGGTGCCTCTCTGGCCGAAACACCGGCCCGCCATTTGGAAAAACTTGACCGCGGCACGGTCGCCGTCAAAGGCGCCGACGGCGTGTTGGTCAGTTGGCGCATACTCGCCGACGATGCCGATGGCACGGCCTTCAATCTCTACCGTGACGGCAAGAAGGTGAATGGCAAGCCCATTGCCGGTGTCAGCAACTATCTCGACAGGACGGGTACCCCCGCATCGACCTATACGGTCAGGACCATCGTCAAGGGCAAGGAAAGCACGCCGTCCCCTGTCGCAAAGGTGTGGGCCGACGGCTACTTGTCTATCCCGCTCGACATCCCCACGGGCGGCGTAACCCCGGACGGCGCGCCCTACACCTATACAGCCAACGACGCCACTGTCGGCGATCTCGACGGCGACGGACGTTATGAGATCATATTGAAGTGGGAGCCGACCAACGCCCACGACAACAGCCAGGGCGGCTATACGGGCCGTGTCTATTTCGATGCCTATACCCTGGAAGGCAAGCGCCTGTGGCGGATCAATATGGGGCCTAACATCCGTGCGGGCGCCCACTATTCGCAATTCCAGGTCGCCGACTATGACGGCGACGGCAAGGCGGAAATGATCGTGAAAACGGCCGACGGGACGATCGATGGTCTAGGCAAGGTCGTCGGCGACGCCAAGGCCAACTGGGTGTCGAGCGGCGGCGAACTGGAACAGGGCGATCGCACCGGCTCGGTGAAAACCGCCGATGGCAAGCTGATGGCACAATTGCAGGGACGCATTCTGCAAGGCCCGGAATATCTCAGCGTCTTCAACGGCCAGACCGGCGCCGTAATGGACACGGTCCCCTATTGGCCCAGCCGCGTGCCGGAAGGCAACAATCCCACGCCGGACCGTATGAAGGAAGTCTGGGGCGACGGCTACGGCAACCGCTCCGAACGCTATCTGGCTGGCACGGCGTGGCTCGACGGCGTGCATCCTTCCGCGGTCATGGCGCGGGGCTATTATGGCCGCACAACCCTGGCCGCCTATGATTTCCGCAACGGTAAGCTGACGCGCCGTTGGACCTTCGATTCGACGGCGCCCGGCATGCGTGATGGCTATAGCGGCCAAGGCAACCATCAGCTCAGCATCGCCGATGTCGATGCGGACGGTAAGGATGAGGTCATCTACGGCTCAATGGCTGTAGATGACGACGGAATCCCGTTATGGACGGCTAAGCTGTTTCATGGCGACGCCATGCATGTCGGCGATCTTGACCCCACGCGTCCCGGTCTGGAAAAGTTCGGCGTCCATGAGGATATGAAGCGCAATGGCTATATCGGTTCGGCCCTGCTCGACGCCCGCACCGGTGAAGTCATCTGGAAAAAAGCCGCAGAAAAAGATACGGGCCGCGGCCTGTCCGCCGATATCGACCCGCGCTATCCGGGTGACGAAGTATGGGGCAGCAATTCGCCGCAACTCTTCAACATCAAAGGGGAAGCTATTGCCGAGCGTGCGCCCCGCCAGACCAATTTCGCCATCTGGTGGGATGGTGACCTGCTGCGCGAACTGCTTGACGGTAATACAATTTCCAAGTGGGACTGGACGACGTCACAGACCCGCCCGCTTCTGGTCGCCGAAGGCATGATGTCGAATAATGGCACCAAGTCTACGCCAACCTTATCGGCGGATATCCTGGGCGACTGGCGCGAGGAGGTCATATTGCGTAGCGCCGACAGTAGCGAACTGCGCGTCTATTCGACGCCAATTCCGACGACCTACGGATTTGTCACCTTAATGCAGGATCCACAGTACCGCGCATCGATCACTTGGCAGAATACAGCCTATAACCAGCCCCCGCATACCGGGTTCTACCTTGGTGAGGGCATGAAAACGCCGAAAAAGCCGAATATCGTCATCGGCAACTAGTCGTCAGCCCGCTTTCAGCGCCGACTCGATGCGCGCGGCTTCGGTCATGAGATAAGGAATAACCTGTTCGGCAGGCAAAGGCTTGCTGAACAGGTAGCCTTGTATGTAGCGCGCCCTTACCTGGGCCAGCTTGTTCATTTCCGCCTGGGTTTCGACGCCCTCGATAACGCAATCAAGATTAAGATTCCGGCACAAGTCGATGATCGTCTTGATAATTTTCAAGGCTGATCCATGCTGTAGAAGCTGGACGACAAAGCTGCGATCAATCTTGATCTTGTCCACAGGCAACCTGTGGATATAGCTAAAGGACGAATAGCCAGACCCGAAATCATCCACCGCGATGCGGCAGCCCATGGCCTTGAGCCGCGCCAACGCCTCGCAGGCCTGCTCGAAATCGGTCAGCATGGCGGTTTCGGTGATTTCAAATTCGATGCGACGCGGGTCGATGCCGGACTGTCGCACCGTATTGCAGATATTGGCGATGGATATCCCGGAGCGCAGATCCCGCGCCGATAGATTAAATGACACACGGGTGCCTTCGGGCCATCCCCGCACCACGGTCAGCGATTTTTCCAACAACAGAAGCGTGATTTCGGTAATCAGGCCAGACCGCTCGGCCGCCTTGATGAAAATATCCGGACGAACGCTGCCCAGTTTGGCCGAATTCCAGCGCGCCAGGGCTTCGAAGCTGATGGTGCGGTTTTCGACCACATCGACCTGCGGCTGGAACATGATCGACAATTCGGCTTCGAGATCGCTGGAGCGCAAAGCCTGGTCAACCTGGCTGAAATCGCGCATCTCGGCTTCATGCTTTTCAGTAAAAACGACCGGTGCACCGCGCAGGTTCTGCTTGGCGAAATAAAGGGCGTAGTCGGCGCGTTCCAGCAATTGCGAGGCGGTCAATTGCGCGGAATCGCAACAGACAAAGCCGACGCTGCCGGAAATGTTGGCGGTGACGCTGCCCAGGAAATAGGTGTCGCGCAAGGCATCGCAGACCTGGCGGCCAAAAGTATCCAACGCCGCCTTGTCCACGTCTCCGTTGAGGATAATGGCGAATTCATCCCCTCCCATTCTCGCGACGAACGCCTGTTCCCCGCAAACCTGGCGCAGTCGGCTACCGACTTCGATCAGCAGCGTATCCCCGACGCTGTGGCCGTAGATGTCGTTTATCGGCTTGAAGCCGTCGAGGTCGATAAGCGCCAGATGAAACGAGGCCTCGCCTTCTGATACCCGTCGCAGAGCCGTCTCAATGACACGGAAAAAGCTGCGCCGGTTGGGCAGGCCCGTCAGGACGTCGCTATCGGCCATGGACTGGGCCTCTGCGCGAAGATTTTCCGCTCGGACACGCGATTCTACCGCCCTGAATAAGGTCTGACGCACGACCATGGCAAGGATCACGGCTGTGGGAATCATGACGGCGGTCATGGCGCTGTTTTCAAACGACAGGAATCCTTGGTGCGTCAAGGCCATAGTCGCCACGGTAACAAGAGTGACGACAATGCTGGGAATGATGACGCGTAGCGAAATGCCGGTCATCGCGAACATCAGGGTCAGGAATATGAAATATACCAGACGCTTAGGATCATAGTGCAATGCCTGGAACGCCACCGGATTTGTGAACAGAAACAGATTGACCGCCAGGCTGGCCACGTTGAGTTGGTAGACCTTTTGTGCCCGCTTCAGGTAGATGAAGTGAAAATAGAAGCTGATTAAGACGGTTGCCGCCGAAAGGGTAAACATCAACCATAAGGCCGCTCCCGTCTCAGTCAGGAAACGGTTGGCCGTGACGACGCTGTAATAGATGCCGATGATCAGGCAAAAGCTCGAAACGATCGGCTTCATGGCCGCGACTTCCTCGGCCTGGCTCAGGCCGATGGCCTCGGCTCGCGAGATATGTTTCTGATGCAGCCAGCGTTTGGGCGTCAGAAGTCGCGATAGAAACGTAATGGCAGACGGCATCCCGGACAGTTTCTCGTTTTCAGAACGGCCGGCATGGCCCCCATTTACCGCACACCCTAAGCGAGACACCTAAAAAAACCGCTAACCCCCAAACGCAGGCGCAATAAGTCACATGGCCGCGCGCCTCTCGACGCGGAATTGTCACAAACGAGACTTGCCTGAGACAAGGTGCCGGCCTATAGATTCTTCATGTTGCAAACGCGAAACGATACCGACACCGCCCAGCGCGACGCCCAGATGCAGCGCCTGGAAGACCTTTTATCCGCTGCGCGAAAGGCGGGCGCCGATGCCGCCGAAGCCGTGTTCGCAGAAAGTCGTTCCCTGTCGGTCGGCGTGCGCAAGGGCGAAGTCGAAACCGTAGAGCGCGACGAAACGTTCGACCTGGGTTTGCGCGTCTTTGTCGGCCGCAAACAGGCGGTGGTATCGGTCTCGGAATTTTCCAAACCCACCCTGGATCGCCTGGTCGAACGCGCCGTGATCATGGCGGGCCTGGCCCCCGACGATCCCTATGCCAGCCTGGCGGATCCAACCCTGCTCTTCAAAGGGCCGGAAACACCGCTCGACCTCTATGACGATACCTATCTGAGCGCCGAAAGCCTGCAACAGCGCGCCTTGGACATAGAATCGGGCGGATTGGCAGCCGGAAGCGAGGCGCTCCAGAGTGATGCCGCCAGCGCCGGTTATGTCCAGAATATGTGGTCCATGCTGACCTCGGATGGCTTTGGCGGGGGGCATAGGACCAGCCTGTTTTTCCAGTCCGGCCGTTTCATCGCCACCGATCCCGCTGGCAATATGGAACGTGACGGCGAAGGCCGCTCTGTCCGCCACGCGGCCGACTTGCCCGATGTCGCCGAGATGGGACGCGTTGCCGCCGAACGCGCCTTGGCGGCGCTTGGCGCTCGCAAGCTCGCCAGCCAGAAAACCACGGTCATTTTCGACAACCGCATCAGCAAATCGTTGGTCAGCCAGTTTCTGGGCGCTATTTCCGGACCGGCCATCGCGCGCGGCTCCAGCTTCCTGAAAGACAAGCTGGGTCAGCAACTGTTCGACAGCGCGGTGCAGATTGTCGATGATCCGTTGCGGGTACGCGGCCTCGGCTCCTGCCTGTTCGATGACGAAGGGGTTGCGGTCACCCGCCGCGCGCTTATTGAAAACGGCGTACTTACCGGATGGCTGCTCAACACCGCTGCCGGCAGGCAACTGGGCATGCCATCGACAGGCCACGCCTCGCGCGGTCTGGCCAGCGCGCCCGGCGTTTCGACCCACAACGTTACCCTTGGCGCCGGTGCGCAATCCATCGACAGCCTGATGCGCGACGCAGGCAACGGAGTCATTGTCACCTCGATGTTTGGCCCAAGCCTTAACTCCGATACCGGCGACTGGTCAGCCGGGGCATCGGGCTTCTGGTTCGAAAACGGCGTCATCGCCTACCCGGTCAATGAAATTACCGTTGCTGGCAACTTGATCGACATGTTCCGCCGTCTTGTGCCCGCCAGCGACCTCGAAATCCGCGGCACGGTCGATGCACCAAGCGTCCTCATCGAAGCCATGAGCGTCGGGGGCAAGTGATGCGCGATGAGCAAGCGACCGACCTCGAACTGATCGTCGACAAGGTTCGCCGCGCCGGCGCCCTGGCTCAGCACCTGAAAGCGAACGGCCTGATCACGCGCTACAAGTCCGACGGGTCCATCGTCACCAATGCCGACACTGAGGTCAATCGCTGGCTGAAGGAAGCGCTTCTGGCTGCCCGCCCCGATTACGGCTGGCAGAGTGAAGAAGAAGCCGATAATGCCGAGCGCCTGACGTCCTTACGCACCTTTGTGCTAGACCCGATCGACGGCACGATGGGCCTGTCCAAAGGCAGCCCATACTGGACCATAGCCCTGGCCGTGATCGAGGCGAATCAGCCCGTCGCCGCCGTGGTCTACGCACCCGATTCGCACGAAATGTATTCTGCAGCCTTTGGCGAAGGTGCCTGGCTGAATGGCGAGATAATTCATGCCAGCCAGCGCGCGGAACTGGAAGACGCCGAAGTTCTGGGCGACTCCCGTCTGTTCGGAAAAGACATATGGCCCCAGCCGTGGCCGCGGCTTAGCGTCCATTCCCGCCCATCGGTCGCCTACCGTATGGTCCGAGTCGCTGCCGGCAAGGCCGATTTCACCCTGGCCCTGACCCCGAAACGCGACTGGGACGTGGCGGCCGCCACTTTGATCGCCCAGGAGGCCGGCGCCGTCGTTTCGGACCATTTAGGCAATCCTTACGGATTCAATGCTATAGACAGCCTCAAGCCCAGCCTGATATGCGCCGGCGCGCCCTTGTTCGACCAGATCATCGAGCGTTGTGCCCATCTGGCCACCCTCTAAGAGTAAAAAGACATGAGCGACAAACAACTTCTTCATATCGTCATCGGCGGCGAACTGACCGACCTGACCGGCACCACTTTCAAGGATCTGAAAAAGATCGAATTCGTTGGTGCCTACGCCAATAATGCCGAGGCGGTACTGGCCTGGCGCGCCAAGGCGCAATCGACGGTGGACAATGCCTTGATGCGTTACTTCGTCATTCATGCGCACAAGCTGATCGATCCGTCGACAGCAGGCGAATAAGACAAAAGCCGGCGTTACCGCCGGCTTTTTTATTCCCGTCTCAACAGCTTGTCCGTCAAAAGCGTGCCCCACCAGCTCGCCTTGAAATCGGATTTTATTCGATCGGGGTCGTAGTCCGGCCCTTGCGTCCAGTCCCAGAAGCTTATGCCTTTGGGTTCGATGTCACGCAGATAAACTTCGAATAGGTAATCAAGCACGCCGGTGTGACCGGCTTTCATGTGCAGGGTGCGCAGGCCCAATTCTTTGGCCGCCTCGCGAATCGGGTCGCCAAGGTGGAAATGCCGGTAAAGCACGCTCATCATTCCCGCACGATCTGCACCGGACTTGCAATGGAGCAGGGCCGGATATTGGATACGCTCGAACAGGGTCTTCGCCGCCTGGAGTTCCTGCGCCGTGGGCAGACTGCGCGAGGTCAATCCGAAGTCCTCAAGGGTGAGCCCCAGTTTTTCGCAGGCGTGCTTTTCAAGATAATAGAATGACCCCTTGCCGCCGCGCAGGTTGATAACTGTCTTGACGCCCTGCTTCTTCCACCACGCCAGTTGGAACGGCCACGGCTGATTCGTCCGCACCATGTCCGGACCGATCCAGTGCGCATTGGTGAAGCCAAGCCGCAAATAGGCATGGTCAGCCCACAGGTAGTGCAGGTAGGTGGTAAACAGCCCCCACGCGGTATCCGTTGGAAACGGCTTCTTGTGTTCTTTTTTCGGGAGCAGTTTCAATTTGAACCTCTGGCGCGGAATCGCCTCGCCATTAACACATAAATGCGCGACAGACTTACAGAATTGTCGCATAACCCTATATAAACGCTCACAAAGCTTTTTCCAGACCGCCGAACAATGACCTCACCCGCCCCCGCCCCTGCCGAGATGAGCACGAAAGTGCTTATAGGCCGCGTGTGGGTGCAATATCTGGCGCCGCAAAAGCGTTTGTTAGGCGTCGCCCTGGCCTGCGCCGTCCTGGTCGCACTGACGACTACGCTTCTGGTCGGGTGGCTTAATCCGGCAATAAACCTTCTGTTCCATATCAACAGCCCTGCCGACAAGGTCACACCTCGCCTGCCGGAGTGGCTTAAGGTTGCCCCACTTCTGTCGGTGCCTGCCGTTATTATCCTGCTGGGGCTGTTGCGCTTCGCCGGCCAGCGCGGGCTGACCACGTCATTGAACCGCATTGGCAACCAACTGGTTGGGCGGATTCAGGAGCAACTGTTCTCGCGTCTGGTTCGCGCCGACCTCGGGCATCTGCAAAAAGCTCATTCTGGTCAATACTTATCGTCAGTTCTTTACGATGCGGATCAGGTTCGTGATGCGGCATCGACGGGTCTGGTGCAATATGTTCAGGCACTGCTGCTCGTGCTGGGAAATCTCGCCTTCATGATCTGGACCGACTGGTCGATGACGCTGCTGGTTCTGCTGATTGCCCCCTTGATCGCCGCCGTCATGGGCAAGTACCTTAAGGCAACGCAGCGCGCGGCCCAAGGGGCTATGGGTGAAACCTCGAACCTGTCCACCGCCGTGATGGAAAGCCTGGATGGCGTCAAGATCATCAAAATCGCCAACCAGGAAGTGCAGGAAGAAGCGCGCGTGGGCGAAGTTATCAGTCGCCGCCAAACCTTCCTGATCAAGGCCGCCAATGCGCGCTCGATGGCCGCACCGGCCACAGAAGTCCTGACCGCGGTCTTGCTGGCTGGCATCCTGGCCTTCGCCGGCTGGCGGGCGCAATCGGGCCATATCACCATAGGCGATATGTTCGCCTACATCGCCGCGCTCGGTACAGCCAGCCAATCCCTGCGCCAACTGGCCGGATTGCAAGGCACCTTCACCCAGGGCATAACGGCGGCCCGCCGCCTGTTCGCCGCGCTGGACATCGAGCCCGAAATTACCGAAACGACCGACGCCAAGCCGCTATCGCGCGACTTTAAATCCATTAGCTTTGACCGCGCCGGCTTTTCCTACGGCGACGCCCCAGTTCTGCGCAACGTCAGCTTCACCGCTACCGCAGGGCAAAGCATCGCGCTGGTCGGCCCCTCCGGGTCGGGAAAATCAACATTGCTTAATTTGATTCCACGCTTTTATGACCTGACATCCGGCGACATCCGCTTCGACGATCAACCGTACCGTAATTTATCGATCCCGGGCCTGCGCAGCCGCATCGCGCTGGTGACCCAGGACCCGTTCCTGTTTGACGATACCATCCGCGCCAATATCGCTTACGGCAATACCGGGGCCAGCGACGCTGACATCGAACAGGCTGCTCGGGATGCCGCCGCTGACGAGTTCATCCGCACCCTGCCAAAAGGCTACGACACCCGTGTCGGAGAAGCCGGATCTCGGCTGTCGGGCGGCCAGAAGCAACGCATCGCCATCGCCAGGGCCTTTTTGAAAAATGCGCCCCTTCTCCTGCTCGACGAAGCGACCTCGGCGCTCGACACCCAATCCGAACTGAAGGTGCAGGACGCCCTGGAACGTCTCATGGCGGGACGCACGACCTTCCTCATCGCGCATCGATTGTCGACAATTCGTCATGCCGATCAAATCTTGGTCCTCGACCAGGGCGAAATCGTTGAACGGGGTACCCACGATCAGTTACTGGCGCAGGGCGGCCTCTATGCCACCCTGGCGGCGCAGCAGTTCGGCACGTCCGTACCAGAGGTGCCGGTCGCAGACGGCGCGGTGACGGCATGAAGACTATTCTCCAATCGGAATTCATGCAGGACCTGATCGCCAACACCTTGGTTGGCTATCTGAAATTCTGTTACAAGACAACACGGTGGCAGGTCGAAGGTCAGGCACCCGTTGAGCAGATATGGGACGGTCACGGCCCTGTCGTACTCATGTTCTGGCACGGCCGGCTGCACCTGGGTCATGCCTCTTGGCCGCGTCCGCGCGCGCAGCCCGTCTGCGTCCTGGCCTCTATGTCCAAGAGCGGCGATGTCAGCATGAAGATCAATACCCGCTTCGGCTACCATTCGATCCGAGGGTCTTCGGCCAAGAAGTCCGATCCAACCAAGAACAAGGGCGGCGCCCAGGCTTTTCGCGACCTGATCCGGTGGATACGTGGCGACAAGGACACCGGCGGGCGTTGCGTTGCCATGACGCCGGACGGTCCACGAGGGCCTGCCCGGGTAATGACCGAAGGCTCGCTGAAGCTGTCGCAGATGAGCCAGGCGCCGCTGGTCCTTCTCGGACAATCGACGCGAAACTATCTCGAATTCAACACCTGGGACCGAATGCGCATTCCGTTGCCCTTCACACGGGGAGCCATGGTCTGGGGCGTGTTGCCGCCCGTACCCGCCGATATCGACGATGACGGTCTCGAAACCCTGCGGCTCCAGGCGGAACAGGCATTGACTGCTGTTACGGACCAAGCCGACCGCCTGCTGGGGTTGACGCCATGAGCTACACCCTGGCCATCTATCAACGATTGATGGGCGTAGCCCACGCTCTGGCGCCGGGTCTGTTGAAGCGTCGCGTACGACAAGGCAAGGAGCATCCCGAACGATTTACAGAGCGGCTGGGCAAAACCACGACGCCACGCCCCGAAGGCCCATTGATCTGGTTTCACGGCGTCAGTGTTGGTGAAAGCCTTTCGGCCCTACCCGTCATCGTCGTACTGGCCGAAGAGCGGCCGGATTTGCGCGTACTCATCACGTCCGCCACGACGACCTCTGCCGATATATTGGCAAAGCGGCTACCATCCGGGGTGATCCATCAGTTCGCCCCCATAGACACCCCCCAGGCCGTCAGGAGCTTCCTCGATCATTGGCGGCCCGATCTCGCCATCTTTATCGAAAGCGACATCTGGCCGACGCAATTGCGTGAACTGACCGCCCGGGGCGTACCACATGCCCTGCTCAGCGCCCGTATCACCGAAAAAACCTTCAAGGGATGGCAGCGTTTCAAGCGGGGTATGACGACCCTGCTTGGCGGTTATGCCTTGATCATGGCACAGGACAAGGCCAGCGAGGATCGCCTGACCGCCATGGGTGTCACGCCCGGCCGCCGCGCAAATCTCAAGACGGTCGGCGCCCCTCTTCCCGTCGATCCGGGCGCTTTGGCCGATTTGCGGCGGCTGATCGGCAAGCAGTTTGTTTATCTGGCCGCCAGCACCCATTATGGCGAGGATGGCCTGATCGCCAAGGCGCTGGAACCGGCCCTGTGGGGCGGCGATCTGCTGATACTGGCGCCCCGGCACCCGATACGCGCCGGGGATATCCGCGCCGATCTGGAATCGCTGGGCCTCAAGGTGGCGCAGCGCTCCATGGGCGAAGAGGTCACCTCCCACACCCATGTCTATCTCGCCGACACCTTGGGCGAACTGGGTCTGTTCTTCAGCATCGCCGATATCACCATCATGGGCGGCAGCTTTCTGGAGGGCATAGGCGGCCATAACCCCCTGGAAGCCGCCCGGCTGGGCAAGGCGGTCATTACCGGCCCAGACACCTCGAACTGGGGCGGCATCTATTCCGACCTGCTGCACGAAGACGCCGGATGGCGCGTCCAGGGGCCGACCGAATTGGGCTTCCTTCTCAGTCAGTTGCGCAAGCACCCAGAAGCTGTCCGCGCGGCCGATCAGAAAGCCATCGCGCTCAGTGGACGCGAAGCCAATACCCTGGATGTCGTCTGGGCCGCGTTGGTGCCCTTACTGCCCAAAGCCGCGCCATGATCCGAACACCCGATTGGTGGTATAAAAAAGGCGCGGCCGGCGCCCCATGGTGGCGGCCGATCCTCTGGCCTCTCTCACTCGTCTGGCGCGCCGTCAATGCGGTAAAACGAGCGAAGGCAAAACCCTATCGATCCAGCCTGTTCGTGATCAGTATCGGCAACCTGACCTTGGGGGGATCGGGCAAGACGCCGATCGCCGATGAATTGCTTACCCTGTTGGCGCCGGACGCGTGGGGCTTGTCGCGCGGCCATGGCGGCAGCCTAGCGGGCCCCGTACGCGTCGACCCCGCTACCCATACGGCCGCCGAAGTCGGCGATGAGCCGTTGATGCTGGCCCAAAATCATCCCTTCGTCATAGCCACGGATCGCGCTGCGGGCCTGCGGCTGATCGAACAGGTACGAAAGCAGCCCAAGCCTACCATAGTCGTTGTCGACGACGCCCATCAAAACCTCCGGATCGCCAAGGATTTGCATATACTGGTTATCGACGGCGACACGCGAAACGGCGCCTGGCCGTTTGGCGACGGCGGCGTGTGCCCTTATGGACCGATGCGTGAGCCGTTGCGCGAAGGTTTAGCTCGCGCCGACATGTGCGTCCTCTGGATGCCAGATGACGACGCGCAGCCGGACGACGCCCTGATCTCGCTACTCGGCGATATACCAGTCTTCGTGGCCCGTTTGCAGGCCCACGCGCCGGCCATACCCGCGCCGGTATTCGGCTTCGCCGCCATCGCCAAGCCGTGGAAATTTGAAATCACCCTTCGGAACGAAGGATACGATGTGGCGGGCTTTGCCGGCTTTCCCGATCACGCTGCTCTCAGCGACACAGACCTGGAACGCCTCGCCGCCCGGGCCTTAGCGTCCGACGCCCGCCTGATCACGACCCAGAAGGACTGGGTGAAGCTGGATGTGGGTTGGCGCGAGCGGGTCGCCAGTTTGCCGATCACCGCCAAATTCGATGATGAACCAGGGCTTGTCGCCGCGGTGATGGACGCCGTCGCCAGGCGAAACCGCCGCTCTTGATATATGTCGAGCGTCAGGCTACGTTCCGATAAAATAAAAATAAAAATTATAACTTGGGAGAAGATCCATGCTCAAACGCTCTGCGGGGATAACCCTGGCGCTTGCCCTTGCGGCTGGCGCAACCTCCGCCGCCGCTCAGAGTAAGCCCTTCGTTGACATTTCGGCCGCCGATCAAGTGGCGGCCATGGGACCGGGCGTCAATATCATCGGCTACGATCCGTATTGGCAAGACGGCGACAAGGGCAATTACAAGGAAGCGCATTTCAAGGCGATACACGAGGCGGGCTTCAAAACCATTCGCGTCGTCCTCTTCACCTTCAAGCATATGGACCAAGACGGACGGCTCGATCCGGCATGGCTTAAGAAGCTCGACTGGGTGGTCGAGATGGGCAAGAAGTACAATCTGACCGTCATCCTGGACGAACACGACTTCGATGCGTGTTCGAAAGACGCGAAGGCGTGTGGCGCCAATTTGCGTAATGTCTGGTCGCAACTGGCAACGCGATATGCCGACGAACCCAACAGTGTTATTTTCGAATTGTTGAACGAACCACATGACGCGTTGAACGGCGCGGTATGGAACGAGATTTTCCCGCAGGTACTGGCCGTCGTACGCGCCAGCAACCCGACACGCAACGTCATTATCGGGCCAACCCATTGGAACAGCCGCAATGATCTGGACGACCTGAAGCTGCCGGAAGCGGATCGGCACATCATCGTTACCTTCCATTATTACGATCCGTTCCGCTTCACCCACCAAGGCGCGTCCTGGGCGCCGCCAGAAATCACTGCCCTTCGTGACATCCACTTCGGTACGCCCGCGGAAATCGCTGAAATCGGCAAGGATTTCGATGCGGTCAAGGCCTGGTCCGTCACACATGACCGGCCGATCCTGCTCGGCGAATTCGGCGCCTATGACAGGGCGGCTATGGCCGACCGGGTCGTATGGACCAATGCGGTGGCCCGCGCCGCCGAAGCGCACGGCTTTGCCTTTGCCTACTGGCAATTTTCGAGCGATTTCATCGTTTACGACTTCAAAAAACAGCAATGGGTCAAACCCATTCTCAATGCCCTTATTCCCAACACGACCGCCAATAAGGAATAGTCACATGCGCATCGTTTCTCTTCTCAGCCTCGCCGCCGTTCTGGCGTGCGCCCCCTTCACGTCCCAGGCCCAGACACCGATCACCCCGGATGCGCCGACCATGCGCGCCGACCGCGGCCTGGAAATCGCCAAGCAGCAGATCGATAGCTATAACAGCTTCGCCAATAGTAATGCCAAATTCGAACCGATCTCGCCTGAAGTCCAGGTCCAGCGCATGGCCGCCGGCGTCAACGTCATCGGCGGTTATGACCCTTATTGGGATGGCGACCAGACCAAGTTCAGCATGACCGATTTCGCCAAGATTCGGGCAGCCGGCTTTTCGACGGTGCGTATTCCCTTGTTTGCCTTCAAGCATCTGACCAAGGACGGGCACCTGACCGCCGACTATTTCAAGCGTCTGGATCAGGTCGTCGGCGCGGCCTTGGCGAACAATCTCATCGTCATTCTGGACGAACACGATTTCGAAATTTGCGCCAAGAACGCCGACGAATGCGCCGGGAACCTCGCCAATGTTTGGTACGAGTTGTCCGATCATTTCAAAAGCGCCCCCAACAGCGTCATTTTCGAACTGCTCAATGAGCCAAACGGTCAGGTCGATGACAAGATCTGGAATTCATGGCTGATCGACTTGCTCGGCATCATTCGCGAGAGCAACCCGCAGCGCAACGTGATCGTCGGCCCGACGCACTGGAACAGCCGCAACGACCTCGGCCTGCTTAAGCTTCCGGTCAATGACAAGCACCTCATCATCACCTTCCACTATTACGACCCGATGACCTTTACGCATCAGGGCGCTAACTGGGCGGGACCGGAGTTGGAAAAGACCAAGAATGTGCGCTGGACTGGCACGGCGGCGGAACTGAAAACCATTGATGACGATTTTGCCAAGGTGCTGTTATGGTCCCAGGCCGCCAATCGTCCGATCTTCCTGGGCGAATTCGGCGCCTATGATAAGTATGGTACCCTGGAAGACCGCGCCGCCTGGACCAAGGCGGTATCCGAATCGGCCCACAAGCACGGTTTTGCCACAGCTTACTGGTATTGGGATGGCGGTTTCGGTGTTTATGACGCCGAAAAGAAGGTATGGGTGAAACCGATTCTCGACGCTCTCATCCCCAAAGGCAAGTAATGGTCGCGAAAGCGAAACGACAAATGGAAGACGTCGCCACGGTCGACGGCGTCAAGTACCGCTGGCATATCCACCGTGAGCCCCAATGGGCCACGGTGGATGGCGGCAAGGGTTTATGCATATCGGTGCAACATGAGGAGAACCCGCAAAAGATTCTTCTGATCGAGTATCCGTTCCCCAAGCCCAGCCGCCATGCCCAGAGACCGGTTATCAATAAGCAGGACATAGCCGTGCAGATCGGCAAGGCCATAGCCGATGGCTGGGAGCCGGAATCGCGCGGTAAGCCGTTCACCTATATGGTGCAGGGGCCGCCTGTTTAGGGCGATCCCAAGCAGATCGGGTAACGCTTAGAGCGCGCGCCAGGCAATATCCGTGCGGTAGAAGCCGCCCGGCCAGTCGATCTGGTTTATCGCCGCGTAGGCCTTGTCACGGGCGTCCTGCAAGGTCTTGCCCCGCGCGCAGATATTGAGCACGCGCCCGCCGGCCGCGCGCAGGTTGCCATCGGCGTCACGGCTGGTACCGGCGTGGAATACGGTGACGTCACGGCCGAAATCCTGCTCGGCACCGCGAATGATGGATCCTGACAATGGACTGTCGGGATAGCCCTTGGCCGCATAGACAACACAGACGGCGGGCTCATCATGCCATTCCGGCGGCGGAAGCTGCTTTAGCCCGCCCGTGGCCGCTGCCATGAGATAGGGCACGATGTCGCTTTTCAGACGCAACATCAAAACCTGGCATTCCGGATCGCCAAACCGTGCATTGTATTCGACCAGGCGTGGCTTGCCGTCTTCAATCATTAAACCGGCATAAAGCACGCCCTTGTAAGGATTACCTTCCGCCTTCATACCCGCCATGGTCGGCGCCAAAATGTCATTTTGCGTCACCCGCAGAAGGTCCGGCGTCACCACCGGCGCTGGACTATAGGTGCCCATGCCGCCGGTATTTGGCCCGGTATCGCCGTCAAAGGCGCGCTTGTGATCCTGGGCCCAGCCGAAAAGCATCGCCGTTTCACCGTCGCACAGGGCGAAGACGGATGCCTCCTCGCCGGTCATGAATTCCTCGATGACGATGTTGGAGCTGGCCGGTCCATAACGCCCGCCCAGCATCGCTTCAATCTCTGCGACCGCGTCCTGATAGTCTGGCGAAATGGCAACGCCCTTGCCGGCCGCCAGGCCGTCCGCCTTGATGACATAGGGCGGACTATAGGTTTTGAGGAAGGCGCGCGCCTCGGCCGCATTGTCGAAGGTTTCCGATTGCGCCGTCGGGATATTGTGACGCTTGCAGAAATCCTTGGTGAAAGCCTTGGACGCTTCCAGTTGGGCCGCCTTTTTCATCGGGCCGAAACACGGGATACCGGCCAGGGCCATGCCGTCCGCCAATCCCTCGGCCAATGCGCTTTCCGGTCCAACGACGACCAGATCGGCGGCGATTTCCCGCGCCAATACGACGAGCCCTACAACATCGGTCGCCTTGACGTCACGGCATTCACCAAGCGCCGCCATACCGGGATTGCCCGGCGCGATGACCAGACGCTGGCACAGCGGTGACTGGGCGATTTTCCATGCCAGGGCGTGTTCGCGGCCGCCCGAACCGATCAGCAGAATATTCATGGTTTCCGCTTCCCCCACGACAGCCGCCGGGTCAAGCCCCCTTTTGCACCGGCGGCAAAAAAAGCCGCCACGTCATGCAAAGCAGATGGTAAGGCCTGCCCGTATGGTTTTGATTATAATGACTCTATCAATCGCCGGTTTAACTGGCCAGCCTATGCGGCGTCACCGTACCTTCAAGACAGGTATGCAAGGTACTGAAAAACTGCGGCATATCGATCGGCTTGGTCAGGACATGTGTGAAACCCTGCCCGCGTGTATCATCCGACAGCTTGGTCTGGGCCGCCGCGCTCAAGGCCACGATTGGCGTGTCGCCATTCAATAGGCTCGTTTCGCGTATACGTCGCGTAGCGGTAATGCCGTCCATAACCGGCATTTGAATATCCATGAAAATCAAATCGAAATGCTGGGTTTCGCAAATATCGAGCGCTTCCTGACCATCACAAACTTCGAAGATTTCAAGTCCTGAGTCGGTCAGAAGCAGGCGGATAAGCTCGCGGTTTATCGGATGGTCGTCGACGATTAAGACTTTGCGATCTTCGAGAAATACAGGCTTTAAGTCATCCTTCGCCTTCGCCACCCCGGGTGCCGCGGCGATAGTGACGGGAATTTCGAACCAGAAGCAGCTGCCTTCGCCCGGGGTCGAATTGACGCCGATTTCGCCCTTCATCAACTTGATGATTTCATAGCAGATGGACAGCCCCAGGCCCGAACCGCCATATTTACGGTTGATGCTATTGTCGATCTGGTTGAAGCGGGTGAACAAACGGGTTTGCTGTTGGGTCGTCAGACCGGGGCCACTGTCGCGGACTTCGACCCGCAAGGTCGCACCCTTGCGTCCAGGCAATACCTGGGCGCTTAGGCGGACAAAGCCCTTCTGAGTAAATTTGCACGCATTGCCGACCAGATTATAGAGTACCTGGCGGATACGCAGATCATCTATCCGCAACCAAACGGGTGACGCCTGGTCATAGTCCACGCCAATGTCTATGTTTCGGCTCTCCGTCAGGCTGGCGAACTGATCAATGATGTCGCTGGCAAGACTGCGCAGATCGGTCGGCTGCGGGTCCAGCTTGACCTGTCCTGCCTCAAGCTTTGAAAAGTCAAGAATGTCCGTGATCAGGCTAAGCAAGGCCTCACCGGCCTTGTTGATGCGGCCGACATAGTGGCGGGCATCCTTGGGCATGTCGGCGACGCTATTCAGCAAGGTGGCATAGCCGAGAATGGTGGTCAGGGGCGTGCGGATTTCATGGCTCATATTGGACAGGAAGTCCGACTTGGCCAACTGGTGGGCCTCCGCATTTTCCTTGGCGGCGCGCAGGTTGTCTTCCAAATGCGCCTGTTCCGTAATGTCCTGCAAAATGCCGAAAATAAAGTCAGGCGTGCCGTCCTCGCCCATTTCGACACCACCCTTCGAATAGACGATTCGCTCTTCTCCGTCAGACCGGATGAGACGCCGCTCGAAGGTGAAATCGCGTCCCGTCTGCATCGCCTCGTGTACGCAGCGCGACACGGCATCGCGATCGTCGGGATGGAAGAGCTGAACGCCGTCTTCCACCGTCGGCTGGAAGGTATCGCGGCTCAGGCCGTGGATAGCATATACGCCGCGTGACCAGAAGGCTTCGCGCGTTCTGGCGTTGATGTGCCAGTAGCCGACGCCGGCGACCTCTTCCATCAGCTCTAACTTACGCTGGGTTTCCTGCAATTTGCGGATAGCCGCTTTCCTGAGCGCATCCGTCTTACGCAGCGTCAGAAGACCCGATACGCTGTCCGCCAGTTTTTGCAAGCGCCGCTTTTGCACCTCATCAAAATCAGTGCGCGGTTTGGTATCAATCACACAGAAACTGCCGATCAGTACACCTTCGTAACGCAACGGCGCACCCGCGTAAAAGCGGATGTAAGGCGCGCCCTTGACGAACGGATTTTCAGTGAAGCGCGTATCCAGCCTGGCGTCGGAAACCACCAGCACGTCGCCTAGTCGCACAGTATGTTCGCAAAAGGAGATTTTCGCCGGAATCGATTGGAACGACACGCCAACAGAGGAAATGAAGGTATGCTCCTCGCCATCGATCAGCGAAATAAGCGCTATGGGCGCGTCAAAGATGTCTGCGGCCAGGCTAGTCAGGTGATCGAAACCGTAATCCGGCTCCACCTCGGAGACGTCCGGTTGGTAAAACGCCGCATGACGGCTGACATCCACGTCCAAGGGTAGCTTAAATTGACTCATAAGGCACGCTCTGATCGTGAATACTAAAGGCCCTACCCTATGTTGTCATGATTGAAAAAACGCTAAAGATTTATAGACACCGCGCGTTTACTGCCGGATTTGCTCAACGCTCGTGCTCTGGGCAGCGATTTGTCTTTTTGTTTTACCCTCCAGCTACTCAAAAAGAGCTGACACGGCATCGGGAAGCGCTCTAAACTGACAGCATGGCCAACGACCTCTACTCCTCCGCCGATTCGACACCTCAGTCTCTTCAGACACAGGGCCTTCAAACCAATGCACAGGCCTATTCCGTCTCGGAACTGGCGGGTGCCCTGAAACGCACCCTTGAGACGACCTATGACCATGTGCGTTTGCGCGGTGAAATTTCCAAGGTTACCCGCCACAGTTCCGGACACGTCTATCTGACGCTCAAGGACGACAAGGCGGCCATTGACGGCGTCATCTGGAAAGGCAATGTCAGCCGCTTACAGGCTCAGCCCGACCAGGGACTGGAAGTCATTGTCACCGGCAAGATCACCACCTTTCCCGCATCGTCGAAATACCAGATTGTTATAGAAGCGATGGAAGTCGCCGGCGTCGGTGCGCTTCTGGCGCAACTCGATCGCATCAAGAAGAAGTTGCACGGCGAAGGGCTGTTCGATCCCGCCAAAAAGAAGCCGTTGCCCTACGCGCCCCGAACCATCGGCGTTATTACCTCGCCCACGGGCGCTGTCATCCGTGACATACTTCACCGGATTCGTGACCGCTGGCCGTGCCGCGTCATTGTCTGGCCGGTCATTGTTCAGGGCGATGCCGCCATCCCCCAGGTCATCGGCGCCCTGCGCGGCTTTCAGAACGACCCGGCCCTGCCCCGCCCGGACGTGCTGATCGTCGCGCGCGGTGGCGGTTCAGTGGAGGATCTGTGGGCCTTCAATAGCGAAGAGATGGCGCGCGCCGTTCATGCCTGCACCATCCCCATCATCTCCGCCGTCGGGCACGAAACCGACACAACCTTGATCGATTATGTCAGCGACCGCCGAGCGCCGACCCCGACAGGTGCCGCCGAAATGGCAACGCCGGTCATCGGTGAACTGCGCGCCTTTACCGCTGATCTCGAGCGCCGAAGGCAAGCTTGCATGTCGCGCGGACTGGAAAGCCGCCGCGAACGGCTGATCATGCTGGCGCGCACCCTGCCCAAGCCACTCGACCTGATCAATACAGCCCAACAACGGCTCGATTACGTCGCGCACCGCCTGGATGGCGGCCTGCTGCAAAACCTCAACCTGCACCGGACGGCTTTTGTCGGCATTTCCGGCCGCTTTACGCCTAGCCTGCTGGAACGGGAATACCAGCTGAAAAAGGACCGTCTGAACCAGTTCGGTGAGCGCCTGTCGCGTGGCGGAACGCGCCTGATCGATCAGGCCGAAAGCCACGCCCGTCTGCCGGCGCTGGAGAAGCGCATGACTGAAGCCTTTGTCCGTTGCGCGGAAAAGAAGGGGGAACGTCTGCCGGAACTGGACCGGCGTTTGCGTGAGGCGCTGAAACGCCTGGTCGAACAGCGCGGTCAACGCCTGCCGGACCTGGCGCGACGCCTGCCCGAAGCCTTCACGCGCGATCTGAAACAACGCGAGGAACGCGTTAAACAACTTGAACAATTGCGTCTTAGCCTGAACCCTGACCGTCCGCTCGATCTCGGCTTCGCACGGGTCAACCGGCGCGATGGCGCACTCGTCAAATCGCCCGTTGGCGTCGACAACGGCGACGAACTGGTTCTGACGTTCAAGGACAATCAGACGCTGGACGTCATCGCCGGAAGCGCTGGCGCGTCACCGAAGCCCGCGGCGAAACCGGTATCCCCCAAGGCCAAACCTGGCGCGCCCGACCAGGGCAGCCTGTTTTAGCCATCCGCACTGACCAAGTTCTCCCTTGATCGTCGCCGGACTGAAGCTTATGTTGCGGGTATGAATATGCATATGCCCTCCACTCCCCTGCCCGGCCAGGCCATCCTGCATTACAGCGACGCCGATTACACGGTCATGCGCCCCGGAAAGTTTGTGATCTGTGCCATTTCCGGCAAGCAGGTTCCGCTTGAGGCGCTCAAATACTGGAACCCGCGTACCCAGGAAGCCTTCGCCGGCCCAGAGGAGGCCTTGCAACGTTGGAAAAGCTTAAACCCCACGTCGGCCAAGGGCTAAACCGAAGATCTCTGCTGAGTCTCGGCGCCGCTGCGGCTGGCGCATCCTTTCCGGGACTCCTGAATGCGGCCCCCCCGCAGCCGGCCTTGCCGTTCGGATTGCGGGGCAAGTTCCAGCAAAGCGGTTATTGCATCGGCCGCGGCGCCCCCAACGCGGAACTGTGGGTTGACGGTTTCATGCGCGGTCGCACCTCTGAAACAGGCTGGTTCTATGTCGGTTTTGATCGTGATTCTGTGCCGACCTGTAGTCTGGAAATACGCACACCGACGCGCACAGACTTGACGCGCTTCGACATTGCGCCGACGACCTACGATCTACAACACGTCGATGGCCTGCCGCCGGAGACGGTGACCCCGACCGATCCGGCCAATCTGGAACGCATCAAGCGGGACGCCGCCCTGAAAAATGTCGCCTTTGCCAGCCGCGACAGCAGCGATTATTTCAAGGGCGGCTTCATCTACCCCCTTAAAAAATTTCAGGTCTCCGGCCACTTCGGGAATCAGCGTGTGCTGAACGGGGTGCCCAAAAGCCCGCACTACGGTTTTGATATGGCTGCACCGGTCGGCACTCCCGTATATGCCCCCCAAGCCGGCCTCGTTGTTCTGGCCGAGCCCGACCTCTTCTACGAAGGCGGTCTTACGCTTATCGACCATGGCCAGGGTGTAATTTCCATGTACCTGCACCAGTCGGAGCTTCTCGTCAAAAAAGGAGACCATGTCCGTCAAACACAGGTCATCGGCAAGGTTGGCGCGAAAGGCCGCGCCACCGGTCCGCACCTATGCTGGCGGTTGAAATGGGGCGATCGCCGCATGGACCCCAGCTTGATGGTCGGTTGACCTTAGGTCGCAATTTATTTTTCGCAAAAGGCGTTGTTTGTGCCAAACCCTTCTCGCGCAAGGCGATGCGTCGTCTCGACCTTGACGATATCCGTCCGCATTAGAGATTTTTGACGTCAGCGCCTGAATTATTCGCTTGAAAACAAATCCGCATTCCGCTTATCAGTCAGACGCGTTCGCAATAACAACCTAATAAAAACGTCCGTCTTTTCAAATCCTTCAATTGAACCCATGGCCGATTACAGCAGCTTAAAAATTTTGCTGATCGAAGATAATCAGCATATGCGCTCAATCGTCACCGCGATTCTCAAGGGGTCGGGTATCCGCAACGTGCGTGAAGCGCGCGACGGCGCCGAAGGGTTGGACATGCTCCGCCAATACCCTGCCGATATCGCTCTGGTTGACTTCAATATGGACCCGATCGACGGTGTGGAATTCACAAAGATGCTGCGTAACGCGTCGGATTCGTCCAATCCCTACCTGCCCATCATCATGATCACCGGCCATTCCGAACGATCGCGTGTCATTCAAGCGCGTGATTCGGGCGTCAACGAATTCGTCGTTAAACCGCTGACCGCGCGCGCCCTGCTGGGACGGATGGACTCGGTTATTATGCGGCCACGGCCATTTATCCGGTGTAGAACCTATTTCGGCCCCGATCGCCGCCGCACCAATGACGCGTCATACAGTGGCCCATTGCGTCGAAATACGGACGGCGCCCTCTAACGCCGCTGTTAATAAGTGTTAACGCCTATTTGCCTCCTTGTTGAATCAATTCATAGTTGGCATAAGATTCTATGCCACTTTTGGCGATTTGGGACCTCCTATGGGCAGATTTACCCCGGCCATTCTTGTCTTGACCTACATACTGCTGAGCGCCAGCGTGGCGGCAATGGTATGGAAGGGCGGTTCCGACGGCGGGGCTGCGATCGCTGTTCTAGCCGGTGTCCTCGGTGTCTGCCTGTCATTTCACGCCTATGCGTCCCAGCAACTGGCCGAACGGCGTATCACCCGTGATGTTGAAAACGTGCGTGAAGCGCACCGCCTGATGGTTGACGCCATCGATTCGACCCAAAAGGACATGATCGAACTGGCCGACCGTGTGCAAAACCAGCGCACGTCGCGGTCCGAAGAACTGACCTCTGAAGTCAAGATGCTCGAGGACCTGGTTATGAAACTGGGGGAAAGCATAGAGGACCGCATGAACGAATGGCGCGCCGCGCCGACAGTCGTGCCGCTTCATGGTTCCCCTGCCATGAACCACAAGGAAGCCCAGGCTCTGGCCCTGATCGAGACGATACGCGAAGCGCTGATTGCCAATCGTGTCGACCTGTACCTTCAGCCGGTCGTGTCCCTGCCCCAGCGCAAGACGATCTTCTACGAAAGCTTCTCGCGCCTGCGCGACGTCTCCGGCCGCGTCCTTATGCCGGCTGAATATCTGACCGTGGCCGATGCGGAAGGGCTTGTCCCGTCCATAGACAACCTGCTCCTGTTCCGTTGTGTGCAGATTGTCCGCCGCCTGGCCAAGCAGGATCGACGCATCGGCATCTTCTGTAATATTTCGCTGACCTCCCTGCGCGATGAAACCTTCTTCCCGCAGTTTCTCGAATTCCTCAATGAAAATCGCGACCTGGCCGGGTCTCTGATTTTTGAACTGGGGCAAGACGCTTTCGCGACCCGTGGTTCTGCCGAGGCGCGCAACATGGCGAAGCTGGCCGATCTGGGTTTCCGCTTCTCGATCGATAAGGTGACGACGATCGATTTCGATCTGCAGGACCTGCATCGCTCCGATGTGCGCTACGTCAAGGTCGGCGCAAACCTGCTGCTTGAGCAACTGCTCGAGGTTGGGGGCAAGCCTGCGCTGAAGTTCCTGAAGGACATCCATGCTGGCGACTATGCTGGATTGCTGGCACGCTACGGCATCGAAGTCATCGCCGAAAAGGTCGAGAGCGAACGTCAGGTGGTCGATATCCTCGACATCGAGATCGCCTATGCCCAGGGGCATTTGTTCGGTGAACCCCGCGCCATCAAGGAGCAGGTACTGGCCGAAACCGATCCGCCGGCTGGCTTTATCAAGTCCACCCTGCCGCAGACACGCCGCCGGGCTTAAGGCGCGGTTGACGCTTCCCTTTCCGATATTTAGCCGCTAAACAGCCGGTATTTGCTGCGTAGGAATACCGATGTCCCATCCTGAACTGCTGAACGGTCTGGCCGATATCGCCACCGATTACGATGCCATCTTCTGTGATATCTGGGGCGTGATCCACAACGGCCGTCAACACTTTCCCCCCGCCTACGAAGCCTTGCGCCGGTTCAAGGCCGAGCGCGGTCCGGTCATCCTTATTTCCAATTCTCCGCGGCCACGCGAAAGCCTGGTCGGGCAATTGGCCAGTCTTGGCATTCTGGACGACGGCTTTTCCGACGTTGTCTCGTCCGGCGACGCGACGCGGGAATATCTGAAGAAATTCGCCCCCCAGGGCCCGGCCTGGCGCATCGGTGATCCACGTGAACAGTCGCTCTACGACGGTATCGACATCGACCTGAGCGGCAAGCCTGAGACGGCCGCCTTCATTTCCTGCACATCGCCGTTCGATGACGAAAACGATACGCTAGACCAGTATCAGCATGCCTTTACCATCGCGGCGCAGCGCAAGATCGTCATGATCTGCGCGAACCCGGACAAGGTGGTCCAGCGTGGCGACAAGATCATCATGTGCGCGGGCTCTCTGGCTGACCTTTATGCCAGTCTGGGCGGACCGGTCATCATGGCGGGCAAGCCCTACGCGCCGATCTACGAGATGTGCTACCAGGCGCTGGAAAAGATCACCGGCAAGCCGCACGACAAGACACGCATTCTCGCCATCGGCGACGGTCTGCCGACCGACGTCCTGGGCGCAAATGGCCAGGGCCTGGACCTCCTCTTTATTGCCGCGGGCATTCATGCCGCAGAGGCAACCAACGCCGAGGGCATTCTCGATCCACTTCTGCTCAAGGCCGTGCTGGATAGCCAAATGGCCAATTCGAAGTATGTCGCCGACGCCCTGCGCTGGCGGTAATGCCGTCTAGTGGCGTCGCAAATTCACGACGGATTGGCAAAGCTTACGCCGGCTTTCGGTAGACGATAAATCCGGACTTCTGCGCCACCTTATCGTACAAGGCCTGCGCCCTGTGGTTGGTTTCGTGCGTGTGCCAGTAGACACGTGTGGTCCCTGCCTGGTTCGCAGCGGCATACACACCCTCAATCAATGCGCGGGCTACTCCCTGCCCTCGCATGGTCTCACTCGTGAACAGATCTTGAAGATAACAGGTCTGGGCGGTGGACGATGTCGAGTAATGAAACAGATAATGCGCCAGCCCCACCGCCACACCGCGGCTAACGGCGATGATGGCGTATATGGGGATGGCCGGGTCTTGAAAGCGCGCCCAGGTGGCTTGAGTCACGGCATCGGGCAGCGCGGCTGCACCGCTGCGGCCGTAAAAGGCGTTATAGCCGTTCCACAAAGGTAGCCATTGCGGGAAATCTTCGGCTTCGACGGGGCGAACAATCACATCAGACATGCGCGGAGATTAAGCCATGTCGCGGCCTACGGAAGACACACTCTGTTTCCGAATGCAAAAACGCGGCGACCGGAGGGCCACCGCGTTTCTTCACCATCGCAATTGTCCATCGGCCCTCTTGGCGGAGCGTGGATGTCTTTGCTTGTTTATAGCTTAGTCAAACAGGGCGTCGATATCGTCCTGGCTGTTCGTCTTGTTCATAT
Organism: Asticcacaulis aquihabitans; assembly: GCF_032490435.1. Lineage (NCBI taxonomy): Bacteria > Pseudomonadati > Pseudomonadota > Alphaproteobacteria > Caulobacterales > Caulobacteraceae > Asticcacaulis > Asticcacaulis aquihabitans. Next base: position 43,769 of record NZ_JAVGWM010000006.1, read on the forward strand.
CTTCGACCGTGAAGTCGAACAGGGCGTCAATATCGTCCTGCGAATTGGTGGCGTCCGGCGCTGGCGCCGCTGCGGCCGCAGGCTTGGGTTCAGGTTTCGGTTCTGGCTTGGGCTCCGGCTTGGGAGCCGGTGCCACAGCTGCCGGTGCGGCCTTAGGCGCGGGGGCAGGTTCTGGCGCCTTCGACACGGGTTCGGGTGCCGGTTTGGTCTCCGGTGCCTTAGCGGCAAGCGCATCTGGCTTGATGGCCGGCGCCACAGCATCAAAACCTTCATCGAACATGGCGTCGATGGCGTCCTGCTTCGTCTCCGGTCCACCAATAGCCGGACCGTTGAGCAGCAGTTCGTGGCGACGGCGCTCTTCGGGCGTCATCTCCTGCGGGTCGCTGTCTTCGACACCAAGCGTATTGGCCAGCTTGCCGACACGTTCCTCGATCTGCTTCAGGACATTGACCACCTTAGAGACGCGCTGGCCGGTGATATCCTGGAACGAACAGGCCTCGAAAATTTTCATGACCTCGTCATCGACCGCCGCCTTGTAGGCGTTGGCGTCGCCGCCGAACTGATCGATTGAGAAGCCCATCATGGCTTCGGCCGAATTCATGATAGAATGGGTGGCATTTTCCGTGTCGCGAGTGATGGCTTCCAATTCCGCACCCGCTGTCGGAATCCGTTCCTGCGAAATGTCGTGCGGACGCATTTCGCGGATTTCTTCTTTTGCTTTGGCGATGTAGCCGGCGATGATGCTGAATTCTTCCGAACGACGTTTGTCGAGTTGCTGAAAGAAACCGCGCATCAGAGCAACAAGCGCTTCGGACTGCTGCATCAGATTGATGAGCTTGGGCTCCAGTTCGCCAGACATGGCGGACTGATACACGTCGTCAGCGTGACTTTCGTCCAGTTTTGATGCGGGCATAGCCATTAAAGTCAACCTACTTGAATAAAGGTCTTAGAATTCACCGAGAACAGCTGTTATCTTCTGTTTCAGGGTCGCCGCATTGAAAGGTTTAACAATGTAATTGTTAACACCGGCTTTCTTGGCAGCGATAACGTTTTCCGTCTTTGATTCTGCAGTGACCATGATGAAGGGCGTACGCTTCAGGCCATCATCGGCGCGAACCTTGAGCAGCAGTTCATAGCCGGTCATCGGCTCCATGTTCCAGTCAGAGATGACCAGGCCATAGGAACTCTTTTTCATCTTGTCGAGCGCCTCGGTGCCGTCCGAAGCTTCTTCAACATTTTCAAATCCAAGCTGCTTGAGCAGATTGGAGATAATACGTAGCATGGTCTTGTAATCATCAACAACCAAGACCGGCATGGACATATCGATGGCCATGTAACGCCCCACTTTTTCTAAGCTAGCCCTGCAAAAGCGCAGGCCCTTCCTTTAAGACAGGGCCAGAATAGCCATGAGACGATAAAATCAGGTTAAGAGCGTTTTTAAAAATTATCGTTATTTTTCAATGATATAGACTATATTAACTACGATCTATGGTGAAAATTTCCCAGCCATTTTCATTTTTTTGTCCCGCTTCGGCACGATTTTGGATAAGCAAGGCCTATGACCAACACCTATTATATCGATGAATTGTCGATCGATCAGACCGCCTCGCGTGTCTTTACCGTCGACGATGCGGCCATACAGGCCTTCGCCGACGTATCGACGGACCATAATCCGGTTCATGTCGATGAAGCCTTCGCGGCCCAGTCGCCGTTCAAGGGGCGCATCGCCCACGGCATGCTGCTGGGAGCCTATATTTCGGCGACCCTGGCCTCGGACCTGCCCGGGCGCGGCTCAATCTACGTCTCGCAGACACTTGAGTTCAAGCGCGCTGTGCGCCCCGGTGATGAAGCAACCGTCGAAGTGACGATTCGCGACATCGATTTGAAATCCGGCCACGTCACCCTGTCGACCCTTGTAAAGGTGCGAAACAAGACCATGTTGAGCGGAACCGCCGTCGTCATCGCTCCGAAACGCCCAGCCTGAAGTGCCGTCCTCCGCTCTCACAGTCATAACCCTGACACTTGGTGCCGATGGTACCGTGTCGATGGACAAGCCTCTGCCCGCCGGCGCCAGTGCTGCGATCGGCAGCTTCGACGGTGTACATATTGGTCATCAGCACGTCATAGAATCCGCCATCGCCGCCGCGCGAGCCAACGGGGCGCCATCGGCGGTGATATGCTTCGATCCGCATCCGCAGACCTTCTTTCACAAGGACGGCCAGCCGTTCCGGCTGATGACGCTGTCCCAGCAGTTGCATGCTTTTGAAAGCCTTGGCATCGACTATACATTTGTGCTCCGCTTCGATGGCCATCTGTCTTCGCTGAGCGCCGAAGATTTCGCCCGTCTGATCCTGCACGATACGCTTCAGCTGTCGCACGTTTCAGCGGGCTTCGATTTTCAATTTGGCAAACGCGGCGGCGGCCATGCGGCCGATCTGGTGCAATTCGGCGCCGCCCTCGGTTTCAGCACCGATATACTGCCCTGCCAGACGGACGCGAAGGGGAACAAACTCTCATCCTCGGCTGTTCGGGAGGCCCTTCTGGCCGGAGATGTTGCTACGGCGACGGCGATTCTCGGCCGCCCGCAGGCGTATAGCGGCGAGGTCGTCCATGGCGCCAAACAAGGCCGCACCATCGATTTCCCGACGCTCAACCTCAGGCTCGGCGATTACCAACGGCCGCGCTACGGCATTTACGTGACCCGCACCACCCTCCCCGACGGACGCCAGATCAACGGCGTCAGCAATATCGGCGTGCGCCCGACAGTCGGCGGAAACATCGAACTGCTTGAGACCTATCTGTTCGACTTCAGTGAAGACGTTTATGGCCAAGAGGTAGAAACCAGCCTGCTGGATTTTATTCGTCCCGAAGCGAAGTTTGAGTCGTTCGAAGCGATGAAGTTGGAAATCCAGAACGATGCTGCCAAGGCGCGGGCATGGTTTAAGAGCGCAGGCGGGCTGGAGACAACTTAGGGGCGATATACGTGTGGAAGGATACCTCGAAACCGTGTAAACCAAATACATCGCGTTTCAGGAATTGTAGATGCCCGTTCAAGCTCCGCCTCAGAATACGCCCACGAACGAAACAGCTACCCCCCTGGCCAAGGCTATTTTTGATAATGCTATCGACGGCCTGATCACCATAGATGACCAAGGCATCATCGAGAGTTTCAATCCCGCCTGCGAGAAGATATTCGGCTATGAGGCGGTCGAAATCGTCGGCTGTAATATTCGCGTATTGATGCCGGAACCGTACCATAGCGAACATGATGGCTATCTTGAGCACTACAAGACGACGGGCAAGGCACGCATAATCGGCACCAGCGGACGGGAAGTCTCAGGTCAACGCAAGGACGGAACCGTCTTTCCGCTCGACTTGTCGATCAGCCGCTTTGAACACGACGGCCGCCAACATTTTTGCGGCATCATCCGCGACATAAGCCAGCATAAGCAGAGAGAAAAAGAACTGCGCGACAGCGAATCGCGCATCCGATCTCTTGTCACCAGCACGGTTGACGGCCTGATCACCATCAATGCCAGCGGACAAATCGACACCTTCAACCCGGCGTGTGAAAAGATATTCGGTTATACAGCCGCCGAACTGGCTGGAAAAAACATCCGCGTCCTGATGCCTGAGCCGTATCACAGCGAACATGACGGCTATCTCGAAAACTATCAGCGCACCGGTGATGCCCACATCATCGGAACCAGCGGCCGGGAGGTGCGCGGCAAACGCAAGGATGGCTCGGAATTTCCGATGGACCTGTCAATCAGCCGCTACGAATTGGATGACGGCGTCTATTTTTGCGGCATCATTCGCGACATCACCAAGGCGAAAGCCGAGGAAGACAACCGTCAGCGGTTAATGCAACGGCTTATGGAGTCCAATACCGAGTTGGAACGCTTCGCCTACGTCGCATCACATGACATGCAAGAACCCATCCGCATGGTCGCCAACTTCAGCGAAATCCTGGTGAATGAATATCAAGCCCAGCTTGACACAAACGGCCGGGAATTCCTCGAAATCATAAACAGCTCCGCAATCCGCTTGCAGGACATGGTGCATGACCTGCTGCAATACGCACGGCTAGGCCGGGAAAGCCTAAGTTTCGGTGAGGTGAATCTGGAAGAGCAGTTGGAGCACGTGAAGATAAATCTCAGCGAACTTATCCGGGATTCCGGCGTCGAAATTTACCACGCCCCCTTGCCCATCGTCAGTGGCAGCTCCGTTCAGTTGCTTCGGCTACTCCAAAACCTAATATCGAACGCCATCAAATATCAACCTGCCAACGCTCACCCCGTCATCCGGATCACCTGTGACCCGCAAGACGATTATTGGCGCCTTGCCGTTTCGGACAACGGTATCGGCATATCGGCGGACTTCGTCACCCAGGTATTTGAGCCGTTTCGCCGGCTGCATACATGGGACGCCATCAATGGAACGGGTCTAGGACTGGCCGTCTGCCGCAAGATCGTCGAAAGTCACGACGGGCAAATATGGGCAGAGTCTTCGCCAGGGCACGGCAGCACATTCTATTTCACCCTCCCTAAAGCCAGGGGGCGCCACCCTCAATGACCTTCACCGGTGCAGCCTTCTCCATCAAGCGTAAGGTCTTCCGTCTCACGTAAATGCGCCGAGCGCCGTTCGATGGCAGACACCGGCCACGGATCGGTGAAGTTGGCGACCAGGCCGCGCCCCAACCCATCCAACCGCGCGACGTACACGTCCCATTGCGCCAGGCGCGCCAAGTCCGCCTTCCCTGCCCTATCCCCCAACTGCGCGCGCAGTTCCGCTACTTCCGTGGCCTTCTGTGCCGCACGGCGTTGCAATTCGCGACCGATCGCCGCGCAATGCGCCCGGTTATCCCTATCCGCCTGATTTCCCGCGCGGCCGATGATAGACACAAAGCACAAAAACAGAGCCAAGGCGGCGATAAGTCGTGAACGCATCCCTATCGGCTAACGCGCCACTGCGCTCGCGTCAACCAGCTGTGTTCATTGGCCTTACGGGCTGACGCAGGATGGTTCTAAGCTTATCGGGCGCCACCTTGCGTGCATCGCTGAGGTAGATTTCATGATGCTTGCCAGTTTCGATTAGCCCATGGGCGGGCAGCCATTCCGTATGCAGCCGTTCAAGCGTCGGCCCTTCGTCGTCAAACGGTCCGATGTGCAGAATTTGTGCGCACAAGCCCTCTTCCAGCCGCTCCAGACGGACCTTTTCCAGACCTGGCAGGCCCTTCTTCATCACGACCTCGCTCAGTGCCGCGCAGAGATGCGGTTTTTCTATCCAGTCCGGCTGCAGGATCATCATCGTCCAAGACCATTTGTCCTTCTGTCGTGCGGCGAAGCTGGTCATGTCCTTTGCCCACCACAGCCCCTCGAGCGGCCCTACGACGTAATCACGGTCAAAGGCGCGCTTGCTCATGAATTTAAGGGTATAGGACAGGGAATACAGGGCCTCTATCGCCTGCGGATAGTCTGCGACTGTATTCGGGTCGCCCTGCCCGTCGAACATCAGATATTGCAACGACGGCACCTCGACCAGGGCGAAGTCCTTTACGGGCGCGCTATACAGCGATTTGTATTCGGTTTTGAGATCGATTTTGCTCAACGAAGCCTCCATGCCGGCCGATTTACCCCACCCTAAATGCGGGTATCGCCAAAATCTGCCAGCAGGCTTCACCACTTTGCCCTAGGCAAGTTTGGGGCGCTCTGATAAAGCCAGAGCCATGTTGATGTCCGGCCGCCAGATCATACGAATTTGAGGCCCAGCGCAGGTTGAGCCTGTGCTGGGAGCTCGTTCTCGCGCCTTTTTACCGACATCTTTTTATATGACCTGAGACTCATGTCCGACACCACTGCCCGCGATTACCGCAACACCGTCTTCCTGCCCGAAACCGATTTTCCCATGCGTGCCGGCCTGCCAAAGGCCGAGCCCGAAATGTTGAAAAAGTGGGACGAGGCCGACCTGTACCATGCCGTCCGCAAAGCGCGCCAAGCCGCCGGCGCGCCTTTGTTTGTCCTGCACGACGGCCCCCCCTATGCCAATGGCAATATCCATATCGGCCACGCGCTCAACAAGATCCTGAAAGACTTCGTCGTCCGCTCGAAGTTCCTCACCGGTCACGACGTCGATTACGTGCCGGGCTGGGATTGCCACGGCCTGCCGATCGAATGGAAGATCGAAGAAGAATTCCGCGCCAAGGGCCGCAAGAAGGATGAGGTGCCCGCGGCCGAGTTCCGCAAGGCCTGCCGCGAATATGCCGCACGGTGGATCGAAAGCCAGCGCGACGAATTCAAACGCCTGGGCGTGCTCGGCGAATGGGAAAACCGTTACGCCACCATGGACTATTCCACCGAAGCCAAGGTGACGGCGGAATTTCATAAATTCCTGATGTCGGGCCAGCTGTATCGCGGGTCTAAGCCGGTGATGTGGTCGCCCGTCGAACGCACGGCGCTGGCCGACGCCGAAATCGAATACCACCCGCATGTCTCCCCGACCGTCTGGGTCAAATTTCCATTGCGCAGCGATGCGCCGCACATAATCGACGCCCTGAACGGCGCGTCGGTGGTCATCTGGACGACGACGCCGTGGACGATCCCGGCCAACCGCGCCATCAGCTTCAACCCGTCCGTAGCCTATGCGCTTTACGAAGTGACGGACGTAAAGTCCGAAGAAGACTTGGGTTTCGCGCCTTGGGTTAAGGTGGGCGACAAACTGATCCTGGCCGACAAACTGGCCGAAGGCGTCCTACAGGCAGCGAACGCCAAGGCCTGGCATCGTGTCCTCGCTTTGCCCGCCGATGTCCTGAGCGGCCTGAAACTGGCTCATCCGCTGGCGACCTACGATCCCTATTACGATTTCAACGTCCCGATGCTGGCGGGGGACCACGTCACCGACGATGCCGGAACGGGCTTTGTCCACACGGCCCCGGGCCATGGCGCGGACGACTACAATATCTGGCTCAAATCCGGTTACCCGCTCGATGCCATCCCCGATACGGTCGATCCGGACGGCGCCTATTATCCGCACATCCCCCTTTTTGCCGGCATGAAGGTGCTGGAAACCGAAGGCAAGAAGGCGGGCAAGTTCGGCGAAGCCAACGGCGCGGTGATGAACAAGCTCATCGAAGCCGGCAATCTTCTGGCGCGCGGTCGGGTCGAACACTCCTACCCGCATTCCTGGCGGTCCAAGGCGCCGGTCATCTTCCGCAATACGCCGCAATGGTTCATCCGCATGGATGGTGAGGAGTCACTGCGCAACACCGCGATGGCTGCCATCAACGCCACCGAATTCTTCCCCGCCATGGGCAAGAACCGCATCGGCGGCATGGTCGAAACGCGCCCGGACTGGCTGATCAGCCGCCAGCGCAACTGGGGCACGCCGCTGGCCATGTTCGTCGACAAGAAGACGGGCGAGCCACTTCGGGACGAAGGTGTCAACAAGCGCATCACCGACATGATCGCCGAAGGCGGCGCCGACGCCTGGTTCACGCGCCCCGACACCGATTTTCTCGGCAATGGCTATAATCCGGACGACTACGAAAAGGTCACGGATATCCTCGACGTGTGGTTCGATTCGGGCTGCACCCATGCCTTTACCTTAGAAGGCCGCGCCGACTCACACTGGCCCGCCGATCTCTATCTCGAAGGCTCGGACCAGCATCGCGGCTGGTTCCAGTCGTCCCTGCTCGAAAGCTGCGGAACCCGGGGTCGCGCGCCTTATAATGCCGTCCTGACGCACGGTTTCGTTCTCGACGAACAGGGCGAGAAGATGTCCAAGTCGAAGGGCAATGTCACCGCGCCTCAGGATATCGCCAAGGAATCCGGCGTCGAAATCCTGCGTCTGTGGGTGGCCTTCGCCGACTATTCCGAAGACCTGCGCATCGGCAAGCAAATCATCCAGACGACGGTGGACGCCTATCGCAAACTGCGCAACACCGTGCGCTACCTGCTGGGCGCCATAAACGGCTTCACGGCCGAAGAGGCCGTGGGTTACGCCGACATGCCGTCGCTGGAGCGTTACATCCTCAATGAGGTCTATACCCTCGATGCCAAGGTCCGCGCGGCGTATGACGTCTACGATTTCGCGGGTGTCGTCCGTCCAGTGGCCGATTTCTGTATCCAGACCCTATCGGCGCTCTATTTCGATATCCGCAAGGACAGCCTGTACTGCGACCAGCCATCGGCCACGCGCCGCCGCGCCTGCCGGACGGTGATGAATATCCTCTTCGAACGCCTGACCCTGTGGCTGGCGCCGATCATGACCTTCACCACGGAAGAAGCCTGGACCAGCCGCGGCCATGCCGAAGCCAACCTGTTCCGCGTCCTCGACGCCGCGCCGGATGAGTGGCACAACCTGGCTGAACACGAACGCTGGTCAAAGATCGAAACCGTGTTGTCTGTCGTGACCGCCGCCCTGGAAGAAAAGCGTCGGGACAAGGTCATCGGCTCCGCCCTGGAAGCGGCGCCGATCGTCTATATTGCCGACAATGCCGCCTACGAAGCCTTCGCCGGCATCGACGCGGCCGAGGTCTTCCGGACCTCTCAGGCGACGCTGTCGATCGCAGCTGCCCCGGCCGATTCTTTCAAGCTCGAAGGATTGCCGATGATCGCGGTCGAATTCGCCCGTGCCGAAGGCCAGAAGTGCCAGAGGTCCTGGCGCATATTACCTGAAGTCGGTACCGACCCGCGCTATCCCGATCTTAGCCTGCGCGATGCCGAAGCCGTCGCCGCCTTTGACGCCACACACGCCGGATAAGCCTTATGGACAAGCTGAAAGCGCATTTTACGCCCCTGTATAGTCCCGAAGGCCTAAAGGCGCTGGGCTTGGCCCTGCTCGTCTTAATCGCCGACCAGGCAACCAAGCTGGGGGTCCTGTACGGATTGAATCTTCGCGAGATCGGACAGCAGGTCAATATTTTGCCCTTCTTTTCGCTCACCATGGTCCATAACCAGGGTATCAGCTTCGGCCTTCTGACTTCAGACGGCTTAGGCCGATGGCTATTGGTGCTGTTTCAATTCGGCATGGCCTTCGGGATTGCCAACTATGTGCGCACAAAAACCAATCCCTGGCTGATCGTCAGCCTGGGCTTGATTATAGGCGGCGCCATTGGAAACGGGATCGACCGGTTGCGGCTGGGCTATGTCGTCGACTTTCTCGACTTTGGAGGCACGGGCTTTTTTCCGTGGGTCTTCAACATTGCCGACAGTGCAATCTGTATAGGGGTGGCCTTGCTCGTGTGGTACTTCGTCCGCGCGGATATGGCTGAAAAGGGCAAGACGGCCGGTTAAGCTTAACGCTTGGCAGCAGCCGATAAACACAGTATCACTCTTCATCTTGCGCACGCGCGAGTGAGGCATTTCGGAGCGAATTATGAAGTCGGTAAAAATCGCGGCGGGTCTTTTGATCATGGCGGGCGTAGCCCTTTCGGGTTGCCAGTCCACCAAGAACGCCCTGGGCCTGAATAAGGTCGTGCCCGACGAATTCCGCGTCGTCACCAAGGCGCCGCTGGTTGTTCCGCCGGATTACGCCCTGCGGCCGCCGTCGCCCGGCGCGCCGCGTCCGCAAGAATTGCAGCCGGAAAGCGCTGCGCGTCAGGCGCTTCTAGGCCAACGCGATGCGACTAACCGGTCTGCCGGTGAACAGCAACTGGTGGCCCGCATGGGCGCCGGAACGGCCGATCCGCTGGCCCGTTACGTCGTTGACGATGAATTTGGCGACCTGACCTACAAAGAACCGTCTTTCGCGGACAAAGTCATGTTCTGGCGCAAGCCCGCCGACGCCGCATCTGCCGGCAGCAATGCCAGCGCCGCCGCTGCCAATACCTCCGTCCCGGTCGATGCCGCCACGGAACAGGCGCGCCTGAAGGCGCTGGTCGGCGATCAGCAGATCATTATCACCCAAAAGCCGAACCCCAAGTTCAAGTTGCCGGGCCTCTAGATTACCGATAATTTAGTTGTGAGACATGCGTAAAAGGCGTTCCTTCGGAGCGCCTTTTTCAATGTCAGCGAAGCCAATTTAGGGAGAAATATCATGGTGTCTCAGCGTATCGTCGCCTTCGTCACGGTTTTGTCCCTGGCTGGCTTGTCATCCCTTGCTGTTGCGCAAACTCCGGAATGCGCCATCAACGCCCCACTCGATACGCGCGTCGAAGCCGTGCTGGCCAAGGCCGATCGGCCAACCAAGCAGCGTGACAACGACGCCCATCGCCTCACTGAAACTCGCTTTGTCCTGAGCCACGTCAAGCCCGGCGATCATGTGCTGGATATTGGTGCCGGTGGCGGCTACGCCTCCTACATCCTGTCGTCGGCGGTGTGTTCGGGTACGGTCGATTCGCAAAATCCCCAAAGCTGGGTCGACGGCTACAAGATGGAGCCCGCGCGCCAGGCCCTGGCTGCCGCCCGTCCCAATGTGCACCTCGTAACCGCCGATTTTGCTCGCATACCAGCACCGGCCCAGCCTTACGATGTTATTTTCATCGGGACGGTCTATCACGACACCTATAATGAAACGGGCCACGACGCCGTGGCCTTCGACAAATCCCTGCTTGCCCTGCTCAAGCCCGGCGGTATCGTCATCTTGACCGACCATAAGACCGCGCCCGGCATCGGCGCCACGGCGACCAATACGCTTCACCGCATCGAGGACACCCAAGTGGTGACAGATTTCAAGGCCGCAGGCTTTGAACAGGTCGAAAATAGCAATGCCCTGGCCAACCCGGCGGACGATCACCTGAAGAATGTCTTCGACCCGTCGATCCGCGGCCAGACCGACCGCATGGCGCTGGTCTTCCGTCGCCCGCTAAAATGATAAGAATCACTACAAACCCGGCAACGCTTTCTATATTGTAGACCTTCGGCCGACCGCACGCGGGACGCCAAAATCAAGGCCTTTCATGTCCCAGATTCAGCGCTTACCGCAAGATACCATCAATCGCATCGCCGCAGGCGAGGTCGTCGAGCGCCCCGCTTCGGCGGTCAAGGAACTGGTGGAAAACGCCATCGATGCCGGTGCGCGCCAGATCGATATCCGGGCGGACTTGGGCGGCCTGTCCCGCATCCTGATCGAAGACAACGGCTCAGGCATGGGCGCCGACGATCTGCAACTGGCCATCGAACGCCATGCCACCTCCAAGCTGAAGCCGCAGTCCGACGGCACTTGGGATCTTTTGCACATCAAGACGCTGGGATTTCGCGGAGAGGCCCTGCCCTCCATGGGCTCGGTGGCCAGGCTCAGCATAACCTCGCGCCCGCGGAATGGCGAGGCGTTGAACATCCGGGTTGACGGCGGCGCGATTTCGTCACTCAAGCCTGCGGCCTTCGGCGGCGATCATGGCACGCGGATAGAACTGTCCGACCTGTTCTACGCCACGCCGGCTCGCCTGAAATTCATGAAGTCCGAACGCGCCGAAAACATGGCCATCGCCGAAGAGGTCAAGCGCCAGGCCATGGCGCACGAAGATGTCGGTTTTTCGCTTGAACTCGACGGCAAGAAAATTCTCAAGCTCTATGCCGAAACGACCGGCTTCGACGGTCGCCTGCGCCGCTTGGCCGCATTGCTGGGCAGCGATTTTTCCGACAATGCCTTGTTAATCGACCAGCAACGCGAAGGCGTTCGGCTGACGGGTTATGCCGGTTTGCCAACCTTTTCGCGCGGCAATGCCATGCATCAGTACCTGTTCGTCAACAATCGGCCTGTCCGCGACAAGTTGCTGGCCGGTGCCTTACGGGCTGCCTATGCCGATTTCCTGGCGCGTGACCGGCATCCGCTCGCCGCCCTATTTGTCGAAATCGATCCCGAGGACTTGGACGTCAATGTGCATCCGGCCAAGACCGAGGTGCGGTTCCGCGATCCGAACCTGGTGCGCGGCTTGATTATCGGCGCGCTAAAGCATGCTTTGGCGTCGGCTGGCCATCGCGCCGCCACCACCGTGGCACATCAGACCATCAGCGCCTTCCAGCCACAGGCGGTTCAGCCATTGCTGGGGTTCAACCGGCCCTATAATCCGGCCTCGGCGTCCCAGATCGCCGCCGTCCGGCCCTTCCTCACGCCCTTCCCGCCCGATTCGACGTTCGCGCCGACGGCGCGTGTCGAGGCACCCGCCGCCTACCCAGACACCTCAGGACAGGTGTATGGCGGTCCGGCCTATGTCGGCGTGGCCGAGGCCTATGCCCCCATCTGGACGGGCGCAGACGATTCCGCGCCGATGATCGATGTGGCACCTTCCCCCACGGCCGAAAGCTTTCCGTTGGGCGCGGCGCGGGCGCAGATACATGAAACCTATGTTATCGCCCAGACACCTGACGGTCTGGTAATCGTCGATCAGCACGCCGCCCATGAACGTCTCGTCTACGAGCAGATGAAGCAGGCCATGGCCGAAGGACAGGTTCAGAGCCAGAGCCTCCTGATCCCAGAAATTGTCGATCTGGAACGCGAAGAGGTCAGCCGCCTGATTGCCCGGCAAGCCGATCTTCAGGCCATGGGCCTTGGGCTCGAAGCCTTTGGGCCGACCAGTGTCCTCGTCCGTGACATCCCGACCCTACTCGGCGATTGCGATATCGGTGGCCTGGTCCGCGATTTGGTGGACGACCTGACCGAACATGACGAGTTGCTGGCCCTTAAAGAGCGGATGGCGGAAATCTGCGGGGATCATGCCTGCCGGCACAGTGTGCGCTCGGGCCGCCGGCTAACTGCCGACGAGATGAATGCCCTGTTGCGGCAGATGGAGGCCACGCCCCATTCCGGCCAGTGCAATCACGGCCGACCGACCTATGTCGAGCTCAAGCTCAAAGACATCGAAAAGCTTTTTGGCCGGCGTTAGACGCCTGGCGTTACCGGGAACAAAATAGTCGGGGCGCGGTCATCAACCGCGCCCCGACATGGCCCCTCGCCCTTGTGGTATTCTACCCAATAAAAAAGCCCGCAACCGCCGGATTGCAGACTTCGAAAAGGCTTTAGTGCGTCAGGTTCAGAATGATGAGCCCAAGGCCCATCACCACACCCCATACCTGTACGCTCAGGCCGGCAACGAGCAGCAGCTTCAAAGCATCGGGACGACGCTTCGAGGCGCGCGTTTTCACGGCTTCTACGGTTTGAATATCCATCACTTGACCCCTAATTTAAGTAACAGCAGACCCAGGACGTCCAGCAATTTTTGTGCCTTGTTTTCGGCCTTGCCTATGGTTTACGCCCTATTAAGGACATATTGGGGATAAGTTACGGGAGCCGTCAATAGCTATTATTTAACAATGCGTTAAATATGCCACTTATGCCATTTTTATGGCTTTTTTATTTAATGAAATCTGTGGCTTATGAATTAAAAATTTTTTGTTGCAGGAACAAAACCTGCGCCGCGCCATAGGTTTTGACGTTGATTTTTTGCCACAGCTCTGTGACAAAATCATCCTCATCGGCAGCCCGCTCGAAGACAATTATGGCATTTTCGGACAACCAATTACCGCCTGCCAAAGCCGCTAAAGCCTTCTCTCCCAAGCCTTTGCGATAGGGCGGATCGAGAAAAACAAGGTCAAATGCCTCGGCCTGAGAGCCGGGACGTGTCCCAAGTTGGGTTGCGTCCCGTCTGTGGACACGCGTTGTGCCAAAAAGACCGAATGTCTCGACATTGTCGCGAATGGCGCCACGCGCCGCATCGTCCGTTTCGACGAACAGACAAAAGGCGGCGCCGCGCGACATGGCCTCAAAGCCCAAGGCCCCGGAGCCGGCAAACACGTCCATGACGCGCGCGCCTTCAAGGGTGGGCGCCCAATCGGCATGTGCCAGAATGTTGAAAATAGCCTCGCGGGCGCGATCGGACGTCGGACGGGTGTTTTGCCCGTCCGGCGTTACAAGCGTGCGCCCCTTGAAGTTTCCCCCGACGATACGCATCGGCTCAGGCCCTTAGCTATCGCGACGCGGCTTGAAAGGCGGCTTGCTACCAGATTTATGGCCGCCAGACGAATAGCCTCCGGACGGTTTGCCTTTGAAACCGCCACCGGCAGGACGGGGACGATCGCCGTAGGTGCGCGGCTTGTCACCATATGACTTGCGCTCACCGCCCTCTTCGCGCGGCTTCCACTCTTTTCTGGCGGCCGGACGATCGCCCTGAGGACGATCACCCTGAGGGCGGTCGCCGAAGTCACGGCGTGGCTTGTCACCATAAGATTTGCGTTCACCATCCTCGCGAGCAGCGTAAGGCTTCTTGAAAGCCGGGCGGTCGCCTTGTGGACGGTCACCAAAGTCGCGGCGCGGCTTATCACCATAGGACTTGCGTTCGCCATCCTCACGGGCAGCATAGGGCTTCTTGAAAGCCGGGCGATCACCTTGCGGACGATCCCCAAAGTCACGGCGCGGCCTGTCACCGTAAGATTTGCGCTCGCCATCCTCGCGGGCGGCGTAGGGCTTCTTGAAAGCCGGACGATCACCCTGCGGACGGTCGCCACGTTCCGGGCGCGGCGTCCAAGTCTTGTCTCCGTAGGCCTTCCTGTCGTCGCCTCGGCTCTCGCCCCTCTGACCGCCGAACTCGCGCTTGGCGCGTTCATAGGCCCCGGCCTCACCGGCGGGTACGCCGTCGCGGTCACCGTAGGGCTTTTTGGCATAAGGCTTGTTGAACGGACGTTCGCCTTGTGAGCGGTCCTGACGCGGGCGATCGCCATAGGACTTGCGTTCACCGTCTTCACGCGCCGCATAAGGTTTCTTATAGGCTGGACGATCTCCTTGGGGGCGATCCCCTTGCGGACGGTCGCCGAAATCGCGGCGCGGACGATCATCGAAACGCGGGCGCTCACTGCCTTCGGCACGCGGCGTCCAAGGTTTCTTCTCACCATATGGCTTTTTGTCACCGTATGGCTTCTTGTCGCCAAAGTCGCGGCGTGGCGTGAATTCGCGCTCCGGACGACGATCACGGGCTTCACCATCGCCTTCAAAACGCGGACGTTCGTCGAAATCGCGCGGTTTGAATTCGCGGTTTTCAAATTCCGTACGCGGCTTGAATGGCTTGGGCCTATCCTCGAACGTCTTGCCACCGAACTTTGGTTTGTCGCCAAACTTCTTGTTGCCGAACTTGCTGTCGCCAAATTTTGGCTTGTCACCGAAACGATCACCGCCGCCACGACGGCCGGCCGGCGCACCTGTCCCGGTATTGTCGTAACGTGGCGCGGAAACCGACCGCGTCTGGGACGCGCCCTCGGGCGGCAGGTTCTTCAGTGGCACGACGTCGGACAGCATTTCACGAATGACCCGCGGACCAACCTCTTCCACCTCACCGGCTTCGAGATTGCCAAGCTGGAACGGGCCGTAGGCCAGGCGGATCAGGCGATTGACCTTAAGGCCAATCGACTCCAACACCTTACGCACTTCGCGGTTCTTGCCTTCGGTGATCGACACCGTGACCCAACAATTGGCGCGGCCATCGGCCTTTTCCGCCATCTTGTCGAGCGTGGCTTCCATTGGGCCATAGATGACGCCGTCAACGGTTGTCCCATCTTTCAGGGCGTCAAGACGCGCCTGCGTCGTGTTACCGAGCGCGCGGGCGCGATAGCGGCGCACCCAGCCAGCGGACGGCAGTTCAAGCGCACGCGCCAGTTCGCCATCATTGGTCAGCAGCAAAAGGCCTTCGGAGTTCAAATCGAGGCGACCAACCTTCAGCACGCGGGGCAGATCCGATGGCAGTTTGTCGAAAACGGTCGGGCGGCCGGACGGATCGCGTTCAGTCGTCACCAGGCCGACGGGTTTGTGATAACGCCACAGGCGGGTGGGCTCGGCCTTGCCGATAACCTGGCCATCGACTGTAATGACGTCGGTCGCCTTGACCAGGACAGCCGGCGTTTCAAGGATGCGACCATTGACGGCGATCTTGCCCAGGCCGATCAGCCGTTCGATTTCACGACGCGACGCCAGACCGGCACGGGCCAGGACCTTGGCGATACGCTCACCGCTATTGGCGGCGGCTTTCTTATCGTCCTTCTTGTCGTCTTTCTTGACGCGCTTGGGGCGTTCGGACTGCGCCTCGCGCGCATCGCGCATTTCCTGCGGAACATAACGGTGACCGTCGGCGATGTCCTGCAATTCACGAGCGCGCTGAATGTCTTCGGCGCTCAGTTCGCGGGGCTCATCATTGGATTCGGGTTCGTTACGCTCTCCAGCGTTACTGTCTTGGGTCACGTCATATCTTTCTAAATTTGCTTGACGCCTCCGTACCACCGCGTCTTTAAGACCTCATGGAAGATGATCTGATCTTGATGGCACAGGCGTTGGAACAGGCGCGAAATGCTGCCTTGTCCGGTGAGGTGCCGATAGGCGCTCTAATCTTCGATCCGTCAAGTAAAACTGTTGTAACAAGCGCAAGAAATTCGCCCATTTCGTTACATGACGCCAGTGCGCACGCCGAGATACTAGCCATCCGCGCCGCAGGCGAACAGTTGGGCAATTATCGACTGACCGATCTGTGGCTCTACGTCACGCTCGAACCCTGCGCCATGTGCGCCGGGGCCATCAGTCACGCCCGCATTGGACGCGTGATCTACGGCGCCGACGACCCGAAGGGGGGCGCCGTCGTCAGCGGGCCGAAATTCTTCGCTCAGCCGACCTGTCACTGGAAGCCTGAGGTGACATCGGGCGTTTTAGCGGAAGAAAGCGCTGACATGTTGAAAAGCTTTTTTCGCGCCCGGCGCAAAGCATAGAGCATATGCCGATCTGACTGAATCAGATCCGCACTCTATCTCCCTACTTTTATGCTCTAACTGGCCAGTTTGGCCAGCCGCACCACATCGCCAGCCAGCGCCCGTACCATCCAGTTCTGCACGCCTGTGACTTCCGGCAGACGCTTCCACACGTCAACGGTTTCATCCTCATCGGCCCGCCCTGCGCGTACGGCGTTCAGCAGGTCTATCATCGCCGTGCAGAACGCCTCGCGTCCCTCGCCCGCTTCGCGCCGCCATTCGACGCGCAACAACAGGCACACCGCTTGGGCGTGACGAACCAGACGGACGATTTGGCCCGATGGGTCATCTTCGGCATGTCCATTGCCGTTGTCCCGGTGCATCTGGCCTAGCTCAAGCAAGGCGCGGCGCAATCGCGTATCGGCCGTTTCGGCTTTCTTGGACAGATCGACGGTCAGGCCGCCGATCATCTGGATCATGATCTCCAGCGCCTTATCGGCGACGGCCTGTCTATGCGGCCTCGGTAAGACCAGCACGGAAATCGCCACGCCGATGCATGCGCCGATGCCGACGACAACCGCCCGGCCAATGGCTGCGTCCTCCAAACCCGTCAGGCCGGTCGTCGCGCTGGCAGACGCGCCCAACATCAGCACAGCAGCAATCAGGGCGGAACGGAACTCGGATTTATAGGCTGTCAGAATGGCCAGAGGGACGAGCCCGATCAACAACTGGGCATAGGCATTCAAGCCGACCCTATGCAAAGCTACGGCACAGAACGACAGCGCGATCCCCATAAGGGTCGCCAGCAGGCGCATAAGTCCGGCCTTCAACGCGCCTTGGCTATACGGACGGACAACGATCAGGGCACTGATAACCGCGCTGAATTCATGGTGCCCGGGCAAGAAGTGCGAGGCGAACATCGCCAGCACAGCGGCCAGCACAAGTCGCGCCGCATATGCCCCCTGAGGCCATGAAAGAGTTGTCAGTGCCTTCGTCATCCCATACGGATAGCCCGTCTAATATTATTTGCCAAGGAGACCCATAATGTCCGGTGCGACCCGCTTCAGCCCAGGCCCTTTTCAGCCGGTCATCGATGAAGTGACGCGCGAAGCCAATATCGTGTGGGCGCATCTCAGCGCGCGTCCGGAAATGATGGCCAATATTGGCTGGGCCGCACTGATCTTCGTCATCACCTGGGTTGTCTCAGGCATGGCCTCGGACGCGGTAAAGCGCACCTCACGGCGTCTGGTGCATAAGGACGGCGACCGTACGCTGCTGGAATTTTTCTCGCAGGTCGTGCGCTGGCTTATTCTCGCAGTCGGGCTGGTGGCGGTTTTGAACCGTCTGGGCGTACAGACCGCCTCACTATTGACCGTTCTCGGCGCGGCCTCTTTGGCGATCGGTCTGGCCTTGCAAGGCACGCTTGGCAATGTCGCCGCGGGGTTGATGATCCTGTTCAACAAGCCCTACCGCATCGGCGATCTCGTCTCCGTCGGCGAGGTCAAGGGCACAGTTCATCGTCTCGGCCTGTTCTCGACCGAAATTAATAACGGCGACAACGTGCGGGTGTTTATTCCGAACACCAAGGTCTTCACCAATGAGATCTACAACATCACCACCAACGCGGCGATGAAGATCGAGATTCCCGTTGACGTGGCCTATGGCAGCGATCTGCGAGGCGTTCTGGATATTCTGGCCAAGGTCGCGCATGCCCAGCCCGAGCGGCTAAGCACGCACGATCCTGTTGTCGGGCTTGCGGCATTTGCCCCCAGTGGCATCACCGCCAAGGTTGCCATTTGGGTGATGCCAAACAATGCCAATACGGCCAGAACGGGCCTGATGATCGATATCAAATCTGCCTTTGATGCGGCGGGAATTGAAATTCCCTATCCGCACCAAGTCAGCCTTGAAAAACATTAGAGCACCAATCCGGTGAAGCTTGCAGGTGCCTAGAACTTGTAGCGCAGACCGAGGGTCAGAGCCGGATAGGTCTTGAAGTCCTTGATATCGTTTTCCAGATCGGCACGCTCGGTTTCGATGGCGGCTTGGACGTTCGGATCACTGGCATAGATGCTGTCCGATGTCAGCGTTACACGCGGGCGCCCCTGGAAATAGGCGCCGGCTTCGAGGTTGAATTCGAAATGACCGACCGGCCAACGTGCGCCCAATCCCAAATAGGGAACTGTGTCGTCGAATTTGGCCTGCGCCGTCAGGACACCAACCTGAGCCGGCGTCAGGGGTATGCCTCCAACAATGACATTGTTTGTGTAACGTCCGGTCGCATGGACCTTGTTGTCGTTCTTGTAAGCGCCGGCCGTAACATAAAGTGGGCCATTGGCGGCAAAACGGTAGTCGACTTGCGCACCATAGGAAGCCAGCTTCAGGTCGCCATCGTAGCGAATGCCGTCGTCAGTCGTGTCGTTATAGCCAAAATTTGCACCATTGCCGATGGCGCGGACCGTAAAGTGATCATTGAGCTTAAGACCAAATTCTGCGCCAACGCCCAATGTGCTCACGCGGACGCCGGCAAAGTCCGGGGCGATCTGCGCCTGAGCGGCAATGGGAAACAGAGCGGCAGCCGCGACCGCGGCAAGCAGATAGGAACGCATGGGGGAGACTCCAAAGATATGGCAACCTGCCATCAATAGGGAGAGCCGCCGTTCCCTCACAAGTTGTTTCAAAGTCGCAAATTATCAGCAGGGCATAAACACCCCGTTACCGGACATGTCCCTATGCCCCGTAAATTTGTGGATTTCTAACCCGAAGCCTCTCAGGTCAGCCCTTTGCGTCCAATATCGTAGAAGCGCTGCGCCCGCTGTGCGACCAGCTGGTCCTCAGTCAGGAAGCTCATTGCCTGGAGTTCACTTTCCAGCACATCGCCGAGCATCTCGATCATCTTTTCCGGGTTGGAGTGCGCACCGCCGGCCGGTTCTTCGACGATACGGTCGACAATCCCCATCTTAAGCAAATCAGGCGCGGTGATCTTCATTTGTTCAGCGGCATCCTTGGCACGGGAACCATCATGCCACAGGATCGAGGCCGCGCCCTCGGGCGAGATCACGCTATAGATCGAATGTTCGAGGATCAGCACACGGTTGGCAGCCGCCAGCGCAATGGCGCCGCCAGAGCCCCCCTCACCCGTCACCGTGGCGATCATCGGCACGCGAAGGGTCAGGCCTTTTTCGGTCGAACGGGCAATGGCTTCGGCCTGGCCGCGTTCCTCGGCACCGATACCGGGGTATGCACCGGCTGTATCGACGAAGGTCAATACGGGCAGGCCATGTTGTTCCGCCAGTTCCATAAGGCGAACCGCCTTGCGGTAGCCTTCCGGGCGGGCCATGCCGAAATTGTGCTTGAGCCGCGTGGTGGTGTCATGGCCTTTTTCATGGCCCATGACCACGACGGCCTGACCGCGGAACCGGCCCAGACCACCGACGATCGCCTGATCGTCGCCAAATTTGCGATCGCCGCGCAGCTCGACGAAATCCTCAATCAGGCCGTTGATATAGTCGACCAGATGCGGACGTTCCGGATGACGGGCCACCAGGGTCTTCTGCCACGGTTCCAGGCGTGAATAGGTTTCACGGCGCAGCACTTCGGTACGATCGCGCAGCGCGCGCAGTTCGACGTCGAGATTGGCCCCGCCGCTTTGCGACAAAGCCGACAGTTCTTCAATCTTCGCTTCAAGGTCCGCAATGGGACGTTCAAATTCGAGATAATGTCGCATCAGGTCGCTCTTGAATGCCCCATGTGTGCGCGGAGCCTGTTAAAAACCAATATCGAATAAGGGAGATGGCCTTTAACAGCAAGTTTGCGTCCGTCAAAGGAGTTTTTAGTCACCGGGCCGCGCCTTGGCCAACGGATGATGGCTTTCGACCACTTCACGCAGACGTTCGGAGGCGACATGCGTATATATCTGGGTTGTTGAAATATCGGCATGCCCCAGCAAGGTTTGCACCGTTCGCAGGTCCGCGCCGCCTTCCAGGAGGTGAGTCGCAAAGGCATGACGCAGGACGTGCGGCGACACCCGGGCAGGATCTATGCCGGCATTCGTCGCCGCCTCGTCGAGGAGTTGTCCCACGCGCCGGCGCGTGAGGTGTCCTTCGGCGCTGCGTGACGCGAATAGAAACGGATTGGCCTGGTCCTTGGATTGCAGGAAGGCACCGCGAATATCGAGATAGGCCTTGATCGCCAGGCGCGCTGACGGATTGAGCGGCACCAGCCGTTCGACACCGCCCTTGCCCTTGATGATCAGGAACGCCGGATCGCGCTGTACGGCATCGAGACGCAAGCCCACCAATTCGGATATCCGCATGCCCGACGCGTAAGCCATTTCAATCAGGCATTCCAGGCGGATCGCCTGATCGGGATTTTTTTCGGCGCAGGCGGCAATCAACCCGTCAACTTCATCGCGGGACAGAATCTTGGGCAAAGAAAGTCCCTTCTTCGCCGCTGCAATCTTGCGCGACGGGTCGGCGGCGATCAGGCTTTCAGCCATGCAGAACCGAAAGAACTGCCGGATGGCGGAGCGTTTGCGCTGCATCGACGATGCGGACAGACCCCGTTCATTCAGGAGGCCGAAATAGCGCGCCAGATCCCCTTCAGTCAGTTGCAAGAGGCCGCTTGGCGTCACTTCCAGCGCCTCGGCCAGGTCGGCCAGATCCCGACCATAGGCCTCCAGTGTCGGACGGGCAGCGTTGCGCTCAACCGCCATCATCTGGAGGAACGACTTTACGGGGTCGAATCGGCTATTCATTTTCGCGACCGTGTTTGTACTCTCGCGGCGGAAGCTCCGACGCCGGAATAATTCTGGCAATAACGCCCTAACATCGTGTAAAGCAAACGCATGACTGCGCAAGCCGAGCCTTCTCAGACCCAATCCCGTCCCTCTTTCCTCCTGCCGAAAACCGTAGCGCTTGTCGGCCTGATGGGTGTGGGTAAAACAACTATCGGCCGTCGCCTGGCCGATCAATTCGGCTTGCCGTTCGTCGATGCGGACGAAGAAATCGAAAAGGCGGCGGGACAGAGCATAGCGGACATTTTCGCCAGCTATGGTGAAAAAGGTTTCCGCGACGGAGAGCAAAGGGTGATTTCCCGCCTGCTTGACGCGCCCGTTCAGATACTGGCCACCGGCGGCGGGGCGCTGACACACCCATTGACGCGCGAAAAGCTGAAAGCAAAGGCCATAACCCTATGGCTCAAGACAGATATCAAGGTGTTGGCGCGTCGTGTCGCCAACCGTCCGCACCGCCCCCTGCTCAGGGACCGCAACCCGATAGACGTATTGAAGGAACACGTGAAAACCCGTTACCCCCTCTATGAAATGGCCGACATCACCGTGGATACCGGCGACCAATCCCACGTCAAGGCGCTAGATCAGGTGATCGAAGCCCTGCGCCGTCACGTCGAAGGTGGCCAATGACCGTTAAACGCATCCCCGTCAGCGGTGAGGGTTTCAAGTCGTATGAGGTCATTGTGGGCCAGGGCCTGCTGACCGAAGCCGAAAAATGGGTGGGTCCGTTCCTGACCAACAAGCGAGTTGTGATGGTGACTGACAGCCACGTCGGGCCGCTTCATGCCGATGGCATTCTGGCGCAGTTCGAAGCGGCGGGTCACAAGACACACAAGATCGTCGTCCAGGCCGGTGAGGCCAGCAAATCGTTCGACGGACTGAAATTCGTCATCGACGCCCTGCTCGATTGCGGGCTTGATCGCAAGGATGTCGTTATCGCCCTTGGTGGCGGCGTCATCGGCGACCTGACCGGCTTTGCCTGTGCCGTCTATATGCGGGGCATCGATTTCATCCAGATACCGACCAGCGTTCTGGCCCAGGTCGATTCGTCGGTCGGCGGCAAGACGGCCATCGACCATGAAAAGGGCAAGAATCTTATTGGCGCCTTCTGGCAGCCCCGTCTTGTCCTGTGTGATCTCGACGTGCTGAAAACCCTACCTGAGCGCGAAATCCGCTGCGGCTACGCCGAAATCATCAAGTACGGCTTGCTGGGAGATCGTGATTTCTTCACTTGGCTTGAGGCCAACGATACCCGCGTCCTGGCTCTGGAGCCCGATGCCATCCTGCACGCGGTGGCGCGCAGCGTCGAGATGAAGGCCGAAATCGTCGCCGCCGACGAACGCGAAGGCGGCCAACGCGCCCTGCTCAATCTCGGTCACACCTTCGGACATGCCTTGGAAGCAGAGGTCGGCTTTGGCGATGTGCTGCTACATGGCGAAGCGGTTGCCATAGGCATGTGCCAAGCTTTCCGTTATAGCGCGCTCAACGGCGAATGTACGGAAGAAGACGAAGGGCGCGCCGTCGCGGCGATCAGCCATGCCGGCTTGCCGACGCGCATGGCCGATATCCGCAATACGCCGTTCGATGCCGACCGGCTGATCACCCACATGGGTCACGACAAGAAGGCGGAGGGCGGCGCCCTCACCTTCGTGCTGGTCAGCGGCATTGGACGTGCCTTCGTCGCCAAGAAGGTGCCTGCGGACAGTATCGCCGAATTCCTTATCCTCGATGGCGCCGTTTCTTCACAGGCCGCACTTTAAAGGCTTACCATGCTCCTCGCCTCGCTTTTCGCCCTGATACCGGTTCTCCTGGCTATTCTGGGTGTATCGGCGCTGTTCAGCGCAGGGGAAACGTCCATGACCGCCGCATCGCGGGGGCGCATGCACCAGTTGGAACGCGACGGCGACAAGGCCGCCAAGCGCGTGAACAAGCTGCTGACCAATCAGGAGAAGATGATCGGCGCGATCCTGCTATTGCAGAATGTGCTCAACATCGGCGCGTCGGCCATCGCCACCATATCCATAGACCGCGCCATCCCTGGTCCGTGGGGGGCGGCTATTTCCACGGCCTTCATGACCGTCATGGTGCTGGTCTTCGCCGAAGTCCTACCCAAAACCCTAGCCATCATGCGCCCGGACGACGTGGCGCGTTTCCTGTCGCGCCCGGTGAGTTGGACCGTCATCATCTGCGGCCCCATCATCAACGCCGTCCAATGGTTCGTGCGCGCGGTCCTGCGCCTGTTCGGCGTCCGCATGTCAATGGAAGTCGACGTTCTGGCGGCCCATGAAGAAATCCGTGGTGCCGTCGAATACCACCACGACGAAGGCGCCGTGCAGAGCGAAGATCGCAACATGTTTCGTGGTGTGCTCGACTTAGCTGAGCTCGATGTCAGTCAGATCATGGTGCACCGTAAATCCATCGATATGATCGACGCCGACCTGCCGACCACCCAGATTATCGATACCGCTCTCAGTTTCAGCCATACGCGCGTGCCGCTGTATAAGGAGAATACCGAGAATATCATTGGCATTCTGCACGCGCGCGATCTCATGGCGGCGGTTATCCGCGCCAAGGGTGATATCAGCAGCGTCGATGTCATGGCCATCGCGCGTGAGCCTTGGTTCATCCCGGACACCACCAATCTCAAGGACCAGTTGGCAGCGTTCCGCAAGAAGAAGGCGCATTTTGCCCTGGTGGTCGATGAGTATGGCGCCCTGCAGGGGCTGGTGACGCTCGAGGACATATTGGAAGAAATCGTCGGCGAAATCGACGATGAGCACGACGCCGTGATGACGGCAATCCGTCGGCAAAGCGACGGATCGATCCATGTTGATGGCGATCTGCCAATTCGCGACCTCAACCGCGCTATGGACTGGGAGTTGCCGGACGAGGATGCTGTGACCATTGCCGGCCTGGTCATTCACGAAGCCCGGACAATCCCTGAGCCCGGCCAGACCTTTATCTTCTATGACCGTAAATTCCAGATCATGCGAAAGCAGCGAAATCAGATTACGGCGATCAAGATTTTTCCTCTCTGATCCCTTGCCGATCTTACAAAAAAGCCCGCCAGGCTACCTGGCGGGTTTTTCGTTATGTCGCTGGACGAACCCTTAACCCTCGTCCTTGCCCTGGGCATGGAAGAAGGGCGAGATCATCCTGCCGAAGAAGTTCGATATCTGATCGATAATTGTATAACTGACCGGCACGAACAACAGCGACAACAGGGTCGAGGTAATCAGGCCGCCGATCACCGCCACGGCCATGGGCTGACGGAAGGCATCGTTACCGATGGCAACGGGGATCATACCCGCTCCCATTGCCACCGTGGTCATGACGATCGGACGTGCCCGCTTGCGCGCCGCCTCAAACAAGGCCTCCGTTCGTGACATACCCTCCTTCATGGCCACCATGGCGTATTCGACCAGCAGGATCGAGTTCTTGGCTGCAATGCCGGTTAACATGATCAAGCCGATATAGGACGGCATGGACAGGCTCATATGGCACAGGATCAGGGCCACAAAAGCCCCGCCGAAGCAGAGCGGCAAGGCCAGAAGGATAGTCACCGGATGGGAGAACGATCCGAACAGCAAGACCAGAACGACGTACATCAAGGCGATTCCGGTCAGGATGGCGGCAATGAAGTTCGGCACCATTTCCAGGAAATCTTCCGTATTCGGGTTGGGAACGATGCGAATACCCGGAATTTCACCATTCTTGATCTTACTCATGGTCGGCGTCTTCATGACGGCCGCGTCCGCCGTCCCGTTGGGCACGCCGTTGAGATCACCATTGACAGTCGCAGACCGCGTCCGGTCGAGACGGTTGATCTGGATCGGACCGGCGCCGAAGGTGATATCAGCCACCGCCGTCAACGGCACAGACGTGCCGTATTTGGTCGGCACCATCAGCGTATTGAGGTAGCCTATGTCGTAACGGGCATCCGCTTTCAACAGGACACGGATCGGGATCTGGCGGTCGCCATCATTATACTTGGCCAGGATCTGATCGATGTCCCCCACTGTGGCGACACGCGCCACCGAAGAGATGGTGGCGGTGGAAACGCCCATCAACGCGGCCTGGTCAGGCTTGGGCGTTATGATCACTTCCGGCTGGGTCAGATTATCCTGGGAATGCACATTGGTCAGTTCCGGCAGGGCAGCCATTTCGCGCAGCAATTGCCGTGAGGTCGCGGCTAGAAGGGCTTCGTTGTCCGAGGCCAGAATATAGGCCACGCCCGTTCCGCCACCGCCGTCTTGGCCGAAGCTGGAATGGATGCCGGGATATTTGGCGAGAGTCTTGGAGAACTGTTGTTCAAACTGGGTTTGAGACAGCTTACGTTCCGATTTCGGCACCAGGTTTACCGTGATCGTCGAACTTTCCATGTTCGTCACGGCATAGGTGCTGCGCACCTCTTTGTGCGTCTTCAGGTCGGCGACGATCTGTTTGACGACATTGTCGGTTTCCTGAAGCGGCGTACCGGGAGTCAGCTTGAGCGTCATCACCGACATCGAGGAATCATCCGCCGGAATGTTGTCCTGCGGGATGGTGCTGAGCAGCGCGATCGATCCGGCGAAGAAAGCGATGCCGCCGAGAATGACCGCCCAGCGGGCGCCGAGGAGAGAGGTCTTCAGCTTACGCACCAAAGCGATGGTGCCAATCAACAAGCCAATGCCGATCAAGGCAATGACACCACCGGCGATCATGCCCGGCACGGTCGGCTGGATCATTGCCGGGTGCGGTCCTGTGGCCCCAGGCGCCGGGTGCGGCATGAAGCTGCCCGAAGCCATGGCGATAAGACCCAGCGAAATAATCACCCCGATTTCCAGCGCGGCCCAACGCGATTTCATATACGGCCTGTGTATGACAATCGTCAGAAGCACGGCGACCAGGAACACAGCCACACCGATGCCAGCGACGACCATATTGCCCTTCGGCAAGCCGGCGAGCAGGAAGATGGCCGCGATGATCACACCATGGAAAAGGATATACCAGCGCCATTTGACGTGGCCTTCCAGGCACCAGCGCAGCATGGCCTGATACCCATCCATCCAGAACGGCTTGTCGTTGTCATGCTTGGGATTGGCACGCAGGAGATAGGCGCCCATTAGTGGCGTCAGGGTTCGCGCCACGACCAGCGAGAAGAAGACGGACACGCAAGAGGCAATGGCGAAGCTCTTGAAGAACTGGCCGACAATGCCCGGCATGAAACCTGTCGGGGCAAACACGGCGATCAGGGTCGCCGTGGTCGCGACGACAGCCAGACCGATTTCGTCGGCGGCTTCGATGGCAGCCTGGTATGGCTTTTTGCCTTCGCGCATGTGGCGGACAATGTTCTCGATTTCCACGATGGCGTCGTCGACCAGAATACCGACCGTCAGCGACAAGGCCAGCAACGTGACGACGTTGAACGACTGATTCATCGCATGCATCACGAAGAAGGTCGGCAGCAATGACATCGGCATGGCGACGGCCGACACGAAGGTCGCCCGCCAGTCGCGGAGGAACAGCCACACAACGAAGACCGCCAGAAGCGCACCAATCAGAAGGGCTTCCATTGAGCTGTCGAAGCTGCGTTGAACTTCCTTGACGCTCGACGAAACTTCCTCGATCTGGACGTTCGGGTTCGAGGCCTTCAAGGCGGTTATAGCCGCGCGAACGCCGGCCGCGACGTGGACTTCGGAGGTGCCGCGGGTCCGTTGTATGTTGAAGCCAACAACTTCATTGCCGTTATAGCGGGCGCGGGTGCGCGGCTCCGACCAGGTATCAATGACGGTCGAAATGTCGCCCAGGCGTACACTGCCACCGTTGGACAAGGTGATACGTGTGTCGGACAGTTGCTGTACGCTATTGGCGCCGCCCACCGTGCGGATGGTCTGTTCCGAAGCCCCTGCATTAAAGCGGCCGCCCGGCATGTTAACGTTGAAATTACGCAATTGCTGGCTGATGTCACCGGCCGTTACGCCCTGGGCAGCCAATTTGGCGGGATCCAATTCGATACGGATTTCGCGGTCGACACCACCATCGCGGGTTAACTTGGACACACCCTTGACGCCGAGAACGCGTTTGGCGACATCGTTGTCGACATACCAACTCAGGTCTTCCGGCGACATATTGGCGGCACGTATCGTATAGCTGAGCAGCGGCTGTCCCTGCGCGTTCTCGACACGCGACACGATGGGATCAAGCACATCGGAAGGCAGGTTGGCCCTGACACCCGCCACGGCGTTACGCACATCGTTGGTGGCCTTTTCCAGGTCGGTGTCCAACTGGAAGGTAATGACCGTGGTCGATGCGCCTTCGTTGACATAGGACTGGATATGGCGAACACCGCCGAGGCCGGAGACGGAGTCTTCGACAATACGGGTGACCTGATTTTGCAATTCGGTCGGGGCGGCGCCGGACCTGACGACCGTGACGACCACGATCGGGAAGTCGATATCCGGCCAGTTGTTGATGCGCATCTGGCTAAAGCCCAGAATGCCGGCGAACGTCATGACGACGAAGAAGACGAGAGTCGGGATGGGGTTGCGGATCGACCAGGACGAAATCTGGAAGCCGCCCCCGCCTTGAGGTGCAGGGTTGGACATCTTAGTGTTCTCCGCCCGCTTGCGGATTACCCGACTGAGGTGTCGCCTTGACAGCATCGCCGTCGTTCAGGAAGCCCGCACCGGTCGTGACCACGTGATCCCCGACGGCAAGTCCTTCCTTGACGACAATATCCTTGGTCGGCGTGGTGGAGCCAATGACCACCTTGCGCAGGTGCACCTTGTTATCGGCACCGATCACATACACGTTCGGCACGTTCTCGGTATAGACGACGGCGATCTGCGGAATAAGAAGCACGTTCTGCATCCCGGCGTCGATGAAGCCGGAGGCAAACATGCCGGGGCGCAGCCCCGAAGACCAAGGGACGGAGATGCGGGCATAGCCCAGGCGTGTCGACGGATCGACCATCGGGGTGACGATGCGGACGCTGCCGGTCACGGGACCGGTCGATTCACTGGTCACCGTGGCCGCCATTCCGGCGCTGATATTATGGAGGTCGGATTCGACCACCTGCATGTTCAGTTCGATCCGGCCATCACGCACGATACGAAACAGTTCGGCGCCTTGCTGGATATTCTGGCCCAGAACGGCGGTACGATGCGTCACCATGCCGGAAACCGGCGCACGCACCGTGGCCATGTTGAGCTGGGTCTGGGCCGTCTGCATTGCCGCTTCGGTCGTCAGCTTGGACGCTTCGGCGTTGTCGAGGGCGGCAGCGGAGAGGTATCCCTGCTGGAAGAGGCTTTGGGCGCGTTGATACGCCTTATTGGCCTGATTGTAATTAGCCTGCGCCTGCTTCAACTGTGCCTGAAGAAGGACATCATTCATGCGCAGAAGGGGCTGACCTTGCTTGACCGACTGCCCTTCGTCGACCAGAAGTGCCACAGCGGTCAGGCCACCTGTCTCAGCGCCGACAATCACTTCCTGCCAGGCACTGATTGTTCCCGTACCCGCGATCTTCACGGGCGCCGTGGCATCACGGACGGTGGCAAAATTGACGACAGCGGCATGTCCAGCCGCGCCTTTTTTATCGCCATCTGCTTTCTTTTTGTCGCCGCAGGCCGAAAGACCGCTGCCCAGAACAAGCGCCAGCGATACACCGATTGCGAACACGGCGCGCAAACCGGGCTTGCGCCCCCCAATACCACCCGAAGTCATGCCCATTTGATCCTACGTTTTTGTCGCCCGCCGGCTTGCCGCCCCGAGAGATATTTTCTTATGTTACATGATGATGTGGCCCAGGTTGTGAGTCAACGAAGGCCACATTAAAAATAAGACACAAATGCGTACAAAGCGTTGCCTCCGCGCCACGCTGCATCGTTTTGTGCGCTATACCACAAAGCAACACAAACCTGTCAGCATTTTAAACCTTCACAAACAGGGAAAGGTGGTTAACTGGCCAGCGGCCGTGGGGTGGGACAGCGGACATAAAATCACGCTGCATTTTTATCTGGACACCGTCATTTTGGCGGCATCTGAATTGGTACAGGAGACGAGAATGGATTGGCAGGGCGGACGCAGGGGTGATGTCGAAGACCGGCGCGGGGGCGGCGGCCTTATTCCTATAGCCGGCGGCGGCGTTGTGCTTACAGTACTGGCCCTTATTGGTTATTTCGTCTTTGGCATCGACCCGTCTACCGTTATGAATGCCGGAAACCAGCTTCAAGGTCAGTCTCCAACCGCTCAGCAGGGTGCGGCGACCGGCACCTGCCCTCAGGGCGACGAGGCCTGCGATTTTTCCAATGTCATCCACACCTCGGCCAACGATACGTGGCAATCCCTGTTCGATGCGGCCGGAAAGCCGTACCATCCCTCCACCATTGTTCTGTACAGTCAGGGGACTCAAACCGGATGTGGGCTTGGCCAATCCGCCATGGGGCCCTTCTACTGCCCGGCAGATGAACGGGTCTATCTCGATCTCGACTTCTTCCACACTATGGACACGGAGTTAGGCGCCAAGGGCGATTTCGCCAAGGCATACGTCATCGCGCACGAGGTGGGCCATCACGTCCAGAACCTGCTGGGAACCAGCGCTGCGATTCAGCGGCAGGAACAGGGGTTAAGCGAAAGCGGTGCCAATGCCTTGTCGGTCAAGCTGGAATTGCAGGCCGATTGTTATGCGGGCGTGTGGGCCAAGGACTCGAACCAAAAGCAGCACTGGATTCAGGCTGGCGACATCGATGAAGCCCTGGGCGCCGCCAATGCGGTGGGCGACGACACCTTGCAACGCAAGGCGCAAGGCCGTGTCGTTCCCGATAGCTTTACACACGGGTCGGCTGCGCAACGCGTGCAATGGTTCAAGACCGGCTTCACCTCAGGCGACCCGGCGTCGTGCGACACATTTCGGTCCTGAAGACGGGCCAGTCCTGAGAAAGGTCATTTCTTAAAAGGGGAGCGCCACCGCCGCGAAGAGCCGTCAGTCGTGCGGCAACTTGTTCGCTAAAGGCACAGACGTTTCCCTCAATGCTTCGGCCGCACTCGCCGCCATGTGCGCGGCTCCCTTTGGCGACATGAGGGCCGCCGTCTTCATGCTGGCATGCGTAACACCGGCCAGCCGGGCTACGGCCATTTGCCGATAGTTATCGAAACCCTGAACCATGCAAGCGCCGGCTGAAGCCTTCGCTGCCGTCGCCAGGGCGCCGAGATAATCGCGCAAACCGTCTTCGTCACGCTTGGCGCCATCATACTCGATACAAACCCCGGACAGGCCGCACTTGGCCAAGCCGCTGATAATCTTGCGGTCGGGACTGACTGAGCCGACCGCGGTCATGCAATAGGGCTTTATAAGAGAAACGATTTCCAGCACGCGGTGTGGCGGGACACCATCAAGCCCTCGGATTTCAAACAGGACTTTCAGGCCCATTTCGGCAGCAGCCTTTTGGACTTCGGCGGTAATTTTTTGCCGAGCGCGCGCCGACGCAAAGGTCGAAAAGGCCGCCGGTACCACCATCATCATCTTGCGCTGTTCGGGTGTGCGCAGCCTAAGCAGCTTAAGTCCCTGATCGATATTCATGATATCGACCATTTCACGCAGACCCCAATCCAGATTGGCCAGGCCTTTGCGATCAAGCAGCGTATTATCGAGCGCCTCCATGACCATGGCCTCAAGCCGATGCCCAATCAGAACCATCTTTTTCATTTCGAAAAGCGGTTCTATTGCACTGGCAACCTTGAGGTTACGACCAGCATAGGAGACCGTGGCGGCGACAATAACCGGCCGGCTGCCGGCCTGCGCGCCTTCTGGCTTGCCATCCGTGGTGGAGGATCCATCCTGATGCGCACCGCCGCCGCGTGCCTTTATTGGGCCGTTTCCGCTCTCATCGACGTCGTAACAGGTGTTGATGTCTATCTTCTTCAACGACAAGCAGTCGACATCTTCGACCAGCACATCGTACAGCGGCACTTCAAGCGCCGACATGTCGCCGACGAAGAAACTACACAGTTCGCGCCACAGCTCCGTCATAAACAGAGCCCCCTTGCGCTTCCCAATCTCCGGTATCATGCCGAGGAAGCAATCCTCGTTTATGCCAATGCACCAGTTCGGTTCCGGATAGATGCGCTCAAACGCGGTTTTCAAATGTTCGAATACCAGCTCGCGCTTTACGTCCCATTTGATACCGAGACGTACGACCAAGGTATCGAGCTTGAGCAAAAAGGTGTGACCATTGATGTCGACATGGGTTTCGCGCAAACGCTCGACAATTTCGACGGCGTTGGCACGTTCAAGCATCAGTTCCTCGCGCCCGTTTACAAGTATACGCGGCAAAACCGTGATCGGCTCCCTCGGGGCTTCCTGGTGCATTTCGGACATGGTTGCACTTAGTTTATGATACTAACAGGCTGTCACCTTACCGACGTCGAATTGAGACAAGATTAACGCAGACTATTTTGCGAAACATAACTGCGTTTCGCGGAAAAGTTGTCGGTCACGCCTCCTTTTCCGCATTAAGCCGCTCGCTTCCGCATTAAGCAAGTGTTCACCCTGTTCCCGCAGAGTCGGCGCCATCGCGAATCTGCCCGCGGCCTTTACGGCAGCCGGCCCGACTGGAATTTTGGAAACCGCCTTGCCTGCCCCGCAACTGGCCCCTGATCTCGACGTTCCCGTAGCCCGGCCGGACTCCGGCCGGACGACCGTCAAGACACGCGCGCCCGCCGTGGAAGTCGGTGATACGGATGGACGTTCGGGGACGCCCATTCATTCCGACGAGGATCTGATCGTCCGCCTGTGCGGAATGCCGGTCAGCCTGGCCGCTCCCCTTCTACAGTCCGCCCTGCCCACCCTGACGCCCCAGGCTCTACTGGCCCTTGTCGCCGCCACCGGCGAAGCGCACCACCGCCTGATCGCCGCCAGGCCCGGTTTGGATTGGCGCGTTATCAAGGCTTTGTTCCGCAGTCATCACGACAGCGTTATTGCTATGATGGCGCGCAATCTGCGCCTGGATTTCGATGCTGAGGACGAAGCCGCCTTCGCCCGTCGCGCGGCAGCCAGTCCGGATGTCCGCGCCGCCGTCCTGGCACACCCCGGCCTGAAACACGCCAAGGCCAGTCTTCGACAAGACGTGACGCAAACCACCGGCCACGGGAACCTCAAACTTCTGGCCCTGTTGCGCGGCGGCGAGACTGCCGGCTTCGTTAGAGAAATGTCGCGCCGGCTGAAATTGGAGCCCGCCGGCTTAAGCCAGGCGCTTTCGTCGCCCTCGCCTGTTCCACTGGCTCTCGCCTTGTGCGCCGCAGGCCTGGATCGGGCGGTTTTTCTTCATGTCGTGTCGCAGTGGCAAAACCATCATGGCGGCGAGCCGCGTCTGGCGGAGGGACAAAAGCCGCTGATCCTGTCGGTGTTCAGCCTGGCACCGGAAATCGCACGCCGAAAATTAGCCGCCCTGATCAACCCGGCGGGTTGATCAGCAGTCGTCACATCCCAACCGCGCTACCGTCAAAAGACGTATACAATTTTGTTTTCATACGTGTTTTCGGATAAGAACCGCGCGTGTCGTCAGGGAAAGCCCTATAGACGAATACGGGAAACCTGATTAAATAGGGATCATGTCCCTACGTCTCGACTTCACCGCCTCCGATCGCCCTGAAGCCCAAGCCGCCTGCGCGCGGCTGAAGGCTCTGTATGGATCGGCCGGCAATCCGGATGTCGTAGTGGCGCTCGGTGGCGACGGTTTTCTCCTCCAAACCGTACATAAGTACCTGAAAGAGCAGATTCCCATCTTTGGTATGAATCGCGGATCGGTGGGCTTCCTGCTAAACGATTACGCTGAAGAGAGACTGATCGAGCGGATATTGAAAAGTGAAAGCACGCTGATCAGCCCCCTCAGCATGACGGCGCGAACACGTGCCGGTACGGAATACACCGCCCTCGCCTTCAATGAAGTGTCGCTGCTGCGTATGTCTCACCAAGGCGCCAAGCTGAAGATTTACATCGATGGCAAGGTCCGCCTCGACGAATTAATGTGCGACGGCATTATGGTCGCCACACCCGCAGGTTCGACAGCTTATAACCTGTCGGCGCATGGCCCGATCATCCCGCTGACCGCCAAGGCCTTGGCGCTGACGCCGATAAGCGCCTTTCGCCCCCGGCGTTGGCGGGGCGCCATCCTGCCGCACACCGCCAAGGTTCGTATCGAAACCCTGGAAGTCGACAAGCGCCCCATCAGCGCCGCCGCCGATACCTTTGATGTCCGCGATGTCGTCAGCGTCGATATCAGCGAGGCCGAAGATCTGAAAGCCACCCTGCTTTTCGATGCCGGCAACGGCTACGACGAGCGCGTTCTGGCAGAGCAATTCATGTCCTGACAGCGGTAGACAGGTGACGGCGACGGGTAAAAAGATCGTCCTTATTAGCGGTTCTTAAATTTCCTACGGTTAATGTGGGAGCCAAGAATTGCTAGAAGGTCGCCATTCCCCATGTCCATGTCTGAAAAAGTGCAGATTATTCAAGTTCCCAATACCTTGCGCGCCAAGGTCGGCGGCCGTTTGGGCGCCTTGGATTCAGAGGCGATCGCCAAGGCCGAGGCTGCCCTTGCCGACCTCTCCAGCCAGTTCGAAGACTGGTTGATGGATGAAATTCGCAAGCTCGAAGATGTCCAGGCCCGCATCAAGGCGGAGGGATTGAACCCACAAAATGCCGATCAGCTTTTCTATCGCGCGCATGACCTGAAGGGTCTTGGCACGACCTACGGCTTCCCCCTGATCACCCGTATCTCCGGCTCCCTTTGCAAGATGCTGGATGAAGAGGAAAAACGCGCTCAGGCCCCGTGGAAACTGGTCGAAGCGCACATGGATGCTATACGGGCCGTCGTGCGGGGACAGATCAAGACCGAAGATCATCCGACCGGAAAAATCCTGTCAGAGACGCTGGAGGCCCGCGTCAAGGAACACCTGGACAAGATCGGCCTCAATACCTGATCCTGCGCCTATCGAAATCAGAAGGCCCGCATGTGACATGCGGGCTTTTTTTTTCGTTAGCAATATCAGGCTGCCTTAAGAAGATCGTTTGCCGACTTTTCCGGCGACTTCGCCCAGCGCCGCCCCCGGCTATCGCGATCGAGACGTTCATAAAGATAGATAAGATCTTCGCGCGGTGCGAACGGCACCTGGGTCAGGAACCGTTCGATCAGACGCTCCTGCATGCGAATAGGATCGAGATGACCGGCTTCGGCTTGAAGCGTGTGATAGGTCTCCACCGCCATGCGGAAGGTCTGGAACATGCGCCCAGGGAGGCCCGCACGGTCATAGATGGCGCGCAATCCCAATGATCCGGCATCATGCACCATAAGCCAGGTCCGCTCATGCGGCACGCCGGACAATTCCGCCAGGGCGTGTTCGAAGAACGGCATATGTCCACGCGCCAGAGCGCGCAGTATCAAAGACGGTGTCAGTCGGCCTGAGGCCATCAAATGGCGGGCAAGCCCCTGGGGATCGAAGTTTGCGCCAGCCTGATCGGCCATATCCAAGGTGGCGCGCTCCCGGGCTGCCGTCACAATTTCCACCGCCGTTTCCGGTTTGATCGCGTGATGGGCAATCAATTGCTCCCGCAACGTGGCACTCACCACATTGATCAAGCGCTCGCTTACCGAAACGGGCAGGGTCTTGCGGTTGACCAATACACTATGCAGCACCTCGGAGGTACCGAAGCGGTCCATCACGCGGTTCATACCACCATCGGTAAACCGCGCATTGTCGTTGGCGCAGGCAATCACGGCCGCCTCTTCGACGCCAGTGTCCGCCAGCGCGGTCGTCACCACTTCGGATAAGGTTTCACGCTTGGCGATGGCGATCTGACGGACTGGCCCGCCGGAACGAATGATGTCGGCAAGGTCTTCATCGCTGAATATGGGGGAAAAGGTCAACAGCGGCACCGATACGGTGACCACGTCCTGAGCCAATTTCATGGCAACGTCGTGTGGCAAGAGTTCGGAGGTGCGCAACGTCACGGCCAGGGCGCGACGGACAAGCTCGGCGGCGTCCTGAGCCAGCATGCGGATAATTTCCTGTGCGGCGGCGCGATCCGTGTCGCCCAGACGCCCACGCTCCATCACCCGACATATCTTGTGCGTTGCGACGGCACGGTCGTCGGCATTTTCACTACGCACCAAACGCTCTATATCAATGTCGGACAAGGTCGTCCTGTGATGGAAGCTGGTTGCGGCGGTCATGATCGCGAATCCT
Source organism: Asticcacaulis aquihabitans (assembly GCF_032490435.1). Taxonomy (NCBI): domain Bacteria; kingdom Pseudomonadati; phylum Pseudomonadota; class Alphaproteobacteria; order Caulobacterales; family Caulobacteraceae; genus Asticcacaulis; species Asticcacaulis aquihabitans. The sequence continues at coordinate 79,442 of NZ_JAVGWM010000006.1, forward strand.
TGCAAAACAATGAATGGGAGTGTCGCGCTGTAATGCTAACGAAACCTTTATTACCCCTTTTTCGACGCGCTCAACGCAAAAAACTTTACCACGATAAACCCTTGTATTTCTGAACTTGTCAAAATACCCGCTCTGAAAGAGGCAATAAAATCATATCGGTTTTTTACTTTTACCGATCGAATTGATGATCGAGGTAACCGCGCGGCAACGACTATAGGTTACATTGGCCGCAATGACCGCGTCCAGTAAGCATATGCCCCGCCCGTCCTCCCCCCCCATCCGCACCGCACGCGAGTGGGTCGTTCTCGACTATGGCTTATTGGCGCAATGGCGTTTGTCGCCGTATGCGCTCGGCTTTTTCGGCATCGGGCTGCCGCTATTTCTCGGGGCGGCGGCCGTCAGCGTACCGGTTTGGTTGCAAGCCATCTACATCGCTTTATTCGTGCTCAACTGGACTGTCTTCATGATTATGAAGGCGCAGGCCGCCAAACGCATGACAACCCATCCGATCCCCGACGCCGATATTCGGATCACGCTGATCCGCGAACGTCTGCGGCGCCAGTTTTTCGCAGGCGGACTTTGGGCAGCTTCGCTGGTAGCCATTTCGCTGAGCATGGCTGCCGCCGGCAATAATGCCGAGCTTCTGCTGATGATCTGCGCCGGGGCCGCCGTAGGCATAATCTTCTTCAGCGCCCCTGTATTGCTATGCTTGCTGATCCTGGGCCCGCTCGCCGCTGCAGGACCGATCTTCGCCATGCACTACCTGTATCCGAATGGCGACATCAGTCGTTTCATGACCGGTGGGATGGCGCTTGCGCTGGCCATGGGCTTTGTCCTGAACCGTCACATGCAGGAACATTACCTTCTGGAAAATAGCCAGCTTGAAACCGCGCGCGAGCGCGAAGCCGCGCGCGCCGACACCCAGATACTCAATGACGCCAAGATAGCCCTTATGGAAACCCTCTCCCGAGAAGTTCAAACGGGCCTGAAAAGCATAGAACAGAATCTGTTGCAGGGACTGACACACTTGACCCGCGCGCCCGCACCGCGTCAGTATGTCGATGGCGCCCTCTCTGAAGTGGCCCATCTTCAATCCATCCTGGTAACCACACTGGACAACGATACTGCGGCCGCGGGGCAAATCGAGCTGAACCTGCAACCGCTGGATATCGACCTCCTGGCCACACGCATGATGGCGCAGTTCGCAGACCTCGCGCGCGGCAAGGGCTTAGCCCTGACCTACAACGCGCAGGCCCTGCCCGCGAAGGGCGCCGTGCGCGGTGACGAACACCGTGTTGAACAGATTTTGGCGCACCTGCTCAGCAATGCCCTGCTGTACACGCAGCAAGGGCGGGTCGAATTGAAGCTCTGCCCCTTGTCCGACGGTTACCTGCGCATCGAGGTCGTCGACTCCGGCCCCGGCCTGAGCGAAGACGAACTGGAACAGGCCTTCCGCCCTCATGCCCGTATCCTGCGGACCTCCTCCGGCCATTCGGGTGCCGGGCTGGGCCTCAGCCTGTCCCGTTCGCTCAGCGAATTAATGGGGGGACGCACAGGCGCACAAAGTACATTGGATGTCGGCTCCAAATTCTGGCTGGATTTGCCGTTCGATACTAAGGCATCCGCGCCGCCACGTCCGCATGAACCAGAAAGCACCGAAGAGACGACCGCCGAGCATTCCCTTCGGGTGCTACTGATATCCAATGACAGCCTGCGCGCCGCGCAATTGCGCGACATGCTGGAACATCTTGGCCATAAGTGTCTGACGTCCACCTCACGCGAACGGGCGCTGACCCTGGCGAAGAAGGCACCGGTCGACGCCTGCCTGATCAGTATGGGCGCATTCGAGTCACTGGGTGATGCTGAAAATCTTACCCGGCTGGAGAGCTTTCTGCATAACTTGCGCAATACCCAGGCAAACGCCAGGCTCGACATATTGGCGCTGCTGCCGGATGGCGATCAGGCCGAGGCCCTGGACGGCCTCGGGGTAAAATCAATATTGATGCCGCTCAGTCGCGAGGCGCTGATCAGGGCCATGGCCCGCACATCAACCTCAGCCTGACAGATCGCCAAAGGCCTGGCCGTAAGGATTGGAGCGGCCCTTACTTCCGCCCTCGTCCGCCTCGGGGCCAAACGCCGAAAGCAGTTGGGTCGCAAATAGCGTGCCCTGCTGAGCGTTGTCCGAGCCGAACACAAGGCTGAGGATCGCCTGATCGGCCTTTACCTTGTCGATGCGCGCGGCAATCAGCGGATTACCGATTTTCGGCCCATCGTCCTCGATCGGGTCCAGTTCGCGAATCGTCACCGGGGCGGAACCGCCCGCTTTCGTCAGATTGGCCACGACATCGGTCACGTTCAATGCCTGACCATGGTTGTAAAAAATGCTTTTGTTGGCGCGCGCCGCAGCAGGAAACAGATTGGCGGCAACCGCCGACGGGCGAGTCTGGCTGGCTTTAATCAGGTCCGCGGCCCCTTCTGCACCCAGAAAATGCGCGACGTATAGTTCACCCTGGCTCGGCGTCCGGCCAATACGCCCCTTCAAGTAGGCCGCGTGACCCGCTGTCAGTTCGGCGCCCATAACAGCGCTGGCATTGGGATCATATCTCAGGCTCAGCACCTGCTTGCGCGCGGCTGGATTGTCGACGCGGTAACGGCCGTCGCGGCCAACCGATATCTGGTCCGCGTAGGAACCATAGCCGTGCTTGGCGCCATGCGACTTGACCATGCCGAGCCAAGTTTGCTCTATGAACTGGAACAGGCCTGCGGCTGAAGAGGTCGGCGCCTTGGCGTTGGGATTGAGAGAGCTTTCGCGCGTCGCCGTTTTGACCAGATAGTTGAAGTCGACGCCCGTCGCATCGGCTGCCCGTTGCAAGGCGCCCATGACGCCGCTACCGGCCTGGCGCGCGCCACCCGTGACGGAGCGCACCACCTGATCCGTCGTGCGGTTCAAGGCGTTGGTCTGGGTCTCGGGGGCAATATAGGTACGCATGACTAAAAAACCTCTATGCGGCAAATTTTGCCGCATATATGGTTAACATGCGTTTAATTCCTGAAATATCAGAAGCGGTCAGGCCTGTAGAGGCCATCATCCGCGCCGTCGCGCTGCTCGACAAGCGCCAATATGATCTTGGCCGCAAATGGCGCAAAGATATAGCCGTTGCGACGCACACCCACGGCCACCAACACGCCGGAAGCCTTATCACGGCCGATCAGCGGCCATCCGTCCGGAGTCGTGGCCCGCACGCCGGTACGTGGCTCAACCTCGTCGGGCAACGTGATTCCCATCCCCTCTGCGCGCGCCTTGAGGTCAGCCACAATGCCGGGTTCGACCTCACGGTCGGACTGGCCCGGTTGCATCGACGCACCGAACTTGGCCACACGGCCATAATCCGCCAGATAGCCACGCGGCGAGCGCAGGACGCCGTTTGCGCCGCGTCCGGGGATGTCAAAGAGGTGCCCCTTTATAGGCTCAAGGGTTCGAAGGCTGGGTATGTCGGCCGCTAGTTTCCGCGCCTCGAAACCCGCAGCAACGACGACATGATCGGCATGACGGATATCTCCGCCAGCGATCTCAACCGAATGCGCTGTGACACGGGTCACCTCACCAACGACGAAGTGGCCGCCCTTTGCCAGAAACTGCGCTTTAAAGGCCGCCATCGTAGCTTCCGCCTCGACCAACCAATCGTCGCCGATGCGAAGCTCCGCACCCGTTTGGATATAGGCGGCCCCCATGGCATCAAAATTGGCGGCGACGTCGGTGGTCTTACATGCCGGCACATAAACGCTCTGACCGGCATTTCGCGCCGCGGCCAGAGCCTGACGCACCGCTTCGGGCCACAGGTCGTCAAAATGGACCCATGCCGCCTGCGCCGCTTTCAAGCGACGATATCCGTCTATTGGATCGGCTTCGGCCAAGGCTTCTAACGCCGGCGCGATCATACCCGCCGCAACACCTGACGCCGTATCACGGGCATCGTCGCGCGCAATCACGGTGACCGCATGGCCCCTGCCCAGCGCCACAACGGCAATGACCAGGCCGACGATGCCCGCGCCGACGACGATAAAAGACTGAGAGGGGGTTTGCGCCATGGCTGTGACCTAAGCGATTCCGCTACGCGGCGCCATGCGGCAAGATGGCATTAGGGAGAAAAACGGTGATGAACCGGAACTACTGCGATGGTACCGCCTGCTGGTTTCGAACCAGCTACCTCCAGAGCCACAATCTGGCGCTCTACCAAGTGAGCTAAGGCGGCACGCTATCGCGAGGGGCCATCCTCTAATATGGCGCGGCCCCGCGATCAAGCCCTTAAAGTCATAAACAACGCAATTCTTGTGAAATCGCCTTGAGCCATTGAGCGAGAGCCCCGCAAAGCGGGCACCCGGCGCACCATGCCTCAGACTCGTGCAGGGTTGTGAGCGTGTCGCCCGTCCAATGCGCGCCCTCGCCTACTTGTAGCCCTTGGCGGCGATATAGGCTTGCAGATCGCTGATACGTGTCTTGTCCGAAGGATGGGTCGACAGGATCTCGGAGGGCGCGCCACTATTGAGAGCCTGCATATTTTGCCACACTTCGACGGCCGCGTTGGCACGATATCCGGCCTTGACCATCAGATCGACACCGATACGGTCCGCTTCCGATTCGTGCCTACGGGAATAGGGCAGAAGCAGGCCGACCTGCGCGCCAAGCCCACCATAGTTCGAGATCGCCTTCTGAACATTGCCTTTGGTCACACCGGTCGCTATTTCCAAACCCGTCTGAGTGGCGATCTGCTGGGAAGCCCGTTCGGCGGCATGGTGGGCTATAACGTGGCCCGTCTCATGACCGATAACCGCGGCCAATTGGTCATCCGTCTTCACGACCTTGAACAGTCCAGTATTGACCCCAACCTTGTTGCCAGGAATGACAAAGGCATTAGGCTGAGGATCGTCGAAGAGCACATATTCCCAGGTGCCTGGAATGCCGGACACCGCCGTGATACGTCCCCCGACGGCTTGGATACGCTTATTCAACGCCGGATCGTGCGAGATCTTGGCCGTCGCCAGCTGCTGCTGCCACGCTGCCGCAGCTTGCTGTTCAAGGGCAGAATCGTCGACGAGCAGGAGTTGGGACCGGCCCAGCGCTTCGTTGGTTTCGCAGCCGCCAAGTGCAAGAGTCACCGCGAGCAAGGCGGAGGCTGTCAGGGATTGGGTCAGATAGCGCGTCATGTAGGGTCCTGAGTTAGAGTGGCATTTGACTATGTCTAACCTGATGAATGCAAAAATAATATCCCGAACGCGCTCGTCGCACGTCCGGGATATCTTAATCCTATGTCAAAGGCTATCAGCTTAGCCAAGGGTCCATTTGATGCTGGCCCGTAGCTTGGCTCCTACAGCAATATCGCCCTGGGTCGTATCCACGCGGCCCTTCTCCTGAACCATGCGGACCGTCGCCTTGCCAAAGCCGTAGTTCCCCGGTGTTTCGGACAGAGGGGTGCAAGCCACGCGCCCCGCTTTGTCAAGGACCGTGCATTCGACCATTGCGGTTCCCTCAACTTCCGCCGTGGCCGCCTTTTCCGGATAGTAGTCGCTCAGGGCGGCAGAATCCGGAAAGCGCGTCCAGCGGACCTGAACAATTGCGGGCGCCAGGGTCGGCTGCACATCCGTGCCGCCCGTGATGGTCGGCTGCAATGTCGGCGGACTTACCGGACCGTTTTCCACCTTGGGCCCAAGCGTTGGAGGAACCGGCAAGGTTTCGACCGTGGTAGGCGGCGCTTTCACAGGGTCATGGATCACAACCTTGCTGGCAGGCGGCTCCTGCGGGGTAGGCGCAGGCGGCGTCGGCAGGGGCAAGATTTCAACTGTATAGGTCGGTCCGTCCGGGACAGCTTCCACGGGCGCCAGACTAAAAGTCTGATTGAAGAAATAGTATAGTAAAGCCAGATGCAGTAATACGGCAAATAGAACACCCCAGTAGAAGGATGCAGGTAACTTCTTGGGCTTCGCATCGTCATATAGCGGCGAACGGAAGCTTGGAACCGTATCGATCATAATAAATCTCCTCCATGAATAAAGACATCACGCAGAGGGGATTACAGCCCTGCCTAGCAAACAACACAGAACTGTACACGCCTGCATCCAGAGTCTGGCTTATTTACTTTTCTTATATATCAAGGAGCATACTACCACTTTGCTTTTGACGCAATCGTCAAAATGCAATCCATTCTCAGATGGCAAGGTCTTGGTGCACAAAAAAACGCCCCGCATCTTCATGCGGGGCGCCTTTCATTCGCCGTGAATTCGGAGACTTAGCCCAAAACCCACTTATAGGTGAACTTCTTCCGGTCGCCATCGCGAAGTTCGCCACCGACCGAGCTCGGCTTAACCTTCGCGTACTTGACGAACAGCTTCACAGTTGCCGCACCGAAGCCATAGCCCTTGGGGCTTTCGCTGATGATGTTGCAGCCCGTGACGCGGCCGGCGGTGCTGACGGTACAGTCGATCGTGACAGTGCCTTCAACTTCGTCGTTCGCGGCGCGTTCCGGATAGGAATCGGCCATTTCGCCCGACCCCGGATAGCTCCACTCACCGGACACATAACGCGGACCGGGAGGCGCCACGGGGGGCGGTTCGCCGGTATTCATTTGTGCCGGAGGCGCCGAATATTCGACCTTCTTTTCGATCGGCACCGGCGGCACCGGAATCGGCGGCGGCGGCGTCACGCTCGGAACTGGCGGCGTCTCACGCGGTTGAACCACGGGGGGCGGCGGCAGCTTGGTCGGCGGCGGCGGAGGCGGAGGCGGCGGAGGCGGAGGTGGCGGTGCGACTAGGTCGACGTTCACCTTCTCATCCGTATACTTGACTTCCTTCAGCTCAAACTTGGCTTGCAGGAAGTAGTAGGCAATACCCAAGTGCAGGGCGACGGCAACGCCGATCCCGGCCCAGAGCGAAGGCGGAATGCCTTTACTCTCGGGCGGATCAAGAATCGGGTCCCGTTTCCTATGGGGTGTTTCTTCCATAAATAGACCCTCTTACTTAGCGTCGTCTTCACCCTGAAGAGCGACGCTGTAGAAACCGTTGTCCTGCAGCTTGTTCATCACCTTCATGAACTCGGCATAGCGAGTTTTCTTGTCGGCACGAATGAAAATACGCTCTTCTTCGGGGTTACGTTCACCAACGGCCTTCTTGAGGTCATCCCCAAGGGTGTCGAGCGACGTAGGATCGTTGGCGATAAACACGTCTGCATTCTTCGTAATGGAGATGTAGACGGGTTTCGGCGGGTTTTGAATTGGCTTGGCGACTGCCGGAGGCAGGTTCACTTCGACCGACACAGTGGCGAGCGGCGCCGCCACCATGAAGATAATCAGCAGAACCAGCATAACGTCGACGAACGGCGTAACGTTGATTTCCGCGTTGGCCTCGACGTGAAACTTCGAGCCGCCACCACCTGATAGCTTGGCTCCCATACTACTTACGCCCCTTTGTCGAGTTGACGCGACAGGGAGTTCATCAGTTCAGAAACGAATTGTTCCGAACGTGTGCCGTAGTTGGTGATCGACTGGTTGAAGATGTTGTACATGACAACGGCCGGGATAGCGGCGATCAGACCCAGGCCGGTAGCCATAAGGGCTTCGGCGATACCCGGAGCGACGACGGCCAGGTTGGTCGTGTGCGATTGGGCGATACCGATGAAGGAGTTCATGATGCCGTAAACGGTACCGAACAGACCGATGAACGGACCGGTCGAACCGACCGAAGCCAGGAAGGACAGACCGCCCGAAAGGCGCTTGGCCAGACCGGCTTGAACAGCGGCAACCGAAGCTTCAGCGCGGTGCAGGGTGGCGTCGCGGTGCTCGCCCGAGATGGACAGGCCGGCTTGCTTCGACAGTTGAACTTCTTCGGTGGCCACGGCGGCCATGTCGGCCAGCGGGTTACCGGCGAATTCGTCAGACACCGCAATACGGTTGATGTCAGCGATCGAGCGGGCGCCACGATAGGCTTCCAGGAAGTTCGTGGTGACGCGGTTGAGCGAACCGAAGTCCAGCAGCTTCATGACCAGCAGGATCCAGGAAATGACCGAACAGACGGCCAGCAGGATCATGACCAGCTTAACGACGATGGTGGCGCCAGCGAACATCGATACGAAATCGACATTGGCATTGACGTGCGCCGGAGCGGCGGCCGAGCTGTCGCTGCTGTCGGTGGTCGCAGCGGCAGGAGCCGTGGCAGCCGGAGTGGCTGCAGCCGGGGCCGCGGAGGTGGCGGCCATAGCGGGAGCGCTCATGAGCAGCGCGGCAGCGCCAAGCAGAGCAATGAGCGGGTTAGATTTCTTATGTTCGAGCATTTTTCGCCAATTCCTGAATATGGACTTCACCCACCGAAGGGTTGACCAAGGACTAAAGGGGAAGCGTTTACCCCATGTTAAAAACAACAGACGCGCAAAAAACCATGGACAATCAAGTCCTTGGCTCCCCACACTTCCTCGTGCCCCGACTCCAATACGTACAGAATCTGACGTCCGTATCACATCGTACCGGTACACAAACTTTGCCAGTATGGACCATTAAGACCCAAAAGGCGACCTCTTTGTTACAGGCTGTTACACCTGTGATGCAAAGCGGTTTGGGCCTAAATGATCCGGCAACGCCTTAAACGTCAAGGTGTCAGTTACAGACTTTTCACGCCGATGTGACCTCCAAGGTGAGGTGCTTAGCAAAATGTGAACTAAAAGTTCAAACATGTCCGATAGTTAATGTTGCAAAGGGCTCGCAAAAAAAATTATCCGAGGGTCAAAAAAAATTTCATCTCCAAACAGTTTTCTCGCCTGAGAACGCTTTATACGCGAATTTTTCGAGACCCAGTCAACCCGCAGAGTCTCGGTCGACATGTTAGCGCTCACAAAACGGCGTTATAAGGGATTGCGACTCGCGCGCGGAGCGAAGGAAGCGGCCTCATCAACCAGCTGTACGGCGCATGAAGGCCAACATGTAATATTACTCTGTCGGGTATTTTGGGCGGAGCGCTTTGAGGCTATGTGACCGAATGCCGATTTCTCCGCAAATCTACGCCAGATAGACATAAGCAACCCATCTGCCGGACCCCTTATATTTTTCCGCTCATGCCTTCCCTGCAAACGCATCGCTTGTTGACAGTCGTTCTGAAACTATCACCGCTAAAGGAGAGCTGTCATGTTGGACTCGGAACGACTTGTTGTCAGAACCCAGTTGGCCGCGCATTTGGTGGTTTTTACGTGTGAAGGCTACGCCGGGGACGATATAGCCCTCGACATTATCGAGCACATCGCGCTGCGCATGAAAACGCGGGAAGATAAAATCGTGCACGAGGTCGGCACCGCGGTTCGCACGACACTCATCAAATATGTTGTCGGCGAACTCAGCTTCAGCGAAACACTTGATCATTTCACAGACCTGGCGATGGCCGCACCTGTCGGCGCCGCAGAACTGATTGAAACCCTGCACCTGCACGAACGCCCGCGGTAAAGGACGAGGGTTGGGGCGCTTAAGGGTACATTGGACCTCTAAGGGTTTAGGCGATAGCCGATCCCCGGTTCGGTGACGATAAATCGCGGATTCAGCGCGTCGTCCTTCAATTTCTCACGCAAATGTTGGGTGTGAATCCGCAAATAGGTCTGGTTATCCGGGGAGTGCCGGTCCCAGACCTGCTTGAGTAGGGAGGCATAGGTCAACACCTTGCCGGAATTGCGCGCAAGCACAGTCAGCAGGCGATATTCGATCGGCGTCAGCCTGACGTCTTCGCCGTCCAACCGAACCCGCCGGGCCGCGCTGTCTATCGTCAATCCATCATAGTCGTACACAAAGGGCGCATCCCCCTTCGGCCGGGATGCGTGACGCAGGGCGACCTTTATGCGGGCGATGAGTTCACCGGCTGCAAACGGCTTTGTCAGATAATCGTCTGCTCCGAGTTCCAGGGCCTCAATCTTGTCACGCTCCTGACCGCGTGCCGACAGAACGATAATAGGAGTCGTCGTCCATTCACGCAGATGGCGTATGATTTCCATCCCGTCCATGTCCGGCAGCCCCAGGTCCAGGAGAATCACATCCGGGGTCTGGCTGGTTGCCAGCCGTAGCCCTTCCCTCCCCGTTTCAGCCTCAAGGACGGTCATGTCATTGGCGCCAAGCGTTGCCCGCAGAAATTTGCGTATGTCAGCTTCATCCTCGATGGACAGGATGCGAATGCTATCGGTCATGGCGTCTCTTTTGGCAGGTCCGGAACGATGGGCAGGGTAAAGATAAAACTGGCGCCCGTCTTGTCCGAATTGTTGCGGGCGTAGATCATCCCGCCGTGAGCCTGGACAATGCCCCGGCAAATGGCAAGGCCGAGCCCGGTGCCGCCCGCCCGGTCGGAACTTAGCGTTTGAGCGGTCTGGAATTGTTCAAAAATTCGCGCCTCGTCCCCGGCCTTCAGACCTGCGCCATTGTCGGAAATGCGTATGCGCAGCCGATCCGCATCGCGTTCCGCCGCGATGACGATTTCGCCGTCGGATGCCGTATGCTGGAACGCATTCTCCAACAGGTTGACAAAGACCTGTTCGACCAGCCCGCCGTCGATCTGCACCATCGGCAGATTACCGACAATCTGCGTACGTAATTGCCGATTTTCCTTCGTCGACTGAACCTGGCTAAGCGCGGCACCGATGATTTCCTGAATCATATAAGGCTGGAAATTGAGCGTCATCTTTCCGGAGGTGATGGCCGCCATGTTCAACAGGTTACCCACGAATTTTTGCAGGCGGATCAGTTGCCCCCAAAGCGCCGTCAATTCGTCCATCGCCTTGCGCGGCAGCTCCTTACGCATCTTCAGCAGGAGACTGACCGAACCATTCATAACGGTCAGAGGCGTACGCAAATCATGAGACAGAGACGACAACAGGACATTGCGCAGCCGTTCGTTCTCGGAGTCGATCTTGGACCGTTCGGCTTCGTCCGAGCGGCGCGCCCGTTGCAGCGCGCCGGCAACCAGACTGGCAAAGGTTTCGAATTGCAGGATTTCTGACCCGGTAAAGCGACGGCCACTAGCGTTCGGCGTCAGACCCATCACACCCAGGGTTTCGTTTTCGGCCTGCAAGGGCAAATACAGCCCAGACGCCGATGGCAAGGTATCGGTATCGCGGCCCGCCATCTGAGTGTTGGCTGCGACCCAGCGCACCGCGCTCATTTCCTTCATGTCTTCCGGTTCGGCGCTCTTCGGAACGGACCGCAGGCCCTCAGGCGCATCGACGAACAGGCTTACCGCCAGATTATATGGCGCGCTGAGGTGCGAAATAGCCACTTCGCATATCCGATCCACACCCCGAACGGCAGACAAGGCCCGCGTCAATCCATACAGAATTTGGGTTTCGCGTTCACGCTCGCTGACCTGACGGGCATGCCGAGACAACCGCGCCGTAAGCGATCCCACGACCAGGGAGGTTACCAGCATGAAGACGAAGGTTATATAGTAGTAAGAGTCATAGAAGTTGAACGTGTAATAGGGTTCGGCGAAAAAGAAATTGAATGCCGGCACGCTGAGTATCGATGCGACAACGGACGGCCCAAGACCAAGTCTGGCCGCCACAATAACCACGGCCGTCAGGTAGAGCATGGTCAGATTGTCGGAAGGCGTGTTATCCCGAAACGGCAGGCCCGCCAGCGTCGCCAAAGCCACGGCGGCAAACGCCAGGCCGTAATCGATCGGGCGTGCGATAAACGGCCTTATGGACGAAACGACATTTTCGGTGACGCTATCGGGCGCAGCATCGCCGTTAATAACCGCTATCTCGATACCATCGCTGTTTTCGATCAGTTGCTGGGCAAAGGCCGTGCGAAACGGTTTCAGCCACCACTTGGTCCGCCTGTGCCCGACCATGATGCGCGTAAAGCCATTCTGGCGCGCATAGGTGAGGATATCGCGCGCCGGCTGGGCTCCGGATAGCCTGACGACCTGCGCGCCAAGATTTTCCGCCAGGCGCAGATATTGCTCGACGCGGGCGCGCGATTTCTCATTGAGCATTTCGTGTCGGTCGCTTTGCAAATACACCGCAAACCACGGCGCCCGGCCGCGCGCCGCCATGCGCTTGGCGTGGCGGATCAAGCGCGTTGACAAGGGATCCGGGCCGATCAGCAACATGATCTTGTGGCCCAGTTGCGCCTCGTTCTGCCCCATGGCGGCACTGAGTTCATCGCTCTGGGCATCGACGCGTTCAGCCGTTCGGCGCAGGGCCATTTCGCGTAGAGCGAGTAGATTGCTTTTTTTGAAAAAGTTTTCGGCGGCGCGCGTATTGGCACCTTCGGCGACATACACCTTTCCGTCAGCCAGGCGCTTGAGCAGTTCATCGGACGGAATATCGACCAGGGCGATATCGTCCGCCGCTTCAAATATGGTGTCCGGCACGGTTTCACTCACCCATACCCCGGTCAGTCGCGCGACCTGGTCGTTGGCGCTTTCCAGATGCTGGACGTTCAGGGTGGTATAGACATCTATCCCGTTGTCGAGCAGTTCCTCGACATCCTGCCAGCGTTTGGGGTGGCGTGAACCTGGCGCGTTGGTGTGGGCAAATTCGTCCACCAGGATCAAACCGGGCCGCCGCGCCAGGGCGCCGTCGAGATCAAATTCGGTCAGTCGAATACCGCGGTGATCGATCTCCAGCATCGGGAGGACCGGAATGCCCTCCATCAGGGCCTGGGTCTCGCGACGGCCATGGTGCTCGATCACGCCGCTGACCACGTCGATGCCGTCCCTCAGGCGCGCCCGCGCCTCATTGAGCATGGCATATGTCTTGCCGACGCCGGCCGACGCGCCGAAAAAGACTTTCAGACGGCCGCGACGCGGCACGCCTTCGCCCCCGTCATGGTTGACGAGGGCGAGCAGCTTATCAGGGTCCGGTCGGGTGTCGGGACTCACTTCATCTTTCCATCGAGCCTCAGATTGAGCTCTAGCACATTGACGCGCGGCTCACCGAGAATGTTGAAGGTACGATTATAGGACGATTTCCTTATCATCGCCTTGACCGCATCATCGCTCAGACCGCGTGCGACGGCGACGCGGTGGGCCTGATACAGGGCTGCGGCTGGTGTGATATCCGGGTCCAGCCCCGATGCCGAAGCCGTCACCAGATCGACGGGGATGGGCGCGGTGTTGCCTGGATCAGCGGCCTTCAGCGCAGCCACCCGCGCCTTGACGGCGTCCATAAGTGCGGGGTTATTAACGCCGAAATTAGACCCGCCCGATGCGCTGGCGTTGTAGGGCGTATTGGAGGTCGCCGAAAGGCGGCCCCAAAAATACTTCGGCTGTTCGAAATTCTGACCGATCAGCCGTGACCCGATGACGCGACCCGTCTCGTCGCGGATCAGACTGCCTTCCGCCTGGGACGGGAAGGTCAGGTGCAGGATGCCCGTCGTCACCAGCGGATAACCGACGCCGAGCAACAGGGTGAGAAGGAGCGTCGACACCAGGGCCGGACGCAGGTTGGAAGCCAGGGCTTTCATATGAGTTCTCCTTGAGCGAGACTTAAAATCCGCACGACGGTCAGGCCAGTCCCACGGCCGCAAGGCCCATGTCGATGAGCTTTATGCCTATGAAGGGGGCGATGATGCCGCCCAGCCCATAGACGAACATGTTTCGCGACAACATCTTCGCCGCCGGTTCGGCGCGGTACTTCACCCCTTTAAGGGCCAGCGGGATCAGCGCGATGATAATCAGGGCGTTGAAGATAACCGCCGCCAGTATGGCACTTTGAGGCGATTTCAATCCCATCACGTTGAGCGCGCCCAGGACCGGATAGGTCGTGGCGAAGGCCGCCGGAATGATGGCGAAATACTTGGCCAGATCGTTGGCGATGCTGAATGTGGTCAGGGCGCCGCGCGTCATCAGCAGTTGCTTGCCGATCTCGACGATTTCGATCAGCTTGGTCGGATCGGAATCCAGGTCGACCATGTTGCCGGCTTCCTTTGCCGCCTGGGTACCGGAATTCATCGCGACGGCGACGTCCGACTGGGCCAGTGCCGGGGCATCGTTCGTCCCGTCTCCGACCATGGCGACCAGCTCGCCGCCTTCCTGCATCTGACGAATGTATTTCAGCTTGGTTTCCGGCGTTGCCTGGGAGACGAAATCGTCTACCCCGGCTTCTGAAGCGATGGCGGCAGCGGTCAGAGGATTGTCACCTGTGATCATCACCGACTTGATGCCCATCTTGCGCAATTCGGCCAGGCGCTGCTTGATATCGGGCTTCACGATGTCCTTAAGATAGACGACACCCAGCACCTGGCTGTTTTCGGCGACCATCAACGGTGTTCCGCCCTTTCGCGCGATGTCTTCGACTTGGGTCGTGACCTCCGCCGGCACCGCGCCGCCCTTCAGTCCGACAAGCTTGCCGATGGCGTCGCCCGCACCTTTCATAATGTGGCGTTCCTTGATGACGATGCCGGAAACCCGCTGATCGGCGCTGAATGGAATAAAGGTGGCGTCAAGGGAGGCGGCCGCCTTTTCCGGCAGGCTAAACAGACGTCGCGCCAGGATGACGATCGAGCGCCCTTCGGGGGTTTCGTCGGCCAGGGACGACAGTTCTGCGGCTTCGGCCAGTTGTTGCTGGGTGACGCCGGGTGCCGGAAAGAACTCCACGGCCTGGCGATTGCCAAAGGTGATAGTGCCCGTTTTGTCGAGCAGCAGGACATTAACATCGCCCGCGGCTTCGACGGCACGGCCGGAGGTAGCGATTACGTTAGCGCGGATCAGGCGCTGCATGCCGGAAATGCCGATGGCCGACAACAGACCGCCGATAGTCGTGGGAATCAGGCAGACCAGCAAGGCGACCAAGACCGTAATCGTAATAACCGTCCCGGACCCGGCGCGTGTGACGCTGAACAGCGAGTACGGCAGCAAGGTGGCGCAGACGAGCAGGAAAATGATGGTCAGCGCCGCCAGCAGGATCGACAGGGCGATCTCGTTCGGCGTCTTCTGACGCTTGGCGGACTCGACCAAACCGATCATGCGGTCAAGAAAGCTTTCGCCGGGATCGGACGTGACCCGCACGACCAGCCAGTCGCTGAGGACACGCGTCCCCCCGGTGACGGCATCACGGTCGCCGCCGGATTCGCGGATGACCGGGGCGGATTCGCCGGTCACCGCGCTTTCATCAACGCTGGCGACGCCTTCGAGAACCTGACCATCGGTCGGTACGAATTCGCCCGCCGAAATGACGACGATATCGCCTTTGCGCAGGGAATTGGCCGGAACGGTGGTGAACTTATCGCGGTCGGAGGCCTTGGCCAGTTTTTTGGCCAAGACGTCGCGGCGGGCCTTTTTCAGGCTGTCGGCCTGGGCTTTGCCCTTGCCCTCGGCGATCGCCTCGGCGAAGTTGGCAAACAACAGGGTGAACCAGAGCCAGAAGGTGATCAGGCCGACGAACCATAAAGGCTGGCCGCCACCGATAAGCGCACCTGGCCGCACCACCATCACCGCAAAGATGCCGGTTGTAATGATGGACCCGACGAATACCAGGAACATGACGGGGTTGCGCAGTTGGTAGACCGGATTGAGACGCAGGAACGTGGTCTTGAGGACGGCGCCAAGGTCGGCGCCATCTAGAAGGCCGGTTTTTTGGACATGAGTGGTCATGAGTATTGCCTTTAATCATTTTCCGGGGCCTGACGGCTCCGGCAGGGCGGGCGCGCCATCGTGCGAGACGGCGCGCCCGCGCAGCCTATGGGCGCATGTTGAAGTGTTCGACGACGGGACCGAGGGCGAGCGTCGGCGCGTAGGTCAGAACACCGACAATGACGACGATGCCGATCAGGGTGGCGACGAACAGCCCGTTATGGGTGGGCAGGGTGCCCGCCGAAACCGGCACGGTCTTCTTCGCCGCCAGAGATCCGGCGATGGCCAGAACCGGGATGATGATGAAGAAGCGTCCAGCCAGCATGCAGATGCCAAGCGCCGTATTATAGAAAGGCGTATTGGCGCTCAGGCCGGCGAAGGCGGACCCGTTGTTGTTGGTGGCCGATGTGAAGGCGTACAGGATTTCGGAAAACCCTTGCGCTCCGGGATTGAAGATGCCCGCCTGGCCGGCCTTTGTCATGACCGCGACGGCCGTGCCGATCAGGATGAACAGGCAGGGCGCCAACATGGCAACGCTGGCCATCTTGATCTCAAAGGCCTGGATCTTCTTGCCCAGGTATTCGGGCGTACGACCGACCATCAGACCCGCGATGAATACCGTCAATATGACGAATATCAGCATACCGTACAGACCCGCACCGGCCCCGCCATAAATGACTTCGCCGAACTTCATAAGCAGCAGCGGCACGAAACCGCCCATCGGGGTAAAGCTGTCGTGCATGGCGTTGACGGCGCCGCACGACACCGCCGTGGTCGCTGCGGCAAAGAAGGTCGAACTGACGATACCGAAGCGCGTTTCCTTGCCTTCCATATTGCCGCCGGCCTGAAGGGCGCTTGCCGTCTGATCGATATGCAGGGCGGCAAAATGCGGATTGCCTCCCTGCTCCACCACCGTGCCAAAGACCATAAGCGGCACAAAGATGATCGTCATGGCCGCCAATATGGCGAAGCCCTGACGCCGGTCACCGACCATGACGCCGAAGGTATGGCAGCAGGCCGCCGGGATCAGCAGCAGGCCGATCACTTCAAGGAAATTGGTCAATGGTGTCGGGTTTTCGAAGGGGTGTGCCGAGTTGGCGTTGAAGAAGCCACCCCCATTGGTGCCCAGCATCTTGATCGCCTCCTGCGAGGCGACTGGTCCCACCGAAATCAGTTGATCGGCACCCTGCAAGCCATGGGCGGCGATCGATGGCGCAAATGTCTGGACCACGCCCTGCGAGCCGAGGATTACCGCCAGGATCAAAGATAGAGGCAGCAGGATGTAGAGATTGGCGCGGATCATATCAGTCCAGAAATTACCAATACCGCCCGACTGCCTGCGCGTCAGCCCGCGTATCAACGCCACCATGACCGCCAGGCCGACCGCAGGCGTGACGAAGTTCTGCACAGTCAGGCCGACCATCTGCGTAAAATAGCTCATGGCCGCTTCACCGGCATAGGATTGCCAGTTGGTATTGGTGAGGAAACTGGCCGAGGTATTGAAGGCCAGGTCAGGCGTCGTGCCCGGCATACCCTGCGGATTGAGGGGCAGGAGCTTTTGGCACAAGAGCATGACATAGAGGAGTACGAAGCTCACGGCGGAAAACAGCAGGACGGCCATGGCATAGGCCTTCCAATCCATATCCGCGTCGGGGTCTATTCCGCAGGCCTTGTAGAGCAGCTTTTCCAGCCAGCCAAAGACCGGCGACATCAGGTTTTTCTGGCCCTGGAAAACCTTCGCCATATAGCCCCCGAGGGGTATGACGCAGGCCAGCATAACGGCCATGGAAACGGCTAGCTGAAGCCAGCCGTTTCCGGTGAGAATTGAGGACATGACAGCCCCTTGTATCTATGGAAACATTTCGGGTTTTATCAGCGCGGCCAGCAGATAGCCGAGCAAGGCCAGCGTCACTATGCCGGCAGCGATATAGAGCGCGGTCATGAGCCGCTCTCACGCAGGCGTTCGCAGAACGCCACAAAAGCGGCGGAGATGAGGAAGAAGGTCACTCCGCCGAGGCCGAAAATAAAAGTCATGGAAAGGCGTCCTTGAAGACAGTGGAACTGGCTCTTCAATAGGCCTTGCGCCGTATGCCGGGCGTATAGATGCCAGTGGGCGGCGTATAGATTTCGTATAGGTCGCGACTAAAGCATATCCCGACCTGACTGAATCAGATCGGCGTCCTAGATCTTTGCTTTTACGCGTTTTTTCATCCGAAAAGTGCAACACACTTTTCGGAACGCGCTAGGTACGCAGTGTCCGATTGAACAGCGTCAATGTACGCTGCCAGGCCAGCTTGGCGGCCTCAGGATTGAAGCGAGGTGTCGTATCGTTGTTGAAACCGTGTTCCGCGCCGTCATAAAGGAAGGCCTCATAGCGGATGTGTGCGGCTTTTAGCGCCGCCTCATAGGCCGGCCATCCGGCATTGACCCGCGCATCATTGCCCGCAAAGTGCAGAAGCAGTTCTGCCTTGATGTTCGGCACGCCGTCCAGAGGCGGCGCGGCACCATAGAACGGCACCGCCGCCTTCAGCGTCGACAGGCGCGTGGCCAGCATGTTGGCCACGCCGCCCCCATAGCAAAACCCGACGACGCCTAAGTTGCCATTGCCTTCGGGCAGTGACTGCGCGTAATCGGCAGCAGCCATGAAATCTTCGCTTGTCTTCTGCTGATCCAATTGACCAAACGCTGCACGCGCCTTGTCTTCGTCACCGGGATAGCCGCCCAGCGGGGTCAGGGCATCGGGTGCGACGGCTATGAAGTTTTCCAGCGCCAACCGACGGGTGATGTCTTCGATATGCGGATTCAGGCCGCGATTTTCATGAACGACCAGCACAACGGGTAATTTGCGGTCGGCGCCAGACGGGCGGACAACATAGGCCTTGATAGCGCCGTAACCCTTGGGCGACGGGATATCGACATGCGACGCGAGCAAACGCGCATCGTCAGGCTTGACTTGCTGAGCCCGGGCAAAATTCGGCGTCAGGGCTGCAAGCGTCGCCATCGCGCCGGCGGCGCCAGCCGTATATCGGGCACAGCGGTCGAGAAAGGCGCGCCGGTCGATCATGCCATGCACGTACTTATCGAAAAGCTTTAAAACCTCAGGCTTGAATGCGGTCGAAGGCGGCATATCTGGCGTGTCGGTCATGGCTTGGCTCCGTTTTGCGCCGGGTTGTCGTATCACGTGACCGTCCAGAGCTTAACTGACATTTATGTCACCGGCTATGTCATCGCCGGACCGTTCCGGCGCTTCTGATCACATAGCCGCACAAAAAGCACCCTTCGCATTTTGGCTTTTTCACCCCTTTATATTAAGCCAATTGTTACCTGTATCCCTTACATGGCTGGTATTATCGTATTGGCATCGGATATTGATATCGTGGCAACCGAAACTCAGAATCTGAAATTCCTGAACGAACTTATCCAGGCGGACCAGCTCAGCGCAGTGCGACGCAGCATATTGATCTCGATACCGATCAATATCGCACTGGCCGCTATAATCATGGTCGTCACGGTTTTATACGGCCATGTTTTCGCAGGCGTCGCCTGGTTCGCCGCCACCTGCGTCATCAACGCCTTGCGGATCGGCCTGTGTCGGTCTCCCCTCCCCGGTTCGCCCGCGAAGGGGATTCTGGCCGGCCTGGCTCGCCTGACCACCGGCCAGCACCTGATGTTTGCGTCTATACTGGCCTTGATCTCAGGATCTATCTGGGCCCTGATGCCGCTACTGTGCGACGGCTACACCGCGCCACAAGCCGTGTTCTATCTGGTCGTCATCTGCGGTATCACCGCCGGCGCCGTCACGCACGGTAATGCCTACGCCATAATCCCGAGTTGCTTCATCCTCCCGCCCCTTTTGTCCATGGCGGGGTGTATGGTCTACGCTGGGGGCGTCGACCACATCGGCATTGCTTTCGCGACGATCCTGTATCTCGGTGCCCTTATCCGTTCGGCGCGCGAAAGCCATGCCCTGTTCCGCGAGGCCAGTCGCCGCAAGAACGAGGCGACCTCGCTGGCAGGGTCGCTTACCCAAGCCCACGCCCGGACGACCGAGATCGCCGAAGAAATGCACCGGCGTGCCATCCATGACACCCTCACCGGCCTGCTGAACCGGGCCGGCTTTGCCAATGAAGTCGAAACCCTTATGTCAGGCCTGCATAAATCGCTGTGCCTGATGATCCTTGATCTGGACGGTTTTAAATCTGTCAACGACGTCTTTGGCCACCGCGCGGGCGACGACGTGCTGATCGAGGTGGCTGTACGCTTGCGGCAAACCTTGCCGAACGGGTTTACCATTGCGCGACTCGGAGGCGACGAATTTGCCATCATCTTCGATCCCGAAGCCAGTTGCGTACAGCCCCGCGAAGTCGCCGACCGCCTGATATCGGCCATCGGCCGCCCGTTCCCCGGCTTCGATTCCGGCCGCGTCGGGGTGAGTATCGGCATACATCAGACACGCAATCGCGTCGGTTTTTCGGAAATGATGATCTGCGCCGACAGTGCGCTCTACGCAGCAAAGAGCGGCGGCCGCAATCGCCATTACATGTTCGATGAGCAGTTGAACAACCGCTTGAACATGAGAAGAGATGTAGAACGCGACCTACCCAAAGCCCTGGCGGACGGTCAGCTATACATGGTCTATCAACCGATCATGAATGAGGGCGGACGGCGCCTCAGCAACTTCGAAGCCCTGCTGCGCTGGGACCATCCGCGACATGGGTCGATCTCTCCAGTGGATATCGTCGAGATTGCCGCCGTTCTGGGGCTTTCTGAAGCCCTCATGAAGCATATTCTCACCAAGACAGGCGATATTCTGACCCGGCTGATGGCATTGGGACGAACCGATATCTGGGTCGCCGTAAATGTGTCGCCGCGAGAGATGTCACGGTTACCCGTCGACGCTTTTGTGCTCAACGCATTGAAGGCTCAAGGCATACCGACCTCAATGCTGGAAATCGAAGTAACGGAAGAAACCGCCATGGATATCCGGGCGGTGCAAGGCAAGCTGTCCGTTCTCAGCCAAGCCGGTATACGTGTGGCGATCGACGATTTTGGTGTCGGCTATTCCTCCCTATCGTCGCTGCGCCACCTCCAGGTCGACCGTATCAAGATCGACAACTCGTTCGTGACGGAATTAACCCGCTCATCGGCGGACCAGTTGATGGTTCAGGCTATTATTAACTTGGGTCACTCACTGGATATGGAGGTCGTCGCCGAAGGCGTAGAAACAGCCGAAATTCAGGCGATGCTGCAAACCTTCGGCTGCCGCGTCATGCAGGGGTATCATCTGGGGCATCCGATGACGCCCGATGTGGCGCTGAACTGGATGTCCCAGCTAGTGGCGAGCGAGAACCTTAAACACTCCGCACGCGATGCCAGTCAGGGGAGCCCTAGCTCAGCCTTGCCGGAGTTGCAGGCAATTTAGCCGCAGTTAGATAAGATGATAAGATAAGCATCTATCTTTAAAAGCTTTTTTCCATCGCACTGCTATCAATTAGTAAAGCGTCGCGAGTGGGCAAATTTGCCCGCGCAATCCCTACGCGGGCAAATCAAAGCCGAACTCCGGGCTTGGAGCGTATCCCGACCTGACGACATCAGATATACACTCCAACCCTTTGTTTTTAAGATATTTTCGGAAAGCCCTAGAACCTATAGGCCAACCCGATGGACGTCACTGCCGGATCAAGCGTGACCTTAGACTTCAAGGCGCCGTCATTGATGCGCGCATCCGTCTTGTAGAAGACCTTCTTGTAATCGACATTAAGCGCCCAATGGCCCTTCAGCGCGACATCGACACCCGCCTGCACGGCTGTGCCGGCACCGTTCTTCAATCTGACTTTGAACCCGTTCTTGTCCTTACCGCCGTACCAATCCATTAAGTTCACGCCGGCGCCGACATAGGGGCTGACTTTTCCGGCGGGATTGAAGTGATATTGCAACGTCACGACCGGCGGCAGAACCCAGGTGTCATGCACCTCTACGTTAGTCGAAGGGCCTACGGCGCTGATCTTGTGCTTCGACGTGCCCAAAATGCCTTCCACGGCGATGTGGTCAGTGAAGAAGTAGCTGAATCCGAGGGTCGGCACCGTGCTGTTGCCGACCGCTACGTTGAGCCCGGAATCGACGCCGGCCGCCGTCAGTATGTCGCCCTTTTCAGACGGAGCAACAACGGTCGCACGACCGACGATGACGAACTGACCGGCGTGCTTGGGCACGAAGGCCTCTTGCGCGTGACCAGCACCGGCAAGACCAAGCGCCGCTAAAGACCCTAAAATTACCATGGTTTTATAGGTATGTGTCATGACCGCGATCTCCTTTTTTAAATTGAGCGGATGACACGGTGTAGACCTTATTTCTTCTCAGTTGACCTGCGCATCCTGCCGCAGGGCGGATTGTCGCAGCACCTTGAAAAGCGCGATATTTTTGTCACTGCGTACCGGCTCACACCGTCAGCGAAGCCGGCCCGATTACCGGCGGTCAGCCGCGCCATCGCTATCGAATTGGAGAGAATCGTGGATGGCCGCCCTGGACAGCCAAGCATAGACGGTGAGCGCCGCCGCCCAGACAACCGCCACAGCAATACTGCCCAAACCCACATACCGGTAAGCCGTGGCGCCAGCTATTCCGCCGAGAATGAGTCCACCCCACAAGACAAGCCATGGCCCCCAGGCCCAACGGTCACCGCCCGTTACCGCGATGGCGAGTTTCTGGCTGACCTTGACAAGCGTACCGGTCATGTAGGTGACACCGACGACGACATCGCCCCGGCGTTGGAAGACGGCATTCTCAGCGCCCATAGCCAAGGTCAGGCAGGCAATCGCCACCAAGGGGACACCTGCAAGATGGCAAACCCAGCCGGCCCCAATCAATCCCGTAACCAAGCCCATGACCGTTATCGTGCGATATGCCGGATAAGCAAAATGACCGGCGAGCGTTCCTATGAATACACCGAACATGAATAGTCCGATGATGGTTGCAAGGCCGGCAATGATCCCGGCCTCACCGTGCGACAAGGCGACCGCCAATTGCGTGGAATTGCCGCTCATGAACGAGATGAAGGTACCATGCAACTCAAGGAAGCCCGTTGCATCGACAAATCCTGCTAAGGACGACAATCCAACCGCCAGCGCCATGGCACGTTTTTGTAGGGTATTCACAGTAGCGGTCCGCCTCTAAGTATTGTCTCCCGGGGCTTAGCGAACTATATCAAACCGATGCCCCGATAACAGCCCCATCAAAACAGCGACCTGCGCGTTTGCACCAGTTGCCGGTATGATGCAGCTTAAGACGTGAAGCTTATATCGCTTTCACTTAACGAATTGCGCAGACAGGCGATGACCTCGGCGCCAAGGTCAGTTTTTTGTCCGTAACGTTTTGAGGTAAGCAATAATGGCGGCGCGCTCTTGCGAGGTCCTGAAGTGCATCGGCATACCCGTGCCGGCATACATGGCTTCCGGGCCGGTGAGGAACTGGTCGAGCCGCTTCACTGTCCATACATCGCCGCTTTGACCGGCACGCTGTAGCGCCGGTGAATAGCTATAGCCGTCGACCGACCCTACACGGCGGCCAACAACACCAAACAGGGCTGGCCCGTTGTCATTGACCATATGCTGACTGTCATCGTGACACAGGCTACATTGTTGCGAGAATATCCGCGCGCCCCGCGCGACTTGGCCGCCCTCTACGCGCCCGGCATTCCCGTGTATTATTCCCGCCAACGCCAAAACATGTAATGTCAACATCATCTGTCGTTACCCTCTCAACCCTGATTAAGCCTTCAACCTTTGGTCGAGGCATAAGGTAAAGACTCTGGCATAAGGTTTGTCGAGAGCATTTGTTTCAAATCAAATCGGACATACATCGCCTTTCCTCGTGCCGCTGGGATGATGGCGCGCCAACGAAAGCCCAAACGGGAGCGCCGACCTGACGGTAGCAGATCGGCGCCATAATTTACTATTTTACAAACTGATTTATTCGCAAAGCATTCTAATGTTTGATATTTTTCCGGTTAAGATAGTCGATCAGCGGGCCGGGTTCGTCTGTCTGAATAACATTTACGCCCTTTTCGATCATCTCACCCCAAGCCTGGCCGGATATGCGCAGGGCATCCGTATCGCCACCCAGACCGATGACACTGATAACACCGACGGATGTCAGGCTATTGCCCCACAGGCGGATTTTGGCGTCATGGGTAATCTTGCCTATCGCTGCGAATTCATCCGGCGTCAGGTACACCATTTCAACCCCTATCAAACGGTGCTGCGAAGCGACCTGACGGGCGGCAATTCTGGTCACGTCAAAATTGGCAGGCGCAGCAGGCCAGTGACCAATAATGGGCATGAAGGGAACTGAGTCATACGGCGCCTGATCCACGATCGGGCTGACATCGTCAGCAATGACGCGTTTCACCAGGACATAGGGGGCCATGTTTTTGGCCTCTGCCGCAGCGATAACTTCCGGATAGATCTCTTCCTTGATATCCAGGTTGAGCAGAATACGACCCCGCGCGTAATCGAGGATTTCGTCGAGCGTGGGCACGGTTTGATCCGTCAGGGTCGGCGACATACTGCCCCCGAAATTCTGCCGGAGTTTCAATTGTTTGACCTGCGCCAAGGTCATATCGGCCAAGCGCCCCTTGCCATTGGTCGTGCGGTCCACCGTGGCATCATGCATGATCACCAGGGCGCCGTCCTTGGTGCGTCGCACATCAAGCTCCATCATATCGACGCCTAAGGACACGCAATGGTCCAAGCCCTCAAAAGAGTTTTCGGGCGTTGCCTCGAGATGGCTCTGAGGCGCCGCGTTATGGCAACCTCTGTGGGCGACCACCACAACACCCGCCTCTGGATCTTGGAGCTTCTGGCGCAAGGTCTCGGCCAGGGACGAAACGGCATGAGACGGGGCAGCCTGAACCCCGGGCGTGACAAGATTTGAAAGGCAAAATGCCAGTGAGAGAATCGTTACGGATTTGGAGCGCGACATATAAAACTTTCAAAAAGGGGCGCGGTACACACCGTCATCCGGGGTACCGCGCCGCCACGATAGGGGCAGTGGTAAACCGTGTCCGGGATTAGAAAACAGGCGTGAAACGAACGCCCAGCCAGAAGGTTGTGGGGACGGAATAGGTGTCCTTCAACAGGTTCTGGTTTGGCCCCA
The DNA here is from genome assembly GCF_032490435.1 of Asticcacaulis aquihabitans. NCBI lineage: Bacteria > Pseudomonadati > Pseudomonadota > Alphaproteobacteria > Caulobacterales > Caulobacteraceae > Asticcacaulis > Asticcacaulis aquihabitans. The sequence goes on from NZ_JAVGWM010000006.1 coordinate 104,183, forward strand.
GAAGGCTGGTCAGGCGGGTGTGGGTCAGGTTTTGCACTTGGGTGAAGACCGAGACACCGGGCCGGACCTTATAGCTCGCCTGCAGATCCACCTGTTCGCGCGGCGCCCAGTACAGATCCTGCCAGGAAATGTCCGGGACGATGGCGCGCAAGGCCTTGCCCTGATAGTTATAGGCCACACGGACTTCGAGATTATCGTGGCTATAGAACAAGGTCAGATTACGCGTCTGATCCGGCTGACCAATCAGGCGCTTTAAGGTGCGCGTGCTCTTGTCGGACTTGAGAACATCAATCTCGCCGTTCAACGCCGTCCAATTGGCGCTGAAACCGAAGTCTTTGACCACCGGATGTATCCAGACCAGCGAGTTGACAATGACACTGGCCTCAATGCCCTTAACCGATGCACTTGATGCATTCACCGGCTGGGTTACCACGGCGTTGGCATAGGTCACGCCCTGATAGGTGTAGCCAATCGAGGCAGAGTTGAAAATTTCGTCCTTGATGTCCTTACTGAAGACCGCCAGCGAAACCAGCCCCCCCGTTGCTTTGGGCAGTTTATAATTCACGGCCAAATCGAGGTTAGTCGATAGACGCGGTTTGATTTCCGGGTTGCCGACGCTGACCGACACCCCGGTTGCATTGGCATTGCCCAGATCGCTCGCATTTGTGAAGCTGATGGAACTGCGGGCCGCATAGCTGTCGTAGGTCGGCCGGCCGATGGTCTGGCTGGCCGCCGCCCGGATGTCCAAATTGTCACTGATTTTATAGGTCGCCAAAGCTGACGGCAGTATAAAGCTGTAGCTCGAGCTTGTCGGCAATTTCGACCAGACCCCCGCAGCCTTCACGCGCCCAACCGTCGTTTGATCCGTAGAGTCGGAATGCAGACCAAATTGCGTCTTCAGCCGGTCGGTGCTGTAGGTCACCAAGCCGTAGAGGCCCAACGTCTTTTCGACATGTTCAAAATTGTCCTGGTTGCTGAAACCGCTTTGATCGGTTGTGTTTAAACCGCCGGCGGCCCGAACCACCTCGGCTTGTGCGACAGCTTTCCGCCAGTTTAGCGTCAGCAGATTAAGGCCGCTCTGGTTATATTTCAAAGGCGCATTCACTGAGCCGATCGCATCGGCGAGGGTCCCCAGAACAGCAGAGGTATTGGGCTCCAGATCGTTGCGATAGACGCTATAGGAGGGCTTGTCCTCCGTATAGCTGGCCCCGGCGGCATAGCCAAAACCCGGCGCGTCCGTATGCTTGCGATAATCCACCCGTACGCTTTGGATGGTATCTGTCGCGGAGCGCTTATAATCCGGACGATAATAGAGCAGCTTGTAGTTTGAGAGATTATACCAGGCACTGGGCGCGATGTTGAAGGACTGGTTCAGGCCGCTGGTGTCGTATGTGATCGCGTAATTCGGTGTGGCCGACGGCGTGGTGCCTGCGGCTGTTCCCGGAGCGCCGTTGATATTGCCCGTTGAATATTTGATCATCAGGATCGGCTCACGGTAAGTGGCCCGTGACGCGGTGGCGCGAACACTCAGGGTCGCATCATCAGCGATTTTCCAGTCCAACCCGCTTTGCAACAAGGCCGTGGCACTGGTCATCTTCTGTTCGGAGAAGCCAACCTCTATATCGCCGCCCGCATACTGACCGGATGTCGCTGTCTGATTGAGAATGGTGTTGCGGTTACGCGGGTCGATAATATTTTCATTGCGCTGCATATCATCGCGGAATTGATAAAAGCCGCCTGTCACGAAGCCATAGAGGGTGTCGGAGAATTTCGATTCGAATTTGGCCGTCAGACCCATGCGTGAGCGGCGGTCCTGAACATACCAGTACTTGTCCTGCTGGGGCACAGCGATCCCATTGCCAAGGTTGTTGCCGCTTTGCAGGACACCCGCTGCATTATAATAGCTTTCATGAATGCTATCGGTCGTCATGTGGGTGTCGGTCGTGGAATCCAGCGTCTGAAAGTTCGCCGACACGACAAGACCATACCTGTGCTCGGGCCCGAAGGTGAAGCTGCCCGTCGTGACAACCCGCCCGCCGATGGGGTTCTGGCTATTCGGTTTGGACACGTCACTGGCGCCGCCCAGGGCCGCTTCCATAGTGAAGAATGGACGGCCACCGCGCTCAAAGGCGCTGCGGGTCTTAAGGTCAATAGCGCCGCCGACGGCGTTGGGGTCGAGATTGGCGGTAAAGGTCTTATTGACCACCATTTCGCTGATCATTGACGATGGCAACAGATCCAGACGTACACCGCGGCCCACTGACCCTAGGCTGCCGTTCGGCGTGCCGGGGGAGGCAATCGGCGAGCCATCGATGGTGACATTGTTGTAGGCGGCGCCCAGGCCGCGGATGACCGGCGTCGTCGATTCGTCACGCGGATGTTCATTGTCCAGCGTCGGCAGGACCGCCAGACCGGGGACGCGACGCAGGGCTTCGACGATGGTTATGTCCGGCAAGGCCTGCACCTCGTTAGAACTGACCACATCGGAGACGCCGGCATGATTGAGTTTACTGGCTACGGCCTTGAGGTTCGAGCGCTTGATGCCGGTTACGACGATTTCTGTCGTTGCGCCTGACTCCGCCTGGGCAGAGTCAGAAGATTGGGCCTGCGCAAGCATCGGCACAGCTGACAGGGTTACCGTCAGAGCGGTGGCAATCGCCGTCGAACGTCGCAACGTGCCTTTGAAAGGTAATGGATAAAGCATGAAAGTGTCCCCTTTTAACGGCTCACCCTCTCAAGGCTCGCCTTACAATACATAATGCATAGTATTCTTTATGCATAACACTTTCGTGACATTCTGCGGGTATATTTGCCACATTTCCAAATAGTATACTCTGGACATTGTAATCGTCCGACGGGTAGGCTCGCCATGCCCTCTTATAAGGATGCTCCGTGCGCCCCACTCATGCTGAACGCCAAAAAACGCCTCCCCACGACCGGACAGTCAGTGACGGCGGACGTCTTGTGCTGGATAGGCTATTGAAGTCGGGCGGACTAAGCCAGGCCGACATTACCCGCTCCCTGGCGCTCGCCCAGCCGACGGTGGCGCGCCTGCTGCAAGGTTTTCAGCAGGATGGTATGATCAGCGTTTCCCACCGAAATGTTGATCGTCCCGGCAATCCCAGCGTTCACGTGACGCTCGCTCCGGACTTTGCCTACAGCCTGGGTATTTCCATGCAAGGGGACGCCCTGATCATGGTGGTCATGGATTTCACAGGGCATATTCTGAGCGTCCGCTCAGCCGCCATGCCCAGTATGTCGCGACAGGCCGTGCTTGAAACCCTGACGCGGTTTAAATCCGAACTAATAACGGAAACAGGCATTGAGCGAGACCGGCTCATCGGCGCCGGTGTCGGCATCTCGGCCTTTTTCTGGGAGGATGGAGGGCTGATGGCTCCCAACACTCACCTGAAAGATTGGGCGAATGTCGAGATTGCCTCCCTAATCGAAGACGAGTTGAACCTGCCGGTATGCCTGGGTAATGACGGCACGGTCGCAGCCATTAGCGAAAGTCTGTTTGGGATCGGCCGCACTGTCGCAGACTTTGTATATCTGCACTTATCAAACGGCTTTGGCGGCGGCATTATCAGTCATGGGAAGGCCTTTCACGGGTTCCACGGCAATGCGGGTGAATTCGGCGGTGTGTGGAATATCGTCGGCGACGGCTACCCCAACCTTGATTTGATGCGAACCTGCCTCGCGGCCAAGGGTCACGCTTTTGCCACCGTCGAAGATATGGTGCAACGGATTGACATGAGCTGGGAGGGTGTCGAGGATTGGCTGGCCCAGGCCGTAACGCCGTTCACGAAACTGGCCAAGGTACTGGCTTATGTGCTTGATCCTCAAACCGTCGTGATTGGGGGCCGCTTACCGGCAGATATCGCTGAGACACTGATCCAGAGAATGGACGTCACCGCTATGGATGACCGGTACTTCCGCCCCTATCCCATGCCGCAAATTGTCCAATCTCAGATTTCGAACCATCATGCGGTTGCGATGGGTGCCGCCGCCATGCCACTACAAAAGGCGTTCTTTATCTGATCGCAGGCCGACGATAGAAAAAGCCAGTACAGTCAAAGCCCCAGCCAGGGCCGGCACGCACATAAAGGCCACCAGCCCAGCAGACGCCTGCCCTCTGTAGTCAAAAAGACTCAAACCATAGCCGATCATGAGCCCCCCAAAGGCCAGGGCTATCTTTATGATGGCCGTCAACAGCCCGTAGGATGTGCCCACGACCTGATGGTTCCCTCTGGATACTACATCGCCAAAAGCCGCCCAAAGAATCATGCCAAGCCCACCACTGGCGCACCCAAACAGAAATGCGCAACAAATCGCAATCACTGGCACATGGGCGCTCAACCAGAACATAAATGTGCTCAAAGCCAAGCCGGCCGAGGCGACGGACGAGACCGTAAGGCGACTGAATTTCAAGGATAGGTAGGCCCAAACAGGTTGCGACAAAGCGGTCCCCAGGGACGCAGAGGTTATGATGACGCCCCCCCATAAGGCCGACTTCAGGACATAGGTGGCATAATAGGGCTCGACCTTGCCAAAACACGACACAGTCGCGGATATAATGAAGGTAGAGACGATGATGACCCATAGACTCCTGGGCAACCCCTTCAGCGTAGCAATATAGCTGACAGGGGTCGCTTCGGGTCTTTGCGCGCCCTGCCCTCGGCCGTGAACGACGCGCCACAGGCCAAATGAGGTAGAGACCGCCGTAACCGCCAATATGACCGCCAGAATGAAAAATCGCTTTGCCGATGATAGATGCAGATTGGCCGTCAGCAAGGGCCCGACAGACAAAGCCACTATCAATGACGCCGCGCCACTAAAAAATAATCGCAGAGAGGACACCCGCGATCGGCTGTCATTGTCGCGTGTCGCCAGGCTGAGCAACGCGTTTTGGGGTAAATCATAGAGCGCATAGGCCAGCCGAAAACCAAGACCTAAAATCAGCGCAAAGGCTAACCTGTAAGGCAATGGCACAAGGGCGCCGGTAAACAACAACATGAACATAAGGGCGCTGGCCACGGCGCCCGCCGTCTGAAGACGCGCCGCCCCCAAGGTATTGGAGAGGGTTTTCATAAGCAGGCGCCCAAGTATCAGATCAGCCGCCGCCCCGGCTATAAAGCCGGCGGCCAGGATGATGCCCATGTATTGAGCCGGCATCCCGCTAACTTCACTAAGATAATAGGCAAACAAGATTTCGCTGGAATACCAGAACAGGCTCTTGCCAAAGTGAGCCAGGCCATAGAAGAGCGTCGGTCTATCAAAGCGCGATGCGCCTAGCATATATGTATCCCCAAGCTGCCCGCCCCTTGTCGCATCTGCCAACAAGCCTAAGCCCCCTTATCACAGGAAGTGGCAAGCTTTAATGAACAGATCAGGCTAGGAGAGCGCCGCCGAGAGGCTCGTCATGGCTGATTAGGCCGCGCCTTTAGGACGCAGCCCCCAGATCGCCCTGAGGCTCCCCAGAAAGAAGCGTCAGGGTTCCACAGCGTAAAGGCTATGATGCGTCAGTATGAACAGGGTTGTGCCATTGACGCCGCCAAAGACCAGTTGCAGCGGGCGTTCGGGGACGTCGATGCGGCCTGTCTCCTGACCATCGGGGCCATAGACGAAGATTTGACCGTTGGCGACATAGAGATTGCCAGACCGATCGACGGCTACGCTTTCGCCACCGCGATGCGTCAGCGGGGTAAGATGGGTCAGGCTGCCGCCTTCGCCGACGACCGCGCTATAGACCTTGGCCTCGGACCCATTGCTGACAAACACGCGTTCGCCAAGCTTGGCCTTGACCAATCCGAACGCCTGAAGCGTATCCGACCAGCGGTATCCCGTATGGTCGGCCGGCCCTTGTGTCAAAACACGGAAGGCGGGCAGGACCAGACTGCCATCGGGGGAGACATATTCCCGGGTCTGAGACTTGCCGGCGTCACGGGCATACATTTCGCTCAAAGTCGTGAATTCCATCGTGTTGGGATCCAACTGATCGCGGAACTCGCCATTGTTCCAATAATTGCCGGGAAGGGCTGTAAACGCATCCTTATGGGCAACGACCGGGGTGGGTGCGATCACCGTCACCGGTGCGCCAGGCGTGCCTGGTTTGAAGCTGTAGACCGTGCCTTCTGCCCCCATCGAGGACAAAACCAACAGATTGTCGGACTTGTCGAAGGCCAGGTTGACGGGATCAAGCGGCGCATCACTGACAAGTTCAAGCCCGCCACTTTTTGACCAGCGATATATGCGCTGGAATTGATGCTCAACGAAATAGAGTTGGCCCTTCGAGTCCGTCGCCGCACCGGTAATGGAATAAAATCCGCCTTCAAGCTTTTCAACCTTAGGCATTGCCGGCCCTTGCGACGCTGCGGAGGCGTGGGAGGATATGTCAAGGACGGCGAACTCCCGTTCACGGACAACCTGCTTGTGGGTGACGTCCTCGACCACGTCGTCGAATGGGAATTTGCTGGCGCGCAAATAGGTCGTGCAGCCATTGTCATCGCAGGTCGCAAACCCGCTTTCCCCATTCACGTGGACATTGCGCAGACGAATATCATCGGAATTGAATATCTTGATCGCCGGGCTGGCCGGCTTCACCGTCCGTGTCACGCGATAGCCATGGTAATTGGCAAACAGGATATTGCGCGAGTTACGAATCTCGGTCGAAACCGTATCCTGGCTCTCCCTCACCTCTTCCTCGGTCTGCGGCGCCAGGAACTCCCAGTTTTCGACCCCGTCCAGAACGATTTCGGCCCGCACATGATGTTCTGCCGACAACTCATACACGTGGCCCGGGGTCTTGGTATTGGTGACGTAGAATCCCGCCTGAGAGACCGTATTGGGCGACCAGATATTGGCGAAGGTTCCGCCGCCCCCGTCTGTTACCCAGATGCTCGGCCGCTGGCGGTCCCACAGCGTGCGCGGATCGGGCATACCGGGCGTTTTCGCATAGGGGTCCAGCCGGACGCCATTCGCCTGCAAGGTGCCATGTCCGCCCTGAATTTTAACGTCGTCAACCAGCGAGTCAGCACCCGCTTTCCAGAGTAAGGCGGTAGCGCGCGGGTTGACGTCACCGGTGGACAGGCCAATGCCCGACACAATCGCATTGCCGCCACTGGCGCTTTGCAGCAAGGCCTTGGCATCGCCTGCACCTGAAAAAGCGGGTGTGCCGTCCGGGATCACCAACTGTGTAAGGCTCGGATGCATGGCGATAAGGACCGTATCCGGCCGCAAGGTGATGGTATTGGTGACGACATAGCATCCGGCCGGAAAATAGACCACGCGGTGTTCGTCGATCGCCTTTTGGATAGCCGCGGTATCGTCCGTCTTGCCGTCGCCCACCACGCCCAAGGTCCGGACATTGACCCACTTATCGACGCCGGGCAGCGAACGAATGGCCGGCCCCACCGTGGTCGGCAGCGCCTTCAGAGGTGTCGCCTGAACATCGAGCGCAAGGGTGCCTACGGTTCCCGGTTGTGTCACTTTCAGGCCGTAGGTGAAGGTACGCATGCTGTAAATTTTGGCGGGGCCAGCGACCTCCTTGCCGCTGTCGCGGAAGTGGGCGAAGACCGGCACATTCGCAGCCGTCGCATTGTCAAAGCCGATTTGAGTAAAGGGCGCTCTTTCGTTGCTTATAATCACCGCCGCCTTGGAGACGTTTTCGAAGCGCACATCCTTGCCCCATAGGGAATCGGAATAACCACGGTCGATGTCGATACCGACAGGCGTATTTTTGATCTGGACGTTGACGAGCGTCAGATCGGCTTCGTGTTCGCGAATGGCTGCCTCGCGCTGGCCGACAAAGGTCGAGTCGATAAGCGTGAACTGCCAGGCGGGTGACGTCTTTTCGGTAAGAATGCCGTAACGGCCGCCATAAAAATGCAGATCCTCCGCCTCGTTGCCGGCTTGATAGATCCCTGCCAGCCCGGAGCCCAGGCGGAAATCGATGTGGCTCAAGAAGGTGTGTTGCGCCGTACGGAAGCGAACGGCAACGGCAGCGGGGTTACGATCGCCGATTTCAAAATCGACATTGCCGAGCGCGGAATAAAAGGTGGACGAATTCGCGTCGCGCACCTTGTCGCTATAGGGCACGACGGTGGGCACGGGAACGGGCACCTTTCCAGTGGTGTAGATATCCCCTCCCGTAAAGACGACCAGGTTGGCAATGCCCTTTTGAAAACCTGGCGTCTTGTCACCCAGATAGATAACCGGCCGGCTTGCGCCTACGCCGAAGATACGTACAGCCAGCGGCACAAGCAGGGTGCGTGAAATACGGTAGCGCCCGGACGGGATAAACACGATGCCACCCAAGCTATTTTTGGCTGCTTCGTCGATCGCGCTTTGAATTGCCGCCGTGTCATCTGCTTTGCCATCGCCGACGCCGTGGACAGTGACGGCATGAGGCTCATCGGGCGCAGTCATGTAGACCGACGCCCCGCCCTCAGCTCCCAGACCGGCAGCGTCGGCGGGGAATACAGGCGCGGCTGCCGCGACCAGACCCAAAACCAAGACGTGAAGCCGGTGTATTCTTAATTGCTGTGCCATTCTCAACTCTCCCTTTTCGCACGCGTTTACGCGTGTCTGTTCATCCTTCAGACGGGTCATCCAACAAACTGGTTCAGCAGCAGAACGCAGACCAATCCGACAATACCGACGAGACCTTCCATCAAGGTCCAGGTCCTGAGTGTGTCTTTCACGGTCAGGCCGAAATATTCTTTGAACATCCAAAAACCCGAGTCATTGACATGGCTGAACATCAGGCTCCCTGCCCCGACAGCTAAAACCATCAGGTTCGGATTGACGCCGGACGACGCCACCAGCGGCGCGACCAGACCGGCCGCCGTCAATCCGGCAACGGTCGCGGAGCCCAAGGACACGCGGATCGCGCCAGCGATAAGCCAGCCCAGCACCAGGGGATGAACCGGCAAGGTCTGCATCACGCTTCCGAGCGCGGCGCTTACACCGCTGTCGATCAGAATTTGCTTAAGGGCGCCGGCGCCTGCGATGATCAGCAGAATAGGCGCGATTTCTCGCAGAGCGCTTCCCGATTTTTCCATCAGCTGTCTGAACCCCGTCCCCCTGGCCATACCCAAGGTGACGCTGGCGACCATCACCGCGATGAGCATCACGAGGATCGGGTTGCTGATAAAGGCGACGACAGACTTGTACTCGGTCGGGACCTGGCCTGAGAAGCTGAGTGCGGTTGCACCGGACAGCAGTAGAACAGGAAGAAGGGCCGTACCGAAGGCGTTAATTCCGCTTGGCAGTTCGTCATCGCTTACGGGCGGGCTTATAAACAATTCGGGCGGATTAGATGTAATTTTGCGCACCGTAGTGGCGAAAACGGGGCCGGCAATCAGCACGGTGGGAATACCAACAGCCAGACCATACAGCAGCGTCAACCCCATATCGGCGCCCAACATAGGGACGATAGCCGACGGCGATGGATGCGGCGGCAAAAACCCGTGCGCAACCGACAGGCCTGCCATAAGCGGGATGGCCAGCCACACCAGGGATTTACCCGACTGCCTGCCCAGCGAAAAGACCAAAGGCGCCAGCAGGACGAAACCGACATTGTAAAACAAAGGAATGCCCACAACGAAACCGGTCAGGGCGAGCGCAATACTCATGCGGGACGCGCCAAAGGCTTTGATCAGCACAGAGGCAATTTTTTGCGCCGCGCCGGAGTCGGCGATCATCTTGCCGAAAATGGCGCCCAGCGCCAGAAGCAGCGCCAGCGACCCCAGCATGTCGCCGATGCCCTTTTCCAGGGACTTCGGAATGGCGTCCAGAGGCATCTTTAGCAGCAATGCCGCGCCGATCGAGGCAATGACAAATGCCAGAAGCGGCTGCATCTTGCCCCATCCGATCATGACCACAAGACCAAGGACCGCAAGGACCACGGCCGTCAATTGCCAGGCCGTACCCGAGGTTGCTGAGGCAATGTCTGTTATCATTCTGGGGCTCGCGAGTAAGACTTAAAGTGGCGACCGTTTCTGGTCGTTCGACGGGTGGTCTAGCGGTCATTTTTCGACAGCCATATCCTGCCGAAAACGCGCCTGACACCTGGCCGATACGCTAACACGATAAAAAAATCTGGCGCTCTAGACACGAAGACTGGGAGCGCCAGATAGAAGCGGATAGAAAGGGAGGGAACTATCCGCTCCTTCAGTCAGGATTTCAATGAAGATCAGCTGTGAAATGCCAGCCGATACCGCCATAGCCTCCTCCTGAAACTTAGAGCAAAGATGTCCGCCGCACCTACACGGCGGACATCATTTCAGCCTTAGAAGTTGAACCGCAGGCCGGCATGATAGAAGCGACCTATCGTGTCATAGAGCGCCGGATTTATATCAAGACCTGTGTTCGTCTGAGGCAATGGGACGGGCGCCACGTCGAACAGGTTATCAATCTTGAAATAGGCCACAACACCCTTGCCTATATTATAGGAACCGGCGACATCCACATAGGTTGCCCCAGGCATGCTGTTATTATCCAGGGTCGGGTTGTTGGACGTCGAGACCGGACAGCCGCTTTGACAAACCACGTACTGCGTTCCAATCACGCCGTCGCTGAACCAGCGTTCCTGAAGCGTCAGGCTGTAATCCTTTGTCGTGTAGCTCTGGACAAAAAGCGCTTTCCAATCCGGCGTCGCACCCGAATTCTGTCCGGCAGACTGCGAGGGAACCGTGCCGGGCAAGCCTGGAACGGTCGTAAAGTCACGCACGTTGGTCGCAAGGGCGCGCAATACCAGATTGCCTTGCAAACCAAACGGTTGAGGCACCTGATAGCTGACTTCGTAATCAACGCCATTGGTTTTGATCGAGGCGGCATTGATGCTGCCGACATTCACATAGGGGTTCGCCCCCGTCAGATTGAAGGTACTACAGGCCGCCGGCACGGAGCCGTCGAAGCAGTATTGCACCAATTGCGTGGCATTCGGTCCGGACGAGATCGCGTCAGTCAACTTGATATCGTAGTAGTCGATCGATGCGCTAAACCGCGGGGCCCAGCTCGGGTTCGCCAGAACGACCCCGAAGTTGAAGTTCTGAGCGATTTCCGGCTTAAGCGCGGCGTTGGACCCGGCGTTTTGCGAAATGGTCAGGGTCGAGTTGGTGAACGGATTGGTGAAGTTCGGCACATTTGTCGATGTGGTCGGGCCAAACAAATCGTTGAGGTTCGGCGCCCGCACATCTTGCGACCGGACGGTGCGTAATCTCAGGCCGCTAAGCGGGGTATCCCACGTAAACCCGACCTTCCATGCCTGCGCATTTCCAGCGGTGCTATATTTTTCTGCACGGCCAGCCGCATTCATGTTGAGCTTGCCAAGCGCTTCGGAGTCGATCAAAGGCACATTGAACTCGAGGAAAGCTTCCACGACGTTATAACTGCCTGTCCCGTTGCGATAGTTACCGGCATAGAAATTGCCGCCGCTGGTGCTGAGCAAAGGATCGGCCGGATAGTCGGCAGTATATGGACTGGTTGTGCCGTTGCCGTAGGGGTCAGCGACCGCGCGATACCATTCGCGACGCCCTTCCGCGCCAAACGCCACCGAGACTGGGCCTGCCCATAGAGAGAAGGGCTCGCCCGACACGCTGACAGCAGCGACATCCTGAGTCTGAATGGTGTGCTGGAAGGCACCTACAGACGGCTGAAGATAGGCGATCGCCGATGCACTTGGTGTCTGGTTGCCAATGACATTGATGGGTTGGCAGCCATGGGCGCGCGCCACAGGATCGCGGCACACAATTACGCCATTCACCATCGTGGCATCGACCGCCGCCGTGAAGCGCGCTTTCAGGAGGAGATTGTGGACGTTGATGTCCGATGTTTCCTTACCGTGGGTGTAATAGGCGTCGTAGTTCCAGCTCGTGCCGAAGGCGTCGAATTTGCCGTCCGCGCCGATGACGAACCGCTCTTGCTTACGCTGGGTATTGACCCGGATGCTGGGCAAGAAAGGCGTGACCGTGCCCAGCTTGAAGCTGGTGATGCCATTTGGAGCGCATTGCGCGGAAATGGAGGCGGGCACATAGGGGTTTGAACATTGAATCGTCAGGCCTGGCTCGGTAAAGCCCGGATTTGGCTGGTTGTGCGTGTCCACCTTGGCCAGGTTGATGGTAAAATAGACTTCGTTGTTCTCATCCAGATCAAATGAGGTCCGGTTATAGAAGTTCGAACGAATAATGCCTGATTGGAGCGTTGCCCCCACGCCCACATTGGCTGAGGTGTCGCCGCCCACGCAGAACCCAACGTAGCATCCTGTGACGCCACCGGCGGCATTTTTTTGCGGCACGCCGTTGGAGCCATATACGAAGTTATACGGGTTGCCGTTCTGGTCAAAGGCAATGCCCTGAAGCGGACCGGAGGTAATCAGACCGTATTTGGAATAGGTGATGGATTGCGCATGTTCCACCGACACAAACTGGGGGGAACCATTATTGGTGATGCCGGTATTGACCAGGGTCGAGGTGCGATACCAGTCTCGGCCATTGGCCGCCTTCTCACCGAAATCACCCGCAGGCACGCCATCTTCGCGGTGATATTCGAGGGCGAACTCTGTATGAAGCCGCTTGTTCAGAAATGACTTGCCAAAGGCGACCTGGAACAGGCCCTGCTTGTCGTCGCCATAGGTGGTTTCGCCGGCTTCAATATTGCCTTTGAAGCCCTCAAACTTCTTTTCCGTGATGAAGTTGACGACACCGCCAACGGCATCCGAGCCCCAGGAGGCGGACGCGCCGCCGGTAACCACGTCCACACGCTTTACCAGTAATTGCGGAAAGAGACTGATGTCCGGAACGCCAGTGCCAATATTGGCCGGCACGACGCGCTGCCCGTCCAGCAAGGTGAGCGTACGGCTGACCCCAAGGCCACGCAGAGCAAAGGAGCTCAGGCCCTGCTGCCCACTGGAGGTGCTGAACGTATTGGTGGCGACGCCGCTTGACCCCTGGAGGGACGGCAATTGCACGATCGTCGTGAAAATATTCGGCTGGGCCTGATTGGCGATGTCGGTCGCACTGATCGAGGTTGTCGGCGTCGGCGCCTTGAAGCCCCGCGACACAATGCGCGAAGCGGTCACGACGACCACGACGTTGTCAGAATCCGCTCCCACTTTTGCCGTCTCGGCTTGCGCGGCGTAAGCGCAGCCTGTGGCGAGCGCAAACGCCAGCACCGAGGCCGAGGCGACTTGCAGCGAGCGCTTTAGGTAGTTTCCGGATACGCCCGGCGCCTCACACACGCGGTTCTTCAGTAAATATCTCATTTTCATCCTGGTTTCCTTCCCCTTGCCTTTTCGGCAATTTCATTAACGGCACGTTGGCGTTGACTGGCTCTGCAGGCCAAGTCGCGCCCGGTCAAACGACAGCTTGCCGGGCATTATGTCAGACCATAACGAGGGTATTTTTGAAGCGCAACCGCCGTTATGCCAGACATATCGAAATAAGTCTGGCGTTGTAGATTTATCACAAGACAAAATACGACGGAACTATCCGCGCCAAATCCCAATGTGGAAATAGCGGACGTAAAATTTAATTAATATATATCAATATGTTACTTCTAGGTTATTAGACCACCGGCCCGAAGATGGTTCATTAGAGGCCAACCCAACTCAAACCATTTCGCCTGGCTAAACAACAAATTATAGGTAAGACATAATTTTCACGAAATAGAGGTCGCGGATTGAGGCGGATTATATGGGTGCGGCGTCTTGATAACCAAACCAATCAAAATCGGCCGCAAGACGCTCTCCGGACATATCCTGGCAGGCCATGCCGACAAAGGTACCCGTGAAATTCGGCACGTCCTGCGCCCCCGCCTCATCGGACAACTCGGACATGTCCAGCGTCAGGCCGAACCACGTCCAGTCATCGCTACCCTCTTGGCGGAAGGCGAACCTCAGACGATCATAGTCCACGTCCACCCGTATCTCGACGGCGCCATCAGATATGGGATGGATGTTTGAGGCCGGGCCTATCTCATCTAAATTCGGCACGCTGGACATGACCCGCAGATGCCGGCCGATGGCATCATCATAGGTGACGCAGCAATAATGGTACTTGCTGGCGTTATAGTAGACGACAAGGCCGGCCGACTGCTGAAAATTCCGGGGTGAATAGTCCAGCCACGTCGTCGCGGAATAGCAAAACGCCTCCTGACGCCGGGCGACCAGCGCTTGCTCGAATTGACTTCCCAAACTTTCGCGCCCGTAGAGACGCAGAAAACCCGGCCGCTCCGTCAGGCTGAACAGTTCGTCTGGGCACGGCGATCTTAACCATTGGAATTCTTCTGGAAGGTCTGCGGCATCAAAATCCCGGCGGACGGTGTCCGGCCCCACCTCTCCCGCTTCCGGTTCCGGGCCTTTCGCGCTAACAACAGGCGCGCCGTCGCCATCCAGAGTCTCCAGCCAACCATCCGCGCGCCAGCGCATGGGCTGGATCGCCGTTTCGCGACCCATCACGCACCGCTGCAGGCCCGGCAGAGGACGTCCACACAGATAGGCAATGAACCAGCTTCCATCCCCGGCCTCGACGAGATCGCCATGCCCCGCTCGCTGTAAAGCACACGCCGGGCGCCCGCGGCTTGTCAGGATGGGGCCCGTCGGGCAGGCGTCATAAGGACCGTCGATGTGACGAGACCTAGCCATTGTCACCGCATGATCCCACCCGGTGCCACCCTCCGCGACGATCAGGTAGTACCAGCCGTCGCGCTTCAGTAAGTGCGGCCCCTCGGTAAAGCCCAGCTCCGTTCCGGTATAGATTATCCGACGCTCATCGATCAGCTTGTTTGCCGCACGGTCATACTCCTGGAGCACAATGCCGCCAAAATGGGGCCGATCAGGCCGATGGTCCCACAGCATATTGAGAAGAAAGGATTTGCCGTCATCGTCATGAAACAGTGAGGGATCAAATCCGCTGCTGTTGAGCACAACCGGATCGGACCACTCGCCCGTCACCGAGTCGCACGTGACGAGACAATTGCTGAAATCTCGCAAGGCAAGCCCATTGGCGCCGCTGACAGTGGTTCGCCCATATCTGCGCACAACGGAATATGTCAGATAGAAGAGGCCATCCTTATGCGTAAGACACGGCGCCCAAACCCCGCAACCGTCCGGGACGCCCCTTAAATCGAGTTGGGAAGCCCGCCGCAGCGGCCGATTGACCAAGCGCCAGTGAACAAGATCGCGAGAGTGATGGATTTGAATGCCCGGGAACCATTCAAACGTGGACGTCGCTATAAAATAGTCCGCCCCGACGCGCACAATGGACGGGTCGGGATTGAAGCCCTTCAGAACCGGATTGCGAATCATGACCCGGTCTCCGCGATGACCGCCCTTGGCTTGATTAATAGCCAGAGCAACGCAGCGCCCACCAGATCAAGCCCACCGATCAGAATGAAAAACGGGCCGTAGCCGATCTTCGCGACCAAAAGGCCAATAGCCAGGGATATCAACAGCGCCCCCAAATTGGCGGCAGAGCCAACCATACCGGCGACAGTGGCGACTTCTCCGCGCGGAAATAGGTCGGACGCCATCGTAATCACGTTGACCGACAGCGTCTGATGCGCAAACGCACCCACGCACAAAAGGGCAATCGCTACATAGGGGCTCGAAACGTAACCGACAAAGGGAATGCACGTCATCATGCACGCGCCGGCCGTGAAGGCCCACCGCCGCGCGTTGATCAGACTGACACCCAGGTTTTGAATCGATAAGGCCAGGGCCGGGCCAAACAGGCAGCCCAAATCCGCCGCCGCAAAAGGCAGCCAGGCAAACAGGGCAATGTGTTTCAGGTCGAAGCCACGTACCGAACTCAGGTAAAGCGGAACCCAGAACACCAGGGTGCCCCAGGTTGGATCGGCGAGAAATCGAGCAATCGCCAAGCCCCAGAAATTTCGCTGGGTCAATATCCGAAGCGGCGACGGTTTCGGCGCACGGGATTCCAGATGACTCTCTTGCCCCGCATTGATGTAGTCGCGTTCCACCGGTGATAATCGCCTATGCCGGGCCGGCGATTGATAACAGGCATACCACAGCGCGGCCCATACCAGGGCCAGCCCGCCGGAGATGATAAAGGCGGCCTGCCAATTATATTGAAGAATGGCCCAGGCCACCAAAGGCGGCGCCAGCATTGAGCCGACGGACGCGCCGATATTGTAAATTCCGCTGGCGAATCCCCGCTCCTTGGCAGGAAACCATTCCGCAACAACCTTTAGCCCCCCCGGCTGGGCGATTCCTTCGGCAAAGCCTTGCAAGCCGCGCAGGAAGGCAAGGCTTTGCCAGTTTCCCGCCAAGGCATGCGCCATGGTGATCAACCCCCAGGCCAATGCGAACAGCGCGAGGCCAAGTTTCAGTTTGACGAGGTCCAGAATGTACCCAGCGATCGGCTGGAGCATGATGCCAAATTGGAAAATGCTGGTAATCACGCCGTAGTTTTTCTCGGTCATGTGCAACGACGCCATCATCGTTGGTGCGGCAACGCTCAGCGCGCTTCGGGTGAGATAGTTGACTATGGTGCCCAACATGACCAGGCATATGATACCCCATCTGGTCATACCCGTGTTTTTGGCCATTCCATCCTCCCGTAGCCTTATGACGCCCCCGGTGAGATCGGCCGCCTTGCGCCTGGCTCACATGCGATGCCAGGCGTAAAAATGGCACGGACTTTCCGGGATCTTCGCCCCTTCGCTACCCCTGTTTCAGTTATGGCTACCACGTTATGTCTGGCTTTATCAAGGCAAGACATAGCCGGGCCAATTCATCCCTTTATTCTGCGCACGGCGCGTGGCGGAGTTCGCACATTTCAGACATTCCTGGATATTTATCAACATTTTGCAACTATATTGGGGGCGTAATCGGTGGGTATTTCACAATGTGTCGCAGCCGTAATCCTTGAGATGCAATTTGAATTTATGTTACATTCTGCCCTTTTCAGGCTTGGAGCCCCTATCAATTGGTCTTACATAATGAAATTTTCGGCCTCATTCGGCCTTTCCATATCTGCCAATCAAATATAGCGTGCGAACAACGAGATGCAGAGAGAGTCACATATGGATAAGCCAGGCCGCAAGCGGCTGGCAGCCGTCAATAAGCGCGACAGGCTGGAGTCGGGTAAATTGGGTGAATTGCATACGCAGTTGGCCCAAAAGCTGGGCATAGACATTCTTGGACGCAAATGGCTGCCGGGCGAAATCCTGCCCAGCGAAGTCGATATGGCCAATACCTACGCGATTTCTCGGCCGGCCGTGAGAGAGGCGATCAGGACCCTGGCCGCGAAGGGAATGGTTGAGCCGCGCCGCCGACGGGGCACCTGCGTCACCGAACGCGTGAAATGGAACATGCTGGATCCGGACGTCCTAAGCTGGATGTTTGCCTCCAAGCCCGATGAAACACTCGTCAAGAATCTGTTTGAGATGCGCCTCATTCTGGAACCGGCCGCCGCGCGGCTGGCGGCCCAAAGACGGACGGATGCGCATCTAAAAGCCATGTCCGACGCCCTGACCATAATGGGGCGGGAAACGCTGCTCACCGAAACCGGCCTACAGGCCGACATAGATTTTCACGCCGCCCTCATGTCAGCGGCCGGGAATGAGCAGCTTGGCGCCTTAAACGCGTCGATAGGCGCCACTGTTGCCTTGTCCAACCGCTACAAGATCGCCCACGACATTCTGGGCCGCGACCCGGTCCCCGCGCACATGGCCGTGTATGAAGCGATTTTGAACCGAGACCCCGAAGAGGCGCATTGGTGCATGCAGTACCTCGTCCGGCTGGCGGTCAAGGACCTGCTGCATATGGATGCCATCGAGGACCTCCCGCCTGAGGCCGGCAAGGAGGCGTAACCAGACGCGCCATTCTTCGCGGTTGGCCTGTCGATGCTACAAGGCGCGCAGCCCGAACAAATAAATACATAGGGGAAAAAATGGGCATGAATTCGGTATGCGGCAGTTCACAGCTATCCGTTTGACCGAACCCGCATGGTCCGTGCCTCGGAAGGCGTTTCTACTTCTTGCCGGTGGCGGGCTTCGGCTCTGATGAATGCTGTTGAAAGTGGCATTTCAGGTACCCGGATTCACCATCCGGCAAACACGCGCAAATTGAAAGATCGAGTGATATCTTCTAGGACGTCGCCGGACGAACCAATGCAAGACTACCTTATAGGACTTTCTATACTCTGGAGGATATCTTGGGAAAAGGTGGTGGAGCCGGAATCGAACATCGTCGGAACCATTTATTTTTATTGACTGTCTACCGACAAAATTTCTGTCATACCCGCACTTGTACCCGCGCTCCGCAAAATTTAATCCACAAGATAATTTGGCTTGCAATCTCTTGCTTCGCGATCCGTAGCGACGTCATTGTTATCTTAAATTGCGGCGTTTTCGCCAAGGCCGTAGGCTGAGCTAGGCACTTCGCCAAGTTGAAGGCTTCCCTATGCCGATGGTCAGATTGTGCGAAATAGGGGAACCTTACAGCACATCGGCATAATGCTGTCGAAAGCGGGTGAGCGTGAAGAGGACCAGGCTTTCCTGAGAATTGAAAAACTCTCCAAGCTATTGGGCCATCGCTAACTCCTGGCCCTTGGTGGCTTGACAGGGTGCATGGGGGCCGTTCTCATGCAACTGACCGATACTGGTGGTGTGGCGGGTGCATAGACAAAGAGTGGGTAGGGTCGCGGGTACAGCCAGATTTGATTCGTTAGGCATCCGAGCTAACGCGTACTCAGGTTTGAAAGTCCGATGGCAAACTACTGACGAAATTTCGACAGCATGTCCTCGCTGTATTCTGGCGCCGCACCGCACACAAGCGCTGAAACACTATGCGTCGGCCGGCCGCCCTTACCTTTGCCCTTTTGGGGCAAAAACTCTCCATCAGGGTAAGCCCGTGCTATTTTGGTCAGCGCGGCCGCTTCCGCTGCATTGTCATATCGCATAATGTTTCTTCGGACATGTCCATAACCACCGAAATCATTCAGCGCTTGGGACAGCGGCACTACCACCACGCTCTTAATGTCCAAATCCTTGGCGTTAAGCCTCAGGAAATTGGCAAACTGTTCCGCGTATACGCGTCGCTCGACCTCGCCCGGCCCTTGGCACCATAGGACTCGCATATCGACAAGTTTCAGCCGTTCGGAGGGATCGGGCACAAGGTTCCAATAAGATGCCCGCATCAGTTTCGCACGTACTTTGCCGGACGAAAGAACCGTGGGCGGCGGTGCTTCCGTAAGGTAGAAGCCGTCGCTTGCACTGAAAAGCCGTGCGCCATTCAACGTTGGCTCATCCCCTAATGCGCCAGCGCTATATAGTGAAGTCAACTTATCATCGGCGGCTTGCATCACCGCACCTATGTCCCCCCCCCGAGATAGCTCCGTCGCGAGGATCGTCGAATAGGCGTCGTTGGCGGCCGAGAATTCCGAAGGTCGCGTCCTATATTGGATAAGTACGTTTTTCTGCGTGTCTATGTTGACTAACTCGTTGGACCCAGAGTCCAACTGGGCTTGGCTGCCCTTGAATGGATTGTTGCGACAATTGTCGAGGACTACCACCACGGCCAAATCAGCCCTTTGCTTGATCTTGGCCAACGAGACCTGGAGATCGTTCGCAATGGCCGAAGCGACCGCGATCTGCGCGGTCCCGTTCCTTAGGTTGTAGGCGTTGTCCAGTTGAGGCTTCGCAGCCCTGACCGGTAGTGCGAAAGCATTGCCGTAAGCTTGGATTCCGTGGCCAGAATAATAAATGAAGACGATCGATTTTGGCGGGAGGGCGTTGGCGGTTTGCGCGAACTTTGAAAACGCATCAGCGAAGCCCTGTTGATTGGCATTGCAGACATAAGTGATTTGAAATTGGAACTTTTGAAGCTGATCTCTGACCGCAGCCAAGCCGCCCAAGGGGACGTCGTCTCGACAGCTTATCGGCAAATCGTCGAAAAAAGGCCCAGTGCCTTTCTCATCGGGTCCGTCAAGAGCTCGGTTTAGATTGTAATCCCAGTCAGAGATGAACAAGGCAATCCTTTGGGGAGCTACCGCTGCTGACGTCGACGTCCCTGTTAACGCAACCAGGGAAACCAAAAAGCATACAGCAACGAACACAATGGACGGTTTACCCATGTCTTTCTCCAAAAAAGGAATGCGGAAAGCAAAAGTGTTTCTCGGCTTCGAGAGTGGCTTATCAGGTGCCTTTGATGGGATTGACGACATACATGCGCAGTTGTTCGTCCACGGTCGCATCCCTAAGTACGGTGTCGTAGCTGATCCAAGCAAACCCTCTAGCCTCGGGCGGACTGGACGCACCCCAATTGGTTCCCCAGGAATTCATTACTTCGAATGCCCCTTTCTGATTGTCGTATCCGACCACAAGCATGGCGTGCCCCCCGGTAATCGGGTCGGATGGCGGAGGGGCGTAAATGCCTCCCTTGTAGTCGTCGAAGGACTTCCTTAGCTGGATGCCGATCAACGCCGGGATGCCCGCAGCCAGTGAATCCTTCACTTTGGAAATGCTGTCAGCAACCGCCCAGCCGGAAATCACAAGGGTTCCCCGAGCGACCTTGTCTTCATCCAGTTTGGGTAGGCGGGCACAATCTGCATCGAGATAAGGATAATTGTCCCACGGTAGGATGCCAAATCCTTGCAAGTACGCTAGTGCTGTCTCAATGAACATACCTGTGTCACAGGAATATTCCCATGCATTGGCGTAGCTATCCAGAAGCATCCCCCGATTGTAAATATATGATGGACTCGTAATTACTTGCTTACCAGTACGCTTCTTGACCAGAGCACTTGCAAG
This sequence comes from Asticcacaulis aquihabitans, assembly GCF_032490435.1. Taxonomy (NCBI): domain Bacteria; kingdom Pseudomonadati; phylum Pseudomonadota; class Alphaproteobacteria; order Caulobacterales; family Caulobacteraceae; genus Asticcacaulis; species Asticcacaulis aquihabitans. Next base: position 124,958 of record NZ_JAVGWM010000006.1, read on the forward strand.
TCCATATCCCACCGACCAACCCACACACGATCCTTGCGCCTCTTGTTCGACCGGCAGGATAGGCGGTAGGAACTGGCGAGTAGTGGCTCGCGGGCCGACCGCGCCTCGTGAAGCCGGTGCCCTATCAATTTTCGCAAACTCGTCGTTCGGCAAGAACCGCAGGCCATGCGGCATCGGCCGCCCCTGACTCCGTCCCGGCAGCGATCCCACAGTAGCAAAGCCGACACCGCCGGCGAGGAAAGCTCTTCTAAGCATAGCCTAATCCTTTCTCTGTCATTGGCGGGTTGCCGCAAGATTCGTTGGCCGTCCTTGCATTGACCCGTCCACTTTACGCGTAGGCAAAAGATCGATCCTGATACCGAGGTCTTTGGTGGCTGTCGGGTGAAGCCCTCCTAGATGACCTTGGGCTTTTGACCGTGCATCCGCTCGATAGCAGCCAGAATCCAGGTTCTGTTCGTCGTGGTCAGCCGCGCATAGACCCCGCCACTACCGCAGGGAGCGTCGGCAGACGCCACTGCACGATTAGTGACGCCTACAAGCACGTAATCTGAATCGCTTTTGGAATTCGGCCCCTTTGTGGAAACCATCAATGGCCCACCACTATCACCGGCACAGGTGTCGGGAGACAGCGGACGGCCGAACACCATCTCGGTCCCCGATTGGCAGCCATAGTACTCCGTGGCAGGAAGCCCTTCGTGCACGCCGGCGCAGTTCCTGTCTACAGGGCTGACCGGAGCTATCCTTTTGTCGAAACTGAGATCAGTCCCTGCTCTGTCGACGGCGCCATAACCTAGTACCGAGAAAAATGCTGCATGTTCCAATTCCGCCTCCGATGCGATCACGACGGGCTTGAACTTGGAGATCGCGGGCGTGATATGGACCACGGCTATGTCCTTGCCTTCGAAACTTTCGTCGCATCGCGCGAGGCTATGCCAATCGTCGACCTTAAAATACCCCATATTGGGCCTAGGAACCGTGGGATCGTTGCCGACATAGATATTGCTGTTCACTTGATCGCAAACGCAATGGGCTGCAGTCAGCACGACGTCCGGACTAATTAAGGTTCCAGTGCACGAAGCAAACCTTTGCCCTGCCCTCGTTATGCCCACGACGTACATGAAGCGGCCAAGATCCACCGGCTTACCTTTGTAGATCCGTTCACCATTCGTCGTGGCTGCAGGCAAAAGTAGAACAGTCGTAAGCAATCCGACCAACAATACGTTGAGACGCAGAAACATACGCCACCCCCCGGCTGCTAATGGATTGACAAGATCTTCTTGTATTGGCTCGCCTGCCTTCCCCCGCCCGAGGCGACAACCTCGCCGGTGCTCAGGACGACGAGTTGATAGCTGACGATGACACCGCCCTTGACCCAAAGCGGAGGCCCTCCGAACACAGACCAAATGTCTTTCTTTGTGTAATTCGCAGCGACGCCATGAGCGGATACGGACAACACCATCCCATCCGCACCGGCTGTAGCCGCGACCTTTTTGCCTTTGATAACCTTGACGATATTAGGGACTTTTGCGTCATCTTTCGTTGTCAGCCAAGTCAGAAGCGCGTCATAAGTCGTCATAGCCTTGCTGGCGGCGGCATCGGCGGCATCGTATTGCACCGCGACCATCAGGGCTGCCGGTGTATTCAGCTTCTTGAGCGTGGCGGATTTGTCTTTGTACGAAGCGCTCGCGGCAGACATCGAAGCATAGTCAGACTGAAGCGTCCGAAGATCCGAGGCGATGAGATCGAGGTCTGTGGGTATGATGGCGGAGGGGAAATAGATCTTTTGTGAGATGGGAAGTGATGCATCCGGATTAACTGACTTCAAGGCTTGCGCTAGGTACCGGGGAAGTTCAGCGCTGGCTGGATCCACCGATGAAATTGTCCCAAACCCATAAGACGCGTTGAAATAGCTCAAAAGCTTCGCGGTATTGTCGACCGCGGCGCCGACAGTGCCGAAGGTAAGGTTGCGGGCACTGCCAAGGGCGCCTTTGGGAGGGGGGGGTAACTTCAGCTCGGCTGTAAGAGCGGCGGTTTGAATCGTGTTGGAGATCGCGACGAAGTCTTCTATCGACTTCACCTGCTGGCTGAAATATAGGCTTTCGGATTGATCGAGTTCGGAAGGGTCGGCAACCACGAGTATTGGCCCCTGGCCGCCCTCGTTGGCTTTCTTGGCGATATCGATCGCTGCCACGGTTGCCGCCTCAACCATTTGATCGGCTATTAGCAGGCTGGCATCCGCGCCATCACTGATGCTCGTAGCCGATATTTCGTTGCTCGAGATTGAACTGCCCGAGACTATCCCTATTTTTGCCACCTCGGCAGATCGCGCAGCGGCGTCCGCTGAGGCTTGTGCCGCGCTGACGGATGCTTTGCTGGTGATGTTCGCCGCGATGGCGGAGTTCACAGAAGTGTTGCTGTTCAAAATTGAAATGAGCGAGGAGTCGGCGGAGATCGATGCATTAACCGACGTGGAATTACCGTCGTCCGCACTGGACGATCCTTCGATGGGATTCTGTTGTTGCGCTAACGCGGTGCCCGCGAGGGCAAGGGTAAAGATACACGCGAATACTACACGCTTGGCCATGGCCACCTCCCCAGATGATATGGTTAACAAACACGCCCATAAAGTGTGGTCAATTCAAAAATATCGCGAATGGAGAATTACCTAATGCGTGTGATTATTGGGCAACTCGCCCTTAGAGAGACTGTTCCGACGGGCTGATGAGCGGTAAAAGGGCGACGCGCTTATGTTGTAGAACTTCACAACTAGCTGGCAAAAAAACTTTCCGATTGCTTGATCGCGCACAGGAAAACTCAGCACGTAAAATCTCCTCGCAAGTGCGGTGCGGAAATTGCAACTCCGCTCCTTACGGATTAACGTCCATTCGAATTGAAACCCGTTGCAAACCACGCCCGACCTAACAGTTGAACCGCCCCGGGTTTGCCGGAGGCCCTAACTCGTGAGTAGATAGGGCTATGACGAACAAAACGACGAATAAATTCTCCCCTGAGATCCGTGAACGCTCTGTGCGGATGGTTCTCGATCATGAAGCCGATTACCCATCGCGATGGACAGCGATCTTGTCGGTGGGTCAGAAGATCGGCTGTGCGCCAGGTACTTTGAACGACTGGATCAAGAAGACTGAGGTCGATAGCGGCAAGCGGGCCGGCGTTCCGACCGATCTGTCCGAGAAGATGAAAGCGCTGGAGCGGGAGAACCGCGAACTTCGGCAGGCCAATGAGATATTACGCAAGGCCAGCGCTTATTTCGCCCAGGCGGAGCTCGACCGCCCGTTCAAGCGATGACTGCGTTCATCGATGATCACCGGGAGGCGTACGGGGTCGAGCCGATCTGCAGAGTTTTGCCGATTGCCCCATCTTCCTATTTCGAACGCGTCGCTCAGCGCAATGATCCGGCTCGACTGTCGGCGCGGGCGAAGCGTGATCTGGAACTCAAGCCGCAGGTCGCACGGGTGTTTGCCGAGAACTACGAGGTTTACGGCGTCCGCAAGGTCTGGCGCCAGATGAGGCGCGAGGGCTTCGATATCGCCCGCTGCACAGTCGAGCGATTGATGCGTGGCCTTGGTCTGCATGGTGTCATCCGCGGAAAGCCTGTTCGTACAACGATTTCCGATAAGACGGCGCCTTGCCCGCTGGATCATGTGAACCGGCAATTCCGCGCACCGGCACCCAACCGCCTCTGGGTTTCGGATTTTACGTATGTCGCCACCTGGCAAGGCTTCGTCTACGTGGCTTTCGTCATCGACACTTATGCCCGACGGATCGTCGGCTGGCGCGCCAGTCGTACGGCCCATGCCAGCTTCGTCCTCGATGCATTAGAGCAGGCGATCTATGATCGCAGGCCTGTTCATCGCGGCGGTCTGGTGCATCACTCAGACCGGGGCAGTCAGTATATTTCGATCAAGTACACCGAGCGGCTGGCCGAAGCCGGTATCGAACCCTCAGTCGGAAGTGTTGGCGATTCCTACGACAACGCCTTGGCTGAAACCATCAACGGGCTTTACAAGGCCGAGGTCATTCATCGCAAAGGGCCGTGGCGCAACTTTGAAGCCGTTAGTTTGCCACCCTCGAATGGGTTGACTGGTTTAATCACCGAAGGCTGCTTGAGCCTATAGTCGATAGAAGGCCTCTGTCGACGCAATGGTTTGTCACTTCATGCGCGACAATCAGATGGTGCTCGGTGTGCACTGCGGTTTGAACGTTATAGGCAACCATACCAGCAGCCCGCGCACTTGAAGACATGGCGCGACAGTCGGGATCGGTAAGCGAGATCTGTCCATCAGCTGTCGCCTCAAGTTCAACCTGTAGCGCCTTCAGCTTCCGCATCTGCGCCCTCATTGCGGAGATCTTTTCCGTCAAACGAACTGCCTTGGCTTTAGCCATGTCACTGTCTTGTCGATCCGCGGCGTCCAATGCTTGCAGATACCGCTCTATGCCGGCTTCCACCTGTTCGATCCGCCCACGAAGCTTGCCGCGGGTGAAGTTGCGATCGCGGGCATTGACGGCCTTGAACTTGCTGCCATCGATCGCCGCCACGGCGTTGGTAAAGAGGTCGAGTCGCCGACAAAGCAAAATAAACTGAGCGCAGGCTGAGCGGATCGCTGCCCCGTTGTCGCGACGGAAGTCGGCAATGGTTTTAAAATCTGGGGCCAGCCGGCCTGTCAGCCACATCAACTCGATATTACGTTGAGCCTCACGCTCCAACCGACGACTTGACTGGATCCGATTTAAGTACCCGTAGATGTAAATCTTGAGCAGTACGCCCGGGTGATAGCTCGGGCGCCCTGTGGCAGCCGGAATGGCACCTGCGAAGCCAAGCCCTGCCAATCTGAGCTCATCGACATACGCATCGACCACTCGGACAGGGTTATTATCCGACACGTAGTCTCAAGGTACTCTGGAAGCAGCACGCCCTGCCTACGGTCTTCACTCTCAACGAAGCGCTTCATACCAGCCTCCGGTGTTTAACCTCCAAACACTATAGCTGACTCGTCTGTTTTCACACAGGCTCGGGCAAAAGCGGTCTAATGAGATAGAAGCCAGCTATGAGAGCGAACCAAGTAATTAGTCGTTCTAACCGGGCCTGTCGACAGGGCTAGAACAGCCAACATTTCGCCACCCGCACGGATCAGCGATCCATTGATTCACGCTCGACTCATGCCAACCGGCGCCGTGGACGCTGATTTTGAGCTGACAGGGGAATGATCCCTCTGTGATTTTCCGGTATAGGGTCGAACGGCTCAGGCCAGTTCGATCCAGGACAGTTCTGAGCCGTATTATACGGTCGCCTTGGGACATCATGGACTTCTCCAATTTTACACGAGGTGCGCAGGCACCTGCAAAGAAAATTGATAGAAATTTCGTCGAGATTCAAGATCCCTGAAGGACAGCTGGGGCCGGTTTGCGGCGAGATTCGGCGTAAGCGTACGAGAGCGTACTGTAGCGTAGAATTAAAAAGGTAACATTTTCGTGAAGCATTGTCCCACGACGTCCCAACATTCCACGCCTTACTTCAAATGCCCTGAATTTCCTAGAAAGACTGAGTATCCAGCCCGATGAGATGCCGTTCACAGGCCATTTTGACCGCTTCCTGAAGCAGCGATACACGCTCCACCAGCCAGCTCAATTCTTCGTCGGTGACCTGATAATCTGCCGAGTACCGGGCTTCCACATAGGCCCGACGTAGGCGATCAAACGCCTGTCGCTGGAGGCGGTTTTCGGACGGCCAAATCTCCCGTAAACCATCGTCGAGATTTTCGGCTTGAGACCGCAGGACAGAGATGCGGTGGCTCTTCGGGCTGTACAGCGTGACAGTCAGCAGGAGGCAGTGGTAAAGCGTTTCAACTGTTTGATGCAGCGTGAAGACCGCAAGCTTGAGATTCGGAATGTTGCGATATGCCCCGTAGCCGATCAGCAAGTCCGCAGCCTTTGGAAACCATTCCCGATAATATTCGGAAGCCTCTGCTTTGATTTCAGTCGGCGTCAGCGCCTTCGGCTTTGCCAGTGGATGCCCCGGCGCGTCGTAAAGCAGGATGCCATCGCGGGCGATATCTGAGAAGAATGGGCGACCTCTGGCCAACTGGTCGTTTACATCAGCCAGGCTATGCACGATGAAATTCACCGGCGTCTTGATGTTCTGGGTAACGGTCAGTTCCTGGATAAAATGCTGGTCGGCCTTGTCCCAGTAGGTATGCAGGTCGGTGAATTCCTGACCATTGACGACAAGCAGGAGATCATAGTCGGAACGATAGCCGCTCAGGCGATCCTCGACCCAATCGCCACGTGCATAAGAACCGAACAGAATGACTTTGAGGATGCGCCCCGCCTTGCGCTTGGGGGACAGCGCCGTCTTGGTCGCATCTTCAAACTCGTCGAACAGGATCTTCACCACGCGTTCCAGTTCACGTCGTTTCGTATCCGGCAGGTGATCGAGTTTGTCTGGGTTCATGGCTGTCTTTGTCCTTATTTCCTTTTGCACCACTTCGCCCGATCCATCAATGCAGTGGTATTGCATTCCTATGGTTCAGATGACCAGTGTGCAGATACCGCAATCGGAACCGCAGGTTTCAATTCTGACACCTCGCCGCCGTGGCCCAATGACATCACCGCCTCCCCTGTCAGTCTATGTCCGTAAGCGGGCACTCTTCCGCTTACGGACATGGTGGCCCCTTGTCGGGATGGCCGGTGCGGGTCAAGCCCTTTACCGCCAGGCGGATTTACAGACCCTTTCGGTAAATCCGGGGCTTAAGGCGCGACGGACGGCCCGGCACTGCGCAGGTGTTTCCATGCAACTGACCTTTCACCGCCTACGCCGCTCATAGGCCCGGTGCGCGTCTTCCTGCCTGGCCGCCCCCTCTTGTGCCTCGGTGTCAAAAGCCCGCTTGCCACGCCGCCGCCAGAGTTCAATCGTCTCGGTTCCGTCAGGACTGGTCAGCGTCGTCACCAGGGTCAGAAACGCCCCGTACAAAACCGTCCGGTCATCCTTCGTCAGCTCATCCAGCTTTGCCTTGATGACCAGGCCACCGAGCTCGATCAGATGACGTGTGCGTTCGCGTCGTTTCATCACCCACTCCCGCGTGTCAGTTCTCGCTTGGCTTAAGTTCAAACGGTTGCGTAGAGCCGTCAGCTTTTGCTGTTGCCGTAGGGTTCGGCTCAGCTCCATCGCCAGCTTCCCCTTGTCCGCTCCCCCGAAAGAACGCGGCGCCGCTTTTGCGCATAACCTCCTTTTGATCCGGCTTGGTGTCTTTCACCATGGCCAGCAATCCGCCCGCCAGTGTGTCGATGTCGAGCGCATCCGCACCCGTGGCGATAACCAGTTCGCCAAGCTGTCGGATCTTGCGCTCTTTCAACATCCTGGCACGATCATTCAGCGCCTTCAGTTCCGCGTCGAAGTCCCTCGGTTTACGCATAGCCGTCTCCTGCATTTGAAGCTGAGACCATTATAGGATAGGTTGTTGGCGTTGGCTTCAGTGTGACCGAGACCGTCTGAGACAGACCGCGCCCTCCCGAGATTTAATCTTGGGAGGGCGCGCTTATACGTCGTGGCGACGTGCTCTTTTCAGCGTAATTGGTATGTCGCCATGGCGATATATCATCTCTCCGTCAAAGTGATTTCCCGAGCGGGCGGCTCCAGCGCCGTGGCGGCAGCCGCCTATCGTTCGGCCAACCGATTGTTTGATGAACGTCTGGATCGCGCCCAGGACTTCACCAACAAGTCGGGCGTCGTTCACTCCGAGGTCATGCTTCCCGACAACGCACCGCCGCAATGGTCGGATCGTGAGCGACTATGGAATGACGTTGAAGCCTTCGAGAAGCGCAAAGACGCCCAGCTCTCCCGTGAGGTCGAGTTTGCCATACCGCGCGAGATGAACCAGCCTCAAGGCATCGCTCTCGCCCGCGACTTCGTTCAGCGCGAGTTCGTCGATCAGGGCATGGTGGCCGATCTCAATGTCCACTGGGACTTTTCTGGTGGCGTTGGGGGCACAGACGGCCAGCCCAAACCCCATGCCCACGTCATGCTGACCATGCGTGAAGTCAGAGAAGACGGCTTTGGCCCGAAGGTGCGCGAGTGGAACCGTGTTGAGCTGGTCGAGCATTGGCGCGAGGCCTGGGCCGAGCACGTCAATCAGCGCCTTGTCGAACTCGATATCGACGCCCGCATTGATCATCGTACACTCGAAGAACAAGGCATCGATCTGGAGCCGCAAGGCAAGATCGGCGCGGCTGCACGGCGCATGGAGAGCCAAGGTCTTGAGGCCGAGCGCATCGAGGATCACGCCGATATCGCCTACCGCAATGGTGAGCGGATACTCGCCAACCCGAAGATTGCCCTGGAGGCCATTACCCACACTCAGGCAACCTTCACCAAACGCGACCTGGCCATGTTCGTGCATCGCCACTCCGACGGCGCCGATCAGTTCAACGCCGTCATGACCGCCGTGCGGCAATCACCCGAACTGATCGAACTGGGCAAGGATGGGCGTGGCGATGAGCGCTTCACCAGCCGCGATATGATCGAGACCGAACAGGGACTTCAGCGCGCGGCGGATCTGATGAAGGCGCGCGAGCAGCATCGCGTCTCAACCGCCAGCCGGGAGATGGTCTTGGGGCGCGCCGAGGCACGCGGCTTCACCCTGTCCGAAGAGCAGAATGCCGCGTTGGCGCATGTCACGAAGGCCGACGGTCTCAGTATCGTTGTCGGCTATGCCGGCACCGGTAAGAGCACCATGCTGGGTGTAGCAAGAGAGGCGTGGGAGGACGCGGGCTACACCGTCAGAGGGGCAGCGCTATCGGGCATTGCCGCTGAGAACCTGGAGGCAGGCTCTGGGATTGCGTCGCGTACTATTGCCAGTCTGGAGCATCAGTGGGGCAAGGGTCGTGAGGTCTTGACGTCGCGCGATGTCCTGGTGGTCGATGAAGCCGGCATGATCGGCAGTCGCCAGATGGAGCGCGTGCTGTCCGCCGCCGCCGAGGCCGGTGCCAAGGTCGTGCTTGTCGGTGATCCGGAACAGCTCCAGGCCATCGAAGCCGGCGCCGCCTTCCGCTCGATCCATGAGCGCCACGGCGGTGTCGAGATCACGCAGGTTCGACGCCAGCACGAAGACTGGCAGCGCGACGCCACGCGTCATCTCGCCACCGGCCGGACGACGCAAGCGCTACATGCCTATTATGACCATGGCCATGTCCATCAGGCCGAGAGCCGCGAGAATGCCAGGCATGACCTGGTCGAGCGCTGGGATAAGGATCGCATCGCCCATCCCGAGGCCTCGCGGCTGATCCTCACACATACAAATGACGAGGTTCAGGTCTTGAACGCACTGGCGCGTGACCGTCTCAAAGCACGGCGTGAGTTGGGCGACGACGTTGAGGTAAAGGTTGAGCGTGGCGACCGCACCTTTGCCTCTGGTGACCGCGTCCTGTTCCTCAAGAACGAACGCGGGCTTGATGATCACGGTGGCGTCAAGAACGGCACCTTGGGCACGGCGGAATCTGTCGAGGCTAATAGAATGTCTGTCCGCCTCGACGATGGCCGGTCGGTGTCGTTCGATCTGAAGGACTACAATGCCATCGACCACGGCTACGCCGTCACCATCCACAAGTCCCAGGGCGTCACCATCGACCGTGTGCACGTCATGGCCACGCCCGGTCTTGATAGCCATTCGAGTTATGTCGCCCTCTCCCGCCATCGTGACAGCGTCGACCTGCATTACGGCCGAGACGACTTCGACGATCTGAACCGCCTCGGTCGCACCCTGGCGCGCGAGCGGTCAAAGGACATGGCGCTGGGTCACGACGGAGCCAAGGCCTTCGCTGAGCGGCGGGGCATAACTTTGCGGGAACGCATCGTCGAGATTATCCGCCAGGTGCCAGACAAGGTGCGCGGTATGTTTGACGGCCTCGACCTGGGGCAACGATCCAACACACTACAACCAAAGCCTAGCGATTATCGCGAGGACCGCGATGCTTTGCGCTCCAGCGCGATCCAGCGCCATGCCGGGGCGGTGCGCGATATCTTCCACATGGAAGACAAGGACCTGCCGGTTCTGCCGCACCAGACCACGGCCTTAATCAAGGCGCGTGAGGCGTTGAATGCTTTCGACAAGCACGCCGCCCCCGATCTGGAACGGGCCTATAGCGCCGATCCCTCCATGGCCAGCGAAGCCGCCAGCGGACGCACCCAGCGGTCCATTCGCGTGCTCCAGATGGAAGCGGAGATGAGGGCCGATCCTGTAAAACGAGCGGATCGCTTCGTCGATGACTGGAAGCGGATGGACGCGCGTCGGATCGGGGCCGAGGCATCTGGCCACACGGCAACTGCCAATCGTCTCCGCAATCAGATGGGCGCCATAGCCAAGTCATTGGAGCGCGATCCGCAGATGGAGTCGCCCCTGCGCAACCGCCGCCTCGCTCTGGGCCTGGGTGGAGCGCCCGGGTGGGACACCGAGCGGAAACTGTCGCGGGAGCTTGGCGCGAGCATAGGCCTTGGCCGATCACGCGGGCTCGACATTGGCATGTAGCAGAAAGGGAAATCTGACATGACTGAGAATACGGAGATTGACGGGCCAGACCCGAAGTCGCCAACGGAAGCGTTTGAGGACTTACGCCGCGAGGTAGCATTTATGCGCAAGGTCATTGAGCGTATGGCCGACGACCAACGCGCCGCGCCGGATTACAGCGAGACGCTTGGCATAATGGCCGATAGTCTAACAACAGCGTCGCAGTCTCTCGGATGGCTGACACAGCGCCCCATTGTGAAGACTACAGCTGAGAAAATGGCGCAAGAGATCAGCAAGGCAGGGAATGAGGCGCGGGCCGCTGATCAAAGGACCATTGCGGATGCAGCAAGGGCCTTGAATGACACCAATCGTGACCTGTCCGGTTGGATTGCAATCGCTCGGAAGGCCGACGACCAGGACCGTGAGGTTTTGCGCTTTAGCGCACTTGCGGCGGGCGCGGGCGCTATTCTCGCCATTACGCTGACGATTGCGTGTTTGCGGGCTTTTCCCGAGCACAGCGCGGCATGGCTATTAGGTGAAAGCCGCTGGGAGGCTGGCGAGCGGTTGATGGCTTCAGCTGATCCACGGAGGTGGGCGGCAATGCTGGGCGCCCTCGAATTGGAACGCGACAATCATCAGGCCATCGTTGATTGTCGAAAGAATGCTGAGCATACAGGTCAAGACCAGCGGTGTCGTGTGACGGTGAAGGCAGGATTTAAGCGATGAAAAATGCGCTGCGGTATCTAATGCAAAAGCTAATCTGCCAGTAGTCAAAAATCGTAAGTCGACCCCTTCGCGCCCAAAGGCGAAATTTGGGCACAGATTGTATGGTTCGCCCGAAACCGGACACCCTCTAATTGCCAGAGACTTAGCTACCTGCCCGAAATATAGTCCCAATCGATGCGTTGGCTGTTGGTCCATTCCCTGGCGCTATAGCCATCGAGATCTCTCAGGGTAAACTTGGGTTCCTCGAAACTAAACCCCGTTGGAAGGGTCACGGTTTTCAAGACGTCGCCAATAAATTTGGATACCTCCAGATATGAGGCTTCCGGCTTATCTTCCAAGACAAACCGAAATCCAATCTTGTCCTCAGGCGCTTCCCAAGCCGGTGCCGCCTGTACCCGCACCTGATGGATGGACCGAACAATGCGGCCGTTGTCATTCTGCTTGCGATGGGGCTTTTTGAATTTGTCTCGGAGCGGCGCAATCACCTCATCAGCAAACCTGTCCGGAAAAGCAAACCGGCCGTACTTCCGTTCGAGCGCACCAGCAAATCTAGCTGCTTGACTGTCATCATTGAAACCGGCCGATCTCTGCCAACCAACCAAGGCCTTCTTATGCACACTCATCATGCGGCTCAAATCAACAACGATCTGTGCTGCAGGAGCATTTGGCAAGGCGTAGTAAGCTGGTGTTGCTCCTGACTGCGCGGCGGGAATCATCGTCTCCGGCAGTTCAACAAAGGGGGCGACGATGACGTGATCTTTGCCCGGCGTGCAGCGAACAACGTCGCATGTTTGGCTGACTACGACGACACCTTGAATGTTTGGATCGGCCCCAAACTCAAGATTACCCTCGCTGTCGGCACCAAGGACAGAGACAAACTCCTTGGGCGCAAGTGCATAATCTCCCTGACGCCACAGCATCAGATCCTCAACCTCTTTATCCGTTAGCTTGAGATCATCGTCTTGCATTCACGTCTCAAGCTGTCTTCATCCTGAAACGGCGAATGGGCTTAACCTGAATGGGCTGATTGGCGTCTGCTTCCAGGTTCTCAGTCATTTGCATCTGCGTTGCTAAGGCCGGCGGCTCTCCCAGACGTGGAGACACCTTGCCCCAGCTTTCATCGCTGGAAACTAGCGTGCTGCGAAAAGCTGTTGAAACCAAATCAAAATGCCCATCTTTCAGGTGATCGAAGACGGTGCGGTGATCCAAGTTTTCGCCGAGCAAGACTTTAGTAGCGGCGCCGGTGCCCTGATCTATCGCCTGTATAACGACGAGGAGCCTTGAAATGCGACGTTGATTTGCCTCGGCAATTGCGCCGCCTTGGGTCCATTTGTAAACAGCCTGGCGGCTTGTATGGGTAAGCTCGGCAATCCCGTCCCAAGTCAAACCGGATAAACGCTTCAAACGATGTAAATCGGCAGCCAGTTGCGAAGCCGCAGGTGTGGATGGCTCGTAGAGCGCGCCCTCCTCGACATTAACCGCAACTGTGACAATAGACCGATCGCCTTGGGCATACCGGCTCGCTGGCACAGGCGATCCTGACGTGCGCTCAACGTTGTTGGAGATGACAAAAATGCTATTGGCGTCCAGGAGAACAAAAATTGTCGAATTGGGATCTGAGCTACCAACAGATTGTGCCCGTCGTCTCGGCAAATAGGCATAGTAAGGTGCCCGCTCAGCGAGGTCTATGTGATCTGCAGATAGCCCGGTCATAAGGAAGCCCTTTTTGATTCGATCAGCGTATCATTTACGCGCCACCGAAAGAAATTATAACACGCAGCCGAGAGTTTTTCGGCGCCCGCAACGATAACGTGTGGCTCAAACTCCACAGTCATCGTCGAGTGATCGACGAAAGCATCGATATCTAAGAAAGATGATGGGGCGGCCTTTGGCTGCATATTTTCGACATCATGCGTCGAGTTCGGCGGCAAGAACCCCCACTTGGATCGCAATGAGCCAACGTCCGTCGCCAGAAACACTTCGGACATCATGTAATTGGTCGGACCGCTTTTTATAGAGCCGTATGTTGCGCACAGATCCTCGCGAAGCAGGTTGGATGGCTTCTCGTCCGGGGCGTGCTCCAGGTGATTGATATATCTGATCCCTATTCGCAACGCGTGGCTGGGTTTGATCGTCTCTGAGGCCCTTCCCAAGACAAAACCGACTTTGTCCAGGAAGTCATGTCGGGACTTATAGGTGGTGGTTTCTATTGTCAGAAAATTCTGGGTGAGGCTCACCCGCCAAGCCTGTGTGACGTCGAAAAACCGCCAGACCGGCAGGCTTTCGAGCTTGGCGCCGGTCGGCAACATCGTCATGACCTGACTCACATCTTCAATGAAAATCGGGTAAAAGGACCTAATGGCATCCTGAAAGTCGGCAATGAATAGACGCTCGGACACCTTTATGATCGGCGGGAACTGCACCTGACATATGGCGCGGACCACCGGCGCGTTGGTGAGCGGCACTTCATCATAGGCATTTTCGAATGGATCAAAGATCATTTGCGTCATACCGAGTCTCCCACATGTCCCGATGTGTCTACTACATATTGTAAAATAGAGCGTAAAGTGGTTTTGTTTATGGCACGTCCGTATCTAATCACTTTGAGCGGCGCAATAGAGCAAAAGACTGCACACGTCGGTGAGCCATTTGCCGACAGTTCTTCAGCTGAGGATTAGGATGCGTTTGGGGTTGAACAACGGCGATGGCTGGCAAAGGATATAAGGGCAAGACGTGCGCTTATTGTGGGATCGACGGGATATCTTCGACCGCCGATCATGTCATTGCGCGCGCGTTCTTTCTCCTCGAAGACCGGGCCCACCTGCCCCAAGTTCCAGCCTGCTCCGACTGCAATAGCAAAAAATCCGCACTCGAAGTCTATGTCTCCGCGATTCTGCCGATCGCCAGCCGCCACGAAGACGCCGACAAATTCCAGCGCGATTTCGTTCGTAAGCGCATCGAGAATAACGCCAAACTACAGCGAGACCTCCGCCTCGACGACCCGCCGCAAATGGTCAACATCGGCGGCTTGATCCGTCCCATGCACCCGATCCGAATCGATGCCGTCAAGATCACCGGCCTGATGCATATGATCCTCCAGGGCCTGTTCTACTTCCATTTCGGGCGGCCGCTGTCAGGGGACTACTATCCTGATGTCCTGATGCTTCACAATGACGCGCAAGCCGCGTTCGTGGCGTCGATGTCGCCCTATCTTGACGGCGGTGAAAATCGCGAGGTCAATCTCGGGCGCGGCAGCTTCGCCTATAGGTATGTTCGCAGCCCGGCGTATCCAGACGTCACCTTATGGAACTTCTTTTGGCACAATGGCGTCCCGCTGCATGGTAGCGACGGCATCGGCGCCAACCATTGGTGGGGTGTGACGCGCCCCAGGACCGAGACCGTTGCACGCGAAAAAATAAAGCAAGCCCGTGGCAGTTCCAGCGAGCAATTTGAATAAAATCAGACCACGCCGGCAAACTAATCAGAGAAATGAATCTCGCTCCATGATTTTTACCATTTACATGCTCGCATGCTTGAGCGCGCGGTCTGGCAGAACGCCCAACTTTTCCTAGCCAGCGATCTTGTGAACGTAAGCGGCGATCGAATTGAAAGCATTCGCCTTGTTGGCTGACGACGGATACACGTCAGGAAACGACGTGATCTGGTAGTTGGCCAAGAGCTTTCGCGAGGAGTCGCCGACGTTGGCGGCCGTCACAAGACGGAACATTTGATGCCAATGGTAGGTCTCGATATAGACTCCTTCTCCGACATCGAAATGATCGGCCCGCAGATCAATAGCGGCTCCGAGAAGGGCTCTCGCGACATTCTTGTCGAGTTCACTGGTCTGGGCATGGTTCTTCAACTCGATGCAGAGATAGCGTGGACCCTGGTAGGGCGCGCCAGTTGATCGCTTGCGTATGCCATCGACGACGAACTTAGGCATCAAGCTCACATCAAGTTCGTGCGTCTCGCCGCTGCCCCCAACGTGCTTGATGCTGACGTGAAGCTCTAGCGGGAAGATCTTGCCGCTTTCGATCCGGAAGTGGCAAGGCTGTTTCCCTTTGGCTGAGGCGCTGGCGATATTGCCAGGCCCGCCCTTGATCTTGAATAACGATGTCGCCTAGTCTTTATGATCATAGGGTGCGATGTCGACACCCATTTGGCGCACCCGGTCCGCCAGCGAGAAAAGAAACCAGGCCTCGTAGGCCTTGCCGTTACTGCTGAGGATATCGGGAAGGGGCAGGCTCAGCACCTTGGCGGCGTCCTTCACGGCCGTTTCAAGCGCTGGCGCAACTTTGGGCTTCTTTGTGGGCGCCTTCGTCATGTTAGCTGCCCCTCGCGGGAGCGGCCGATCTGGGTATGCCAAGTGTAGAGAAAGGTCTCGAGCGCTTCGATCCGGCCTGCATCGGTCAAGACATCAACCACCCGCGCAGGTCGGTAATCGGGAACAGCTTCGATGGTCTCGACCTGCTTAACGCCCAGTCTCCCGGCTGTCTCCTGCAAACCACGGCGTAGATCGATTTCATTGTTGATGACCCGGGACACGAGCCGACCGGCAATGTCGATCTGGCGCCGGTCTTCGAAATGCGTATCGCCTCCACGCAACTTCGGCTGCGAACGCGGTTCGAGCCTATCGATTTCCAAGGCCACGAGGCCGAGTTGCCCTCCGTCGGCCAGGCCTGTTATGATGGCGTCGATTGAAGCCGTCCTTCTTGCCATTCCTCACCCCTGAAAATGGAATCTTCTAAATGCTCAATCGACAATACAGCTAGGAAATTGCAAGTCCGGATTTCAATCCACGACCCGAAGCACCGAACACGATGGATACTGGGCGCAACAATGGAACCACCTTCCGGAAAGCTGCCGCTCTTACCCGTTGCCGCCGGCAAGGTCAGCCAGGTCGGTATTCGGCTAGGCGCCTTTGCGAAAATTGACCAGTCGAGATGACGAGGTTGGCATGCCCATCTTTCTGAAAGGTCGCATGGTGCCAAACCTATCACAACCGGAACCGGGCAAAAATCTGATATTTCGGCTATGAATTCGCCAAAAACAGGCAAAATGTCCCATCCGCACGAAAACACTTTAGGAGTAACCAATGAGTCAACCGGACTTATACGCTGTCGAAATACCAATGCGAGCGCATCGCTTGCTTGCTGATTTTTGGCAA
Organism: Asticcacaulis aquihabitans; assembly: GCF_032490435.1. Taxonomy (NCBI): domain Bacteria; kingdom Pseudomonadati; phylum Pseudomonadota; class Alphaproteobacteria; order Caulobacterales; family Caulobacteraceae; genus Asticcacaulis; species Asticcacaulis aquihabitans. Next base: position 141,368 of record NZ_JAVGWM010000006.1, read on the forward strand.
CGCGTAGACGGTTACCCACGTATTTGCCTAGGCGCCCTCGCGCAATCTGTCCAAATAGTCTGACCACCATTGCGCCATAGCCACTCGCTCAGCCCAATATTGGCCCCGATTGTAACTGCCCCTCACCTTGTTTTTATCCTGGTGTGCCAACGCCGCTTCAATCGCGTCGGGCTGCCATTCCCCCGACTCATTTAACAATGTGCAAGCAGTGCTCCTGAAGCCGTGGCCAGTCATTTCGTCAGATGTGTAGCCAAGTCGGCGTAGAGCTACGTTGATCGTATTCTCGGACATAGGACGATCGCCCGTTCGTATTGATGGGAAAACATATTTCCCCTCCCCCGTGATATCCCGAATGGCGAAAAGAATTCCCACCGACTGCCGTGAGAGGGGAACAACGTGCTCGCTTCCCATCTTCATTTTGGACGCAGGGATGCGCCAGCAGCTTTTGTCGAAATCAAACTCAGACCATTCGGCGTGGCGAAGCTCACCAGGGCGCACAAAGACGTGTGGAGCGAAGCGAAGGGCTGCGTGCGTTGTCATGTGCCCCTCAAACCCTTCGATGTCCCTCAATAGGCCTCCCAGGCCCTCTGGCGTGAGAATAGCTGCATGATGGACAATCTTGGGTGATTTCAGCGCGCCGCCGACGTCCGCGGCAGGGTCAACCTTGGCACGTGCAGTCCATATGGCATATTTGAAAACGCGACTTGCGAAAGATCGCGCACGTTTTGCGCTTTCAAAGTTGCCTCGCTTTTCGATTTTTTTAAGAGCCGAAACGACTTCATAGGGTTCGATGTTTGCTATGGGGCGGTTACCCAGATCCTTTTCGAGAAGCGACGCCAACCAATTGGTTTTCTTTCTGGTCGCCTCGGCGATGCCGTCAACTTCAAGTTTTTCAATATATTCCCTCGCAACACCCTTAAAAGTGTTGTTTGCCTGAAGCGAGGCAGTAATGGCCTTACGCTTCTTTTCAAAGCTGGGATCAACACCGTTAGCGATTAGGCGTTTCGCTTCGTCCCGCCGTAGCCTCGCCTCCTTCAATCCGACCTCAGGATAGGCGCCCACACTCAAGAGTTTTTCGACACCCGCGAACCGGTAACGGACTCGCCAGAGTTTGCCCCCTCCCTTACTTATCAAAAGGTACAATCCTCCCCCATCGGCGACTTTGTAATCCTTATCGGCATTGGGTTTGGCAGCCCTGACGAACGCATCTGAAAGTGACATTGCGGGTATCCGGATTCACCGTCCGGAATATACCCGCAAAATATACCCACAAACCGAAAGATGGAGTGGAATATCCTGGGACGTCGCCGGACTAACGAATGCCAGAATACCTTATTTTATAAGGATTTGCCAGCTTGCGTGGGATGTCTTGGGAATAGGAACTGGTGCCTGGAGCCGGAATCGAACCAGCGACACGCGGATTTTCAATCCGCTGCTCTACCAACTGAGCTATCCAGGCCTTCTCATGAGCGTGTCCGCTAAGGGACGTCCTCGGGAGGGAGGCAGGTCTATAGGCGAGGTAATTGGGCTTGTCCAGCCATAAGCGGCGGTATTTTTGAAAAATTTGTCAGTCTTCCCCATCATCTTTTGACTGAAGGCCGGATGGGGCGTCACTATCGGCATCTTCGTCATTGACCGACAGGCCGCCGGCGCCGTCGATGACGTAATCGCCCTTCAGCCAATGGACTAGATCGACATCGGCACAACGCTTGGAACAAAACGGCGCATAGCTTGGTGCGACGTTGACAACGCCTTCGATCGCTTCGCCGTAGGGTTTGCGGCAACGGGTGCAATAACGGATACTCATAGGATAACCTCTGGCTTGGCGGCGGCGCCCAGGCGAATGATCGCCGACAGCGGATCATGGGATGCAGCCAATAACGGACGCACAATATCTAATACCGATGGCGGCGCACGCAAGGTCATCAGCCGTCCCGGCTGGTCGGCCGCACGTTTCACCGCGTCGCGCAGCAGCCGGTGGGCCGTGCGCAGGACCGGGTCGGCGTCGATCAGCGGACAAGCGCCCCATGGCCGCACAAATTCCAACGTGCCGAATTTTCCGATCGGCGCCACAATGATCGATTCGCCGGAAAAGCCGGCAAGTAGTCTGTCGCGCAAGGTGTCGGCATCGTGCCGCTTGCCAATTAGGTCCACGACGACGAGACCGGCCAGGCCGGACAGACGCAAGCGCCGCCCAATATCGCTGGCAGCACGCTCGTTACACGCCTTAGCAAAGGCGCGGGGCGTCGCCACACCGGACTCAATACCATCTCCCCCCGCCGAATCAACGTCGCAGGCAATCAGGGCGCGCGTCCGTTCGACGCTGAGAAAGCCGCCTTCCGGCAGCGGACCAGACGGATTGAGCGCCCCCTCCTCCGCATCGTCCAGGGCATCGGCTATGGCGTCTGGCTCACTTAACTCCGCAACCGGCCCATCGACACGGGCCAAGAGGCGAGCCTTCAGGTTGCGCACCGGCGTCACTCGTCGTGGCTCACCCTGCGCCATTGCGATCAGGCGCGCGCGGGCGCGTTTCTCACGCCGCGCTTCGGCTATGATTTCAACCTCCAGCGCCGCCCCTTCCGCGATCTTGGCCACGGCCTCCTGCGGGGCGTCCAGAACGGCCTCTCCGCCGTCCGCCAGGCGCAGGAAGGCTATGCCACCGGTCTTGGTGCGCAGACGCGCAACCGAGCGCACACCGAGCAGGGTCAGTGCGGGGTCATTTTCGTAGCCTTCGAGATAAACATGCGGACGACCATCGATCAGGATCGCGCCTCGCGCCAGGCCGAAACGGCTGTCATAGGCCAGGGTTTTCACCGGCTAAGACCCGCGCCTTCGAGCAGGGTGCGCGTTTCATACAGCGGCAGCCCCATCACGCCGGTGTAACTGCCGACCAATTGCGTCACAAATGCCCCGGCGAGACCCTGAATGGCATAGCCACCGGCCTTGCCCACCCCTTCGCCACAGGCGATATAGGCGGCCATATCGGCGGCGCTCAGGCGCTTGAAGGTCAGGCGTGTTTCCACCAATCGCGACGACAGCTTGCCCGACGGACTGACCACGGCAACACCCGTATAGACGCGATGCCCGCGACCGGACAACAGGGTGAGACATGCCGCAACATCCGCGTCCGTAGCGGCCTTGTCGAGCACTCGCCGCCCCACAGCCACGACCGTATCGGCAGCCAGTACGAAGGCGTCCGTGTCCGCCGCCACCGCCTGCGCCTTGGACACAGCCAAACGCAGCGCCAGTTGCGCCGGTGTTTCGGTTTTCAGCTGGGTTTCATCAAGATCGGCCGCGACGATGGCATCGGGGGCCAGGCCGATCAAGCCCAGCAAATCGCGGCGGCGCGGGCTGGCGCTGGCCAAAATAAATCTAGCGCGTTCAGCCACGGAACAAATTTACTTGAAGCGGTAGGTGATGCGGCCCTTGGTCAGGTCGTAGGGCGTCATTTCAACCAGAATGCGGTCGCCGGCAAGGACGCGAATGCGATTCTTGCGCATCTTACCTGCGGTGTGGGCGATGATCTCGTGACCCGACTCTTCCAGCTTTACGCGAAACGTCGCGTTGGGAAGCAGTTCGACCACGGTGCCCGGAAACTCGAGTAGTTCTTCTTTTGCCATTCGGCCCTCTGGTTACCGGCCTGCTGAAGACTCAGGCCGTTGAGAAAATTGAGATTGCGCCCTTTATACCCAAAGGCTGGAAGTGGAAAGCCCTAAAACGAAATGCGCCCCTTGCCGCGAAGGCAAGGGGCGCACGAAACGGGTTCTAGAAAGGGGAAACTAGAACGCCTTCACGAGGCTGATGGTAGCGGTATTGGCCGTACCCTTATCGCTCTGGAAGTCCGAACGCGTGTAGTCCGCGCGCACGGCGTATTCCGGATTGATGTGATATTGCGCACCAACGCCGTAATCGAGAGCCGTGCCTTGCTCGTACTTACCGTTTACGGCGGGCGACTTCAGGTTGGTGTCGGAGACACCGACGCGGCCGATCAGGTCGAAGCTGCTGGATACCGGCAGATAGCCGACGCCATAGACGCCAACCTTATTGGTCAGCTTGGTACGGCCAGCGGCTGTGTTGTCGTCATCGGTACCGAAAGCGGCTTCGCCTTCAACGCCGAAATGCGGGGTGATCTTGGTGCCGACGCGGGCATTGACACTGCCCAGCTTGGTATCGGTCTTGTCGTTATCGGTTTGCTGGTAGCCGAGCGAGCCATACACATGGCCGACGTCCTGAGCCGAAGCAGCGGTGCCGATAGCGAGAGTGGCCACGGCGGCGGTAGCGATCAAAAAGGTCTTCATAGTCTGTGCTCCAAATTTAAATTGGTCACGCATCGGGGAGGATGCGGGCCGGGCGATCATCTTGTCGCCTGACTGTAATATGGAGGCTCGATCCGCCCTTCGTGGGGCTATTACTAGGTCATTTTAGGGTAATTGCAGCCAAATAAGACCTTATGGTCACGGTCTGGCCCCGTATAAGGCGAACGGCGTGATATATGGCTGGTTTGCGCCGCATTCAGGCCGCTTTGATGAACCAATATGAATGAAGAAAATGTAATGAATTCATAAGGATAGGCAATTATTGCCGACTCGGCCACCCTGCTGGTCGTCCCGCCGGCTATTGTCGCATTCATCGCCATGAATGCGACCGTGCCTTCAGGACCTGACCAGCGCATTCACCAGGGTGAACAGGCGCCGCGCCGTCTCGTGATCAATGGCGATCTTGCCCTTGAGCCGTTCGCTCAGCAATTCGGCGCCTTCGTTGTGAACGCCGCGGCGCCCCATGTCGATCGACTCGATCTGGGTTGGCGTGGCGTTTTTCAGCGCTTCATAATAGCTTTCGCAAATCATGCGGTAATCGCGCAGCATGGTTTTGAACGGTGCCAGCGACAGCATGATCTTGCGCGCGAAATCGGGTCCCGTGACGTCGAAGACCAGACGATTGTCTTCCAATGCAAGTCGCAAATCGAACGGCCCCTGCGCGGCGCCTTCCGGGGCGAAGCTGTTTTTTTCGATAAGGTCGAACATGGCGACCTTGCGTTCATGCTCCACCTGGTCCGACGGCGCGCTCAAAGACTCTTCGTCGATATCGATTCGGGCGATGCGCATGATGTAATCTCTCAACTGTCCGCGTTACGATGAGCACAAATCGCAGTGATTTGGCAAGTCGGCTTAGCGGTGCAATAGTTTACAGCGCGTGATCGGGCAGCATCTTGGCGCGGCGCGGCGGCGCCAGGTCGAGAAGCAGCACATCCAGGCATTCGACCTCTATCCGCATATCGCGGTCCGCCGCTCCGGCAAACCGCAAGGTCAGGGCGAAGGCCGGCGCTTCCAGAGGTTCGGCGGCAATGTCGAGCAGGCTGAGCGGCAAGGTCTTCTGCTTCGGATCCAGGCCGCGCGTCTTGACGCCGGTCACATCGGAAATGCGCAGGATGCTTGGGGCGCGCAAAGGCACAGCGCCCCCTTGTTCATGACAGAAACGGCTCATCTGCAAGGTAACGTGACGGCCAGCCGGATCGTAACTGATATCCCCAACCCTTAGGGCCGCGTCCTGAACCAGGGCGGAAATAGCGGGCAGGTCTTCGGCATCCTGGGCCAGAAGGCGCAGGGGCTTGGCAGGCGGTTTACCGAAACCGAACAGACCCATTATTCCTCTTCCATTATGGGGGTATCGCCCTTGAGCCGCTTGATATTGGCGCCACAGGCCGACAACTTGCCTTCCAGATTTTCGAAACCACGATCCAGGTGATAAACGCGGTTGACGATGGTCTCCCCCCGCGCCGCCAGGCCAGCAATGACCAGACAGGCCGATGCCCGCAGATCCGTCGCCATCACCTGAGCGCCGCGCAGTTCCGCAACGCCGTGTACGCGGGCCTCATTGCCCGTGACGCGAATATCAGCCCCAAGGCGCCCCAATTCCGGAACGTGCATGAAGCGGTTTTCGAAAATTGTCTCGCGGATAACGCTTTCCCCGTCCGCCAGCGTCATAAGCGCCATGAACTGGGCCTGCAAATCGGTGGCGAACCCCGGGTATACGTCGGTGGTCAGGTCAACCGGGCGGATCTTGGCGTCCTTGCGGCGGATGGTCACCGTATCAGTGCCGCGCTCAACCTCGCATCCGGCTTCAACCAGCTTATCGAGCAGAATAGCGATCAACTCGGGACGAACGCGGGTCAGGCGCACTTCGCCGCCTGCCGTTGCACCAGCCACGGCATAGGTCCCGGCTTCGATGCGGTCGCAGATCACAGACCAGTCCGTGCCGTGCAGCGAGGTTACGCCTTCGACCACGATCGTGGTTGTGCCCTGCCCCGACACCTTGGCGCCCATGGCGTTCAGACATTCGGCCAGATCAGCGATTTCCGGCTCGCAGGCGCAATTTTTCATGACCGTCGTACCATGCGCCAGAACGGCGGCCATCAGGGCATGTTCGGTCGCACCGACAGAGACGAAGGGAAATTCGATCTCGGCGCCCTTCAATCCACGTGGCGCCTGGGCAAACACGTAGCCCTCATGCATGTCGATATGGGCACCCAGCGCCTCGAGCGCCTTGAGGTGTAGATCGACCGGCCGCGCGCCGATGGTGCACCCACCCGGCAGGGACACCTTGGCGTGGCCGGTGCGCGCCAGCAGCGGCCCCAGCACGTTGAACGAGGCCCGCATCTGGCGGACCAGATCGTAGGGCGCAAAGGAAGAGGTGATTTCCGGGGTATGCAGCACGGTTTGCTGACCGTCCGGTCCATCGGATTCGCTGATCTGCGTACCGAAACGCGCCAGCAAGCGACCGAGCAAGCGCGTGTCGGCTAGACGCGGCATGTTGGTTAGACGTATCGGTTCCGAGGTCAAAAGGGACGCAGCCATCAGCTTAATGGCGGAGTTCTTGGCGCCCGAAATGGGTATGTCCCCGAAAAGAGGGCTGCCGCCCTCGATGGCAATGCGATCCATAATACGTCCGTACAAGGCAAATCGCGCCAAACCGGCGCGAGGAAACGAATGTGCGCTTCTACATGACAATGCGCTACAGGCAACAGCCTGAAACTACTTTTCGCCGTCGTTTTGTTTCGCTTTTTCGTGATGGTCGGGTTCAGGCGTATTCAAAGCCTTGGCGCCAGCAACCTTACGGCGGCGCAGATTTTCACGCAAGGCGGCCTGCAACTGCGCGGCGCGGCGCTCTGCCTGGGTCCTTGGCTGTGTCTGGTTTTGGGTCTTGGACTGGGTCTGGGCTTTGGAACGCCCGGATGCGGCTTGTGGTTCGAGTGGCTCGTCTGGAGTATTGGACATGAAATGGGCCGGTTGGAGGATAGGTCTGTGGCTTCGACTTAAGAAATCCGGGGATTAAATGCAAGCCGGGGCATTTTTCAGCCCCACGCCTTCACTTTTCGCTTTGTCTTTTCAAAAACTTTGGCTATAGCCCGCGCCTCGGATGTTTTTACATTCCGTCGGCCGTATTAGCTCAGTGGTAGAGCGCATCCTTGGTAAGGCTGAGGTCGGCAGTTCAATCCTGCCATACGGCACCACCGGGCCCCTGTCGGAAACGATATGGGGCCCGACCTGTTTCTGGACCATAGGTGCTAGACTCACCCTGCATCAATCCGCGTCGAATCGCGCTGCCTGGATTTCTTCGTCGAATTTCATTTCCGCCTGATCGAGCCTGGAATAGTCCATCTGCTCATTTTCGCCCCAACGAACAGAAAAGCGAGCCTCAGGCGCGTCAACGCCGTTGTCCCACAGTTCCACCCGGCCCTGCTTCTTAAGGCGCTGGCCGGGCATCAGTTGCGCAGGTCGTTGATCGCCCGATACAGTTCCGTATCGAAACCACACAGATGGCGAAGCGTATCAGATGTATCCAGCTTACGTTTGAACGCATCCTCGCTCACGCCGAAACGCGCGCGAGCAGGTTTTACACGGGTCAAGGTAAAATCGAAGCGGAACATGTTACGCACCCTTTGGAGTTCAAGTCTGTAACATACCGTAACATTGCGACAATAGAAGGGCGATAGAGCTTTATCCCGACAGTTGCAAAAACAGGGTAAATGACACCTCATCATCGCCAATTTATATATCTGCCGGGGCGCGCCACGACGCCTGGGTGTCAACCTAAATAGACAATCCGCTTCTTACCCTTGGTGGCGCGCATTTCCGATCTATTGGCATGATGGTCGCCATCCGTGGACTTTCCATCGATATACAGGGTCTTTTTTATATCCTGCTGAATCAGGTGGGCCGCGTACAGGTGGCCCTGAAACAGCGCATCGATACCGCCGGGAATAAGCCCGAGCAAAGCCCCGGCGCCGGGGATAACCTTCACCACGTCCTCCACCGTTGTAATGCCGGCGTCTATTGCCAGAATGAGCAGGCTGAGGATCAGAGTCAGCGGCGTGACGCGTGCCCGTATGCCCTGAACCAACAGAATCAGACCCGCGCCAACGGAATAGACCGTGGACAGGCCGGGGATCGGCAAAAGCGCCAGGATCCCGTCAAGGCCGATGATGTTGATTGGCCCAATACCGATAATGCGGTCCGACAACCGCTTGACGGTCTCAACAGAGTCGTAGATTTGGTCGATATCAGCCTGGCTTTTCGCGAACACGTCCTTGCCCCCCATAGCCGGGTTCCTCTACCCTGTTAACCAAGTGCGGTGCGAACACCGTTTTTGTCAATACGATTTGGATAGCCGCATGCGCCTGCTCAAACTCCTTTTTGGCGCCCTTTGCCTGGCGGCCGCGCTGGCAGCAATAGGTGTGGCCATAATATGCCTGATGAACCCGCACAGGCCACAACTCTATCTCATCGATATTTTCAGCGTCCCGATCACTAGCGGCGTATGCCTTCTGGCCGCGGTGCTTTGGCTTGTGCGCCAAAAAGGTGCGGCGGGCATTGCCACGCTGGCGGCGGCACTCCTGATTGCCTCTATCTGGCCGCAGGGGCATCCGGTGCAAGGGGGTGCCGATCCATCGCGACCCGCCGTGCGGATGATGTTCGCCAACCTGCTTATCCGTAACACGACCCCGGAAAAGCTGTTGCCGTGGGTGGAAACACAGAATCCCGACGTGGTCGCCGTTGTCGAGGCGAACCAGCACTACCGCGACCAGTTGGTGGAGGGCCTCAAAGCCAGCCGTCCCTATATAGCGACCCGCTACGACATGGTCGTCGCGTCCCGGTATCCCCTGTCGGATCAGCAGAATTATCCCACGGGCTTCGCGCTCATGACGGTCAAGGTGAAGACGCCTGACGGCCCCCTGACCCTGGCTGTCGCCCACCTGACGCGGCCATGGCCCTATACGGGCGCACAAGACCAACCGCGTCAATTCGATCGCCTGGCGCACACGATTACCCCCATGATGAATGAGCGCTTTGTCATGGTCGGAGACTTCAACTCGTCCCCCTGTGCCGTTCAGTTGCAGGACCTGGCCAAGCGCACAGGCTTACATATAACCCCGGCGTTTCGCGGCACGTGGCCGACCTTTTTGCCCGGCATATTGCGTATTACCATCGACAACGGCCTGGCGAGCCGCGACCTCACGCTCAGCCGCCGTCACGCCGGGCCGTTCGATGGATCGGACCATCGCCCTATCGTTTTTGATATTCGTCCCGTACGGAACGACAGGCCTTAAGATTGCTTAGGCCTTAAGGCCGCTTGGGCTTTACCGCAGATACGGCCTTAGCGATCGGCTTGGGCGTTGCTTTCGGGGTAGCGGGCTTTGGCGCCGCCTTGGCGGCTTCTTTCAGCACCGCCGGTGCTTCGACGGCCGCAGGCTGAATGGCAACGGGTGCTTCGACCACTGGATCGAACACCACCTTGGGCTCAGGTGCAGCGTCTACCGCCTGGACCACCGCGCCCGAGGCCTCATCAACCACCTTTTCTGCGGCTTTTGCCGTGGACGTGACCATATCAACAACGGCCGCATCAGCGGCTTCGACGACAGGCTTTACGGCATCGACGGTCTTGTCGAGACTTTGCGAAGGCGTAAGGGCGCCCCAAACGCCCATGAACCCCGGCCATTTCGGGGCCATTTTCGCCATTTCGGGGATTTCCTTCATCAGCCCCTCGCTCTTGCCGAGGCTCTGGGTCATGGCCCAGGCACTCAGCCCGAAGCTGGAAGCGGCCCAGAAAGGCACCCACATCGGCGACAGGGCGCCAACCCAGAAATTCATGACCTTCTCGGACGCGGCCTTCATCTCTTCGGGGGTCGGTACAGTGGCGAACTTGGTTGGTTCAGGGTCGGTCATGGTGAGCATGGTATCCTCTGTGTGGCTGCAGTGGCGAACAATCCATATTGCGCCGCAGCATAACACGAAAAGTGCAAGTCTCCAATGAGGCGAGTCATCACAAAATGCGGACCTTGGCCACAGCCCCCTCTTCGCCGAAGGTTCTGACCACGTCTTCGGATATCGCTGTCAATAACGGCGTAAAGGCCTCAGGCGCATTGACCGCGACCAAGGCGCACCCGTTCATCGTCATCGGGTTCCATAGGGGCCGCAGGCGCAATTCGGCGACGAGAATTTCCGTCATCTCGCCGATTTCACGCTCCATATGCCGCAACCAGGCGTCGAAGGTTTCAAGGTCCTTCAACGGCAGCCAGATCAGCGCCCGCGCATCGGGTCGCAAGGTCAGGACATCGCGCAAGGTGGAGGTAATGCGGGCGTAATCGTCTGCCTTTTCGAAAGGCGGATCGATCAGGTACAAAAGGGCATTCGGGGTATCCATCACCTGTAACGCGATCTTGTAGCCATCCGCCTTTATGGCCTGGCCGCGCGGCTCGATACGGTCATATAGCAGACGATAGTCATCATCGCGCAGTTCGCAGCCAACATACTGATCGTTCGGGCGCTGGTGATCGAGGATCAGGACCGGCGAGCCTGGATAGATGCCGATGCGGTCCCTGAATCCGGCCTTGGCGTTCTTGGCGCGAACGTAGTCGGCCAATGGCTTCAGGCTATCGGGCACATCGCGGCTCATCAGATACTTGATGCCCGCCTCCGCCTCACGGGACCGCGCAAAGTCCGGATTGGACAGGTCGTAAAAACCCGCACCGGCATGGGTATCGATCACCATCTGCCGCTGGTCGCCATCGCGCAGCAGGCGCAAAAGCGTGAGTACCGCCGCATGTTTGGCCAAGTCGGCAAAATTTCCGGCGTGAAAGCCGTGTCTGTAATTCATGTCAGGAGCCCAAGCTCTCTTTTCGTCTTTTTAGGCAAGGCGGCGGCGATAAGGTCGTATGATCCCCGCACATGATCCTTTAGCTCAGAATCGGCAATATCAAACGCCTGAATCCACTTCATGCCGCGCGATGCCAGATACGGCGCCGGCCGGCAGCCGTCGGCATAGCCCAGAATTTCAAAAGCAATCGGAGTCACCTTGAAACTGACCTTCAGGCCATCTTCGCCTGACGCGATGGCAAAGACCTTACCGCCGATCTTCCAGACGTCCGATCCGCCCCATTGCACGACGTGCGTGGCGTGGGGCAAACCGGCGCAAAAGGCGTTGAAGGCTTTCGGGGTCACTTGAGCGGCATCTCGCGTGCGATTTGAAGCGTATCCGCCAGAAGCGATTCCGAAGTCGGCCACGCGCCCGCGCCCTTGCCCGTGACATACCAGGTGTCGCCGGTGTCCAGCTCGATGATGGCGCGGTTTTGTTCGCCGCGCGCGCCAACCAGATAATGATCGGCATCCAGCACTTCGAGCTTCATGGAGCCTTGCAGGCCGTCCGCCGTCGGATAGGCGCGCGCCACGTAGCGCAGGCCCTTGCCCTGCGGGATGACCAGCGAGTCCTCGGTGATCTGGCCGACCTCAATATGCTTCGGCGATTGGCCGGGGAAGGCGATTTCCCGCAGCAGCTTCAGCTTGGCGCCAACGTCCGTACCGTCCAGGTCAGCCGTCGAATCCGGTTCGGCGAAGCCCAGCCGGCGCGCTTCGTCCATGGCGGCGTCGAAACTCTTGCCCGACTCGACCTGGTCGATCACGAAGTTCGACGTGCCATTCAGTACACCGGCCAGCGAGGTCACTTTGAGCCCTGCCGCGGCGGCGCGTTTCAACGCCTCGATGATCGGGGCGCCACCACCGACGGAGGCGGAATAGGTCAGAAGGGCGCCGGACGACTTGGCGGCGGCGCGCAGTTTGTCCGCTGAGGCCGCGACGGCCTGCTTATTGGCGCTGGTGACGCTGACGCCTGCCTTGAGAAAGCCTTCCAGCAATTCGGCCGACGGCGAAACCCCGGTGCCGATGTCGACGAAGACATCGACATCGTTGCGCACGAAGTTGCGGGCGTCGGAGGTGAACTTGGCGGCCAGCGGATGATCGCGGCGTTTGGAGGCGTCGCGGACCAGAATGCGGTCGACCTCGATCAGATCGCTCCATTCCAGGCACCGTTCCAGGAACTTTGAGCCCACGCCGCCAGCGCCCATAACGGCGATGCGGATCGGACGCTTTAGGGTAGGCGTCTTGCGGTAGGCCGTCTGACCGCCCAGCACGGTCTGGTAGCCCTTGGCCAAACCCGCAACCTCGACGGTCAGACCGTTGTCTGCGGCATAGCGCATGGCCTTACCCTGTACGACCGGGAAGGCGATCTTCAGCGCTTCGTTCCAGCTCAGGCCTTCATACGGTCTGGCGGAATCGCCGACCGTCGCGGGATCGGCGTCATAGACGGCGTCAACGTCCTTGATCAAACGGGCGGTGGCATTCACGCCTGCGTCGTTCAGCGCCTTGGCGATATAGACGGCCGTCAGGTCCGAACCGCCACGGCCGAGCAGCACGGGTTCACCGGCGGCGTTTTCGGCCACATATCCCGGCACGACGACGAGATCGACGGTTTCAAGATCGCGCGTCAAAACATCGGCCTTGATCGATATGGGATTGGCATTCAGGTGTTCGCCATCCGCAATCAGGCCGATTTCATAGGCCGAACGGAAGCGCGTCACGATACCGGAGCGTTCCGCCGCCATGGCCAGCAAGGTCGCCGCACGCATTTCGCCGGTCGCCACCAGATGCGGGGTCGCCGACGAGACGGAGGCCTGGGTATAGCTGCCGGCCAGGCGCAGCAGTTGGTCGGTCTGCCCCTTGAAGGCCGAAACAACGGCGATCACCTTATGTGCGTCGCGGACATAGCGGTAAATCTCCGCCACGGCGCGTTGCAACGCGCTTTCGCTCGTGAGAACCGAACCACCGAACTTGACGACGAGGATAGACATAATTCACCTGTTTGAGAGCAGTTTGCACGGTCGCTATAAGACTTTTCCGCTAGAGCCAAGAAAAAACATTCAAATCCTTGGTTATTCTTCGGTGTGGTTTCGTTGGAAATCAGTTGCCACGAACAGTTGCGACCAGGCTCGTCCTGTCTTGATCGGCCCCTCGGTGAACGCTAAGAGCAGATATGTCTTCTAGTGCCCCCGTCAAAGCCTACGCCCTTCTTATCCTGACCAGCTTGATCTGGGCGGGCAATAGCGTCGCCGGCAAGATCGGCGTCGGCCATGTCGATCCTATCCTGCTCACCACCCTGCGCTGGTGGATCGCGGCCATAGTGATCGTCACCCTGTCGCTGAAACCGTTGAAACGCGACTGGCCGGTCATCAAGGCGCATTGGCCACTTTTGCTGGGCTACGGCGCCACCGGCTTCGCCCTGTTCAATATTCTGCTCTATTCCGCCCTCACCCAGACGGCGGCCGTCAATGTGATGATCGAGCAAGCGGGCATTCCGCTGATCATCTTTCTCGGCAACTTCATCCTGTTCCGAACCCGCGCGACGGTAGCGCAACTCATTGGCTTCGTCCTGACCGTCACTGGGGTGGTCATCACCGCCACGCACGGCGATATTCACCGGTTACTGCATCTCAAGCTGAACGCCGGCGACGCCATGATGCTACTGGCCATCCTGGTTTACGGCGGCTACACGGTCAGCCTCAAATGGAAACCACCTCTGCACTGGCAAAGCCTGCTGGCCATACCCTGCGCTGGCGCCGCCCTGACGTGTCTACCATTCCTGGCCTGGCGCTATGCAACGCACCCGTTCACCGCCCCCGACGCAACAGGATGTGGCGTCGTGCTTTATGCCGCCATACTGGTCGCCCTTGTCGCCTCGGCCACCTATATCGCGGGAATAGAATTGATCGGTGCCAATCGCGCTGGCTTGTTTATCAATCTGCTACCGATATTCGGGGTCTTCCTGGCCGTGCTGATCCTGCGCGAACCCCTGCGCGTCTTTCATGTCGTCGCCCTGATTTTGGTCAGCGCCGGTATAATCCTGTCCGAATGGAGCCGTCTGCGCCCTGCCCGGCAGGCGGCATAGATCGCCGCCCAACCAGGTCAGATAATATGTATAATACCTTGTTTTAATTACCTTAGTCTAACGTGAATCACGTTCGACTAGCGCTCTTAAGTCGCAAAACGCCGCGCGCCGGCCACGCAGGCGACAATGGCGGCCATCACGGCGATCACAGCACCGCCGATCGGTTCTTTCAGCAGGCAGGCAGCCAGTATCAACGCCAAGAACGGCTGCATAAGTTGTAACTGGCCCACAGCGGCGATACCGCCCATGGCGAGGCCACGATACCAGAAGACAAAGCCGATAAGCATAGAAAAAACTGAAACATAGCCCAAACTCACCCAAGCCGGCCACGTAATAATCGACAGATCCACCGGACGCGTCATGACAGCCAGGATCAACATTACCGGCAAGGCGACCACTAAGGCCCAGCAAATGACCTGCCAGCCGCCAAGGCGACGTGACAACCGCGCCCCCTCGGCATAGCCGAAACCGCAGACGGCGATGGCAGCCAGCATGAGCAGGTCGCCGATGGGCGAGACTGAAAAGCCCTGCGTCAGGGCGTATATGACAATACACGCACCACCCAGTCCGGAAAACAACCAGAACAGCCGCGGCGGATGCTTTTCACCTAACAGGCTGGCGCAGACGGCCGTTGAGATAGGCAGTAAGCCGGTAAAGACGATGGAATGCACCGAATTGATGTGTTGCAAAGCCATGGCCGACAGCAAGGGAAAGCCTACGACCACGCCCAAGGCGACCCAAATCAGAGAGCGAATGTCACGCGCCGCAGGCCGTGCGGCGCGGAATACCCACAGACACCCCGCCGCCAGCCCTGCCGCGATCACGGCCCGAGCGCCGGTCAGGAAATAGGGCGACATGGCCTGTACCGCGACCTTTGTCGCCGGAAGGGAACCGCTGAACGCCAATATACCCAGTCCCCCGTTGATCCAGCCGATCGTTTTCGTGTCCATAACTGTCTCCATACGTAACAAACAGCTCTATGCCCAAACAGGGGCTGGCCTCGACAGAGACGATTCAGTAAAATTGACCCAAACTGTCATGGTATGGAAAGCAGTACAGTTATGACAATCGCGCCGACATTAACGACCCACGTCATGGATCAAATCCGGGACCGCATCACGCGTCAACAATTGGCGCAAGGCGCGCGCCTGCCCTCCGTCCGCGCCATGGCTGAGATGCAGAAGGTGTCCAAATCGACCGTAGTCGAAGCCTATGACCGCCTGCTGGCCGAAGGCGTGATTTCCGCCCGGCGCGGTTCCGGCTATTTCGTCGCCACGCCGCATCCGCCGATGACCCTGGCCGCCATAGGTCCGAAACTAGACCTTCACGTTGATCCCCTGTGGATATCACGGCAATCACTGGAAACCGAAGGCGACTACCTTAAACCCGGTTGCGGATGGTTGCCGTCATCCTGACTGCCCGACGCAGATATCCGCCGGGCTATGCGGACCCTGGCACGGGATGAACGGGTGAACCTGACCGAATATGCCACGCCCATGGGACATGCGCCCTTGCGTCAGATCCTGTCCCGCCGCTTATCGGAACACGGCATAGAAGCAGGCCCACAACAGATCCTGCTGACAGGATCGGGCACCCAGGCCATAGACTTGCTGTGCCGGTTTTTACTGACGCCCGGCGACACCGTTCTGGTGGACGACCCGTGCTATTTCAATTTTCTGGCACAGTTGCGTGCCCACCGCGTCACGGTCGTCGGTGTTCCCGTCACACCCAACGGCCCGGACCTCAATGCCTTCGCCGACGCTTTGATCGCCCACAAGCCCCGCCTCTACATCACCAATACGGCCCTGCATAATCCGACCGGGGCCACCTTATCGCCCCTCACCGCCCATCGCCTGCTCAAACTGGCCCAGGCGCACGACCTTCTGATCATCGAAGATGATATTTACGCCGATTTCGAACACAACCCGGCGCCCCGTCTGGCAGCTTTCGACGGTCTTGACCGGGTGATCCATATCGGCAGCTTCTCAAAGACGCTGTCCGCGGCCATCCGCTGCGGCTTCATCGCTGTCCGCGCCGACTGGCTGGCGCCCCTGATCGATCTCAAAATAGCGACCGCCTTCAGCCATGATCCGCTGTCTGCGGAGGTGCTGTATCATCTGCTCAGCGGCGGCCATTACCGCAAACACATGGCTGATGTCCGCGAACGGTTGGCACATCTACGTCCACGCATACTGAAAACCTTAGCCAGTCTCGGGATTCAGCCGTGGCATGTCCCACAGGCTGGCATGTTCGTCTGGTGTGCCTTGCCGGCGGGCGTCGATGCATCCGAACTGGCACGTCAGGCCTTGACGGAGCGAGTGGTGCTTGCGCCCGGCAATGCTTTCAGCCTGTCCCAGACCGCCGGCGGTTTCATGCGCGTCAATATCGCCCAGATGCAAGACAATGCGGTGATGGACACCTTGAAGCGCAAACTGGGCTGACGCCTGCGCCAAGATATGTGCCCGCCAACCCGCCCAATTCCCACTCTTGACGCCGCCGCGGTTTTTCCGCATAAGCGAGACACTCATCGAGACCAGTCGAGGGAAAGGCCCGACGACGCTGGGGCAACCGCTGCAAACGCAGAATGGTGCCAACTCCTACAGGGCGCATTTCCCTGACAGATGAGAGGATGATTCGTCCCGTGCGGATGCGCGGCGTAGTGTCTGCTCTCGGCTGGTCGCGATGATTTTATACCCCCCGTGACCGGACACACCATGAACGCCCCAACCTTGACACCTCAGGCATTAGATCCCTCGCGCGCAGCCGCGCCCGATCTGATTGGCACCGACATCACCGCCGCCTTGCCCGCCGACTTCCGCCTTCAAAGCGGCATGAAGCTGGAGCAGACGGACGTCGTCGCGCGCCTGTACGGCCCGAAGGATGCGCCGGTCGTTGTGGCGGCCGGTGGGATTTCCGCCGGCCGCGTACTGTTCGCCAAGGAAGATTCGACCGAAACCGCGCCCGGGTGGTGGGAAGGGGTGGCGGGCCCCGGCGAAGCGCTCGATCTCAACCGGTTTCGTGTGCTGTCCATCGAATTCGCCCCACGCCTGCCCGCGTCCAAGGTCTATACCATCACCACTCACGATCAGGCACGGTTGGTTAAGCTGTTGCTCGACGAAATCAATGTTGATAAAATCTATAATTTCGTCGGCGCCTCCTACGGCGCCATGATCGGACTGGCCTTTGCGGAACTCTACCCCGACGCGGTCGAACGCCTGTGCATCATATCCGCCGCCCACCGCGCCCACCCCATGGCCACGGCGTTTCGCGGCCTGCAACGCCGGATGCTGAAGTTCGGTCAGGACAATGGCAAGCCCGCCGAAGGCATATCGCTCGCCCGGCAACTGGCCATGACGACCTACCGCTCCGACGCCGAATTTTCCGAGCGGTTCGACGGTCCGGCGCCCGAAGCCGCCGGCGGCAATTATGTCGTCTGCCAATATTTGCGGGCACGTGGCGACGCCTATTCGGCAACCGACGTCAATCGCTGGATTTCCATGTCTGACAGCCTGGACCGTCACCGGGTCGATCCGTCCAAGATCAAGGCCAAGGTTTTCCTGGCCGCCGTGCCGACAGACCGTCTGGTCCCCTATGACGACATGAAGGCGCTGCACGAACAACTGCGCGACAGCGTTTTCATCGAATTTCCCTCACTTTATGGACACGATGCTTTCCTTAAGGAAATCAAGCTCGTTTCCGATATCGTTCGTACATCTCTCAAAGAGTGATCATGTCAAAAGACTATCTCAAGACCGCCAAGCTCGGCACAAAGGTCATCAATATCGGCATCGATTCGGACAAGGCGCATGGCGCCGTGATGCCGCCAATCTACCTGACCACCAACTACACCTTCGAAGGCTTGGGCCAGAAGCGTACCTATGACTATGCGCGTTCAGGCAATCCGACGCGCGAAATCATCGCCGAGGTCATTGCCGAACTGGAAGGCGGCGTCGGGGCCGTGATGGTGGCATCCGGACTGGCCGCGCTCGACCTTCTGTGGCAAGATCTGCCTGGCAATCGCCGGGTTGTCGTTCCGCACGATTGCTACGGCGGCACGCAACGCCTGCTCAATGCCCGCCACAAGCAAGGCCTGATCGATCTGGTCTATGTCGATCAGGGCGACGACGCAGCCGTCACGGCCGCCCTGTCGGAACCGACAGCGCTCCTTCTGCTCGAAACACCGTCTAACCCGCTGATGCGCCTGATCGACCTGAAAAAACTGATCGACCTGGGGCACAAGGCCGGCGCGAAGGTCGCGGTCGACAACACCTTCCTGTCGCCTGCCCTCCAAAACCCGATCAAATTCGGCGCGGATTTCGTTGTTCATTCGACGACCAAATATATCAACGGCCATTCCGATGTCATCGGCGGCGCCCTGGTCTGCACCACCCCGGAAGACGTCACCACCTATCGCTGGTGGGCCAACTGCGTCGGCGCCACGGCCGCACCGTTCGATAGCTACATGACCCTGCGCGGTGTCCGCACCCTGTTCGTTCGCATACGCCAGCAGCAACAGTCGGCACAAAGCATTGCTGAGTTTTTGCACAACCACCCCAAGATCAAGATTGTCCATTATCCCGGTCTGCCCAGCCATCCCCAACACGAATTGGCCAAGGTCCAACAGGCCGGTTTCGGTGCGATGATGAGCTTTGAGCTGGCAGGCGGGTTGGAAGCCGTGAAGCAGCTATTCGACCACATCGACCTGTTCTCACTCGCGGAATCTCTCGGCGGGATAGAAAGCCTGATCGTGCATCCGGCCTCGATGACGCACGCGGCCATGTCGCCCGAAGCTCTGGCGACCGCCGGTATCAGCGAGGGACTGGTCCGATTGTCGATTGGATTGGAAGATGCGGCCGACCTGATCGCCGCGCTCGATCACGGGCTTTCCCAAATCGTCTGACCGTCATAGAGTGCCTTCAAACAAGGAGGACTCTATGACCCATTTGACGCGCCGGGCAGCCTTTGCCATGGCCGGGCTGGCGGCGACGCCCATCGCCGCCGCCGTACCCGATCGTAAAATCGCGCTCCGCCCCTTTGCCTGTAATCTGGATACCTGGTTCACCGAAGTCCCCTTCGCCGACCGGTTTGCACTGGCGGCGCGGGCCGGCTTTACCCAAGTGGAATTCTGGCCAGTACGGCGCAAAGACGACAAGATGGATGCAGCCCGCGCACGCGCGCTGCTCGATGCCAATGGGCTGGTTCTGACGCAATATGCGCCGACGGCCCCGAATTTTTCCGATCCCGCCAACCATCCGGCCCTGGTGGCGATGATCAAAGAGGCCATTGTCGACTCTGCTACACTGGGGTGCAAGGCAATCACCCTGGTCGGGCATCATTTGGTCGATGGCCTGTCGCGGGAAGCGATGCTGAGCGGCTATACGGCAGGCCTGATGCGCATCGCCCCGCTCCTCGAAGCGGCCGGGCTGATGGCGCTGGTCGAGCCCTTCAATACCGTCAACCACATTGGGCATCTTCTCAACGGCTCACGACCGGCGACAGGCATCGTTCGCGCGGTCAATTCGCCGATGGTCAAGATCCAGTGGGATTTCTACCATATGCAGCTGGAAGACGGCGATCTGATAGAAAAGTTCACCGCCGGCGTGGATACGGTTGGCTATGTGCAACTGGGTGACGTGCCCGGCCGTTATCAGCCCGGCACCGGCGAAGTCAATCACGTCAATCTGCTCAAGGCCATTCGAGCGGCCGGTTACAAGGGCCCGATGGGCCTGGAATACTTCCCGCTCGACAAGGACAATGAGCGCGCCGTTCGCGAGGCGGTATCCCTGTCTCAAGCCTCCGGCCTCGTTTGACGCAGGAAAGCCCTCCGGCCAGGGCCGAAGAGCTTTCAACAGGTTATCTAGAGCAAAAAATTAGAGCCTTGAGGCAGCTCAACTGGGCCGACGAATGCTCTAAGACGACGGTTTAGACGCGTATCAGGTTCACATTGATGTTGCCGCGGGTGGCGTTCGAATAAGGGCACACCTTGTGGGCTTCTTCGATGAGCTTGTCGGCAACGGCAGCGTCGACGCCCGGCAGGGACACCTTCAACTCAACTTCGATACCGAAGCCGGCGGGGATCGGGCCAATGCCGACGCTGGATTCGATCGAGGTATCGGCCGGCACGGCCACCTTGTCACGACCGCCGACGAACTTTAGCGCACCGATGAAACAGGCGGCGTAGCCCATGGCGAACAGCTCTTCCGGATTCGTGCCGTCACCGCCCGCGCCGCCGAGTTGCTTCGGTGTGGACAATGTCAGATTTTGATTGCCCGCAGAGGCGGTGCCTTCGCGGCCGCCCGTGGCCTTGCCATGCGCGGTGTAAACGGCGGTGATCGATTGGGTCATGGGTAGTCTCCTTTTGAAAATTCAATGATGCACAATTATATTGTGTACAATTTGATGTCAACTAAATTGCGCACTATCTTTCAAACGAATGTGAGAAAGTCCCATAATGTCCGCCTCCCCACCCGAACTACGCCTGGAAAATCAGTTGTGCTTTGCCGTCTATTCGGCAGCCCATGCCTTCGCCCAGGCCTATAAGCCGCATCTCGACCCGATGGGGCTGACCTATCCGCAATATCTTGTCATGCTATTGCTGTGGGAACAGGATGGCCGGTCGGTCAATGAACTGGGACAGCCCCTGCAACTCGATTCGGGTACGCTCACGCCGTTGTTGAAGCGCATGGAAAAGGGCGGTTTCGTCACACGCCAACGCGACGCCCGCGATGAACGCGTCACCCGCATTCACCTGACGGAACATGGCCAATCCTTGCGTGACAAGGCGCGCGCGATCCCCACCGCCCTACTATGTGCCTCGGGCCTGACGCTCGATCAATTGAACACTCTGCGTGACCAGGTGCGCGTGCTGGGGGAAAACCTGCGTGAATAGAAGGCGCTTGCCAGCCCCCATCAATTGTCCTACAAAATAAAGATCTTATAAAAATCCCAGGGACAGGACTTATTTCATGCGCAACACCGCCATTTCCTTGACGGCGCTTGGCCTTATGGCGTTCGGCTGGACCGCCATGGCCGAAGCCGCCACGCCCGTCACCAAGGTTTCGGTTGACACCACCAAGCCCGGCGCGACGATTGACCGCCACATCTTCGGACAATTCGCCGAACATCTCGGGACGGGAATCTATGGCGGCATCTGGGTCGGCAAGGATTCCCCCATTCCCAACACGCGCGGCATCCGCAATGATGTGGTGACGGCCCTGAAAGCGCTGCATGTCCCGAACGTGCGCTGGCCAGGCGGTTGTTTCGCCGACGAATATCATTGGCAGAAGGGCATCGGCACGGGCAAGCGTCCCGTCACGCTCAATTCCAACTGGGGGGGTGTGCTGGAACCCAACACCTTCGGTACGGATGAATTCATGGACTTCGTGAGTCAGATCGATTCGGAAGCCTATATCTCGGCCAATGTCGGCTCATCCACGCCGCAGGAAACCGCCGAATGGCTGGAATATATGACCTCGGAAAAGGAAACCAGCCTGGCCATGGCGCGCCGTGAAAACGGCCATCCCGCGCCCTATTCCATCGCGTTCCTCGGCATCGGCAATGAAAGCTGGGGCTGCGGCGGAAACATGACGCCGGAACATTACACCGACGAATTCCGCCAGTTCACCACCTATGCCAAAAACTACAACCCGGCGCAAACCGGCGACAAGCGCATGAAGAAGATCGCCTCCGGCGCCAATGTCGACGACTACAACTGGACCGAAACCTTCATGAAGAACAAGGGCGGCGAAGTCGACGCCCTGTCGCTGCACTTCTATTCCGGCTTTGAGCAATGGCCCCCTTACCAGCCGGCGTCCGGCTTCGACGAGACGCAATATGCCAAGGTGATCAAGACCGCCTTGCGCATGGAAGAGCTGGTCAGCAAGCATAGCGCCATCATGGACAAGTACGACCCTGAAAAGAAGGTTGCGCTGGCGGTCGACGAATGGGGTGCATGGTACGCCCAGACGCCGGGCAGCACATCGGGCTTCCTGGTCCAACAAAATTCGCAGCGCGACGCCATATTGGCGGCGGTGTCGATCAACATCTTCACCCGCCACGCCGATCGCGTGCGCATGGCCAATATCGCGCAGATGATCAACGTCCTTCAGGCCATGATCCTGACCGATGGCGACAAGATGGTGCTGACGCCGACCTATCATGTCTTCAAGATGTACGTGCCGTTCCAGGATTCGAAGGCCATTCCGGTCAGCTACGATGCCGGCACCTATAGCCATGACGGGGTCACCCTGCCACGCGCCGATATTGTGGCTGCCAAGGGCAAGGACGGCAAATATTATCTGTCCATCACCAATATCGACCCGGATGAGCCTCTGGAAGTCGATGCATCCATCCTGGGCTTCACACCGAAAAAGGCAACCGGCCAGACCTTGGTCGCACCGAAAATCGATAGCATCAACACCTTTGACAAGCCGAACCTTGTCGTACCGAAGGCCTTCTCGGCGACAGCCAAGAACTGCGCCCTCACCTTGAAGGTCGCACCCGAGTCGGTGACGGTCGTAGTGCTGGAATAGTCACTGCCCTACCCGCCAGATCAAGCCTCGCCGGGTCTAGAGCATTTCCCGACCATGTTGAATCGGAAAAATGCTCTAGACCTTTGTTTTAACGCTCTTTTTTATCCGAAAAGTGCGTCACACTTTTCGGAAAGCGCTCTCGCGGCGGGGCTTTTTGTCGGCCATATGGTCGCTATTTGGCCAGTTCGATGGCCGGCAGACTGGAGATGGGTTCCAGAGTGATATTGCGGAAGAAGGTTTCCGCGCCCTCAGACTGCAACTGAATGGCGCCGCGGATCAACGGCAGGCATGGCGCCTTTTCGCTGGCCTTGTCGCAGATGCCCCACACTTCCATCACCGGCACGCCGTTGACGACATGGACAGCGTGGTTGGCAAAGACGTAGAGGTCGAGCGTATTCCACTCCCCGACCGGCTTGTCGGCATTGACATTGTTTTCGACATTCCAGTTCGCGGTGTTGCCGACCGCCGACCCCAGCGGCGCCCCAAACATATAGCGCTGCTTAGGATCGATGAGCGTATCGTCGTGCGCTACGCTGGTATCGACGCGAAGTCCATTGCCCACCGGAACCACCATGCCGACGCTGCCGGTCATGATTTCAAACTCGACCGCACGCGACCAGGTACCCCACACCGCGCCCGGCTTACCATGGCTATGATAGAGAAGTCCGTTGTTTTCCGGCGCGTCGAGGCGCGGCGCATAGCGTTTACCGCTCCACTTATATTCCAGATGCAGGTGGTAGTTGGCGTAATTGCCCTTATGAACCAGGCTGCCCCAGGTTTCGCCCGACACCCGAAGCGCCGGCGCGCCGTCTTCGGTCACCACCGTAAAGATCGTACCGACACCGCCGGGTCCAATCGGCTTGGCCTTCCCGGCATTGTAGGTCAAGGACGGATCGCGATAGCCCAGCCAACCTGTCCAGTCCTTCAAATCCTTGCCGTTGAATAGCTTGACCGCGGGCCCCGTTGGCTTGGGGATATTTTTCAGAACCAGCTTTTGCGGCTGAAATTCCGGCGCGGCCGCGAATGCGCTTCCTGAGGTAACGGACAGGGCGAACGCACCGCACAGGGCGACGAGCAGATTGGATTTGAACATGAGTCTTCCCGTTTTTGGTTATAGGTTCAGCTCTGTCCGGGCGACGGTAACTGCCTGTCCGCGCAGCTTGACGCGATCGCCAGTCACCTCACACTGCATATACGCGCCACGCCTCGGATGGGCCTGATAATAGGTCATGACCGCCCTGCCGGTCAACGACTGGTAGAGCGGCGCCAGCATGCAGTGCATCGATCCGGTGGCCGGGTCTTCGGGTATCCCCATGTCCGGTGCAAAGAGCCGGCTAACGACGTCATAAGGACGATTCGCATCGGCCTGCGCCGTGACCACCAGGTGCCGATCGGTGTAAGCTGTTCCCTGATAAGCGGGCAGGCGCGACAAATCTGGCACGATCTGACGCACGGTGGCTTCGCAATCCAGCAAGGCAATCAGAGCCGGCCCGCCATAGAGCGCGATCGGTTCCACACTCAGCGCCTCCACGACCGCCGCCATCGCCGGTATTTCAACCGGCGTGTAGGCCGGAAAATCCATCTCAAGCCGGTCATTCGCCTGCCGCACCCGCAATTCACCGGACAGGGTGTCAAAGCACAGCTCATGCGCAGCGACGCCCCATTCACGAAACAGGGCATGGGCCGACGCCAGGGTGGCGTGGCCACACAGCGGTACCTCCATGGTCGGCGTGAACCAGCGCAATCCGAATCGTTGCGGGTCGTCCGTGCGCAGCAGGAAGGCCGTTTCCGCCTGGTTGTTTTCCATGGCCAGGTTTTGCATGAACGCATCCGATGGCCAGGCGTCGAAGGGGGCAACCACACAGGCCGGATTTCCGGTGAATGGCCGGTCGGCGAAGGCATCGATCAGGTATTGAATCATGGCTCTCACGTTGCACTTTAAGGCGTGCCCCCATTGACGCGCACCCTTGGGCTCGCCAATTCAAACGGCACCGCCCTGTAGACGCCCTTAGCCGAACTTGGCCAGCAATTTCCCGACTTTCAGATGGACGCCATCACCGGTGATATAGTCGCCCGGTTTCATGCTGGACGGACAGGCCCCCAGCCATTTGGCGTCCGTGATGGTCATCTGAGCGCCGTGGCCGGCGAAGGCGGGTGAGTATCGCGTCTCGACGGATTGATGGAAGGCCTCGTTGCCAATCACATCGACATGGATGTGGGATGTCAGGGTTGTATCCTTGACCATGCAGACCGTATCGATGTCCGCGCCGTCATGCAGCTTTTTCACCGATCGGGCGGAACAGGACAGGTCGACCATTTCGGCCTTGCCCGGCAGGTCATGACCGATATAGGCGAGCTTTTCGCCCTGGGCGTCATCAACGCAAATCTTCGCGACGCTCTTTCCATCCACTTGCGGCAAGGTCTGCGTCAATTGCCACAGGCCCGCCCTTTGTCCCAACCGGCTGACGACGTAGGTTTGCGATGCCGCCGCGGACTCGGCGCTGGCAGACGCGCTCATATCTCCGACCGCTTCCGAAGACGCGGCCGCCGACAGTTCGGCGCCATCCTCGACAAAGGGCGTCTGTGGTTTTTCCGGCTTTTTGTCGCAAGCGGCAACAAGGCACGCCAGTCCGATCAGGACGCTATACTGAATTCCCCGGCCTGACATGATCAGCAAACACCCAGTCCGTTCCCGGCAGTGGAGGTATTGGGAAGAAAAGGTTTCATGATCATCTCCTTTTTCACTTTATGCGAGAACCTTAGATCGCGAGATATAAAGGCGAAATTCGGAAATCAAATGGCCGGGTCATCAGGCAGCTTCCAATCTATCGGTGGATAGCCCTTGGAAACCAAAAAGTCATTGGCGCGTGAAAATGGCCGGGTACCGAAAAAGCCATTGTGCGCCGACAGCGGCGATGGATGGGGCGATTTGATCACCAGATGCTTTGATGTATCGACAAAAGCCGCCTTTTTCTGGGCATAGCTTCCCCACAAGATAAAGACTACCGGCTGCGGCAAAGCGTTGACCGCGCGGATCACCGCATCGGTAAACACTTCCCAGCCCTTGCCTTGGTGTGACGCCGCCATGCCCATCTCCACCGTGAGGACACTGTTGAGCAGCAGGACACCTTGACGGGCCCAATGTTCCAGAAAACCGTGACGCGCAGGCGCGAACCCCAGATCGGTCTGCAACTCCTTGTAGATGTTGACGAGAGAGGGCGGAATACGCACGCCCGGCTTGACCGAAAAGGACAGGCCGTGTGCCTGACCTTCACCATGGTAGGGGTCCTGGCCCAGGATTACCACACGAACCTTCTCCGGCGGTGTAAGGTCGAGCGCGCGGAAGTAGTCCGCCCCCTTGGGAAATATACGGGCGCCGGCGGTCTTCCGCTCCTGCAGATAGCTCTTGAGCTGCGTCATGTAAGGCTTTGAAAACTCCGTCTCAAGCAGAGCTTTCCAGCCGTCGTCCAGTTTGATGTCTGTGGTCGCCATGCCCGCAATCGACAACGACTCCGGGGGCGGAGTCAATATGCCTGTGCCTAATCACACGCGATGGCTGGCCGACACCTTCAGGATTTGGTGCAGGTGCCTGTCACCTTGCCCGTCACATGCGAGGTGGTGTCCCGGCCAGCAGACGATGCAACAATGTCACCACTGAACGACTGATGGTCGCTGGTCAGCGTCAAGGAGCCCGTGCCCTTTACCGCGTCGCAATCCGTCGTCCAGGATACGGTATTGCCCGCCGGACTGAACATCTGGGACTCGCATTGCGGACCGGTTATGGCGACGGGCGGCGCCTTCAGATCCTCGGCGCTGGCGCACAGGCTGGCGGTCGTGGTGGTCGGCGCCTGGCCGGCGACCGTTGTCTGGGTCGTAATTTCCCACAACGAGTCGGGTCCCGGCAGTACGGCCGTATCGGATGCCACTTCGGGAGCTACGTCCGCCACAGCACTGGCGGCGGCGGGTGGCGCGCCGGGCGTTACCTGGTCGATCAGGGAGGGTCCGGCCACCCCAAACAAAAAACCGGCGGCGGATGCGAAGGTTAAGGCAAGCGTAGGCGACATGAAACCGCTCCTGTAACAGCAAAACCCTCCGCCTTCCCGTCCAATATTCTATGCAGAGCGTGATCAAGCGCAATAGCTGACGCGTACAAATCTTTGAGATTTATGGCTTTTTTATTTACAATCGTGTGCAATATCAATGAAGTGCGCGAAACGCCGCCATCGTTTTTTTGCACGGAGACTAGCTCGATACAGGCGAAACCGTCGTATATTGTATCATCGCATCAAGTGTGTATTGTCGGTGTCGCCAGATCGTCCGGCCCCGGAGCTTCATCATGAAATACCGCACCCTTGTCAGCGCCGCCGCGCTGATTTCGCTCGCCTTTGCCGCCCCCGCCTTTGCGAAACCCAAGCCCAAGCCTGTCGACACACCAGCCGCGGTTGCTAACGGCCCCGTAACGCCGATGACGCCGGACATGATGCCGCGCTATGACAGCATTCGGCCCGACGCGGACTATATCAAGCGCGTCGAGATGGTTCCCATGCGCGACGGCGTGAAGCTCTACACCGTCATCGTCATGAAGAAGGGCACCAAGGACGGTCCGATCCTGCTGTCGCGCACGCCCTACGACGCCAAGGGCACCATGGCCCGGTCATCTAGCCAATCGGCGACTGAGATTCTGCCGGCGATGTACGAGGAATTCGTCAATGACGGTTACATCATCGTCACTCAGGACGTGCGCGGTCTGCATGGCTCGGAAGGCGATTACATCATGAACCGCCCGCTGAAAGGCAAGGCCGGCAATACCGGCAGCGACGACTCGAGCGATGCCTATGACACAATCGACTGGCTGGTGAAACACACGCCGGAATCGAATGGCAAGGTCGGCATCATCGGCTCATCCTATCTGGGCTTCACGTCCCTGATGGCCGAAATCAATCCCCACCCGGCGTTGAAAGCCGCTGTCCCGCAAAGCCCGATGGTTGACGGCTGGATGGGTGACGACTGGTTCCACAATGGCGCCTTCCGCAACAATACCCTGTCCTATGTCGCCGGTCAGACGACAAACAAGGCCGAGGGGGGCGGTGGCATCCCCGAAGGCGTCGGTGACGACTATTCGCGCTGGCTGAAGGCGGGGTCTACCGGCGACTACGCGCGCCAATGGGGCGTCGACAAATACCCCTTCATGCAGAAGATCTTGCAGAACCCAGCCTATACCAAATTCTGGTCGGAGCAGGCCGTGGACAAATGGCTGGCCGAACAACCACTGAAGGTGCCGACCATGCTGGTCGTCGGCCAATGGGATCAGGAAGACAGCTATGGTGCGCCGGCCGTCTACCGCGCGATTGAGCCCAAGGATACCGCCAACGATATGGTCACCCTGGTTATCGGGCCATGGCGCCATTCCGGTGTCAATCATTACGGTTCGGAACTCGGCAATCTCCAGTTTACCGGCGACACCGCCAAGGAGTTTCGCGGTAAGTATTTGAAGCCTTTCTTCGATCATTATCTGAAGGGCGCGCCCGATCCGAAGACACCCCCCGTCCTGACCTACGCCACCGGGATCAACCAGTGGCAGGAAACGGCGAAATGGCCGATGGGCACGTTGACGCCGCTCTATGTCAGCGACGGCTTCACGGCCAGCTTCACCAAACCGACCACGGCGGGACATGACGACTATGTCTCCGACCCGTCCAAGCCTGTGCCCTTCACCCCCCGCCCCGTCGGCTTCGACAACGGCACGCAATGGAAAACCTGGCTTGTCCACGATCAGCGTTTCGCTTCGGATCGTCCCGACGTGCTCGTCTATGAAACGGCTGCTCTGGACGCGCCCGTCCACATCATGGGCGCACCTGAGGTCGATCTCTACGCCGCCACCAGCGGCACGGACTCCGACTGGGTGGTAAAGATCATCGACGTATATCCCAATACGTCGAGTGAAGGCGCGGGCCAAGGCCATGTCGGCACCGAAATGGCCGGTTTCGAATTGCCGATCGGCATCGAAATCTTCCGCGGCCGCTACGTCCATGGGTTCGGTACCCCGGCCGCTTTGACGCCAGGCAAGGTCGAGAATTACAAGTTCAGCCTGCCTAACGTGAATCACGTCTTCCTGCCCGGGCACAAGATCATGATACAGGTTCAGTCTTCGCTGTTCCCGCTCTATGATCGTAACCCGCAGACCTACGTCGATAACATCTTCAACGCCAAACCGGCCGATTACAAAGCGGCGACGGAAAGCGTGTATCGCGGCGGCGGACAGGCCTCGGCCGTCTGGCTGCCCATCGTTCAGTAAACACCCCACCGGCAAGACAGAACGCCCCCTGAGCCTCAGGGGGCGTTTTTGTTTTTTTGGCCTCATTGCATCTGGCTTTGAGCTTCCGCCTTGGGCTGCGCCTTCGCCGGCATTTCCGCTTCATAGCGGGCGCTTTCTTCATCGCGTTCGCGCTTCCACGCCTTCAACAGGATGGGGCGGCGTTTGGGGTAGCGGTTTTCCAGCGGTGACCAGGACACAATGCGGTCGGCCCGCAGATGGCGGAAGGCCTGGCGCAACTCGCACCACACCACAACGATGCGCACATGTTCAAAGAAGCCCAGGGCGATGGGCCAGACCACCCGCTCGGTCGTCACCTCTTTCAGGTCGATGTAGCGCACGTCGACCCGGCATTCGCTGCGGATGGTGGCGCGAATATCGCCCAGGTCGATGCGGCTTACCGGCGTTGACCAGCTGGGTACAACCAGCAGGCCCGACGTCTCGATCTCATCCGACAGGTCGCGGGGCAGGACGGCGGTAATCTTGGTCAGGGCGTTCTGCGCCGCCTCCCCCAGACGGGCATCGCCGCGATCCGCCACCCAGCGCACGCCTAGTACCAGGGCTTCCAGTTCTTCCTGTGACAACATCAGCGGCGGCAGCATGTATCCCGGCCGCAAGACATAGCCGACGCCCGGCTCGCCTTCGATGTGCGCACCCTGCGCTTGCAAGGCGCCGATGTCGCGGTACAAGGTGCGAAGGCTGATATCGAGCTCACGCGCCAATTCCGCGCCCGCGACCGGGTAGCGATGACGGCGAAGCAATTGCAGCAGGTCCAGCAGTCGAGTGGCGCGCGACATGGCAAGCGTCCTTGGTTCAAGTAGAGCCCGCTCCACCGAAAAGACCAGGGAAAGGCTCTAAATTTTTGTTTTAGGGATGACGTACGCTTACTGGTGGCGGTTACACTGCATCCTAATGACAATTTATGTCAGCATCCAGCGAAAACAGGCGGTATTTAGGCCGAAACTCGACTGGGCATTTTACGATTGACTCTGTAAATTGGCACATACATACTGGTAGGTATGTCAGAATTCACCCTGCCCCGCTCCCCATCTCAGACCCGCCAGCGGCTGGTCGAAGCCGCCTTCGAGGAAGTCTATCACTCCGGCTTTCGAAGCAGCGATATCAACGCCATACTGACCAAGGCGGGCGTCACAAAAGGGGCGCTTTATCACCATTTCACTGGCAAGGAGGCTCTCGGTCACGCGGTGGTGGAACAGGTCATCGCCAAGATCACCAGCGATAAATGGCTGGCGCCGCTCGACGACGTAGACGATCCGATCGATGCTCTGCTCGGCATTCTCAACGATACCGCCCTCAGCCCGGCCGAGGTCAACGGCGGCTGCCCCCTGAACAACCTGGCGCAGGAAATGTCCCCGCTCGACGAAGGGTTTCGGCGCCGCCTGTCGGAAATCTTCACCACCTGGATATCCGGCGTCGCCGACGCCCTGCGCCTGGGTCAGGTCAATGGCAAGGTCCGCCGCGACCTGGATCCGGTCGAGACGGCAACCTTCTTTATCGCCACCTATGAAGGCTATATTTCAATGGCGAAGGTCGCCCAGGACCCACGTGTCCTCGACTCAGGCCTGCGCCAGTTGCGCGCCTATCTCCACACGCTGCGTCGTTAGGTCGCCGGCCGGCCCACGGTGAAAACGCCAAATCAAGTCCAACGTGAGTTGACGAAAATATTGACGCGGGCGTAAATGTTCGGGTGTCTGTCCGGCGGGTGAACCGGCATCGTTTTGCCAGCATCGCTTTGGCAGTGCGCGGCCTATTACAACAGCGGTGTCACGCGTCATCTGATCCAACTGATAGGGTCTTGAGGACAGGAGCACCATCGCTTGACCTGGGTAGTTACATAAGATACTTCCAGATTAAAACAGAACAGGGACTACGCCATGACCATCACTTCCGCAGGCGCCAAATTCCGTGCTGCACTGGCGGCTGAACAGCCGTTGCAAGTGATCGGTACGATCAATGCCAACCATGCTCTGCTGGCTAAGCGCGCCGGTTACAAAGCCATCTATCTCAGCGGCGGCGGCGTGGCGGCGGGGTCGCTCGGCATGCCCGATCTCGGCATCAACACACTGGACGACGTGCTGGTCGACATCCGCCGCATCACCGATGTCTGCGACCTCCCGCTGATGGTCGATATCGATACGGGCTTTGGCCCCTCGGCCTTCAATATCGAGCGCACCGTCAAATCGCTGATCAAGTTCGGCGCCGCCGCCTGCCATATCGAGGATCAGGTCGGTGCCAAGCGATGCGGCCATCGCCCGGGCAAGGAAATCGTATCGACAGCCGAAATGGTTGACAGGGTCAAGGCCGCGGCCGACGCCAAGACCGATCCTGACTTCTTTCTGATCGCGCGCACAGACGCCATCGCGGTGGATGGCGTGGACGCGGCCATAGACCGCGCGGTCGCCTGCGTCGAAGCCGGCGCCGACGGCATATTTGCCGAGGCGGCCTATGATCTGGACACCTATCACCGCTTCGTGGACGCGGTGAAGGTCCCGGTCCTGGCCAATATCACCGAATTCGGCAAGACGCCCTTGTTCACGCGTGACGAATTGGCCAGCGCCGGCGTCGCCATCCAGCTTTATCCCTTGTCGGCCTTCCGCGCCATGAACAAGGCGGCGGAAGCCGTCTACGAGGCCATTCGCCGCGACGGACACCAGAAAAACGTGCTCGATACCATGCAAACCCGCGAGGAATTGTACGAGCGTATCGGTTACCATGCGTTCGAAGAGCGCCTCGACGCCCTCTTCAACACCAATAAAACAAAATAAACAGCAGGAAAAAGAGGAATGCCCAATGGACGGAGATACACCTACCGGCTTTAAGCCAAAGAAGTCCGTGGCCCTGTCGGGAACGGTAGCGGGCAATACGGCCCTGTGTACAGTCGGCCGCACCGGCAACGACCTGGCCTATCGCGGCTACGATATTCTCGACCTGGCCAAGACCTCGGAATTCGAGGAAATCGCCTTTCTGCTGGTGCATGGTAAATTGCCCAATGCCGGCGAATTGAAGGGGTACAAGGCCAAGCTGAAATCCCTGCGCGGTCTGCCGGTCGCCGTCACGGACGTGCTGGAAAGCCTGCCGGCCTCCGCCCATCCGATGGATGTCATGCGCTCAGGCGTTTCGGCCCTGGGCTGCGTCCTGCCGGAAAAGGACGACCACAATACACCCGGTGCGCGCGACATCGCCGACCGCCTGATGGCCAGCCTGGGGTCGATGCTGCTCTACTGGTACCACTTCGCCTTTAACGGCAAGCGGATCGAGGTCGAGACCGACGATGATTCCATCGGCGGGCATTTCCTCCACCTGCTGCACGGGCATCCCGCGCCGGATAGCTGGGTGCGCGCCATGCACACCTCACTTATCCTGTATGCCGAACACGAATTCAACGCCTCGACCTTTACCGCCCGCGTCATCGCCGGCACGGGGTCAGACATGTATTCGTGTATTACCGGCGCCATCGGCGCCCTTCGCGGCCCCAAGCACGGCGGCGCCAACGAAGTCGCCTTCGAAATCCAGAAGCGCTACGACACACCCGACGAAGCCGAAGCCGATATCCGGGCCCGCGTCGCCAACAAGGAAGTCGTTATCGGTTTCGGCCATCCGGTCTATACGGTTTCCGACCCGCGCAACGTAGTCATTAAGGAAGTGGCCCGTTCACTGTCTCAGGACGCCGGATCGACCAAGATGTTCGACATCGCCGAACGGCTGGAATCGACCATGTGGGACGCCAAAAAGATGTTCCCCAACCTCGATTGGTTCTCGGCGGTCAGCTATCACATGATGGGTGTGCCCACCGCGATGTTCACGCCCTTGTTCGTCATCTCCCGCACCTCCGGTTGGTCGGCGCACGTTATCGAGCAACGCATCGACGGCAAGATCATCCGCCCCAATGCCAACTATACCGGCCCGGAGGACAGACCCTTTGTCCCCCTCAAGGACCGCCCGTAAGTCAGTCGTCTCCCCCGTTGCCCTGCAACCCGCAGGAGATGTTATCAAGGAAGCCTCATGTCCGCCCATATCCCCAATGAACGCCCCGCCCCCGATCAGGTTCTGACCGATATCGTCGATTATGTGCTCGACTACACGGTCAAATCCGACCTTGCCTATGAAACGGCGCGCAACTGCCTGATCGACACCCTGGGCTGCGGATTGGAGGCGCTCGACTATCCGGCCTGCACCAAGCTGATGGGGCCGATCGTTCCAGGCACCGTGGTGCCGCACGGCGCCAAAGTTCCCGGCACCCAGTTCCAGCTCGATCCGGTTCAGGCCGCCTTCAACATCGGCGCCATGATCCGCTGGCTTGACTTCAACGATACCTGGCTGGCGGCCGAATGGGGCCATCCCTCGGACAATCTCGGCGGCATACTGGCCGTCGCCGACTGGCTGTCGCGCAATGCCGTCGCCGCCGGCAAGGCGCCCTTGACCATGCGCGATGTCCTGACCGCCATGATCAAGGCGCATGAAATCCAGGGCTGTCTGGCGCTGGAAAACAGCTTCAACAAGGTGGGTCTCGACCATGTCGTGCTGGTGAAGGTCGCATCGACCGCCGTCGTGGCGCAAATGCTGGGCCTTGATCGGGAAGAAATCATCAATGCCGTCTCGTTGGCCTGGGTTGACGGTCAATCCTTGCGGACCTACCGCCATTCACCCAACACCGGATCGCGCAAGTCATGGGCTGCCGGTGACGCCACATCTCGGGCCGTTCGCCTGGCTCTGATGGCGGGCAAGGGGGAAATGGGCTATCCTTCGGTGCTGACCGCAAAGACCTGGGGCTTTTACGACGTTCTGTTCAAGGGACAGCCCTTCCGGTTCCAGCGCCCCTACGGCAGCTACGTCATGGAACATGTGTTGTTCAAAATCAGCTTCCCGGCCGAATTCCACAGCCAGACCGCCGTCGAAGCCGCCATGATGCTGCATCAGAAGCTGAGCGCCCTTGGGTACACCACCCAAGACATCAAGCGCGTCACCATCCGCACGCATGAGGCCTGCATCCGCATCATCGACAAGAAAGGCAAACTCGACAATCCGGCCGACCGCGACCATTGCATTCAATATATGGTCGCCGTGCCGCTTATCTTCGGCCGCCTGACCGCCGCCGACTATGAGGATGGCGTCGCCGCCGATTCCCGCATCGATGTCCTGCGTGACAAGATTTTCTGCGTCGAAGATGCGCAATTCACCGCTGACTATCATGATCCGGATAAGCGATCGATCGCCAATGCCATGACGATCGAACTGAACGACGGCACGGTGTTCGATGAGGTCGTCGTCGAATATCCGATCGGTCACAAGCGCCGCCGCCACGACGGCATTCCGCTGCTCGAAGCCAAGTTCCGCACAAATCTGGCGCGACGCTTCCCCACCAAGCAACAGGCCGCCATCCTCAAGGTCAGCCTGGATCAGCAGGCACTGGAGGCCATGCCGGTCAACGACTATGTTGATCTCTACGTGATCTAGACCTTAGCGGCCAAGATTGAGCGGCATGGCGAAGACCTGCGTCCAATACGCCCTGAGGCTGCCCGGAACCCCGGCAATGGCAACGTCGTCGGGTTGATAGGCGACCGCTATCCCGGTTTCACGAAAGGCACACATCAGGATGTTTTCGCGGTGGCCGGGGCTTTTCATCCAGGTGTCGACCACGACTTGCGGATCGTAGCTGTTGACCTCGATGTTTTCGCCGACCATCTGATAGACATAGCCGGTGGCACGGACACGTTCACCGGGTGTTGCCCCGTCCGGCGCGGTATGGCTGAAAAAACGCCGATCGACCATGTCCTGGCTTTCACGGTTGGCCGCGGCCATCAGGCGCGTTTCAATATGCAGCGGCTGGCAGCCGTGCTTGGCGCGTTCCGCATTGATCAGGTCAAGCACGCGTTCGGTTGACCGACGGCTGTTGACGACCTGGATCGGCTCCGGCGTGGCAAAGATCTGGGTCCAGTAAAAGCCGTCGAACGGCCCATCCCTCTTTATGCGCGCCGCGATGCCGGTTTCGGTATAGGCGCAGTTGAGCAGGTTTCCGCGCTGGGACTCGTTTTCCATGGCAATGTCAGCCACCTCGGCCAGGACGCCGCTGCTGACCTGGATATTTTCACCGAGGTCGCCGGACCGGTAGCCGGTATCGGCAACCCTCGACGTGAGCGTCGCACCGGTCGGCGACACGTGGTCGATGAATCCTTGGGCAACCATGTCGAGGCTATGGCGATCGGCCGCCGCGACCAGGCGGTCATCCATCCACAAAGGCCCGCATCCATGGGCGACGCGTTCGCGGTTGATCATGTCCAATAATCGTTCGGCATTGGCCGTGGCGTGGGTCTGCACTGCGCCCCAGTTCGCCGTCTCGGCGTGAGCCGGCGCCGCCAGGAAGAAACCGGCTATTATCAAAAGGATACGCATACACCCTCAAATCTTCGCCCAATATGAGTTGCCTTAAGGATGCACGAGTGATGTTAAGGTTTGAACAAAACACGCGGTTACGCGTTCGTTAAGACTGGTGCTGCGCCTTCGGCATGGTATAGGGCCGCATGATTATTCGACCCGCCACCACCGAAGACTACGACGCCATATGGGCAATCATCGAACCCACCTTGCGTGCCAGTGAAACCTATACCTTGCCACGCGACTGGGATCGGGAGGCCGCCCTCACCTACTGGTTCGCCTCGCCGCACACCGTTTTCGTGGCTGAGCAGGAGGGCGCCGTCCTGGGGCACTATTTCCTGACGCCCAACCGCATGGGCGGCGGCGCGCATGTCGCCAATTGCGGCTTCATGACGGCCCCGGCCGCTACCGGCCGCGGTGTGGCGCGCACCATGTGCAGCCATGCGCTGGAAACAGCGCGAGCCGAAGGGTATCGCGCCATGCAGTTCAATTCGGTTATCAGCACGAATACGCGCGCCGTCGCCCTGTGGCAAAGCTTCGACTTCGACATCATGGCCCGCCTGCCGGAAGCCTTCCTGCATCCGGCGCTTGGCTATGTCGATATTCTGGTCATGTACCGGATGCTTTGAGGCCTCTAAGCGCCCCGGCGTATGCGTTCCATCATATAGGAAAAATCCTGCGCGGCATGGCCCTGGCTGCACAGGGCCTCATAAAGCGCATGTGCCTTGGCGCCCAGCGGCGTATCCGCGGCGGTCTGGCCCGCAGCCTGCATGGCCAGGGTCAGGTCCTTGAGCATCAGCGCGGCCGCAAAGCCCGGCTGGTAATCCTTATTCGCCGGCGACGTCGGCACCGGCCCCGGCACCGGGCAATAGCTGGTCATAGACCAGCTTTGCCCCGACGCCTTGGAGGCGATGTCAAAGAAGGTCTGGTCCTTGAGCCCCAGCTTTTCGGCCAGGGCAAAGGCCTCGCATGTACCGATCATGGTAATGGCCAGGAGCATGTTGTTGCATATCTTCGCTGCCTGCCCCGCGCCTGCGTCACCGGCATGGATAACCGCCTTGCCCATCCGCGCCAGGATCGGCTCCGCGCGGTTGAATGCGGCCTGAGTTCCCCCGCACATGAAGGTCAGGGTTCCTGCCGCCGCGCCCGCGACCCCGCCGGATACGGGGGCGTCGACCATGTCGAAGCCTGCCGCAGACGCCTGCGCCGCCACCTGACGCGCGGTTTCAACATCAATAGTCGAACAGTCCATCAGAATGGCCGCCGTCGGAGCGTGAACGAAGACCTGGGCGTATACAGACACAACATGATGGCCCGCCGGCAGCATGGTCACCACCGCTTCGGCGTCGGCGCAGGCCTGGCTTAAAGACGTAGCGGCGACGCAGCCATCCGCTACGGCCTGGGTCATCGCCGCTTCGCTCAGATCAAAGGCCTGGACCGTGTGACCGGCGCTCACCAGATTGGCGGCCATCCCCGATCCCATGTGACCCAGACCAATAAAGGCAATTTTCATAGCTGGAGTTCCTCTGCGACAGGTGCGAACAGGGCAGCGACCATCTGCGGAGTCACCCCCGCCGGGGTGTCCGGCGACCATTTCGGCGCGTGGTCCTTGTCTTCGATCGCCGCCCGCACGCCTTCCGAAAAGTCGTTACCGCGAATGATGTGACAGGCAATGCGGTATTCCATGCGCATGACGTCTTCGAAGGACGACATGGCCTCCCCGCGTCGGAGCTGTTCCAGAGCCACCGCCATGGACAGGGGGGATCGAGTCTTGAGGATATCGGCCTGCGCCGTTGCCCAATCTTCATCCGCCATTTTCAGCGCCAGGCATATGTCGGTAACCGTCGGTTTGGCGAAACACTGGTTTATCGTGGCGAGATGTTCGGCGTAGCTGGGATGTCCGGCAGGCTCGGCGTAATCGGCCAATATCGCGTCGATATCGTCGTGCGTCCGGGCGGCACACAGGCGCGATTTCAGCGTTTCCACGGCAGCCGACGGCATATAGTGGGTGGCGATCCCGGCGGCCAGCACATCACGACCTTTCAGGCGCGCCCCGGTCAGGGCCAGCCAGGTACCGATCTGACCGGACAGGCGCGGTAAAAACCATCCGCCCCCGACATCGGGGAACAGGCCGATGCCGGTTTCTGGCATGGCAAACAGCGTGTTTTCCGTAGCGATGCGGTGCGACCCGTGGATCGAAATACCAACACCGCCGCCCATGGTGACACCGTCAAGGATAGCCACATAGGGTTTGGGAAACCGTTTGATCCGGGTATTCAGGCGATATTCGACATTAAAAAACTGCTCGCCATCGCGGCCATCGGCCCGGCCCGACCGCGCCACCATGCGGATATCTCCGCCGGCGCAGAAACCGCGCGTGCCCTCCCGGTGATCAATCATGAGCAGATGCACAGTGTCGTCGTCCGCCCACGCCATCAGCGCGTCATACATACGCTGGCACATATCGGTATTGAGCGCGTGCAGTGCCTCAGGGCGATTGAGTGTAATGCGCCCGACGCCGTCTTCGACGCGGATAAGAACCGGCGCTTCCATCTCAGTGGCCTTTCATCATGGCGCGCGAGACGATGACGCGCATGATCTCGTTGGTGCCTTCGAGAATCTGGTGCACACGCAAGTCGCGAACGATCCGTTCGACCCCGTAATCATGCAGGTAGCCGTAGCCTCCGTGTATCTGCAGAGCGTCATTGGCGATCTTCGATCCGGCATCGGTCACAAAGCGCTTGGCCATGGCGCACCATTTGGTCGCATCCGGCGTTTTGGCGTCAAGACGCGCCGCCGCTTCGTACAGCAGGGTGCGCGAGGCCTGAAGCTCGGTCTCCATGTCGGCCAGCTTAAACTGCGTCACCTGGAATTCGCTGATAGGCTTGCCGAACTGGCTGCGCTCGGCGGCGTACTGGCTGGCGCGATCGAGGGCATCCTGCGCCCCGCCGAGCGAACAGGCGGCGATGTTCAGGCGGCCTCCGTCCAGCCCTTTCATGGCGAACCGGAACCCCTCACCTTCGTCGCCGATGCGATTTTCCGCCGGAATGCGGACCGCATCAAAGATGACCTGACGGGTCGGCTGGGCGTTCCAACCCATCTTCTTTTCATTGGCCCCGAAAGACAGGCCGGCGGCATCCTTGGGGACGACGAAGGCCGAAATCGTTTCACCTGTCTTTGCCATAACGACATAGATGTCAGACACGCCCGCGCCGGAAATGAATTGCTTGGCGCCGTTCAGGACATAGCTGTCGCCGTCGCGGACCGCGCGCGTCTTCATGGCGGCAGCGTCCGACCCAGATCCCGGTTCGGTCAGGCAATAGCTGGCGATCCGCTCCATACTGACCAGCTCGGGTACAAAACGGGCGCGCAGGTCGTCGGAGCCGAAGCTGTCGATCATCCAGGTGCACATATTGTGGATGGACAGAAAGGCCGCCGTGGCGACGCAGCCGCGCGACAACTGCTCGAAGATCAGCACCGCATCGAGGCGTGTCATGCCCGATCCGCCGTGCGCTTCGCCGGTATAGATGGCGGCAAAGCCGAGGGCGGCCGCCTCACGCATTACGTCGACGGGAAAATGCTTCGTCTCGTCCCATTCTCCGGCAAAAGGCCGCAGACGGTCATAGGCAAAACGCTGGGCTGCCTCCTGGATCATCCGTTGGTCGTCATTCAATGGCATTGTCGTCCCTGTCCTTACCGCCCCGGTCTTATCTGGTCCGGATGTCCGGCCACCGTTTGCGGCTATGTGTCCTTAAGCTAGGTCATGGTTGGAATAATAAACGCCTGGTCGCCGATGTCGCCGTCGGGCCAGCGCTGGGTCACCGTCTTGACCTTGGTATAGAAGCGTACACCATCCTCGCCGTACTGGTTCATGTCGCCGAAGGCCGACCGCTTCCAACCGCCGAAGCTGTGATAGGCAACAGGGACGGGAATCGGCACATTGATGCCGACCATACCGACATTGACCTTGGCCGCGAATTCGCGCGCGGCCAGCCCATTGCGCGTGAAGATGGCGACGCCGTTGCCATAGGCATGTTGCGACGGCAGGGCCGCCGCCTCTTCCAAAGTCTCGGCGCGGACAATCTGAAGCACCGGCCCGAAGATTTCTTCCTGATAGGTGGTCATGGCCGGCGTGACATTATCAAACAGCGTGGGCCCGATAAAGAAGCCGCCTTCATGGCCCTGCAATGTCAGGCCACGGCCATCGAGCCGCAGCGACGCGCCTTCATCGATGCCCATCTGGATATATCCCTCGACCTTCGCCTTGTGCGCCGCCGTCACCACCGGGCCATAATGGGCCTCGGCGTCGGTCGAGATACCGACCTTGAGGTTACGGGCGGCATCGATCATGCGCTCCACGAAGGCGTCCGCTGTCTTGCGGCCAACCGGCACCGCGACCGGAAGGGCCATGCAGCGTTCGCCAGCCGAACCATAGGCTGCGCCGACAATGTCCTTTACCACCTGGTCGAGATCGGCGTCGGGCATAATGATGCCGTGGTTCTTGGCACCGCCCATGGCCTGGACGCGCTTTCCGTGCGCCGCGCCGGTGGCGTAGATATACTGGGCGATGTCAGACGAGCCGACAAACGAGACCGCCTTGATGTCCGGATGAGTGATCAGGGCATCAACGGCGACCTTGTCGCCATGCACGACCTGAAAAACCCCTTCGGGCAAGCCAGCCTCGATCAATAGCTCGCCCAGGCGGACCGGAACACTGGGGTCCTTTTCCGAGGGCTTGAGGATAAAGGCATTGCCGCAGGCCAAGGCCACGGCGGACATCCACAGCGGAATCATGGCGGGGAAGTTGAACGGCGTGATACCAGCCACGACGCCTAAGGGCTGGCGCATGGAATAGACGTCGATGCCCGGCCCGGCGCCGTCCGTATAGTCGCCCTTAAGCAGATGCGGAATGCCGCAGGCGAATTCCACCACTTCCAAGCCGCGCTGGATGTCACCCTTCGAATCGGCAATCACCTTGCCATGTTCGCTCGACAGCAGGCGGGCCAGATCTTCCATGTCCCGTTCGATCAGCGCCTTGAAAGCGAACATCACCCGGGCGCGACGTTGCGGGTTCATGGCGGCCCAGCCGGACTGCGCCTTAGCCGCCTTACGGACGGCATCATCGACTTCCGCCGCCGTGGCCAGGGCGACTCGCGCCTGAACCTGGCCGGTATTGGGGTCATAGACATCGCCGAACCGGCCAGATGTCCCCGCCACGCTTTTGCCGTTGATGAAGTGGTGGATGTCGCGCATGGGATCGTCCTGTATGTGGCCTATTGTGAACACCGTGGCCTATGGGTCCGGCACGGCACCAGGCATGGAGTCAAACGCCGGTTCAAAGCGCTTCTATCAAACGCCTCACGCCGCCTCGGTGTGACGCGCCTTGGCCCGGCCCGCTGAAGCGATCTTATCCTTAGCCATCGAATCGGCAACCAGATTTGTGATCACATTTTCCGTTTTTGCTCGCACAAAGATGTCCGCCAGACGCGGGCCGATGGCATCCACCTGCGCCAGAATATCGGCCTCATCATTATTGCCGGAAATTTCGCCGGCCACCATGATGATGCCGCCGGCGTTTATGACATAGTCCGGCGCATAGAGGATACCGCGATCGCCAAGAATGACGCCGGCGCCGGGGGTCAGAAGCTGGTTATTGGCCGCACCGGCAACGACACTGGCCTGAAGACGACGGGCAACATCTTCGCTGATCGCGCCACCCAGCGCGCAGGGCGCCACTACATCGACGGGCTGAAGCAGTATGTCGTTGACACTGACGCTTGTGGCGGCAAAGCGGTCACAGACCTCTTCGACGCGGTCGGGATTGATATCGGCAACCGTCAGCTTGGCGCCCAGATTGAACAGTTCCTCGCACAGATAGGTGCCGACATGGCCCAGCCCCTGCACGGCAACCGTCAGCCCCGCCAAATCCGTTCGCCCCAGCCGGGCTTTGACGGCGGCCTCGATACCAACGCGAACGCCCCGCGCCGTAAAGGGAGACGGATCGCCGCCCGATTTGCCGATGGCGGCGTCAAGGCCGGAAACATATCCGGTCATGCGCGATACCACCTTCATGTCGGCAACGGACACGCCGACATCCTCAGCGGTGATATATTGACCATCCAGGCTTTCGACCGCCCGCCCGAAGGCTTCAAGCACGGCTTCGCGCCGGTCGGCCGAGACTGGCCCGAGAATGACCGCCTTGCCGCCGCCCATAGGCAGATTTGCCATGGCATTCTTGTAGCTCATGCCGCGCGACAGGCGCAGGGCGTCGCCCAAGGCGCTGACACCCGATTCATAGCTCCACAGGCGACACCCGCCAGCGGCGGCGCCCAAGGCCGTGGAATGGACGGCGATGATGGCTTTCAGCCCGGAAGCGGCGTCTTCCACCATCAATACTTTTTCGTGGCCGTCATAGTCGGGGTGGTCAAACATGGATTTAATCTTTCTTACTCATCTTAGGCAGGTCGTTTAGGCGTTAGAGGT
The DNA here is from genome assembly GCF_032490435.1 of Asticcacaulis aquihabitans. NCBI lineage: Bacteria > Pseudomonadati > Pseudomonadota > Alphaproteobacteria > Caulobacterales > Caulobacteraceae > Asticcacaulis > Asticcacaulis aquihabitans. The sequence continues at coordinate 183,362 of NZ_JAVGWM010000006.1, forward strand.
GTGGCATTGGCGGAAGAAAACCGTCCCGGCTCTGCGGCGGGATCGGTCGCCTGACGTCCGGTATGGAAGCCAGGTACACGTGGTCGGGAATTTGAAAAATGATAAGCGGCGGCCGTGAGACGAGGTCCAGCGCGCCGCCTAGCGCGCTGGTCCCGGCAATGGTGGTGCCCCAAAGGGCGCCGGCGCGATCGAAATCCGCTTCCATTCGGACGGAGCGCGCACCACGGACGCCGAGCGGAGACTCCCGGTATCCAGACACGGTGCCTGTCCTGTTGAGCGTTTGCCGGCACATATCCGGCACGTATGCGTCCATCACTGTCATGTCGGCGCGCATCACGGGTTCCCTGTCTTATCGTAGTCGATCATCAGCCCTGCCGGGGCAGGGCCGGATCGTTACGACGGACCCTAAACCAGGCCCGCCAGAAAGTGCTTCTTAACTGCCACTACAAGAGACTGGTATCAGGTGAAATTTTCTGCGATAATTGCCAAACGCAGAATAAAAATTTGCTGCAGGGCAAAAAGACGACATGAAGAGCACTAAAGACGTCCAGTCACTGGATGAAATCGACCGGAAGATTCTGCGTTTGCTGCGCGAAAACGCTCACCTGACGACTCAAGAAGTGGCCGACAAGGTCGGTCTGTCTCAGACGCCTTGCTGGTCGCGGATAAAGCGGCTGGAGGAATCGGGCGTGATTGCGGGCTATGTCGCTCTGTTGTCGCCGGAAAAGATCGGCCGGCCACTGTCGGTCATCGTCGAAGTTAATCTCGACATGCACGACGATGAAAAGATTGAGAATTTCTCGCGCCACCTGGCCCAGTTACCTGAGGTCACCGACGCGTACCTGACGACCGGGGAATACGATTACGTTATCATCGCCGCAGTCGAGGACACCGAAGATTATGAAGGCTTCCTGCGTAAACGCCTGTTGAAGTTCCCCGGCATCCGCCATGCCCGCTCGACCTTTTGCCTGCGTCGCCTCAAGCGGGACCCGTCCCCGTCCTTATAAAGACGCATCAGCCTTTGGCTACGGTTTCCAGCGCCAGGGCATGCAGCGGACCGCTGAGCAGATCCGCCAGCGCCTTGTTGACCATCTGATGCTGACGAACGCGCGGCAGACCGTTGAAGGCGTCCGAAACGATGCGCGCCTTATAATGATCGCCGTCGCCGGCCAGGTCGGTAATGGTCACCTCCGCCCCTGGAAACGCCGCTTCGATACGGGCTTGAAGATCACTTTGCGCTACGGCCATGTCAGGCTCCTTCACTTAAGCGTGGCGATTTAGCCCGTTTTCGTCGTTGTGGCCAGCCTTTACCGACGGCGTTGCCAAGGCCTTTACCACGATCAAGCGCGCGCCGCGTCGCACAATTGTAGTTACATGCCTACAATGTGTTCTGTGCGACACATAAATTTTCTCAACAAATAAAATGACTTATTCGGCATTGACGCCACGTTCAAATCTGCATCCCAGTGCATAACGCCGCTCTTTCAATTTAAGGACGTAATTAACCAAATCAACCTATTGTGGCACCACCCTATACAGGAGCTGTTCATGCGTACCCTAACCGTCACGACCGCCAGCCTGGCGGCCCTCATATTCGCCGTCCCCGCCCTCGCCCAGCAAGTCCCGCCCGATGTTCAGGCCAAGATGGACGCCATGCAGGCGCAGATAGATGCCCAACAATCCCAATTAAATGAATTAAAAGCCCAGGTCGCCGCCCGGTACAATGCGCCGAATAACGCCATTCCTGCCGCCGCGAAGCCAAGCCCAGCCGTTGCCGCGGCACCAGCGCCGACCACGACGGTGGCGTTCAAGAATGGCACGCCCAGCATCGCGTCGTCCGACGGCGCCTTCACCATCGCCTTCCACGGCATCATCCAGGCCGACGCGGCCACCTATAGCCAGGACAAAGACCTGCCCGCCGCCGTCACCGCTCGTGACCTCAACAGCGGCACCAATTTCCGCCGCGCCCGGCTGGGAATGAACGGCAAGCTGTTTAAAGACTTCGACTACACCCTTGTGTTCGACTTCGGTGGCGCCGGCGCAGAAGACGTCGGCCGCATCCATGAAGCTTGGATTCAGTATTCCGGTTACAAGAACGCCAAGCTACGCGTCGGCGAATTTGCCCCGCTGGCCGGCTTGGCCGATGCCGGATCGGCGAACGCCTCACCGTTCCTCGAACGCGCCGCGTCCGCTGAAATCGCCCGCAATGTCGCCGGTGGCGATACGCGGATGGGCGTAGCCGTCTGGAACGCCTATGATCGCTGGCTTTATTCCGTAGCGATCACCGGCAACACGGTTTCCTCGCTTAATACAGCGGCCAGCGGCTTCAATGTCGTCAACAACGACGAACAGCTGGGCGTTGCCGCCCGCATCGCCGGAACGCCGTACAAGAGCAAGAACGCACTCATCCATGTCGGTCTCAACTATTCGGCCGTCATCAACCCGGCCGATACCGGTGCCGCCTCCGCTACCCGCTACCCCGTACAATTGCGCGACCGGCCGGAGTTGCGCGTCGATGGCACCCGCCTTGTCGACACCGGCGCGATAAACGCCGACTCGGCCAAGGCCACAGGCATCGAACTGGGTTGGCAGTACAAGACTGTGTATCTGTCGTCTGAAGCCTTCCAGTTCGACATCAAGCGCCTGGCCCCCGCCACTGGAGTAACCAATCCGAAGTTCTCGGGCTGGTACGTCGAAGGCGGCTGGGTGCTGAGCGGCGAAACGCGCAAGTACAACACCCAGACGGCGGCGTTCGACGGCATCACGCCGGCTCACAATTTCGACCCAAAGGGTGGGCATTGGGGCGCTTTCGAACTGGTCGGGCGCTATTCCACGATCGATCTCGACTATCATGACCTGTCGACCGTCGTGGCCGACCGGGTGCGCGGCGGCCAGCAGGATATCGCCACGGTCGGCCTGAACTGGCAACTCAATCCGGCGGTTCGCTTTGTCTTCCAAGGGCAATCCGTCAAGATCGACCGCCTCAACAGCGCCGGCGCGCAAATCGGCCAGGACTACACTGCCTTCGCTGTCCGCAGCCAGTTCAACTACTGATCCGGCTTGCTCTCGCCGGATGCGGTGGCTAAAGTCAGCGCATCCGGTGAGAGGACAGGCCATGACACCTACTCTAAGACAGCCCCATTCCAGACAGTCGCTCTTACGGCGCGCTGTCATCACGGGCATGGCCACCATCATCTTGGCCTTTCCGGCGCTCGCCCTGGCCAAGGATATCCAGGTGGCGGTCGCCGCCAACTTCACCGAACCGGCCAAAGATATTGCGCAAGCCTTCGAGAAGAAGACCGGCACGCATGTCGTCATGATGTTCGGGGCGTCGGGCGCCTTCTATAGTCAGATCCAGCAGGGCGCGCCGTTCGACGTCATGCTGAGCGCCGACGCCGAACGTCCATTCAAGCTGGAAGACAGCGGTTTGGGAATCAAAGGCACGCGATTCACCTACGCCTATGGCAAGCTGGTCCTGTGGAGCGCCAATCCCGCCCTGATCGACCCAGCCGGCAAGGTTTTGGCCCAAGGCAATTTCCAGCACCTGGCAATCGCCGATCCCGTCGCGGCCCCGTATGGCGCGGCAGCGGTTGATTATTTGCGCAAGCGCGGCCTGTACGATGCGCTGGCGCCCAAGATCGTCAAAGGGGCATCTATCGCCCAGGCGTTCAGCTTCATCGACACCGGGTCAGCGGAGCTGGGCTTTGTTGCCCTGTCGCAGATACATCAATCGCACAAGGGCTCGCGTTGGGTCGTGCCGATCAAAGACTACCCGGCGATCGAGCAACAGGCCATCCTGCTCAAGGACAGTCCCGAGGCCCGCGCCTATCTGGCGTTTCTGAAATCGTCCGCCGGCCTCAACATCATCAAATCCTACGGCTACGACGTAAAGTGAGACTTCAATGATCGATCACATGGGCATCCTGGTTTCCAACCGCGAGCACAGCAAATCCTTCTACACGGCGGCCTTCGCCCCACTGGGCTATACGCTCGTCATGGATGGCCCGTGGGGCAGTGGCTATGGCGTCAATAAGCCCGATGTCTGGCTGACCGACGGCAAGCCGACCGACCACATCCATTTGGCGCTGAAGGCGCCAAACCGCGCGGCCGTCGACGCCTTTTACGCCGCCGCCATGGCCGCAGGCGGACGCGACAACGGCCCGCCGGGGATTCGGGCGCATTACCATCCCAACTATTACGGCGCCTTCGTCCTGGATCCGGACGGCCACAATATCGAAGCCGTCTGCCACGCACCCGAAGGCGCCTGATGGCAGATGTCGGCGGGGCGATCTGGGTCACGGTTTGCCTGGCGACGATCACGACGCTATGCCTGCTGATCATCGCCACGCCGCTCGCCTGGTGGCTGTCGCGCGGCCGCAGTCTGGTCAAGGACATCATCACGGCCATTGTCGCTTTGCCTATCGTTTTGCCGCCGACCGTGCTTGGGTTTTACCTGCTTGTCGCCATGGGGCCGCAAAGCCCTCTAATGACTCTGTTGCACCCCTTCGGTATCCGCACCCTCAATTTCAGCTTCGTTGGTCTGGTGATCGGCTCGATCGTCTATTCCCTGCCCTTCGCCGTCCAGCCGATCCGCAACGCTTTTGAGCATCTGGGACGGCGTCCCTTCGACGTGGCCGCGACCCTGCGCGCCTCGCCCCTCGACACCTTTTTCTCGGTGGCTCTGCCTATGGCCAGAAAGGGGTTCCTGACGGCCGCTCTGCTCGTTTTCGCCCATACGGTGGGGGAATTCGGCGTCGTTCTGATGATCGGCGGCGCCATTCCGGGCAAGACAGAGGTTGTATCGATCCGCATCTGGCAGATGGTTGAGCAACTCGACTGGCCCAATGCCCATCGCCTGGCAGGCGGGCTGATGGTCTTCGCCTTTACCGTCCTGTTGAGCCTGCTGATCATCGATCGGCGCCTCGGGAACCCGCGACATGACTGATGCCGTGATCGACATCGCCCTGAATGGCCACGCCGGCGGCTTCGACTTGAACGCCGCCTTTATCGTACCGGCGCAGGGCGTCACCGCCATATGGGGGGCATCCGGCGCGGGCAAGACCACCTTGCTGCGCGCCATCGCCGGTCTGACGCGACTGACCGGGCACGTTCGGATCGGTGAACAGGTCTGGCAGGACGACAGGGAGTTCGTTCCGGTGCACCGCCGCCGCGTCGGTTATGTCTTCCAGGAGGCGTCCCTGTTGCCGCATCTCACGGTTCGCGGCAATCTCGATTTCGCACAGAAACGCAACGGCGGCCATGCGGTGGAGACCGACCGCCTGATCGACCGGCTAAAGCTCGCACCGCTGCTTGCGCGCAAGGTCGACACACTGTCGGGCGGTGAACGCCAACGGGTCGCCCTGGCCCGCACCTTGTTTTCGGCTCCCGAAATCCTCCTGATGGACGAACCTCTGTCGAGTCTGGACGGAGAGGCCAAGGCCGAGATCGTGCCGATGATCGCCGCGCTGTCGCGCGACGCCGCCCTGCCCATACTATATGTCAGTCATGACGCCTATGAGGTGGAACGTCTGGCCGACCGCGTACTGCGCTTGGCGAAGGGACGGATCATCGACACGCCGGACGCAGCCTTTTCCACACAACTGGACGCCCTCAGCCCGGCACAGGTGCGGGCCCTGGCCGAAGCCGCCCTCAAGGCCGGTATCAGGGTTTAGCCGTCACGCGCCAGATACGGTTGCCCGCATCGTCGGAGACGTAAAGCGCCCCTTCCGGACCGACCGCGACAGCGACCGGACGACCGGAAACCTTCTTATCGTCGATGATGAAGCCGGTAAGAAAGTCTTCATAGTCACCGGTCGGCTGGCCGTTCTGGAACCGGACCAGGACCACCTTCGAACCGGTGCGTTGCGCGCGGTTCCATGAGCCATGCAGTGCGACGAACGCGATGCCATCATAGGACGAAGGGAAAGGGGCCGCCGCACCGGCGGGCGCCTTATAGAAGGTGAAGCCGAGCGGAGCGGAATGCGACCCGAAGAGCACATCCGGCACGGCGATCTTGCCCTTCAGGTCAGGACGCATGCCGGCCTGGCGCGGGTCTTCGTTGTCACCGAGGTAATACCAAGGCCAGCCGAAGAACTGCCCCTGATCGACCTGGGTGAAATAGTCCGGCACCAACTCATCGCCCAGGGTGTCGCGTTCATTTGTCGTGCAATAGACCTCATTCGTGCCAGGGCGGACGACCAGTCCCACGCAATTGCGGATGCCGGTGGCATATACCTGGCGGTCGCTGCCGTCCGGCCTGAAGCGCAACACCAGGGCGCGTCCCAGCTCCCCACCCCAGCTTTCGCCCACCGCGTGGCTGGTCACGAAACCTTCCGGTGGCTTGCCCATGCCTTCGGCGACATTCGAGGCGGAGCCGACGCTGACATACATATATTGGCCGTCCGGTGAAAACGCGATGTCGCGGCTGGAATGGCCGCCAGTGGTCGCCAATTTCGGCACAACGGTTTCCACCTTGCCGCCCGTCATGGCCACCCGTACGACCGCCCCCGGCGTTCCGATGTAGACATAGTTGTCGTGGAAGGCGATGCCGAACGGGTCATCCAATCCTTCGGCCACGGTTTCGCGCACGCGACTCAGCACGCCGTTTTTGTTACGGTAGACGCTGAGGCGACCGGCACCCGCCTCGGTGAAATAGAGATCGCCATTGGGCGCCGTTCGCATATTGCGCGGCCGTTCCAACCCGGTCTGAAAGACTGAGACGGTAAAGCCCGCCGGAACCTTCGGCAGAAAATCATCGGCCGGCGCGACATATTTCGGCCCATTGCCGGCGGATTCGCTGGCGAACGGCTTAGGCAGGTCCGCCACGGTGACACGGTGGACGACACCCGGCGCATCCTGGCGCCAGTCGCGTGCGTCCGTGCCCGTCGCCGCGGCCTTGGCTGCAGTGGCCGGTCCGTCACCGGTCAGGGACGACAGATAGGCGATCAGGGTCCGGCGCTCGGTGGCATCCTCGACGCTCACCGGCATGGCGGTTCCCGGCATGGCCTTTTGCGGATCGGCCAGATAGGCGTCCAGATTGGTATCCGACCACGTCTCCCCGCGCGCATGCGCCGCCTTTAACGCCTCGGTATAATCGAAGCCCTCGACCGACCCGACTTTTCGCCCGACAACGCCGAACAGGGCGGGCCCTTGAAAGGCCGCCTTCGCCGGACTGGCGTCATGGCACAGGGAGCAATTGGCGGCAAACACCTGCTTGCCAGCGGCGATGTCCGCCGGGGATGCCGCCTGGGAGCAGGCGGGCAAGGTGCTGGCCAACAGCAGGAACAGACCGCCGAACAAGCGGCGCATTACAGCCCCAGCAGAGGGGCCGGATCGGGACAGATTCGTTTCCATTGGTCGCGCTCGCTCTTTTTGAATACCCCGGGATAATCCCCTCGCCTGCCCTGCATATCCAGAATGATCTGAAAATGCAGGTGTGGCGGCCAGTCGCCGTTGACCTCAGCTGCGCCAAGGCGGGCGATGTTTTGTCCTACCATCACATCTTGCCCATCCGCTACGCCGTCCAGGCTGTCACGGCTGAGGTGGCCATAGAGGGTGTAAAAAGTCAGTTCGGATGTGACGGCGTGTTCCAGAATGAGGGTTGGCCCATAATCCTTTGGATTGGCATTGTCCTGGAAGCTGTGCACGCGTCCGGCCAGCGGCGCAAACACCGGCGTACCGGCAGCCTCGAAGATATCTATGCCCAGATGTATGGTCCGCGCCTCTCCCGCGCCGGCATCGAATACCGGTCCGGAATAAATGGCCCGCTCCTCGTCATAGCCGCCGACAAGCAGACCCGGCGCCAGAACGGCATCGCCGGGCAAACCGTTTTGCAGCCCCAAAGCGCGCGCGCCGGCATAGTCGAGCCAAATGGGCGTGTAGCCGGCGTGCACCCCCGACATGATTTCAGCGCGGGGCGGCGCAGTGGCCAGCCAGTCGATAAAGCGGTCGTACGTCATCCGAGCGACCTTAGCCCGGACTTGCCGGCCCGGCAATCACGCTGTACGAGACGGACATGTCCATTACCAAAACCTATGACGGCGATGAGCCGATGCGCGTCAACAAATGGCTGGCGCAGAGCGGTGTCTGTTCACGGCGTGAAGCCGACGACCTGATCGAACAGGGCCTGGTGCGTATTGACGGCGAAACGGTCACCAGCGCCGGACACAAGATCACGTCCGGTCAGGTACTGACGCTCGACCAGGGCGGCGCGGAAGCGCTCGATGCCCGCATGACAATTGTCTACCATAAGCCCGTCGGCATTGTATCCGGCCAACCCGAGCCCGGCGAAACACCCGCCGTGCGCATGATCCGGCGCGCCAACGTCTTCGGTCCGGCTAACGTCTATCCCGACTTTACAACCAAGCTGGCGCCCGTGGGACGTCTCGATAAGGATTCGCGCGGCCTGCTCATCCTGTCCGACGATGGTGTGCTGGCCAAGGCGATCATCGGTCCGGAGAGCAATCTCGAAAAGGAATACCGTGTTCAGGTGCGTGGCCCCATCTTCGAGGAAAAGCTGAAGTGGCTGCGCCATGGCCTGGAACTGGATGGCCGCCAGCTCAAACCTGCCAAGGTGATCCAAACCGGAGACCAGTCGCTCACCTTTATCCTGAAGGAAGGCCGCAACCGCCAGATTCGCCGCATGTGCGACATGTGCGAACTGCGGGTTATCGATCTATACCGCGTTCGTATCGGACCATTGCGGATCGGCGACCTGCCGGAGGGGCAATGGCGCTATCTCACGCCCGACGAACGCGCCGCGATCATTCGGGGCTAGAGAATCATGCCAAAAAGTGGACGCCACTTTTTGGAAAAAAATGATGCAAAATCAGATACCTAGAGCAAAATAATGATTCGATTTAAAATTATTTCGCTCTAGGCGCCACAAATCGGAACGTCACCGATATACGCCTCTGTCGGACCATGATCAGGCCGCCGACGCGATCGGATTTACGTCCGACAATGCCGTGCATCCATTTGTCCCGCGCCTCGCCGCTCATAATCAACAGGCTGCGCGGATAGAGATATTGTGTGCGGGCATCGTGGCCCAGGCGGGTGAATTCCATCATAATCGGCGCGCCCAGGCTAACAATCGCTACCGACCGGATACGATCGACGTCGCGGTCCTTATGCGCCCCGATGCCCTGGCCGGGATGATATTCGTTGATGAGCGCGCGCTCCGGCACGCCGGCAAAGATCGCGTCTCTATGCAAGCGCTCGGCCAGCCAGCGCATCCAATTTGGCATGGGCTGCGGGCGGTATTCCTGCGGCGAGCCGTAAGCCGTGTCATCCGGTGCCCAACCATACCATTGGCGACGGCGCAGCAATTCCATCGACCAGGGCTGACGGTCGATGTGCGCGATTAGCGCCGCTTCTTCCTCCGCGGAAATATAGCCATCACGGTAGGCGAGGCCCGGAAGCGGCGCCTCTTCAAACAGGGACAAGGGGGACTGTGCGGCCATTCTGCGCTCTCAAATTGGAACAAAAAGAGAACATATGCGGCCACCAAAATCAACCGTACGGACAGACTAAAAGGTGGAAAAAGATTAGGCCTCTGAGGGTCTGGTGCGGCCAGCCGGGGTCGAACCGGCATAGGATTGCTCCTGGCAGATTTTAAGTCAGATATAATAGCTGATTTTATTCAAGAAAATTGATATTTGTGCTAAACAATGTGCTAAATTGATTTAATCTTATGCACGCCAAACGCCTTTTTTCTTAGGCCTTTTAGGAAAGCATTGGTTTGGTTAAAATGTCTCACTGCTCGTGATGGATAAATTGGCACTTTATCCATCACGACACGATCGGCGCTAATAGAAGTCCTCCTCGTATTCATAAGAGGCGAGCCTCCGCTTAGGTTTTCGCAAGCGCCGCAGCACTTCTTCAGGATCGGAAGGAAGCGGGTCTATCGACCAAAGATATTCCTCAGCCCACGCTCCCCATTTCGCGGCGCGCCTCATCAGCCGCGCATCCCCCGCTACCGTCTCTTTAAAAGCCGCAAGAAAGCCCCGAATGCGCTGGGCCTGATGCCAGCCATCCGCTACGGCGCACAAGCGCTCCCATCGCTGGTCTTGCAAATAGGCCTTATGTTCGCGCCTTTCTTTTTCTGCCGTGCGGATGCTGGCTATATGGGCTTGCTCATTTCTTTTTGCCGTCGCCTTCGCGGCCACCGCCGAGACGACTTCCATGGCGATAATGATCTCGCCAAGCTGGTCTTCCAATGCGCGCCCGCGCTCGTCCTCCCAGGTCAATTTGGAAATACCGTAGTCAGCAACGATGCCCAACTTAAGGCTACCTGATGGCACCTTTCGTTGTTCCCAACCCTTGCCACCTACCCAAAATGGCTCCGCCTTCAATTCGGACTTCGTAAAATAATGGCGCTGGTTATGGTCAGGTTCGTATAGATAATAGCGAATCCGCTCGCCGCCGATACGGAACCATGGCTGCGAGTTTCCCGGCCTGTGATCGTCGCCGGACTGATGCCCGCGCTCCGCCATGGCATCGACCAAAGCATTTTCTATCGCCCGCGCCCGCGCCGCCATCTTGGGAGTGGCATACGGCATTATGCCGCCTTCGGGCCAGATTTGTTTGTTCTGGTGCTTGATGTCAGCGACTTCCATCACTGGCTTTACTTCAATCTTGGGAACGTCATCACCGAGTTGCGCGATGGTTTTCCTGACCAGAACAGCCGGTGACGGTGCTTGATGGGTGAAGGCGATAGGCGAAGAACCAGACAATCCAGACGGCAACGGCATCCGATCTGGCGATAACCCGCGAAGGATGGTTGCCCAATATTTTCGGTCGGGCCGTGGGATTTGATGCGTATCGCATAACTGGATGAGCGCAATGCGGCTGGTGCCAAGTTCACCGATCAACTTGTTCATCGGTGTTGACCAGAGGCGCTCGTACAACTGTTCGCGGGTTAGCGTGGTGGTCGGGTCGGTGATCATGGCTCCTCCAGATGGTGAAGGCCATAGCAATAGGTGGTGACCTACCTTGAGAAAAGGGTTGCCATAGCAACCGTTGGCTCCCGCCGAGGGTGGGGGTAGCAACCGCCAGGGCAGCCCATGGCGAGGGGCATCACCCGGTCTGCACGCAGCAAAGCGGAGGAAGGCCGGGGATACGTCATGGGCTGTTCATCGCAGACCCTTGCGGGCGCGGGGGCAAGGCCCCTAGCGATGGGAGCACCTCAGCCAATGAAAATTCGCAACGTGATTGAAGTCGAATGGAGATGCCTGGGAGCGGAAAGCGTCTAAAACCGTAGGGCACAGCCAAATTTAAGTTGCACACAGAACGGGGCACTGCCACCATTCCGTGAATCGGGGCAAAAAATAATGAGACTGATACAGGCTAAAATCAGCAATTTCAGATCGGTGAAAAACATTACGGTTGAATTCGCAGCCCATACGGCTTTCGTTGGTGGAAATGGTGCTGGAAAATCAAGCATTTTAAGAGCTATAGACAAATTCTATAGCACCACGAAAACCCTAGAAGTAGATGACTATTATGGTCGAGACACTACGCAACCGGTCGAAATAGAGCTTACCTTCAGCAGCCTTACCCCCGAGGAGACGGCGGCGTTTGAAAGTCGTGTGCGTGACGGCAGATTGACGGTGACGAGAGTGTTTGACGGGTCGGCGTCCAGCGGACGCTATCACGGTGCAATCCTGCAGGACCCGACATTCCGTCCAATCCGGGAGGCCGTTGCCTTCAATGCCAAACGGGACCTCTATAACGCGTTGCGTGAAGGTGGCGGTGCATTTGGTGACCTTCCAGGTATTCGAAGCGCGGCGAATTTGGACGAAGCTCTTGCCGACTATGAAGCGCATCATCCAGAGGACCTAGTGCTCATGAGGGATGACGGGCAATTTTTTGGATTTCAGAACGCAAGCCGAGGCGCTCTCCAGCGATACACCTATTTTGTATTTGTACCCGCCGTGCGGGATGCTGCACTTGATGCGGCGGATAGCAAATCCAGCGCCATACAGCAGTTGCTTGAAATAGTGGTCCGTAGCGCCATCTTGCAACGGCCCGATCTCTTGGCCTTTCGCGCGGAGATGAACACAAGATACCAAGAACTCACTGCGCCTGAAAATATGCCTGAGTTAAGCCAGCTTGGCGAACACCTAACCGCTGACCTAAAGCAACTCTATGAAAACGCGGAAGTCGGTCTTGCTTGGCGCGCGTTAGCCGAAATGCCCATTCCGCTTCCAGCGGCAGATGTGTCGCTAACACATGACGGATTTGGTGGACCAGTAGACCGGCAAGGACACGGATTACAGCGGGCGTTTATCTTTACGCTGCTCCAGCACTTGGCGCGAAATACACGCCCGCCACAAGTCTCATTAGACGGGGCTGCCGGTGAATCGGCAGTACCTCCGGTCGTCCCAGCGGCACCCAGCTTGATTTTGGCGGTCGAAGAGCCCGAACTGTATCAGCATCCTACTAAGCAGCGTCATCTTGCATCTGTCCTCAGGAAGCTTAGCGCGGGTACTTTGCCCGGTGCCGGTGGGCCAACTCAAATCCTCTTTGCAAGCCACTCACCGCTATTTGTGTCGATGCCGCATGTTGATGAAATACGATTTACCCGCCGTGTCGATTGTGATGACGGTGAATTCAGGATGTGTGAGGTTAAGGCGTTGGACCTTTCCGCCGTCGCCAGTCAATTGGAGACTGCTGCTGGTAAGGAAGCTGGGACCTTCACTGCGGACAGTCTGAAGGCTCGCCTCCATATTTTGGGACCTGAGCTCTCAGAGGGCTTTTTCGCCGACGCCGTGGTGTTGGTCGAAGGCAGGAGTGATAAGGCCGCGCTAGTAGCTGCCGCAGATAGGTTGGGCGTTAATTTTGAAGCGGCGGGGATTGCTGTCCTTTCCGCAGAAGGAAAGACTTGCATTGATCGTCCGCTGCTAATTTTCCGCGAAATTGGCATCCCTACTTATCCCATCTGGGACTGTGATATTGGCACGAGAGACTATAAGCCGGAACAAAACCTCCTTTTGATTCGTGCCGCCGCACCCGACGAGGAAAATCCGGAAATACCCGTGGAAACACATGTCGCCGACGGATACGCGTGCTTTCGAGTAAAGTTGGAGGAGACACTTAAAAGCGAAATCACCCCTGCGATTTATGAAGCATGCCTGGATAGTGTCAGCGAAGAATTTGGTGCTGGGCGCGGAGACGCGCAAAAGAATCCAGAGATTATGAAAATTCTTCTGGCCCGTGCCGATGAACAAGGAGGGGTTAGCCAAACGCTTGAACGGATCGTCCGGCAGATATGGCAGACCCTAAGAAACGAGGAATTGCCTCAGACGTAGGTAGATATTTCATTCACTTTCGATTGGTAGACATCCTATGGCGAGCGAGATTACTCAGCCTTCACCCTTGCGGGCGCGTGGGGCACGGCCCCAACATCATTTTTCAGCTCCGTCTTTGAGCCGCCTTTTGGGATAAATATTAGGGTCAGTTTACGCAACCTTTAAGCGTGACCTGTGGAATTTCTTGCGGACTATCATTCGACCGCCTAACGTAAATTCTGGTGACGGCCGATTTATATATCGTGAATATCAATGTCAAAAGGAAGAGCGAATGCCAACCCATGCCGTGTTTAGACAGGTCGGATATATTCAGCAGTCGTTGTCACAAAACAAAAAGCAAATTGGCTTTTTTATTGGCGCTGGCTGCCCTCTTTCTATTCGGGTGTCGCATACAGACGGCGAAGGTAACGTTACTGACGGACCTTTAATTCCAGATGTTGCAGGCCTTACCAAATGCATTCACGAACAACTCTATAGCGTAGACGATGCGAAGCCAAGCACATGGGACAAGATCATTTCCATGATCGCCGAAGATGGCGGTAGCACATCTAATATCGAACATATTCTTACCCAGGTGCGCCTTTTGGGAAGTGTTGCGGGTAAGGGCGAAGCCCGTGGCCTGAAACTTGAGGAATTGACGGCATTGGACGAGGAGATCTGCAAAATTATATCGAAAGAAGTAGATAAGCCGCTGCCAGATCAAGATTCGCCCTATCATAATTTGGCAATATGGACGCGCAGCATAAAGCGCGATCAGCCGGTCCACATATTCACAACGAATTACGACCTACTAATTGAGCAAGCATTTGAAGAGAGCGCCGCCCCTTATTTCGATGGTTTCATTGGTGCGAGAAAGGCATTTTTTGATTTAGGCGCCGTTGAAGACGAGGAACTTTTGCCTGCCCGGTGGTCGCGCCTATGGAAAGTACACGGTTCGCTCAACTGGCGCTTGGTGAATGGGAAGGATGTAATCCGCTCTGATATTCAGGATGACACTCATTGCCACTTAATTTATCCGTCGCATTTAAAGTATGATCAGAGCCGCAAGATGCCTTACTTGGCCATGCTTGATCGCCTCAAAGAGTTTTTGTTGAAGCCATCTGCCGTACTATTTATGTCAGGATATTCATTTGGCGACGAGCATATCAACGACATTATTTGTCGGACTTTGGAAACAAATCCTACAGCCCAAGTATTCTCGTTTTTGTTTGGTTCCCTCAGTGCCGATCCATATAAAAATGCCAAAAGTTGCGCCATGCGGACGCCTAACCTGAGCATTTTGGCCTTTGATCGCGCGATAATAGGCAGGACAGAAGGCGAGTGGGAAATGTCCGAAGATCCTTTCAAACTACCGGCAGGAATTGTCGTTAGCCCTGTGGGCGAGGCAATATGTGAACTCAAACTGGGCGACTTTTTGCAGTTCGGAAATCTTCTCAGGAATCTGACGTTGGGAACCGAAGACAATGGTAATTAACGTCGGAAATACTGCCACTATCTTAGGAACGGTCCAGGACGTAAGTGGCACTTCTGTCAGCGTAACATTACTGGGAAATCAATTTTCCGGCTTAAGTTTTGTAAATGGCCAAGGCTATCGGATAGGGCAAATAGGTAGCTTCGTAAAAATTCCCATTGGTTACATCGACCTTTTTGGCATTGTCTCACAGGTTGGAGCAAGTGCAGTTCCAGAAAATCTGGCTGACAAAATGCCAAACGGACATCGTTGGATTAAGATACAGCTCATTGGTGAAGGCTACCGAACTGGACGTTTCCAGCGGGGAATTTCACAGTATCCGACAATTGAAGACGAAGTACATTTAGTATCAGAAAGCGACCTGTCCCGCATATACGGAAAAAAGGACGAACAGCATCACTTGGTACGCATTGGGCATATCGCCGGCAGTGAATCTATTGACGCTCTAGTAGATATAAACAAACTTGTGACTAGGCACTCCGCCATTGTCGGCACAACGGGCTCCGGTAAATCGACAACAGTTGCTGGCCTGCTAAATGCTATTTCGGATTCCGATAGGTTTCCATCTGCACGGATCGTCGTGCTCGACATTCATGGCGAATACGGAAAAGCGCTTGGGGATCGCTCAACGGTTTACAAAATTAGCCCGGACACGAGAAATCCGAATGAAGTACCTCTCCAATTGCCTTTTTGGGCGATGAATTTTGACGAACTCATGAATGTTACATTTGGCGAGTTGCCCGGTGATGGCAAAGCCAGAAATATGATCTTAGAAAAAATCATTGCGCTTAAATTAGAGAGCCTAACGAAATACCCCAAAAAAGGAATAACACCCCAAAATCTTAGCGCCGATAGCCCGATCCCATTTTCTCTAAATCGACTATGGTACGAGCTTTATTGTTTGGAGTTTGGCACTTACTTCTCCGACGCGGGCAAAACGCCGGTTCCGCAAAATTGGGCTTACGAGAAGGATGCGGCTGGCGCGGATATCGTCGGCGACATGGATTTAGGTATTCCTCCCAAATTTCGTAAGGTCAAGAATGTTCAGGGCGACGCCGAAAAAATAAATTGGCTCCCAGACGGCTTTAACATTCGCGCTCCGCTCGACAGCCTTGGCGCGAAGTTGCGCATCTCTCGATTTGATTTTCTACTCAAACCCGGAAATTGGCAGCCAAAGCCAGATGGTGAAGTCATTGGAGATTTGCCTGAGTTAATGAGCGGGTGGATTGGTAGCGATAAACCAATCACAATCCTTGATCTGTCAGGCGTACCACCCACAATTATGAACGATATAATTGGGATTCTACTCCGAATTCTCTACGATGCACTTTTTTGGGCGCGCAATCTTTCGCAGGGTGGCAGGGAGCGACCGCTCTTAGTGGTTATGGAAGAGGCACATACATACCTAAACGACAACTTCCACGGAAGAGCGTCATCGATTGTACAGCGAATTGTGAAAGAGGGCCGCAAATATGGCATTGGCGCAATGATCGTTAGCCAGCGGCCAGCGGAAATTAATTCTACGATTTTGTCGCAATGCGGAACATTCTTTGCTCTAAGATTAAGCAATGGAACCGATCGGTCACATATCACAAGCGCCTTGTCCGATAATCTTGAAGGGCTCACCAACATGCTACCTATCCTAAGGACGGGAGAAGCAATCGTGCTTGGTGAAGCTGTCGGGTTGCCAATGCGGACAATGATCCAAGCGCCTCCCAAAGAACGACGACCTGACAGCCAAGACCCGGTTGTATGCGATGACTTGGCTCCCGACTTATCGACGACGCCTGGCGGCTGGAATATTCCGATGGAAGCAAAGCCTAATTATGAAGAGTTTAGCCTAGTGTGGAGACAGCAAAACCCACGGTTACCCGAGAAAGAATAGAGGAACGAGAAATGGCATGGCACATATACGCACAGTTTGATTCGTCAAACATCGCGGCAATCAAGTATGAGGACAGTCTGCAAATTCTGGAAGTGACATTTAAGAATGGTGGCGTCTACCAGTATTATGACGTACCTGCACAGGTTAGTAAGGACTTTGAGAACGCACCTTCTAAAGGCGTATTTCTAGCAGGCTCCATCAAAGGTCACTATCGCTACAGTAAGGTGTAATTCATGCCAATAGTCTCGCTTAACCAACAGTCCAAAAGAGTTGAAATTGGTGGGTTTGAGGTAGAAAACCCCCTTCTTTTTACTTATTTTGATAAGTTACCTGCGAGTGAACGAGACGAAAAACTCCATCGAGCGCTTTACATAGGCGCGCTAGCCTTAATGGAGGATCGTATTTCTGCGTTCCTTTCAAAGACGGCGAACGAACTAGGCACAGAGCTTGAGAGCCTCAAAATCATATTCGATATGAAGAAGGAGTTATTCTACAAATCCGCCATCAAGGGCATCTTGGCGGAGGAGGACATTGCAGAATATTTGGCCGAATTTCTTTCGGCACAGCGCCTTACTGACAAGATAAAATTGACAGGCAATTCTGCGGGTTCACTCGCAAAGAATAAAACTGGCGATATTATCGCTTATGTAGACGGCAAAGAAGATTTGAAAATTGTGGTCGAATGCAAATTCGATAAGGGCATTCGCCTTGGCGACATTCAGTCCAAAGACATTTTCACAAAAAAAAGCGATACTGCTTGGAGCCAGCTTATCGAAGCTCAGGCTAATCGAGATGCGAAAGTTGGGGTTATCGTATTTGACGTATCCGTCGTGGACAGCACGATCTTGAATACTGTTCAAGATGTCCGTTATATCCCCGCCGTCGGGTTTGTGGCAATTATCGACTCAAGCAAGGGTGACTATAAGAATCTTTCCATTGCCTACATGCTAGCGCGAGACATCGCGGTCAATGCAAAATCAATGGCGTTTGACAAAGACGTACTTTCAATAATTGTGAATAGAATTCTCAAAGATATCAATGAGACTCTAAACATCCGGAGCCTCGTATATTCCAACATAGAAACGTCAAAGAAAATTTTGTCTCAGTTGGACAAGAGTCTTCTGCTTATGGAATTTAACCAGAAATACCTCGCCAAATTCCTTATAGATGGCCAATTTTCAAAGGAAGACCTGCTCAACTTTTATTCCGGCGACGAAATTAAGGATCGCTTCAAAATTGTCGAGACGGAGATAAAAGCACTTTAGTCGGCCATGCGGCGCGGGGATACAATGCAACCAGAGTGCTACTGTCGTGAACCGGTGAACTCAATCCGCGCCTAAATCGTGTCTACCATTGCGGAAAATCTGCACGTTCGTACTTACTGAATATCGCTCAGGCCTATAACCGGAATCGGCTCCATCGGGATATTCAAATGGTAGCGGGTGGATTTGCGCTCCCCCGTCCGTACCAGCGCCCCCATATCGGCAAGGCCATTCAGGTCACGGGTGGCGGTCGCTGGCGGGGTGTCCGTAATGCTCATATATTTGGCGGCGCTGAGGCCGCCGGTAAATCCGTCCAGACCGGCAGCGAACAGGCGTAGAAGCGCCTTCTCTTGGCGGGGATTAAGTTGGCCGCGCAAGCTGTCGATCAGGCGGGATTTGTTCAGGATGAACTCGACCTGGGCGAGGGTGTATTTTTGGGCCTCGACTGCCTTGGTGGCGAACCATAACAACCAGTCGGTGATTTCCAGGCCGTGGCTGCCATCCTCAAGTGCCTGATAATAAACCTTACGGTATTTCAGGAGGGTGCCGGACATGCCAGTGATGATCGGGGCGGATAGCCCCTGCGCCAGAACCTTTTCGATGATGGCGCGACCGACGCGGCCATTGCCATCCTCGAAGGGGTGGATGCTCTCGAACCACAGATGCGCGATGCCGGCGCGCGTGACCGGGGGCAGCGGAGTGCCGCCACCTGGGCCGCTCTGTTCCAGCCAACTCATGAAACGCGCCATTTCGCTGCCGACCTGTTTAGACGGCGGCGCTTCAAAATGCACCTTGGGTTCATAGATGGCCCCGGAGATAATCTGCATGGGGTCGTCATGCGTGCGGTAGCGCCCCACATCTTTGATGTCGGTGCGGCCATTCATGAGAAGACGGTGCCAGTTCATCAGAACCGGCTCTTCCAGCGGCCCCGGTAGGTGCTGGTACAGATCGACCATCATTTCCGCGATACCGGCTTCAGCAGGGTTGCTACGGCGGTGATCTGTCGCCATGCCCAGATGTCTGCGGATGGAGGATTGCACGCTGTCGCGGTCAAGGCGTTCGCCTTCGATGGCCGAAGTATCGACCGCCTCATGGCTCATGATTTCAATACTCAGGCCCTGCCGTTCGGTCTCGTCCAGATGCTTTGACGCACCGATGACGATGCCTGCACCCTCTCCGAACAGGGCCTCTGCCTTGGCCAGTTTACGCTCATCCCAGCGAAAATTCGGCCAGTCTTTCTCTTCCCAATTCCACGACATGATGAATACCGGCTCCATTTATCAATCAAAATATAGCCAATAATGATTGATAAAGATAGCGTTTATCCATCACATTGAACTTAGAGCAGCGCATGATCATGCGGCGCGGGGATGCAAGGGGTGCGCCGAACGCCCTTGGCTGGGTACGGGAGAGTTCCCGTACCGGCGCTGGGAGGGAACCTAAAGCGCCGGTTGAGATGGCCTGCATAACCCTCTGCTTATCTTAACTTTCAATGCCAAAAACTCTAACAACAGTTGTTAACTTGTGTTAACTTTCAACTGTTGATTGTAAAGAATAATGCACACGTCGCTTGCGATGTATAAGTGCACACATATGACCTTTCTTAACTTTTTTAGGTAGGAAGGAGTAAAGTTTTGGCCATCTATCATTTGCGGCTCAAAGTGCTGACGCGAGCACTTGGGCGTGCCGCCAGGCCGGGAGGCGCGACCCGCAATTCAGCGGTGGCAGGCGCGGCTTACCGTTCAGGTGAAAGACTCTATGACGAGTCACAAGGCAAGTGGTTTCAGTACCCCAACGATGTTTTCCATACGGAGATTCTCGCACCGGAGGGAGCGCCCGCATGGGTATTCGACAGACAAACACTGTGGAACGTAGTCGAGCAGTCGGAAAAGCGGGTTGATGCCCAGCTTTACCGGGAGATTGAGATTACCCTGCCGCGAGAACTGACGCAGGAACAACAGATCACACTGGTGCGCGAATTTGTGGGCGATCAATTCGTCAGCCTGGGCATGGTGGCGGATATTGGCTTGCACCGGCCTGATGCATCGGACGGCGAGGCCCAGCCCCATGCGCATGTGCTGTTGACGATGCGGCGGCTGGACAGCAGCCATCCTACTGGGTTCTCCCCGACCAAAGAGCGCGACTGGAACGAGCGCCCGGACATTGCGCGCATGGCGGCGGAGGCGCGCAAGCGTTTCAACGATACGGGACTTCCGGAAGACAAGGATGTGATGGAGGCCACCGAAGCCCTGCGCAATGTGAATGTGTGGCGGGCGCAATGGGCGGGCTATGCCAACCGCGCACTGGAGGCGGCGGGGACGGAAGCGCGGATTGACCATCGCACGTTGGAGAAGCAGGGCATCTTCCGCCTGCCGGAAATTGCCCTGGGCATCGCGCGCCATATCGAGAAGGCTTACGACTACCTCAAAGAGCGCATCACTCAATGGGTGGCGATCAAGAAGCGGGCCGAGCTTTACAAAGAGGTAGAGCATTATCGCCTGCGTGACCCGGTACAACTGGCAGAGTTTGTGCTGCGGCTGGCGGATATGGCCGAAGGGTTTGCGGCTTCCTTCCGGAAGCCCAATGCCCCTATTCCTGAGGTGCCCCATGAGCGATGATGTCGATGCCCTCTTTAGCGGCAGGATGCCACCGCGCCCCAGCTTTACGGAGCGGGTGACGCAGGCCGCGCCGAAGCCCGCCAATGAGGCGGCGACACCGGAGGATGAACCAAGCGGGCAACTCTACAAGCCCTATGGGTTCATGCCGTCGAACACGGTGGGTGAAATCTGCGAGGTGCGCACATGGGTGAACGGCACGGATGTGCCAGAAGGGCTTGTGTTCCAATACCGCTTCCTGATGCAGGTGGGGTTCGTGGGGGATGAAATGCTAAAGCTGATGTTACCGGATGCCATCGTGGTCATCGAAGGCAAGCGTTTGCTCGACCTGCGGCAAAAGCTATCGCGCCGCATGGCGACCTTCATTCAGCAATATAGCCCGCGCATCTGGCCGCAGCCGCCGGCACTGGAACCGATTGTGGAACGGATTGAGGTGGTGCGGCCGGAGGCGTTCAGGGCCATAAAAGGTTAGCCACCAAACAGACGTGTACAATATTCCGGTAGTGCGCGGTAGCTATCACTCACTGGTACTGAGCGTAGCGGGACATTCACACAGACACTGACAGGAAACTGCTTTTGGGGGATGGTGCGGGCGACATTTTGACGGATGCGCTTGGCCATCCGAAACAGGAGTACGCCTATGCCCAGCGCCGTACCTAGCCAGAATAGCCCTGCCGCAAGCTGTACGTTCGGGTGATGGCCGGCGGCGGAGGCCATGCAGGCGGCGATGATCCATGCGATGGAGCCGAGGACGTATCGCAGCCATTTCATGCGGGCGAATATCGGTGCCTTTGGCGGCTGGCCGTTCATGGCGTCCCATTCGCGTTTCCAGCGGGCGTAGGTGGCGAGCTGCTGCGCGGATTTGGCGCAGTAGCCCAAGGCGAACAGGCAGAGGATGGCCAGCCAGCCATTGGTTTGGCCGTTGAGGGCGGCGTAGCCGACAAGGAGGGTGGTGGCCAGCATGGCCAGCAGGCTGAGTGGGTTGCCGAAAAGGTAGGCCATGGGTGTCGGACGGGTCATTGCTGGAAATCCACATGCAGGTAGTTGCGATGGCTGTGCTGGAAGGTTTTGCCCGCCTGGAACCAAACGCCGGTAACGTGCCTGCCATTGGCAGGGCCGCCGGTGCGCAGGTGGCGGGCGAAATCGGCGGGCTCGATTTCGTAATCCATCGTTTCGGAATAACCGCCGGAATAGCTTTCGCTGCTATTCAGGCCGCGATTGCGGCCCCAGTTCTCACCGCTGCCGGCATTGCGGCCGGAACTGTAGGAGGCGGAGCTATTGCCCTTATTGTCCGTCGAGCCGCCGGTTGAGAAACTGGAACCGGCATTGCGGTTCTCCCCGGCGCTCATGCCGTGGGAATAGCCGTGGGACTGGCCCTCATTATAGGTGCCGCGCCGCTGGATGGAGCGGCCGATGGTGTCGGCGGCCCAGCGGTTGGTTTCCGGGTCGGCATTGTTGTGGAATACCTTGGTGACGAAGTTGGCCAGGAGCATGTCGGCTTTGTGCTTGGCGTTATCGCCGCCCATTTTGGCATAATAGGTCGGCAGGGATTGCGTAAGATACACTGTGCAGGCCTTGGCGGAGCGGCAGGTGGATTGGTAGTCGGTATCGAAGGCATTGACGAAATACTGGCTTTCGTCGGCCCAGAGGAAGACCGGGCGTTCGCGGTGTTGTGGGGCCAGGCCATTGCGTGACAGGACGGCGCGCTGCCACATGAACTTGAAAAGCTGCTGGGCGATGATGCCGTCTTCATTCCAAGTGAGCGCGCTCATATCCATAATGATAATCGCGCCGTGGAAGGTCATTTCCGGCACCAGCGTGGTTTCGGTGCAGAAGGCGTTATAGAGGCGGCCACGGTTGAAACGGTCGAGCGCCGTGGATAGCGAGATGGCAATATTCGAGCGGGTCTTGTTGTCGAGCTGGCCGAACTCGTCGCGCCAATAGGCACCGGCCTTGTCGAACTCGTCTTCCGGCAAGGCATGAACTGGCGCGGCGCGGGCCTGACGCAGCGCCTGGAACATGAAGGAGCCTGCCTGCCAATCCGCATCGCGGATCTGCGCGTGGCTGGTCGGCGCGGAAGCGACAAAGCGGATGATGTCGGGAATGCGCACGGTGCCGGTGGCGGCATAGAGGATGGGCAGGCAATTACGCAGTACCTGCCGGGTGGCATCTTCCCAGAAGGCTTCACCGCCGCGACCGGCGTTGGGGTTGGTATGGCGGGCGGCATCGAGGATGCGCATGAGGCATTCCACCACGCTGCCGAGGCCATCCGCTCCCTGACGGGCCAACTCGTAAGTGATGAAATTAAAACCGCCACCGCCCCGATCACCAAACAGGATGACGGAATTGGCGCGGCCATTATCGCGCGCGTATTTCAGCCAAAGCTCCACCTCATCGGGCTTGGCGGCCAGAACCAGCCCGCCAAACCCGGCGCGCAGGTAGGCCGAGGCCAGCGCTTTGCCGCTGCCGGAGGTTTTGCCGGAGCCGATGCCGCCGAAGACATGCACGCCCTGACAGGCATCGCGCAGGGTGAAATGATCCTGCGCATTGAGCCGCAGGAGCGGTGTGTCGAGATTACTGATGAAATCCCTCATCATGGCCCTGCCTCCTATCGGTCGATGCCGTGGCTGTCGGTGTCATGGGCGGCATCCAGGCCGGTGTTGCGTTCCGCGGGCGCCCATTGCTCATCAAAGGAGGCTGGTGGCATATCCCAGCCCAACGTTTCCGCAGGCGGTGGCGCATCGCCTGTGACCTGTCGCCCAAACCAGCCTTCCTCCACCAGCTTGTGGCGGATGTCTTCAACAGCGCGGGCGAACTCCTCAAATAGGCTGGACATGGCGGTCTCCTAGCTCAGGGCGGCTCCATTATTGGGCGGGGTGTTGGCATCGGTCTCGAACAGGCTGGCGAGGTCGTCGTAAAGCCGGGTGCCTGCCAGATTGAGTTTGCGCATTTCGGCAAGGGTGCGTTCGATGCGGCTGGCAATGCCGCTATCGGCGGCGCGCATGGCGCGCAATTCCTCGTCACGGAATTTGGCGTGGATGTCGCGCACGGCCTGCATGATATTCATTTTGATGAGCTTGACCCGCTCCGGCGCGGTTTCATCCGCCAACACGATCAACTGGTCATCAACTGCGCCGAGGCGGGTAATCAGCTCGTAGCGGTCATTGCTGGTGCGGCTGGATTGCTCCTCGCGGCGGGCCTTTTCGCCCATATCGGTGATGGCGGCTTGTTGCGCCTGCTGGCGGGCCCGTTCCTCCCGCTGGACTTTCCGGGTTTCGCCCGCAGCAAGAAAGGAGAAATGCCAGCCGGCGATATAATGGGCCACCACCCATGCGAGGGGGGACAGGATGGCAAAGAAGACCATGCCGCCCCAGAAATTGCCCTCGATGGCCCCTTTGCAGGCGGCACCCGCGCCCATCAACATATCCTGCGCCTTATAGAGGATATTGTTGGGGCATGGGCTGGCCAAGGCCGCATGTTTCTCGGCATCCAGCCGCAGCCACCAGAACAGTATCCATGCGGCGGCGAGCGCCAGCCCCCAACTGCCGCGTAGCTGGCGGTGTTGGTGGCGTTGCTCCAGAGAAAGCCCCCTCATGACCATGCCCTCGGCGCAGCCAGTGACAGGATGCTGGCATATTCGGGCGCGAGATTGAGGGCATCGCCGCCCAGGCGTATGACCACCTCGTTCATCTGCGCATAGAGCTGGCGGGCGGCGGTGCGGATGCTGCGCAGCTCGATGTCGATCTCGCCCAGCCGTTTGCGCAGGCGGGCACTTTTCAGCGGGTCGGTTGTTTCCAACTCGGCATCGGCATAATGGCTTTGCTGGCCCATGAAATGGCGGGCCTGCTCGGCATAGAGGGAAAGCACCTCCGTGAACCCGCCTTGCACGGCCTCCAGCCGCTTTTCGACCAAAGCCCCGATCAAATCGCGCATGATCCCGGCCTTGGCATCAAAGATGCCGCGCTCCTGTTCCAGCCTGACAATGGCAAGTTCTATTTCCTGTCGGCTGGTTTCGGCATTCAGCTTCTGGCCGGCAATCTGCGCCGCCATGGAAACAGCGTGCATGAGCATTTGGGTGTGCGCGGGCGAAATGGACATACAAAATCCCCTTTTGCGACAGGTAAGGACCTGCCTGCAACTTGAGGGCCGTAATGCGCGCATTGCGCTTATAGAGGGACTTTTGACAGGAAGCGGGACAGTTCAGAGGCTACGCATCTTCATGAGCGGTGAACAGAGCCTTGAGCTGAGAAACTTAATATAACTGTAACACCCAATAATATTGAGAGTGATACTATAATTAATAGGAGAAACAAATTTCACTAATGGAGTATATATGTCCTTATTTACTGATAAAGTTGAGAAAAGCAGCTTTAAAGTGATGTCGGCGCGAGATAAGGTTTCATCGGAATTTGATCACCGTGTAGAATCGCTAAAGGCATCTGATGAACGCAGGAAACTTGAGAAAATTTCCGCCCGGCGTCGAGGTAGGTAAGAACCCCAATTAAACGATCTGAAAGCGGCGCTTCACGGCCAAGCCAAACATAAAAGCGAGCGTCAATGCCAGAAAAGATTCCAGAGTGCCGAGCAATTTAAACGCGAAGCCTGCCCATTTTCCTTTGGCATCCACCGTCTTGGCGAACTCGTCAGAGGTATTTTCAAAGGCGCCGAAGGGAAATATCCGGCCGGCCGAAACGCTTAGCACCTCGACATATCTTTCTCCCACTACAGGTGGACGAAACGAAGACAGATTTTCAACAAATCCTACCAAGAGGTTGTCATGCTTAGGGTTGGGATGGTGGAAATAGGCGACGGATTGTTCTGCGTAGGGCCAAGAAATTTCTTGCGATTTTTGGCTTAGTGGCCAATAAGCCGCTGAAAATAGAAGGCAAATAATAAGCAGCCCAGACATTGGCCGCATATATGAAGCGCCATATCGGGAAGAAAGCTGATAAATTCTGGAAATAATTTTTTCAGGTACAGAAGTTTTGGACTGATAGCGCCGCGCGAGTGTTTCAAACCTATAAAAAATTTGCTCCATATTTTTGTCAGCAGTATTGGCCATTGCCTGTTTCAATGCGCGACAACCGGATTCGATTTCCAATAGTAGCTGATCCCGAGCGCTCCGATAAGACTTTGCAGCAAAACCGAAGTGGCTAAGAAAAATATGCGACGCTGGCGCTTCATTCCGCCAATGATTTCTGGCAGCATTTAATTCTCTTTGAAAATTTGCAGCAGCTTCTGCCTCAGTCACTTGGTCGAACCGCACTCCCCATTTAAACAAAGCACCGTAAAAAGCTGCGAATGATGTCGGGGTCCCTCCAGCAAAGCTTACTGTGCCAAGGAAGGTTGTGTTTTCAAATACCTTTCGGCATTTATCAAAATCTTTGGGCCACTTAACACGCTCGAAATCCAGCGTTTCTAAGATTGAACCATAGAAGTGAAAATAATCGTATAATGTACTATCTCGGAAAAAGACATCCGATAAAGTGCATTTTAAAAACTCCACTATTTTGAAGAAATCACAATTGAGAAATATTATGGATTCTGAAAATTTTGACGATATGAAACTTATGTTTTTATTGAATCTCACACCATCAAATTTACCGGAATTGCACAATAAATAACTAGACCTAAATTGTGAATTGAATATAGACTCTACTGCTGAAATGTAATTAATCTTGGAATTGTCAAAATAGATATTACCATTAACAAAGCATTGATTTAAATTTAGATAGTTAATATTAAACTTTGAAAAATTTACAATTTGCAAAAAGTGCGAATTTTCAAAATTTAACTCATCGCTACTATCCACGCCGGAAAAATTTGCATATCCTAAAAATACCGCGCGCTCAAAATCGGCTGCCACGTTTTTGGCGAAATGAGTAAGTTCAAAATATTCCGTGAAAATTGCATCGTCGAATACAGCAATGAGCTGATCTTCCCTTTTGCTATGGTCGAATTCCACATCTTGTAAAACTGCCCCGTTTAGCCAAAGAAAATTGGAAATGCGCTTTTCGCCCTTGGGTTCCCAAATCGCCAATATCCTTTCAGAAATCACCTCGCTTATTTTCTGGCGAATTTTATCTGGCTCCTGCTGTTTAACGGTCGGCTGCGTTTCCTCGGCATCATAGTAGAGCGGCAAATGAACAATATGGTAAGGCTTTTGCCCAGGGGCCTCTATGATTTCCTTGTTAGCTACCAAGTCTTTATAGGTGCGCTCATCACCAGTTTGAGGATCTATCAGCCAGTATCGTTGGAGCGTTTTATTGGCGCCGTCATTGGCCTTCCAATCTATCTGCCGTGCGCCGCGCTCATCGTTGATTTCTACGTTGTATGGCAGCGCCAAGCCGTCCCACGAGAAATCCATCTCGCGCCAGCGTTCCCACGCGCGCTTGGTGATTTCTTCCGGTGATAAGTCTTTAATCTCGCTCATGGCCCCCTCAGGCAAACTAGCGGTTAACGACTGTTAACCAATCGACACTCCAACGCAAGGCGTGGGCAAAGTTCAGCCGGAAGCGTAGCAAACCGGCATCAGGTTGCCTTACTGCTTCGCCAGCCATGCACCTGCGATCAGGCCAGCCTTTGAGGCAGGCATTGCGATGCCGTGAATGGTGATGGTGGTGGTTGCCACATCGTAGCACTGAAGGGCGATGGTGTTGGCTTCGGCTTCTGTTAGTGTGACGGGTGCCGCCGCCATTGCGTTGGCAGCCCCCCATGCAAATCCGGCATCCAGCGCCAGCGGACAAGGCAGGTCACGCGGTTTACCGGTGATGCTGGTGTAAGACGGCTGGCCTGCATTGGCGGCTTGAAGCACTGCCGCAAGGGTGCGACCGGATTCATTGTTTTTGAGAAGCTGGGCCTGCTGGGCAAAATGGAGGCTGCTGTATCCCTGCTCCTGCAGGGCAAGGTTGATATACAAATCTGCCAAATGCCCGCGCCGCTTGCTCTCTGTCAGTATCTTCCGGCAATAGATGTCTGGAGCCGGCAAAGCCGTACTGGATTTGAGGCGCTTGTCCTTGTCCATATCGGCTTTGATTGCCGCCATCTTCCCTTCGGCACAGGTCTGGCGTGTCTCTACAAGATACAGGTCATCGAAGCGCTCGACCTCTTTTAAAAGGACATTGTCACCAGTGGTGGCCGTGTCTGCGGACACCGCCAAATAAGGGGTGACGAGTGAAACCAAGAAGACGGCAGAAAAGGTTGCCAGATGTTGACGCATATTCCCCTCGCATAACCATAAAACGCGAGGAAAATTTAACAGTATGAGGGATTTTGTTGACGATAAGCCGAGGCGTGGGCTGTAACGACAGCATATGTTTCCTTTTTACAGCAAACTGAAACGAAAACACTTTTCGCTCCATTTTGGGCGGGTTTTCAGGCATTTCAGCCCGTTGCCACCTTGCAACCGTATCCCTCATACTGTTGCAGCCTCACGCGAGGTGCGGCCATGAGGGGGGATGCCGACTATGGTTTGACACTCTTTGATGGTTTGGGCAGGCGGAAATACCTGAGCCTAGACGAGCGGCTGCGTTTTCTGAAAGAAAGCGAAAGGGCTGACAAAGAAACCTGTCTGTTTTGCATGGTGCTGGCCTTTACGGGCTGCCGGATCAGCGAGGCGCTGGAACTGACGCCACAGCAGCTTGACGCGGGGACGCTCTCCATCGTGTTCCGCACGTTGAAACGACGGAAGCTGATTTTCCGGGCGGTGCCGGTGCCGTCGCGGCTGATGCGGGAACTGGTGGGGCATTGCTCGGCCATGCAGCGGGAAGTCGCTATCTGGCCATGGTGCAGGCAGACGGCGTGGCGGCGTGTCAAGGATGTGATGGCGGCGGCAGAAGTGCGCGGGCCGCAAGCCAACCCGAAAGGGCTGCGGCACGGGTTTGGTGTGGCCAATGCCGAGAAGAATATTCCCGGTGCGATCACCCAACGCTGGATGGGACATGCGCGGCTGGAAACGACCAGTATCTACCAGCAAGCGGTGGGGCAGGAAGAACGCCGCTTTGCCAAGCGGCTATGGCATGATTATGCCCGGCCTTGAGCCGCACCATCAATGGCCTTGGCAACTGGCGGAACTTCGACTTTGTTGTGGGCATCCGTGGTGGTGCTCAAGGCTATCTGTGGCGTACCATCAAGGCTGATGGAAGCTGCGAAGGTATCGAACCCGGCAGTGATGGCAGCGGCGGCTTTTTGGGTTTGCGCCTTGGCCTCTGGCGTCAGGGTGGTATCGACCTGCAATAAGGCGGGCGCTGCCTTCACTTCCTGCGCCTGTACGCGCTTTACTTCGGCTTCAAGACGAAGCTGTGTGGCCTGCGCCTGATCGGCACCCTTAAGATCATGGCCACGCGCCTCTGCCTGCGACATGCCTTCGGCTTTATATTGGGCAATGAAGGCCGTGGTTTCTGCTGGAGACAAGCCCTTATCATGGGCAAGGTTCTGCGCTTGCAATTCCAACTGTTCGGCCAATGCGGCTTTGAGTTTTTCAACATTCTGCTGCTGCTCCTGCATGGCTTGCAGGTAGCGGCGGCGTTCTGCCGGGTCTTTGATATGGTCGGCGCTGGCGGCCATGCTGTTGTAGGTGTTCTCGGCCACCAGTACATCGGCCTGCCGTTGCCCAACCTTGTCACCGTGGGCGGCGGCTTCCTGCTGCTGGCGCTGCAATGTTTCGCGTTCCTGATCGTAACCCGATAGGTCGATGCCGAAGCGATTGGCCATGGCATGGGCCAGGGCGCTGTTTTCACGGTCGGCCGCGAGGATGGGGGCCACTTTGCGATCAATTTCGACGGTGGCAGCGGCATATTCCGCCGCCTGTTTGGCGGCTTCCGATACGTGCGCGGCAGCGATAGCTGTCTGCGCCTGCTGTGCGATGGAACGAACGGCGGCTACCGATGTTGCCAGTTCGGCACGGATTTGAGAGAGGCTGGAACCATCGGCGCTGGACAGGAACTGACCGAGGGCCCCCAGCACATGCAACTGCCCTTGCAGTTCGCTGGTCAGGCTGCTGTCACCAGATGCACGTTGAAGCTCGGCTAACTGGCTTTGCAGTTCGGATTGCGCGGATGCGATCTGCCCCGCCAATTCGGCGCGCAGGCTAGCCTGCGGCGGCTCAGGGTGCTGCGCTCCCTGAGCCGGAGATGTAGAGCTATCTGTCAAATCGGGCGTTATAGATTACTCTCATCGCGGGTTATATGCGTTGTATAATACCGCATGGATCGCTAAAATTTGGTTAATTTTGGATTAACGAACTTTTCGCCAACTCCCTCAAAATAGAGAGAGCTGGCGGGCGGCCTCTTGCTGTTTGCGCCAAGCGGGGCTTTGTGCGGCTTCATCCAACCATGCCAGGACGTAGGCCACCGGGCCGCCAAGTTCATCCACTTCCTCGGCGGGGAGGAAATGGGAACGGTAGCCGGTTTCGGTGAATGGCAACGGCACCGGAGCCTGGACTTGCAGGTGGGCGGTGGCGAAACCACTGTGGCGGCTGATATTCAGGTAATCCGCTTCGTAGGAGACTGACAGGGTGATGCCCTGCCAGTCGATGGTTTGGGTGGTGATGGTGCGTTCCTTACGCATGGAAGGCCTCCGCGCGTTCGGTGATGCGGCGCATGACGATGCGGCCCTGAAGCGGTACGGCGTCGCAAGTGATGCTGAAGCCATTGCCATCCTGATGCAGCCAGGCGGCACCGATGGGTGTCCAACTGGAGTTTTCGCCGTCGCCGGTGACGCGGTAGAGGCGATGGGTCGGCTTCTTGCCGGTCTGTTTGGTGGGTTGGGATTTAGCCATGTCGGTCTCCTTCATTTTGCCGCGAACCATTCGCGGCTTCATGGGGAGCCAAGGGCGCAGGCCATGGAGGCGGCAGTCATACCCCGCGCAGCGCCCGCAGGGGGCGGAGTTGCACAAGCCCGCAGGGCGCGGAAACGAGCCGGGTTTAATGCTGCCGGGCCTGCGCCTTCACGCTCACATATCGAAGCCCGCTATGGTTTCGCACGAAGTGATGGGGCAATTGGCTAGAGCCTGAACAACAGGCTGCCAGTGCCGGTGATGGATGATCCGGCGGCGGCGTGCGCCGGAGAAGGCACTCAGGATTTCGGGCGGTGTGGCCGACCGCACCCGATGGGGCAAGGCGCTCGCTTCCGCGCCAAGGCTTGTGCAGCTTCGACCGCTAGCGGCTTACGGCCTTGCCCAGCGGGTTTTAACGGCCGGCGGGAACCTCCTCACCATCGCGCCATCCGGCGCATCACCGAAGGAGGATTTATGACCTGCACTGAGATCAGCATTTTGCTTACGGCTTTGGGGAATTTGATTGCGGCGATTGCGGAACTGGTAGCGGCATGGCGGCGGTCGCCGTGATTTTCCGCTGCCTAAGCTACCATCGCGGACTGATCGAGCGATGTCGCCGAGACAATGGCGCGGAAATTTTCCAAGAATTCGGGATGCCGACTGGCTAGGAAATGCGCGATGTCAGGTTTGGAAAGAAGCCGCTCCAAAAATCCAGCCGCAACTACCAAAACCAACATATCGTCGCCGTAGGACATTTCCATCTCTTTGTAATCTTCACTGATGGCAGACATTTCTCGTTCAAGTCGCGCCATTTGCTCCGTGGAAAGGCCAGTGGCCTTTTTAAGGTCATCCGGCCGATGCAAGTCGGTAGGTTTAGTGGTTGCCAGCAACGCACTCACATAATTGACGGTGTAATTATTCGCGGAGACCATCAATTCAGCTACTTCAAGTTGACGGATCGGTTTCATTTTCCGCAACCGCTGGAACACATGATGACTCAGCGATTTTTCTTTCAAAAACTCTACCACTTCCGGGCTGATTCCGTTCAGCATATGGCGGCGCTGACGGATGACTTTTACATCCACATCCAACCAGCTCGCTAACTTTGCTTCTGATACGCCGCGCTCCACCGCCCGGACAATCATGTGATGTTCCTGAATGGCTGGCAGCCGGTTGACGCGTTTGTTATGTGTGAACGACTCGTCGTCATCAGCGATAATGCAGGCAGCATGGGTGGCACCTTGCTGCCTCAAGGCCTCAAGTCGGATATGCCCATCAAGTAATAGGAACTGGTTGCCTTTTTGCGGGGCTACAGCAAGCGGCTCTACCAAGCCCGCTTGAAGCACTGAATTGATAATCCTACGATACTTAACCGTTTGCGCGATGGCAGCCGGTAGGATTTTTGACGGCAGTATATTTTCCAATGCGAGTGATACTACCCGACGCTCAAAAGCGATTCTGACCTTTTCCGACATTGGGCTACGCCTTCCCTGTTTCCATTCGCTCTGCCAAAGCGCGAGGTAATGTATGAAGACCGTCTGCACGCAGAAGCGCTGCAAAATGTTCGTCGCTTAGTAGGCGCTTCAACGCGTTTGACACAAAAAGCAAACGGCTGCGGGCAAGCGAAGCGCGTTTGATTAGCAATTTTTGACGTTCGGTTTCCTTCTGGTACGCCCGTATGAGACCGTCAGATGTAACGGGTCTCGCCGTACTACGCTGTGGGGATGCCTTGACGGCAATGCCTTTGCCGCTGGTATTGCGTTGTTCAATGATCTGCCTGATCGCCAACACCTGATTGCCGGGGATTGCCTTGTCCTCATAGGCTTGCGCCAAAGCCTGCTGCACTTCCCCATCCTTCGCACGGGCAATTTCCATGGCGATAGTATGTGGCATCACGCCGCGCTCCACGGCGGCAATTAATTTTTCCTCCCCATTTTCGAGAAGACAGCAAATGGCATAAACATATTCCGGACTAAAATCGACTTTCTTGGCGATTTCCGGAAGTGAGTACCCGCGCTCCTTAAGCGCCCCAATGGCCCGCACCAGTTCCAGTGAAGAATGTTGGCGCCGGACAAGGTTTTCTACCAGGCTCATGACGAAACAATCTTCTTCGGTTGCATCGAGGATGATGGCCGGTATTTCCGACTGCCCCAGGGCAACAAAAGCCTCAAGGCGGCCCTGTCCGCACACCAGATCATAGCGCAATTTACCAATCCGCTGACTGACTGTGATGGGCTTTTTCAGTCCCAGATTGCTGATGCTTGTCACCAATTCCTGAAAGATGCGTTTGTTTCGATGACGGGGGTTCAGCACCGTAATGGCATCAACGGGGATCATGCGTATTTCTGGCATATCTGTCATAGTGAAACCCTGGTTGGTGCGCGCCGGGTGAGATCTAGGAAGGCATCGAGCGTATCAAATCTGTAGGCATCTAAGAGAACGCCGTTTTCGGACGCCAACTGCAGGCTTGGTTCCGCGTGTACGTCGAACCACGGCAGCAGGTAGTAATCCCGCTGGGTGATATTATCGGGTGCCATCCGCACCGCTATTGTAATGCTAGGACGCAAGCCACTGTCCAGACGGACTTTCCACCTCAGGCTCCCTGCCGGTGTCACGTGGCAGCGCACGATGACAACCGAAGCGCAAAACTCTTCATTGATTGTGAGGAGATCATTTAGGGGATCGCGTCGCACCGTACCGCCAGAAGCCTGAATGTCAGCAATCACTTGAGCGACAATATCAGGATGCATCGCCCGCAGATTTTTGTTAGTTTCAATGTAACGGTAATCTCGTGACGGTGAATAGCCGACAAGATGATAGGCATTAATGAGGCTGCCAAAACGATGCCGAAAGGTCGAACTGGAAGGCATGTCGTCCAGCTCGTCAATTACGAGCCCAGAAAGCCAGCCTTTTTCGCTGAGAAGTGCTGAGAGGCTATTGAGAAGTTCCTGGTCGGTAAACCGGCGACTGCGATCTTGGATTATCTTTTGTGCGGCCTCGAAATAGTCAGTTTCCACAATTGCTTCAAACGCGTGATCACCACGCACCCACATCTCAGGTACATTGACGACCCGCTTGCTTTTCAGCTTAAATGACCTGCGGTTATAGACATTATTGCCGATGTATTTTTCATTTGTCAGAATTTGATGGATTGTGCCGCGTGTCCAAGGTCTGCCCATGTCGGTGACCGTACCTTCAAGGTTCAGGACATTGGCGATTTCGCGTTCCGATCGACGCTGAACCACGAACATTCGATAAAGCCTGCGCACCAGTTCAACCTCTTCAGGCGGCCCCGGCGTGAGGATTACCCGGTCTGTCTGAAGACTCTTTTGTTCGCCGCGCGCCAATACTGTTTTGGGCATGCGGTGCTCATCGAGAAGTTGCCGCCGCAACCCGTAGCCGGCGGGGCCACCCTGTCGAAACCCTAATCGAATAAGCCGGCATTGGCCCGTAAAGACTTTGGCGGATAGCTCGCGGCTATACTCGCCAGCCATTGCCCGCTTCATACTTTTTATGATCGTGGCACTAAGACTACCATCGTTCTCGAATTGCTCAGCACAATAATGAACGGTAATGCCTGCCTCGCGGCATATGAATTCATAATGCGCGCTTTCGTCGGCATCCTGGAACCTGCCCCAGCGGCTCACGTCATAGACAAGAATGGCGGTAAAGTCCGCCTTACCGGCCTGAACATCCGCTATTAGCCGCTGTAAGGCCTGCCTGCCATCTAAACTGAGCCCACTTTTTCCAGAATCTTCGTAGGTGCGGACGACCTCAAAACCCCGACGCTCTGCATATTGGGCAATGATTTCGGCTTGGTTTTCGGTCGAATACTTTTGATGCTCTGTTGACATGCGAACATACTGCGCAACCCTCTGCTTTCGGGAGGTGTCGTCGTCCTTTAACGAGTTCGCCGAAATCATCATCGAGTGTCACATTTACTTCTGAACAATCCTCGGGAAGACAATTTTGTCTTTATTTTTCAGAATATCGGGAGCGTGCTGAAATGTCCTTTCCTAAAAACGACCGAAATATTCAGTCAAAAAATGGAAAAACTTTTCCGAAAGAAAATGAAACCGCCCACCTGTTATTTATTCCGGCAATTGCCTTAGCGCTGCGAAGTGAATTTGGTGGCGGGCCATCTGCTGTAAAAACAGTGGCGCGACTTACTGAGACCAATGAGCGCGCTGTCAGGAATTGGTTTGACGCCAAAAACGGCCCCAACGGGGAAAATCTAATTACCCTCATGCAGCATTCTGACGTAGTGCTGGGAACCGTGCTCGACTTGTCCAGCAGACCTAAATTAAGAGTCACGGTAGATCTAGCCAACCTACGTATTCACTTGGCAAACTTGATGATGGCGATAGACAACATTCCCGCGCCGCCTCCGTAAGCTGGCGCAGGAAAGTTGCATGATGCGTGCGATCTATTCCGCTGCCAGTCCAGAGCCCGCCACGCATTTAAACAAAATAGCAGGATTGCGACCCTGCCATTTTCAAACGATGATTGCTGCCGACTGTTACGGCCAAGTCTTACCAAGATGCTTAGCGACAGCGGAGGTTTGTACGCCTACGGCTTTCACGGCATCCTTGAGTTGCTGGTGTGTCACGTTCCATTTCTTTGACCAATAATCTAATTCCCATGACTCATGGATATTGATCTTTTTCGGGTCTTCAGGCTGGCGGCGATTCAGATTGTCACTCATTGTTTTCCTCCTGTATGTGATCGCAATTCGAGATGGCAATCCTATCAAACATATCAAAATGCGCGAGTCATAATATTTCTGTTCGTGGTCGTTGTAAGGATGCGATTTCGAGAACAAAAGAAAAACATTGTTTCACATACGCGGAAATATCATGCTGAAAATTCTGGTCAGCGGTGATTCGCGCGAGACGGAAATTCAGATCTCATGGAGGAACGCATGATTAATATCCAAGGATTGGACAAATTAACGAAAGAGCTGGATCAGCTTTCAAAGGCAATGGCGGAGCTTGACGGCGACATTGCTCAAGTTCGTTTTGACCCGCATGACCCCGCGAGCATAGAGCAGGCGATTCAGCAGATGGAAACCTCATTAGACGCGCGAGTTGCCTCATATGCTGGCAATAAAACGGTGATGTCGATTGCGAACGACATGAAAGAAAAATACCGAGAAGGCATTCTGGAGAAAGCCGCTCAGGCGCGTCTGGAAAGCAACGATGAAGGGGAAGTGTGAATGTCACTAAAAACGGCGCTTGCGGAGGTTAATAATGCCATCCTTGATTTGCAGGCAGCAGATTACAATACCTACGAGCGCCCCTTAAAACGCCTCGACCACGCTCTTAATGCCGAAGAACTCAGGGAAACCAATGAAGCGCTTAAAGCCGGGGTAGATTTTGATGCGTTTATCGCCAAGTCGGATGGCGGCAAAGGTATGATGGGGTCGGCATCGCTAAAATGGCCGAGTGACCGGGAAGAAGAACTTGGTTTGACGCTTGTTTTGATCCAGCGTGCGGCTGCGGAGCCTAGTTGGTTCATGAATTTCTCGCACCATTGGTATTACAGCGGGAACAAGTTAATTGCTGGAATCCGTAAACTTACTGGGGCAGTTATTATCCCGTTTGGTCGGGACTACAGGTCATATCTGGAAACTAGAGTATCAATTCAAAGCCCAGTACAAACGGAGCCAACCGATTTGAAACGCATTTTTATCGTTCACGGCCATGACGATGCGACAAGGGAAATGGTGGCGCGGTTTGTTACGACAGTAGGTTTTGAACCCGTAATCCTTCATGAGCAAGCAAGCCGGGGCATGACAATTCCTGAAAAACTTGTTGCCAACTCTAATGTTGGCTTCGCCATTGTGCTCTTAACGCCGGATGATATTGGGCGCAGCAAGCAGCAAAAGGATTTGCAGGATCGTGCGCGGCAAAATGTTGTTCTTGAGTTGGGTTATTTTGTCGGCAAGCTTGGTCGGGACAAAGTATGCGCTCTCAAGAAGGGCATTGTGGAGATTCCAAGCGATTATCTGGGTGTGGTTTACACGGAACTGGATGATGCCGGCGGCTGGAAGGTAAAGCTCGGGCAGGAGCTTCAAGCCGCCGGGTATGAGATCGAATGGAACAAGATCATGGGCAGAGGATAGGCAGGCAGTGTGAATGAGATACGGTCAAATACCGTATATTCACTGCGAGGGGGCACATGAAGTTTCAAATTCGAGACGAGACGGACAAGGCGCTGGTCATTTCACTTCAGCATGAATTTATGCGCTGTGACGATGCCTTCAACGAGTTGGTACATTGGACGACAAAGTTTTTCCCAGACACAAATCCTCGCCGCGCCTCCTACCGGGCCTATAACTCATATGCCCGGTTCGTCCATCATCTCTATGAATTTATGATGGGTGCAATTAACAGAGATCGACGTGATACAACCTCGATCCGTGCGGATGAAGCGGATCGCCTACTTACCCGCGAGTTTCAAAAAATTATTACCAGACGGCGCGCAGCGATTTTGGAAGGGAGGGCGCCTGCCTGGGAGAACGACATCAGTGCTTATCCCGAGGATGTGTCGCCTTCCGTAGCGACCGAGTTCAGACGGCTGCGGAACACCATCATTGGCCATGCCAAACACGAACGGGCAAGTTTGAGTTTATCAGATTTTTTCCAACGAAATCATATGTATCTGTATTTGCTTTATGAAGATACAAAATGGTTGTGGCTGCCGAAGAAGGGTGAATTTCCCGATTTGGGCGAAATAACGGCTTTCAGTTTAGCCGTTCAACATAGCCCGTCTATTCAGACTTCAACTCATAGCCAGTAAGCGACTAAAGCCTAGCAGGTGATGGCCGACGCATGTACATGCGATCTGTGGCCAACGGCTTGCCCGTTCAGGCAGCCTTCATAAAGGGCGGCACATCGGTTCCGATTTATGCCGTTTTTTGGCATGTGGATTCTTCAATCTCCCATAGGCTTAGTGAGAAGTTGGTGCGGGCGGCCGGACTCGAACCGGCATGGGGTTGCCCCCGACAGATTTTCATACCACTTCGACTTTCGCCGCCGCATGTGCGTTCGTGGTCTGGACTATCCCTTCACCATGCCCTGAAAGGGTTTAGGTGCTGCCCGTCTAGTCTCTACACCTTCCGGCGGCGTTTCCGACGCTGGCTTGGCTCGGGATTGCCATTTCACAGGGTTCCCCGAATTTGAGCAGTTATACTCCTTGGGTTTCCCCAAAGGCACTCAATCGTTGGTCTAAGTCTGTAGCGTCTACCATTTCGCCACGCCCGCATAACCAAGCGAACCTTATAGAGGGCGGTTTTGCGCTAGTCGAGAAGGATTCCGAACCAAAACAACGGTTAAATGCGATTTTCCACTTCCGATTTCGCAGCCTTCTTGGCTGAGGCCTTAGGTTTGCGCACGTTGATGGCAGACGCGTCTAGCCGGTCTTTGATGTGGGAAGCGTAATATTTCTCGATCATCTCGACGCTCGTTCGGCAATTCTTCGCGATCTGGTAAATATCTGCGCCTTCCATCAGACGCAGACAGATGTAGGTGTGACGAAGGCTGTAGGCCGTGCGGGGCTGACCTTCCCGATCCTTTTTCATATTAAGCGGCTTGCCATCCGGCCCGGTGCCGATCTCGATACTTTTGAGTACCGAGTTCAGAAGATAATCCATGAACTTCGGAAACAGGCGGTCTGCCGGTTGGCCGTTACTACGCTTCTTAAGGCGGCTAAAGGGGAGTACTGCGCCCGGCATGCTTTTGCAGTACCCGACGCCGCGCTTACCGCGCACTTCGATTTCGAGGATGCGTTCGCCCGTTGGCTCATCGGTGACGATGGCAACGTCTCGAAATTCAAGGCGGTGAGCTTCATCCGGCCTGAGACCGGTATTGACCATGAACAGCACGAAGTCGTGCAAATCTTCGTATGCGGGTTTGTCATCAATCCGAGGAGGCTTTTTGGCCCGGTCGCGGGTCGCCTCGTAGAGCATTTGGTACTCTGCTGGCGAGAACCAAGCACGGTGAGAGATTTTGCCAGAACTTTTGTAGGGCGTTGAAAGGTCAGGCAGGTAAGGCAACCAACCATGCCGATTGGCCGTTTTGAGGACTTGCCGAAGGGTAACAATCTCCTGATGTAACGTGCTGCGCGAAGGCCTTTTAGGTTTGCCGTTGGCGTCCTTACGCGAGGTCATGCGGTGCACGCGATAATCCTGCACCATACCGGGAGTGATCTCCGTTACGATCTTGTTGCCAAAGAAGGGGCCGAGATGGACGCGGATTTTATCATCCTTGCCATCGACGTAGCGTTCGCTGCGTTCTCCCTGGGTGATGACACGGTATTCTTTAGTGAAGACATCGGCTACCTCGTTGAAGGTTTTGCCCTTCTTCAACTCGCCAGCCTGATATTTTCCCATCAAACCTAAATACCAGTCGCGGGCCACATCCTTGGCCCGCGCAAGGCTATCTTCCTTGGTGGTCGCCCGCCGCTGTTGCCCGTTTACCGAACACGAACACTGCCAGTGCGGGCTGCCCGGCCGCAGATAAATCTGAACCCGATTATCCATCAATGAATGGCGCGTCGTTTCCATACCGGCCCCTCCGTGTGCTAGCACAGTGATTTTGTGCTAGGAGCGTGCTAGGTCTTACGGTCTTTAATTTATCTGAAAACGACTGTTTTTACAACGTTTTTTAGTTTTTTGTTTTGTTGTGTTTTGCTTTTAAGTCTGCTGCGTCTACCAATTTCGCCATGGCCGCATGCCCGGACGGTAGGACGGATGCTTCTGCCTGAAATGAAGCGACTCGTAAAGTGTCCGTCGCACGGTTCCGGCAGGTTTGATCGCCAGAACCGCGCAACCGAATGGATCAGGCTACTTGGCGTCCTTGGGCGGAAGCTTGAAACGCACATCGGTATTGGCGATCAACCACAGGGTCGCCGTGTAGGCCGCAACGTTTTGGTTCAGTTGCTGCGGATCAACGCGATCGATCGTATCGTTGGGCGTATGGTGCGTGTCGAAATAGCGGTAGCCGTCCTGATTCAGGTCGAAGGCCGGAACGAAATCGTTCATGGCGCCCGAATCTTCACCGCCGTTCGGCACGGCCTTGGTGTCGATATAGATGCCAAGCGGATAGAGCAGATTGCCGATATCGGTAACGAAGGTCGGGTGGTCGGTCTCCCTCAGGGCGATATTGTTGATCTTGTCGGCACCGAAATCGGATTCGGCGTGGACGACATAGTTCGACAGTTCCGCCTTATGCGCTTCGCGGAACGCGCCACCACCCGTTTCGCTAGTGGGCGAACCCGCGGGCTGGGAGACTTCTTCGGAGCCCCAGAAGACAACGCGGATCGTGCGCTTGGGCTTGAGATCATGGTCAATCATGACCTTGGCGGCGGCCATGGTGATCGCCGTGCCCGCGCCGTCATCGATGGCACCCGTGCCCAGATCCCAGCTATCGAGGTGTCCGCCAACAACAATGACCTGTTCCGGATGTTCAGAGCCAACCAGATCCGCCACGACGTTCTGCGATGTGCCCAGGCCTTTGAAAATGCCGGTCGTCGTCATCTTGATGGTGATCGGACCGGCTGTCCCCTTGGCCTGCATGGCATGGATGCGCGACAGCTGCGCGGCGTCCGGCGCGCTGATCGCCATGGACGGAATGCCCTTGCCGTCGGTCCAGGTCGAGGCGCCGGCGTGCGGGAAACGGTTATTGTCGGTGCTGAGCGAACGCATGACAAAGCCGACCGCGCCGCGTTTTTGGGCTTCGATCGGCCCCTTGGAGCGAACCGTACCCGACATGCGGCCATAGCCGGACCCATTCGACGCCTTGGCCATGGGCTGAAGGATGACAACGATCTTGCCGGTCACATCCTGCTTTGAATCGAGGAATTGCTGATAGGTGTCGAACATCGCGGTTTCGGCTTCGACCGTTCCTGCCGTGGAGCCACCCAGCGATACGCCGACCAGGGGCTGGGCAAAATCACCGGTGATGGCGATGGTTTCCGGACCACCGCGCGCCCACACATGGAGCGGAAAACTCTCGATATGGGCGTTCTGGAAACCGAGCTCAGTCAGCTTTTTGACCGCCCATTCCGCCGCGCGTTTTTCGGACTCGCTGCCGGCCGGGCGCGGACCGAACCGCGTGGTTAGTTCTTCCAGGAAATCATAGGCGACGTTCGACTTCAGCGCGGCATCGCGCAAGGCGGCGGCCTGCTCGAACACCGGCACGGCCACAGGCGCGCTTGCCGCCGGCGCCTTGGCTTTCTGAGGCTTGGCGTCTACCGCGGTAACCGCCGTCAATGCCAGGATAGCGGCCAGGGCGGTGGCCAATGGGGCGGATGATCTCATGTACATTCCTCAGATTAAGCGGTTATTTCTTCAAAGCCGGCCAACGGGTTACGGTCTTTCCCGGACTCCACGACCGAAACTAGAGCCTCTTTCAGCTCGTTTACGGCAGCATCCAGCGCCTCAACATCCTGGCCGCGCACCACAAGTTGGGTGCCGAACTCACCATTCAGCGACAGACCGTACGGATAGCTGCCCAGCGACAGTTGCGGATAGCGTCCGTTGATTTCACGTAAAGCGTCGGCGGCATAACTTTCGCCGACATAAGACAGTTTGATGGTGCGCGATTTGACCGTACGGCCGGTGCGCAGGCGCGGCGCCACGTCTTCCAGCATGGCCTCCATGATCTTGGGCACGCCAGCCATGACGAAGACATTGCCGATCTGGAAACCTGGCGCGGCCGATACTGGATTGG
The DNA here is from genome assembly GCF_032490435.1 of Asticcacaulis aquihabitans. NCBI lineage: Bacteria > Pseudomonadati > Pseudomonadota > Alphaproteobacteria > Caulobacterales > Caulobacteraceae > Asticcacaulis > Asticcacaulis aquihabitans. Next base: position 224,413 of record NZ_JAVGWM010000006.1, read on the forward strand.
CGATCAATTCAGCGCCATGCGGGATGCGCGCCATGCGCCGACTGTTGTCGTTGAGCGCCCATCCCATCTTGATCGCCCGATCGGTCAGCGCCTTGAGCGCGGCGGGATGCTCGCTGATGGCAACCTGGAATGCCTTTGCCATACAATCGGCCGTGATATCGTCGTGCGTCGGCCCAATGCCGCCTGTGGTAAAGACGTAGTCGCAGTCGTCGCGCAATGCGTTGACGGTGTCGATGATCTGCGCTTCGTCATCGTGAACCATGCGCACCTCCCTCAAGTCTATACCCAGGGCGCCGAGGAATTTGGCGATTGTGTTGACATTGGTGTCGATGGTACGCCCGGACAGGATCTCATCGCCAATAATCATGATGGCGGCGGTTGGATTGGTCGTCATGAAAGGCACTCCGGTGGAAAACCTATTGATCGGCTTCAACGGCCTTATTCAAGGCCGACTGGTCGCCAGATACAAGCGATTCTTCGCCGACATCGAATTGGATACCGGGGAAACCATTACAGCACACTGCCCCAACCCCGGCAAGATGCTCGGTCTGCTCGAACCGGGCACGCCGGCACTGGTCACCTGGCTCGACGACCCGACCAAAAAATTGTCGTATCGGCTCGAAGCCCTCATGGAGCGCGGGGTATGGGTCGGCGTCAACACACAATGGCCCAACCGGTTTATCGCCTTGGCCATCCGTGACGGCCTGATCCCCGAGGTCGCCGGCTATGGCCACATTCAGCCAGAGAAGAAATACGGGCAAAATTCACGTATCGATCTATACGCCAGCGGCCATCCCGCCCTGCCCGACGCCTATATTGAAATAAAGAATGTCCACCTGTCACGCCGGTCAGGACACGCTGAATTTCCCGATTGCGTAACGGAACGCGGGGCCAAGCATCTATATGAGCTAATAGAAATGGTGAAGGCCGGCTATAGGGCTGTCGTCATCTTCTGCATCCAGAGAAACGATTGCAGCGATTTCGCCATCGCCCGGGATTGTGACCCTGCCTTTGGGCTAGCTTATGACGCGGCCCGCGCCGCCGGAGTCGAATTCATCGCCGTCGCCTGCGCATTCGCACCGCGCGGCCTCAGCTTTGACAGCGCCTTGAGGTTCGCCGCAGAATAATAGGTTTGACCACTGCTCCGCCATGGTCAGATGTGCAACTTGACGCCCAACGGGATTAAATGTTACCGCTAACGTAGACACAGGCGCCGCCAGATGCGCCCCGTTTGCACAAAGGAAATGCCCATGACTCGCTCCCTGACCCCGGCAGGTCGCCTTTTGGCGTCGGTCGCTCCGCTCGCGCTCGTCATTGGCTTGAGCGTCCTTCCCCTGTGCAGCCAGGCTGCGCTGGCCCTGTCGCCCGCGGAGGCCTATCTCAATAAAAGCCTGACGCCTGAGGCGCGCGCCCGCGATCTGGTCTCGCGCATGACGCTGGAAGAAAAAGCCGCCCAGATGCAGGACAATGCGCCAGCCATTCCGCGCCTTGGCCTCAAACGCTACGGCTGGTGGAATGAGGTACTGCACGGCGTTGCGCGCGCGGGTCATGCCACCGTCTATCCGCAGGCCATAGGCCTTGCCGCCACGTGGGATGCGCCCTTGATGCAGGACATAGGCGACGCCATCGCCATCGAAGGCCGCGCCAATCACAATGCCGCCCTCGCCCGAGATCCCTCCGGTACCGACCGCTATTTCGGCGTCAACTACTGGTCGCCCAATATCAATATCTTCCGCGATCCTCGCTGGGGCCGGGGCCAGGAAACCTATGGCGAAGACCCTTATCTGACCGGGCACATGGCTGTGGCTTTCATTCGCGGCATCCAGGGCAATGACACCCTCTATTACAAGGGCATAGCCACACCGAAGCACTTCGTGGTCCATTCGGGTCCCGAACCCCTGCGCCACGGCTTCAATGTCGATGTATCGCCGTTCGATCTAGAGGATACCTACACGCCCGCCTTCCGCGCCGCCATTGTGGACGCAAAGGCCGACTCGTTGATGTGCGCCTATAACGCCATCGACGGTTTCCCGGCCTGCGAAAGCCCGCTGCTGCAACACCGCCTCCGGGGAGACTGGGGGTTCAAGGGCTTCATCGTCACCGATTGCGATTCGATCGACGACATGGTGACCGGGCACAAGAAATATCCCGATGCGGCCACGGCCTCGGCGGCAGCCGTCAAGGCCGGCTCCGATCTCGATTGCGGCTCGACATACAAGGCCCTGCCCGAAGCCGTCAAACGCGGCCTGATCAGCGAAGCCGAACTCGACGTTTCGCTGGAACGGCTAATGGCGGCGCGCATTCGCATGGGGCTGATTGATGGCGGCAAATATGATGCCATACCCGCCAGTGAAATTAATTCAACAGCCCATCGGGCCCTGGCGCTGCGCACCGCCGAAGAAGCCATTGTGCTCCTGTCCAACCCCAAGGACCTGCTACCATTGACGGGCCGCGAACGGATCGCCGTCATCGGGCCGAACGCCCAGTTATTGCAGAGCGTAGAGGGCAATTACACCGGCGCGCCGGTAAATCCGTCCCTGCCGCTGGACGCCATGCGAACCGCGTTCGGAGCCCAAAACGTCAGCTATGCCCCCGGTGCGTCGCTGGTTGATGGCATGCGCATGCCGGTGCCAGAAACCTTCCTGCATCCTGCCGCCGGGAGCGCCGTTGCCGGGCTCAAGGGCAAATATTTCGACAACAAGACGTTTACGGGCACAGCCAAACTCACCCGTGTCGATCCGGTGATCAATTTCGATTTCTATCGCACCGCGCCCGACGGCTTCGAGCCAATGAATTTTTCCGTCCGCTGGACGGGGGTTCTGGTGCCGCCGGTCGCTGGGACCTACAAGTTAGGCTTCCGGATGCAACCGCCTCGGCAAGGCCAACCCATGCCTGAGGTCAAGGTGTGGGTGGACGGCAAGCTGGTCATCACACCGGAATTGGCTCAGGCCGCCGGCAAGGACCAGGCCTATTGCGGGGGTGGCGCCTGCGCGCAGCCGCCGATGGCGCCGGTCGCCATCACCTTCACCGATACGCGGCCGCACGACATTCGTATCGATTACGTGCGGGCAGCCGAAGACCGTGCCATCTCGCTGGACTGGGTGGCGCCTGTCCAACCGCTGATCGACGGTGCCGTTGCCGCGGCCAAGGCCAGTGACATCGTCGTGGCCTTTGTCGGCCTGTCGCCGGATCTGGAAGGCGAAGAAATGGCGGTCAACTATCCCGGCTTTTCCGGCGGGGACCGGACCAGCCTGGCCCTGCCCGACACGCAGCAGCAGATGCTCAAGGCGGTAAAGGCCACCGGTAAAAAGCTGGTCGTCGTCTATCTGACCGGCGGAGCGATCTCCGACCCTTGGGTCGAGCAAAACGCCGATGCCGTCGTGCAGGCCTGGTATCCGGGCGAAGCCGGCGGCGAAGCCATCGCCCGCGTGCTTACCGGCAAGGTCAGCCCGGCGGGCCGCCTGCCCTACACCGTCTATCGCGATGTCGCCGATCTGCCGCCCTTCGAAGACTATTCCATGAAGCGCCGCACATACCGCTATTTCGACGGCCCGGTGCTATACCCCTTTGGGCATGGCCTCAGCTATACGCGCTTCGCCTATGCCGACGTTAAACTGTCGGCACCGGCGATCTCGGCCGGAGACGCGGTTACGGCCAGTGTCACCGTGCGCAATGCGGGTAAGCGCGACAGCGACGAAGTGGTGCAACTCTATGTCGCCAAGCCAGGCGATGCCGCGAAACCCGTTCTGGCGGGCTTCAGCCGCGTGCATCTCAAGGCCGGCGAAAGCCGCGTCGTCAGCTTCACACTGGATAGCCGCGCCCTATCGCAGGTCGATGCCCAGGGGATGCGCAAGGTCGTGCCCGGCGCGTATATCGTCAACCTCGGTGGCGGGCAGCCGGGCCATGCCGAAACGGTCTCAACTGGCTTGACCGTCAACGGTGAGGCCACCCTGCCGAAATAACCTCCGGCGCGCGTTGTGCGCCGGAAGCAACCGATTACCCCTTTTGGGCCAGCTCCGCCTTGAAGGCGTCCAAACTGAGCGGACGACCGAGGAAGTCCTGGATCAATACGTTGGCGTCTTCCGAACCGCCGGGTTCCAGCACCAGCTTGCGATACCGCACGGCCGTCGCCGGGTTACGGATGCCATCCGCCTTGAACCGCGTGAACAGGTCGAGCGCGATCGCCTTGGACCAGACATAGGTGTAGTAGATGGCGGAATAGCCGTCGAGGTGGCCGAACGCGGCATAGGAATGGGTGCCCGGCACGGGTGGGAACAAGGAATAACGGGCGATCTGCTCGTCATACATTTTCGACAGGTCGAAATCCGGCTTGCGGTTATAGAAGTTGAGCGAGACGGCGGCGTAGGCCAGTTGCCCCTTCCACTGACCGGCCTCTCCGAACCGGCGACCGGCATTCATCTTTTTGACCAGGGCTTCGGGGATGACCTCACCCTTGCTGTTGGACGCGAAGGTTTTCAGCGTATCGTAATCCCAGGTCCACTCTTCAAGAAGCTGCGACGGCGCCTCGATGAAGTCCCATTGCAGATTGCCCATGGACTGGACGCCATAGCGGGTGTGGCCTGAATAGAGGGCGTGGATCAGGTGACCAAATTCGTGCAGGAAGGTCGTGACGTCGTCATGATCCATCGGTCCCGTAGCGGGGAAATTGCATACCAGGGCGCCGACGGGCACCTGACGGCCTTCGATGCCGGTACGGATCGGGAACTGGGCGGCATGGTTGTATTTGCCTTCGCGCGGGCTCATGTCGAGATAGAACCGGCCGACCAGGGTCTTGCCGTCATAGAGTTCCCAGGCCGTGACCGACGGGTCCCAGACCGGCGTTTTCCATGGGCGGAAATCGGCGCCGAACAGGTCGTGGATCAGCTTGAAAATGCCAGTGCGCGCCTTGTCGAGCGTGAAATATTCGCGCACCACCTCGGCATCCACGTCATATTTCTGTTTGCGCAGCCGGTTCTGCATGTAGGCATTGTCCCAGCGCTGCAAGTCCTTGATCGACGGGTCGACCGTCCGCGCGAAGGCCAGCAGTTCGGCATAGTTGGCATCTGCGCCCGGCTTGGCAGCGACATTGACGTCGTCCAGGAAGCGCGCGGCGCGTTCGGGCGAACCGATCATCTTGTCGGCAGTTATCAGAGCGGCGTAGTCGCTGTAGCCCAAGGTCTGGGCCAATTCGTAGCGCTTTTCCAACAGCGTCTTGAGCGTCGCTTCATTGGCCGGATAACCGCGATTGGAGTAGGCCATCAACACCTTGCGGCGGGTTTCGCGCAGGGTGGCGAAATCGAAGACCGGCAACACATCGGGATAGGCAAAAGTGAGATGGACCAGACCATCCGCACCCGGCTTATGCGCAGTGATATAATCCTGCGGCAGGCCGGCCAGCTCTTCGGGCTTAAGCGCGATATCACCGGTGTCGTCGCGAATATTTTTGGCGAACAGAATGCCGGTTTCGGTGATTTCGGTCTGCAAGGCCGTCACCCGCGCCCGGGTGGCGTCGTCCTTATCCACACCGGCCAGACGATAATTGGTCAGCATCTTGTCGAGCGAGAACCGCGTCTTCGCATCAAGGCCGGTCGTCGGTATCGCCGCCAGTCGATCATAGATCGGCCGGGACAAAGAGACCGCCGTGGCGAGATCCGATATCTTCGGCAAGATGGCTTCGGCCGCATCGCGCACGGCCTTTACCGGGCTGGTCTGGGAGACAAGATAGAGTTCGCTGCTGCCATCGCTCAGAATGAGGGACAGGGTGTCGAAGGCGGCAAAATCATCGGCTAGGGTCGCCGGTCCCTCGCGCGCTTCCAACGCCGCCTTGGCCTCATTTGCCAGGGCCAGAGTGGCGTTCCCACGTGCGGTAATGGCGTCGGCGGTGGTCTCGGTCAGGTGCGATTGTGCCAGAAAGGCGTCAACCTTGGTGTCCAGCGCGGTCGGCTTGGCGCGCGCGGACAGGGCGGTGGTGGACAGCAGCCCGGCGGCCAGGGTGAGACTCATGAAATGGCGACGGTGGAAAGACATGAACAGCGCGCTCCCTATGATCAGGGTCGAAGTGTTAACCGCTTCTCGTTCTGCGCGCAATCACCTCTGTTCCGCGACGCCCTCGCGCTTCTTGGGCGCCTTGGCCCCCAGCGCTACGACGGCCATCAGCGCCGGCATCAGCGCCGCCTCCTGGCCCGGCACCGCGAAATAACGCGGCTGCCAGTCCGGCTTGAACTTCTCCTTGTAAGCGCGCAATCCCGCGAAATTGTAGAAGTCGCCGCCGACCTGGTAAATGACCGCCGCAATCTTGTACCAGGCGCGGCTGAGCGGTTTGGCGTCCAACCCGCCCAAGGGCGCCATGCCGAGCGAGAAGTGGCCGTATCCCTGATCGCGGGCATAGAGGATAAGTTGCAGGAACAGATACTCCATCACACTCGGCGGCGAGCCCGGTTCGTATCGCATCAGGTCCAGAGTTAGAAGCGTCTTGTCCTGGGTCGGCCACAGGTTAGCGAAGGCAACGATCTCGCCGCCAATTCTCACCACCGCCACCGGCGTCAGACGCACATAGTCCGGTTGGAAAGACCCCAGGGAATAGCCCTTTTCCTTGGCCGACTTTGTCTTCAGCCATGCATCGGAAACCGCTTTGAGGCGCGGCATGTGCGGCTCAAGAGCCTCCGGCGCTATCACCTCGAACACGGCGCCGAGGCTTTCGAAGCGTTTCAGGGTCTGGCGGAAGCCATACCCTTTCTTGCCGGCCAGATCGAAGGTGCGGGCGTCGACCATGGCTTCCTCCCCCACCTTGTACGGCCACAGGCCCAGGTCGAGAACCAGCGGCAACATGGACGGGCTGATCTGATAGAAGCTGAGGCGCGCATTGGCCATGGAGGCCATTTCCTTCAATTCCCAACACAGGGCAACGGTTTCGGCGCGCGGACCGACCGGCTCTCCCATCACTACCCATTGCTTGCCCGAAACGCCATACATAAGAAATGCGGTCTTATCGTCATTCCACAGGATGTGCTTGTCTCGCAGGAGTGCCAGCCAGGCCTGAGGATTGGACGCTTCCGCCACCACCGCCTTCAACTGTTCCATGTCTTCGGCTTCGGGCATGGGCGGCGTACGCCGGGCGATACCGAACAGGCGGTACAGCGCCAGCAGAACGATGGTCACCAGAATGATGACCACGCCGCGCAGGAAGCGGGACGTATTGGCGTGGTAGGAGAAATTGCTCCACAGCGACTGGGCGTAGGGAACATGTTTGTAAACGAAAAAGCCCAGCCAGATAATAAAGCCAAGGGTCGCCAGACTCACCAGGGGCCACACCGGATTGACGGACAGGCTGAGCAGGTTGGATCGCCGGTTGAAGGCGCTTTTGCACGGTATCAGCAACATCGCGCAAATCGCCAGGGTCGCCGCCGGGACAACCGCCAGTTCGCGGGTAAATGAAAACACCGCGCCGGCACTCAGCAACGCGATGGCCATGTACCAGGCAGTATCGATACGCTCCCACAGACCGCGTGCGACGAAGATCATCAGAACACCGATGACGGTGCCGATGGCATGCGAAAACTCGACGAGCCCCAGTGGCAGCGACCGTTCCACCAGCGGCATGACATCCGGATCGATCGGCGTCAGGACGGACACCAGGAGCAGGCTGCCGATGACGAACAGCATCATGGCGAATACCTTGGGGATAAGCCGCGTCGCGCTGTCGAAGAGGATGTGACGAAGGTCCGGACGTGTGGTCAATCGAGAACCCAATTGAAAGTGATTTCGAAGTCGCGTCCGACCAAGGGCTGGTCGGCGTCGTCGCGATCAACCTTAACAATGATGTCCTGGTCCAGGAAGCGTAGAATAGCGGTGTTGAACCCGTAACCGACCGGATCCTCCCTTACCGGCAAGCAATCCGTGACAGTCAGCTGTGCAGAAATATGGCAGACAACATCGGATTGGCCCTCGACATCATCATCTGCTGCCTGGCCTGGATAGAAATCGTTGGCTTGCGCCATATAGTCCCAGAAGTCGGTCTCGACGGTCGGCAATCCGTTTTGCGGCGGCAGTCGGACAAAAGCGAACTTTTTCGGGAGATATTTCAGGTTCAGCATCGAAGGCAAGGATTTCAGCGCCGCCGGGTGCGCGTCGAGCCAAGCCTGGGCAGTCATCGAACCGCGCAGGGCGCCATAACGGTAGAGCCGGGTGGCGGCCATCACGTCCTTCTGCGCCTCATAGATCGCAGCCATGTGCTCGGCCGCCGCCAGCGAGCCGCTGGCCATGGCTTTGCGAAACCAGGACGTGCGCTCTTCAGGATCAGACGACAACACACCCAGCCGGTCCATGGCGTCCGCATTTCCCCGCTGCGCAGCCATTTCATACTGCATGCGCGCGTGATCAAGGCTTGGACTCCCCTCCAGCCCTTGCTCGAAAATCAGTCCCTGGGCATAGAGCGCCTTGCCACCCCCAGCCGTGCCACCCAACCAACACAGGCTATCCGCCCGTTTGATATCGCGCGGCCGCTCCTCCCCCAGTACATAGAGCAGGCACAATTCGGCCTGAGCATCTGAATTGCCAAGCGTGGCGGCCTTTTCATACCATTTCAAAGCCAGGTCCCGGTTGCGCGCAACGCCATGCCCGCCATCATAGACGCGGGCGAGCAGAACCTGGGATACCGTGTCTCCGCCTTGCGCTGCCAGGCTGAGCCATCGGAAGGCTTCCGCCTGTCCCAGATGCTGACGGCTGGGAAAATAGTAATGCCCCAGCCACGCCTGGGCTGTCAGATCTCCGCCCTCGGCCGCCGCCACTTTGCCGCGCAGCATCACCGCCTTCAATTGCCTGTCAACGGCTTCGTGGGCGGATGCAATGGCGGCACGCGCGGAGGCGTCCGGTTCAGGTGCGGCGACATCTTTAAGGGTATCGAATGGCTGCGCCGGTGACGATTTGGGCGGCAATACCGTATTGGCGGCAAAACCGGCAAGCGGTGTTCCCGCAATGGCCAAGATGGCCACATATATCGAAACTACCGCTATCGTCCGCATGGCCCACCCCCGTTGAGTCGACCGTATTCACCACATTTCGGCGTCGCCGACAAGCTTAGCCCGCCTTGGCGCACCAGTTGTCACGAATATCCAGTTGCCGGCACAGCGACTTGGCCTGATCCTCACCCGCCACGGGACCGAGCTTTAGACGCACCATGGGCTTGCCTGCGGCCGTGGTGATTTTCTGATAGGTAGGCTTATACTGCTCGACGCCAGGGTAACGCGCCTGCAATCCCTGCCAGGCATCGCGCGCCGCGTCCGCCGTGCCGAAGGAACCAATCTGGATGAGGCGGCCCGACGCATTGGCATTCTGCATCTGTTCATTGGCGGCAATGGCCTGGGCGGGTTTGGCGCGTGTGTCTTTGAGCGCTTGAGAGGGGAGCGTTTGAGGGGAGAGCGCTTGTGGGGAGGACACCTGAGTGGCACGCGCTTCTGGCGCCACGGGCCGCGCGGTCAGATCGCCCTGAACGCCGGTATCGAGGGGTTGGCTGTCGCCGCCCGGCGGCAAGGACAGCGGATCGACGATGGCGATCTTGAACTTCGGATTGGCGATCGGACCATCGCCATTCCTGAGCAGGCCGCCCTTGCCCACAGCCAGGTCTTTGGCCGTATTGACCACCAGTTGGACATCTTCGCGGCTGATGCTTTTCGCATCCGCACCATCGGCCGGCGCGCCACGCGCGTCCACCGGCACTTCCTTTATCCGGGCAAGGGATTGCGTCAGCGTACGGTTGTCGCAGGCGGTCAATCCCGCCGTTACGGCAACGGCGGTGCACAAAATCAGCGCTTTACGAAGGGGGGCAAGATCAGTCATAACCCGGATTATGCGCCAACCCGGCCAAAAAAGGGTTAGCGACTATGGTTAATGACGGATTATTGATATGCCGGATACCGCCCAAATGCCCTTCAACACGACCCGCGTTCGCACACTTACCGATCTGCGCTCGGCGGTGGCCGCCTTGCGTGACGGCGGACGCACCGTAGGCTTCGTGCCGACGATGGGCGCCCTGCATGACGGCCATATCGCGCTTGTCCGCCACGCCAAATCGCTGTGCGACACGGTGGTCGTATCGATCTTCGTCAATCCTCTGCAATTCGCCCCGACCGAGGATCTCGATCGCTATCCGCGCGACGAAGCCGGCGACGTCGCCCGCCTCCAGGCCGTGGGCTGCGATCTGGTCTATCTGCCGACGCCCGACGTTCTCTATCCCAAGGGTTTTGTGAGCCGTATCGAAATGACAGGGCCGGCGCTTGGTCTTGAAACCGATTTTAGGCCCCAGTTTTTCTCCGGCGTCGCCACGGTGGTATCGAAACTGTTCAATCAGGTTCGCCCGGGTGTCGCCGTGTTCGGCGAAAAGGATTTCCAGCAGTTGGCGGTGGTTCGCGCCATGGTGCGCGATTTTGACATGGGCATCGACATCGTGGGCATGCCGACAGTCCGCGAACCCGATGGCTTGGCCCTGTCGTCGCGCAATGCCTATCTCAGCGCCGAAGAGCGCGCCATCGCACCGAACTTGCACACCGCGCTCGAAGCCATCCGCGATGGCAAGACAACAATCGATGAAGCGAAGGCCGGCCTGGTCGCCGCCGGGTTCGGTCAGATCGATTACATCGCCCTGCGCGACGCGGACACGCTTGGGGAGGTAACCGGCGATACCCGCGCTCGGCGGCTTCTGGCCGCCCTGTGGCTTGGCAAGACGCGTCTGATCGACAATATTGCGGCCTGATATCTACCAGACCCCGGCTTCCTTGAGCGCCCGCTGCATATCGGGCGGCAGGTCCGTTTCACCTTCGACAATGTCGCGCGGCGCTTCTTCGGGTTTGAGATAGCGCCACCCCTGAAACGGGCGACGCGGCTGGGCTTCGGTCAGGATGTTACGTGTGCGCAACCCGATGCGCCAATGGTCGGCGTCTTCATCGAACGAGACGATTTCGCGCCGGCACAGGATCACGCCCTTGATCACCCAGTATAGCGAACCGCCGTCCAAAAGCTCTTCCCAGCGGGTCGGGCGATTGCGTGTATGGATGTAGGAAATGTCACCGCGCGCCCGCTCCCAGCCCAACAGATCATCCAGGCTGTCCGCCCCTACACACAATTTTACCAGATGAATGTCGCTCAAGAGGAACTAGACCTTAACACGGTTAAAAAACAGGCTTAAATATTTAGAAGCAAATCAGGCGCACTGCTATAGCCAAGCCTGAAAAAAGTGTCCGGCGGTCCGGCGTCTACGCGCGTGCTGATCCGGAAAGTGCCTAAGGAACGTTTGACGTAAACACACATGGCGAAAGACAATCCTTCCCTGCAAAGCGCCCTGGAAAGCCTGTTCGGCACCACATTGGGCCAAGGCGCAAGCCTTATCTCCCTGCCCGGCGGATCGCAGCTGTTTAGCGCCGGGGACGAATCCGATCACCTGTACCTGTTGCGCTCGGGCCGCCTCGGCGCCTTTCGCCACGACGAAGATCATGACGAACTGTCATTGATCGGCATTATTCGCCCCGGTGAGCCGGTCGGTGAAATGTCGCTCATCGCCGGCACGCAACATACCTCAACCGTCATCGCTCTGCGCGATTCAGACCTGCTCGCCATGCCGCGCGACGATTTCTTCGCCGCCATGGAGTCGCGTCCCGAACTGACCCTGGCCTTGTCGAAGAAAATGATCGAACGCGCCAAGCGCGAGACACCCAATGTCACCCCTAACGTCTTCGCCTTCTACGCCATCTGCGAACGGCCGATCCGTGACATTGTCGAGCGGGTCGCGGTTCAGATTCGTGCGCTGGGCTACCGCGTAACCGTGATCGACAAGACCTTTCACGGCACCACGCCAGAAGCCTTCAGCCAGATCGAGGCGGAAAACGACTATGTGCTGCATGTCGCCGAATCCCACGAAAGTCACTGGCGACTGCTGAGCGCGCGCCAGGTTGATCACGTCTTTCTGCTGGCAGATGGCGAAACCGCTCCTGACGCGGCAGCCAGCTCCTGGGAAAAATCCATTCTGCATCGAGCGCCCGATTTGATCCTGCTCTATCCCGCCACCGTCGCCAAGGCGCATATACGTGGCCGGACCAAGGCGTGGCTGGACGTCATAAAGCCGACACGCTGGTTTCACATTCATACGGACGATGTCAGCGACGCGGCCCGGCTGGCGCGCATTGTTGCCGGACACAGCGTCGGCGTGGTCTTTTCCGGCGGTGGCGCGCGCGCATTCGCAGAAATCGGTGCCATTCAGGCCTTGCGCGAAGCCCATATCCCCGTCGATTTCGTCTGTGGGTCCTCCATGGGCGCCATTCTGGCTGCGACGCTGGCGATCGGCTGGGGTGAGGCGGAGATCGACGAGCGGATACGCGACGCCTTCGTCAACACCTCGCCACTCGACGATGTCATTTTCCCCTTCATTTCAATGGTGTCGGGGGCCAAGGTCGATAAACGGCTGGAAACGCATTTCGGCGATCTTCAGATCGAAGACATGCCCCTGCCCTATTTCTGCCTGTCGTCCAATCTGACCACCGGTGTTCTGAAGGTCCACAAAACAGGATTATTGCGTCAGGCCCTGCGCGCCTCCATATCGCTGCCGGGCGTGCTGCCGCCGGTGGTGGAGGACGGCGAAGTGTTGGTCGACGGCGCGGTCATGCGGTCCTTCCCGGCCACCATGATGCGCAATACGCACCTCGGCACCGTCATCGGCGTCGATGTGACACGGGCGCGCGGCCTCGATCCCCGCGCACTGAGCATGCCGAAAAACGTGGGAGCGTGGTTCGCAAGTGGCGACTGGCGTCGCGGCCCGCCGATCGTCTCCGTCATGATGCGTTCAGCCACCATTACCACGGCCGCCGACCTGGCCCTGTCGCGCGCGGCGACGGACCTGCTGATCATCCCCGAACCGGAAGGCGTCGAAATTCGCGACTGGAAAGCCTATGACAAGGCGGTGGAAAGCGGTTATCAGACAACCGTTGCGACCCTGAGCCAGCTCGATTCACCGGTGACGACCCTTCGCAAGATCGGCAAAAGCATCCATCCCAATATCCCGGCCTTCACGCCAGACGACTCCTACGTCGCGACAGCCAAGGAAGTGCCAAAAAAGCAGGGCAAGCTGCCCGTCAAATAGGCAAAGGGGCGTTACGCTTTTCGTAAAGCGTCTAGTCCTTAAGCCCGCCCAGCCGCTTCATGATCAGCCACACCGATATCGAGACGCACAGAATTCCCACGGCGGCGGTGGTGACGGACAGGAAGGTATAGTTTTCGGCGATACCGTTTCGAATGACCGTCTGATCATGAGTGGCTTGCCACCAGGCGGCGGTCGCGACACCCAGACACCCAAGACCAACGGCACTTGCCGACGCAGGCCACAGAGTCTTGACGATCATTTGCCACCAAGTCAGCCCCTCTTCTTCGTGGGTTTCCGACGACAAAGCAATCCGGTCGCCATTCATCATCCAGGCTTCGCTGTCGTCTTCGTAGGGTTCGGCATAGGCACCGACGGCGGGATTAGATGCCGGAGCCGCGCGTAGAAAAGGCTGTTCCGGTTCAGCGTAAGACGGATCGACGCCCTTCGCCGACGCTTCATAGTCCTGGGGCAACGGGCGCTGCATCTGTTCCCGCCAGTTGAGACCGGCCAGTTCAGCGGCATGGGGCGCATTGGATGGTGCTGACATATTGACGGGCGCGGGGCGCGGCACCTCGACAACCTGCGGCGTATGCACCGGCGATGCCGCAGCCGGCGCCGTGGGAATGGGCTTGGCGTAGGGATTCAACGCGGTGATGACGGGCGGCGCCATAGTAGTGGGATTGCCGGGCGTGTAGGACACGACGGGTGTGTCGTCGTCTTCCGGCTCTTGGGCTGTCTTTCCAAGTGTTTCCGCCCTGGATGACAGCTCGAATGGGGTCGATTCGACCGGCGACGGTGAAATCACGCTATGGTGCGTGAATGTCGGCTCAGGATCGGCGACGGGCGCCGCCACCGCCTGTGCCGCTGTAGGCGCAGGCGAAGGGCTAGCGGATAAAGGGCGGCCGAGTGTTCCACCCCCGTATGGCGAATAGAGACGCATCAACGCCGCCGCGGCTTCGGCCTTGCGCTGCTTTTCCGCCTCTTCTTCGGGCGTCAGCTGAACAGGTGCCGGAACCGGTTGTGCTGCCTGCTGGCGGGCACGTTCGTCGGCCTCGCGACGGGCCTGTTCAGCAAGCTCGCGCTCTCTTTGCTCGCGTGCCAGACGTTCTCGATTTTCACGCTCAAGACGTTCACTTTCCAGACGTTCGCGGTCCCGACGTTCCGTCTCCTGACGCTCAAATTCTTGGCGCTCAAGTTGTTGGCGCTCAAACTCCTGCCGTTCCCGATCTTGGCGTTCCCGCTCAAGCCGGGCCTGCTCCCATTTCTCTTCCTGGATCCGGGCCTGTTCCAGACGTTCACGTTCCAAACGCGCCTGCTCAAAGCGTTCGCGCTCGATACGTTCCTGTTCCAGACGCGCCGCCTCTATGCGTAACTGCTCCTGGCGGGCGGCCTCCTGACGCGCCTGCTCGGCATGCTCTTCTTCCAGCCGCAACTGCTCCAGGCGAATTTGTTCCGCACGCCACTGGTCCATCCGCTCCTGATCGAGGCGGACCTGCTCCAGCCGGGCGGCTTCAAGGCGCGCAGCCTCTTGGCGAGCCGCTTCCTGACGCGCCATTTCCTGAATATGCATCTCCTCGCGGACGCGCGCCTCTTCGCGCAGGCGGGCCTCCTCACGCAAACGGGCGTCGTCGGCGGCACGGGCGGCAGCCAAAGCCTCTTCGCGCGCACGCGCCTGCTGGCGCTGCTCTTCCTGGGCGCGGCTTATGGCCGCCTGAACCTCGGCGCTCATCTGCGGTTCCACAGGGGCAGCCGATGGGGTGTCACGCATGGCCAGGTTGGAGATCGCTCCGTGCGGCAGATGCTCCACAACCTGTTCCTGAGGCGGGGTATAGGGCGAAACGTCCGCTACACGCACAACGGTCGGCTTTTCAGCCGGCACCGGCTGTGCCAGTGGC
This sequence comes from Asticcacaulis aquihabitans, assembly GCF_032490435.1. Classification (NCBI taxonomy): domain Bacteria; kingdom Pseudomonadati; phylum Pseudomonadota; class Alphaproteobacteria; order Caulobacterales; family Caulobacteraceae; genus Asticcacaulis; species Asticcacaulis aquihabitans. Next base: position 239,431 of record NZ_JAVGWM010000006.1, read on the forward strand.
GCGGGGTATGGCGCGCCCAGATCGATAATTTGCCGCTCATGTGCCGCAGGTGCCAGATGTGAAGGTGCCAGATGTGAAGGTGTCTGGGGCACAGGTGCTACAGACAAGTCCGGCGACGGGCTTGCATAGGGATTGAGGTAACTGGGGTCCGGCGCGCCGGGCGCGGACGCATAGGGCTGTGACGGCGCGGTGTAGGGCGCAGGCGTCACAGGCTGTGTCGGCGTTTCTACCGGCGTTGCGGGTGAGAAGGCGGTATCTTCGACGGGCCGTCCAAGCGTGGCGGCTGAATGGCTGGCCTCTTCGGGTGTCAAAAAGAGATTCTTTTCGGCCGCCCGACGACGGATCAGGGGCGCAAGCACATAGGTCTGGCCGTTGAATTCTGCTGAGCGCCAGCTATCCATCGCCAAGGCGGCGTCCGCAAAGCGGCCTTCATTGATACGCTTCAGCACGGTGGATTGGGCGAAATTGTCGGCACCGATATTGAAGCAGAACGAAACAAGGGCATCGAACTGGTTCTGGTTCAACTGCGTCAGGACCAGGCTATTGATCGAGTCCACGATCGGCAGCAGATCGAAGCGTAACAATGCGTCCGCGTCTTCCTGAGTAACGCGGGCGCCTTCGCGGGCGGAGAAGGTGTGTCCATAGCCGAGGGTCCAGCGTCCGTCGGGCAAACGGGCCGCGACCGTACGCAATCCTTCAAAACTCTTGATGAGCTCGACCCCGGCGCGGGAGACTTTATGACGCGCTCTCATCCCTGATCCTTGAACCCCAAATCCAGCATCCGGCGGATATGAACATCTCCGCCAGTGACCCAAAACGATACAGTTCGGGCCGGTACGCCTTAGGGGTAGCAAACCACAGACCGTTTAAGGTTTACAAGAGTATTATCGCCGCCAGTCCTAAGAAACTGAAAAAACCGCAGAAATCCGTCACCAAAGTGACAAAGATCGGCGATGCGCCGGCCGGATCGACACCGAATTTCGCGGCGGTCATTGGAATGAGCGTGCCCGCCAGAGCGGCCATGGTGAAGTTGACCAAGATAGCGCCCGCGATCACCGCCGCCAGCTTCACGTCATGCCAGAACAGCAGCACGACCACGGCGAGCCCAATCGCGACACAGGCCCCGACCAGCCAGCCGGAAATGACTTCGCGCCACAAGGTGCGGGCCGCATTGGCGGCCGTCAGTTCGCGCGCCGACAGGGCGCGAACGGCCACGGTCAAGGCCTGAGTGCCAAAATTGCCGCCGATTGAGGCGACGACCGGCATCAGGGCGGCCAGGGCGACCATCTTGACGATTTCATCCTGGAACGCGCTGATTACCGTCACCGAGGCGAACGCGGTCAACAGATTGATCAGAAGCCACGGCAGGCGCGACTTCACCATGCCTACGATGCCGGTGTCACGGCCTTCCAGGTCCGAAACGCCGCCCAGAGCCAGGATGTCTTCGCGGTTTTCCGCCTGGATGATGTTAACGATATCGTCGACCGTAATCTGGCCGACCAAACGACCGGATGCGTCAACGACCGGCGCCGAGATCAGGTGGTATTTTTCGAAGATATAGGCTACCTCTTCCTGGTCCATATCGACGGTAATTTCTGTCGTCGGGTCCATGAGTTGCGACAACACGGCCTCGCGCCTGGATCGCATCAACACGGATACGGCGATGGCGCCGACCGGCTTGTGCGAGGGGTCGATGACATAGATGTCAAAGAACAGTTCGGGCAGATCCTCGCCCGCTTCCCGCATGTGGTCGAGGGCGTGACCGACCGTCCAGAAACTTGGCGCGGCCATGACCTCACGCTGCATCAGGCGGCCGGCGGTCTCTTCCTCATAGGCCAGCGACGTGACGATGGCTTCGCGTTCGCTTTCTGGCATGGCCGCCAGAACGGCCTTTTGCTGGTCTTCCTCCAGATCTTCGAACACGGCGGCCGCGTCATCGGAATCCAGTTCCTGCAGGACCTCGGCGATATCAGCCGTGTGCAGGGTTTCGATGACTTCCTCACGGATGTCGTCGTCGAGTTCCGGCAGGATATCAGCCAGGGCATCGGACGGAATCCACGGGATAACCTCTTCGCGATAGTCTTCCGATAGAAAACCCAATAGATCGGCGATATCGGCATAATGCAGGGCGTCGAGCAGTTCACGCAGACGCAGGCCGTCGCCGCGATCGGCGGCATCGATGACCAATGAGATGTAATGCGGGTTGAGCGCGTAGTCGTCAGTAAGCGCGAAATCCTCGATCTGCTCCGGCGTGCGCAACTCGGCGTCGATTTCGTCGCGTTCGCGGCGGTCCTTCGGCGCAGGCGTGACCAAGATCTCAGTTTCGGCTGAACCGGCTTTTTGCGGGGTTTCGGACTTCTGGCTCATGGCTCAGGCTCCCCAGCTTGCGCCATGCGCATTTAAAAAGGCCGTATTCCGGATGGTGCGGTCGAGAAGACTCGAACTTCCACGGGTTGCCCCACAGCGACCTCAACGCTGCGCGTCTACCAATTCCGCCACGACCGCACGTCATCCGGAGAGGCGGGCAGATAGCAACACTTTGATGCTTTGGGAAGCCCTTAATCGCAAAAATCTGGGGGTAGTGAAAAATAAGGTCACCGCCAGCGCCGGATTGCCCCGTCAAAGCCTAGTTACCGATGGCCATGAAGTCGTAGACATTGGCCGGGCGGGTAACGACAATGCTGATTTTTTCTTCGAAAATCTGAATTTCGCCGCGGGCGACCGGATGGTTATTGGCCAGTATCCAGACTTCGTCATGCTCATGCGCGTCGAGCGGAATGACGGCGCCACGGCCCATACGCAGCAGTTGCGCCATCGGCAGAACCGAACGCCCCAGCAAGACCGAAATTTCGACGGGAACGGCCCCGACCTGCGAATTTGACACGAAATATGAACCCCAAAACGCCACACCGGCGCCCACATCGACAAGACTCCCTATATTAGGGTCTTGCGTCTTAAAACTTTATGACACATTGAGGCGACATGCTTTCCGAGACGTTAAATCCGCTTCCGTTCGCAAAAAAAGATGGCCTGCCGCCGGAATGGGTCGTGGCGCCGGCGCCGGTCCCCTACCCTGAAGCCCTTGCGGCCATGGAAGCGCGCGTGGCCGCCATCCATGACGGTACGGCGCGCGAACGGGTCTGGCTTGTGGAACACCCGCCGCTGTACACCGCCGGCGTGTCAGCCAGAAAAGAAGACCTGATTTCGCCCGACCGGTTCGACGTGTTCGATGCCGGGCGCGGCGGCCAATATACCTATCACGGTCCGGGCCAGCGCGTGGTCTATGTCATGCTCGACCTCAACGCCCGGCAAAAGGATGTTCGCGCCTTCGTTCAAGCCCTGGAGCACTGGATCATCGACACCTTGTGGCGCTTCAATGTGGAAGGCCACATCCGCGACGGCCGCGTTGGCGTGTGGGTGGAACGGCCAGACAAGGGATACCCCCTGACCGAAGACAAGATCGCCGCCATCGGCATCAAGCTGCGGCGCTGGGTCAGCTTCCACGGCATCAGCCTCAATGTCGAACCGGACCTGTCCCATTTCGACGGCATCGTGCCGTGCGGCATCACCGAATATGGCGTGACCAGCCTTCTCGACCTCGGCCTGCCCGTCACCATGGATGAGGTGGATTACGCCCTGCGTCAGAGCTTCGAAGCGATTTTCGGTCGGGTGGAAGCGGTCTAGATTTCGCGCGCCGCCGTCCGAAAGAGCGTGCGGCCGTAGCGGTTGTCGCCACGCTCCCCCGGCATGACGCACAGATCGATAACGGCCCACACCAGCACAAACACAGCGATAAAGTCGAAAAAGCCGGTCGGACGTGGCCAGACCATGACCACCGCCAGGAGGATGATCGCCGCCCACCAGCCGGAGCGGCCACGGTCATGCAGCCGCTTGGACACCACGCACGCGCCGCAATAGATCAGCACGGGATAAACGATCCAGTTTAGGAATTGCAGGGCGTCGGTTACGACCGACTCATAAACTGCCAGACAAAGCAGCAGCACACCCGCGGCGATGATGGAGGGCACCTGACCCGCCCGCCCAGTGGACGAGAAAAACAGTTCGCTCCAGTCGATTTTCGGGGTCATGGCGGCTCCTAAAACGCAATATCCCTCGCCACTTAAACCATAGTGGCAAGGGATAAAAGCGAAATTCGGCGCTGAGCGTGACGCCCTATTGCGTCAACCGGGTCTTCTTAATCGACTCGAAGATGCTGGACAGGGCCGCGTTTAGCTGTGCCGCACTGGTCAGATCGTAGAAATAGCTGTCCTTGCTTGCGCAGGTGCGCAGAAGGTCAGAATTGCCTTCGATTACCTTGACCGTAAAGACGGTGATGCCCTTGGCCTTCGCGTTGGCGCAGGCCAAAGCGGTCCGACTGTCAATATCCGTCTGCTTGCTGGAAAAGCGACTTTGGGTGTTGTCGCCATCGGTGACGACAATAATATACTTCTTGGTGCTGTCATCGTTCCACGCCACGCCACCCGTCATGGGCACCTCCGGTGACAAGACCTCCATGCCCCACTGAACTCCAATCGTGATGTTGGTATTGCCACCCGAGGCCAAGCTCTGGACGTAGGATCGGGCATTGGCGATATTATCGTTCAGGGGCTGCACGGCCTTAAGGGTCGAGGTATCGCAGTTGCGTGCCGGATAGAGCGAATTGGGAATTAGGGGGTTAGGCGCATCTGCCGACACGTCATAATTCTGTGGGCGGTCGTAGACACATCCGGTCCAGGCATTTTGCACATTGGTGATCGCCGGCGTGGTCACCCATGCAGTGCCGCCAAAAATGCCGGTTGTTTGCTTTGATGTCGCCGGACCATCTGCAAAGCCGTTACCGTAGTTGTTGTTATAGACGATGGTGCCGGCCGGCACGGTCTTGAAACAGGTGCTGGCGTTATTGCTGACCTTGCACTCCTTGAGAATATTGTCTGCGTTCTGATAATCGGCCGCGCTGCCGGTCGACGCCAGTTCCGATTCGACATATTGTGTTGTTACATTCTTGGATGAAGCGGAAACCGTAACGGCGCCTGTTTCGGCATTGACGGAGGTTGTCGGCGTCTGCGGCACGGTCACGGTCACGGTATAGGTCCTGAAAGCGTATTTCAGGATGTTGCCATTGCCGTCGCTGGTTATCAGAGTCGTATTGTAATAGGTGCGATCAACCCCATTGACAGTCTCTACATAGGTCTGGGTGTAAGCCTTCACATTCGCTTGGCACGTGTTCATAGTCGCGGCGTTCGCATAGTAGGACTTGCAGATCTTGTTGTAGGCGTCGCGGATCGTATTACAGGCATAGCCATTGGTGCCGCTCTTACATGCCTGGGAATTGGTCGCAGCACCGCCATAGTTGATATAGGTCAGCCCGACGCCCGGATCGATCTTGACCTGGGTATTGAACGGCACAATGGCCACCTTGGTGCCGGACACGTTGACGCCCGAACTGTTCAGAATGCTGGCCAGCACGCTATCGACCGATGATTTCAGATTGACCATCTTGTTGGCCGACGCCATCGAGCCCGTTACGTCGAGCACAAAGGCGATTTCGGACTTGGACATGGTCGATTGCGCCTTCGACACCACCGAAATATCGAAATGGTCCATGCCGAAGAAAGCGCCGAAAACGGTCGTGACCTTGGCGTGCACGTTGTAGGCCTCGGTCAGGGTGTTGCCAACCGTTTCCGAAGTAAGCGCCTTGTTAATCGCATAGATATCCGGGTTTTTCAGGTTGTCGGAAAACGCGAGGTCGGCTGCCACTCCACGCTGGGCATCGGTGGACTTGCCCATATTCATAACGCGCAAGACCGCGGCGTCAGACGAATCCTGCAATTGTCGGCGTGCAATGATGACCCGGGAAAAGTCGATTGCGCCGCCAATCGCGATCATGATCGCGATTACCGAAAAGGCGAAAATAATGGCGACATTGCCGCGCGTCTGTCTGACGAAGGCGCTGCTGAGGTAACGACTCGCCCGCATTATCCGCTTAGTTATGTCCACCGATAGTGAGGCCATTGTCCCTGCCCTGTCCCAAGTTAGAGATGACAAGTATGACGCAAAAGCCTTAAATTTGGGACAACACCATGTTTACAAAGCGTAAATAGGATTATGCGGTGAGACGGGTCTTATAGATGGTCTTGAAAATGCCACTCATGGTGCTGTTGAGCTGAGCCGCATTGGTCAGGTCGTAGAAATATCCCGGCTCGGTGGCGCAGTCACGCAACATCTTGGAATTACCCGCTATGACCTTAACGGTAAAGACGGTAATGCCCTTGTCCTTGGCGGCCTGACACGCCTTGGCGGTGCGCTTGTCGATTTCGGCCTGATTGCCCGTCCAGCGGTTTTGCGTATTGTCGCCATCGGTGACAACAATCATGTATTTCTTGATATTGGGATCGCTGAATGCCACGCCCTGGGTGTAGGGCCTGTTCGGCGACAGGGTTTCCATGCCCCACTGAATACCGATCGTGATATTGGTATTACCGTCCGGCGTTAGCGTCTTGATAAAATCGCGCGACTTGGAAATATCGGCGTTCAGAGCATGCACTTCCCTTACACCCCCATAGGTGCAGTCGGTGCGCAGGTACAGGGAATCCCATGTGCCGGGATTGGCGGCTTCGCCCGAAACGTCATAATTACCTGTCTGGCTTCGATCGGTGATACAGTTGCCGGTGCCGCCCTGGATTAACTTATCCTTCGTCATCTCGGAAAGGGTGCTGTCATCCAGCCGGACCTGGAGATTGAACGGCACGACAGCAACCTTGCTCTTTGTCACATTGACGCCGTCGGCGTCGAGCAGGCTCTTCAACGCGCTGTCTACCGAGTTCTTGAGATTTGGCATCTTGCCCGACTGGGCCATGGACCCTGTCGAGTCGAGTACGAAGGCGATTTCATAGGTAGATAGATCAACCGTAGCCGTAGATATGACGTGAATCGGGTAATTCTTCTGGCCGATAAAGGCGCCGAAATAAGAGGTCACCACAGCTTGGGCGGCATAGGTCTGGGTCATAGAACTGCCGTCGACCGTCTTGGTTAGATCGCCATCGACATTATAGACGTCGCTATGGACTTTCATATTGTCATGCAGCGTCCGGTCAGCGGCAACTTGCAACTGCGCGTCGCTTGCCTTAGTCATGGCCATGGTGCGTAGGACAGCCGTGTCGGCCGCATCCTGCAAATGACGCTTGGCCAGGCTTGCCCGCGAAAAATCGACGGCGGCGCCCAAGAACCCCATAAAGACGAAAACACAGAGGCCAAACATCATAATGACATTGCCTGAGGCATCGCGGCGCCACAGATGGAAGAACTCTACAAAACGCGCACTCACGATTTGATGGTCGGATTTCACGGCCTATGTCCTCGCTCTGCTTAACGGCGCGTCCCGAAGCGGGACAAACACATGAGGACTTGCAAACCATATACCCACAACCTCCGTTACGCCTATGCGCAGTCGTGCTTAGAGGCGATGGCGTCGGCTGACGGTTACGCGTTTATGGCCCGTCGTACCGAAGCAATCCCGGTGTCCAGGACATGAAGACGCTGGAGTTAGATTGCGGCCAAATTCTATACTATTGAAAAATATATGTAAAATCTGGAACAATCAGATCTATCGCCTGACACAGGCCTGATATGTCCTCAGGTAATGGAGCGGAAAGGGTGAATTCGCCCTTGCCTTCTGGATGGGGAAACGTCAGTTGCAGGGCATGCAACATCAGGCGTGGTACCCGCACACCTGCCAGGGACAAGGCGCCGCCATAACGCGCATCACCGGCAATCGGCGACCCCATTTCGGCCAGGTGAACCCGGATCTGGTGCATCCGGCCCGTATACGGTCGGCACATGACAAGTGCCGCTTCGTCGGTACGGCTCAAAACCTCGAAGTCGGTCCGCGCGGTCTGAGCATCCGGATGATCGGCGTCGCATACCCGCGACCAGGCTTCGCGGCCGATTTCCTCGCGGCGCAACGGATAGTCCATGACGCCCCGGTCCGGCAGATTTTGGGGATTGGATACAACAGCGACATAGGTCTTGGCGAAGGCGCGGCGGATCATCGCCTTGCCGAGATAGGAGGTTGCCGGTTGGGTCTTAGCGACCAGCAATACGCCCGAGGTATCGCGGTCAAGCCGGTGAATAAGATTTGGGCGTTTGCCGTTGGAGCGCGCGAAGGCCCACATCATGTCATCGAGGTTATGCCCACCGCCGCGCCCGCCTTGGCTGGACAGGCCCGACGGCTTGTTAAAGCCCATGATGGCGTCGTCTTCGTACACGATCATCGACTTTACCCAAGCCACCTCGTCCGGTGTGATCGGCTTGGGCGCCTTGCGCGGGTTGTCGCTCTTGCTGATCTGCGGCGGGCGACGGCGGCCACTGGCGAGCGCCTGGCGATGCTGGGGGGACTGTTTGACCATGGCCGATGCCTACCGCTGGCGCGGCCTCACGTCAAATCATTCACGCCCTTTTTGAAAACGTTGGATTTTAGAAAACACTGGCCTGATCATTGCTTTGCGATGGCTGCACGAACAACACAAACAACATGATCCCTCCCAAAAGGGTCAGGCCGAGCAACTGCCACCAGCCGCTGCGGTTAATGTCATGAAGGCGACGCGCGCCAGCCGCCCAGGTGGGTATCAACAAGACCAAGGGCAAGATCAGCCCCAAACCGAGCGGAACCATCCTATTAAGGATGATCGCCGCTATATTGATCAATACCGTCGCCAGATAGAACCACCAGAATTCCGATCGCGCGGCACGGCCATTGAAGTCGGCAAACTTGCGAAAGCAGATCCCTACGGCTTCGCCAAACCCCGCCGGCGCAGGTACGCCCCCAAAGCGATTGGGGCCATTGGGCTTAATAGCAAACACCAGGAACGCAGCGGCTCCAGGCACCAATATAACGAGCAGAATAATCAACCAGTGCCAGATCGAAATTGCACCCATGGCGGTTCCCCCCTTTGCGCCAGGATCAGCGCGTCTGCTTTTTATCCCGCAACTCGGCCCAGTATTCAAGCCGCTGACGCGTCTTGCCTTCGTGCCCCTCCCCCTTGGGGTCATAGAAACGCGGACGCCGCATGCCGTCGGGGAAGTAGTTCTGACCGGAAAACCCGTCCGGATCGTCGGGATCATAGATGTAGCCGGCGCCATAGCCGATGTCCTTCATCAGCTTGGTCGGCGCGTTGAGAATAACGGCGGGCGGATCGAGATGGCCGGTGTCCTTGGCCAGTTTGATGGCCGCTTTGAAGGCGGTGTAGACGGCATTGGATTTCGGCGCCGACGCCATGTGCACCACCGCCTGGGCCAGAGCCAGTTCGCCTTCTGGAGAGCCCAAAACTTCATAGGTGTCGCGGGCGGCATGGCACATGAGCAGCGACATGGGGTCGGCATTGCCGATATCTTCCGACGCCATGCGGATCAGCCGGCGCGCGATGAACAAGGGATCGTCGCCCCCATTGAGCATCCGCGCCAGCCAGTACAGGGCGGCATCAGGATCGGACCCCCGCACTGATTTGTGCAGGGCGGAAATCAGATTGTAGTGCCCTTCCCGATCCTTGTCATGGTTGGGACGGCGCTTTTGCAGGTGCGCCAGCAAGCCATCGCTGTCGAGGGGCTCGGTGAAACCCATGTGATGCAGCGACTCGATCAGACTGAGGATATAGCGCCCGTCACCATCGCTGAGCAGTTTCAGCGTGTCGCGCGCCTCTGCCGTCAGCGGCAGGGCTTCTCCCAGATGGTCCTCCGCACGGGTAATCAGCGAATCCAGCGCCGCATCGTCCAGCCGCTTCAGCACGAAGACCTGACACCGCGACAGAAGCGCCCCGTTGAGTTCGAAAGACGGATTTTCGGTCGTCGCGCCGATCAGCGTGACCACCCCCGCTTCGACATAGGGCAGGAAACTGTCCTGTTGCGCGCGGTTAAAGCGATGGATTTCATCGACGAACAGGACGGTGCGCGCCCCCATGCGGTGCGTTTGCTGGGCGGCTTCAAACACCTTTTTCAGATCGGCAACGCCGGAAAAGACTGCCGAAATCTGCTGGAATTCGTAACCGGCGGCTTCGGCCAGTAAGCGCGCGATGGTCGTCTTACCGACGCCCGGCGGCCCCCACAGAATGAGGCTGGGTAAGAAACCGCGTTCGATGACGCGGGCAATGGCACCGTCAGGCCCCAGGACATGGTCTTGCCCGACGACCTCGGCGATGGTCTTCGGCCGCAGACGGTCGGCCAACGGCTTGGCGGCCTCATCGACCTGCGGCAAGGCCATCCTGGACGGCTCGGTATGGCCGAACAGGTCGGCAGTGGGCGCTTTTGACATGAAACAAATATAGAACGTTGCGGCGTCAATTCAATGGCTTAAATCGCCCCGGGAGGCGCTGTAACCTAGTTGCGGGCCTTGACCGTCTTTTCCTCAAACCCATAAATCGGCTTCAACAGGTCGGCCACGCCATCGATGCGCTCCAGATGCGGATAACGCAAACCGTCATGATAATCGAAACGCACGGTGCGGAAATATTCGCCGTCCTGGAGCATCATCTCTATGATATCGGTATTCCCGGCCTTGTGCGCGGCAACGATGGCATCTTTCAGACGTGCAGCGTCAAAGGCGCGCCCATTGACCGCCAGCACCTTCATGCCCGGTGCCAGTCCCGCCTTGAACCCCGGCCCGTTCCACAGCACGTCGCGCAAGGTGCCATCCTTGCTGATTGCCAGACCCAGGCTGAAGCCAAAGCCGATGCCGCGGCGCGCTTCGTTGCTTTTGATAAAATCGTTTGGCGTATCGTCATAGACCAGCCTGTATCCCGCGCGCGCCAGGCCATCGATCGGCGCACCGCCGCCGGTGCGGGTAATCCGCGTCGTCAGGAAATTGGCCCAGTCATAAGGATAGACGTCGTTCAGTGTGCGGACTACGTCATCAAATGTATAGGGCGCCGGCAGATAGGACCCATTGTGCGTACCGAAGAACGCCCGGGCAAAGTCATCGAGCGACTTACGGCCCTGGGTCTTGTCACGGATAAGGGTGTCGGCATCAAGCCACATCAACCCGCCTTCGGCATAATAGTCTTCCGACCTTTGCCAGGACGGCCATCCTTTGGGGCCGCGATTGGAGATGATGGGGTCGTAGGTGGTGTCTTCCAGGTCGCGCCACTGCCGGGCGGGCAGGATATCATAGGTCGCCGCCGTCACGGCCAGCATTTGAAGGCGCTGGTCGAACGTATACAGGCCTGCCCGGCTTTCCAACACATCGGTCCAATAGGTGGTTCCCCCTTCATAGACCCACAATAACTCGTCGCGCATCGGCTCATCGAAGGTCGCGGTGAACTGGCCTGCCGGACGGCGGAACTTGCCGTCCCAGCTATGGATATATTCGTGCGCGATGATGTTGCGCCCAAAGCCCTTACCCGCCGTCGAGGCGAAATAGCCCGGCTCGATTCCGATCTCCGACGACCGATGATGCTCCAAGCCGATGCCGCCCATTTCGTTAGAGACTGCCACCAGCCAGTTATAGTGATCGTAGTGCCAGCCACCGAACAGCTTATAGGCCTCCTGCACGACCTTGCGGTGGATTTTCAGAACGGCGTCCGATACCTCCAGCTCCTTGGGGTCATCGGCGACCAAGTCCATCGATACAGGCGTACGGCTGCCCGGGTCCATGTCGTAGCGTTTGAAATAACGGCCGGCGATCAGGGGGCTATCGATGAAGTTGTCGTAGGAAATCGGTTTGAAGGTCACGACGTCCCCGTCGCGTTTTTCCGCTTCAAGCGCCGAGCCATATTGCCAGCCCGCCGGCAGGGTCACATGCGCCTGAATGGGAATGCGACGGGTATAATAGCCCGCCGGATACAGGCTTTCATTTTCCCACTGTAGCGTCAGCATGTTGCGGGTGTGGACAATAACCCCTTCGCGGCTGGTCACCGGTGACAGATATTGAAAGTCGGCGACGACCTCGCTGACACCCTCCGGCACCTCAACATGAAAGGCGTTCATGGCAACCGGGTCGCGCCGCCATGCGATTTCCTTGCCATTGGCAAAGACGTGCAGGCCGGCCAGCTTGGTCAGGTCGCTGTCACCCGGCGAATGATGACCAGGCAGCCATTTGGGCGTCAGAAGGGTCAGGCGTCCCGACCCGGCGACGGGAATGACTTCGTGAATAGCGATGACATGATGATCCATGTCGGTGGCATCGACATGGAGTTGAATAATGCCCGGGTAATCAACATCCTGGGGCACCGGCAAAGACGGCGTATCGGCGGCCGGCATGGGAAGAGGCTGCGACGGTTCGGCGGCCTGTACCGCTCCGGCCATAAGCACCGCCCCCGCCAAAGCCAGTCCGGATACAGTCTTCATCTACGCCTCCTCAGATTGAGGCGGCACTATCGATCAGGAATCGGACGACTGTAAAGGCGTTTCAGGTGTAACGGCCGCGCGCTTAGCTGAACGTCGCGGTAATGACCTGACCCTGGCGGACAATGGTAATTTGCCAGCGTCGTGCACCGGCCTTGGTCACGGCCTCGAGATCCGCGGTCGAACTTATCGCCTTGCCATTAATGGCCCGGATAATATCGCCGGGACGCAGGCCAATCGATGCCGCGAACGTCTTGGCGCTGTCGATCGAATAGACCATCACGCCTTTGGGGGCATCGAACGGATCGACGCCGATCTCTTCGGCGACGGCTGGCGACAGGTTGACGACGTGCGCACCCTGGAACGGATTCTGGCCGGTAATGGTGCGTTCATCGCGCGGCGGCGTAGCCGCCGGCGCCTGCGCCTTGACCTTCAGCGAGACGGGTTTGCCGCTGCGCAGGGTGTCGAGCGTCACCGTTTGGCCCACCGACATCAGATCGATACGGTAGCGCAGCGATGCGGAATCATTCACAGGCTGTCCATCAATACGGAGGATGACATCGCCGGTCTGTAACCCCGCCTGGTCGGCGGGGCTGCCAGCATAGACGTCAGAAACCAGAACGCCTTCGGGCCTCTGCATACCCAGGCTGCGCGCGATGTCGCTGGTGACGGTGTCGCCCTTTGCCCCCAGCCACGGCCGTTGCAGATGCGTCGCCCCTCCGGCGGCGCTGTCGACCACCCGCTTGACTAGGGCCGACGGGATGGCAAACCCGACACCGGAAGACGACCCGGAGCCGGACAGAATCATCGAGTTGATGCCGATCAGGCGTCCGCGCATATCGACCAGGGCGCCGCCTGAATTGCCGGGATTGATGGCGGCATCGGTCTGGATGTAGGAGCCGCCGCCCGGACCGACGTCCGTACGGTCGAGCGCCGATATGATGCCGTTGGTCACGGTCTGGCCAACACCAAACGGATTGCCAATGGCCAATACCAGGTCGCCGACTTCAAGGCTGCGGTCGTCGTCCATTTCAAGCGTCGGGAAAACGCCCTTTTCGTCAATCTGCAAAACAGCCAGATCGGTGCGCTCATCCGCCAGCAACAGCTTGGCCGGATATTCGCGCCGGTCATTTGTCACCACCATGAAGACGGTGCCCCCGGCGATGACATGGTTATTGGTGACGACAATGCCATCCTTGCGCACAATGACACCGGACCCGAGCGATTGCTGGACCTGGGCGCGCGGCACGGCGCCGAACATTTGCCAGAACGGATCGACCTGCTGGCGCACCACGCCTTTGGCATAGACATTGACCACGGCCGGCGCCACGGCCTTCACGACCGGCGCGAAGGACGACTTCATGCCGACAACGCTGTCCGGCACGCGACTGGGCGCATTCAGCGTATCATTGAAACCCGTGCCGGAAAATTTCTGCGCATCCTGGCTGTGCGACGGCGAACAGGCCGCCAACAAAGCCAACATGGAAAAAGCGACCGGTGCGCGTAACTTCATGTCCATAACCCCAGAAAAAACCGTGAGGCTATAATGTAAAAATCTTTGCGGCGGTATCAAGGCTTGGCCGCGACGGTATTGCGCCACAATCAGGCCCCACCTCAGACCAGGCGTCAGCCGGCCTTGGGCGTATCGCCGTAAGCACTCTCCATTTTCAGCGACTGCTTGACGCCCGTGGCCAGCCACAGACACAGAAGCGTGCAGAACGCCGCCAACAGAAAGGCCGTGCCGCTATACACCAGTGCGACACCTGGCCGCGTCACGACGGACAGCACATAGCCGAAAATAAGGGGGGCTACGATATTGCCCATGGTCGTCAGGCTCATATTGGCGCCTTGCAAGGTGCCCTGTTCCTTCGGATCGACCTTGCTGCTCATCAGCGACTGAATATTGGGCATGGCCAAGCCGCCCAAGGCGCCGATGGGAATCACGGCGACAAAGATCATCCAGTTGGGCGACAAAGCGTAGCCAAGATAGCCAATGAGCGACGCCACAACGCCAATGTAAAGCGCCTTGCGTTCACCTACTGCCTTGACGATCGGGCCGGTCAACCCACCCTGAACGACGGCGGACATAATGCCGACGACGGCCAGCATCAGGCCGACTTCGGTCGGTCCCCAGCCGAAACGGTAACCGGCATAAAGCACCATGGTGGTGGGGAATACGCTCTGGCCGAACATCAACAGGAAGTACATGACCGACAGACGCATGACCTGAGCCGAGCGCGCCAGGAAACGGAATGCGCCGAGCGGATTGGCCGTGCGGATATTGAACGGCTTGCGCTTGTCCTTCGGCAGGGATTCCGGGAGGACGAACAATCCATATAGAAAATTGCACAGACTAAGCGCCGCGGCGAAGAAAAAGGGATAGTGATGATCGCCGGTGAACTGGATCGGCCCCCAATGAAGGCCGCCGCCCAATATGCCGCCAAGGCTTGGCCCGATAACAAAGCCAACCCCAAAGGCCGCGCCCATGAGACCATAGACACCGGCGCGTTTTTCCGGCGGCGTGACGTCGCTCATATAGGCGTAGGCGGTCGAAATGCTGGCCGATGTCATGCCGGAAATGATGCGCCCCACCAGAAGCCACCACAGACCGGGCGCCAGCGCCATGAAGATGAAGTCGAGGCCGGTGCCGAAGTTTGATGCCAGTACGACCGGCCGGCGACCGATGCTGTCCGACAGACCGCCCTGGATCGGTGAAAAGATGAACTGAGCCAGGCCCCAGGCGCCACCAAATATGCCGGTCCACAACCCGGCATCGGATACCGATCCGTGCAAAAAGCTTAGGATGAGGCGTGGCAAGACCGGAATGATCACGCCAATCGACAGCATGTCCAGGAAGACAGTCACCAGAATGAAAGCGGCGGCAGCCGTTTTAACCGGCGGTGGAGGCGTTTCCGACATGTTCGGTCTTTCTTGTTGTCTTCGATGTGTAGGCGAAATGTGCAGACTTTTCCAGACATGCTTCACGATCAGCGCCGTCGCCCTTGCGGCACACATGTTCGAAAAGCGCTCAATATTTTAAATATGGCATGATTGCCCCCTCCGCGGCTTTATAAGCGGGACAGTCGCCAAATCCTGTCAGGACGACTATTTGCGCAGGGCCTTACCGACGATCTTCAGGCTACCGTCGTTAGGTTCGGGCTTGAGGCCGAGCAGTTTCATTTCCAGCGAATAGACATCGACATTATCGAAACGGCCAAGGGTGACGCCGCGACGGATGTCCGGCCCGTTGGCGATAAACAGAGCCGTCATTTCCGGCGTATCCGGATCATAGCCGTGATTGCCAACGTCGGTGCCCATCGGCGCAAGGCCCCCGATCTGCCAGCCGGGATCGCCCATACAGACAATCTCTGGCACACGGGCATTGGTCCCGAATTTCAGACGGGCAGGAATATCCCCCTTGTGCCAGCATTGCATGTGGTCTGGCTTTGTGCGGATAAGCGCCTTGTCCAGCGCGTCGCCATAGCCCGGCTTGGGGTTGATCATCGCGACCGCGCCGTAATAGACGAGGTCGTAACGGGGATCCTTGCTCGCGAAAGCGGGGATCTGGGTGTCCGTGAACAAGCCGGGTGGCACATCGTCGAGCCGTTGCGATATATAGACCGCACGGTCCTTCGACACCGAAATCATCCCGTGATCCGAAACAACGATAACATTTGCGTCGATACCGCGGGCCTTCAGGCCATCAAGCAGATGGCCGACCGCGGCGTCAGCTTCGGCCAGCGCGGTATTCACTTCAGGCGAGTCCGGTCCCTTTTTATGTCCGGCTTCATCAACGGCATCGATATACAAAATGAACACGTTGGGGCGCTTCGGCTGATCCAGGCGTTGCAGCAGCAGGTCGGCGCGGCCCCGGCTGTCGAGCGCTTTCTGGAAATCCGGCGCATAGTCGACGCGCGTACCGTCGTTTTCCGCCTGCGCGCCCGGCCAGAAGACGACATCTACCTTCAGGCCCGCCTGGGTGGCGCTGGTCCACATCGGCTTGGCTTCACGCCACCAGAACCCATCGGCATTCTTCGTCTTGTCGAACCACGCAAGCGCGGGCGCGGCGTTTGCGCCTGGATAGGTCGGGTCATACATATTATTGGCGACGACGCCGTGATGGTCCGGGACCTTACCCGTCACAAGGGTGTAGTGATTGGGAAAGGTCAGGGACGGAAAGGATGGCCGAAGCGTGCCACGCGCCCCGCCTTCGGCCAGCGCCTTAAGACGTGGCGTCACGCCCCGGTCGTAATAGTCTGCCCGGAAGGCATCGATGGAGATCAGCACCAAAGGCCGGGCCGGCTCGGGCGTGCGATGCGGAAGGCCCGCGCATGCCTGCAACCACAGGCAGGCCACAACCACGATTGCTGATGCCAACTTCCGCATACCACGCGCTCCATACTATTTTGTCTCTGTCTCGCTCGCAGCGCTGCACGTCAAGCCGTCCGATACATAAAAACGCCCCCGGCAGTAACCGGAGGCGTCTTAGTCCTTGATTATGACAAGTGATGGTGTGGAAATCAATCGCTCGTGCGAATGCGGTCTAGAACCGGAGAACAGTATAGCGGGGTCAAGTCATCCGCCTGACTGCTTTCCTGGGATAGGGTCGTATCGCCGGACGTCTCTTGCGTCTCTTCGGCCGGGTCGGCGATGGTATAATCGTCAAGCATGGTTACCCTCCTTAATGCGATGAACAGCGGCACAGGCGCACAGGGCCTGCCCACACCGCAACACTAGGGGACATTTCCAGAAAAATGAAATAACGCTTCATGACGTTTGATCACGCATGCGTTAACAGATGTAACCAAATGGTAAAGAGGCTTGAAACGAAAAAAGCCTCCGGGAGACCGGAGGCTTTTATAATCAGTCGGATGTCGTAAGACGCGCTTACGAAATCCTATTCTTCGTCGCCGGCAACTTCGAAGACGGGACCCGAATCCAGGCCCTTGGCGGCTTCGTCGCGATCGACGAACTCAATGATGGCCATGGCGGCGTTATCGCCGTGGCGGAAGCCAGCCTTCATGATGCGGATGTAGCCGCCGTTGCGGTCCTTGTAGCGAGGGCCGATCACTTCGAACAGCTTGCCGACCTGGGTCACGTCACGGACGCGCGAGATCGCAATACGGCGATCATGCAGGGTGCCCGACTTGGCAAGGGTCACCAGCTTTTCGACGAAGGGACGCAGTTCCTTGGCCTTCGGCAGGGTGGTAACGATTTGTTCGTGCTTGATGAGCGAGGCGGCCATGTTGGCGAACATGGCGATACGGTGCGAAGTGGTGCGACCGAGTTTGCGATAGCCGGAGCCGTGACGCATGAGAAATTCTCCATAAGACCGCGACGCACTCTGGCGGTGCGCGGCCCCAAAAACGAGCCCGAAGGCAAAGGTCAACGGCCGGATGGCCCCTGCCCGCTTCGGACGTCCGGATCGTCAAATCCGGAAATTATCGCGACAAGGTCTTGGTCTTTCGCGATAAGACGAAATGTTATTTTGCGAACAAAACAACGCTTCTAAAAATAGGCAAAGCCGGAAGCGCGTTATCTGCGCTTCCGGCTTTGCTGATGTGTTCCACTATAACCGGCCATACTGACCGCAAAATGGCAGGTCTTAGATCTGGTCTTCGAACTTCTTGGCCAGGTCTTCGACGTTTTCCGGCGGCCAGTTCGGGATATCCATGCCGAGGCTCAAATTCATGGAAGCCAGAACTTCCTTGATTTCGTTGAGCGACTTGCGGCCGAAGTTCGGCGTGCGCAGCATTTCGGATTCCGTCTTCAGGATCAGGTCGCCGATGTAAACGATGTTGTCGTTCTTCAGGCAGTTCGCCGAACGGACGCTGAGTTCCAGTTCGTCGACCTTCTTGAGCAGGGCCGGGTTGAATGGCAACTCAGGCTTGCCTTCTTCAACGACGGGCGCCTTCGGCTCTTCGAAGGTGATGAAGATCTGCAGTTGGTCTTGCAGGATGCGAGCAGCGAACGCCACGGCATCAACCGGCGTGACAGCGGCGTTGGTTTCGACTTCCAGCACCAGCTTGTCATAATCGAGCGATTGACCCTGACGGGTCGGCTCGACCTTGTAAGCCACCTTCTTGACCGGCGAATAGAGGGCGTCCACGGCGATCAGGCCGATGGGCGCGTCTTCCGGACGCAGACGGTCGGCCGGGACGTAGCCCTTGCCGGTTTGAACCGTGAATTCCATGCGCACCGAAGCGCCTTCATCCAGGGTGCAGATCACATGATCAGGGTTCAGAACTTCGATATCGGCCGGAGCATCGATTTGGCCTGCGGTCACGGGACCGGCGCCATTGGCGCGCAGAACCATGCGCTTCGGGCCTTCGGCGTGCATGCGCAGCGCCAATTGCTTGATGTTCAGGATGATGTCGACGACGTCTTCACGGACGCCTTCGATGGACGAGAATTCGTGCACCACGCCATCGATCTGGACGGAGGTGACAGCCGCGCCTTGCAGCGAGGAGAGGAGTACGCGACGCAGCGCGTTGCCGAGGGTCACGCCAAAACCGCGTTCCAAAGGCTCCGCGACAAGACGCATCTTGCGCGAAGGGTCGGAACCCGCTTCGACTTGTGGCTTCTCGGGACGAATAAGCTGTTGCCAGTTTCTTTCGATCATTTACGTCCCTCAAGACAGGAAAGGTCGCCCCGCCAAACAGCGGAGCGACTGAAAAATTGGGTAGAAATAATTAAACGCGACGACGCTTCGGCGGACGGCAGCCGTTATGCGGGATCGGCGTCACATCACGGATCGTCGTGATGGTGAAACCGACAGCCTGCAGGGCGCGCAGGGCCGACTCACGGCCCGAACCCGGACCGGCGACGCTGACTTCCAACGTCTTGACGCCATGCTCGATGGCCTTCTTGCCGGCATCTTCGGCGGCAACCTGAGCGGCGTAAGGAGTCGACTTGCGCGAGCCCTTGAAGCCCATGGCGCCGGCCGACGACCACGACACGGCATTGCCTTGGGCATCCGTGATGGTGATCATGGTGTTATTGAACGAAGCGTTGACGTGCGCGACGCCCGACGTAATGTTTTTGCGTTCGCGCTTTTTAACGCGTGAAGGTTCTTTAGCCATTGGTCAGCTATTCCTTACTTCTTCTTGCCGGCGATCGGCTTCGCCGGACCCTTGCGGGTACGAGCGTTGGTATGCGTGCGCTGACCGCGCACCGGCAGGCCCTTACGGTGACGCAGGCCGCGATAGCAGGCCAGGTCCATGAGGCGCTTAATGTTCATCGAAACTTCACGGCGCAGGTCACCCTCAACCGTGTAATCGCGGTCGATGGCTTCGCGGATCTGCAGCACTTCGGCATCCGAAAGCTGGTTGACGCGGCGGCTGTCTTCGATGCCGACCTTCTTGACGATTTCCTCGGCATTGTGCGGGCCGATTCCGTGAATATATTGAAGCGCGATCTTCACGCGCTTGTTGGTCGGTATGTTGACGCCTGCAATACGGGCCACTTGAGGTATCTCCTGCAACGCGCCCCCATGCTAACGGAGCGCATTTCTTAAAACGAAAGATGACACGTATGCCACACGGCTAAGCTATGACACCAGCCGAGGCCATACGCGTGATTTCGCGGAAGCTGCCCTTATAGAAGGGTTTTGGCTCCCGTCAATGGGTTAGACTAAAAAAAGCAAGAGCAAATCGTATTCACTCATACTTTTTTAAGTTTAGCGAGATGCTCCGCCCCCGGAGGGTGCTTCGCGTCTTTGGTTTTGTCGTCCAGACTGTGCAAGCCCTTTGGTGGGCCACATCGACTAAAACGAAAATTCTGTTGCCGGCCGTTAGGCCAGCGCTGCGTCGATGTGGGCCGCAACGGCATCCACGGAGCCCATGCCATCGACTTCAAACAGTTTGGCCTGAGCCGCATAGTACGGCAGCAATGGCGCCGTTTGCGCGTTATAGGCCGCCAGCCGAACCTTATAGGCTTCGGGATTGTCGTCAGAGCGGCCTTCGTCGGCGAAGCGCTTTTCGATTCGCGCCACCAGTGCCGCCTCGTCCACTTTCAGACGCACAACCTTGTCGATTTTCGCGCCGCGCTCACCCAGCATGGCATCAAGCGCCTCAGCCTGGGCCACGGTACGCGGGAAACCGTCGAATATGGCGCCGCCAGCCGCTTCCGCGGCGGGCAGGTTCGCCTTGATAAGGTCGATCACAATCTCGTCCGACACCAATCCACCAGTCGCCAGGATGTCCTTGACCTTCAGCCCAAGCTCGGTGCCCGCAGCGATGGCCGCACGCAACATATCGCCCGTCGAAAGCTGAACCATGCCGCGCTGAGCGACCAACCGCTTAGCCTGGGTGCCCTTGCCGGCCGCCGGCGGCCCGAACAGGATGATGTTCATCGGCCGATCCTTCCGCGCGTCGGAGCCGTAGCTGTCTTGCCGCCCGTCTTCATCTTGGACTTCTTGATCAGGCCATCATACTGGTGTGCCAGCAAGTGCGACTGAATCTGAGCGACAGTGTCCATGGTGACCGTCACAACGATCAGAATCGAGGTGCCGCCGAAATAGAAGCTGTTACCGAGCGAAGAGATCAGGAATTCAGGCAGAAGACAGACGATAGTGATATAGGCGGCACCGATGACCGTGATGCGCGTCAGCACGAAGTCCATGTATTCGGCGGTCCGCTTGCCCGGACGGATGCCCGGCAGGAAGCCACCGTACTTGCGCAGGTTTTCAGCCGTTTCATCCGGGTTGAATACCAGCGACGTATACAGGAAAGTGAAGAAGATGATCATGGTGGCATAAAGCGCCATGAACACCGGTTGACCGTGCTGAAGCATGCCCGTCATAGACGGCAGCCATTGCAGCCAGCTCGGGATCTTGTCCGGGTTTTGACCGACAAAGGTCAGAACCGATGTCGGCATGAGCAGCAGCGACGAAGCAAAGATAGGCGGAATGACGCCGGCGGTATTGACCTTAAGCGGCATGAAGGACGATTCGCCCCCCATGATGCGGTTGCCGACCTGGCGCTTCGGATACTGAACCAGCAAACGGCGCTGCGAGCGCTCCATGAACACGATAAAGACAATCGCGCCAACCAGGACGGCGACGATCAGAATCAGGACGGCGGGATTGATGTCGCCTGTGGATCCCATGCTAAGCAGGTTACCGACCGTGCGCGGCAGAACCGCAACGATACCGGCGAAGATGATCATGGACGAGCCATTGCCGATGCCGCGCGACGTGATCTGCTCACCCAGCCACATCAGGAACAGCGTACCGCCGGTCAGGGTAGCCATGGCGGTAATAATAAAGAATGGTCCCGGCGCGATGGCAAGGCCGGAAGATTGCATGGCGGCGGCGATACCGAACGACTGGATCAGGGCCAGGACGACGGTCAGGTAGCGCGTATACTGGTTAAGCTGCTTACGACCGGCCTCCCCGCCTTCCTTGCGCAGCTTTTCCCACGGCGCATAGACGGAGCCCATCAGCTGAATGATGATAGAGGCCGAGATGTAAGGCATCAGGTTCAGCGCGAACACGGCCATGCGCTCGACGGCGCCGCCGGCAAACATGTTCATCATGCCGAAAATGCCGCTCGACTGATGATTAAAGGCCTGGGTGAAGGCCGTCATATTGATGCCCGGCAGCGGGATATAGGTGCCCAGGCGGTAGACGATCAACGCGCCGAGCGTGAAGAGCAGACGCTTGTGCAGATCGGTTGCCTTCGAGAAGGCGCCGAAATTCATATTGGCGGCAAGTTGTTCTGCGGCTGATGCCATTAGTGTCCTCAATACGCGGGCGTTTCACGCCCTCTTATGATCCCGACCGGGACGAGTTATGGCCTGGCGATTCTCTGCCGCAGCCCCCAACCCGATCCATATGGGGTACTCATATCAAAAGGTCAAATCTGGTTAACCTCACATTCGCCCGAAAGCGCGATCAAAAAGCGTCGGAGCCCTGCTCCGACGCCTTAAGATGTGAGATTTAAGCTTCGGCCTTAACCGGACGCTTCTGAGTAACCGAACCGCCAGCGGCTTCGACAGCCTTCACGGCGCCGGCCGAGGCCGACCATACGGTCAGGTTCAGCTTGGCCTTCAGTTCACCTTCGCCCAGGAGACGCACGCCGTCCAGTTCACGGCGGATTACACCGGCAGCGATCAGGGCCGCCGCATCGATGACGCCATTGGCGTCGAGCTTGCCGGCGTCGATCGCCTGTTGCAGACGCCACAGATTGACTTCGGCGAGCTTAAGGGCGAACGGATTGTTGAAACCGCGCTTCGGCATACGCATGTAGAGCGGCATTTGGCCGCCTTCGAAGCCGAGCAGCGAGACGCCGGAGCGAGACTTCTGACCCTTGACACCACGGCCAGCGGTCTTGCCCTTGCCGGAGCCGGGGCCGCGGCCAACGCGCATACGGCCCTTGGCCGAACCGGGGTTGTCGCGGAGTTCATTAAGCTTGGTCATTTGTTTGCCTTTCAATGACAGATGCGCTGGCCCTCTCCTATATCCGGATCCGGCCAACTCGGCTGAGTTCTTTGTTCTGGAGCGCAATATGTCCGAAAAGTGCTCACGCTCTATCGGATTGCGCTGTCCAAAGCGGGCCTGTTACAGCAGGCCTGCAAAATAAGCAAGCCCGCGAACCGAAATTCGCGGGCTTGCCAGAGTATCGAGACGATCGTCGACTACTCGACGATCTGGACCATGTGCTGGACCTTGGCAATCATGCCACGGACCGACGGGGTGTCTTCGAGAACGGACACGCGGCCCATCTTGTTGAGACCCAGGCCGGCCAGCGTCGCGCGCTGATCCTTGGTGCGGCGGATCGGCGAACCGGTCTGCTTCACGGTGATGGTCGCCTTTTCGGCAGCCTTAGGAGCTTTCGCCATGACTTAGCCCTCCAGGGATTCAGGCGACGAAGCGCCGTCGGCACGTGACTTCAGGAGGTCACCGACCTTCTTGCCGCGTTTCGAAGCGATCTGACGGGGCGATGATTGCACCTTCAGAGCTTCAAAGGTGGCGCGCACCATGTTGTAGGGGTTCGAGGAGCCGAGCGACTTGGCGACGACGTCCGAGATACCCAGG
Source organism: Asticcacaulis aquihabitans (assembly GCF_032490435.1). Taxonomy (NCBI): domain Bacteria; kingdom Pseudomonadati; phylum Pseudomonadota; class Alphaproteobacteria; order Caulobacterales; family Caulobacteraceae; genus Asticcacaulis; species Asticcacaulis aquihabitans. Next base: position 262,799 of record NZ_JAVGWM010000006.1, read on the forward strand.
GTTTCGAGAACGGCACGCATCGGACCGCCGGCGATGACGCCGGTGCCCGGAGGTGCCGCGCGCATTTGAACCTTACCGGCGCCCCAACGGCCGTAACCGTCGTGGTGCAGGGTGCGGCTCTCGCGCAGCGGAACGCGGATCAGCGACTTCTTGGCTTCTTCGGTGGCCTTGCGGATGGCTTCAGGCACTTCACGCGCCTTGCCATGACCGTAGCCAACGCGGCCTTTTTGGTCACCAACGACCATCAGGGCAGCGAACGAGAAACGACGACCACCCTTCACGGTGGCGGCGACGCGGTTGATAGCGACCAGCTTTTCGACGAACTCCGAAGGTTCCTCGGTCCGGTCACGGCGTTCATTGCGATTTTCGCTTGGACGGGCCATTACGATTCCTTAGAAGTTGAGGCCGGCTTCACGCGCGGCTTCCGCCAGCGCCTTCACCCGACCGTGATAGATGTAACCGCCGCGATCGAAAACGACATCCTTGATGCCCTTTTCCAGCGCGCGTTGAGCGACCAGCTTGCCGACTTCGGAAGCGGCGGCCGCGTTCGAACCCTGCTTCTTGTCGCCTTCCAGCGAAGAAGCGGCAACGACCGTGACGCCGGAAGCGTCGTCGATGACCTGGGCGTAGATGTTCTTGTCCGAACGGAAGACCGACAGACGCGGGCGGCCATTCGAGAGAGACTTCAGGCGCGTACGATTGCGTTGCGCGCGGCGAGCCAATTGTTGACGAGGAGACAGAGCCATGACTTACTTCTTCTTGCCTTCCTTGCGGCGAACCTTTTCGCCAGCATACTTGACGCCCTTGCCCTTGTAAGGCTCCGGCGGACGGATCTTGCGGATCTTAGCCGCCAGTTCACCGACCAATTGCTTGTCGATGCCGGCGATCTTGACTTCCGTCTGCTTCGGCGTCGAGAAGGTGATACCCGCCGGCGGATCGATCAGAACCGGGTGCGAGAAGCCGAGCGACAGCTCCAGCTTAGGACCCTGCATGGCGGCGCGGTAACCAACGCCGACCATTTCGAGGGTTTGTTCGAAGCCGTCAGTGACACCCTTGACCATGTTTGCGATCAGGGTGCGCGACAGGCCCCACATCGCGTTATGGCGAGCGGTTTCGCCGCGCGGCGCGACGGAAAGGCTTGCGCCTTCCTGCTTGACTTCGATTTCGTCAACGACCTTCCAGGCCAATTGGCCCTTGGGGCCCTTGACCGAAATGTCTTGACCGTTCAGCGTGATGTTCACGCCGGCCGGCAGAGCGATTGCTTTTTTACCAATCCGGGACATTTTAAAACCTTTAGTGCCTTAAGTGTCCTCGACCGCGTTTTAGTAAACGCGGCAGAGAACTTCGCCACCCACGTTGTTTTCGCGGGCAGAGTTGTCAGACATGACGCCCTTGGGCGTCGACAGGATCGAGATACCCAGGCCGTTCTTAACCGGCTTGAGGTCCTTGATCGACGAATAGACGCGGCGGCCCGGCTTGGACACGCGGGAGATTTCCGCGATGACCGGCTGGCCGTCGAAGTACTTCAGTTCGATTTCGAACTGCGGGAACTCACCCGGGGTCTCGACGACTTCGTAGCCGCGGATGTAACCCTCGTCCTTCAGGACGTCGAGCACGTGAGCGCGCAGCTTGGAAGCGGGGGTCAGCACCTTGGATCGGCTGCGTTGAGCAGCGTTCTTGATGCGAGCGATCATATCGCTGAGGGGATCATTGACGAACATTATATATCCTCCTCTTACCAGCTGGCCTTGGTCATGCCCGGAATCTGACCTTCATTGGCCAGCTTCCGGAGCGCGATCCGGCTCATGTGGAGCTTACGATAGTAGGCACGCGGACGGCCAGTGACTTCGCAACGGTTACGAATGCGGGTTGCATTCGAGTTGCGGGGCAGCTTTGCCAGCTTCAGGCGAGCGGCGAAACGCTCTTCCAGCGGCAGGCTCTCGTCGTTCGCGATCGCTTTGAGGGCTTCGCGCTTCGTGGCGTATTGAGCCACCAGCTTCTTGACCATCTCGTTGCGGTTTACAGCGCTTTTCTTTGCCATGTTATCTCTCTACCCGCCCTTACGAAGTGAACGGGAACTGGAAGTGCTTCAGAAGCGCCTTGGCTTCCTTGTCACTCGTGGCCGTGGTGCAGACAACGATATCCATGCCCCACATTTGATCGATCTGATCGTAGTTGATTTCCGGGAAAACGATGTGTTCCCTGAGGCCCATGGCGTAGTTGCCACGACCGTCGAAGGAGTTGCCGTTCAGGCCACGGAAATCCTTCACGCGCGGCAGCGCGATCGTGATCAGGCGGTCGAGGAATTCATACATGCGGTCCTTGCGCAGCGTGACCTTGGCGCCGACGATCATGCCTTCACGCAGCTTGAAGCCGGCGATGGATTGACGGGCGCGGGTCGGCGCGGGCTTTTGACCGGTGATGGCCGCCAGATCCTTGATGGCCGCGTTGACCTTCTTGGAATCGGCAGTGGCTTCACCGATACCCATGTTCACGACGATCTTGTCGAGCTTGGGAACCTGCATTTCGTTCGTGTAACCGAACTCTTCCTTCATCGCGGTGCGGATCTGATCGAGATAGACCTGCTTGGCGCGCGGGATGTACTTATCAGCCATTGATGACATCTCCCGTCGTCTTGGCGAAACGGACCTTCTTGTCGCCTTCCGTGCGGAAACCGACGCGGGTCGGCTTGCCGTTGGAATCGACGTGGGACACGTTGGAAACGTGGATGGACGCTTCCTTGTTAAGGATGCCGCCGTTCGGGTTGCCCTGAGACGGACGGGTGTGGCGCTGGACCATGTTCAGACCCGAGACGATAACGCGCTCGGCCTGGCCATCTTTGGTGACGACCTTGGCGACGGTGCCCTTGCGGCCCTTGTCCTTGCCGGTCAGGACGACGACGTTGTCGCCCTTCTTAATCTTGGCAGCCATATTAGATGACCTCCGGAGCCAGCGAGATGATCTTCATGTGGTTCTTGGCGCGCAGTTCACGCGGCACAGGCCCGAAGATACGCGTGCCGATCGGCTCGCTCGACTTGTTGACGATGACGGCGGCATTGGTGTCGAAACGAATCACCGAGCCGTCCTTGCGCTGGATATCCTTCGAGGTACGCACGACGATGGCGCGCAGAACGTCGCCCTTCTTCACACGACCACGAGGAATGGCTTCCTTGACCGAGACAACGATCAGGTCACCCACCGAGGCGTAGCGGCGCTTCGAGCCGCCCAGCACCTTGATGCACATGACCCGGCGTGCACCGGAATTATCGGCCACTTCCAGGTTAGTTTGCATCTGAATCATGGTTCAAACTTTCCTAGTTAGTTGGCTTCACGGGGGAGAACTTCCCACGTCTTGAGCTTGGACTTCGGCGCGCATTCGATAATACGAATGCTTTCGCCGGTCTTGTAGCTGTTGGCTTCGTCATGAGCGTGGTAGCGCTTGGACACACGAACCGTCTTTTTCAGGACGGGGTGCAGAACCGTACGCTCCACCTTCACAACCACGGTCTTGTCGCCCTTGTCGGAGACAACCAGACCTTCAAGAATGCGCTTGGGCATGGTCTTCTTTCCTTTAGGCGACCTTACCGCCGGCCTTTTGAGCCGTCAGCAGGGTCTTAATGCGGGCGATGTCCTTACGGATTTCGCTGACGCGGTGGGTCTTTTCGAACTGGCCGGTAGCCTTTTGGAAGCGCAGGTTGAACTGCTCCTTCTTGAGGTCCAGGAGTTGCTCTTGCAGTTGGTCGGCGGTCTTGGTCCGCAGATCGGCGATCTTGGTCATCTCACTACTCCGCGGCCAGGGCGACGCCGGCGTCGAGACGGGTCACGACGCGGGTCGAAACCGGCAGCTTGGCGGCGCCAAGACGAAGCGCTTCACGCGCGATGTCGTCCGGCACGCCGTCGATTTCAAACAGGATACGGCCAGGAGCCACGCGAGCGGCCCAATGGTCGACGGCGCCCTTGCCCTTACCCATACGGACTTCGGCAGGCTTGCCAGTGACGGGCAGGTCCGGGAACACCCGAATCCACACGCGGCCTTGACGCTTCATTTGACGCGTGATGGCCCGACGGGCGGCTTCGATCTGGCGAGCGGTCAGACGTTCCGGTTCAACAGTCTTCAGACCATAGGAACCGAAGTTCAGGGTATAACCGCCCTTGGCATTACCGTGAATACGGCCCTTGAAGGCCTTACGGTATTTTGTGCGCTTGGGAAGCATCATGGGAGTTACGCCTCCTTATTGTTGCGATCGCGGCGCGGGCCACGGTTGTTACGCTCGCCACGCTCGGGACGCTCGTTCGACGACGGGCCGGAAGCCTCATTCGCCCAACGCTTGTCCTGGGCCATCGGATCATGCTCAAGGACTTCGCCCTTGAAGATCCACACCTTGATACCAATGATACCGTAGGTGGTCAGAGCTTCAGCGAAGCCCATGTCGATGTCGGCACGCAGGGTATGCAAAGGCACGCGGCCCTCGCGATACCATTCCATACGGGCGATTTCGGCACCGCCGAGACGACCCGACAGGTTCATGCGGATACCCTTGGCACCCAGACGCATGGCCGATTGGATCGAACGCTTCATGGCGCGGCGGAAGGCGATACGGCGCTCGAGCTGTTGAGCGATGCTTTCAGCGACCAGTTGCGAATCGATTTCCGGCTTGCGGACTTCGACCAGGTTCAGGAACACTTCACCCTCGGTGAGGGCGGCAACGTCCTTGCGCAGCTTATCGATGTCAGCGCCCTTCTTGCCGATCACGACGCCCGGACGGGCGGCATAGATCGTCACGCGGCACTTCTTGTGCGGACGCTCGATGATGATGCGCGAAACGCCGGCGGCGTTAAGCTTTTCCTTCAGAACCTTACGGATCTTCAGGTCCTGGTGCAGCAGCTTCGCATACTCTTGACGAGCGGCGAACCAGCGCGAATCCCAGGTGCGGTTGATACCGAGGCGCAAGCCGATCGGATTAGCTTTCTGACCCATTATGCAGCCTCTTGAGCTTCGGCGCCGAGTTCACGGACCACGATGGTCAGTTCCGAGAACGGCTTCATGATGCGGGAAGAACGGCCACGGGCGCGCGAAGCGAAACGCTTCATCACAATGCCCTTGCCGACATAGGCCTCGGCGACGACCAGGCTGTCGATGTCGAGGTTGTGGTTGTTTTCCGCGTTCGAGATCGCCGAATAGAGCGCCTTGCGGACGTCCTTTGCGATGCGCTTGCGCGAGAATTCCAACTCGTTGAGGGCGCGCTGCACCTTGAGACCGCGGATAGACTGGGCGACCAAGTTCAGCTTTTGCGGGCTGATGCGGACGCTGACCAGCTTAACGCGGGCTTCATTGGTGGCGACGCGGCGAGGGTTTTTCGTCTGAGACATAACTTACCTCTTCTTCGCCTTCTTGTCGGCAGCGTGGCCCGGGAAGTTACGCGTAGGCGAAAACTCACCGAACTTCATGCCGACCATGTCTTCCGACACCAGCACCGGCACGTGCTTTTGACCGTTATAAACGCCGAACGTGGAACCCACGAATTGCGGCATGATCGTCGAACGACGCGACCAGGTCTTGATGACCTCCTTGCGGCCGCTGGCCTGAACGGCTTCCGCCTTCTTGAGGAGGTGACCGTCGACGAAGGGGCCTTTCCATACGGAGCGTGCCATAATTAGCGAGCCTTCTTAACGTGACGCGAACGGATAATGTACTTGTCCGTCGCTTTGTTAGTACGAGTCTTGCGACCCTTGGTGGGCTTGCCCCAAGGCGTCACAGGGTTACGACCACCGGAGGTCTTGCCTTCACCACCACCGTGCGGGTGGTCGACCGGGTTCATGGCCACGCCGCGGACGTGCGGACGGAAACCCATGTGACGGGTCCGGCCAGCCTTGCCCAGGCTTTGGTTCATATGGTCGGGGTTGGAAACGGCGCCGACAGTCGCGATGCAGCTGTCCAGAACCATACGCAGTTCGCCCGAACCCAGACGGATCTGGGCGTAGCCGGCATCACGGCCGACCAACTGAGCGTAAGCGCCGGCGGAGCGGGCCAACTGACCGCCCTTAAGCGGCTTCAGTTCGACGTTGTGAATGATAGTACCGATCGGCAGCGAACGCAGCGGCGCCGCGTTGCCTGGCTTCACGTCGACCTTTTCGGCCGAAATGATCTGATCGCCAACCTTAAGACGTTGCGGGGCCAGAATGTAGGCCTTTTCACCGTCGGCATAGTTGATCAGCGCGATGAACGCGGTGCGGTTCGGGTCATATTCCAGACGCTCGACCGTGCCGACAACATCAAGCTTGCGACGCTTGAAGTCGACGATGCGATACAGTTGCTTGGCACCGCCGCCACGGAAGCGGACGGCGATACGGCCGCCAGCGCCACGACCGCCGGACTTGGTTAAACCTTCGACCAGCGACTTTTCGGGCTTGCCCTTGTGGAGTTCCGAGCGATCGACCAGCACGAGCTGGCGACGGCCGGGCGAGGTTGGGTTGAATTGCTTCAAAGCCATGTTTTCAATCCTTCCTTACAGACCGGTCGTGATATCGATCGACTGGCCTTCGGCCAGGGTCACGATGGCTTTTTTGACGTCGGAACGACGACCCTTGATGCCCTTAAAACGCTTGGTCTTGCCCTTAGTGACAATGGTGTTCACCTTGGTGACCTTAACGTTGTAGATGGCTTCGACGGCCGAAGCGACTTCGTCCTTGGAGGAGTCGAGCGCAACCTTGAAGACCACCTTGTTCAGTTCAGACAGGTTGGTGGCCTTTTCAGTGATGTGCGGCGACAAAAGGACGTCGAAATTGCGAATGGTAGCAGCCATAACTCTTAGGCCTCCACAGCGAAGCGGGCTTCGATAGCTTCCACCGCCGACGTCGTGAGCACCAGCTTATGGCGGCGCAGGATGTCATAGACATTCAGGCCTGCCGTCGGCAGTACGTCGATGTTCGGGATGTTGCGCGAAGCGAGCGCGAAGTTGGTGTCAACCTCGGGACCGGTGATGAACAGAGCGTTCGTCAGGCCCAGCTTCTCGAAAGAAGCCTTGAGGGTTTGGGTCTTCGGCGATTCAACGACAGCCTGATCGAGAATGATCAGCGAACCATCGCGGAACTTGGAAGACAGGGCGTGGCGCAGACCAAGCGCGCGGACCTTCTTGGGAAGGTCGAAGCCATGGTCACGGACAACCGGACCGAAGGCGCGCGAACCGCCGACGAATTGCGGGGCACGGCGTGAACCGTGACGAGCGCCGCCGGAGCCCTTTTGCTTGTACATCTTCTTGCCCGTACGAGAATTCTCGTTGCGGGTTTGGACCTTGTGTGTACCGGCACGGCGCTTAGCCAATTGCCAGTTAACGACGCGGGACAGGATGTCGGTGCGGATGGCTTCGATTCCGAACACAAAGTCGGAAACGTCCACCGAACCGGCCGCCGAGGCGTCAAGCTTCAAAACGTTCAGTTTCATGATTATTCAGCCCCTTCTTGCGCAGGAGCTTCCTCAGCAGCAGCCGGGGCGGAGGCCGCCGACTTGATCGCGCCGGGGAACGGCAGGCCCTGCGGGGCCGCCTTCTTAACGGCGTCACGGATCTTGACGTAGGAGCCTTCAGCACCGGGAACAGCGCCCTTGATGAAGACCAGGCCGCGCTCGGCGTCGATACGGGCAACTTCGAGGTTCAGAGTCGTGACGGTTTCGACACCGTAATGACCCGCCATCTTCTTGCCCGGGAAGGTACGACCCGGATCCTGACGGTTACCCGTCGAACCGTGAGCACGGTGAGACACCGACACACCGTGGGTGGCGCGCATACCGCCGAAGTTCCAGCGCTTCATGGCGCCGGCAAAACCCTTACCGATGGTGGTACCCTGAATGTCAACCTTCTGGCCGGTGACGAAGTGATCAGCAGTCAGCTCAGCGCCGACGTCGATCAGGGCGTCTTCCGACACGCGGAATTCAGTGATGTAGGCCTTAGGCTCAACCTGAGCCTTGGCGAAACGTTGACGCTCCGGATTGGAAACGTTCTTGGCCTTGCGCGAACCGGCACCGAGCTGGAGGGCGACGTAGCCGTCCTTTTCCTTGGTGCGCTGCGCGACGACCTGGCAGCCCTCGAGCGAGAGCACGGTCACCGGCACATGGACACCAGCTTCGTCGAAGAAGCGGGTCATGCCGAGCTTTTTAGCGATCAAACCTGTACGCATAATCGCGGCCCCTTAGATCTTGATCTCGACGTCGACACCAGCCGACAGGTCGAGCTTCATGAGCGCGTCCACGGTCTGCGGGGTCGGATCGACGATATCGAGAACACGCTTGTGCGTGCGGATTTCGAACTGCTCGCGCGACTTCTTGTCGACGTGCGGCGAACGGTTGACGGTGAAACGCTCGATCAGCGTGGGCAAGGGGATCGGTCCCCGGACGGTAGCACCCGTGCGCTTGGCCGTATTGACGATCTCGCGTGTGGAATGATCCAGGACGCGGTGATCGAAGGCCTTCAGGCGGATGCGGATATTTTGACGATCCATATCGCTCGTATTCCCAAAGAGGTGCGTTTAACGCGTCCAGTGAACCATTTCAAAGACCAACTCGCCCTCACAAATGTGAGCACGAACGCGATATCCGCAAAAACAAAGCCCTCGCGGTTTTACCCGCGCGGGCCGTTGATCAAACCGGTCAATTCCTTTTATAAAAGGCCGCCGACCGGGTTGGTTTATGCTTGCAGACCGCGTTTGGCACCTCTTCAGCGCCACAGCCGATCCAACAGAGCGCGCTATATGCCCAAACGACTCGGAAAGGTCAAGGGCCAATTGCGGAAAAGCCTAAGAAAATAACCGGAAGCGAATATTTTGCGCCGCGCGGCAATATATCCCGCGCAGTCTCCCACGCATGGGCAAAGATTAGGCGCGCGCGGCCGTCAGACGCCTGAACCCACGTTGCGCCATGGCCCACATCGCCCTGCCCCATCCGGCCATACTGACCTCCGTCGACCGAATGACATTTACCCTTCGGCGCAAGGACATGCGAACGGCCTCGAATCGCGGACGCGACAACGGAAGCAGGGCGCCGGTCATATCGATCATGCGACTGCCCAGGCGCGGACTATATTGCAGGCTGCCGTCTAAGCACTCGCCGGCATTGGCCGTCATCGGCGATTTGTAGTCTTCGCCCCCCGTGCCAAAATCAAAGGCGACGTAGCCCTGCGGCGCGAGATGCCGAATGATTTGCATGGTGAGCACGATGCCGACCGTATAACGGTAGTAGGCCGGATCATAGGCCGGGAACCAGAGATGGACGCTGGTCGCGTTTACCAGGCTTATCTCGGCGGCGACAAACTTGCCCTCATGACGCAGAACTCCGGCGCGCAGGCCGAAGTCGCTCGCCTCACAGGCCGCCAGACCGGCCAGCAGGTCTTTGGTCCAACCGCAGCCGAAAATATCGTGCAGTCCGCTGCGGCGATACTGGTCGCGCTTGAGGCCGATAACCCAATCGAGCAGGTCTGGTGTGACACGTTCCCAGGAAAAGTCGAAACCACCGAAGTCCTTGACGATGTTGCGCTCGCACCGGGCCACGTTCTTGAAGAACTTGTGGTGCCGGCCGTCCTGCGCCTGATACCAGGCGTCAAAGCCATTGGGCGTGAGGGCGACGCGACGCTGCAAGGACGCCGCCTGGACGGGCCCTTCAAGCGGCCCCACCCACCCCTGAAACTCCAAATGCTTGGCACGGGCCGCCTTCAATATGGCGTTGAAGCAAATATGGTGTCCGGGGGCGCTGATCACACCATGATAGTCGGTGAGCGGGGCCCCCATGGGCAGCATGCGGCCGGCTCGCAGCTGATAGGCGAAATAGCCGATAACCTGACCATCCTCGCGAATGCGGGCGACCGCGGCGCCGGGCACCTTCGATCCTATAGCCTTTACGTAGCGGATGTCGAAATATGGCCCGGTGAGTTCCGGTCGCAGCGCAAGGAAACCGTTCCAGAGCCCGGCGTCTTCGGCGGTCAAATCCGCTGGACGAAGGATATCTATAGTCTGTGGCATCGGTTCCCTGCTTTGGACATATGCATGCTCAAAGCAAGTTCTGTACCAGAATAGGGTTTATAGCGACCTAAGCGACAGGGTTAATGATCTGCGCTGGGACCGATGAACGGTTGGGAGATCAATTTAAACACCTCCATCTCCTCGCACTGGGCGCTATGGAAGCTGAGCGCCGCCCAGAGGGAGAAGTCGATGTCAGGATGCGCTTCGCGCGCGTGGCGCAGACTGCACGCCAGGGCGATATCGGCGTGCGTCATTGTGTCACCGAGCAGCCATCGTGTACGGGCGGCGGCCCGGATGGCTTCCAAGACATCCAACACGGCGTCCATTTGGTCATGGCAACGCTTTAGCCACAGGTCGGATGCCTGCTTATGCAACACCTGCTCGTAAAAGAGAGAGATCGCCTTGTCCGAAAAGCCCGTCGCCAAAGCAATGTAATATAGCGTCTTTTGCCGGTCCGCGCCCGACGCGGCGATCAATGCGTCGTCGCCGCGCGCCCTCACCTCTTCGTCCAGCCAATCCAGTGCATACGCGCTTTCCAGAACGACGGCGCCGTTGTCGAGAATAAGGGTTGGCACGCGCATAAGCGGATTGAAGGGCGCGATCTTGTTCGCATCCCCGAATGTGGACCATGGCCGGTGCTCGTAGGCAAAACCATATACCGTCAGGGCTATACCCACACGACGAACATAGGGTGAGTCGTATTGGCCGATCAAAATCATGCTGCTGGCCTGTATATGTTGCCTGGGTTAGTACGCATCTGTCAGTCTCCGGACCCCGCCCCGCTATCTGGTATTTGGCCATGCGGGTTCCGACAAGTCAAAACACATGACATTGCGTCGAATGACCTTGCGTAACGAAAAACCCCGCCGGTTAGACCGGCGGGGTTTAAGGTGTTCGGTCGATCCGTTTCGCTTCGAGCAGGTGTCACCACCTCTATCGTAGCGATTACGGGTTAAGGGCCTGTGGCCCTTACTCGACGATCTTCGACACGACGCCGGCGCCGACGGTGCGGCCGCCTTCACGGATAGCGAAGCGCAGCTTCTCTTCCATGGCGATCGGGGTGATCAGCTCAACGTCCAGCTCGGCGTTGTCGCCAGGCATGATCATTTCAACGCCTTCCTTCAGCTTCACGATGCCGGTGACATCGGTCGTGCGGAAGTAGAACTGAGGACGATAGTTGGTGAAGAACGGGGTGTGACGGCCGCCTTCTTCCTTGGTCAGGATGTAGGCTTCGGCAACGAACTTGGTGTGCGGCGTGATCGAACCCGGCTTGCACAGAACTTGGCCGCGCTCAACGTCTTCACGCTTGGTGCCGCGCAG
>NZ_JAVGWM010000007.1:0-48660 GCF_032490435.1 Asticcacaulis aquihabitans
TAGGTTGCTAGGTGTAACTCGGGCTAACCCCACTGGCACCGGGTTTACCTACGACGCTGTCGGGCGCTTAGCCAGCATGACACAGGATTTAGCCGGGACAGTCAACGACATTACCTGGTCGTTTAGCGGTCGCAACCCGGCAAATCAGATTACCAAATGGGACGCATCGAGCACGGTCTATGACTACAAGCAACTGGCTGCTGCCACGACCAACAACACCTATGACGGCCTGAACCGCGATGCCGGTATCGCTGCCCTGTCGGGCGGCTATGATGCGCGTGGCAATATGACCTTCGATGGCGTGCGGACCATGACCTATGATCTGGAGAACCGCCTGAAGACCGTCTCGTCGCCCGGCATCAGCCTGCAACTCGACTACGATCCCGAAGGCCGCTTGTCCAAGCTGACCTCTTCGGGGGCGGTGACCAGCTTCCTCTATGACGGGGTCAACCTGATCGGCGAATATGACGGCGCCGGCAATATGACCAAGCGCTATATGCATACCTTGGGCACTGACCAGCCTTGGGTGGAATTCAGCGGCTCGGCGGTCGGCACAGGTAATGCCACCTATCTCTATGCCAACTACCAAGGCAGCATTATCGCCACGGCCGACGCAAACGGTAACGTCACCAACCTCTACAAGTACGGCCCCTATGGCGAGCCCAAGGACGGCAACAATGTCGATAGCTGGTCGGGTGAGCGCTTCCGCTACACCGGCCAGATTATGATCCCCGAGGCCAAGCTCTACTACTACAAGGCCCGCGTCTACGATCCCATCGCCGGACGATTTCTCCAAACTGATCCCATCGGGTCAAAGGATGATCTGAACCTCTATGCATATACGGCAGGGGATCCAGCTAATGCGACCGATCCTGACGGGACCGACAAGAACAGCTTCTGGAATGGCCTCGTTTATGGCGCGTCGGAAGCAGAAACCGGCCAAACCTACGGCGCAGAAAAAGGAAGCGGTTTTTGGTTTGAAGCGGGCCGTGGCACTGCGATTTTTATTAGTAATTTCGGTAAAGCCGACACCATGATGAAATTTTCGGGCGAAAACCCGGCTGTTTTGTCTGCAGTCATAAAAGCCGAAACAAGCGCGGTAAAGACTGTTACAGTGAGCGCAGCCAAGTATCCCCAATCAGCGCAACATATTTCCGATGCGGTTGCCGCCGGCAAACCATCTGTTTTAACCATTGATCGAGCTGGCGCTGCTGCTAATAGGACGGCCGCGTTGAAGCGAGTGGCGCCTGTGGCCGGCAAAGATAGAGATGAATATCCTCCCGCAATGTTTGAAGAGGGTGGCCAAGGCGCTTCGGTTCGTCATATAGATCCCTCTGATAATCGAGGTGCGGGGTCGTGTATTGGCCAGCAGTGCAGGAGCCTTCCCGATGGCACGAAGGTAAAAATTACAGTTGGAAATTAAATTGGATAGTCAAATTAAAAAGCTTGTGAATGTGTCAGGTAGTTGTTTGTCCAACAACCCCGTCGTTCTTGATGTACCTAAACATGTCCCAACTAAGCTAAGTTCAGAACTAAGAAAACTTCTGGAATTAAAGAACGGCTTTTATGCTTTTGAGCAGGCCCTTCATGTGTTGCCTTCAAAAAGTGTAGCCGAAAGTTGTGGGCTAGATAGTTGGAATGACCCAAGCCTATGGATATCGAATTACAAAGGCCTTGCTGATGGATGTTTCTTCTTTGCGGAGGACGTCTTCGGGGGACAGTTTTGCATAAGGTCAGACGGTATTTACACCTTTGATCCTGAAACCGGTGCTCTTACCCAAATTGCTACCAGTCTTAGTGGGTGGGCTAAGGCGCTATTAGAAAACTATGATGTTTTGGCTGGTTATAACCTAGCCCACAAGTGGCAGGTGGAGCATGGTAGGCTTGATCCTGGCATGAGATTGGCCCCTAAACAGCCCTTCGTGTTGCAAGGTGAGTTTGTGGTAGAGAATTTATATCCTATTGAGGCAGTGGCCTTGATGCGACAAAGTGCAAATCTGGCAGTCCAGATTCGTGACCTCCCGGATGGCGCTCAAGTTACGTGGAAAATCAGTGACTGAGTCTGGATTGCGCTCGTGTTTGCACGAGGAGAGAACAGGAACAAGGCGCGACTTACGAGACAGGATCAAGCCGTTTATTGAGAAAAGGTTTTCAGGCATAACTTCATTCGGTAGAAATCCGTCCGCGAAACCGTCAACCGCTTGAAGACCGTCTCGGCGCCCGGCATCAGCCTTCAACTCGACTACGATCCCGAAGGCCGTTTGTCCAAGCTGACCTCTTCGGGAGCGGTGACCACCTTCGCATACGACGGCGCCAACCTGATCGCGGAATATGACGGCGCCGGCAATATGACCAAGCGCTATATGCATACCCTGGGCACAGACCAGCCCTGGGTGGAGTTCAGTGGCTCGGCAGTCGGCACAGGCAATGCCACCTATCTCTATGCCAATTACCAGGGCAGCATTATCGCTGCGGCAGACGGCAGACCTGCACACTGATGAGTGAAGCGCGATCAAGAGACGGAACCGGCGCCGCGCAGAACCCACCAGACCGGTACCGGTCTGGGTTTGCCCAGGCGAACGCCGATAAGGCGAACAAGCCGAACGGCCTTCTTGTTTAGACGCTGCCTTCCGGAGTTGGCCCTAAGCGGTCTTCGGAGGATTAGCCGAAGCGGACCTATGGTCCCTCATTTCACCGATCCGGATGGCGAAGCAAGCGCTAAGAACTTGCTCTAGGTGATATCTTCGCATCCGCGCAAAAATTTGCATCTTATTTCTGAGACAGGCCGTGTTCGTGGGTGGCAAGCGATACCGTATGATGCAACTGACGTTTTTTTACCAGTTCATTTTCCCATACGCTGCCATTTAGGACCTCTGCGGTTTATCGGTTATGGCTTTGCGATCGGTTGCCATAGATTTTCCCACCCATCTGCCTGGGGGCTTAGTCGCTCAGCCAACTTTGCTAGACGTTTCTGATCGAGAAGTATGCCTCCCACGGGGACTGACCTTTTTCCGACTGGCAAATGTACATTCACTATTGCGGCGATTCCGGGAATTACGAGCGCTTCAAGATTTGAAGGAAGATGTCCCTGTGGAAGCAATTTTCCCTTATCAAAAAGTTTTTTATGGCTGCCACGTGCCGTCTTAGGTGTTGACCTAGGCATCACGATCGATGCAGTGATTTCTTTGTGGCCAATGTTGCTAAGTGCATCGCGTATCTTCTGAACACATTCGGCAAGTTGAAGCGTACGCCCCCAGCCAGAGCCATTTGGCCGAAGCCAGAGGATTTCAATCGTCTTTCCGTTCGCCTTGGCCTTCGAAATTTCATCGAGTAATTTAGTGCGGTTCACTTCCAGATACGCAGCGCCAATGTTCGGCAGGAAAAGTGATGGATCCTTTGGAGATGCGGTAACTGCTTTTTTCCATTCAGCCATCTCGCCAGGCGCCTGGATCAGGCCCGACAGGTAAGTTTGGCCAGTCACTTTCTCGAATTCAGCTGCAGTTGCAGTTGATGCTTCGGGCACCGTTACAGATTGCCAAGCATCGTTAGCGGCGACGGTAAGTCTGTGGAAGCTTAAAACGTCATCGCCCAGCTCTGGGAATGTGGGCCTCACGTTGAGTCCCTCAAGGTCTAATACTAAGCCTGCGGTTAAAACCTGATACGCGTAGCCGCCACCTTCCACATCTGAGATGGAGTAGAGATTTATGGCATTGGGGTCCGCGAAACGCCTGATGCGTCTTGCATAGTCCCGGAAGTTCTCCTCAAAGGCCTCCCTAGCAAACGCTTCAGGAAGTTGTCGAGCGTTTGGTTGCTCGACGATTTTTACGAGGTAGTCAACATTTCGTGCGCGGGAACGTGGCACCATCGTACGACTAACTAGGTCAAACCACACCTCGCCGATGAGCGGTGCAATCTCAACGATCTGTGGTACTCCGTCATCGCTGACAGATCTAAATAGGTCTCGTGCCGCCGGCGCTAAGACAATATTGTCGCCATCAAATTCCACCAACCTGCGCCGGCTGAGATCAACTAGTACCGTCTCAATTTCTCCTTCGCTGAAGCCAAACCACGCACGCATCCTTGCAACGGGCATTTGGTCTACTACCGCAAGAAGACGCAGAACAAATTCGTCAACAACGGGCATTTGTCGGTCCCGTGTCACCATCGCACGGATCGTGAAGCGACGACACGATATCTGGAAGTCTACTGTGTCAATATCGATACGGGTTGCTTTGCTACTCATAGAGCTGTCTCCCTAGCATCCCGGACCCGTCCGTCCTGGTCGTTCATATTTCTTATAGCTAAGAGAACTCTGGTCATCGGCGAGGCACACTTAGGGCTAGACCACATGTCAGTGTTCCCCACAATGTAGAGGCGCTCTTTAGCGCGAGACATGGCGACATTACAGCGATTGTGGCGGCCAACATGGCCAGAAATATATTCGGGATTGGCTCTTACAAGAGTCACTATGACGATTGAGTTTTCCTTGCCCTGGTACGCATCGACAGTGTCTATCGTGACAATTTTCCTAAACGCTTCTGTGAAGTGCTGCTGAGACCATTCTTTTTCAATTCGGCGCTTTTGCTCGCTGTACATGCAAATGACACCAATGCTTGGTTCGTTCCGCTTGCAAAGCTCTTCGATAAGGTTCTCCTCAATTGAGAGGCTGCGAAGAAGTGCGATAACGGAGCGAATCTCTGCATCGTTCCAGATATCCCGGCCTACATTCCGGTCGCGCTCTGTCGCATCCGGCATTTTAGCCGTATCCAGCCAAACAACCGGCCTGCTGAAATTGCTGGACAAGTTTGCAAATGCGTCATCGGGCTGGCGCGCTGCTGAAGGTTTCAGTTTCACGCCATGGGGGGCATAGAAGATGTCGGATACAAGATCGCTGATCACAGGTGTCATACGATATTGCTCATCGAGGACACGTGCATTTCGCTTCCCGTAAGGTGAATCGAATGCCCGTTCAAAATCTGATTGAGCAATTAGGCTGCCCAACCCTCTGAACTCTTCCTTCAGACCCTTTTGGACAGCTCTATCTACCATAGGGCGTAATTGCAGTTGATCTCCTACCAATATAACCCGGCTACCCAACTGCAAAGGTATTGCGAGCTCACCACTGGTGCATCGCGCCGCTTCGTCGACTATGACCCAGTCAAACGTTCCTTCCTCTAGTCTGATTTGGGACTGACCAAGGCCGACGCATGTGCCGGCAACCACCTGACGTGTTTTTGCCAAAAACTCATCGAAATTGCGATGGCCGGAAGCCAGCGTGTCTTTCCAGTCATTCGCTAAGGACAACAGGCGTTTCACAGTCGTCAAATCGCTAGGACTAGATCGGGGATATCTCGGCAAGACCGATGCATAAGCTTCCTCAATAACCGTTGACAGTTCGTCGACGTTTACCTCCATCGGTCTCTCGAATAATTGCGTGGCTTCGTTTGAGAACGCGCGCAATAGCGTTCTTATTCTAGCATCCGAACGCCGACGCTCGTCCCGCAAGCTGTTGCCAGCTGCTGCTATTGTCGCGAGGTCTAAAGCACGTTTTATCTTACCAAGCTTCTGATCGATCTCGACGATATCGCTCGCAAAATTTCTGGAAATTCCAGCTGCATTCGCTGCATGTCCTACGCGAGCTTTTAGCCCATTTTCGAAACGGACCCGGTAACGTTCGCGTAGCGCTTTTGCTTGGTATGGGCGAATGCGTTCAGTTGAACCGCGAGAGCCGACGCGAAGGAGGTCAGCATGCCCTCCATGTATCCGATAAGTCTTTAGAACTGCCTCAAGTACGTTGTTTACCGCTTCGTGGGATTGGCTGGCAATCAGAACGCGCCTAGCGCCGCCTTGCGTCAGGATCCAGTGCACAAATGAAGCGATAAACTTCGTCTTCCCTGAACCTGGGGGGCCTTGCAGTAGCCCAACTGGCCCGACATGTAGTAAATCGCGAAATGCGGTTTCCTGGCCTTCATTAAGTTTGTAAGCATGCAGGTCGGTCTCCGAAACTTGGAGCGCAAATTTGAAATCTGCCGAATTTAATTCTGGATTGAAGTAGTCTATGAGGCCCGGAATGACGCTAGATCGTCTAGTAATCCGTTCGACGGCCCTTCGCCGCCGTTCCTTTGACACGCGATCACGCCTATCAACGAGGACAACATGCTCTCCCTCGCCAATAAAGAACCGTTGATCTTTGATAGCAAGACGTCTCCCGTCACACCTCGGAATGTCCAAGAGACCAATTTTTCTTCCTTGAACACTATCTAGCCGCACTTCAACGATGTCATCATCTTCAAATTCAAGTGGTTGAGGTGCTTCATAGGTATACATGGCGCCTGATGCGGCGCCAGGAACAGGACGATCCACACGAATGCGCAAAGCAGTATCTTCTTCGATTTCTGCAGTTCTAAGCCACAAGCGGGATACGTCGAGGCCACCGCCGAAATTATTTTCAACACCAGCGTATTCCTCGTCCTCGTCGTCCAATCTGTCGTCAGTGGAAGCTTCTTCGCCTTCCCACTCTGCAGTTCCCTGGCCTAATTCTGCCTCAGCCTCCGGAATTACGAAGCTATTTATGAACGCAAGCAAATCCTCAATACCTTTGTCCGGTCCAGAAGCCGTTTCAATTCGCATCGGAACCCTGGCCCCGTAACCGAGGTCGGTCAGTCTCGCATCAACCAATTCTACCGATACAATTTGCGTGCCTTTTCGTGTGATTAGGAGCCTTTTATCCAAGCCGGTAATCCAAAAGACATCCATTGCGTGAGGCGTACGATGCGCCTTGACCCAAAGGTAACCGTCATCTGTCTCTAGAACGGCATTGGGAAGTTTTGGATCAAAAATTTCAAAGGTCTGCGCTTGAGGTTCAATCAACGCGCGACGTTCTCGCTCGATCGCTTCCAAAATTGGCTCGAGCGTTTCAATAGTAGGCCGTTCGAATTCTACTTGAGCTGCGTCTTCGAGACGCTCGAAGCCCCCCGGCTCCAAACTGTCAGCAAGGTACAAAACTAGCTTCACTACAGCAAATCGATCTATTTGTTGATCAGATTGGCGCTCATATTTCTCTGGGGCCCATGAAGGGCTTCGCAGCCGTGATGCACCGGCAGTTGGAATATCAAGCAGGTCTATCAGGACCGCAGAATTGTCAGGCGTGACAATTACATTGTCCGGATGCAGATCACCGTGTGCGAGCCCTCGTGAATGTAACGCGTTCACTGCCGCAATTAGGCTCTCGGATAGGTTCAGAAGGTCGACTTTATCGCGGGATGAAAAATTTGATAACGGGATGCCATCAACCCACCGAGAGACAACATAAGGGCCAACCGGTGAGAGTCCGGCCGCGATGACTGAAGCGATACCATTTATAGGGACGGCCTTGAGGGCAGAGGCTGCTTCAAGCATGCAAAGAAGCGCATGGTCACGTCGCGCATCGCCTCGAGCCATACTGTTCCATATTTTTACTACAGCTCGTTCCGCATCAATGTTACTCTCGTAACGAGTACAAGAACCGGAAGTATTGATAGCTCCATTCGGAGGAAAATGGACGTATGGGATTATCGCGATGGTTTGGAATGCATCGAGGCGGGATTGATCAACGGTCGGGCCTGAGGGGGTTCGAAGTTCGCCAAGAGCATCTGCCAAAGCACGTGCGTCTGCGTAGCGTTTTCCTGGTCTTGCCAAGGCTTGTTTCGTAACCTCGTCCCAACCATCAGGAAGTGAGGAAGTGTCTCCATCCAACTGATAAAGGCTTTGCATAATTAGGCCGAGACTGCGTACATCTCGCTCTTTTGCTGTAGGTAGCAAACCTGACCAATCAGGTTCCGGATCAGAGTAAGTGCCCAAAACTTCCAGAAAATCGGCAACGGAGGTCTCATCTGGCAATGTTGCCGAAAAAAAGCCAGTTAGTGACATTTCAGTAGGTGCGCCAATCCATATTGCGTCACTTCCAATATCCCTGTGAGAAACATTTTGAGAGTGCAGTTCAGCCACCATTAGCGCGATCGAATGCATTATATCCACGCGCTGTTCACTGGGAATATCGCCGCCATTTCTGGCAAGATATCTGCGCAACGTCGTCCACCCACCAGGAACTGAAACGAGTTGGTGGTGCTGTGTGAGGACCTCGTCGGTTGGCGCACCGACAGTCTTGAGCATTCCACGCTCAGCCATCCAGCTGCCCCGATCGTTTAGGAAGGCTGTTACCTTCAGCTCTCGATCAGCGATCAACTGGCGGCCCGTTGGTTCGTTCAGCCCTACTGGCAACTTATCGAATCGCCAAAGACGCAATAGTGCCTTGATCCGCTCCTCTTTATTCAATTGAGCACGATGCTCTCGCCAGATATCCCTACGGTGAACATAGAAATCTTCGTCCACTACTCCGTAACCGTCCCAGTTCATTTTAAGCGGCTGGAAGTACGCTGGATTACCAAACATGGTTTCGATCTCGTTGATATACGAAGTCGGTTTTATGATGGAGAGCTTGGTCTTACCTAGTAGCCTGTCGCGCTCTTTGCGATCGGCAAGTGCCTTCGCTTCGTCGAGCGTTAGTACAAAGGGTTTCTCGTCGTGGGGCAAATGCTCGGCCGTGGAGGTCGCGGTAAGCACAACTCTCGAGTCTACATAAACGCGAGATAAAGCTGGAATATTGGCCTTGATCATTACTTTGATCTTTTTGGCTTTTTCGTTGCTCAAAACGACGGCGGAACGACCTCGGCTTCCTCCTTTTACGAACCATAGGTCGCCGTTGGATGTGAGCTTTCCGTTCCAGTCCTTAAGTTCCAGTAGGAGGATACGATCATCCATAATAACGATAACGTCAATTTCTATGGGCGCGCTGTTCTTCGGAAACGCGTTGAGTGAGGCGTAGATCACCCAATCATTTGGATAGGCAGCGGCGAGTGACTGCAGACCTTTAACTTCGCGGTGCTGAATACCAGCGCTGCTGAGGTATTTAATCGCGCAAGGCATGTCCCCTCCCACCCAGCACACACAATGGCCGCCGTCTCGGAGCCTATGGTGCGCTCGCTTTCTATCTCGTGTTATGAAAAGGGCACGAAGAATCGCCACCCTAAATGTATTTGCAACACCCCACCAGTTTACTCAAGGTTGATTTTTTGCAATGCATGCGAAATCAGACCTGCCTAAGTTCTCTCGACATTTGCTGAGCCAGCGAAGTTAAATTCAGATTTGTCGCGTCATTGGAATAGACCTGACCAAACTCGCGTCTTGGGGGCTAATACCTGAATTAGGCACAAAGGAATCTTGGTCCGTTCGAACCAGTGATTTCGCATTTCAGATGGTTCGAAAAGCCTCGTAAACACAAGGTCTTTAGTCGCTAGGACTTCTGAAGGCCGCTCGGGTCAATGTCGAGACCCGAAAGCGGGCTCTTGGGTTTGCGATCGTAGCTGGACCGTCCTTCGAGCATTTGAACGAAAGCTTCGTTACGATTAGTGGCGCGATCTACCAAACGGTCGAACGCGATGACTTCGAGCATAAGATTCAGTGTTTTGTAGTATCTGTAAGCCATCTGGCCACCGTAATTGGTGATAATGAAGTCTTCCATCTCCAAATATGTTTGCAGGTTGTCGTTCCAATCGGCCAAAACATACCCGCGCACCATGGTGCCGGCCGGAATGTCGATTTCCCGTCCACCAGACGTTTTGACTTTGCCTTTCTTGCGAATATCCGAAATCTGTTTTTTCAACTGATCCACCGGATTATTTGTAGAAGCCTCAAGGCCTACACCATATCCTGTCTTCTGTGGTCGTTTCATCTCAACAACCATCAGCTCGTTAGCGTTGTTTATGAGCAGGTCGTGCGCATACTGACCCTTGGCTCTATGACTACCTTCGGGTGTACGGTCGCTGGAGATGTACTGCGCGTAGGCGAGATCATCATCTAGCAGCCAGAGGTTATGCGAGCTGTAATCGACTTCATCACTGTCTTTATAACGTGGATAGATCAGCTGGTGCACCTTATCTTCTGTTGCCAAACCATCCTCTTGTTTACTTAGCAACTCTCTAAATATTCTAATAACGTGGTTTCGGTAAGCGACGTATACCGCAAGCGCTTCTTTCGCATCTTCTGGAATCTGCGTCTTAACAATCTGAACGAGTTGTTCGACACTCGCATTTTGGTCTAGTTTTGAAAAATCGAACTTTCGCCTAAAACGTTCGACGAAAAGGTCTTGGGCCAGTTGCTCTCGCGTTTCTGTAATTGAACGCTTGCGAACAAAATCAAAAGCAGATTTGTCGCCCAAACCGCGCCGCAAGAGCGGATCGATTGCAATAAGGTGCTCGACGTCGGCGACCATCTTTGCTCTCCGCTCTGCCGCGTATGCGTTCTCGATTTCTAAGATGTGCTGTTTCGCCAACCCAATCAGATGATCTTTTATGGACTTTTTCTTACCGTCTTGTTCAATCTTGCCGTGGAGATTTGTGATCCTGTCTCTTGACTGTGACGACACGAAGAAATCGCTCGCCACTGCCACGAGGTAGAAATACCGACGGGGACCGTCCTCCCGGCTCTCAATAAAAGGTTTATCATTCACCCCGGATGAAATATTTTCGAGATCGCTAGCCGCGCGATTGTTGGCATAGAAATATAGACGATGCTTCTTCGCCTGCGCTTCGCCAACTTTAAAGTAGCTGAATTCAAATACGTGTTCGACCGAGCCGATGTTTATCCGCTCGAACTTTGAGCCGGCGGTAGAAAGCGAACTGTAAAAATGTTCGTAAAGATTTACCCTAGTGCCAGCTACTGACAAGATGAGTTCGCGAGGGACTTTCTTTTGAATAAACTCAATGAGGAAGTGATCCAAAAGGGCAGATGTGATGATTTCATCGGCATCTTGGCCATTATATCGAGACCCTGCCAAATCAAAATAGTCATGCAAGTCATCCAACGGAGACATCATCAACGCCGTTAGGCCGGCGTCAAAGCGATGCGTTCCGGCACCTTGACTGAAATCTACATCGATTAGGTTATCATCGGGAGCGAATGGCTCATACTGGTAAGAGCCATTGGTAGTATTGCCGTCGACATCGACTTGGCGAGAGGCGTAGTAGACGTTGCCGAAGTTCTTGAAAGCAATGAACCGACCAAAGCCTTTGCCTCCGCGCTCAAATTTGTTGCCTGTAAGCGGTGTTAAGAACGCAGCGAGGTTCTTCTCATCAAAGCCTACACCGTTGTCGGCAATAATAATTTCTTGCTTGTCGCAATTAAATTCGACCGCGATTCGTCCTTTTGTCTCTACATCTGCGCCCCATCGTTCTTCAACAGAATGGAGGGCGTTGGAGACGGCTTCGTATACCGGAAACAGAAACCCCTGCAGGCCATCGGGTAGCGTCGCTCGCTTAACTTCTGATGCAAGATCAATCGTTTTGTGCTTCACACCTAACCCCAACCACGCGCCGTTTCTGAAATGCAAAATGCTCTGGTTGTGGGTGCATGGCAATAGTCCGTGACAAAAAGGCATGATGTCATGTTCTTGCAGGTGCAAACTAAAAACAGAACATGGCTTGACCTCGGGAGACCTCGGCGAACGTCCGCTTCTGAGATCGCGTTACGTTTATGCGTTTTTGACCGCAATGGGGCGCACAGGCGAAGTCAAGGAGTGGTGCTTGTCCGTTCGCTAAGCCCAAGCTATACACCAATTTTCGCTTCGCAAATTTGCTTCACCGCTTCTTGCAGTAGTTTAACCCGTTCGACGAGCCAAGCCAGTTCCTCGTTTGTGATCTCATATTCCGGCGAGTAACGGGCATCGACATAGGCGCGTTGGAGGCGGGCGAAGGACCGTTTGGCGAAGCGGGTATTGCGCGGCCAGATGGGCAGCAGGCGGTCATCGAGGGCTTCCGCTTGCGATCGTAGCACATTGATGCGGTGTGATTTGGGGCTGTAGAGCGTGAGTGTGAGAAGGACGCAGTGATATGCGCGTTCGACCGTCTGATGCAGCATGAAGGCTGCATCGCGCGTTTTATTACTTGCGATACCGAATTCCGCGAAAGCAAACGCATCCTGCATCAGCTTGTACCAGTGATCATAATACCCCTTTGCCTCTGTCTTCACTTCTTCCGATGACAATGCCTTTGCCTTTGCCAGCGGATGGCCAGCGGCTTCGTAAAGCATGATGCCATCGCGGGCGATGTCGGAGAAGAAAGGCCGACCTCTGGCCAACTGGTCGTTGACCTCGTCCAGGCTGTAGACGATGAAGTTCACCGGCGTACGGATGCGATGAGTGACGGTGAGGTCGCGGATCAGGCGCTCGTCGGCCAGGTCCCAGTACTCGTGCAGGTCGGTGAAATCGCGATGGCTGACGACGATCAACAGATCGAAGTCCGACTTATAGCCGCTGATCCGGTCATCGACCCAGTCGCCTCTGGCCATCGAACCGAACAGGATGACCTTGAGGATACGGCCGGACTGTTTGTGGGGTGACGCCTTCTTCGATATCTGGGCTTCAAACTCTTCGAACAGCACCTTGATCACGTGCGTCAGTTCGCGGCGTTTGACGGCAGGCAGATGATCGAGACGGTCAGTTAACATCGAAAGTCCATGTGAGTCAGATGCAGGCTAGCACCTGACAAGGCGTGCGGCTACCGCTTTCGTTGTGGCCTGAGCTGGTGGCGGGGGAGTTGGAAAACCGAGTAAACAAGGTCCCCGTGGCCTTTAGCGCTTGCGCACCTGTACATACGCCACAGGCTCCCCCACCGTAGGTAAGCATAGCCCCTTCCGAATACAGACGCACGCCCCGGTTTACCAGAGGCAAGTGCGATGGAGAACAGGCAGAGCGCAGAATTAATAATGGCCTGACCGACTAACTCTCCGTTAGGGTGGCTTCTGCCAGATATTCCTCCACCAGCTTAGCCCCTTTGTAGACGTGGTTTTTCACGGTTTTTTGGGCACAGCCCATTTGCTGCGCAATGGCAGAGGGTTTCAGACCATAGACACGCCTAAGCGTAAAGGCGCGTTGGCACTGAGGTGGTAGTCTCGCTAAAGCGCTTTCGAACCGTGACAGGCTTTCCCTGGCCGT
This sequence comes from Asticcacaulis aquihabitans, assembly GCF_032490435.1. Classification (NCBI taxonomy): domain Bacteria; kingdom Pseudomonadati; phylum Pseudomonadota; class Alphaproteobacteria; order Caulobacterales; family Caulobacteraceae; genus Asticcacaulis; species Asticcacaulis aquihabitans. Next base: position 13,028 of record NZ_JAVGWM010000007.1, read on the forward strand.
AAGGGCGGTGAGGGCATCAGGTGTTTGATCGGCAAAGGTTATGTCCTCATAGTCTGGCCAGGCCGTCATCGGTCTGGTCTTGCGCGCACGAATGAAGTTGAGGCAGCGATTTCGGATAGATGTAATCATGAATCTCTTTGGAGAGGTGACCGCGCGCCAGCGGCCCTCAGTCATTATGTAAGCTACCATGTCCTGAAATGCATCTTGGGCATCGTCGGTCGAACGCAGCAGGCTGCGGGCGATAGACATAAGTAGGCGCTCGTTCGGCCTGACATGATCGATATACCAATGCTCGGCCTCGCGCCGCTCTTTCAAGTGGCTCATAGCGCCACATCCGCTGTCAGGCCACCGAAGAGATAGTTGGTCGGCGCCTCCGGTACGTGGCTGAAGAGATAAAGACATCTAACGCGGATATTGACGAGGTCAGCCTCAGTCCTCGCTAGCCGCTTTACCGGGACGTCCAGTTCAAAGATTAAGTCCTCCAGGGGCATATTTATTTTTGTACGCCGTCGGACGACGCGGCCGCCGACATGAGCATCGATGGGCTTGGGGGCCGTGGTCCGGTTGAGACGGAAAATCGATTTTGCTTCCATTGCAACTCACCTGAATAGACCGATCAGGATCGCCACCCTGCCGGTGCTTGTCTGTTTTCGAGAAGGGCTGGAAACCGGGCGCGCGGGTCCGCTGCCCCCAAGACTAGAAGCCAATGGAGGGGGAGGGGATCATCGGCGACGACAGGCAAGACTCCACAGCTTGCAACACGATAGGCGTGTGCAAGGTCAGACTGGTGACTGTCTATAATAGCAGGAAGTTTCACCGTTTTGGACGGCGGACGAACCAGCTTACTCAGGGGTTTCCACGCCCCAGAACCGCGCGTAACGGTTCCATGTGACAGCCTGCCACAGTTCGAATTCGATTGCATCCATAAATTACAAATTATTTTTTACCCGCATGGCGGCTGTAAGGAGTGGGCCTTTTGGGCTCGAAAATTGTCATATTCCAACGATGCAACCGTAAAGCCATCATGCGGAAATAATCCCCCCATGATTGTACTAGTTTCGCGTGTATCTTGTTTGTGATACGAGAGTTTTATTATTTATGCATGGCAGCCATGCCTCCCTCCCCAAGGAAACAGCACTATGGTGTTCGATGACAAAACCCCGGATCCTGTTGATATTCACGTCGGCAGTCGTATCCGGATGCGACGAAAATTCCTCAAGAAGAGCCAGGAGAATTTGGCTGAAGCCATAGGTCTGACCTTTCAGCAGGTGCAGAAGTACGAACGCGGGGCGAACCGCGTCAGCGCTTCAAAGCTGTATGAAATCGCCAAGACCTTGCAGACGCCGGTCGCTTATTTTTTCGAAGGTTATAGTGAAGCCGACACTGGCATTGACGAGGCATTCATCAGTTCTTCGGCGGAGCAGGGCGTCAATAGCTTCCTGATGACGTCGGAAGGCATTGAACTGGCTGAGGCCTTCCCACGTATCCCCGGGATGAAAAAGCGGCGCAGGATTCTAGAGCTGGTGCGTTCATTGGCAGAGGATTGAGGACTTGCCTCAATATCAATGCTCCATCGTAACGTCGTCATCTGGGCCATCTTGCTCCGCTTCTTTAACCTTCTTGTCGTGGGATGACAGGATTTACCGTGCTAGGTCAAATAGGACAACGCCTAGGCCTTAGTCGCAAGGTTAAAGACGCCGGGGTCGTTGTGCCATTCGAAGACCGCGGAGCGTCCACCGCTCAATACGAAATGACAAAGGCTTAGCATCGTGTCTGCCACTCCGATCAGGTATGCATGTAACTGGTTATTTTGAACTGTTCCGCCAACGGAGTGCTTTCTAAGTTCAGCAATAAGCGGTTCTTCGCCGAGATCATAATGGTCTGCCTCGGTGTCCGCAAACGCGCGGATTATGGCGTTGTGGGTGTATTTTTGTTCTCCAAGCCATGCGCCAGGCATTCGTAGCCAGCGGTCCAGGTCCACAGGGTGTATAGGTGCGAGGCCTTGGCAAATGCGTGGATATGTGCTCATCTGCAATTGCGGAACAATCGATATCTTTGGCATTACAAACTCATTGGCGTTTGCGAAAACGATCAGCTCTAGTTGCTGGGCTGCCGCTATTCGCTGTAGGAGGGGGTAGCCGTTTGATGGCCTGTCCATCTGGCATACAAGAGCGCGAAGGCGTGCCGCCATTGCCGTATCGTGGTGAAGGTCCCCATTCTTCACGGCTGTCAAAAGTTCAGACAATTGGGTTGTTGCATTACGCAATAGCTGCTCGTCCCGTTCCGACGTGCTAGGCAACCTACCCTTCCTAAGAACGAGTCCTGCCACTTCGTCTTCACGTTGTCGCTTTGCATCCGCATTTTTCGAGTCATTGTTGGCGGGCGCGACGGCTAGCGTGGGCATGTAAACCACACAGGCCGTTGAGACTTCATCACCTGGGAGATTGGATCCTACACGATCGCTATTTACGTCAATGAATAGAATTGGAAAGCTCCACCTGATTGTAAGCAGAAACCGGCCTGCGTACATCCCGAGTATTGGACACGTCTCCACACGAACGGCTCGACCGTCGCTGACCACCATCTCGGCAATTATTGAGGGTTTTGGCGTGAAGTAAATTCTGAGATTTACCTGACCCACCTGCTCGGACCGCTCAAAGGTTGTCTCGCTTCGGTATAGGTCAGGCTGCAAGACCGAGAAAAAGGTTCCACTTAAATCAGATTGCGCATCTTCAGCAAAATCAACAGTAGTCATATTTCGCTCCCCGTTAAGATAGTCACTATGGCGTGAAGGCCGCCTACTGCGGGCATACTATGCCAAACTTGCCCGCCACGTACGATATACGGCGGGCGAATGGGTGGACATTTAGAAGATTGCTGGCGGGAGCGCATTGAGGCAATTTGTCATTTTGGGTTACCAGGGTGTTCCACCCGGATATAGGTTAACAGAGCAAGCTTTTCACGCATGCCTTCACGTCTTTGGATTTCGTAATCGCTCGTTGGAATAAAAAACTCTCTTGTCGCGAACTCGCTCACCGCGTCGCATAACATCGCGGTCGAATTAAACGTAGGCAACACTAATGGCTTGATGAATTTGAGCAGACCATCAAGTTTGGCAAACGCAATAACGAGTTTTGACCGGTCCCTTGACGGCCATCTGCGCTTGTCAATAACTTGCAAGACCTCGTCAGGGTTTTCCTTAAACAGTGTCTCGCGCCGTTCGTTGTATTCTTCAAGCGCAACGAGGATTGTCCGGACACTTTGCTGGGCTTCAATCAACCGGTCTATAAATCTGAGGTGCACGATATCGGCTGAATAAAGCCAGCTCTTCATTTGTAAACTGAACCGGGGGCGGTGGATTTAGATAGTTACCGAAATAATGGGATGGCGTTTCCTTTCCGCTTTCCGGGGCCTGTGACAGACCCTGGTTCACACCAGCGGCAAGCGTAGCCACTCCCGTTAAGATGGCATTGGCCTTCACCCTGGCTGATTCCAAGAGGGCAATGTCCGCCTTCCGCTTTTCGTCCGCCCTTTTTTCCTTCTCTTCCTTGAACCCTCTATTTTGCAACAAGGAGCTTGAGATAAACACTATGGCACCCCCGAACAATGTTGAGATAAGAGGTTGTATCCAGCTAGGATCCAACCAATCTTTATGCGGTGTCGGAGGTATAAGGTTCACATCCATAGTAACGTTCCTACTAGCGCACCGTTTAAATAGCCGCGTATCCAGCATCGGTGATGAGCATGAAATTCGCACCACCATTTTCAACCCACTTGTGTTGCACCATGTATTCGATCGCCTGATTGAATTCCTTTACGCTTCCCCCATCATCATAGAACTTTTCTGAGACGGAAGACATTATCAAACCTTCGCCCGCCTTAATGCCGTTAGCTTTGTAGATATTCAGGAGCGCTCTTGCACCTTCCTCAGCCGTCAACTCTTTGGCCATTTTCATTCCCTTCAGTTTGATTGCCGTACATAGAACTTAACAGACGTTGAAGTCACATAGTTCGGCAGTCGCCGTCAAGTTGTCCTATATGCCCGCTCCAGCGTCACCTTGTCCTATGTATTGTCGAACAGTCCTTTAAATTCCCGCTGATCGTAGTAGCGCAGCTTGCGGGCGGCGATCGGCCGTTGTCCGGCCAGGAACAACAGTTCGGTATCTTCCCGCAGATTGCGGACCTCATCCGGCGTCAGTAGCGACCGGCCGGTCTGCTGGCCGCTAAATGACAGACTGCCGCTGTCCAGGGCGATTGACCGGCTTTGCCAACTGACAGTCTCCTGGCCAAGCAGATCGGAGATCAGTTTGGCACTTTCGTGATCGTTGACGCCGAACACCTGGAGCATGCCGGCATTTGACAGGAAGGTGCCGGCCTTTTGACCGTAGGTGGCCTTAAGTTGGTGGATGTCCTGAAGGATCGGCCACAACTGCACGCCGTAGCCGGCCATCAGGCCCATGGCCCGCTCGACCGGCGCCAGATAGCCCAGCGCTGCGAACTCATCCAGCAGATACAAAACGGGTGCGTTTGTGCCCGCCGGTGTTCTGGCCATATCGGTCAGGCTTTGCACGACCATTAGGCGCAGCCAGCGGGAGTAGGTGTTCAAACGGTCAGGCGGCAGTACGAGAAACACGGTCGCTGTTTTTCGCTTCAAATCCGTGAAACTGAAATCCGACTTTGACAAAACTTTCGCCATGCGCGGACTGTCGAGGAAGTGCGTGTGGCGCTGCGCCGACGACAGCACACCGGCGGCTTCACGCGCCGACTTGGCCAGATGACGATGGGCCGCGCGGCGGATCAGGCCGTTACACTCGGTGGTCTTCGACATGACCTCCAGAAGATCGAGAAACCCGTCCGGCGACAGGGTCAGACACTCGCGTAGTTTGGAGAGGGTACGCGTCTCAGGCGGTTCGCTCACAGCGATCAACAGAATGATGCCGGTGATCAGGGCTTTGGCTTCTTCGTTCCAATGCGCTTCGCCCGATTGTCCCGGCTCATCGTACACCAGGCCATCGGCCAGGACGGCGGCGTCTTCGGCGATATCGATACTGTCGGGATCGAGACGGTCGAAGCGATTATAACAGGCCGTGGGATCGCCGGTGACTTCGAACGGGTCGAGGATATGGACCGGGCCGAAGCCATAGCGCGCCCGACCGGTGACGCGGGTGTTCTCGCCCTTGGGATCGATGCAAATGACCGAGCGGTTCTGTACCAGCAGGTTCGGGATAACGGTGCCCACGCCCTTGCCGGTGCGGGTAGGGGCCATGGTCAGCAGATGCGACGGACCGTCATAGCGCAAAAGCTGCCCCGACTTAGCATCCCGTCCGATCAGCAAGCCCTCATCGGCCTTGGAGAGAAACGCGATCTCAGCTGGTGACGCAAAGCGGGCCGAGCCATGCGTATCCGATGGCCCTGTATCGCCGAAATGGTTCAATAAAGGCACGCTCGCCATGCGTACCAGAACCAGCAGCAAGATGACGATAATGCCGACGCCCAAAGCCGTATCCACAGGCCCGTTATCTGGAATGTGCAGGCCATACTTCAGCAGCATGGCCAGGGCGATCAGAACGGCGGCTGTCAGGACAAACACAATCAGCGTTGTCGCGATATAGCGGAAGAAACGAACCGGTGATGTGACGATGGCGATCAGCGCCCAGATCGGATCACGGACAACCGCCCGCGCCAGATTGCCCAAGGCTCCTATAATGGCCATCATGACAGTCAGGCCCCGGCGGACTGACTGTCACCTTTACCCCGGCCATTTGGCAGCAGGTCATCGAACAAGGCTACGTCACTGTCACGTGACAGAAATCCCGGCAATTCGCGCTTGAGCCAAGCCTCCAATTGCGCGGCCATCGCTTCATCCCTCCGGTCATCCAGACGGTGCAGAACCAGCGCCCCCAGCAATACTTTGCGCCGAGTATCGCGGGCCCGTTCCTGCTTGCTCAGACGGGCAGTCAACGCCTTCTTCTGGGCTTCTAGTTGCGCCAGACGCTCTGCAATCGATTTGCGTACCATGATAAATCCCCTCTGTCCCCGGTAGCTGAATACTACCCCCGAGAGACCATCCGTCAAGTAAAAATACAACCATAAGAATCATCGCAACCAAAATGCTATCGCAAAAGTGGACAAATGGACGGTATTATGATGTCCTGATGGTCCAGCAATGTGCGGCACACCGGGTGTGATCGAGCGAAGCGAAGAGCACACAAGGGCGCACTTACGAGTTGCAGGCAACTCAAGGCGGCCGCAGGGGCTTGAGAGAAGGGCAGGGAGGGCATGGCGATTTATCATTTGAGCATGAAGCCCATCGCCCGCAGCAGCGGGCGTAGCGCCGTGGCTGCCGCCGCTTATCGGTCCGGGGAACGGCTGGTCAATGAGCGTGACGGCCTGGTGCATGACTTCCGCGCCAAGTCCGGCATCGAGCATACCGAGATCGTTTTGCCGGAAGGCAGCAATGCCGAATGGGCGCGCGACCGGGAGACATTGTGGAATGCCGCTGAGTTTGCCGAAAAGCGCAAAGACGCGCGCGTGGCGCGGGAGTTCGAGATTGCCCTGCCGAATGAACTGTTGGCAGAAGAGCGACTGGAGCTGACGCGCAACTTCGCCAGGGAGATAGCGGAGCGCTACAAGGTCGCCGTAGACTTTGCCATCCATTCGCCGGATGACGACACCGATGTCCGTAACCACCATGCCCATGTCATGATAACCACCCGCGAAGTGACAGAGGTGGGTTTAGGTGACAAGACCTTGTTGGAGCGGGAGAACCGCTGGCTGGTCGATAACAGTCTGCCAACTTCGCACCAGCAGCTAAAGACCCTGCGTCTGGAGTGGGAGGAACTGGCCAATCTGCATCTGGCCAAGGCCGGTCATGATGTACGCATCGATCACCGCTCGCATCAGGAGCGTGGGCTGTCACTGGAGCCGACCCAGCACATGGGTGTCCACGCGACGCAGATGGACAAGCGCGGACTCGATGTCGAGCGACAAAGGGTGGAAGCGGAAGCCGCCCGTAGAAATGCCGCGCGCATCCGGCAAAACCCGGCTGTTGTGCTCGACATGATCACCAATGAGAAGAGCGTGTTCGACAAACGCGATATGGCAAGGACGCTTCACCGCTATGTGAATGACGATCCGCAGGAGTTCCAGGCCCTGCTGACAAAGGTCATGGTGTCGGATCAGCTTGTACAACTGACCGAGCCAAATGCACAAACGCCGGCCAAATATTCGACACGGGAAATGGTCGAACTGGAAAGCGGCATGATCCAGTCGGCCATGCGTATGAACGATACCGGCAGCCATGTAACAGAACGCTCGCTTGTTGACGCGGCAATCAGCGAGCAGACCCGCGCGCTGGTGTGGGCCAAACTCACCGACATGAAAGCGGAAATCCAGGAGAAGAGATTATCCAGGGAAGAGGTCACGGAACGCGTCAGAGATGTGGGCTTAAGTGATGAGCAGCGGTATGCCATCCGTCACGTGACAGCCGGCCGCCAGATCAGCGCGGTGGTAGGCTATGCCGGGGCCGGCAAGAGCACCATGCTCATCGCCGCACGGGAGGCCTGGGAGGCGCAAGGGTACACGGTCCATGGCGCGGCCCTGGCTGGCAAGGCAGCGGAAGGGCTGGAGGAGTCCTCCGGCATCACTTCACGCACACTGGCATCGTGGGAGCATGGCTGGAAGAAGGGCAAGGGCCGGCTGACATCGAAGGACGTGTTTATCATCGACGAGGCCGGCATGATCGGCTCCCGCCAGATGGCTAAGTTTGTCGAGGAAGCCAGACAATCCGGCGCAAAGCTTGTGCTGGTCGGTGACCATGAACAGCTCCAGGCCATCGGCGCCGGTGCGGCCTTCCGGTCGATCGTTGAGCATGTCGGCACAGCCGAGCTTCAGGAGGTCCGGCGGCAGCGTCAGGACTGGCAGCGCGACGCGTCCGTTCTGTTCGCCTCCCATCGAACAGCAGAGGCGCTGGAGGCCTACATTCGGCATGGGGCGGTCACCATGGCAGACACGCAGGATAGTGCCCGCCAGAAGCTTGTCAGGGACTATGTGAAGGACATGGAAGACAATCCCAACGGTTCGCGTCTGGCCATGGCGCATCGGCGGGCCGATGTCAGGCTGCTCAATATTGACATCCGAATGGCGCTTCAGGAATCAGGGAAGCTTCCGGTTTCGGTGAGGCGAGCCGGAAATGCAGACACTGTCGAACATGTCTATGACACCAACGACGGTGTCCGCACCTTTACCAAAAGTGACCGGCTGGTGTTTCTGGAAAACAACCGGGACATGGGCGTGAAGAACGGAATGCTTGGGACGGTCGAACGGACGGAGCAGGGGCGGTTGTCGGTCAGGCTCGACGGCGGCAAGGGCCAGGTTGAGATCGATCCGTCGAAGTACAAAGCGTTCGATCATGGATATGCCACCACAATCCACAAGACCCAGGGCGCGACCGTGGATCGGTCATTCCTGTTGGCGTCGAACACCATGGACCGGCATCTGACCTATGTGGGCATGACGCGGCATCGGGACCGGGCATCGGTCTATGGCGGCCAAGATGAGTTCAGGGATGGAGCGACGTTCATGCAGAAGCTCAGCCGGTCGGGCGCGAAAGAGACGACACTGGATTATCCGAGAGAAGCCGCAGAGTGGTTTGCGAGGCGTCGTGGGGTGCATAGGGACGCTGGCGACACGGCGCGGGATATCGGTTTAACTGGCAGGTATCATGGGTCGGAAAGGCCTGAGCGGGATTTGGAGAGGTAAGATCTACCCCACTGTATCCAATGGTCGGCCGGGCTAATGCTCGCGCCGATCAAGCGCACCCGTTAGCAGCCCCTACACCCACGGGCCGCCGTCAAAGCTGAAGCACTTGATGCATTATAATTTTAGTTCCAAAATGCAGGTATAGAAGACGAGGAAATTTAATGTCCGACTTGATGTCAGATGGACACGCGATCCGTTTTATGGCGCGACTGCAGGAACAGCCCGCTCGTAGAAGCACTTCACATCGCTCGGCCGCTGAGCGCCTGGAGAGGTGTGCAGAACCCCTGAAACCACAGCGCAATTGATGGACACCTCAGAACACTGCTCACCCTTCTCTCCGCCCGAGCCATGACTCAGAAAATCAAATTACTACAGTTCCTTCGCGAACAAAGCACGGGTTCAGCGTAGCCGCACAGGCCCAAATCAGGTGCGCACCCACAGCAGTCAGCTTTCTCGACAAGGGCGATACGGTGACAAGGTTTATGTCAATCGGGCTTGATTCATTCCCGGCAGGCATTCAGAACTCAGGTCATCCCTCTGACCTGACACCTGCTCACCAAAACCCAAGCGATACAGCATGAGATAATCGGGCAGTTGGTTCCAGTGCACTTTCCATTTTAAAAAAACGAAATATTCTGGTGTCTGCACACCATTGATCGCCTCGTTCACTTTGCATTTTCAGCCGGTCAGTCAATCCCTGTTGCCAATCTGCGAGGATGGCGGTCTTGGACGCGACATCTTCCAGGCATTTTAATCTAAAAGACAACATTGAGTCTGGTGCATCGCCATCCACCTCATCCGAGCCCCAGAGCAGCCACCGCGCCATATCCGGCCACACACAACATATGGCTACCCATCTCGCATATTGACTAAGTGAAGGCGCTTGCCACCTGCCGTCTACTTTCGACAGTTTCTCATTGCGTAGTAAGAGATAAAATCTTGCCATATTGGTCATACGTTTTAGCTCGCGAGGGTTGGAACCAGAGTACTTCGCAATCATTTTCACGATCTCAGCCATGTCGTGCATCTGATCAATGTCGACATCGAGCGGATAGCCGTCATCTATCACGTGCTTACCCGGATTTGGGAATTGCAATTCCTCAGTTGCCGAGGTTTCGATGGATCGGAACAATAAGGTCTTCGCCGCTAATTCCCACGTCCGCACCAGTTTAGAGCGTGGCTTAGAAGGTGCCGGCGCAATTTCGATTGCAGGACGTTGGTTGGTTTTCTCGATCTCGCTCAACTCTCCAACAAGTCCGATCAAACCTTCTGGCCGCGAAGGTGGTATTGTGAACGGCAACTGTACAAATTTATCCATGAAGCGCCAGCCGATCGGTACGCTACGCGCTGATTTCGGGAGGTTGGCAACGATAGGGGCATGTGCTGCTTCCAAGGCTGCAGCAATCATCTGAGGGTCCATGCCGATAACAAACATCGCACGATAAAGGTCGCTTGCGAGAAACATGCTCACGCCTTCCACAACACTCGCGATATTCGCCGGTGTGCACCGGTCAAGGTCATCAATAAAGATCACCAGCGGTTGGTGCATGCCAGAGGCATCCCTCGGCAACAGGTCTAGAACGCGCAGCAGGTCTTTTTGAATTTCATGAATCTTACCTGCCGCTGCCGAATAGTCGGGCACATTCATGTAGTTCGAAAGGCTAAAGTTCGCAGGCTCCTTTTCCGCCGCGCCTTTGGCTCGTGCATATGCAACGGCAATATGCAGGACCAATCCTACTGCCGTCCAGGTGCCCAACCCTGACCAGTTGACCTGTGGTAGCAGGCTCTTAAGCGGAAATTGTATGTTCGCAAACGCCAGACTATAAAAGGCGGATATCGCTGCCATTCCAGCAATGCCCCAGCCCTTAACTCTTACCCACCAAAAGTGCGCAATACGGTCATAGATTTTTTTTCTGACTAGATCATCGTCAAGACGCGATAGGTGCAATTTGAGCAGAAAGAGTTCTCGTTGTGCAAGCGGTAGGCGGTCACTGATCTGACTGACAATCGCGTCGACCAGCCCCGCCCAAACCTGAGAGGAGTTCTCGTATTGCCATGCGTTAAACCAGACAGTGCATCGCTTTGCGCCATTAAAGGCTTCGGTCTCGGCGCTTTTGTACAGCCCGCCGAACCCAGACAAGAAATTCAGAAGCCGGGTTTTACTGCGTGGCTTATTGCCTGATACAATTTTGCGTTCCGCCCAATCGTGCAGACACGCAAAAACATCAACGCGATTTTTAAGGAAGCGGAGAACATGTTTTAACTGCAGATGGGGGGCGGCGAATATGTTGACTGAGCCGGAGGCAAATTTGGTTCTGGATGCTTCAGGGTCGAGCCGCTCTCTGATTTGCTTCATCAATGAGGACTTGCCGACGCCCCAAGGCGCCTGAATGCTGACGCTGATCGGTGGTTCGGTGTTGGCGTCGAGAAGGAATTCGCTGATGGCCTTCGCATACACGGAATAGCCCAACCGGTCCGTCGACCCAGCCAGATCATTTAGCAGATTCTGGGCAATACGACCTGCCCTTGCAGCCCGGTATGCCGCAAGAACCGAAGCACTGGCTCCACCCGCCTGGCGCAGCAGGCGATCAATTTCAGTTCCATTCCCTGTCAGCAGAGCTTCAATGAGGTGGTTGAGCGAGATCGCGCCTTCGTGGTCGCTGTTTGCGCGTTGCTGGGCGTCGGATAAAACAGATCGCAACGGGTCACTTGGCGGTCTTATGGTTGCCTTGTCCCTCCCTTTTTGAGGATACTGAATAGCCTGACCAAGATCTGGCAACTCCGCAAGAAACGCGTTTCGCAGCGCCGCCTGTGTAGTATGTGATATCTCCAGGAGGGCACGCAGCAGCGCGTGTCGATCGACACTCTTCGACAACACAGGGTACTCATCGGAGGTTACCTTCTCGCTCAAGGCCAAAAATAGAATGACCGGCGAGAGGGTCCTGACCTGCTTCATCCTTAGTTCATCAAGAGACGCTGCCAGCCAGATCGCCTCTGCTGCATCTTCATCGAATGTGAAGGGGTATTTCTCGCTGAATGTCTTCGGCGGGTTGCGCACCGATGCGGCCGAATTCTTCTTGCCTAGTGCAATCTCAGATACGGGAAATTCTGCCCTGCGCTGGTCAGACAAGGTATTGTGCTTAGACCTTCGTCTCGGAGGAAACATCGACTGAGCCGAAGCCGGTTTCTGAGCGGATGAAACGGTTGCCTGCCCCTCATCTGACGCATTATCACTGACGTCATCTTTCATGATTTCCCTGCCGACGCCAGACCGACTGTTTGATGGCAAGGCGCATTATACTGATTTTACGAAGAAAATTATCAAATAAATTTCTCTTCTTGAAAAATAATCCGTTGACCGAACTCTGCTTTGCTTTCAATCATTTAGTTATTGATTCGTTATTGTCCGGGCATCTCACCGGCTCTGGAAACCCATTCCTTGACCCAGCAAATCTGTGAGAAATGTTCATCGACAGTTCTGCCGGGTGAAAGGCTTTGCGGTACCTGCCTGGACGATCCCACCCCTCCAAATGTACGACTGGCGGTTGCAGAACGCGAGGCGCTGACGCGACGTTGGTCGAGCACTGCGTACAGGAAAACGAGACAAGAGCGAAAGTTCGCGCTGGAGGAGTTTACCGCTGCAGTTAAGTCGGGAAGCGCAATTATCAGTAAGCAACCTGAGGAAATGCTGGCTTACGTATTTGATGACCTTCCGCTGTTACAGCGTTTCAAAGTGAGTCCGTTTTCCGCAGAATCGATGCGTCACGAAACCCGCGCTCAAAAGGTCAAAACGGAAGCAGATAATAAGGTTTATCCCGGTTTATCCTATAAAATCACGTCAGCGGTACTGTCGCTGACAGATGAAGGGCTTCCGGTTTTCGGAAGTTATCATCTGAAGATCGACGAAACAGTCTTGACGGACCGCGCCACGGTTCTGGAGTACGGCACCGTCCGTCTTTTTCAACAGCCTGAGGAAGATGACGTCGAAGATTGGCGGGAACAGAATTGGTCAGCAACAACCGGTCGTGTCGCGTTCTGGGCTCACGTTCACGTCCTCGCTTCGGCCAAGTTACATAGCAAGCTTAAGGCCACACATACGGCGGCTGACTTTCGAAGAATCGTACTTAGTGAAGGTATGGCGTTTCTCGAGACAGATTATCTCGAGATTCATATCTATGGTGACGTTGAAAGAGAATCAATTAGAAGTGTAAAGCCACCGGCCCACATCTCCGAAGCGGACAGGCCGTACATAACACTAATTAATGGTTGGCTGAGTCACTTTGAGCTCTCAACACATAGAGATTCTGTACTCGGGACTGGCCCGGACGCTCGTCGTTGATCTCGATCGCGGACTAGAACTGTACCGCCTTGACGGCACCAAGTGCGTGAGCATTGATGAAGGGGCCCTGGCTTTTGCCTTTGGCGCCGCTGACGACGTCAAGGCTGCAAAAGTTGAGTCAGTTGAAGCCGCCATAAATCTGGCACGCACTAACTGGAACGCAACCCGCGCGACACTCAATCTTAGCCTTCTGATTTCGACATTTTCAAAGACTCTCAAACATCCAGGTGCCAGGCTGGATGAGAGACTGCTTTATGACCTCTATACCGAATTTCTGGAGCAGATTCAGAAAGGCCCCGTGCTGCAGTTACTGATGAGTAACATTGTTCTGCAGTACATTTTTTTCGAGGAGAATTTGCACATTTTTGACCAGCTTGAGAAGACAGCGGTCAAAATCGATAGGATATTTGGAGCGAAGGCAAAGCCTTTTCGCGCCTTTGCAGACTGCGTTATCAGCTGTGAGCGTGCGACAAGTCTGGCAAAAGCGGCGAAAGAGTCGATAATCCCTTCAAACAGAAAACTGTCAGCTTCGCTTTATCGATACCTTCATCAATCAAATGCCATGGGCGCATTGATGTGGCGTATGTCACGTGAACGACAATTGCTGGTATATAATGATATGCCCGACATCGTTGACATAGCGAGCCTTAACACCCAGGAAACGATCAGCGACTGTATCATCAAGCAATCGGTTGAACCGATTGATGGCATTGAGAAAACCACCGAGCAGTTCATAAACTTGGCGCTGCAGCTTAGCCGGGCGATGACGAAAGATGCTCAGCAAATTGAGTATCTCAAGCAGCGGAGAACGGAAAACAATGACGATGTCTTCGAAGCTTGATTGGCGTGAACACGTGCGAGCCGTGTACACCGGTATCCCTGATGACCAAGCGACGGAAAATTTCACCGCTTGGCATTCCGATCAGATTTTAAAGCGATCTACCGCAGTCAGATGCCTGGTCGTCAACGTAACGTCGGATCGACCATAGATTTCGCTATCGAGGTACGCCATCTCGGCTGCGAGTAATTCGCTTTGAGGCTAGGACCACCAGATCTCTGAACCGCATCGGATTTGCCCGAGGCCATAACTCGTGAGTAGATAGGGCTATAACCAACAATACGACGAATAAATTCTCCCCTGATATCCGTGAACGCTCTGTGCGGATGGTTCTCGACCATGAAGCCGATTCCCCATCGCGATGGACAGCGATCTTGTCTGTGGCTCAGAAGATCGGCTGACACTGCCCGACATAGGCGGAAATAACCCTCATTTTTTAGCACACCAATTAGCACAAGTATTTTTCAAGTGCCAAATTTGACTTTAAATTCATGAGGTAGTACGAATTTTGCTCAGGCTCATAACCTGAAGGTCGTCAGTTCAAATCTGGCCCCCGCAACCAAAATACAAAATAAAACAACCCGTTAGGTGAAAGCCTGGCGGGTGTTTTTATGCCCGGATGACTAGGATCTACTAATGCCAAAAAGGGGAGAGCGGGGGCCGAGCCGCAACGATTTGAGTAGTGGTTATCCCTACACTTATTTTCGGCACTACGCCCAATTCGACCGCGGCACAAAATAAGCCGACCGATCACAACCGCGATGTGCAGGCCTTTGTTCGCTACTGGTTGGCGGCGATCAAAAGGCCCAATGCGGTGCGATCGCTAGTCGATATCGATCCGTACAATTCTCTTTAGCTTAAGAACAAATGCCAGCTTTCCGGGCGCCGTACTCCGCCTGAGCCTGGGTAAACTTTGCGCCTGCTGGCGATGCCAATTGCTGGATCATACCCTGACAGGAAAAGCTCATGAGACTCAGATACGACTTCGCCGACTGAACTGCCTGCTCATTCCAGTCGACATTCAAGCTATCAACGGCCGCTCGCGCATCATTGACATCGTATTTATCGCCAGCGGAGGAGCTGAGCTGATCAATAAGACCCTGTCGGGAAAAAGCAGACACCTGTAGATAGGTTTTAGCTGCCGATGCGGCATTCTGGACGGAGACATTTGCAACCTGTCCAGAGCCAGTAGAGCCACTGCCAGAGCAAAGGCCGGCATTTGTGGCGCCATACTCTGCCTGAGCTTGAGTAAACTTGCCACCGGCTGGCGACGCTAATTGGTGGATCATGCCCTGACAGGAAAAGGCCATCAATCGCAGGTAGCCCTTCGCTGATTTAACCGCTTCGGCATTCCAGTCGATATTCAAACTATCAACTGCCATCTGCGCATCGCTGACCGAAAAGCCGCCTACGGAAGAACTGAGCTGATCGATCAGGCCTTGCCTGGAAAAATCTGAAACTCTGAGATAGGATTTGGCCTCGGCTATGGCGTTTTGCTGCGATACGGTCGTCGCCACGGCGCCATGCGCTAAGCCCTGTGCCATGAAAACTGTGCAGATGATGGCGATTGCGGTTTTTTGAATGGACATAGATACTCCCCCTTGGATGGCATGGACTTACCACAAGGTTGCGGAACAAATCAGGCACAAAATGTGACGTAACGTGCCGCAATCTAGCCTTGGATCTAACTCTATGCGTAGGAGGGCCCGGTCATGCAGGCCCTGGCAAATGGTCAGTGGAATCAAACGACAGTCGAATGTCTAATGCCCACCAAGTAGCCAAAAGGCATAGGCTCCCGTACCGACTACCCCGCAGAAGAAGAAAAACCGAAAAACGAGATTAGAAATTCAGGTGAGAATGGCTGCCGCTCAGGATATTTGTACATCTTCATTGACGTTAAAAATGAAAAAATCCCTTTTCCAAAGAATGCAAAAATCCCAAATATGGCACACCCAGATAGCAACACCATAAAATCTGGCAAGCTTGGATGCATTTTTGTAACATACATAATAATGTACCTTATAAGCCGTCTCGTTTGCTTGAAGCGTTCAGAATGGCGCTATAAGCTCGCAGTATTCGCCGATACAGAAATCCGGCCGCGATAGTGCGTAGTGACAGACTCCCTTTTGGGCTCAAAGTGCGCTCTCAGGCTGGGCAAGGCCTTTTGGGGGTCGCAGGCGCCGCACATGAAGACATCGAGCGCCGCATAGTTGAGTTCCGGCCAGGTATGAATGCTTATGTGTGACTCCGCGAGTATGGCCACGCCCGTAATGCCGGCGCCTTCGCCAAACCCATGCAGCATAAGTTTCAAGACCGTGGCGCCGCAAGCTTCGGCGGCGTCGCGCAACGCGCATTCGATGCGCGCCTGGTCGGTCAGGTGGCGCGCGTCCCAGAAGTCGATGAGTAAATGCTGGCCTGGGGGGACGATAGGGACGGTGGGATCAGTCATGGCCGTTGTCCGAAAAGAATAGGCTTGAAGTCAGGAACATTGCCATTCTTTCTCCAGATGAAAGCGTCCAGGACATAGTGAGTGGATTGCGGCAGACTGAGTAAAGGCACAAGCCAGACCAGAACCGCAGGATCGTCTACCGCCGGAATCATGGAGAATGTCTGGAACAGGTTTTGATGGTCATGCCAGACAAGCCTATCCCACAGGCCTTCCTCTATAAAGGCCAGAAGGACCAGGGTGCTGAGATAGATGGGGATCATCATAGGCCTGAACAGCCACGCCAGTTTCGACCAAATATAGGGCATATACGGTTGTACCGTCTGGCGATTTTCGCCGTAGAGCCAGTTCAGGGCGATGTAGGGAATGCCGTGGGCCAGAACATTGGTGGCGGTAAAAATGATGTCATTGTCGAAGGCCACTATGCCTACGCCCCAAGATAGGCCGGTGCCGAGCAACAGCAGGTTCTTGGGCAGGTTGATGGTTTTGGTCTCGCGCCAACGTCGGACTTCCTGCCAAAGATAAGCGGCCAGCACTACGGCATAGAGGAGTGCCGCTATTTCAAACACATAGGGTACTGTGTGGCTTACGACGTCGCCATCGACAAACCAGTTGAAGCTGCGGGGATGGCTTAGCCAGTAGACCAGCGGCAGGATCGTCGCGCCATAGATGGCCGCCTTGTCTATCCTTTTGTTGCCCGTCTCCATCCGTCCGTAGATCAGCATGAAGCCGTATTGCTGGCGGACAAAATGGAAGATGGCCAGATAGGCCAGCCCGCGCCAGAAAACCAGGCTGTCGAAGCTGTAGAGCACGGCTCCGGTGACCCATAAAAGCAATGGGGTGAGCTGGTATAGCCGCGGCCTTAACCGCAGTTCGTCGCGGTCGAAATAGGTCCGGAAAAGCGTCGAATAGACATGGCTGACATCGACGCCGAGTATCAGTATCACCCATAGCCAGACCGGAAAGCTGGCAAGACTTTGCGCCCAGGGCGCGGCCAAAACGGCGACAAGGGTAACCACGAACGCGGGACCGATGATAAAGGCCAGATCGAATTTGGCATTGGCGATATAGGGTTGGGTCATGTCAGGAACGCCTTTACGGCTTCGGATGCTTTCAGGCCGTGGGTATAGGCTTCCTCAAAGATCGAGATGCCGCTCATATCGGAATGAGCGGTGAAAATGGGCGGCGCTTGCTTTAGCGCGTCCCGACGGGCTTGGCCCCAGATGAAGCCCGGCACAGGGCGGATCATGGCGTGGCCCCATAGCCAGACATCCATATGCGCCACCTGTCCGACCAACTCCGGGTGCACACGATACAGTTCGCTGAGGAACAGGATTTGCCAGTCGTCATAAGTCCGGGCAATCGCTTCTTTGCGCGCCTCGGCCGGAGCGACATGTGTCAGGGGCCAGTAATAGGTGATGACGGTTCGCAAAGGCTGCATTTGCGGGACTTGGTGCGTGGCGACAACATAGCCCAGGGCCGGGCTGTCCTTGATGACGTTGTCCCACGCCACATCGGCGCCAACGCCTCCGGGGAGTCTATTCAGCGTCAGATTGGCCACCACCCACGGAGCGTAGGTAAAGTCGGCAGATCTTAGCCGCGGTACAAGACGCCCGGCGATAAAGCGCGGCGTCGCAACGACCACCGCGCGGGCGGTAAGCCGGCGGCTGATCTGCCCGTCCCAGTAGTCCACAACCACGCCGGCGCCCGTGTCATTTATATTGTACACAAGCGCATTGGGCAGGATGCGGCCGGCCATCGGCTCGGCCAATTTGTGGGCAAGAAAGCCGTTGCCCTCCGGCCAGGTAATAACCGAATCCGGTTTTGTGTTGGCGGCCTTGCCATCGCGGCCGGCAAAATAGTGGATGCCGGCATAGGCGGAAATTTCATCATGGCGGACGCCGAAATCATCGCGACAGCCATAGTTGACGAAGCCGTGCAAGGGCTCCGACGTATAGCCGGCCGTGAGCATCCAATCCTTCATGGTCAGGCGATCAAGCGCGCGGGCGTCTGCATCCGCGCTGCTTTCATCGATCGGTATGGCGAACCATCGTCGGTCGTCGCCGCCACGTTTCACCTTGAAGCTGTCCATATGCGTCAGGAAACGTTTGTATTGCGCCTGGTCGTCGGTGGATACGCCTATGGTCGGCAAGAGGCCTTCCTGCCAGCGGCCTTCCAGGAAGAGACGTTCGTCCGGATCATTGAGAATATAGTCTTCGTTGTAGACCGGCAGGCCATTGTCTTCGCCCGTAATAATGCCGAAGTCGCGAAACAGCGCTTTTATGTGCCCGGACTCGGAACTGAGCAGCGGCACATAGTGCGCCCCCCACGGATAGGCGGACACATTGTTCTTGCCGCTGTGGGCATTGCCTCCGGCATGGTCTTCCAACTCCAAGACCCGTATGTCGCGGATCCCAGTCTTATCGAGATTATAGGCCGCGCTCAGACCGGCTATACCCGACCCAACGATGATCACGTCGTGTTTGCCACTGTCTACGGGGGCGGGAAATGCCCCGTCACGCAGCCGGTGGCCACGCGCCGAGTTGGCGCCGACAATCCCGCCTGGGATCGGCTTTTTGGGCTTTATGGCATCCCAGACAAAGGGCGAGATCGCTGCCATACCGATGGCGGCGGATCCTGATCCATACAACAACTGGCGCCGCGTAGGTTTCATCAATAGATCAGGTACTTCGACCATTCCTCATCGAAATAATGGATGAGGGCCTGATCATCGAGGCGTTGTATCTTGGTGGCGATGGGGCCCATGTCGGGGGGGAAGCTGAACATGTCGCGCGCTGTGTCCGCGTCGATGAACCTCAGGCCTGCCGGGTAGCGGGTCGGGACGGTGTAGGGCCGGTTGGAGGCGATGACATACCCCCAGTCGCCGAACGCCGGCACAAGGGCATGATAGGGTGATGTCTGGAAACCGCTGGCGCGCAGGGTGTTGTTGACGCACCAGAAAGATTTTCTCGCCACGAGGGGCGAGGTGCTTTGAATGACGGCCAGGCTGTCGGGGCCCATCACCGTATGCAGGAGGCTGTAAAATGCGGTGCTGTACAGCTTGCCAATGGAAAAATTGGAAGGATCGGGCAGGTCGATAAAAATGGCGTCGAAGATCGGTCGATTGGCGCCCAGATGTTTGAGCCACATAAAGGCATCGGCATTGATGACCTTGAGTTTCGGAGAATGGAGCGAGTCCTGGTTCAGCTTACGCAGCATGGGACTGGAAGAAAAAAGCTTTGTCATGGCCGGGTCGAGATCGACCAGGGTGACGTGCGCGACGCTTGGATATTTGAGGATTTCACGGAGCGCCAGTCCATCGCCGCCGCCGATAATCAGGATATTCCGCGGGGCCTGCAATGCACTCATGACCGGGTGCACGAGGGCTTCGTGGTAACGGTATTCGTCCTGTGAGGAGAATTGCAGGTTTGAATTTAAGTAGAGACGGATGTCGCTTTGTTGGCGGGTGATGACAATGCGCTGATAAGGCGTCGACTTGGAGAAGATGACGTGACCGCCGAAGCTGTTCGATTCCGCAAGGCTGGTGATCCTGTCTGAGGAAACAAAGCCGAGCGTAAGAATAATCATGACGATACCGGCGGCGATCTTATGCAGGCGGGCCCATGGCAATGGCTCCTTAATCGAATAGAGCAGCCACAGCGCCACCATGACGTTGAATATCCCGAACATGAAGCTCGATCGGATCAGGCCCAGGTGCGGCACAAGAACCAAAGGGAACAGGATCGAGGCAAATAACGCGCCGATATAGTCGAACGTAAAGACCCGGGAGACCAGGTCCTTGAACTCATAGCGATCTTTCAGAATGCGCAGCAGAATGGGGATTTCGATACCGACAAGAATGCCGATCACGGTGACGATAAAATAGAGCAGGAAGCGGAACGAGGCGACCTGATCGAAGAGAAGGAACAGTATGGCGGCGGATGAACCGCCGACCAGGCCGACAAGGATTTCGATGCGCACGAAGAAGGCGAGCAGGTTTTTGTCGACCTTGGCGGACGCCCAGGAGCCGATGCCCATGGCGAACAGGTAGGCGCCGATAATCGTCGAGAACTGGGTGATGGAATCGCCGAGCAAATAGCTGGCAAGCGTCCCCGCGATCAGCTCGTAGATGAGGCCGCAGGTCGCGATGACAAAAACGGAGACGAGTAAAAGGCGTTGCACTATGAAAGTCTATCTAGCCGTGGATGGCCGAGCCGATGATGAAGGCAATGCCGAGGGCAAAAGAGCCCAGAAACACAGCCAGCGCCATATTCTGCTTTTCTACGATTTCCTTCCAAACGGCGACCTTGGGGGTCAGAACCTCGAGCAACAGGAACGCCGCGGCAAAGACGACCAGCCCAATCAGCGAAAAGACGACGGCCGCGACAACATAATGTAGATCAACCAGGTTATGCATAAGGGGTGTCCTATTTGTGATAATGGGAAGCGAAGCGGGAAGCCGAACGCGCACTATTGCTGCCCATCCATCCGGCGATGCCGTAACCGAACATGTCGGCGGCGCCCAGGGCGCCAATTGTGGCCAGGCAAAAGAGGACAAAGATTACGGGATAGTTTTTCATTCGTCGCTCTCTGTTTCGGAGCTATCAATGCTCGCCGCTCTTGAGCCGTCGGGCTTAAAGTCAGAATTTGACCAGCGTTGGCTTTCGAACGACCATTGGCGAAAGAGCACAATTCCGGGATATATCAAAATCAGCAGCAGGGCGATCCAAAGATTCGACCATTCAGTCAGCCCCCGCCGGAGGGTCAAGCTAAACGGCAATTGACCATCCTTGCTGAACTGATCCGTCTCGGCGTCAATGACGAGATGATAGCGGCCTGCGGGAACGGAGGATAACCAGGTCCTTGCCGCATTATGTCCCTCATGCCAGCTCTCACCATCATCGAGGCCGTGATAATAGCTGACGGATTCATGCATGGGGTAGGTGGCCTGGGTCGTCTCATTGATGAGAGTCAGGTCAAAATCGGCCCAGCCATTATCAATTTGGGTGGCTGTGTCTAAGCGAATATTAGTCATACGCGGCAGGGTAAAGGACTCGGTGACGACTGGCTGTCCGTCGGTCTGCGGGGTTTGCGCGGTCGGCGCGGTTTGCGTTTCGCCAGGCAAGCTCCACATAGCGCCGCCGGCGGGTTGTGTAGAGGCAGATGGCGTCGACGTTGGGAGCGGCATGACCTGGATCGGATGTCCGGTTACCTCGATGACCGATTTGTTCGGCAGCCCGCCGCTGATCGCGAGGTGGAGCACGATGGCCACCCCGGCCGCAATGGCGCCTAATCGTACGATTGTGTCACCTTGACTGCCGTGGGGTGATGGCTGACAGGCGCCTACGCCCGATGGTGTCACCAGGCGCGCGTAGGGGAAAGCTTTTTTGATAAGGTTTGGTTCGACATAGACGCCATGCGTGATGTTGATCTCGTCGTCGGTAGACTCACTGCTCAGCATGTACGGCGGGCATATATAGTCGGTGGCGTCGCTCTCATCGCCCGTCTTGACGCGCCAATAGAATTCGCCTTGTACGGCGTCGACGAAAACACGGTCCTTGTTGAAGACGGTATAGGTCTGGTCGTCATAGGTGAGTTTGGTGTTCCGCCCGATCCCCTCGATGGCGCGGTTCAGGCGTTTGAAAAACGTCCAATGTCCGTTGGATTGGGACAGGAAGCGGAAACCCTCCCAGGGGTTAAACAGCAGATACTCATCCCAGGCGTACACCGTGCCCTTAACCCACTTTCGCACATAGCCAATCACTTCCCACATCGTGCCGAACAATTCGCCACGCGTGCCAATGGCAATATCCGTGTCGAAAGCCTTCTTGTTTGCGGCCTGGATGACGCGCAGATTGGGGTTGGCCGTATCGATGACGGTGCTGCACTGGCGGCACACCGCCGTCACGCTGATGCCCACGGCACGCAAGGCGATAGGGCCGCCGCAAGTCGGGCATTGAAAAGCGCCGACCGATTGGACGGCCGGTCTTTGTCCAAACGTCCGATCCGTCATGACCATCCCTTGACCGGCTTCAACTTCGACGCTTTGAGTTCGCCCCATTCGACGTAACGTCCAACAAAAACGCGGACTTCATCATTGGAGCTCTCTACGCTGGCGAACGTGTCTGTCTCACCCATGAAGTCAAAGCTCACCGACCGCCGGCCGCGCGGACTGATAATCGGCAGTTCGCCTTCGCACGCGACGCAGTCCGCCACCTTACGGTCAGTTACGGTGTATAACTGGTCACCGAGTATCAGCGTCTTGCCAACGATGGTGGATATCGTATCTTTCTGGGCAACCCATCGGTCAACGGCACGTTTAATGTTGTCTTCCACGGGCGCGTCGGGTTCATACGACAAGGCATAGGTGCCTTGGGCCTCGGCAAGCCACCCCTTGCCGCCGTCCTCTCTGACGAAAAACCACTCGTTCCAGAAGCCATCCGCCCACGCCATGCGAACCCGTCCGATCAGGCGTATGGCGACGGCGCCATCATAGGCTTCTGTGCCGATACGAAAGGGGGTCATATCCTCGGGTAAGGTCGCCATTTTCCCAATGGCTTCGACATCGAGATCCTTGCGAACAACGAGGGTTTGGCAATAGGAACACACGGCGCTTACCGTCACGCTGGACGTAAACCGGACCGGCGCCCCGCACGACGGGCAGGTAAACTCAGCCATTTATTTGATTTTGCTTAAAATTTCGGCCTTCTTGGCGGCGAATTCTGCGTCGGTCAATATACCCTTTTGATGCAGCTCACCCAGTTTTTCCAATAGTGCCATAGGGTCGCTTTCCATTGCCGAGGCGTGTCCGAAGGCGGGAGAATTGAGCGACGCATTGAGTGCGCCCGCCATGATCTGGCCCATGCTCAGTCCGGCACCGAGCTCCATAGCGCCACCGGCCAGGCCGTTGCCTGGCTGGCTCGAGGCAGTGCCAAGGGCTTCTGCCGCCTGGAATCGGGTGTAGTCGCTCAGATTGCCCATAATACGCTGCGAAACCGCGCGATCCAGATGGGTCTCCAACTCTTCAGGCAGAGACAGGCTCTGAACATTGAAGGCCGTCAGAGCCAGACCCATTTCGGTAAAGGTTGGCGTTAACGCCGTTTGCAAAGTTTTTGACAATTCAACCTGTTGCGCCGCCATATCGACAAACGCGATCTCTGCCGACCCGAGACAGCTGGCGATGCCCGTAAGTATAGCAGCCCGCAACTGGCCTTCTATGTCGGCGACACGGAATAGGGTGCCGCTGCCGCAGAAGCGGGTCCAGTAAATCCTAGGATCGCTGATTTTGAACGCATAGTTACCGAAGGCGCGGATACGAAGCGGTCCAAACTCCTTATCGCGCACGGTGATGGGCTGGGTCGTACCCCATTTTTGATCCACTTGTTCGCGAAGATTGAAGAAAAAGACATCGGACTTGAACGGCGACTGGAAGGCCTTGTCCCAGTTCATCAGATAGGTGAGCAACGGCAGGGTCTGCGTCGTCAGCGTGTGGGTGCCGGGCCCGAAAAGATCAGCCACCTGGCCTTCGTTAAGGAACAGGGCTGCCTGGGTTTCGCGCACCACAAGCTTGGCGCCCGTTTGTATTTCCTGACCTTCCATCTCATATCGCGCGCTAAGCACGTTAGCAGGCGGGTTAGGCCATTGCAGAATATCGATGAATTGCTTTGACAGAAAACTCATGATTCCCCCCAGGCGCTTAGCTTGAAATGACGTCAGGTCGTATAATGCCGTGGTCGAAGCATAGGGCCAGACTTTTGGGGGCGCAATATACAACCGGAATACACTACCAGAATTTCCTCGGTCCCTGTGCTCCGCCGCTGAGTGCCGCTAACCCGGTGATCCATCTATTAAGAACAAGGCCTTACACGCACTCAGCAGTCACCGTTTGCACGCAGATCCACCTTGTCATTAGTGTGTATGATGTATATACGTTTCGTATATGAATTATGCGAGGTGGCTCAATGGGTATTGTAAACATAGACGATGATTTGCACGAACAGGTGCGCCGGGCGAGCAAGGTCTCTTATCGCTCGATCAACGCGCAAGCCGCCTTCTGGATCAAGGTCGGTATACTGTGTGAAACCAATCCGACCCTCAGTTTCGCACAGATCATGGAGAGCGAATTAAGGTCTGCGGGTGTATCGGCTCAGCCTTTGGCTGTGAGCGCGGCATGACCAAGCAGCCTGAAGAACTGGCATTATTGGCCGAATCCGGCCGGTTATTGGCATCCGTGTTCGAAATGCTAGATCAGATCTCGCTTGTCGGTCTGTCAACGCTGCAGATCGATGCCATGGTCGAGCAATTTATCGTTCACGACCTCCAGGCCCGTCCGGCTAGCAAGGGCCAATATGACTATGGCTTCGTCCTGAATTCATCGGTGAACGAGGTGGTTTGCCATGGCGTCCCGTCACAAACCACCGTGTTGCGGGACGGCGATATCGTTAATCTCGATATCACGCTTGAGAAGAATGGCTATATTGCCGATTCCAGTAAGACCTACCTCGTCGGGCAGGTAAATCCGGCCGCCAGAAGGCTGGTTGAGACGACCTATGAAGCCATGTGGATGGGAATTGAGGCGGTCCGACCGGGCGCGCGGCTAGGAGATATTGGCTGGGCTATCGAACGGCATGCCAAGCGGAATGGCTATTCCGTGGTGCGGGAATATTGCGGTCACGGCATTGGCCGGGAAATGCACGAGGCGCCGCAGATCTTGCATTTTGGTAAGCCAGGTACCGGTCTCACCTTGCGTGAAGGCATGGTTTTCACGATCGAGCCCATGTTGAACCGAGGTCGAAGACATGTGAGGACGGAGCCTGACGGCTGGACGGTCGTGACGCGGGACGGATCACTGTCCGCTCAGTTCGAGCACACGGTTGCGGTTACTGCGTCCGGCGTGTCGGTGCTGACGTTACGCCCCGACGAACGGAATAGGGTTGCGAAGACTAAGGTGCTCGCCTGACCATCACGATGGCGCGCTAAGTCGATATAAGCGGCCACATTGGAGCGCGGCCATTGTATGGCCATATCGCTTATATGGTTATTAACGTTTTTATTCAAGACTCACTGGGAAGCATATAAAAGCAGATATTCAGGACAGAGACGCACATGTTTTTCAATAAGCATCCGAAGTCACATCCGGGGCACGCAGGCGTCGCAACCTCCGTACCGACACGTCTTGAGCCTGAAGCGCTGCCCCCGGCACAGCTCATACGCACAGTAAAAAGCGATTCCACCCTGGCCGGCGTCCAGGCATCCGACTTTCAGTTTGGCGATAAGCCTGCCTCGCTGATAGTGGCCTATGTCTCTCCGAACATCGACTTTGCGCAGGCATGCCGTCGTCTAAGCGATTTGGCAGGATCGGTGCGCCTGGTGGCGACCACCACGGCCGGCGAATTGTGCGATGATGAGAAGACCCTTTATTGCACTACCGCCGAAAATTGGGACAATATTGTCCTCCAGATATTCTCGTCTGACCTTCTGGCGGCGGTGGAGGTTTTTTCCGTGCCGCTGCACTGTGAGGATATTCGGTCTGGTCATGTGACCTGCACCCGCGAGGACCGCGTATCGCGCATTGCCCAGTCCCTGACGACTATCCGTCCCAATATGGCGATCGATGCCCGCGATACATTTGCCCTGACCTTCATCGACGGGGTGTCGATGTCGGAGAGCTATTTCATGGAGGCGGTCTATAAAGCCGGCCTCTTTCCCTGTCTGTTCATAGGCGGTTCCGCCGGCGGCAAGCTGGACTTCAAAAGGACCTACCTGTTCGATGGCGGCAAGGTCATCGAAAACCAGGCCCTGGTTATTTTTACGAAAATGGCGGCGGGCAAGCGGTATGGGGTCATGAAGAGCCAAAACTTCCGCAAGATTGGCCCCAATTTCGTCGTCGTCGATGCCGACCCCAATAAGCGGACGGTCAGCGCCACATATGACCAGAAGGCGAACAAGGTGGTGCCCTTTGTGAGCGCCTTGTGCGAGGCTTTGCGTGTCAAACCGGCGGGTCTGGAAGCGGCATTGCAAGGTCGGGCTTTCGGCATTGAAATAGACGGAGAACTGTTCGTTCGCTCCGTGGCCGGCATAGACTTCGAGTCTGAAACCATCACCTTCTATTGCGATGTTGGACCGGGCGACGAATTGATCCTGCTGGAAGCAACGGATTTCATCGACCAGACACGGCGTGATGTCGATGCTTTCCTGAAGGACAAACCGCCTTTACTCGGTGTCATACTGAATGATTGCATCCTGCGGCGTCTGTCCAATGAGGCGGCCTTGAAAAATGCCGGCGGCATCTGGCCGGCGCCGGCGGTGGGTTTTTCCACCTTCGGCGAGCTTTTCGGTATTAATGTCAATCAGACTCTGACCGCGGTGGCCTT
Organism: Asticcacaulis aquihabitans; assembly: GCF_032490435.1. Taxonomy (NCBI): domain Bacteria; kingdom Pseudomonadati; phylum Pseudomonadota; class Alphaproteobacteria; order Caulobacterales; family Caulobacteraceae; genus Asticcacaulis; species Asticcacaulis aquihabitans. The sequence goes on from NZ_JAVGWM010000007.1 coordinate 39,784, forward strand.
TTTCGCGGACAATGGCGTCGGATACCAGGACGATTTCATTGATCAGTTCCCCATCCGTTATGCCCGTTTCGTCAATTACTTCGCGCGTTGTCACCTCAACCGCGCTGAAATTCTCAACAAGCTGCGCACCGGCGTGATCGACGGTATTTCACAACATCTCGGAATTGCGGCCAAGATAGAGACGATACTGACTGAGGTGGGCGACGTTGGTGGCGTCATGGATGGGATCCGCCATGCCATGGAGCGGGAGCAGCGTCGCAGTGGCGGCGACGACAGCAACACCCAGCAACTCAGTGAAAAATTCACCAGCCTGAACGCCGCCCTGGTCAATCTGCGCCAGGTCCTGGCCGTTATCGATTCCATTACCTCACAGACGAATTTGCTGGCGCTGAACGCCACTATCGAAGCGGCGCGCGCCGGAGAGGCGGGCCGCGGGTTCAGTGTGGTCGCGGGAGAGGTGAAGAAGCTGGCCAGCGATACCAAGGCGACATTGACCCATACGCAAGGGGCTATCAGTGAAATCGAAGGCTCGCTCAAACAATTGGGAGGCATTATCGACGCCACGCGTGACCAGTTCAAGCACGAGAGCCTGCGGTATGAAGAGACGGTTGCCAGGGTGGAGGATATTTTCGCCCAGAGCGGCCATATTGAGCGCTCCTTGAGTGGGCTGAGCGCCATGGCGGCCGAACACCGTCACGGCATAGACCAGATGAACGAGAGCGTGGCTTTCTTGCGAGAACTCGATGCACGCGCCCGCGCCACGGCTTAACCGACTCCGTGTTGGGCGAGTGCCGATAAGGGCGGGGTTGCTGCTTCACTGAAAAAAAAACGGCCGCTCAAACAGAGGCGCCGTTTTTCTTTATTCGCCGTTTATGGCAGGCAACAGCAATCGTTGTGTCAAACTTACAGGCCGCAGATCAGGATTATGTGGTCAGGCTTTCGTCTGACCGTTCACCTGAAAGGTTGCTTCCTATGTGGTCTCGTCGTCACTTCGCCAATGCTCAGCCTATTGGTATGTTTGATTTTGTACTCGGTGGCCTGGACCGCGCCAATGCCGATCATCCGGTCGTGGAAAACCTTTCTGCCATTGCGCTGCCGTTTCGACGCCGCCTAACCAAGCTCAAGCCGGCGCCTCGCTCTCAGCCCCAATCCTGAACGTCAAGTCACTAAGGCGTAGTTTCTTTACACTTCCCAAAAGTTGCAGAACATAAGCCGCGATGCATGTAGCGTGTCGCGGCCTTTTTATGTCCTCAACTAGACCAATATTTAATGCCAGATTGAGATCGACTATCAGTATTAAAAGAGGTTTATCCAAGTCTTACGGGAAACTGCGAACGCGGCATGTCTAATTTATGCCGGGGCCTTCATAAGTATTGAACCGGCGGCACAGCCATTGTTCTCAGAAGGAAGCACATTATGGACATCTACAACTATCTTAAGAAAGACCACCGCCTCGTCGCCGATTTGATGGAGCAGGTCATAGCCAGCTCAGATCCGACTGAACGCCAGACGCTATTTGAAAAGATCAACGCGGAACTATCTCTTCACGCTGAAACCGAAGAGCAGACCTTCTACAAGGCGATCGAGCATGCCACCCGCAGCAAGCAGGTTGAGGAAAAACTCGAACACGCCAATCATGAACATGATGAAATCCGTATAAATCTGGAGCGTGTTTCGTCTCTGTCGCCCACGGATGATCTGTGGATGGAGGCGTTCGGCGAATTGAAGCATTCCGTTACGCACCACGTCGAAGAAGAAGAAAGTGATGTGTTCGAAAAGGCAAAGTCATATCTTGACCACGCGACGGCGGTTCAATTGGCCAAGGACATGGACGCCCTCAAGGCGGAGGTAAAGGCCAAGCAGGAGATGACGGAACCGATGGCGGGCGAGTAGTCAAGCGGCCAGAGCTCAGGACCATCCATAAATCAAGATAAGGCGGTGCGCTGGGCGTGCCGCCTTATCTTATTCCGCAGTCTGTTCAGCCTCCGGCAGATACTTGTTAATCATATGATCGAGTTGCGCCGCGCTGAATGGCTTTGAAATATAGTCATCCATACCGGCTTCGAGACACTTCTGACGATCCCCAGTCAGGGCGTTGGCGGTGACGCCTATGATAGGGATGGCCTTACCATCCCCTTCTGCGCCGCGAATGCGACGCGTCGCTTCATATCCGTCCATTTCGGGCATCTGTACGTCCATGAGAATGATATCGAACGCATTGGCCGCTACAGCTTCTACAGCCTCGCGCCCGTTGCGCGCGACGGCAACATCAAACCCGAGATCATCCAAAATAGCGTGAGCGACGATGATATTGCCTTCATAGTCCTCGGCCAATAGCACCCGGCCGCGCGCATTGTCCCGGCGGGAAACGGGTAATGGTGACACGTCGTTTGACGGACCTTCCAGGCCGGCAGATTCCACCGGTTTGGCCAAGAAGGTTACGGAAAAACGGCTGCCCATACCTTCGCGGCTCTGGACCGTGATGGTCCCGTTCATCAATTCGACAAGTTGCTTCGTAATCGCCAGGCCGAGACCTGTGCCGCCATAACGGCGGGAAATGCTGGGGTCGGCTTGGGTGAATTTTTCGAAGATCTTGTCGGCCTGCTTTGCCGTCATGCCGATGCCGGAATCGACGACATCCAGGGTCAGTCTGCGAGCGCCATCGGTCATGGCTTCGCTTTTGACCAGGATGTTGACGAAACCTTCGTCGGTGAATTTCACGGCGTTGGAAACGAGATTGGATACGACCTGCTGCAACCGCATGGGATCGCCGTAGATATCGAAGTCCTTGCGCGGGCCGCACTTGATGTTGAGCATGATATTCTTCTCGGCCGCCCTCACGCTCATGATTGAGCCAACCTCCGATACGATATCTGCCAGGTTGACCGGCTGGGACTCCAGCATAAGCTCATGACTTTCTATCTTGGCGACGTCGAGCAGGTCGTTGATCAGGTTGAGCAGCGAGTCAGACGATAGACGCAGCACGCTGAGCAGCTTTTTCTGTTTTTCATCGAGTGGTGATCCGCGATCGAGCAAAGAGACAATGCCGATGATGGCATTCATCGGTGTCCGCAACTCATGGCTCATATTGGCCAAAAATTCAGTCTTGGCGACGTTGGCGTGCTCCGCCGACAGGCGCTCCCCTTCCAGCACGACCTGGACGATGTTTTGCGCCGTCTCGACGTCTTCGCGTGTCCATGGTCGGCAGCGATGCTGCACCGTCTGCTTCCACAGCTCGAAAGAGGAGCGTGGCATCAGCCTGTAACCAGCCTTGGTCTTGACGGACTGTTTTTCCGGGGTGCCGGCCCAACTGACCTGCTGCTGCTCGGAGCCGCGGAACCAGATAATGTAATCTTTCTTGGCGGCGCTGATCGGCGCCGCCAGAAAGCCCCCCTTCAGATGTGCGAGACCGGGCACATCGGCCAGCACAATGTCGGCTTCCTGGGTCGAATAAATGCCGTTGGTCTGATTTTGTATCCAGTCCGCCAATTGGTGAATGGTGTCTTCTGAAGGGGTTTCGCCAAAGCGGAGCAGGCGCTTTCGCGTCATGACAACCATGCCGGAGGCGTTGAGCGCGCCTAAGGCCAGGGTCTGACGTCCTTTCAGCAATTCTTCCAGATTGAAGTCTGTTTTCAGTCCGGCCGTCAGGCGTTCGACAATCAGATTGCGCTTTTCCTGCTCCTGGCGGTCTCGCAGGCCCTCCATGGAGGAGAGTTGCGCCGAGAAGATGTGGCCCATGATTTCGGACACCATGCGGACACGGTAGGGCACATGATATCCAACATTATGGTGACAGGCGACCAGTCCCCAAAGCTTGCCGTCCTGAATGACCGAAATTGACATCGAGGCCGAGACGCCCATATTGGCCAGATACTGGACATGGATTGGGGAGACCGAACGCAGGACGCTCAACGACATATCGAGCGGTAGTTCGGTGTCGGGATGGACCTGAGGGATGATAGGGACCGGCGCGTAATTCACGTCCGCGATCTGGCGAATGTAATTGGTCATGTAGAGCTTACGCGCCTGCTCCGGTATGTCCGTGGCCGGAAAATGCAGACCGCGATAGCTTGGCATATATTCGGCCTTGGCCTCGCCCACGACCTCGCCGTTCCAGTTTTCGTCGAACTTGTAGAGCTTGACCCGATCGAAACCGGTAATCTCGCGTATCTTGCCCGTCACGAAGTCGTAGAGATCAGGCAGGGTAGTGGCGTTGCGCAGGCCGACCGCGAAATCACGCAGTTCGTCGTAGAAAAAGTCACGCACCATCGCCTTCTTGTCGTCGACGATTTCCAGTTCCACCACAATATTGTCGCCGGCGCGGTGCGCAACCGCGTCGAACCATAAATCGTCGATCTTGATAATGGTTGATTGAATAGGCATCAGGCTGCGTTCGACGATGACCTCGCGAATTTGTTCCGCCTGTTCCTGGCCGATAATATCGGCAAGGCGCTGGTTCAGCACGTCGTCGACCGTGGTTTGCGGCAGCCAGATTTGGACATTGTTCGATACCTGAATGACGCGGTGGTCATCGCCTTCAAGAACGAACAGCATGCCATAGGGTTGGATCGAGCCCGGTATATGGATCGGCTCGCGCGCACATTCCTTCAAAGCCTCTTCGAGCTCCGTCTCGCTCAATTCTACACGGGGCTCAAGCTTCATAAAGGGTCTCTGTCTTGATCATATTGTAAACGGTGTCGCAAAAATAATTTATATTCTCAAAAGCTTGTCGGGCGCTCAGTATCACTTCGCTGTGTGACAGCGTTTCGGAATGCCGATCCAGCACATCAAGGAACAGCTTCCATTGCGCGCCATTGTGGGAGCCGTAGCCCGCGAAAAACCACTGATCGAGACGCGGAATAAGGGCGAGGCGTCGTTCCAGGTGCTTTGAAATGACGTGACCACCCAAGGTCGATCCCTGTTTTGTGTAGAGGTAACCGACCAGTTTCGACGGCGTATCGATGGGCGGATGCTTGAAAGCGATGCGCGTGGCCCAGCTATCCAGCCTATGTTGCGCCAGATCGCTGGCCAACCAACTCAGCACGGGGGCATTCGGTGCCTGATCTCCGCCATCGTCGGGCCAATGCACGACACAGGCGGCTTCTGCGTGCGTATAGTATGCCTCGAAGGCAAGAAGAATATGCTGGAAGTCACGCAGGGTGATGGTCCGACCGTCTGTCTGGTCCGGTGACAGACCCGTCAGAAGTGGGTGGGTGTGTAGCGCATCATGCGGGTGTCGGGTGTGCGTACGGAGGGCTTCGAGAAGTCGCATGCGCGTTACGGGGTGGGGCTCGCTATTAGGCTCGGGAAACAGTTAGTATCGATAATAAATTTATTCAGCAAAAAATATAAAGAGGAAATGCGAGTCTCGCCGGCGCAGCCTCAACATCCGCATCATGCCTTTATTTTTTCATGACTTCACGCGAATGGCGTAATCCGGAAGACGGCGCGGCAAAATCCGTATACGGCCTTGACCTTGCTGTGCGCTTCCTTTATAGCCCGCGAACCATTTTCGAGGTGGCCCGTCAAACGTCCGTCTCGATCCAGATATATGCAGGGGCTGTGTCCCCGCCGTAACCTCCATAGCGCAGGTTGCGGCTTTTGTGTTTGTTTGAATCGAGCCTCAAAAATTTGAAGCCGTCTCTTCACGAGACTCCTTAAAACCTATGATCGCCCGGCCAAACGGCACAGGTCATACAGAAGAAAGCCATCGAGTCCGATGCCCACAGTCAACCAGCTGCTCCGCAAGCCCCGCCAGCCGAAGCCGAAGCGCAACAAGGTTCCCGCCCTGAAGGGCTGCCCGCAGCGCCGCGGCGTTTGCACGCGCGTCTATACCACGACGCCGAAGAAGCCGAACTCCGCTCTGCGTAAGGTCGCCAAGGTGCGCCTGACCTCGCAGATCGAAGCCGTCTGCTACATCCCCGGCGAAGGCCACAACCTGCAGGAACACTCCGTCGTTCTGATCCGCGGCGGCCGCGTCAAGGATTTGCCCGGCGTGCGTTACCACATCCTGCGCGGCGTCCTCGATACCCAGGGCGTCAAGAACCGTAAACAACGCCGTTCGCACTACGGCGCGAAGCGTCCGAAGTAAGGAGAACTATCCATGTCCCGTCGTCACCGCGCCGAGAAGCGTGAAGTTCTACCCGATCCCAAGTTCGGCGATCTGGTCGTCACCAAGTTCATGAACTATGTCATGTACGAAGGTAAGAAGGCCGTTGCTGAAAACATCATCTACGGCGCCTTCGACATCCTGGAAGCCAAGAAGAAGGACTCGACTGCGATCGAGACCTTCCATGCGGCCCTGGATAACGTCGCCCCGTCGATCGAAGTCCGTTCGCGCCGCGTCGGCGGTGCGACCTATCAGGTCCCCGTCGAAGTCCGTCCGGACCGCCGTCGCGCCCTGGCCATCCGCTGGTTGGTCAACTCGGCCCGCAAGCGTGGTGAAAACACCATGACTGAAAAGCTGGCCGCCGAACTGCTCGACGCTGCCAACAATCGCGGCACCGCCGTCAAGAAGCGTGAAGACACGCACAAGATGGCCGAAGCCAACCGCGCCTTCTCGCATTACCGCTGGTAATCGCGAAGGGGACGGCTTCGCTGTCGCAAAAATATTGCTTTGAGGCGCGGGCGGTTTGGTTTAAACCGCCCGCGACTTTGCAACTGAAACCACATTTGTTCCCGAAAGTTTTGAGGCTTCCCAATGCCCCGCAGTCACAAGATTGAAGACTACCGCAACTTCGGCATCATGGCCCACATCGATGCCGGCAAGACCACGACCACCGAGCGCATCCTGTACTATACGGGCAAGAGCCACAAGATTGGTGAAGTGCACGATGGCGCCGCCACCATGGACTGGATGGAGCAGGAGCAGGAGCGTGGCATCACGATCACCTCCGCTGCGACCACCGCCTTCTGGGAAGGCAAGCGCCTGAACATCATCGACACCCCAGGTCACGTCGACTTCACCATCGAAGTTGAGCGCAGCCTGCGCGTCCTCGATGGCGCCGTCACCGTTCTGGACGGCAACGCCGGTGTCGAGCCGCAAACCGAAACCGTTTGGCGTCAGGCCGACAAGTACCGCGTGCCGCGCATCGTGTTCGTCAACAAGATGGACAAGATCGGCGCCGATTTCGACAAGTCGGTCCAATCGATCCGTGATCGCCTCGGCGCCAAGGCTGTGCCGATCCAATTCCCGATCGGTTCGGAATCGAACCTGAAGGGCCTCGTCGATATCGTTCGCATGACCGCCGTGGTTTGGGACAATGACGGCCTGGGCGCGTCTTACAAGGACGAGCCGATCCCCGCTGATCTGGTCGAAAAGGCCAACGAAGCCCGTCAATATCTGATCGACAACGCCGTCGAACTCGACGACGAAGCCATGGAAGCTTATCTGGAAGGCAACGAGCCGGACGAAGCGACCATCAAGAAGTGCATTCGTAAGGCCGTCCTCACCGGCGCCTTCTATCCGATCCTCTGCGGTTCGGCCTTCAAGAACAAGGGCGTTCAAACCCTGCTCGACGCCGTCGTCGATTACCTCCCGGCCCCGACCGATATCCCGGCCACCAAGGGTATCGACTACAAGACCGAAGAAGAAGTCACCCGCCGAGCCTCGGACGATGAAGCCCTGTCGGTTCTGGCGTTCAAGATCATGGACGATCCGTTCGTTGGCTCGCTGACCTTCTGCCGCCTGTATTCGGGTAAGATGGAAACCGGCATGGGTCTGCTGAACTCGACCCGTGATAAGAAGGAACGCGTTGGCCGCATGTTGCTCATGCACTCCAACAACCGCGAAGACATCAAGGAAGCCTATGCTGGCGACATCGTCGCCCTGGCTGGCCTGAAGGACACCCGCACGGGTGATACCCTCTGCGATCCGCTGAAGTCGCCGGTTATCCTGGAGCGCATGGAATTCCCGGCCCCGGTTATCGAAATCGCCGTCGAGCCCAAGTCGAAGGCCGACCAGGAAAAGCTGGGCGTTGCCCTGGCCAAGCTGGCGTCCGAAGATCCGTCCTTCACGGTTTCGACCGACCACGAGTCGGGCCAAACCATCCTGAAGGGCATGGGCGAACTGCACCTCGACATCAAGATCGACATCCTGAAGCGGACCTACAAGGTCGAAGCCAATATCGGCGCGCCGCAGGTTGCCTATCGTGAATCGATCACCCGCAAGGCTGAAATCGACTACACCCACAAGAAGCAGACCGGTGGTACGGGCCAGTTCGCCCGCGTCAAGCTGGTCTTCGAACCGGGCGAGCCCGGCACGGGTTACGTCTTCGAATCCGCCATCATCGGTGGTGCGGTTCCGAAGGAATACATCCCGGGTGTCACCAAGGGCATCGAATCCGCCAAGGAAAACGGTCTGCTGGCCGGCTTCCCGCTGATCGACTTCAAGGCCACCTTGATCGACGGCGCGTTCCACGACGTCGACTCCTCGGTCCTCGCCTTCGAAATCGCCTCGCGCGCTGCCTTCAAGGAACTGCGTGAAAAGGGCGGACCTAAGCTGCTCGAACCGATCATGAAGGTCGAAGTCGTGACGCCGGAAGAATACCTCGGTTCGGTCATCGGCGACCTTAACGGCCGCCGTGGCATGATCCAGGGTCAAGACATGCGCGGTAACGCCATCGTCGTTGACGCCTTCGTACCGCTGGCCAACATGTTCGGCTACGTGAACACCCTGCGCGGCATGTCGCAAGGCCGCGCCCAGTTCACCATGGTCTACGATCACTACGAGCCCGTGCCGCAGCACGTCGCCGACGAAGTGATCAAGAAGTACGCCTAAACTAAAACATATTGGCCCGTGGCATTTTGTGTGCTACGGGCCGCTCCTTACAGATCAACCCTAAGCAAATGAAGGTCCGCCGCAGGCGGAATTGAAAA
>NZ_JAVGWM010000008.1:0-5982 GCF_032490435.1 Asticcacaulis aquihabitans
CTGCCGCGCGGAGTTGGAGAGATATCCAAGTGATAGCGTCCGACCATTCATATCCGTAGTCGAGCTAACACGCCCCAAGCCGTCATAGGCATAGCTGACGCCCGACCCGCCCGACGAGACGAACCGTTTATAGACGATATGGCCCAGACCATCGTAGCCGGTATAGAGGTCGTCTGCTGTGCCGCCAGGCATATCCTTGACGATCTCACGGTTCAGGCTGTCGTAGGTATAGAGGATGGTGTTGCCATCGCGACGGCGCCATGAGGTGCGGTTGTTAGCGGCGTCATAGCCATAGGTCTCGTAGTCGGTCGTGCTCGATGACGTCGAGTTGACCGTTGCGACGGGATAGCGCAGTTTGTTCAGCCTATCGAAGCCATCATATTCATAGGTCGTGGTGTTGCCATTGGCATCGCGTTCGGTCTGTTTCAGACCATTGTTGGTATAGGTATAGCGAGCATAGGCCCTCTGGACTGACGTTCCATAGGCCTGATCGACTTGAGTTACCTGGCCCGCCACGTCATAGGTGTTTTTGGTGATCCGGTCCGGACCATCCGTCCCCGCCGTGCCAAGCGTACAGGCATCACTTGGCAGGGAGCTATAAACGGCCGGGTTCATGCGCTGAGCTGTGCAGACCGGCTGGTTTTTGTAGTTATAGCTTACCTGTGTGACGCTGATCACGGTTTCGGCCTGGGCTACCGCCAGCGAGCCAAAGCCAAGACCTACAGCCACCGCGCCTAACAAAAGTGACGATCTTTTCATCCCCCACCCCCTCGTCATGGCTGCACCACTTCGGTTTTGGCCAAGCGACCGGCCGCATCATACGTCATCCGTGTGAAGGACGAGACAGCCATGTTCGTCGATAGACAATTTGTCGTGCTGGTCCCGCTTCCTTGCTCGGTCTTTATTTCCTGACCAGCGCCATCATAGGTATGACGTACCATTTCTCGGATGAGCGGGCCACTACCGTCGGGATCGGCGCCGATCTCACAGATCACCCGGCGGTTGGCATCATAGGTTTTGAATACTTTGTCGTCGCTCCCGGCAAGGGGACCATCAATCGACGTCACATTACCAATGGCGTCGTAGCCATAGGTCGTCGTTGCAGTCAAGGAGCCCGCGCCATCGGTCTGCGTGACCTGATAAGGCAGAAATGATTTGTAGGTGTAAGGCGCTGTTGTCGAACTGCCGTAATCGGTGGTCGTCACTAAAGTCGTCGTTGTTGCTGGGCAAGCGGTATAGGTTAGTTGCCCCGCCGATAGCCCACAGGTTTCCGAACGTATCAGGCGGTACACAATGCCATTGCCGGTATCGAATGATGTATAGGTATTGTATGTCCGCTTTCTCAAACCATTCTGATCGGTCGGTAGTGTTATTGTTAAGATTCCGCCATGAGCCGAATCGTAGGTGTAATCTGTTTGATTGCCATTGGCATCTTTGGTCCAGATCGGTTTGTTGCAAATTTTGACATTCACACAATTCGTATCGAAAGACGCATAAATTGAGGTCGTGGCCAATCCTGAGCCCGATTTGGGCGTATAGTCAGCACGGATTATATTTCCACGACTGTCATACCAATACTGAACCATGTTTCCTTCAGGAAGTGTTCTGCCGGTTATTACTCTTTCATATATTTTAGATGCACCGGGAAGAAACTCTGTTCCTGGCTTGGAGCTCGCACCCCAACCGTATAAGGTTGAACGTGAAAGCGCGTCTACGGCTGTTCTCGCCTCACCAGATTGGAGAATTTCTGACGAAAGATAAACAACATTGTCGGGGCTCGTCGCTGTACTAGTCCTGGTCCCCGCACTGTTTGGCTTCGCCAAATTATACGTCCATGTACCCAACTGCGTTGTTACAACCGTTTTTCTCGTGCCGAATTTTTCAGAGCCAGAATAAACGGCCGCGAACTGCGCGCCGGTCTGATTTTGGTAGAACTTCAGCCCATAAATATAATGCTCATCAAAAGACAACGACACGTCTCCAGACCCAAACAGGCTATAGTTTCCCAAGGAATCAGTTATCTTGGTTCCCGAATATGCGACGCCATTTATCGCTGTCAGACTAAAATTCGAAGCCGATATATAGTTGTCATATGAGGAACAATCGAACGTTGTCGGATTACAAGAATTGGATAAAGTGTTGGCGGCATAAACTTTAATTAGCTTATTGAATATGGTTGGGTCGGAATCGTATTCATATTTCAATTCATATCCGGTGTTGGTTGAAACAGCTCTAAGCCGATACGAACACCCATTTCCCGGTGTGCAGGGATAGTAGGTTCCAGAGACGGGCTTCAAAAAATCGTAGAAGAATGAAGACATGATTCCGTTGGGCCATTTTATCGTTCTCAAACGGCCATTAGTGTACCAGTCACCAATATCGAACGTATACTCGACTCCTTCCCTCGAAGTATAAGTATAAGTCGATGGCGATGTAGACAAGGTTGCATGTGTCTTTAACCCGCTTTGTAGCGTTTCAGTCTCAATTGGACCCTGGTTAGTGGCACTGCAGGTGTAATTTGTACAGTCCTTATAGAAGATATCGGTGAATGAACCTATGGATACAGTGTACTTTCTGATTTTTGCAGATGCCTGATTTAAGCGGTCCACATAAATTTCTTCAGCTATGACTTTTCCAATATTTGAGTCAACATCGGGAGCGGAATAGGCAGTTTGCTCGCCGAAAAACGACCACTGCAATCCTCCAACCCTAGGCGATCCGATGGAGAGATAGGTAAACTCCTTGAACGGAATGCCTGAGCCTAAATCTACGCCGTTTACGTCAAGGGACATAACCTCGGGTGTAATATAGGCACTCTGCGCGCATGCATTGCCGGCAGGGACTAGGAAAAAGATAGCACCACCAATCAAAAAAATGTCGGCAAATGTCCGCTTACGCGACCTGAGCTTAGATGCTTGAAGCTGAAAAGCAGTTCTTTGACGGGGAACTCCGCACCCTGTTTTAAGTCTCAGTCTCACCAAAATATCCTCCCCCGGTCAAGCCCGCCACCAATTCATCTATACATACTGAGGTTGTGCATACCTTTTTTGACAGTTTAGCTACGAGCTAGTTGCATCTTCAATTTCAGTCCCTCTGTATCTCTAAATGAATGGCGTCAACTCGCAGTCCGCTGTGGGCACCGTAAAAAATTCATATTTCCGTCCTTGCAGATTAGAGACGAAAAGCAGTATCTAAGTTGTATTTCGGGGGTAAACTATAATGAAAACGTCCAAATTACTTTGGCTTGCGCTCGCATCGGTGCTTGTAGGTAGTCCCGCATTGGCCGGTGACACCACATATAAGTACGACGCCCTGGGACGTGTCATCGAGGTCAATTATCCCGATGGCACGAAAATCACCTATCAATATGATGCGGCCGGTAATCGCACCCAGGTTGTCAAAACACCTGGACCGTAAAGCGCATCAGGCGGGCATCCGGTGACAGGTGAGGTGGCTCTGAGTGTCGGCACATGGCGACGGTCGTTTATCCAGGCACGGCTGACGCGATGGCTTGACCGGTCTTCGCCCCGCGCACGCTTGGCCGGAGCGGTGACGGCGTCGCTTCTCTTGCACGGTTTTTTGTTGTTTCTCTTACTGCTCACTCCGGCGCGGGGATGGCTCGCCATCGGCACGACGGGCGAAGGCCATTTGAACGGCGCGGGCCTGGCCATGGTCGATCTGGTTCAGGCTGTGGACCTGGCGTCACTAACGCCTGCGGCCTCGACCGTCACGGAACCTGTACCGGTTGCCCCTGAAGTCGATAGCGATGCCCAACCCGCCGACGCAACCGCCTCATCTGAAACAACGGCGACGGACGGTCTGACTAGCCAGCCCGACGCCAAAACCGCAGCCGAAACAACAGACAGCCCAACCGCATCTCAGGCTCAGGTAACCTCAGCACCACAAAGCGCCGGTGCTCATGGACAGAACGGTACGGAAGAAGATGCTCTGTGGGCTGCCATCGCGCCATGCTGGAACCGCATCGCCGATCGTGACACCCTGGGCGCCACGCTGAAGGTCAGCTTTTCACCCGCTGGCGGCCTGGCTATTCCGCCAGAGATCGAACGCGATCCGGCCGTCGCCATTACACCGCAGACCCTGCAATCGGAAGCCAAGGCCATTGCCGCTTTGGCGGAATGTGGCGTCTATCCCATGGCCCAGGGGCGGCAGGACGTGGCGATCGTTTTCCCCAAACGCTAAAAAGAAACAGCATATAAAAACCATATCTACTGCATAGCCAGTGAGCGGGTATCAAACTTAAAATCTCGCGACCGTGTAGCTATTCCAGCCATAACCCGCGTAATCGCCCCCACTCAATTACAGATGTCATGACATAAGCAATTTTAGAAACATCGTCTGGCAGAAGATAATGGAAACAAAATTAGATTCTGCCCGACGATGTTGAGCCAAAAAATGGGTCCGTTCGGCCTGTTGCCTTGTCGGCGTTCGCCTTGGCAAACCCAGACCGGTACCGGTCTGGCAGGTTCAGCGCGGCACCGGTGCCGTCTCTTGATCGCGCTTCACTCATCGGTGTGCAGGTCTGGCGCCTGCACCTCACCCTTGCGCCGTGGCCGGCGTCGATTGATTGCAGAAGTGTCGAGCGTATTTTTGATGTGAGCAGCGTAGTATTTCTCGATCATCTCGACGGAGGTGCGACAGTTCTTGGTGATCTGATAGATGTCCGCGCCCTCCATGAGACGCAGACAGATATAGGTGTGACGCAAGGAATAGGCGGTCCGCAACTGCCCGTCGCGGTCTTCCTTCAAGCCCTGGCGCTCCAGCAGATTGTTGAACAGCTTTATATGATTGCCGGGGAAGACCGGGTCTTTCGGCTGGGGATAGTCGGGCTCAGCTATCACAATCCCCCCTGCCCGCCTCTGCCTGGCGGTGAGCTTGACCTTTGGTGCTGGCTTCGCCCTGGCCAAGAGCCGCTCATAGACAACGACCGCGCCGGGCATCGACTTGCAGTAACCAACGCCGATCTTGCCCCGCACCTCGATCTCAAGGATGCGCTGACCAGTGTCGGCGTCCTTGACGATGGCGATATCTCGATGCTGGAGGTTCTTGGCCTCGTCCGGCCGTAATCCCGTGTTCCCGATAAACAGAACGAAGTCGTGCAACTGCTCGGCATTCCAGCGGTGCCGGCCGTGGATGGATTTGGCATAGTCGCGGGTGGCGGTGTAGAGTTGCTTGTATTCCGCCGGTGAGAACCATGGCCGGTGGCTGATCTTGCCACGCGTGCCGTAGGGCGGAGACAGGTCCGGCAAATGCGTCAGCCAGCCATGCCGCTGCGCGGTCTTCAACACCTGGCGTAAAGTGACAATCTCATCGTGGATGGTCGAACGCGACGGCGGTTTGGCCTTCGGCATGACGATCGGCTCATCCGGGTTCAACGGGTCCGTTTTCGGTTTCGGGGGCTTGCGCCCCGCCTGCCCGGCCCGATGTACACGATAGGCCTGTACGACGCCCGCCGTGATCTCTGAGATGCCCATGGCGCCGAAGAACGGGCGCAGGTGCAGGCGCAGGCGATGCTTGTGCCCCTCGACCCAGCGCGGGCTCCTCAGACCCTCGGTGATCGTCTCGTATTCCAGCTCGAACTGATCGGCGACCTTGTCGAAGGTGATCTCCTTCTTCTTGATCAGGCCGAAGCGCGCCTTGCCGCGCAAGTCGAGATACCAGTCCTCGGCGGCGACCTTGGCCAGCTCCAGGTCTTCTTCTTTGGTGCTGGCACGATGCTGCACGCCGCCGACACTGGCAGAACAGTGCCAGGTCTTATTGGTGCGACGGTAAAGCTGAACCTTACCGCCCAGGATCTCGTGACTAGCCATGATCGTGAACCCATAACTATCGCTATAGGGGCATTAATTCATAATGCAGCTTTCGAGTCAAATTTTGTGCTAGGTTGGTGTTAGGCAATTTCAGGCTTAAAACGCAAAAAGCCTCCCGAAGGAGGCTCTTAATGTATTGTATTCGCTTTAATTT
>NZ_JAVGWM010000009.1:0-5563 GCF_032490435.1 Asticcacaulis aquihabitans
TGGTTGCGGGGGCCAGATTTGAACTGACGACCTTCAGGTTATGAGCCTGACGAGCTACCGGGCTGCTCCACCCCGCGTTGGGTATTGTGTTTTGTATTAAAAAAGACCGGCAAGCTTTAGTGCCGACCGGTCTTGATTAATGTGTGTGTTTGTAATGAAGGGTTCAATACGTTGGCCTTGGTAGACCTGGCGACGACCTACTCTCCCGCGACTTAAGACGAAGTACCATCGGCCCAGGAAGGCTTAACGACCGAGTTCGGAATGGGATCGGGTGGGGACCTTCCGGCATAGCCACCAGGTCAACCGAGACCAGCGTATTGTGAATGAGAAGACATTGTATGATTTTAGAAGCTTATGTTCCATGTGTTTTATTGAGGAACGATCAAGCCGATCGGATTATTAGTACCAGTTAGCTTCACACGTCACCGTGCTTCCACACCTGGCCTATCAACGTGGTAGTCTACCACGATCCTCAGCGAGACCTTGTTTTGAGGTTAGTTTCCCGCTTAGATGCTTTCAGCGGTTATCTATTCCATACTTAGCTACCCTGCTGCGCGGCTGGCGCCACGACAGGTCCACCAGAGGTATGTCCATCCCGGTCCTCTCGTACTAGGGATAGATCCTCTCAAGTCTCGTACACCCACGGCAGATAGGGACCAAACTGTCTCACGACGTTCTGAACCCAGCTCACGTACCACTTTAAATGGCGAACAGCCATACCCTTGGGACCTGCTCCAGCCCCAGGATGTGATGAGCCGACATCGAGGTGCCAAACTTTGCCGTCGATATGGACTCTTGGGCAAAATCAGCCTGTTATCCCTAGAGTACCTTTTATCCGTTGAGCGATGGCCCGTCCACGAAGGACCACCGGATCACTATGGCCGACTTTCGTCTCTGCTCGACTTGTCAGTCTCGCAGTCAGGCGGGCTTATGCCATTGCACTCGTCGAACGATTTCCGACCGTTCTGAGCCCACCATCGCGCGCCTCCGTTACACTTTGGGAGGCGACCGCCCCAGTCAAACTACCCACCACGCCATGTCCCGGACCCGGATAACGGGTCTCGGTTAGACGTCAACAGCAATAAGGGTGGTATTTCAAGGATGGCTCCACAGGAACTGGCGCCCCTGCTTCATAGCCTCCCACCTATCCTACACATGTTGCTGCTAACGCCAAGGCGAAGCTATAGTAAAGGTTCATAGGGTCTTTCCGTCTGACCGCGGGAACCCCGCATCTTCACGGGGAATTCAATTTCGCTGAGCCTATGCTGGAGACAGTGGGGAAGTCGTTACGCCATTCGTGCAGGTCGGAACTTACCCGACAAGGAATTTCGCTACCTTAGGACCGTTATAGTTACGGCCGCCGTTTACCGGGGCTTCAATTCGCAGCTTGCACCACTCCTTTTAACCTTCCGGCACCGGGCAGGCGTCAGACCCTATACGTCGCTTTACAGCTTCGCAGAGCCCTGTGTTTTTGATAAACAGTCGCTACCCCCTAGCCTGTGCCACTTACATCTGGTTGCCCAAATGCAAGTCACGCTTATCCCGAAGTTACGCGTGTAATTTGCCGAGTTCCTTCAGCATAGTTCTCTCAAGCGCCTTGGTATACTCTACCTGACCACCTGTGTCGGTTTCGGGTACAGTCTCTGTATGAGTTATTTCCAGGGACACGTTCCCTGCAAGGACAATCCAATAAGCCCTCACAAGTTACCGCATCCGTCACTTCATACTGGCCCAGGAATATTTACCTGGTTCCCATCGACTACGCCTTTCGGCCTCGCCTTAGGGGCTGGCTAACCCTACGCAGATTAGCTTTACGTAGGAACCCTTGGTCTTTCGGCGAGAGTGTCTCTCACACTCTTTATCGCTACTCATGTCAGCATTCTCACTTCCGATACCTCCAGCCAACCTCACGATTGACCTTCACAGGCTTACGGAACGCTCCGCTACCGCTCGCTAATGCGAGCCCTGATCTTCGGCATATGGCTTTAGCCCCGTTACATTTTCCGCGCAGGATCGCTTGATCAGTGAGCTGTTACGCTTTCTTTAAAGGATGGCTGCTTCTAAGCCAACCTCCTGATTGTCAAAGCAATCCCACATCGTTTCCCACTTAGCCATAATTTGGGGGCCTTAGATGCAGGTTAGGGTTGTTTCCCTTTTCACCATGGACGTTAGCACCCACAGTGTGTCTGCCGAACAGTTCTCTTGGGTATTCGGAGTTTGGTTAGAATTGGTACCACTCGCGCAGCCCGCATCCATCCAGTGCTCTACCCCCCAAGGAATAAATTCGACGCTCTACCTAAATAGATTTCGCGGAGAACCAGCTATGTCTAGGTTTGATTGGCCTTTCACCCCTATCCACAAGTCATCCGAATCTTTTTCAACAGATATCGGTTCGGACCTCCAGTTGGTGTTACCCAACCTTCATCCTGCTCATGGATAGATCACCTAGTTTCGGGTCGTCATGCGACGAACTTAACGCTCTATTCAAACTCGCTTTCGCTACGCCTACACCTAACGGCTTAAGCTTGCTCGGCACATGAAGTCGCTGACCCATTATACAAAAGGTACGCCGTCACCTCGCGTGGAGGCTCCGACTGCTTGTAGGCTTCCGATTTCAGGATCTGTTTCACTCCCCTTGTCGGGGTGCTTTTCACCTTTCCCTCACGGTACTTGTTCACTATCGGTCGTAGAGGAGTACTTAGGCTTGGAGGGTGGTCCCCCCATGTTCAGACAGGATTTCACGTGTCCCGCCCTACTCGAGTCTCTTGCTGTTTGACACCTACGGGACTGTCACCCGCTATGGTCGACCTTTCCAGATCGTTCGGTTTTATTTCACAAGAGCACTGGCCTGGTTCCCGTTCGCTCGCCACTACTAGGGAAGTCTCGGTTGATGTCCTTTCCTCCGGTTACTGAGATGTTTCAGTTCACCGGGTTTGCTTAATAAGCCTATGTATTCAGCTTACTATACCTTTCAAACCACCAACTCACTTTAACCCGTAAGAGCTAAAATGAGAGGGCAGTCAAAGGTGGGTTTCCCCATTCGGAGATATGCGGATCAATGGGTGCTAGCGCCTCCCCGCATCTTATCGCAGCTTGCTACGTCCTTCATCGCCTCTCTACGCCAAGGCATCCGTCAGAAGCCCTTTAACGCTTGATCGTTCTCAACAAAACGCATGTTTCTGACAAACCCAAACCCGTCAACGCCCTTGTCGAAAGGCTCCACCCTAGGGGAGTGGTGACAGTTTGAGTTATACATACGCTTCTAATTTGAGGTCTCATCCGCATACCCTTGGAAAGAAGTAGGTATATGCAGACTGTACTGAGACCTCGATTGTCAGACAATGTCTTCTCGGATACCCCCTAAAGCTATGAACATGCCGGGGAAACCCTTCATTTACAATTTCAACCAGGATCAAAAGACCCTGAACCCGCTAGCTATCAAAAGACAACCAGCGAAACTTGCAACGCATCGTAAGCTTTAAGCTCACCCTGTAGCGGCGCCACGCGCTCTACTAACTAATGGGTCCAGGGCCTGTGGCCCTGGTGGAGCCAGACGGATTCGAACCGACGACATCCTGCTTGCAAAGCAGGCGCTCTACCAACTGAGCTATGGCCCCTTGGTAGGCCCGACAAGATTTGAACTTGTGACCTCACGCTTATCAAGCGTGCGCTCTAACCAACTGAGCTACGGGCCCATAAGGCAGAAAGCACAAGATCATTCGACCCGGCTTACGATGCACACCCAACCCTACAAAAGTCCATAAGACCCCTGCCGGCTGAATGCGTATTGGAAAGAGAAACGAAGACGGCGGTGAACCGCATATATGTGAAGCTTCAAGAGCTTCGTTTAAGTGACATCCCAATAGATGCGTGAGCATCTGGAGGAATATCCTTAGAAAGGAGGTGATCCAGCCGCAGGTTCCCCTACGGCTACCTTGTTACGACTTCACCCCAGTCGCTGACCCTACCGTGGTCGCCTGCCCCCTTGCGGTTAGCGCAGCGCCTTCGGGTAGAACCAACTCCCATGGTGTGACGGGCGGTGTGTACAAGGCCCGGGAACGTATTCACCGCGGCATGCTGATCCGCGATTACTAGCGATTCCAACTTCATGCCCTCGAGTTGCAGAGGACAATCCGAACTGAGACGACTTTTAGGGATTTGCCCTCTGTAGTCGCCATTGTAGCACGTGTGTAGCCCACCCTGTAAGGGCCATGAGGACTTGACGTCATCCCCACCTTCCTCCGGCTTAGCACCGGCAGTCCTGTTAGAGTTCCCAACTAAATGATGGCAACTAACAGCGAGGGTTGCGCTCGTTGCGGGACTTAACCCAACATCTCACGACACGAGCTGACGACAGCCATGCAGCACCTGTGTCCCAGTCCCCGAAGGGAAAGCTCGATCTCTCGAGTGGTCCAGGCATGTCAAAAGGTGGTAAGGTTCTGCGCGTTGCTTCGAATTAAACCACATGCTCCACCGCTTGTGCGGGCCCCCGTCAATTCCTTTGAGTTTTAATCTTGCGACCGTACTCCCCAGGCGGATTGCTTAATGCGTTAGCTGCGTCACCAACCGGCATGCCGGCTGACAACTAGCAATCATCGTTTACAGCGTGGACTACCAGGGTATCTAATCCTGTTTGCTCCCCACGCTTTCGAGCCTCAGCGTCAGTCATGATCCAGTAAGTCGCCTTCGCCACTGGTGTTCTTCCGAATATCTACGAATTTCACCTCTACACTCGGAGTTCCACTTACCTCTATCATACTCTAGGCTATCAGTTTTGAAGGCAATTCCAAGGTTGAGCCCTGGGCTTTCACCTCCAACTTGATAACCCGCCTACGCTCCCTTTACGCCCAGTAATTCCGAGCAACGCTAGCCCCCTTCGTATTACCGCGGCTGCTGGCACGAAGTTAGCCGGGGCTTCTTCTGTAGGTACCGTCATTATCGTCCCTACTGAAAGAATTTTACAATCCTAAGACCTTCATCATTCACGCGGCATGGCTGCGTCAGTCTTTCGACCATTGCGCAAGATTCCCCACTGCTGCCTCCCGTAGGAGTTTGGGCCGTGTCTCAGTCCCAATGTGGCTGATCATCCTCTCAGACCAGCTATAGATCGTAGCCTTGGTGGGCCTTTACCCCACCAACTAGCTAATCTAACGCGGGCCGCTCTAATGGCGATAAATCTTTCCCCCGAAGGGCACATTCGGTATTAGCTCAAGTTTCCCTGAGTTATTCCGAACCAAAAGGTACGTTCCCACGTGTTACTCACCCGTCCGCCACTATCCCGAAGGATCGTTCGACTTGCATGTGTTAGGCCTGCCGCCAGCGTTCGCTCTGAGCCAGGATCAAACTCTCAGGTTGGTTTGACCTTCAAAGACTCAGTATGCATATTACTGCGTACATAAGTGCGTTCATTAACGAGTTCCCACACGACATATCCCCGAAAGAATATGTCGAATGGTTGTCTTAAAGAGACCGCTAACTTTGATGTCGTTGAACAGTATCTCAACTGCTCGCCAGAACACCGCCGCCTGCGATTCCCTTTCCATTATCTACAATGTCAAAGACC
>NZ_JAVGWM010000010.1:0-840 GCF_032490435.1 Asticcacaulis aquihabitans
ATGGCCAAGGAAAAATTCAACCGCAGCAAGCCTCACTGCAACATCGGCACGATTGGTCACGTTGACCACGGCAAGACGACTTTGACGGCCGCGATCACGATGACGCTGGCGAAGTCTGGCGGCGCTGTTGCCAAGAACTATGCCGACATCGACGCTGCCCCTGAAGAAAAGGCACGCGGCATCACGATCAACACGGCGCACGTCGAATATGAGACGGCCAACCGTCACTATGCGCACGTCGATTGCCCGGGCCACGCCGACTACGTGAAGAACATGATCACCGGTGCTGCCCAGATGGACGGCGCGATCCTGGTCGTTTCGGCCGCTGACGGCCCGATGCCGCAAACGCGCGAGCACATTCTGCTGGCCCGTCAGGTCGGCGTTCCGGCCCTGGTCGTGTTCATGAACAAGGTCGACCTGGTCGACGACGAAGAACTGATCGAACTGGTCGAAATGGAAGTGCGCGAGCTTCTGTCGTCCTACCAGTTCCCGGGCGACGATATCCCCATCACCAAGGGCTCGGCCAAGGCCGCGACCGATGGCGTGAACCCGGAAATCGGTGAAAACCAAATCCTGGCCCTGATGGCCACGGTTGACGAATACATCCCGCAGCCTGAGCGTCCGATCGATCTGCCGTTCCTGATGCCGGTCGAAGACGTGTTCTCGATCTCGGGCCGTGGTACGGTTGTGACCGGCCGCGTCGAGCGTGGTATCGTTAAGGTCGGTGAAGAAGTCGAAATCGTCGGCATCCGTCCGGTTCAGAAGACGACCTGCACGGGCGTTGAAATGTTCCGCAAGCTGCTGGACCAAGGTCAAGCGGGTGACAACGTCGGCGTTCTG